>NZ_JBFAZO010000015.1:0-315297 GCF_040681835.1 Streptomyces sp. NPDC051576
AAACCGGCGAACAGCGGCGTCGCGAACATCAGCAGCATGATCGTGCCGTGCATCGTGAACGCCTGGTTGAACTGCTCGTTCGACAGGATCTGCAGCCCCGGCCGCGCCAGCTCGGCGCGCATCAGCAGCGCCATGACGCCACCGATCAGGAAGAACGCGAACGACGTGACCAGATACAGCGTGCCGATCGTCTTGTGGTCCGTGGTCGTCAGCCACTTGATGCTCTTGAGGTCTCTCACGCCCCGCCTGTGTCCGTGCTCCGCCCGCCCGTCACACTCGACGGGCGCGACAAGAATCACGAAACCGGGTGTGACGATCACCCGGGTGCCGGACACGAACGGAACATGAGCAACGACGAGATCTTCGCCGCTGCCTATCGCGAGCACTACTGGGCGGTCAGCCGCTACGTTGCCCGGCGACTGGACGGGCGGAACAGCGAGGTCGAGGAAGTGGTGGCGGAGGTCTTCACCGTCGCCTGGCGCCGCCGCGCCGACCTGCCGCCGTCCCAGCTGCCCTGGCTGTACGGCGTGGCCCGCAACTGCCTGGCCAACGCCGTACGCGGCTACGGCCGCCGCCGTAGGCTCGTCGACCGGCTCGGCAACGACGAGAGCGCGCACGGGCGGCAGGTCGCGGCCGGTCCCGACGCGGAGACGCCCGGCTCCTGGGTGCACGAGGCGCTCGCGCGGTTGTCGCCGGCCGACCAGGAGGTGCTGCGGCTGACGGCCTGGGAGGAGCTGGGCGTGGAGGAGGTCGCCGTCGTCCTCGGGTGCGGTGTGCGGGCCGCGGCCATGCGGTTGCATCGGGCGCGGCGGAGGCTGAGAGCGGAGATCGACCGGCTCGCGGTGCTGGGAGGGGCGGGGCGATGATCACGTGTTCCGCGGCGCCGTCGTGGCTGTTCGCACAGCTCTCCGCGCCCCTTCGGGTCGCCGTCCTCACCCCAGCTAAGGACCACCGGCATGGCTGACGAACTCGAACTCCTGCGCAGCGCCAACCCGTTCACGGCCGACGGGCCCCGCTACGGCGACGGGCCGCTGGACCATCACGCCGAGCGCCGGCTCAACCGGCTGCTGCACGACGGCCGGCCCAGGCGCCGTCGACTGCTCTGGAGCCTCATGGCCGGAGTCGCCGTTGTGGCGACGGTGTGCACGCTGTTGGTGAGCGGACCGAGCAGCGCTCCCGCCGTCGCGGCCCCCCGCCCACTCGTGGTGCGGGCCCACTCCACCCCCGTATCCCTGAACCAGCTCGCCGCACTCGCGGCGGCGACCGCGGCCGACGGAACTCCCGTACTGCGCAAGGGAACTCACGTGCACTCCTGGAGCCTCGGCATGTCCGACGACAAGCCGCCGATCACGTTCCCCGAGGAGAGGATCGTGCGGTGGAAGGCGGACGACACGCACACGGAACGGATCGTCGAGGACGGGCATGTCCTCAAGGACACGACGTATCCGCCGAGTTGGAGCGACGTCCCGCCCGATGCCCGGCCCCCGCACAGCGTCGCGGGACTGCGCTCGTACCTCCAGGAGACGGCGAACAGCAAGACGCCACTGACCACCCCCGAACTTCTCGACGCAGTACAGGAGTTGCTGGACCACTGGACGCTCGGCGCGCGTGAGTCGGCGGCGTTGGCGCGGCTGCTCGCGGGCGTGGACGGGCTGCGGCCCGTGGGGGAGGTGACCGACCGGCTCGGGCGCGGCGGGCAGGCGTACGTGTATCAGCAGTCCGCGACCCGCCGGATGCTGATCATGGACCCCGCCACCGGCACCGTCCTCGGACTGGAGACCACCTTCACGAAGGACCAGCCCGAGTACGGCGTCAAGGTCGGGGACGTCATGGACTACAGCGCGTGGACGCGCTGATCACACCCCGAGTTGCCGGGCCGCGGCGTCCACGGTCTGTTCGAGGAGCGTGGCGATGGTCATCGGGCCGACGCCGCCCGGCACCGGCGTGATCAGCGAGGCGCGCTCGGCGGCGGAGTCGAAGTCGACGTCGCCGACGTTGCCCGCGTTGTAGCCCGCGTCGAGCACCACCGCGCCCGGTTTGATGTCCTCGCCGCGGATCAGCCGAGGCCGTCCGACGGCGGCGACCACGATGTCGGCCTCGCGGACCGCTGCCGACAGGTCGCGGGTGCGGGAGTGGCAGTAGGTGACCGTCGCGTCCCGGGCCAGGAGCAGCATGCCGGCCGGCTTGCCGAGGATCGCGCTGCGGCCGACGACGACGGCCCGCTTGCCGGACGGGTCGACGTCGTACTCGTCGAGCAGCCGCATGATGCCGCCGGGCGTGCAGGACACGAAACCCGGTAGACCGAAGCTCATCGTCGCGAAGGACGCGAAGGTGACGCCGTCGACGTCCTTCTCCGGCGCGATCGCCTCGAACGCGGCCCGCTCGTCGATGTGTTCACCCATCGGGTGCTGGAGCAGGATGCCGTGCACGGTCGGGTCGGCGGACAGCGCGGTGAGGGTGGCGACCAGTTCGGCGGTGGTCGTGGCGGCGGGCAGTTCCACGTGCCGGGACTCGATGCCCGCCTTGCGGCAGCGGTTCTGCTTCATCCGGACGTAGGTGACGGAGGCCGGGTCGGCCCCGACCAGGACCGTCGCCAGACAGGGCGCCGTACCGGTGCGCTCCATGAGGTCGGCGGCTTTCTTCGCGGTGTCCTCGACGATGCGCCGGGCGAGCGCGGTGCCGTCCATGAGCCGTGCCTGGGACATGATCCACTCCTGAGCTGATTGACCAGTCGCCCAGGCGCACGGCATCGACTCCGCGTGGGCCGCTCCACGGTGGTGCTCCACCTCAGCGCCAGTCACGGCCCTCGAACAGCCTAACCGAGTGTTCTACGGCCGTCAGGACCCGCTTTCCGCGGTCGGCGCCGTCGGGTCGAACACTGCCCCTCGCATCTCGTCCGGACCCATGAGACGGATCACCGACGCCGGGCATGCCGTGTTCGACCGGCACGTGGCGGCGGAGGAAGCGGGCGAGCTCGCACTGCTCGCAGCACTGAGCCCAGCAGAGCGGCGGAAGCTCGCAGACCCGCTGCGGAAACCGGTACTCGCCGTCGAATCCCGGTGGACGCCCCCGGCACTGTACTCGCCGAAAAGGTCCAGGTCAGACGGGTGTTGACCCGGACCCTCGGCACCAGCCTCGCTATCCGTCCCATGCCTGGATCATCGTCTGCCGGGTGATCTTGCCGTCGTTCAGCAGAAGCATCGACTCGGCGAGGACCCTGGCCCCGTCCGGATACTGACACGACTCGCTGTAGGCGACCCGGTCCCCTTGTACGACGCACTCCTCCAGCTTGTGCGTCATGTCCCGGCTGTAGACATCGGCGAGCATGGCGCCGATCTCGTCCCGGCCGTGCAGGACCTTGGGGTTGCTGGGCTGGGTCTGGTGGTCGACGACGTGGATCTCGGCGTCGTCCGCGTAGAGCGACAGAAGTGTCGCCGCTGTGTGATCCTCGATGCCCCGGCGCAGGGCTTCGGTGTCGAAGCCGGGGCCTGACGCGGTGCCCATGGTGACCTCCTCCGAGGGCCGCGACCCGAACAGGAGCGAGCCGCGAAGCGCCTCTCCTACGAGACTCCTCCGCCGCGCCGGGCTCGGCAAACCGAGCGGCGCGCTCCGCCTGACGGGTGAGCGGCGCCCGGCGCCCGTGTCCGCGCGAGGACGGGCCGCGTTGCTGAAAGCATGATCTCAACACGACGTATTGTCGCCGCCGTTGGTCTCGCCGTCGGGGTCACCGGCCTCGCCGCGCCGATGGCGAGCGCCGCCGACGCGCCCGCCTTCAAGGACGGCAAGGTCAGCCCGGTCGCCCTGCTGGACTCGCTCGCGGTGAGTGAAATCCCCGCCGAGCACCAGGCGCAGATCCCGCGGGTCGCGGACCAGATGAAGGCGCTGAACCACCTGAACGACCTCCAGCAGTTGCACCAGGTCACCGACCTCGCCGCTCCGGTCACGGGACTGCTCCCCGCCGTCGAGTAGCGGGACCGCGCAGCACACAGACCTTGAGGGCCGTCCGGAAACGGGCGGCCCTCGGTCGTGCCGTGGGTCAGCCGGCCGTGGCCAGGAACTGCGTGGCCGCCAGCTCCGCGTAGAGCGGGTCGGCACTCACCAGCTCCCGATGGGTCCCCACCGCTCGGACGCGGCCCGCGTCCATGACGACGATCCGGTCGGCCATCGTCACCGTGGACAGCCGGTGCGCGACGACCAGGACCGTCGTCGTACGGGCCACATCGGCGACGGTGTCGCGCAGGGCCGCCTCGTTGACCGCGTCGAGCTGCGAGGTCGCCTCGTCGAGGAGCAGCAGCCGGGGGTGGCGCAGCAGGGCGCGGGCGATCGCGACGCGCTGGCGCTCGCCGCCGGAGAGCCGGGTGCCGCGATGGCCGACCAGGGTGTCCACGCCCTTCGGCAGCCGGGCGACCAGGCCGTCGAGCCGGGTCGTCTTCAGGACCCGGGTGACGTCGTCGTCGTTCGCGTCCGGGTTGCCGAGGAGCAGGTTGTCGCGCAGGGAACCCGACAGGACCGGCGCGTCCTGCTCCACATAGCCGATGGCGGACCGCAGCCCGGACAGCTCCCAGTCGGCGAGGTCCCGTCCGTCGAGGGTGATGGTGCCGGACTCGGGGTCGTAGAAGCGCTCGATCAGGGAGAACACGGTGGTTTTGCCCGCGCCGGAGGGGCCGACGAAGGCCGTCATGCCCTGGGCCGGTACCTCGAACGTCACGCCGTGGTGGACGTAGGGCAGGTCGTCGCCGTAGCGGAAGCGGACGTCGTCGAAGGCGAGGGACGCGGGTGCGGCGCCGGGGGCGGGCAACTGCGCTCGCGGGGATGGGGGTTCGGCGGGTAGGTGGAGCGCCTCCTGGATGCGGGAGAGGGCGGCGGCGCCCGTCTGGTACTGCGTGATCGCGCCCACGACCTGCTGGATCGGCTGCATCAGGTAGAAGACGTAGAGCAGGAAGGCGACCAGGGTGCCGACGTCGATCGCACCCGTCGCCACCCGTGCCCCGCCCACCGCGAGGACGGTGATGAACGCGATCTGCATCGACAGACCGGCCGTATTGCCCGCCGCCGCCGTCCACTTGGCGGCGCGCACGCTCTGCCGCCACGACTCCTCGGCGGCCGCGTGCAGGGTGCGCTCCTCACGGTCCTCGGCGCCGGACGCCTTCACCGTGCGCAGCGCGCCGAGGATCCGCTCCAGCGAGGCGCCCATCACGCCGACCGCGTCCTGCGCCTGCCGACTGGCCCGGTTGATGCGCGGCACGATCACGCTCAGGACGGTGCCCGCGCCCGCGATCACCCCGAGGGTGACAGCCAGCAGCACGGGGTCGACCAGGCTCATCATGACGATCGTCGCGACGAGGATGAGCCCCTCGGTGCCGAAGCCGACCAGCGAGTCGGTGGTGACCTCGCGCAGCAGGGTGGTGTCCGAGGTGATGCGGGCCATCAGGTCGCCGGGCTCGCTGCGGTCCACGGCGGTGATCCGCAGCCGCAGCAGATACGACGACAGGGCGCGCCGCGCACCGAGCACCACCGACTCGGCGGTGCGCCGCAGCACATACGAACCCAGCGCGCCCAGCGCCGCGTTGGCGACCACCAGCGCCGACATCGCGAGCAGCGCCCCGGTGATGGTCCGGTGGCGCGACAGGTCGTCGATGAGCCCCCGCGCCACCAACGGCAGCAGCAACCCGGTACCCCCGGTGACCAGCGAGAGCAGCGCGCCCGCCAACAGGGCCCAGCGGTGCGGCCGTACGTAGTCGAGGAGCAGACGCCAGGCAGGCGGGCCGCTCCGAGTCCCTGCGATGCTCACGGTGCTCCTTGGGAGGGAAGCGGTCGGAGCATTCAGGCTACGTCGGTCACCGGCCGCAGCGTCCGCCAGTCCCGGGCCATCGACAGCGCACCCGACGTGCCGGGACCGCAGGCCTCCAGCATTCCCAACAGGACCTCCCCGGGCCCGAGTTCGAGCCAGTCCGTGACACCGTCCGCGGACATCCCCTCGACCGCGTCCGCGAAACGGACCGGGTCGCGCAGCTCCCGCACCCAGAACTCCGGTGTCGCGGCCTCGGCATCGACCGGCTTCCCGGTCATGTCGGAGACGAGCGGGATGCGTGGGGCGCGCAGGTCCATCGGGAGCAGGACACGGCGGAAGTCGTCGAGCAGCGGGTCGAGTTGCGGGGAGTGGGGCGCCACATCGACACGCAGCAGATGCGACCGGCGGCCCCGGGCGGTCCACTGGGCGTGGACCTCCGCGACCGCCCGCCGGTCACCCGAAACCACCACGGACCGGGGCCCGTTGACCGCCGCGATCACCACTCCGGGCATCGGTTGCAGCTCTTCCTCGGACGCCTCCACCGCCGCCATGCCTCCCGCCCCGGACAGCGCGCCCATCAGCCGGGACAGTGTGCCCACGGCACGGCAGGCGTCCGCCAGCGAGAACACGCCCGCGACCTGGGCGGCGGCCATACGCCCCGCCGAGTATCCGAAGACGACGTCCGGGCGGACTCCCCAACCGCGCAACAGGCGGTACTGCGCGACCTGGAGAGCGAAGATCGCGGGGTTGGCATAGGTGATGCGGTCCAGGAGTTCCGCCGTGCGCGTGTCCCGCTCGGCGAACATCACGTCCTGGAGGGGGATGTCGAGGTAGGGGTCCAGCAGTTCGCAGACCTCGTCGAGGGCGTCCGCGAACACCGGGAACAGCGCGTGGAGTTCGCGCCCCATGCCGGGCTGCTGCGAGCCGCCGCCGGAGAACAGGAACGCGGTCCGTCCGGCGGGCGGCCGGACCGGATCAGCCGAACGAGCCGTCTCCGCAGGCCTGTTGACCAGCCGCCCCACCACCTCCGCCACCGACCCGCACACCACGATCCGCTCCAGATCCCCCGGACGCAGGAAGCCCTCGTCCCGTGCCTGCTCCAGGAAGGCCAGCAGCGGGTCGTAGAAGCCGGACGGGTCCAGGAGCAGCACCGGTTTGCGGTGGATCCGCAACTGCGCCCACGACAGCACCTCGAACAGCTCCTCCGCCGTGCCGAGCCCGCCCGGCAGCGCCACGAACGCGTCACCCTCCGCCGCCATCCGCGCCTTGCGCTCGTGCATGTCGGCGACCACTTCGAGCGAGGTCAGCCCGGTGTGCGCGATCTCGTACGGCAGCATGCGGCGCGGCACGACTCCGGTCACCGTGCCGCCGGCGGCCAGGGCCGCGTCCGCGAGCGTGCCCATGAGGCCGATGCCGGCACCGCCGTAGACGAGGTGCAGGCCGGACTCCGCGAGGGCGCGGCCGAGTTCGGCGGCCGTCCGGGAGTGACCGGGGTCGCGGCCGGGGGACGCCCCGCAGAAGACGGTCACCGAGGTCACGGCCACAGCCGGTACCCCCTGGTCAGGACGGCGTACGGGTCGAACCGGTCCTTGGCGCGGGCCAGTTGGGACCACACGGGGCCGAAGTGGGCGCGCCAGTCGGCGGGTGTCATCGGCAGGGCGCCGCCCGGGTGCAGGACCCCGCCGACGGCCGTGGCCCGCTCGTACAGCGCGCGGTTGGCGGCCACCAACCGCCGTACGGTGTCCGGGTGTTCGGGTGGTGCTGTGCGCATCAGGGAGAGCAGGCAGAGGAGTTCGCCCGGTGGCCTGCGCAGCAGCGGGGTGCGCAGGGTGTGGCCCGCGAGCGGGCGGAGCTGGACGGTTCCGCAGGCGCGCAGGCCCTGTTGGGCCTCCTCGGCGAGCATCGGCGGGACGAGGGCGGCGGCGGCCTCCTCGGGGAGCAGCAGGGTCAGCCATGGGTGCGGGCGGTCCCACTCGCCCGTGGCCCGCAGCATCCGTTCGTCGCGGTCCATGCGGTGCAGATACTCGGCGTAGGAGAGGTCCTCGATCTCCTCCGTGTCCCGGTCGTGGTCCAGGTCGCCGATCAACAGCTCGTCCTCGTACGGCAGTTGGCCGGGGTGCGGGGCCACCGCCTCGATCATGTAGTCCCAGGTGCCGCCCAGCGCCGGCCGGGCCTGGCCCGCGACCTGGCTGAAGCGGGCGTCCCTGGCCAGCCGCCGCTGGTCGGTGAAGTAGGTGCCGGGGGAGTGGTGGTAGAGGCGGTAGCGACGCACCCGGTCCGGCGCGGGCACCAGCCGCAGGGTGGCGCCGACGATCAGGGCGCACTGGCCGAGACCGGCGAGGACCGCGTCGAACAGGTCCGGGCGCCGCTCCGGCGAACACGTCAGCAGCTCGCCGGTGCCGGTGACGACCTCCACCTCCCGCACCCAGTCGGTGGCCGCGCCGTAGCGGTGGCTGGCGGCACCGAAGCCCCCGGTGCTCAGCACCCCGCCGACGCTGGAGCCGAGATGGTCGGGGAGCACCGGTGGCACGAGCCCCTCGGCGAGCGCGGCGCGTACGACCTCGCGCCACGGGGCGCCCGCCCCGGCGACCAGCGTCCGGTCCTCCGGTACACAGCGCACCTCGTTCAGCGCGCCCATGTCGACGACATAGCCGCCGTCCGCCTGCCCCTGGCCGTACAGCGCCTGGCCGCCGCCGCGCGCCGAGACCGGCAGTCCGTGTTCTCCGGCGAAGGCGACGAGATCCCGGACTGCGTCGGCGGAACGCGCGGCCAGAACGCCGAGCGGACGGGAACCCACGATATGGCCGAAATCGTCCGCGGCACGCGCCAGATCCTCGGCGCGGGTGCCCGGCGACTGAATGAGATCCGATGATCCTTTCATGCTGCACGCTCCAGCGGGCCGAAGTCGATTCCCGACCCCGTCGTCCATTCTCCGAATATCTCGGTGAACGCGCGATGCTGGAGAATGCCGTGCTCGGCATGGCGTTCGGCGATCAGGGCGGCCATCCGGTTCAGGATGTGTTCGGGCAGGTCTTGTTTGTCGATCGTCTCCACGTCGAGCGCGTATTTCGCGCAGCATTCGAGAACGGCCTCGAACCCGTTGACCGAGGCGGCGAGCAGACGGTGACCGGGATCGCGCCAGAGCGCGGCCAGCTCGTCCAGCAGGCTCCGGCCGGGCGCGGCCGGAGCGAGCATCTCGCGGGCCCGGCGGGTGAGCGCGGCGACGTACACGGCACGGTCGGGAAGGGGCAGCAGGCGGACCGTCAGCCGCCAGGGCAGGCCGGCGACGCGCGCGGCCAGCTCCCGCAGCAGCGAGATCGAGCCTCCCTCTACGATTACCGGCCGCGGACCGAGCCTCGTCACCAGCCCGACCAGGGCGTCCGTGGCCGCCGCCGCGGACAGGTCGCCGTCGGCGAAGGTCCGGTCGCCCAGCCAGTGCCGGCGCACGTCCGGCACCTCGGCGCCCGCCCGGGCGCTCGTCGTGGCCAGATCGGTGAAGCACTGTAAACGGTCGGCCACGACGATCGGGGCCCCGGTCGTCCGGGCCAGTTCGGTCGCCGCCGCGCTTTTCCCGACGCCGGTCGGTCCCGCGATCAGATGGACGAACGGACGTGCGACGGGAAGTGTTTCCTTTTCGGCCATGACACATGTCCCTTCCAGCACTCCTACAGGGAAATACCAGCGTCAACCTACGCACGAGCATGGTGATCAAGAACCAGGTGTTCGCCTCGGCAGGGCAAAGACCTCGCCACTTTCCTGTGAGGTTGTTAAAAGTCCGAGCCCCGGGCATGGAAGGCTCTTTGGTCGGGAATCCAGGGCGATATGAGAAAGCACCGAGAGGATCAGCGGGGATTCTTAACCAATTCTTGCTCCGTTTGAAGAAAGCATCAAAGGCACTTCACAGGAGGCAGTTCCATGGAATCCGACATGCTGCTCGCCGTCGCCGAGACCCACCTCGGGCCGAAGGAGGACGGACCCGCGGCCAGGGGCACTGTCCTGGTCGGCTACGGCACGGTGGGGGAGCTGACCAGGTTCGCCGCCACCCCGGGCTGGACCGTCCACGTCCCCGGACACCCCGTCGAAGTCCGCCGAGCCATCCTCGGTGCACTGCACGACGGCGAGCATGCCTACGTCCACGTCTCCGCCGAGTCCAACGCCGAACCACGGGCCGTGAAGGGCGGCTTCGAGGTCGTCCG
This sequence comes from Streptomyces sp. NPDC051576, assembly GCF_040681835.1. NCBI lineage: Bacteria > Bacillati > Actinomycetota > Actinomycetes > Kitasatosporales > Streptomycetaceae > Streptomyces > Streptomyces sp. NPDC051576. The sequence goes on from NZ_JBFAZO010000015.1 coordinate 9,988, forward strand.
CGAGGGCCTCGGCGGCGTGGTGCTCGCGGTCGGCGCCACCCTGGACCCGGTACTGCGCGCCACGGCCGGGCTCGACGTCGCCGTCCTCTACGCGGCCACCGTCCGCCCCTTCGACGAGATCGGCCTGCGTACGGCCGTACTCGCCGCCGACCACGCGGACGTGATCCTGGTCGAGCCGGGCCTGCCCGGCACCTTGGCCCGGGAGGTCGCCGGGACCCTTCTCCACGTACCGCACCGGCTGCTGGCGCTCGGCGGCGCGGAGGGACTGGACGACGGGAGCGTGGGCCGTGCGGTCCGCGATTTCCTGAGGTGACGACCGGCTGTCGGGTGTGCAACGCCGTCGTGCCCTTACCGATCAGTCACGCGTAGGGTCGTAGGCAGGGACAACGGCCGACGAAAGGGTTCAGGACCATGGCGCAGGAAGTACGCGGCGTGATCGCACCGGGCAAGAACGAACCGGTCCGGGTCGAGACGATCGTCGTACCCGATCCCGGACCCGGTGAGGCCGTGGTCAAGGTGCAGGCCTGCGGGGTCTGTCACACCGATCTGCACTACAAACAGGGCGGCATCAGCGACGACTTCCCCTTCCTGCTCGGCCATGAGGCATCCGGCATCGTGGAGTCGGTCGGCGAGGGCGTCACCGACGTGGCCCCCGGCGATTTCGTGATCCTCAACTGGCGTGCGGTGTGCGGCAATTGCCGCGCCTGTCTGCGCGGCCGCCCCTGGTACTGCTTCAACACCCACAATGCCCGGCAGAAGATGACCCTCGCGTCGACCGGCCAGGAACTCTCCCCGGCTCTCGGTATCGGAGCCTTCGCCGACAAGACCCTCGTGGCCGCCGGCCAGTGCACGAAGGTCGACCCGGCCGTCTCCCCGGCGGTCGCCGGGTTGCTGGGCTGTGGGGTGATGGCCGGTATCGGTGCGGCGATCAACACCGGCAACGTGGGGCGCGGTGACAGCGTCGCCGTCATCGGGTGTGGCGGGGTCGGTGACGCGGCGATCGCCGGGGCGCGGCTTGCGGGTGCGGCGCGGATCATCGCGGTGGACATCGACGACCGGAAACTGGAGAAGGCGCGTGCGATGGGTGCCACGCACACCGTGAACTCGAAGTCCACGGACCCCGTCGAGGCGGTCCGTGAGCTGACCGGTGGCTTCGGTGCCGATGTCGTGATCGAGGCGGTCGGCCGCCCGGAGACGTACCAGCAGGCCTTCTACGCCCGCGACTTGGCGGGAACGGTCGTCCTCGTCGGCGTGCCCACCCCGGAGATGAAGCTCGAACTCCCGCTCCTGGACGTCTTCGGACGCGGCGGAGCCCTCAAGTCGTCCTGGTACGGCGACTGCCTGCCCTCCCGCGACTTCCCGATGCTCATCGACCTCCACCAGCAAGGGCGCCTGGATCTCGGCGCGTTCGTGACGGAGACGATCCAACTGGACGAGATCGAGAAGGCCTTCGAGCGGATGCACGGCGGCGACGTGCTGCGTTCGGTGGTGGTGCTGTGATGGCGGCGCGGATCGAACACCTCGTCACGTCAGGGCAGTTCACCCTCGACGGCGGTACCTGGGACGTCGACAACAACGTGTGGATCGTCGGCGACGACCACGAGGTCGTGGTGATCGACGCCGCCCACGACGCCGACGCCATCCTCCGGGCGATCGGCGACCGGCGACTGACCGCGATCATCTGCACCCACGCCCACAACGACCACATCGACGCCGCGCCGGAGCTGGCCGACCGCACCGGCGCCACGATCTGGCTGCACCCCGCCGACCTGCCGCTGTGGAAGCAGACCCACCCCGACCGCGACCCCGACGCCCATCTCGCCGACGGCCAGGTGATCGAGGCCGCGGGCGCCGACCTGAAGGTCCTGCACACGCCCGGCCACGCGCCAGGTGCCGTGTGCCTGTACGACCCCGGGCTCGGCACGGTCTTCACCGGCGACACCCTCTTCCACGGCGGCCCGGGGGCCACGGGACGGTCGTACTCCCACTTCCCGACCATCATCGACTCCATCCGCGATCGTCTGCTGACCCTGCCGCCCGAGACGACGGTCCGTACGGGACACGGCGACTCGACGACCATCGGCGCGGAGGCCGCACACCTGGAGGAGTGGATCGCGCGGGGGCACTGAACCCCGTACGGCAAAACACGACAGAGGATGTCCGGCTTCTCCCGCACGATCGACAGGACACAGGTCGAACGAGCACGGGAGGTCGGACATGCCTGGCCCACTGGAAGGCAGGGTCGCGCTGGTCGCGGGGGCGACGCGCGGAGCGGGACGCGGGATCGCGGTGGAACTGGGCGCGGCCGGCGCCACCGTCTACGTGACCGGTCGCACCACCCGCGCCCGGCGCTCCGAGTACGACCGGCCCGAGACCATCGAGGACACCGCCGACCTCGTCACCGCGGCCGGCGGTCAGGGCATCGCAGTCCCCACCGACCACCTGGAACCGTCGGCCGTACAGCACCTCGTCGACCGCATCGACGACGAAGAGGGCCGCCTCGACATCCTCGTCAACGACATCTGGGGCGGCGAACACCTCTTCGCCTGGGACACCCCCGTGTGGAAACACGACCTCGACAAGGGGCTCCGCCTCCTCAGACTGGCGGTAGAGACACACGCGATCACCAGCCACCACGCCCTGCCTCTACTCCTGCGCCGACCCGGCGGCCTGGTCGTCGAAATGACCGACGGGACCGCCGAGTACAACCGCGACACCTACCGCGTCTCCTTCTTCTACGACCTCGCCAAGTCCTCCGTCCTGCGCATGGCCTTCGCCCTCGGCCACGAACTCGGCCCGCGCGGCGCCACCGCCGTGGCACTGACCCCGGGCTGGCTGCGCTCGGAGATCATGCTCGACCAGTTCGGCGTACGCGAGGACAACTGGCGCGACGCCCTGGACCGCGTACCCCACTTCGCCATCTCGGAGACCCCGCGCTACGTCGGCCGCGCCGTCACCGCCCTCGCGACCGACCCCCAAGTCGCCCGCTGGAACGGGCAGTCCCTGTCCAGCGGCGGACTTGCCCCGGTGTACGGCTTCACGGACCTCGACGGCAGTCGCCCGGACGCGTGGCGGTACCTGGTGGAAGTGCAGGACGCGGGGAAACCGGCGGACGTCACCGGGTACCGGTGAGATGGGGGATCAGACCTCGGTCACCGGCCAGCGCGCCGAGTGGCCCGGCGGCAGCGCCAGATCGTCCCGTACGGCCGCGTAGTAGCCCTCGCGGCCGGCGCGCTGCCGCTCCAGCAACTCCTGCCAAGCGGACGGGTCTTGGGTCCCGGCGCGCATGAACCGCTCCATCTCCATCACCGCGCCGACCCACGCCCGGGCCTTCTCCACCACCTCCGGGCTGCCCAGCAGGATCAGCGCCTCACCGGACGGGTCGCGCTCCACGGTCGCCTCGGCCAGCAGGGGTTCGGCCTCCGCAGGGGTCAGTGGGTGCGGATGCGGGTCGTTGCCCAGATGGGACTCGACCCGGTACGTCAGAGTCACCGACTTCTTCAACGTCCGCGCGTACTCGGCGTACACCTTCAGCCGCCGCTCCTCCCAACTTGCCTCCCGCTCCCGCTGGAACCTCACCCGCTCACCCCGCACGATCGCCAGGTACGAGCCGAGGGCGCCGATCACCACACCGATCAGCGCGGGAAGTTGCTGTATGAACGCGTTCATGTCCGCACGGTATCTGCCGAGTTGATCGTTCCGGCAGTACGTTCGGGCCCATGACCGACACAAAGCGCTTCGAGGGGTACGGAGTTCTCGTCACCGGCGCGGCCCGCGGCATCGGTGCGGCCGTCTCCCGGCGGCTCGGCGAAGAGGGCGCTCGGGTCCTGGTGACCGACGTCGATCTCCCCGAGGCGGAGAGGACGGCGGCGGTGCTGTGTGAACTCGGGCTGGCGGCCGAGGCGTTCGGCTGTGACGTGGGGGACCGGGAGGCGGTGGAGCGGGCCGTCGCCCACGCCGTCGACTCCTTCGGGACGCTCGATGTCCTCGTCAACAGCGCCGCTCACTGCACCCCCGACCGCCTGCTCTTCGAGGACGAGCCCGACAACGAGTGGGGACGCGACCTCGACATCACGCTGACGGGAACGTACCGCTGCTGCCGTGCCGCACTCCCGCACCTGGTCGCCTCCGGACGCGGAGCCATCGTCAGCATCGGTTCCGTCAACGGCGCCCAGGACTTCGGCAACCACGCCTACAGCGCCGCCAAGGCCGGACTCACCTCCCTGACCCGCACCCTCGCCGGCCACGCCGCCGGGCGGGGCGTGCGCGTCAACCTGGTGGTGCCGGGCACGGTCCGCACCTCCGCGTGGGAGGGCCGGGACGACGAGTTGGACGCGCTGAGCGGGCTGTATCCGCTCGGCCGGGTCGGCGAGCCCGAGGACATCGCCGCAGCTGTCGCCTTCCTCGCCTCGCGCGATGCCTCCTGGATCACCGGCACGGTTCTGACCGTCGACGGAGGGGTTACCGCGGTCAACACTGGGTTCCACAGGGCGCTTTCGCCGCAGCGGGATGTCTAGCCGCCGTTCGGCCGCCACGTGCTGTCGAGCCGGACGCCGGCGGCTGCCGCGACTCGGTCGCGGGAGGCGGTCAGCCGGGTCCTGAGCGCGGGCAGGTCCACGTCCACCAGGGCTCCTTCGCGCTTGACCACGCGGCCGGCGACGAGCACGGTGTCGACCAGCCCCGGATGACCCGCGGAGACGACGCTGCCGGCCGGGTCGGTGACCGGGAACACGGTGATGTCGTCGGTGCGCAGCAGGATGATGTCGGCGTCCTTGCCGGGTGTGAGGCTGCCCGTGCGGCCGTCGAGTCCGCAGGAGACGGCGGCGTCGATGGTGGTGAACGCCAGCAGGTCGCGTGAGTTCAGACCTCCGTCCAGACCGCGCTGCACCGCGAAGGCCGTACGCATGGTGGAGAACATGTCGCCGCCGACCGAGGGGACGTCGTCGGTGGACAGGGTCGGGCGCAGGCCGGCGGCGAGCGCCTGGCCGGTCAGCGGGTTGCCGAAGCCCATCTTCAGCTCGACGTCCGGGCTGATGGAGATCGAGCTGCCCGCGCCGGCGAGCATGCGCAGTTCCTCGTCACTGATGCCGTTGCCGTGCACGAACGTGGTGGTGTCCCGGAGCAGGCCGTGCTCGTGCAGTTCGGCGATGGGGCGTTGGACGCCGTCGGAGCCTGTGTGCAGGCTGGTGCGCAGGCCGAGTTCGGCGGCCAGCTTCAGTTCCCGGGCGACGGTGTCCAGGCTCGTGTCCTCGACCCCGCGCAGGCCCCACGCCATGGTGACCAGTCCGCCGTCGGACAGTTCGGCGCGGAGGCGGCGGATCGCGTCGTCCACGGAGTCGGCGGAGCCCCAGCCGGCACCGGGGCAGAAGATGGACCGCGCCGGTACGTCGCGCAGTGCGGCGACGGCCGCGTCCTCGTGCTCGGGGCCCTGTGCGACGTGGTACCAGTCCAGCATCGTGGTGACGCCCGAGTGCAGGGCCTCCAGACGGCCGAGCAGGGTGCCGACGTAGACGTCCTCGGGCCGGTAGTGGGGCTTGACGGTGCCGTGCATGGCGGCGGCCCACTCGGCGAACGTCCAGTCCGCGCCCACGCCCCGGAACGCGGTCTGCCAGGCGTGCCGGTGGTTGTCGACGAAGCCGGGCATGACGATCCGGTCACTCGCGTCGATCACCTCCGCGTCCGGTGCGTCGACGCGTTCAGCCACCTCGGTGATCACGCCGTCCTCGATCAGTACGTCGCCCCGGTGGAGATCGCCGACAGCCGGGTCCATGGTGACGACGGTGCCGCCGGAGAGGAGGGTCTTCATGAGAGAGGTCCTTTACTTCGGGTGGTTCGGGTACTTCGGGTGGTGTACGGACGCTCAGCGGTCTACGGCGTCTGCCGCGCCCAGCGCGTCCGCGACCAGGTCCGCCGTGTCCTCGATGCCAGCCGCCAGCCGCACCAGACCCGCCGGGACGGCCTCGGTGAGCTGCTCGTCGCTGAGCATTCCGGCCCACATGGAGGCCGGGTGCACGGCGAGCGACTCCACACCGCCGAGGCTGGCCGAGCGGCGGGCGTAGCGCAGCCGGGACAGGAAGGCGTCGGCCATCTCGTATCCGCCGGTGAACTCGACACTGAGCACTCCGCCGAACCCGGTCATCTGGTCGACGGCCAGCTTGTGCTGCGGGTGGGTCGCCAGGCCGGGGTAGTGCACGTGTGCCACGGTCGGGTGGCCGCTCAGCGCCTCGGCGAGAGCGAGGCCGTTGTCGTTGTGCCGCGGCACGCGCAGCGGCAGCGTGCGTATGCCGCGCAGCAGCAGCCAGGCGTCGATGGGACCGAGGGTGGCGCCGGTGAGCAGGCTGGTGTCCCAGATCCGGTCCAGGATCTCCGCCGGCCCGGCCAGCACCCCGGCGGAGACGTCGGAGTGGCCGTTCAGGTACTTCGTCGCGCTGTGCCAGACCACGTCGATGCCGAAGTCGGCCGGGCGCTGGTTGAGCGGGGTGGCGAAGGTGTTGTCCGCCAGGGTCAACGCACCGTGGGCACGGGCCAGTTCGGCGACGGCGCGCAGGTCGGTGATGTGCAGCAGCGGGTTGCTCGGTGTCTCCACCAGGATCAGCCGGGTCCTGGGGGTGAGGGCCTGCTCGAACGCCTCGGGGTCCCTCTGGTCCACCAGCGTGGTGGACACGCCCAGGCGCGGCAGCAGGTTCAGCAGGACCGAAGCGGTGCCGCCGTAGGTGGACCTCTGCCCGATGACATGGTCGCCGGAGGACACCAGGGCCAGCACGGCCGTGGTGATCGCGGCCATGCCGGACGCGGTGACCATCGCGGCCTCGGTGCCCTCCAACTCCGACACAGCGGCGGCGACTTGAGCGTGGTTCGGGTTGCCGAAGCGGGTGTAGAAGTCCTGGCCCCGCGGCTCGACGGCGCCGGCGGCGAACGTGGCCGCGTCCTCGGCCGAGAACGCCGCCGTCTGGTAGATGGGCGGCGCCACGGCGCGGCTGGGGTGGGTCTCACGGTCGGTGTGGACGGTGACGGTGCTCTTGCCCGGCATGACTGGCCTTCCGGAATTCGACGCTATGTCGGTATCCAGGATGGCCGCCGCCCACGCGGACGTGACTCGGTTGCCAGCAATCTTGGCAAGATCTTGCGCTCAAGTGCGGCATGTATCTGTGCTATGGAAGCTCTCCGCGCAATATCCTGCTGTCATGGATGAAGTGGACCGGTCGATCCTGGCCGTACTCGAACGGGACGGCCGTATCAGCAACAACGAGCTCGCCGCCCGCGTCGGTCTGACGCCCTCACCGTGCCTGCGGCGGGTACGGCAGATGGAGGAGGCCGGGATCATTCGCGGCTACCGGGCGTTGATCGACCCGGCGGCGGTCGGCCGCGGGCTCCGTGTCTTCGCGGGGGTGCGGCTGATGCGGCACACCCGCGCGGCCGTGGTCGCCTTCGAGGAACAGGTGAGGGAGCTGCCGGAGGTGATCGCCTGCCACCACATCACCGGCAACTTCGACTACCTGCTGCAGGTGGAGGTCGCCGACCTGCCCGCCTACGAGGACTTCCACGCCAACCAGATGGCCGCCCTGCCCGGCGTCGGCACGGTCAACAGTTTCGTCATCATGAAGACACTCGACACCGCGTGACAGCAGTGCTGACCCAGACGGTGCCGTCCGGGGAATGTGCGGTTGGGGGCTTCACCGAGGGGGGCCAGGCATGTCAGAGGGATTGGCCCAGTGGGGCCCAGAGCTTTTCCTGGCGCGGGAACGGGAGCGACGTCGCGGCCTTGCACCGGAGAGCGACGGGGGAGGCGTGGGTAGCGACATCCTCCAAGGAGGGTTCGAGCCTTGCCTGTTGGCCCTTCTGCGGCTGACTGTGCGCAGCGAACAGGACGCCCGTCTCGCCAGTGGATGGTTGCCGACGGCGCTCGCCCGCACCGGCCACCTCGTGCGCGCGGCCGAGTCGGCGTACACGATCAGTGACGAGTTCAAGCAGGGTACGGAGCTGCTGGAACTGGTGAAGGCCGCGGCGAGCGCGGGAGACCTGCGCGGCGCTCAGGCGCTGGCCGAGTCGATTCCCCTACGACAACTGCGCGACCAGGCACTGGTCGCCCTCGTGCCGGCGTGGGCCCGTGCCGGTGAGCGGGAAACGGCTGTCGCGCTGGCGGAGCGGATCCGCTACCCGCACAACTGGGGGTGGGCCTGGGCCCTGTTGGCGAAGGAGGCGGCGGACAGCGGCGACATCGACGAGGCGCTCAGATTCGCCGCTCGCGCCGGGGACGAGGTCAGTTCCTACCCCGTCGACGGGACGGAACAGATGCTCGCCCTCCTCGTGGAGGTGGCGGTCACCACCGGCGACCACGACCGGGCCGCCGCGCTCGCCGACCACTTGGCGGACTTCACACGATCGCGTGGCGCGACCGGGTGGTCCCAACCTCGGCCCCTGGCAAAGGTGTTGGCCCGCGAAGTGCTTGCGGGAGACTTCGACCGGCTCGATGCGCTACTGCGTCCTGCGCCGAGATCCGGGGGCATGGCCCTGGAAGGAGCTCCGGGCGGAGACCTGGAAGAAGACCCGGAAGAGGACCTGGACGAGGTCGCTGCTCGCCCGTTCTTCCGCAGATCCCCGCTCGATGCCTGGGACATGGCATGCGTGCTGGACGCGGTCGCCGAAACCGCCGACCAGGACCAGGACCAGGACCAGGACCAGGACCAGGACCTGGTCCCGGCCTTGGCCGACCGTGCCGAGGCGCTGCTGGAGACCGGCGTCAGCCGTGATCACGACATTCTGCTGAGGTCCGTGACACTCCTGCTGGCCCGCCATGGGCAGGTCGAGCGAGCCATGGCCCTCGCCGACCGGCTCGACCCCGATCTGTCCGTGGCGCGGCACGCGGAGATCGTCGGAGAACTGGCCCGCTCCGGCGACACGGGCCGGGCTGAGGCTCTCGCCCACGCGATCACCGACTGGCGTGCACAGGCCAGAGCGCTGATCGACGTGGTCCGGGAACTGGCCCGGCGCGGCGAGACCAGCCGGGCCGAGGCCCTCGCCCACGCGATCAACGACCCCTGGGCACAGGGCGAGGCACTCGTCGCGGTCGCCAGGGAGACGGCCCGGCACGGTGATCCGGACCGGGCCGAGACGCTCACCCGCTCGATCGCCCACCGCGCGACACGGGCCCGCGCACTGGCCGCGCTCGTCGAGCAGCCCGAGCAACCCGAGAAGTCAGGGCCGTCCCGCGCCCGCAGACTCGCCGCGCAGGCCGTGGTTCTCGACGGCTGGGCACCTGTTCTGCCGGCCCTGGAGCGGATCGCGCCCCGTTCGGTGGCGGTGGTCGCCGACCTGATGGTGTGGGGATCCGTGGCGGGGGACGACATCCTGCCGAGCCGTACGTCACCTCCTCCGCCCCGCCCCTGACTGTCAGTGCCGACTGCGAGACTCGTTCCATGATTCCGAAGCTGCCCTTGCGGAGCCCTCGTTGGCGTGATCTCGACGGTGTGAAGGCCGAGGAGGTGAAAACTCTCCTGGAGCAGCTGGGCTCCGCCGCCGCTGCCGGAAGCGGCGACGAATGGAAGCAGACCTGGACGTACGTGGCCGGCGGTCTGATGGACGACGGAGTCGTCTCCGACGGTGCCTATGCGGCCCTGCCGCATCTCGTCGAGGCGGCAGCGGCCCTGCCTCCGGGGCAGAGCGTGGACTTCTGGGTGGACCTGGGATTCATCGTGACCGCCGACTACAGACCCCCCGTCCCGGCCGACCTGGAGGCCGGGTTCGACGCCGCACTGCGTCTGGCCGAGGAGGCAGCCACCCGAAGCCTCCTCGCCGCCCGTACGCCCCCACAGGTCTGCGCCCAACTCGCGCTCTCCTGCGTGGCCTTGGCCGGCCACCACACGGGCGCGGCGCTGGGGCGATTCGTCGATCTCCAGGGGAGCGGCCTCCTGCTGGTGTGCCCGGAATGCGAGAGCGACACCGAGATCCCCGAGTTCTTCGCGGACCCGGCGCGTCCGCCCGCCGAGGCGCCGGGGCTTCCTGATCCCGCTCCCGTCCGGGAGGGAGAGCATCCGTGGGGCGAGGTCGCAGCGGCCTTGCGGGAGGAGGCGCTGGGGGAGGGCTGGGAGCCCCTTCTTCGGGTGGCACGCGAAGTCGCGGCGACCGGGGTACCGCCCGAAACACCGGGGCAGGCCGTCCTGTGCCTGGTCGCCGGCCTGGTCGCGGTCAGGAGCACCCCGCAAGAGGACGCCAAGGAATGGGGCCGCCAACTGACGTCGCTCACCGGGTATTTCCGCTGCTGGGACTGCGAGCGGACATGGACGATCGCCGACGGCCTCGCGGAGAACCCGGACGGTGCGCACGCCCAGCACCAACCGACGCAGGTGTGGACGGACTCCGACGAACGGGCTGCCACGGCGGAGTCGGCCGCGGCCGTACCGACAGGTGAAGCGGCGACCCGGTTCCGGCAGGACGGTAACGTGGTGCTCGCGGCCGACGGCACGCCCTGGGGCCGTATACGGGTGGTCGCTGACTCCGCACCCGTCAACTCCCTGGCGGTGGTGCCCCGTTCGGGGCGGTCGGCGCTCGTGGCCGGTGCCGGGGACAGCGGGGTGGTGTACCTCTGGGACGCGGCCGACGGCCGACTCGTCCGCGACCCGATGCCAGGACATCCGGACCGTGTCCGCTCGATGACGGCCCTGCCCCTGCCTGACGGCCGCGTCCTGCTGGCGAGCGGAGGCGACACCGGGACGATCACAGTGTGGAACCCCTCCACCGGGCAGCCGGTGCGCGAACCGGCCGGTGACTGGCCCGGTGGGGTGACCGGAATGTGTACCGCGACCGTTCCCGACGGCCGCACCCTGCTCGTCACTGCCACGCCCCGGGGCGCGGTCCGGCTGTGGGAACCGGAGACCGGAGAGTGCGTCGGGCGCCTCAACCCCTACGGCAGTCCGATCCAGTCGATCGCCGCCGTCCCGATCTCCGACAGCCACACGCTGATCGCGGCCTCGGACACCTCGGGCCGACTTCATATGTGGGATCCGGCCGTCGACGACCCCTGGGAGCGCGGCGCGGCCGTGCAGTTGAACGCACGTGCGCTCGCCGATGCCGACCATCGTGTGGCCGCTGTGGCGGCTGTGCCCACAGCCGACCGAACCCTGCTGGCCACGGCCGACAACCAGGGCGTGGTCATGCTGTGGGACCCCGCCACCGGTGCCCCGATCGGCGACGGTCTGCCCGTCTCCACCGGCACCGCCGGTCTGCCGGTCATCACCGCCACCACCCTGGACGGCGGCCGCACGGTCCTGGTCGTCGGCACCCGACACGGTCACCGACTGCGGATGTGGGAACCGGATACCGGCGCGGTGCGGCACATCGCCCTGGATGTGGCGCCCACCTGTCTCGCCGCCGCGGGTACGGAGCTGGTCGTCGGACACGACCGTGGAGTCCTCACTCTCCCGCTCACGCGCCACGCTGCCGAGGCGCGGCCAACGAGCCCTGGAACCAGGTGAATTCATGGTTGCGCCACACAAACGCGACATGTCAGGGTTCCGTGCGTTGTCGGCTTCCGTGGTGGGGCCGCTCGGCGCTTTGAGAGGAGGGGGAAGCCATGGCCGCTGTCGACGTGGATGACAGAACACTCTGGAGGGTGCCCGGCGGAGGCGTGCTCTACCAGATGCCCGCGATGGCCGACGACGCCGTCTATGTCATCGAGGACTCCTTCGATCTGGTGGCGATCGACGCGGACACCGGGCAGCGCCGCTGGCTACTGGAACACGACTGCTGGATCAAGTCATCACCGGTGGCCGACACCGGCGTCGTGTACTTCGCCGACGGCGTCGGCCATCTGACGGCGGTGGACGCCGCGACCGGCGACGTGCGGTGGAAGTGGAGATCGCGCAAATCGAGGATGTCGAGGCCGACGGCGGCCGACGGCATCGTGTACGCGGCGCACCGCGGCCGGATGTGGGCGGTCGATGGACTCACCGGCCGGCCGGTGTGGAACGTCAAGGTGGAGGACCACCGCACCTTCCGCAACCCACCGCCGACAGTGGCCCACGGTGTGCTCTACGCGGCTGAGCTCGGCCATCTGCTGGCCCTGGACACGGCCACCGGAGACAGGCGATGGAACGTCTTCCCCGACGGGGGCGTCGGGCACGCACCGACGGCGGACGGCGGAGGCGTGTACGTGGGCAATGACTCCGGCCTGGTCGCGCTGGACGCGGCGACGGGCACGGAACGCTGGCGCCTGCCCTTCGGACACGGCGTGTGGGCGAGCCCGGCGGTGGCCGAGGGCATCGTGGTCGCCGGTGTCTACGGCTGGTACCTGGTCGCGGTGGACGCCGAGACAGGTCGCGAGAGGTGGCGGCTGAAGACCCGCGGCGAGATCCACGAGACGCCGGCGATCACCGACGGCACCGTGTACGCGGGCAGCGGCGACGGACGCCTGTGGGCGGTGGACGCGGCCACCGGTGAGCCGCGGTGGAAGGTCAGGACCACCGAGCCGGTGCACTCCACGCCGTTGGTGAGAAATGGCACGGTGTACGTCGACAGCCTCGACGAGCACCTCTACGCCGTGCGGGCCCATCGGCCCGACGACGCACCCGTCGAGGACCACCGCGCCGCAGCCACCCAGCCGGTACGGACGACCGCCGATCGGAGTTCCGTCCCGGCGGGCTCCGCTCCGGTCGCCGGCACCGTGCGCTGGCGCGTGGAGGCATCGGGGGCGGACCACTTCACGGCGGTCGTCGCCGACGGCGTCGTGTACCAGGCCACCTACATCGGCCTGCTGGCACTGGACGCCGCCACAGGCCAGGAACGGTGGCGACTGAAGTCCGCCTACCAAGGCAACTCGCCACCGGCGGTCGTCGACGGGATCGTGTATGTCGGCGGCAGCGGCGGGCAGCTGTGGGCCATGGAGGCGGCCACCGGCCGCAGGCTGTGGAAGCGCGCGACCAGATACGCGCGAGACACACGACCGGCGGTGGCCGACGGCACGGTCTACGCGGCCGGCCGCGACGGATGCCTCCGGGCCGTGGACGCGGCCACCGGCCGGATGCTGTGGAAGCAGCGGCTCAGGCCGCGCCGCCCGCGCACCCGAGGAGAGTTCAGCTCCCCCGCGGTGGCCGACGGCCGGGTCTACATCTCCTTCCCCCGCGAGTCCCTGTGGGCGGTCGACGCCGCAACGGGAAGCACACTCTGGGAGGTGAAGACCCGATCCCCCGCCTACACCTCACCGGTGGTGGCCGACGGCACCCTGTACGCGGCCGACGACCACGGCCTGCTCGCCCTGGACCCCGCCAGCGGTGAGCAGCGGTGGCGGCGCCCCCTCGGCGACTCGACGTGGTGCACGCCCACGGTCGTGGACGGGACCGTGTACATGGGCACCAACGGCTGGTACCTGTACGCAGTGGACGCGGCCACGGGCGAGGAACGCTGGAAGCGGGAGACCGGAGCCGCGCACGATTCGTCGGCGGCGGTGGCGGACGGGACCGTGTACATCGGCAGCGAGGACATGTCGCTCTGGGCGGTGGACGCCGCCACGGGCGAGGAACGCTGGCGGCTGGAGACCGGCGGAGAGTCGCATTCGACACCCGTGGTGGTGGACGGGACGGTGTATGTCGGCAGCGACGAGGAAGACAGCGAGAGCTATTTCCTGTACGCGATACACACCTGACGCCCATGCGCCCTTTCCCGCATGGGGAAACGAATGTCACCATTTCGTCGCGGTCCGGCCCGGGCCACAACCCTGTCGCCCGGGCGCCGGTCTAGCTGGCAGAGATCGTGGTTCCGGCAAAGGGGGAGGGTCCGACATGGGGGACATACGCAGACGAGGTGCCGTGGTGCTCGGCGTCACCGGACTGGTGGCACCGCTCACGCTCGCGCTCGGCAGCACACCGGCGCAGGCGGCGAGCTGCACGACGCAGGCGGGGCCGTACCAGAAGCAGGTCGAGAAGTTCCTCGGCCGGCCGGTCGACGGGAAGCAGTCCGCCGCCGACTGCAAGGCCATCCGGGCCTTCCAGACCAAGCACGGCATCACGCCGAACATCGGCTACGCCGGGTCCGTCACCTGGGGCGTGATGGACCTCATGAACAAGCAGAAGGCCGTGGGCAACAAGCCCAACGCGGCCGGCAAGTGCCCGACGAACAAGGGCCGTATCGCCTGCGTCAACCTCACCCTCCAGATCAGTTGGATCCAGGACGGCAGCCGGCTCGTGTACGGCCCGGTCCCGGTACGCACCGGCCGCAACGGCTACGAGACCCGCACCGGGCTGAAGAAGATCTACTGGCGGGACATCGACCACGTCTCGAACATCTACAACGTGCCGATGCCCTACAGCCAGTTCTTCGACGGCGGCCAGGCCTTCCACTCGGTCAACCTCAGCATGTGGAACCCGCCCGGCTCGCACGGCTGCGTCAACATGACCCCGGCCACCGCCAAGAAGTACTGGTCGCTGCTGAAGAACGGCGACGACGTCTTCGTCTACGGCCGCAAGCCGGGCACCTGACAGACAGTCACCCGGCCTGCTTACCAAGGCCGTTACGCGGGCGCGTCCCCGAAGTCCGGGATCTCCAGCCTCGCCCCGCCCTGCCGTGCCGAGTCGTGCGCGACGATGCCCGGCAGGGTGTAGCGGGCCGCCACCCACGCGTTCACCGGCGGCAGCGTACGGGAGTTGACCGCGGTCACGAAGTCGTCCGCCAGGAAGTGATGGCTGCCCTCGTGGCCGTTGTGCAGGTTCTCGAACTCCCGCGGCAGCCGCGACCGGTCGTGCACCGGCGCCGAGCCGGAGGTGAAGGCGGCCCGAAGGTCCGGCGCGATGTGCTGAAGTGACGGATCGTCAGGAGACATGGTGGGCTTGGGCTCCAGCAGTTCGCTGATGTCCTTCACGCCCTTCTTGTCCTGCCAGAAGGCCACCGTGGCGAGCTGTTCCATGCTGGCGTCGGTGCCGAAGAACCGGAAACGCGACTCCCGGATCTGCGAGGGATAGCCCACCCGCCGGAACTCGTTCGTACGGAACGAACCGCCGCCCGCCACCTCGAACAGCGCGGTCGCGTTGGAGAAGTCGTTGCCGAACTGGCTGACCTCCTTGTCGAAGACACCGTCCCCGCGCTCGTCCACGACACCGATCGCGGACACACTCACCGCGTGTGTCTGCCAGGCGCCCAGCACCCCGCCCACCGAGTGCGTCGGGTACAGCAGCGGCGGATAGCTGGCGGTCGCCTTCCAGTCCTCGCCACCGCTGTACTGGTACGCCTCGTAGAACCCCAGGTCCATGTCGTGGACGTAGTCGCCCTCGGCGTAGAAGATCCGCCCGAAGGCGCCCTCCGCGATCTGGTTGCGGGCGTGCACGGTCGCCGGGTTGTACTGGCTGGTCTCGCCCATCATGTACGTCAGTCCGGTCGCCCGGACCGCGTCGATGATCGCCGCGATCTCCTCCGTGCTGATCGCCATGGGGACCGCGGAGTACACGTGCTTGCCGGCGCCGAGCCCCTGGAGGACCAGGGGGCCGTGCGTCCAGCGCTGGGTGAAGATCGCGACGGCGTCGACGGCCTTCGACTCCAGCATCGCTTCGTACGAGGGGAAGGTGCCCGCCAGCCCTTCGGCGGCGGCCAGTTGCTCCGCCCGCTCCGGCAGAAGGTCGGTCACGTAGACCTCGCTCACGCCCGGGTGGGCCTGGAACAGTCTGGCGAACTGGCCGGAGAACTGGCCTGCTCCGACGATGCCGAGGGAGAACGTCATAGGTGCGTGTCCTTAACTGACCGAGGATTTCACTGACCGAGGATGAAGTTGATCTGCTTGTTGGTCTTACCCAGTCCGCTGACCGGTGCGCCGTTGGCGTAGATGTCCTGCATGGCGGGGTGCATCAACGCGTAGACGTCCGCCGCGTAGTTGGTGATCGGGTACGAGAAGGTGGTGAAGTCCTTCTTGTCGACGACCGGCCTGGTGAAGGCAGTGACGTCGATGCCCTTCTTCTTGTAGGCGGCGACGGCGGTGTTCGTGCCGTCGGGGGTCGCGGGGAACACGATTCCGTATCCGCCGACCGTCTTCTGGCAGGCGTCGGAGGAGAGGTACTCGACCCACTTCTCTGCGCCGGCCTTGTTGTGCGCGTTCTTGGTGATCGAGTCGGCGAGACCGTTCATCATGGTCGCCCGGTCACCGCTCGGACCGGTCGGCGTGTACGCCGTGCCGACCTTGACGCCCTTGGCGCCGTAGTACGTGGAGATCATCCACGCTCCGTCGAAGGCGGTGGCCGCCTTGCCCGCGGCGATCTGCGCGTTGGCGGGGTTGGCGCCGTCGCTGTAGTCCGTGTACGGCGCGAGATAGCCCTTCTTCGCCAGACCGAAGTACCACTTGATCACGGACTGGAAGGTCTTGCTGTCGTACTGGTACTCGGTGCCCCAGCGCTTCTTGTCCGTGTAGTTCCAGCCGGCCGAGCCGGTGAAGGGACTCCAGGTCGTCTGGCCGTCGGCGTCGCCCGCGCCGCCGCTGGCGAGGCCGTACGTCTTGACGTGGTGCTTGTCGAAGCCGGGTTCGTCGCCGCGCTTACCGTTCCGGTCGATCGTGAGGTGGGCGATGGCCTTCTCGAAGGTGCCGCCGTCCTCAGGGTTCCAGGACAGGCTGTTGAGCTGATCGGCGCTCAGGCCGGCCGACTTGGTCATCTTCTGGTTGTAGAAGAGGGCGACCGTGTCCCAGTCCTTCGGAGCGCCGTAGCGATGGCCGTCCTGGCCCACCCAGTTGGCGGCCAGCCCCGGCTGGTAGGCGGCGTCGCTGATGCCGAGATCGTCGAGCGGCTCCAGCACCTTGAGGTCGGCGAACTGGCCGAACTTCTGGATGTGGTCGGTGAACACGTCCGGCTGGGTGCCCGCGATGAAGCTCGCAGTGAGCTTGGTCCAGTAGTCGGCCCAGCCCAACTGGGTGATCTTCACCTTGAGTCCGGGGTTCTGCTGCTCGAAGCCCTTCGCGCAGGCCTGGTAGGCGGGGAGTTGGTTGGAGTCCCACAGCCAGTACGTCACCGTGTTCGAGGCCGACCCGACGGAGTCGCCTTTGGCGCAGCCCGCCGTCAGGGAGAGCGCGAGCGCCCCGGTCAGTGCCATGACCGTACGAAATCGCATGCCCTGCCCCTTACTTGATTCCGGTGAAGCTGATGGAACTGACGATGCGACGCGCGAACACTCCGAAGAGGACGAGCATCGGGAGCGCGGCGATGAGGGTCGCCGCCATCAGGCCCGACCAGTCGTAGCCGGTCTGCGGGGTCTGCGAGCGGAAGATGGCCAGCGCCACCGACAGCACGCGGGAACTGTCGCTGTAGGACACCATCAGCGGCCAGAAGTAGTCGTTCCAGGACGTGATGTACGTCAGCACGCCCAGCGTCAGGATCGGCGTGGACGCCATCGGCAGCAGGACCCGGAAGAAGACGCGGACCTTGCCCGCGCCGTCGAGGAGCGCCGCCTCCTCGACCTCGCGCGGGACGTTCATGAAGAACTGCCGGAGGAAGAACACCGCGAACGGCGTCATGAACATCGTCGGCAGCGCGATCCCCAACAGGGTGTCCACCAGGCCGAGTTGCTTGATGAGGACGAAGTTCGGCAGCAGGGTGAAGATGGCCGGCACCATCAGCCCGGCCAGGAACAGCCCGAACATCCGGTCCCGGCCGCGCCAGCGGAGCCGGGCGAAGGCGTAGGCGGCCATGGCGGAGAAGAACACCTGGCAGACGGTGACCATCGTCGAGACGATCACCGAGTTGAGCAGATAGCGCCAGAACGTGAGGCCGCCGCCCGAACCGCCTTGTGCGATGGCCTCCTTGGTCGACTGGAGACCGAGGGCCCGCTCGAAACCGCCGGTGGTGAAGTCGACCGGCAGCGGGTCCGAGGGGTGGGCGGCGAGGCCGGTGTTGGTGGAGAGCGCGGTGCGCAGGATCCAGAAGAAGGGCAGCAGGGTGATCAGCATGATCGCGGTCATCGCGGCCCAGGCGGCGACCTTGCCGACGGAGAGCCGGCGCCGGGGCGGCCGTACGGTCGCCTGTCGGATCGGCGTGGTGGGTGTGTCGGGTGTGGTGGTCAGGGTGGCCATGTCGACTCCTTCCGCTCAGCCGAGGTCGGTCTGGCCGGCGCGGGTGAGCCGGTACTGGAGGATGGTGATCGCGCTCAGCACGATCAGCAGGGCCACGGACATCGCGGACGCGTAGCCGAACTGGAAGCGCCCGAAGGCGGAGCCGTAGATGTAGTACTGGAGGACGTTCGTCGCGTTCGCCGGTCCGCCCGCGGTGGTCACCGCGACCGTGTCGAACACCTGGAACGAACCGATCACCGTCATGATCAGCACGACCGCCAGCACCGGCCGCAGCAGCGGCATCGTGATCCGCCAGAACATGCGCCACTCGCTCGCGCCGTCCACCTTCGCGGCCTCGTACATGTCGTTCGGGATGGCCTGGAGCCCGGCGAACAGCAGCAGCGCGGTGTAGCCGACGTGCCGCCACACGTTGATCAGGGCGATCGTCGGGATCGCCCAGGTCTTGTCGGCGAGGAAGGGGATGTGGTCGAAGCCGAGGCCCCCGATGATCTGGTTGCCGATGCCGAGCTGGGTGTCGAGGATCCACAGCCAGACGATGCCGGCCACGACGTTCGACATCAGGTACGGCGTCAGCACGATCCCGCGCAACAGGGCGGACTGGGTGAGCCGTTGGAGCAGGACGGCGATGGCGAGGGCCGCTACCGTCTGAACGCCGATGTTGATGATCACGTACTCGACGGTGACCTTCAACGAGGACCAGAAGATCGGGTCGTGGACCATCCGGTCGTAGTTGTCGAGGCCCACCCACTTCGCCGGCGTCAGCAGGTTGAAGCGGGTGAAGCTCAGATAGATGCCCCGCAAAGTCGGCCAGAGCAGGAAGACCAGGAAGCCCAGCAGGGCCGGGGCGATGAAGACCGCCGCCAGCCGGCCGTCGCCCTCGCCTTCACGGGCCCGCGGTGGGCGGGTCGGGGGACTGCTGGCAGCGATGGTCATCTGGAGACTCCCTTGTCCGTGGCGGCTCATCCTCGGGCCACTTACTTTTGCTGCGAAAGAATCCAGGCGTCAAGAGTCGTGCAGAAACCTTTTCTGTGTGCGTTTCTGGTCGTAGACTGACGGTGTTGCTTCCATGATGAAATAAATAGCGTGTATGGGAGTCTGACGCTCATGACCACACGTGCCGCCAGTTGGCAGCCGCTGAGCCCCGGTGAACGCTCCGTGGCGATCGAGGTGCTCGTCCACGGCCCGCTCTCGCGCACCGACCTCGCGCGGCGGCTCGACCTCTCGGCGGGCAGCCTCACCCGCCTCACCAAGCCGCTGATCGAATCCGGCCTGCTGGTCGAGGTCCCCGACGGCGGCCCGGCCGAGGTGCGCCAGGGCCGGCCCTCCCAACCGCTCGATGTGGTCGCCGAGTCCCGTACGTTCCTCGGCTTCAAGGTCACCGACGACATGGTCTACGGCGTCGTCACCACCCTCAGGAGCGAGATCGTCGCCCGTCTGGACCGGCCGCTCACCACCCACGAGCCCGACGAAGTGGCCGACCTGCTCGCCGCGATGACCGCCGAACTCACCGCCCGCTTCCCCACGCTCACCGGCATAGGCATCGGAGTCGGCGGTCTCGTCCAGGACCGTGCCGTGGTGGGGGAGTCGCCCTTCCTGCAGTGGAGCGACGTCCCGCTGGCCGAACTCGTCGAGGAGCGCACCGGGTTGCCCGTCGTCGTCGAGAACGACGTCGCCGCCCTCGTCGAGGCCGAGACCTGGTTCGGCGCCGGACGCGGCCTCGACCGCTTCGTCGTCCTCACCATCGGCGCGGGCATCGGCTACGGCCTCGTCCTCGGCGGCAAGCGGGTGCAGTATGCCGAGGAGGACCGTGAGTTCGGGCGCCACTGGATCCTGGACCCGCACGGGCCGCTCACACCGATCGGTGAACGCGGCAGCGCCGTCTCGCTGTTGAGCATCCCCAGCATCCGCTACCAGATCCGGGCCGCCACCGGCCGGGATCTGACGTACGAGGAGATCCTCGCCCAGGCCGCCGCGGGCGAGCCCATGGCCTCCCGGGTCATCGACGAAGCCGCCCGTGCGCTGGGCGCGTTGGTCGCCCAGATCGCCAACTTCGTGCTGCCGCAGAAGATCCTGCTCGCCGGCGAGGGCGTCGGCCTGATGGACGTGGCCGGCAAGGTGGTGGACGACACACTGCGCGCCCGCCGGCATCCGCTGGCCGTCCCGCTGGACGTCGAGACGAAGGTGTCCGACTTCCACGACTGGGCGCGTGGAGCGGCGGTGTTGGCGATCCAGGTGCTGGTGTTGGGTGTGGTTGAGGTGTGAAATGCGTTACGGGGCTTGACAGATGGACGTGATCAGTAACACGGTCCGATATGTCCGTTTAGCTCGTGATTACTCACATCGCCTTCACCTGTCGCGCCGTATGCTTCACACCATGTCCACCAGTGTTGAATCAGCCACCGAGCGATCGGCAGCCGAGGTCAACGAGGAGATCAGGGCCCTGTGGCTCCGGTCGGGCGGGACACTGAGCGTCGAACAGCGCGAGGAGTACAGGCAGCTCGTCATGGAGTGGGCCGCCGCAGCTCCGCAGTCGGCCACGGCGGCCTGAGAGCCGCCGCCCGGGCGACACAGTGTCGTCGGTCCCGTCGCCGCCCGGCCCTCCTCATGACCCTCGGCCCAGCCGGTCGAGCCGAGCCCCCCGTCGAGCTCCTTGAGTCCGTCGACCGTCAATCCGAACTCGAACTCTCTCGAGTGATCAGCCCCACATCGCCGAATAGTGCCGCTGGAAGGCCTTGCGGTCCTGTTCCGCGCGGATCCAGCGAGTCGCCACCAGCGCGATCAGACTGCCCGCGATGACCAGCAGCCCGGGACCCACGTTCTTCGGGTCCGTGAGCCGCGACGCCAGTGTCGTCGTCCCCGCCGTGGTGTTCGTCGCGGGCGCCGAGGTCCCGGGCGTAGCCGCACCGGCGGCCGGTGCGCTGCCCGCGGCCGAGGCGGACGGAGCGGGCGAGGCGGCCGTCTTCGGCGCCACCAGCAGCTTCACGTTCAGCGCGGACAGCGCCTTGGTCAGCGGCTGGAAGAACGTCGTACCGCCCGCCGTGCAGTCGCCGCTGCCGCCCGACGTCACGCCCAGCGCGATGCCGTTGGCGAACAACGGGCCGCCGCTGTCGCCCGGTTCGGCACACACCGTGGTCTGGATGAGACCGGTGACCGTGCCCTCGGGGTAGTTCACGGTCGCGTCGAGCGCGGTCACCTCACCGTCGTGCAGCCCGCTGGTGCTGCCACTGCGGAACACCTTCTGACCTACGGCCGCGTCGGCCAGGCCGGTGATCGTCACCCCGCTGCCGTTGCCGATCGCGACGACGTCCGCACCGTCGCCCGCCGAACCGCTCGCGTACTGCACCAACGAGAAGTCGCTGCCGGGGAAGTTGTCGGAAACCGTCTTGCCCAACTGCTGGTCGCCCTGGTTGTCGGCGAACCAGATCGACCCGACCGGCCCGCAGTGCCCGGCCGTGAGGATGAAGTCGCTCTGGCCGTTGGTGACGTTGAAACCCGCCGAACAGCGGCCACCGGTCGACAGGATCGGCTGCGCCCCGTTGATCCGGGTGGTGAACTTGCCCTGCGTGCGCTGCATTTCGACAGAGGCGCCGATAGTCGTCGCGACCTTCGACATCGCGGTCCAGCCGGCGGCGGAGACGCTGCTGTCGGCCTCCACCAGCACCCTGTTGTTCCGATAGTCCATCGCCCACGCGGTGCCCGGTACCTTGGGCGCCGAACTCAGCGTGCCGGCGGCCGACTTCAGCTCGTTCATGCTGTACCGCACGACCTTCGCCTCGGCGCCCGCCTTCGTCACCTCGGCCGCCGTCTTCTCGTCGGTCACCGCGACGACCGTACGGCCGCCGGAGTCGACCCAACTGCCCGCCGTACGAGCCGAACCGAGCTTCGCCACCATGGCAGCGCCCTTGTCCGCGGGGGTCTGTGGCGCGCTGAGTGTGGCGGCGGACGTGCCGGAGGAATCGCTGGCCATGGCCGCCTGGGTGACCATGGCACCTCCCAGCAGGAGTCCGCCGACGGCCGCCAACCGTGTCACTCGCCGGACGACCCGTCGTCGTGCGTGCCTCATGCATGGCTCCCGAACCCCGAACGTGCGGTGACGACACCGCGGGGCTCTCCGGTCGTTGAGTGCCCTTCCTCCATACGTGGCCCGACGCCGTCCTGTTCACCGAATGGAACGTCGGCTTCGGCTCTCCCGGTCAACAGGCCGTCCGAGCAGCTGAGTTGGCGTGGGCGGCGCCCGCCGGGACCTCGTCGGCCCCGTCGCGCACAGGCAGCGACCCTCCTATCTTGAGTCCCATGACCAGCAACCCGCAGTCCACGTCCGGTGAACCGAACCCCCTGCGCGTGCTCAGCCTCGACCGGCTGCGATGTCGTACGAGCATGAAGTGGCGGACCTACCCCGAGGACGTGCTGCCCGTGTGGGTGGCCGAGATGGACGTGCCGCTCGCCGAACCCGTGCTCCGCGCGGTCACGGACGCGCTCGCGCTCGGGGACACCGGCTATCCCGCGGGTACGGCCTACGCCGAGGCGCTGGCCGCGTTCGCCGCGAAGCGGTGGGGCTGGGACGGGCTCGCGGTGGACCGCACCCGGATCGTGCCGGACGTCATGCTGGGTGTCGTGGAGATGCTCCGGCTGGTGACCGGACCCGGGGATCGGGTGGTGGTGAACCCGCCCGTGTACCCGCCGTTCTTCCAGTTCGTGGAGCACATGGACCGGGAGGTGGTGGAGGCCCCGCTCGGGGCGGATCTCCGTATCGACCTCGACGTCCTGGAGGACGCGTTCCGGCGCGCTGTCGAGGGCGGGCGGCGGGCCGCGTATCTGCTGTGCAGCCCGCACAACCCGACCGGCACCGTGCACACCGCCGACGAACTGGCCGCCGTCGCCGCCCTCGCCGAGCGCTACGGCGTACGGGTCGTCGCGGACGAGATCCACGCCCCGGTAGTCGCCGGCGGCACGACCTTCATCCCCTATCTGAGCGTGCGGGGCGCGGAGAACGGCCTGTCCCTGATGTCGGCGTCAAAGGCCTGGAACCTGGCCGGCCTCAAGGCCGCCCTCGCCATCGCCGGCCCCGCGTCCGCCACCGACCTGGCCCGCCTCCCCGAGGAGGTCAGCCACGGCCCGAGCCACGTCGGCGTCATCGCCCACACCGCCGCCCTCCGCGATGGCATGGCCTGGTTGGACGCCCTCCTGGCGGGGCTCGACGACAACCGCCGCCTACTGAGCGACCTGCTGTCCGAACACCTGTCTGAGGTCGTGTACCGGCCCGGGGAGGCCACGTACCTTGCGTGGCTTGACTGCCGGGCCCTTGGCCTCGGGGACGATCCGGGGGATGTGTTCTTGCGGCGAGGGCGGGTTGCGCTGACTCCTGGGGTCGGCTTTCGCACTGGGGGTGCTGGACATGTACGACTCAATCTGGCGACGTCTCCGGAGGTGATTACGGAGGCGGTGCGGCGGATGGCGCCGGCGACCGAGTGAGCCGCTCGGCCGTGCTGTCATGAACACCCGAATCGGCTGCCATGATGACCCCATGCGCGTGCTGATGCCGGTCCCCGACCGCGACTTCGATGTCACCGAGGTCGCCGTGCCCTGGCGGCTGCTCGTCGACGCCGGGCATGAGGTCGTGTTCGCCACCGAGCGTGCCGGGACGCGGCCGGCGGCGGATCCTCGGCTGCTGACCGGCGTCCTCCTCGGACAGCTCGGTGCCGAGGACGAACCCAAGGGGTTCTATCAACAGCTCACCTCCGCACCGGAGTTCGGCGCCACGGTCGCCTGGGCGGATGTGGATGTGCCCGCCTTCGACGGGCTTCTCCTGCCGGGCGGCCACGCGCCCGGTATGCGTCAGTACCTGGGCTCCGCCCAACTGCGGGCCAAAGTGGGGGAGTTCTGGGAGCTGGGGCGTCCGGTCGGCGCCATCTGTCACGGTGTCCTCGTCCTGGCCCGGACCCAGGACCCGGACAGCGGCCGCAGTGTTCTCGCCGGACGCCGTACGACCTGTCTGCCCAAGTACATGGAACGTACCGCCTACTTGACCACCGCCTGGCGCCTCGGCCGCTACTACCGCACCTACCCCGCCTATGTGGAGGACGAGGTGCGGGGCGCCCTCGACGACCCGGGAACCCAGTTCGAACGCGGCCCCAGGGAGCTCACCCGGCGCGGCACCGCGAGCGACGACACCCATGCCTTCGTCGTGCAGGACGGCGGCTACCTGTCGGCGCGCTGGCCCGGGGACGCGTACCTTTTCGCCCGCCGGTATCTCGACCTCCTGCGGACCTCTGCCGGTGCTTAGACTGCCGACCATGGACGAGACCCCGCTGGACCGGCTCGGTGCAGGCCAGTACCTGCTGATCACCAGCTACCGCAAGAACGGCACCCCGGTCGCCACCCCGGTGTGGGTGGTCCGCGACGGCGAGACCCTCGGCGTCTGGACGGTCGCGGACTCCTGGAAGGTGAAGCGCATCCGGGCCCGCGCCGACGTCCTCGTGGGCCCCTGCGACCTGCGCGGCAACCCGACCGGCAGCCAGGTCCCCGGCACCGCCGAGATCGTCGACGCCGAGACCACCGCCCACTACCGCACGCTCATCGCCCGCAAGTATGGCATCTCCGGCCGCCTCACCCTCCTCGGCAGCCGCCTGCGCCGCGGGCTCGACGGCACCGTCGGCATCCGCGTGACGCTCGCCCCCTGACGACGATCCCCTTGCCCACCGAACCCAGGGAGCACCCGTGGACCCCGCACTGAACCCGGCCGACCTGAGGCTGCGGCAGGAGCGGATCGTCTTCGCCCGGATGCGCAGCACCCAGGACCGGGTCGCCGACGCCATCACCGCTTTCGCGGGCACCATGCTGTTCGTCTATCTCCACGCGCTGTGGTTCGCCGTCTGGATCGCCCTCAACGAAGGGCTCCTCGGCCACGCAGGGATCTTCGACCCGTATCCGTACGGACTGCTCACCATGATCGTCAGCCTGGAGGCCATCTTCCTGTCGACCTTCGTCATGGTGAGCCAGAACCGCCAGGCGGCCCGCGAGAACGTCCGGGCCGACCTCGACTTCGAGACCAACCTCCGCTCCGAGGTGTGGTCCGCCCACATCGGGGCCGCCCTGGGTCTCGACCCCCGCGAGATCGAAGAACGCGTCCAGGAACTCCTCACCGAGAACCGCGCCAAGATGAACGGCGGTTCGCAGAAGCAGAGTTGAGGACCCGCACGACGGGGGAAGGGGCCGCAACCCGTCAGTTGCGGCCCCTTCCCCCCGTATGGCGTTCGGCCGCTACGGCGCGTCCACCACGGTGCCGGTCAGTTCCGGTCCGCCGTCGCGCGGCTCGCCGTTGTCGTCCGTGGCCACGAAGCGTACGGACTCGGGTTGCTCGGCCACCTGGTCGGTGACCGTGGGCACGCTGATCTCCGTGCCGAGCTGCCCCGCCGGGACGGTCGACCAGATGTACAGGCCCGACGCCTTGGACAGGGGGCGCTCCGGCGCGGGTTCCTCGCCGGACATCTCCTTGAACCACTGCGGATCGACGTCCAGGGTGGACAACTCCGGGCCGGCGGTGACCGGTTGCACGGCGAAGGCGAGGTTCAGCTCCACGTCGGCCGGCGTCGACAGTGTCGCCTTCCACCTCAGGGGCTGTCCCTCGGTGACCCGGTCGGCGACCGGCGCGACGGTGAACGTGGGCATCGGGTCGTCGTTCTGGGTGGTCACCCCGCCCCGGTGGGCGCCGACCACCGCGCCGTGCACCGCCTTCACGAACACGTCGTGCTGGACGCCGTAGTCGAAGCGGGTGTTGCCCTTCACCTCGACCGGTACGTCGATGTCGTGGCCGCCGGGCCGGACGGTGACCAGTCGGGATGTGTCCTGGCCGGTGGCCGGGTCGGTGACGTAGACCCGTACCTGGCCGCTGCCCCGGCCGGAGACCTGGACGGGCACACGGTATGTCTTCACGCCCGAGTCCCCTTCCTTGACGGTGAGTCGGCCGATGTCGACGCGCGGCAGCGGGGCCGCGCCGACCGCCGGAGTGCCGGGGCGCCAGCCCCAGGCGTCCATCAGCCAGGCCTGACCGGAGCGTGAACGCGGGGTCAGTTCAAGGGACTTGACGCGGTGCAGGTCGAGTCCGGCGTGGGCGGCGGCGGTCAGCGGTACGCGGACTTCGCGGGCCCAGTAGGAGGCGGTGCGCTGGGTGCCGGGGAGGCCGTCGACACGGACCCGGCCGAGGGTCGCGCGGTGGCCGGAGGCGTCGGTCAGGGTCACGTCGAGCTGGGTGCCCGTGGTGTTGGGCGGCACGATCACCCGCAGGGCGAGGCTCTTGGCGCCGCCGAGGGAGAGCGGCTTGGCGGGACGCACCGTGACCGGTGAACCGGCCGTGGACCAGCGCAGGGCTACGGCGCGGCGGCCGACCTCCTTCGTGGCGTCCCACTGTGCGAAGTGCGGCGAGCTGCCCTGGTTGTCGTCGCCCAGGCAGGCGACGGCCGGGTCGGTGTCCACCGCGTCGCACAACCGCCCGCCGGAGACGGTCACTTGGCCGTCGGGCAGGAAGCCGGCACCCCGGTTCGCACCCACCGCGTGGGTGAGGACCCGGGCGGGATCCGCCGAGGGCACCCGGCGGCCGGAACCGTCGAGCAGTTCGCGGGCCCGGTCGTCCCCGGCGACGAACAGCCGTGCCGCCGTGGCGATGTAGGTGGACCCGGCCTGGTGCTGCTGGTCGGCGGTCAGCCGGGTCGCGGTACCCGGCGAGCACACCGGGTCCCGCTCGTCGGGGTCGTTGTAGAAGTCGTCCTCGGCGGGTGCCTGGGCCTGGCCCGGCGTCCACTCGGTGTTGAAGAAGTTGTGGTCGGCGCCTTCCACATAGACCGCGCTGTGCAGGGCGGCGCCCCGGCTGACTCCGCGCGTCCCGTCGACGTAGACCTCGCCCTGGAGGTCGGAGACGTCACCGTCGCACCCGGGCAGGATCGTCGCCGACGGCACGTCGGCCACCGGGTTCTGGCCGAAGATGGTCGGGCCGATGAGGACGGTGCCGCGGATCTTCCAGCGCACGGGACCGTGATAGCCGTCCTGGGCGGCCGGCGGCGGATAGAGGCTGTCCATCGCGGCCCGGTTGACGCCCTCACCACCGCGCGAGTGGCCGATCAGCAGGACGCGGGAGAGGTCGGCCCGGGGTGCGTTCCGGACGACCGGCGGGGCCGTCTCCGGGTGCGCGGACCAGCCGGCCCAGCGGGCCAGGTGCTGCCGGATCAGCGACGAACGGGCCTGTGCGCCGCCGTCGTCGGCGTTGAAGTCCTGACCGTTGATGCCGTTCGCGGAGATCGACACCGTCATGTAGCCCTGCGAGGCGAGGAGTTGCTGGTCGCGCAGATAGCCCCGATAGCTGGGGACCGGCTTCGTGCCGGCGGCGCAGGGCCAGTCGCCGGTGATGTTCTCGGTGTGGGGTGTGTAGCAGGTGTAGTGCCGGCCGTGCAGGAAGAGTGCGAGCGGGCGCTTGCCGGTGGCTCCCTTCGGCGCGACCACGACGGCCCGCATCTCGACCGGCTCGGGAAGCCCGGGCAGGTGAACGGAGCTGAGCGTGTACTCACCGGTCGTCGTACGGTACGAACCCGGCTTGCCGGGGTCGACCGCGCCCGCCGGGAGTTGGGACGTGGGCCGGGCGGCGGCCTGCGAACGCCCGCCGCCGGAAGCGGAACTGTCGTCGTCGGTGTCCAACCGGCGCCCTGCGGACAGCACTTGAAGGTCCGTCAGCTTCTTGGGCGTCGCGGCACCGAGGCCGAGCCGGAACGTCCGTCCGTCCTTCGCCGCTCTCGGTACGCCGAGGAGCCGGCCCCCGGCATGGAACTCCACGCGCGCGTCGCCCATGGGCACCCGCGTGCCCGAACGCCACACCAACTGCTGGGCGGAGCCCTTCCCGGTGATCCGCCAACCCGGTGGAAGACCGTCGTTGTCGGCTGCCGCCTTCGCCGTGAACGGTCCGGCTTCCGTCGGTGGCGCCGCCTGCGCCGACCCGGACACCCCTCCCGCCACCGCGAGCACCGCCGCGGCCGTGACCCATATTCGCCGGGCACGGAACAATGTGTTCCCCTCCTCGAACCCCAGGCTCAGGCACCCCGTCGATCCCGGGGGCCTCTCGCGCCCCGGAGGACGGGAAGCGGAGCCTGTGGGTTGCCTGTGGAGGAGGATTCGGTCGATCTTCACCGACCGGGCCCGAACTCGGCCGCGCGCTACGGCTGTTCAGGAACAGCTCAGCGAACGGTGCCGATCGAGTCGATCGGCTCTGCCGTCAGTGCCAGGCGCGGTACGGCTCGTCGAGGAGTTGGAAGACGGGTTCGCCCCGCACCGGGTCCTTGGCCGTGGACAGCCGCACGCGGTCGCCGCTGTGGATGCCGATGGGCGGGCCGATGACCCGGCCGCGCACCACGAAACCCTCGGCCATCTCGATCAGCGACACATTGCGGGCGGCGGGGGTGTTGCGGTACACGACCGAGGAGTGGCGGACCGTGCCCGTGCCCTCGCTCCGTTCCGTGCGCAGGTCACCGCCCTGGCAGACCGGGCACAACAGCCGGTGGTACATGGCGGTCCCGCACCAGGTGCAGCGCTGGAAGACGATGGTGTCCCCGTCCGGGGTGTGCGGATCGAGTACGCCCGCCGGGGAGCCGCCTGCCGGACGGGTCGCGAATCCTGAGTGGTGGTACACGCTGTCAACTCCCTGCGCTCGGCCGGAATCCCGCGCGCGCGGCCGGGCCGGGCACGCATGTGCGCGGTTCGCCGTGCCACCGTGCACGACCTCAGGGTATGGCACTCAGTGCCAGCCGTAAAGACACTGCGTACCCTTGAGGTTGTTCGTCTCAGCGGTTGGACGACTCATCCACGCTCGAACGCCGCCTCGATCTCCTGGACGACGCGCCACATCGGGGCCCCGCGCCGGGAGACCACCACCACGACGTCCTCGGGCTGTTGCTCTTGTTGCTGCTCGACGATTTCGGGTGCCGCCGGCTGTCCGAACGCGGAGCGCACGTACCCCAGGGCGTGGTCCACCTCGGTGACCGCGTCGCGCTGTCCGTCCGAACGCAGCCAGGAACGCAGCGCGTTGTTGTGCGCGGCGACCACGGCGGCCGCGATCACGTCCGCCTGGAGGGTGCCGTCGGGGCGCCCGGCGAAGCGCCCGCGCAGATAGGCGGCGAGGGCGCGCTCGTAGCGCCACACCACCGACAGCTCGTACGCGCGCAGCCCCGGCACCTTCTTGGTGAGGCGGTAGCGCTGTACGGAGAACGTCGGGTTCTCGTTGTACATCCGCAGCACGAGCCGGGCCGCGTCGCACACCCGCTGCACGGGCTCGTGTTCGTCCCCGCTGACCGAGAGGAAGGCCGTCATGTCGGCCAGGCAGCGTTCGTGGTCGGGGAAGACCACGTCCTCCTTCGAGGGGAAGTAGCGGAAGAACGACCGCCGTCCGACCCCGGCCAGCGTGACGATGTCGTCGATGGTGGTCTGTTCGTAGCCCCGCTCCAGGAACAACTGGAAGGCGGCCGCGACCAGGGCGTCCCGCATGGGCGGCTTGGAGCTCATGGACGGGAACGTAGCATCAGGCCGGCATGGATGGCACTCAGTGCGCTCCTGATGGGGAACCGAGTTCCCCTCGATCGATACGGACGCTGTGGGTCGAGGCGATCGATAAGGCCAATTCGGTCACGCGGGCGCCGCTACTGCGACGAGTACCTCCTCGACCTGAGTGCCGCCGGGTCGCCACGCCGAAGGCGTCCCTGCACTGGTTCGTCCGGGCGTGAGGTGAACTCCTGCGGCCGTGCGCGCGTATCTCCCCAGGGGGATGGCGGAGATCCGTGCGCGCGGAACGGAAGGAGAGCAGTGTGTCTACACCGCCCGAACCGGGATCGTCGTTCGACGGCCGGGTCCTGGAACCCGCGAGGGTGCTGCGCCCCCGGCGCTCCGACAATCTCGCGGAGCTGCTGCGGGAGGTCCGCCGCGACTCCTCGGTCTTCGAGTCCGTGCCGGTGTCCCGGCCGTTCTTCGGCTCCGAGTCCGACACACAGGAACTGCCGCCCGTATCAAGCGAGTTGCCCCCGCTGCCGAGCGGCGGCGTCTTCGGTCCCGGTCTGCGCCGGGCCGCGATCGCGGTCGGGGTGAGTGCCGCCGCGCTGGTCGGCTTCGCCTGCGCCCTCCTGCTGCCGGGCAAGGGAGAGGCGAGCACCGCCAAGCCGGTCACCACACCTACCCCGGTGGCGTCCGCCACCGCGACCGACCCCGACGGGGCCGGCACCCTCCGCGAGGGGGACAGCGGGCCCCAGGTGACGGAGCTCGAACAGCGTCTCCTGCGCATTCCCGACGTCTACAAGAACGGCTCCACGAGCGGCCGGTACGACGCGACCCTGACGGCGGCGGTGGCCCGCTTCCAGCTCTGGTACGGCATCAGGGGCGACGAGAACGGTGTGTACGGCGACGACACCCGCAAGGACCTGGAGTCACGCACGACCCTCGACGACGGTCAGTAGCCGGGTCGCGGGTCAGCGGCCCGTGCTGTGCCCGACGAGTGCCTCGGTCACGGCCCGTACGCTGCGCGCGATGTGCTGGAGCTGGAGGACCTCGGCCGCGTACAGCTTGATGGTGTGCTCGATGACCGACTCGGGCAGGCCGATGCCGGGCAGGTCGGCCCGCGCGGTCTGCAGGGCGGTGCGGGCCACCCGGATCTCGTGCTGGACCTGGATCTGCGCATGGCGGGCGAGCAGCACGGGGTGGCGGATGAACGCGGGGTAGCTGGCGTAGCGGGCCGGCACCAGCTCGCGCAGCCACTTGGCGGCCGAGCGCTCCCAGTCGTAGCTGCCCGGGGTCTTGACCTGACAGGGCCAGTCCTGGCTGATGCGCGTGGTGGTCAGTTGCATGTCATCGCTTCCCGGTGTGCGGCGTCGGGGGGGATGGGTCGACGGTGTGGGGCGGCCCCGGTCTAGGGGATGACCGGGGCCGCCCTGGGCGCTCGCGCAGGCGATGCCCGACCGAACATCCCTGGCGCCGACGCGGGTAGGGGACGGCGGCTGAGGGTGTTCGTGCAGGAGCCCCGGGGGACGGGTGTCGCCGGCGCGGCGGGTGGAGCGGCGTGCGCATGGGCGGACCGGTGCTTTCTCGGGGCTGGTGCGAGCGCTGGGCTCACGGGTGCGGAACGTGCCCGGAGTGGGCCGGGTGCGATCCGTGAGCAGTATTTATATATGCCGTCCGCTTTGCAAGGCGTATGAAAACATTCATGCGCGAAATAGGCGGAAATGTCCCCGTCTGAAGGTGTTCGGTGGGGGAGGGGCGGGTCAGTCCCGCATGAAGAACTGGTGCTGCTCGGCGATCTGCTCGTAGTCCTCCAGGCGGGCCTGGGTGCGCTCGGGATCGGCGTCCGTCATGGCCTGGAGCAGGGCGGAGGCCATCACGCCGGGGGCCGCGTACGAGTCGAAGACCAGGCGGGAGCCGGTCCCGATGGCGAAGGTGACGTCGGCCTCGTCGGCGAGCGCGCCGAGCGCGAGGTCGGTCACCAGGGCCACCTTGAGGCCGGCGCTGCGTGCCACGCGGAGCGCGGTGAGCGTCTCGTGGGCGTGCCTGGGCATGTCGAACGCCAGCAGCCAGGTGCCGCCCGCCTCGCGCGACTGGAGGATCGCGTCGTAAGCGACGCTGCCGCCCCGGGTCACCAGCCGTACATCGGGGTGGATACGGCGTGCGGCGTACGCGAAGTACTCGGCCAGCGAGACGGAGATGCGCAGCCCGAGAACGGTCAGCGGGGTGGACGCCGACAACTCGCGCCCGATGTCGATCAGGCGGTCGGGGTCGGCGAAGTCCCGGCGCAGGTTCTCCAGGTTCTCGATCTCGGCGTCGACCGCGGCCTGCAGTTCGTTGCTGCGGTTCACCTCGGCCGCCGCCGGGCCGCCCGCGAGAGTGCTCAGGGCGATCGCCTGCAGCCGCTCCCGTAGCGCCGGGTAACCGCTGAAGCCGACCGCCGCGGCGAACCGGGTCACCGAGGGCTGGCTCACGCCCACGCGTTCCGCGAGGTCGGTGATGGAGAGGAACGCGGCCTCGGTGATGTGCTCGATCAGGTACTGGGCGATGCGCCGCTGACCCGGCGACAGCCGTGGCCCGTCGAAGAGTTCCCTGAGCTGGGAAGTCGGCGCAGCCCCGACTTCCGGGTCGGTCTTTCCCGAGGTGATCGCGAACGCCTGGGCGCGTGCCTGCTGCGGCGATGGCACCGATGCGCCTCCTTTGTCTCCCACAGCCACAAAACATAGCTCACAGAGCGTTGTGGGCAGAGAGTGATCAGCGACGGTAGATCGTGATCGAGTGACCGACCTGATCGATCGGACGGCTGCTGTCGATCAACTCGGCCAACTCTCCCTGCGCCTTGTCGATCGCGGTGTCCGAGACGACCAGCAGACCGTGCACCTCGCCCTTCCCCGCCTTGCGTGGATCGGAGGACTCGATGCCGTAGTACGACGGCACACCACTGCCCTTGTAGACGAGCCAGATCCGCTCGCCCGCGTAGCGCTCGCGCAGCCGGTCGGCGAGGCGGCCCAGGTCCTGGCCCCAGTCCACGTTGGAGTCGTGCAGCCGCAGATAGGTCTTCGACGGACCGCCGAACGCCTCGTTCGAGTACGGCAGATAGAAGGGGAACGTCCGCAGCGAACTGACCGCGACGAACACCATCAGCAGCCCCGTGGACAGCGCGGCCCACCGCCATCGCAGCGCCGGCACACAGGCCGCCGCCACCGCCAGGAACATCGGCACGAAGATCGCGTAGCGCGTGCCGAAGTCCCGCGAACCGTCCATGGCCGAGGCGAGCAGCACGGCGGTGGGGACGAGCAGATAGGGCGCCGCAGGCCGCAACCGCCGTACGGCCACGACGGCTACGGCACCCGCGGCCCACAGCGCGAGCATGCCGAGCGGTGTCTTCACCAGGAGCGCCGCGGGGAGGTAGTACCAGTGGGACCCGGTGTAGAGGTGCCCGAACAGGAAGCCCTGCCACGGGTAGTCCTCCATGCCGAACTGGATGCGCATCCCGTCGAGGAACGCCCTTGGGAACGGCAGGAGTTGGACCAGGTGTCCGCGCAACCCGTGGATGGCGGGCACCGGTTCGGTGGGCGTGAACCGCAGCCGCGGATCGACGGCGAGATACGACGCCCAGACGACGGCGACCGTCACCAGGGCCAACACGGCCGCGCTCGCGGCACCGTACGCAAGCGTCCGGAGTCGGGCGTCGCGGTCGGCCGGACGCCGGGCGGACCACACCGACACCACGGCGAGGAGCATCAGCACGGGTACGGCGGGCAGCGCGCTCATCTTCGTCGCCACGGCGGCACCGAGCGCCGCCCCCGCGAGCGGCACGTACAGGAGGGGGCGTCGTCTGGCCCGCCACAGCAGCCATACCGACGTCAGCAGAAAGCCGGCCTCCGGCACGTCGAGCGTGGCCAGTGAGCCGTGCGCGATGACATCGGGTGAGAACGCGTAGAGGGCGAGTGCCACCAACCCCCGTG
This sequence comes from Streptomyces sp. NPDC051576, assembly GCF_040681835.1. NCBI lineage: Bacteria > Bacillati > Actinomycetota > Actinomycetes > Kitasatosporales > Streptomycetaceae > Streptomyces > Streptomyces sp. NPDC051576. The sequence continues at coordinate 43,504 of NZ_JBFAZO010000015.1, forward strand.
CGGCGCCCACGAGTTCACGGGCGAAGGCGAACACGACCAGCCCGAACAGCAGCGTCAGCACGATCACCGGCAGCCGGGCCCAGAACATCAGCCGCCAGGGGTGGTTGCCCGACTCGTACAGCAGATGGCGGCCCAACTGGCCCTGGTCGCCCTTGTAGTCGGCATCGAAGTGCGGGTCGGCGAGGGCGATCCCGGCGGCGATCGCCAGCTTCCCGAGCGGCGGATGCTCGGGGTTGTAGTCGAGGCTGTGCTCGTGCAGATAGACCGTGGCGGTGGCCACGTACACCGGCTCGTCGATGGTCGGTGTCTGCTGGACGGCGGTCGTGATCATCACGGCGGCCATCTGTCCGAGGAGCAGCACCACGAGAAGGGGCAACAGCCATCGCCTGCGGCGCCGCAGCTCGGCGTGGAGGCGTGCCGACCGGCTCTCCGTGGCGCGCGGCAGCGGTTCCCCGCTGTCGTCGCCGAGGGTGCCGGGGTCGAGGACCGAGTGCTGTTCGCGCGCCATCATCCGCCCTGCGGTGAGGCCGGCCGCTCGGTGGCGGGAGCGATCCGGAGCCGGGTCATGGCCCTACTGTCGCATCGCTCCCGCCACCAGGGGCGTCACCGCTTCAGGAGTCGTACCGACAGACCTTCCGCCGTATACACCGGTACGGCCCGCAGCTTGTCCGAGTTCACCTTGATGCTGTCGAACTGGCCGCGCAGCGCCTGCGCGCCGAGGATCCGCACCGTGGAGCCCGCGACCGGCGGGTGCACGGCGTCGAACTGGATCGACAGCGTGCTGCCCTTGCCGAGCGTCGCGCGCCGCGTGACCTCGACGGCGGGCTGGTGGCCCGAGCGCAGCGTGACCTCCAGCGCGGCGGACTGCTGGGCGTAGGTGCCGTGGATCTGCACGGACTCCGAGACCCGCAGCGTGCCGCCGAGCACACTCACGTCACCGTGGCCCAGCGAGTGCGCCGAACCGGCGACCAGCGCACCGGCCTTGAGGACGGTCCCGCCGGTGTACGCGTTGTGGCCGGCCAGCGTGAGCGTTCCGGTGCCCTGCTTGGTCAGGCCGCCGCAGCCGTCGATGTCGTTGCGCCAGGCGTCGGCCGCGCCGAAGCCCCCTGCGGCCGCGTCGAGGGCGACGGTGACATCGGAGTCGAAGGAGCCGTAACCGTCCGCCGCCGCGAAGAGGTTGAGGCGGCCCCACTGCTCGAAACCGTCGAGCAGGATGTAGCCGGAGGGCAGTGCGGTGGTGCGCAGCACCTCGCGGCGCTGGTCCGCGTCGAGGTACGGCAGCCGGGTCTCAAGGAGCACCTCGGCGCCCTTCGGCACGGTCAGCGCCTTGTCACGGCCGCTGCGGGTCAGCACATAGGTGAACTTGGGCTTCACCGTGCGAGCGTTGGCGTCCCGGTCCGCGTACTTGTCGGTCGCGGTGGAGGCCGAGTGCGCGTACGCGTACAGGGTGTCCGCCGTCGTACCGGTCTTCGCCTCGAAGTAGGCGAGGGCCTGGGCGCGGGCCGCCGCCTTGAGGGCCGCGTTGGCCGGGTCGGCGAGCGTGGCGGCGGCGAGGGCGGTGGCCATGATGCGGCCGCCGATGACGTCGACCGTGGAGTGCATGCCGGCCATGATCCGGGTGTGGCTCAGTTCGAGGGTGCGGGTCACCAGCTCCTGGAAGCGCTCCGGTACGGCGTACGCGTAGGCCAGGCCCGCCAGGTGGAAGGCATTGGTGTGGCCGCTGGGGAAGCCGCCGTCGTCGACCGGCGAAGTGCTGCGCTGGCGCAGGAGCTGCGGGGCGACGATCACCTTCGAGTCGTAGACCGGGAAGCCGAGCGCGTCGACCTTGCCGGTGTCGACGACCTCGCTCTTCTCGTTCATGCGCCACGGACGCGGGTACTGGTAGGCGTACTTGGAGGGGTTGCCCGAGGCGTAATTGCCGCGCACGGTGTCGACCAGTTCGGCCACCTTGCCGAGCGCGGAGGTGTGCGAGCCGGCGCCGAGCGCGGAACCGGCGGGGGCGTCGGCGGGTACGGCGTCGTCGATCTTCGTGGCGGGTGTGCCGTCGGGCGCGCTGGTGATCGAAGTGACCGCCAGGGCACCCGACTTGTACAAGTCGGCCAGCGGGCCCAGGCCCGCGATCATCGCGTAGCTCTGGTGCTGCCGGTCGTAGAGGAACGCCTCCTTGGCCTGCGCCTCGGTGCGGCGGGTGGTGAGGTCGATGCAGTACCGCATGTTGGCGCGCAGGATCTCGGGCCGCAGCGGGGTGCCCGTGTTCCAGGCCGCCCCGGTCTTCCACACCTGGGCCATGCCGCCCAGGGCCCGGACCACGGCATTGGTCTCGGGCGTCAGGTTCGCTATGACGTTCGTCTTGTAGTCGTCCACGAACGCGAGGGGAGCTGTGGCGGCCTTGGCGTCCGCGGCGGTCAGCCAGGTGACCAGCGTGGGCGCGGCGACCACACCGGCCGAGGCGCCGAGCGAGGTCTTGAGGAAACCACGTCTGTTCACGGCGAGTCGACCGGCGTTCGTGCGCTGCCCGGCGGGTGACGGCATGGAGGTGCCTCTCTTGAGTTCTACGGCCGCGGGACCGGCGAGGTCGGACGACCGGGAGGGGTGGTGCGATCGGCTGTGGTGCGAGGTGCGCGTGGGACGTATGAAAGCGCATACGTCGGTTGGTGCGTACGTGCGAAGATTTACGGCGGGCAGTGTCCCGTTGGCGGGGGTTCGGCGTCCATGACATGGCCCCCGGGTGAACGGGGGCCCGCGCTTCACAGGATCGAACGTGCCAGCGCCACCGCGCCCTCGACGGGCGGTACTTGGATGGGCCGCGCCCGCGCCTGAGGCACCCGCTCGGTGAGCGCGGTGGTGAGGGCTTCGTACAGGCGGGGCTGGGCGAGGACGGTGCCGCCCGCGACCACCACGTCGTCGACGGGGACGCCGCGTTCGGCGAGCCGGACGACGAGTGCGGCCAGGGAGCGGCCTGCCTCGGCTATCACCTCGCGGGCGAGGAGCGAGCCCGCGTCGGCCGCGGCGAAGACCACGCGCGCGTGGCGCCCCCAATCGGCGGAGATGTCGGAAGCGCTTTCCAACGCGGCGCCGAGAGCGGGCACTTCGGCCACGGCGAAGGCCTCGACGAGTCCCAGGGAGAGTGGGTCCGGAGCCTCGCCCCGGTCGTGTGCGGCCCAGGCGGCGCGGGCCGCCTCGCGGACGAGACCGGCTGCGCCGCCCTCGTCGCCGAGCACGGCGCCCCAGCCGCCCACTTGGAGCCGGCCGCCGTCGGCGAGCAGGCCCACCGCGACGGAACCTGTGCCGGCCACCAGGCCGACGCCCTTGTCCAACCCGGCCGCGGGGACGAGTAGTTCAGCGTCGCCCACGACGAGTGCGGGCACCGAGAGACGTTCTTCCAGCGCGGCCCGGATCCCGGCGCACTGGCGGGGTGTCTCGCAGGCGTGCCCGCCCACGGCGACCGCGGACGGGCGGGCGCCCTCCGGCAGGGCGTCACGGACCAGCGTGGTCAGCCAGTCGGCGGCGGTCGCGGGGTCGTGCGGCCGCCAGCCGCTGCTGGCACGGATGTGGTCGGCGACGACATCCGCGCCCGCGCAGGCGCGCAGATGTGTCTTGGTGCCACCCACGTCGATGCCGACCACGAGGGGCGTGAAGTCCTGCACGGAACCTCTTTCGTCGTTGCGCAGTGCTGCGACGGTGGGCGAACCGTGTCCGGAAGGACGGAAGTTGACGCACTAGGGAAGCCTTGGGACGGGCTTCTGACGGACCACGGCAGGCGAGTACCGTGACGTTCGTTAGGAAGTTAACTAACGAAGTACAGTGCGTCAAGAGGCATCGCGTATCGAGCAACGGGAACCACTGTCCGGGCCCGCGTGACGCCAGGACATCCCATCGCCGCCTGCCGTGGAAACCCGCGGCGGCGCGGCCTGTGAACTGGGGGAAGTGTGGAACATGTCGTGACGCGGGCGTCTCGGCTGACCGAGAGCGCGAGCGCGGTGTTCGAGGTGCTGGCCGGAGCCGGCAGCGCGACCCGGCCGCAGCTCGCCACCCTGGCCCGGCTGTCCAAGCCGACGGTGTCCTCCGCCGTCGTGGAGCTGGAGAGCGTCGGGCTCGCCGCCCACTCCGGGACCGCCTCCGGCGGCACCGGCCGCAATGCCGCCGTCTACCGGCTCGGACCGGCAGCCGGCGCCGTACTCGCCGTCGATCTCGGCCCCGCCCTGACCCGGGTGCGCGGCTGTGCCCTCGACGGCACCCTGCTGGCCGAGGCGACCGGCTCGCGTGCGAACGCCGCGGACGCCGTGCGCGAGGCCCTGGACGCGCTGCCCGCGGGCACCCCGCTGCGCACCGTCGTCGTCGCCGTGGGTGATGTCACCGCGCGGGACCGGGAGGGCACCGGCATGCGCCCCGCGACCGCCAAGGCGGGTCCGGTCTTCGACGCGATGACGGTCGCCCTGCCGCCCGGTGTGCCCGTACATCTGGAGAACAACGTCAACTGCGCCGCGCTCGCCGAGCTGCACGAGGGCGCCGCCCGTGACCGCCACACCTTCGGCTATCTGCGGATCGGCGTCGGCATCGGCCTCGGCATCGTCGTCGGCGGCCAGGTGCTGCGCGGCGCGAACGGCGCGGCGGGTGAGCTGGCCCGGCTGCCCTACCCCTGGGACGACCACGCCGACCCGCGCCAGGAAGCCTTGGAGGAGTACATCGGCGCCCGCTCGCTGCTGCGCCGGACCGCCGAGGCCTGGCGGGACACGGACGGGCCGTGTCCCGGCACCGCCGAGCGGCTCTTCGCCCTCGCCGGGGAGGGGCAGGCCACCGCCCGCGCCCTCGTGGGCCGGCACGCCGTCGACGTGGGCCGGCTGGCCGCCGCCGTCACCGCCGTCCTCGATCCCGGGCTGATCGTGCTGGGCGGCAGCACCGGCGCGGACCCGCAGCTCCTGCCCGGAGTGCGGACCGAACTGGAGCGGCTGAGCTGGCCCACCGAGGTGGTCAGCAGCACGGTGGGCGATCTCGGCACCGTGGTGGGGGCCGCCCGGCTCGCGGTGGCCCGAGGAGTCCAAACCGTGACCGATGCCGCGGGGGTGAAGCATTGACGGCCTCCGACTCGGTCTGCCAATGTCCGGACAAGCGCTTTCTAAGCCGGTCGGGACACCGGCTTGGGGTGAGCGACCCAGCCGTACACGAGGTACGGCAGCCGCACGAGGGCGTGCTTGTGCGGCGACGGCCCTCATGGCCGGGGATCGCACCCGTTCAAGGCGACGCGGCCGGGCGAGGCCGTGCCCCCGGAAAGCGACCTTTCTTGCAAACTGCACCAGTGCCGCCTATGTCGGCGCCGTGCTCCGTCTCCTACGACGAAACAAGGGATCAAAGATGACCAATGTGGGTGTGCGGCGCTCTCGCCGGCTCGGCCGCGGCGGCATGCGCCGCCTGGTTCCCCTCGCTGCCGCCGCGTCGGCAGGTGCCCTGCTGCTCTCCGCCTGCGGGTCGGGGTCCAGCTCGGGCGGTACCTCCAAGTCGCTGACGTTCTGGATCTCCACGGTTCCGGGACAGGACGCGGGCTGGAAGAAGCTGGTCTCGCAGTACAAGAAGGAGACCGGAGTCAACGTCAAGCTCGTCAACATCCCCTACGACGGCTACCCGACGAAGCTGCACAACGCCGCGCAGGCGAACTCCCTGCCCGATGTGGCGGACGTGCCGGCCCTTGACCCGATCTGGTCGAGCAAGCTGATCGACCTCAGCTCCATCGCCGGCAACAAGAGCTACAAGATCAACAGCAACTTCCTCGCCAAGGACTCGTCCGGGAAGGTGCTGTCCATCCCGTCTGACGTCACCGCGTCCGGCCTGTTCATCAACAAGTCGCTGTTCGAGAAGGCCGGCGTCTCCGTGCCGACCTCGCCCTCGAACACCTGGACCTGGACCGAGTTCATCGCGGCGGCCAACAAGGTCCGCGAGAAGACCGGCGCCAAGTACTCCCTGACCTTCGACCAGTCGCCCTCCCGGCTGCGCGCCATGGTGTACGAGATGGGCGGGCAGTACGTCCACGCGGACTCCTCCGGCAAGTTCTCGGTGGACGCGGCGACCAAGAAGGCCGTGAAGTACTTCGTCGGCCTCAACGACGACAAGGTCATGCCGAAGTCGGTGTGGACCAGCGGCGCCGACCCGTCGGCCCTGTTCCAGAGCGGTGACGTGGTCGCCTACTGGTCCGGCGTGTGGCAGGTCGCCGCCTTCTCGGACAGCATCAAGAAGTTCGACTGGGCGAGCGTCCCGACCCCGGCCCAGCCGGTGCAGGCCAGTGACGTCAACAGCGGCGGCATGATGGTGGGCTTCAACAACAACGGCGCCGCGTCCACCGCCGCGCAGAAGTTCCTGTCCTGGGTGTACGAGCCGGCCCACTACACCGAGCTGTGCGCGGCGTCCGGGTTCCTGCCCGTCGAGAGCGGACTGAGCCCGAAGTACCCGTTCACCTCGGCGGCGGCGCAGGCGGCGTTCAAGCTGTACAACGAGGAGATCCCGCAGTACGCCCCGATCTCCAGCTACTTCAACGGCGCGCAGACGAAGTGGGTGCTGAAGGGCAAGAGCCTCACCACCGACCCGACCAAGACGGAGATCGGCAAGGCGGTCAACGGGCAGCAGTCGTCCGACAAGGCCCTGGAGAACATCGTGGCCGGCTACAACCAGCAGGTCGGCGGCGGATCGTAGGCCCACAGGGCCGGGCGGCGGAACCGACACACCGCCGCCCGGCCCTGGACGCCCGCCCGGTGGTGGGCTCATGGCGTGAGCCCACCGCAATCCATTCCCCCAGCACGGAGTCAGGAAGATGACCAAACGCGCCTCGGACGTGTCCGGGAGCCCGCCCAAGCGACGCAGCACCTACACCCTCGCGCCGCTCGTCCTCATCGCGGCGAACGTCGTGCTCTTCGCGCTGTTCTTCGTCTGGCCGGCGGTGATCGGGCTCGTCTACTCCTTCACGAACTACACAGGTGTAGGGGCGTTCCAGTTCATCGGACTGGACAACTACCACAGCCTGCTCGGCGACTCGACCTTCTACGACGCGCTGGTGCGGACGCTGCTGTACACGGTGCTCTTCGTCCCGCTGAACTTCGCGCTCTCACTCCTCGTCGCCAACGTGGTGGTGAGCAAGCACGCCAAGGGCGCGTCGGTCGCCCGTGTCATCTTCTTCATCCCGTGGCTGCTGTCGCCCATCGTCGTGGGTGTCCTGTGGCGCTGGCTGTTCGGCGAGAACTTCGGACTGGTCAACTACATCATCGAGCAGCTCGGCGGCCACGCCGTGCCGTGGCAGTCCAACGCGAACCTGTCGCTGCTCGTGGTGGTGATGGCGGCGTCCTGGGCCTGGACCGGCTTCTCGATGCTGCTGTTCATCGCGGCGATCAAGAACGTGCCGGTGTCGTACTACGAGGCGGCCTCGCTCGACGGCGCCGGCCCCTGGCGCCAGTTCATCAGCATCACGCTGCCGAGCATCGCGCCCACCTCGTTCATCGTGATCCTGCTCAACACGATCAATGCGATGAAGGAATACCCGCTGTTCGTCTCCCTCAACAACGGCGGACCCGGAACGTCCAACAACCTGCTGGTCCAGTACATCTACCAAACCGGCTTCCAACGGGGCCAGATCGGCTACGCGAGCGCCGCGTCGTTCGTGCTCATGCTCATCCTGATGGCCGTCGCGATCGTCCAACTGATCGTCAACCGGCGGGTGGAGAACCGATGACAACCACAGACACGCCACGCCGCCCGGTCGACCCCGCCCCCGGACGGGCCGTCTCCAAGAAGCGGCCCCGCGGCGCGGCCAGCGGTGGGCTCCGGCGCGCGGTGTCCGCGACGACACTGCTGTGGGTCCTGGCCTGCCTCTACGGCCTGCCGGTGCTGTGGTTCATCCTCAGCTCCCTCAAGCCGGCCGGGGACCTGTTCTCGTATCCGCTGACGCTGATTCCGCACAACCCCACCCTGTCCGGCTACATGACGGCGTGGCGCAGTGCCAACTTCTCCCAGTACTTCATCAACACGACCATCGTGTGCGTGATCACGACGATCGTCACGGTGGGAGTCAGTTGCTGCACCGGGTACGCGCTGGCCAAGTACGACAACAAATGGCTCAAGGCGTTCTTCATCTGCATCCTGGCCACCACGATGCTGCCGTCCGAAGTCATGCTCGCCCCGGAGTTCCTGGTCGTGCGCGACCTCGGCCTCTACAACTCGTTCGCCGGCATCATCCTCCCGGCCGTGCTCACCGCGACCGGATGCTTCATGTTCCGCCAGTTCTTCCTGACGGTCCCCGACGAACTCGTGGAGGCCGCCCGCATCGACGGCGCCCGCGAACTGGCGATCTTCCTGCGGATCATGGTGCCGCTCTCCCGGCCCATCATGCTGACCCTCGCCATCATGTCCTTCCAGTGGCGGTGGAACGACTACATCTGGCCGCTGCTGATGCTCAACGACCCGAACAAGTTCACGGTGCAGATCGGCATCGGGAGCATCGTCGGCGCGCAGAACATCAACTGGTCGGTCCTGCTGGGCGCTTCGGTCATCTCCATGATCCCGCTGATCGTGATCTTCCTGGTCTTCCAGCGCTATGTCATGAGCGCCGACATCAACGCCGGACTGAAGGACTGACCTTGCCCACCCCGCTCGACCACGAGTTCGTGCGCGCGGCGGCCCGTGCCGCCGACCGGCCGGCCGCCGCGCTGGCGGCCGGTCCCGACGAGGAACTCGCAGGTGTCACCCACCGCGTTCTGGCCCGCCGGGTGCGGACTCTGGTCGCGGCCTACCGCTCCCCGGACTCGGCACTGCACGGCAGCGAGCAGGCCGTCACCGCCGCGATGGCCCAAATCCGCGCCCTGCGGGCCACGCAGACCGCCACCGGCCTCTTCGCCGGCGGCGACAACGTGCAGTCGCCGCCGGACTCCGGATTCACCGTCAACGACGTGTGCGACGCGCACTTCCTCGCCGCCGGCGCGGGCCCGGAACTGCACGATGTCAGCGCCGCGCTCGCCGAGATCGCGGGCGCCGCCTCCGAGGGTCTCCTGACCGGCGGGGTGCACACCCCCAATCACCGCTGGGAGTTGAGCGCGGCACTGGCCCGGCTGCACCGCTCCTTCCCCGACGACCGACTGCTCGACCGCATCGAGCAGTGGCTCGCCGAGGGCGTCGACATCGACGCGGAGGGCCTGTACTCGGAACGGAGCGCCGTCTACGCGTCCCACGTGTCCAACCCGTCACTGCTCCTGCTGGCCGACGTCCTGGGCCGCACCGACCTGCGGGACGCCGTCGAACGCAACCTCACCGCGACCCTGGACCTCATCCGGCCGGACGGCACGGTGGAGACCGTCCACTCCCGACGGCAGGACCAGAAGCACCCGTTCCCGCTGGCGCCCTACCTGCCGCACTACCGGCTGCTCGCGATCCGCACCGGCCGGGGCGACTTCAGCCGGGCCGCACAACTGGCGGCCGCCGGCGGCATCGACGACCCCGACCTGCTCGCCGAGACCATCCTCACCCCGGACCTGTGCCGCCCGCTGCCGACACCGGCGCCGCAACTCCTGCCCCGCGACCGGTACTTCACCACGGCACGCCTCGCCTCGCATGCCTCGGCCACCGCGCACAGCGTCCTGTACGGCGGCTCCGACGTGCCCGAGCACCGGCGCATCCGCTCGGGCCTCGCCTGCAATCCCACCTTCCTGCGCCTGTTCGCGGGCGACGCCGTCCTCGACGCGGTCCGGCTCTCGCGGGGATTCTTCGACCTGGGCCCGTTCCGCGCCGCCGACATGCAGCAGCTCGCCGACACCCGCTACCGCCTCACCGAAACGCTCACGGCCGCCTACTACCAGCCGCTCCCGCCGGACAGACGGCAGGACGACGGCGCCTACCGGCTTACGGACGACGGACGCTTCTCGGCCTCGATGGCCTTCCCGGACCGCCCCCGGGACGAGGTCTCGCACACGACCCGCGTCGACGTGGACCTGCGGGACGACGGCGCCGACCTGCGCATCGACATCAGCGGACCGCGGGTGCCCTGGTCCCTCGAACTCACCTTCCGGCCGGGCGGCGAGCCGCAGGGCGCCGTACCGCTCGGCGACGGCCGCTGGTGCCTGACGACCGAGCCGATGACCTACCGCGTCGGCGACGACGAGATCCGGGTCGAGGCCACCGTCGAGGCGGGCGAACCGCTCGCCGGACCGGACCGGAGCGACGTACTACGGTACGACCCGGGCCAGGACTACACCGTGGCCGGCGGCACCGACGCGACCACCGGGAACCGTGTCTACCTCGGTGGACAGGGCCCGCAGACGCTGACCGTCGCACTGCGCGCCCGCCGCCCCGCATCCGTCCTCCGACCCCGACGACCGACGCCATGGCCACCTCAGGCATGAAGGGCTGATCCACCCGTGCACCTCCTCCACCAGCGCGGCCCGCTGCACGACCTCCCGGACACCCAGGAGGCCTACGACGCGGTCCTCGCCGACGTCGTCGAACAGGCCCTGCGACGCATCACGCCGGAGGGCAACCTCGAACACCCCGACTGCCACGACGACATCGGGGACACCTCGCTGGGGACCACGTCCCTGCTGGCCTTCGCCTGGCAGCGCGGCAAGGACCCCAGGCTCCCGGAGGCGGTGCGCCGCAGCCTCGCCTTCCATCTCCGGGAGCGCGTCTACACCGAGGACAATCCCGGTTACCCGAACCTGAGGATCCGCAACTCCGGTCTCCCGTACGCCCGTTACGTCCTGGAGGCGGGCGCGCACCCCATCGGCGACTGGCCGAGCACGGTGTGGGCGCTGCTCCAGGCGGTCGACATCCTCGACGCGGCGGACGGACTCGTCGAGGACGAACAGCGCACCGCACTGGTCGAGTTGGCACACGGCTACTGGGAATGGCTCACCGAGGCGACCTATTTCAACCCGCAGGAAGCGGGCAACCAGGCCATCGGCTGCGTCGTCGGCGGTCTGATGCTGGCCCGCCATCTCCCTTCGGAAGAAGGGGAGTCGGTGCGTCGACGCGCGCTCGCCGTGTACCGCGAGGAGATCCGCGCGCACCGGGTGAGCGACCGCGGCGCACTGCTCCCGCCCGAGCACGGCGGCGCCTACGACAACAACTACGGCCCGATCTCCCTCTCCTTCCTCGCCCAGGCCCACCGCGTCAGCGGCGAGGACGTCTTCGCCGAGGACGGGGAGGCGCTGGCCCGCTACATCGACGCCCGCCTCACGGGCGGCGGCTTCGACAACGGCGGCCCCCGCTACAGCGAGCAGCACTCCGGCTTCGAATCGGTCCTCGGCCTGCGCTACTTCGGTGCCCGGATCGGTTCCGACATCGGCCGTTACCGGGGCGACAGCCGCTGGGGCCGGCACGCGGCCAAGCCGGACGGCGGGGTCGACGGACACTTCGCCTGGATGCTGATCTGGCAGATCCAGGACCGCACGCCCTGGCACCGCACACCGTCGACGAAGGCTTCCCGCCATCAACTCCGCGCCGGCACCGTGTCGGTGGCCTTCGACAGCAGGATGACCCCGTCGGTGGTCGAGGCCGACGGCACGTACTACCTGCCCGCTGCCGTGAACCGCCAGCACGGCTTCGGCCCGGTCCTCGACGGCTTCCTGCTGTGCCGCCCGATGGGCGAGGTACGGGTCCGGGACGTCCAGGCCGACGGACTGACCGCCAAGTTGGTCACCAAGCCGGTCGTCGGCCGCGACCACGTCCTGCGCCATGTGCGCTCCCTGTACGTCACGGACGGCACCCGGCTGTGGGTCACGGTGGCCGTCGAACGGCTCGACGGAGCGCCGTACTTGCTCGCCGGGCTGCCTTACGCGGCGGACGACGGCGACCGGGTGCGCAGGACGGCGGAGGGCGACGTCACCTCCGCGGGAGCCCTGCGCCTCACCCACCCGTCCGGCGAGGGCGCCGACCACTTCGACGCCCGCTCCGAACTCACCCAGGAACAGGCCGCGTTCGCCCTCGCCGCCGACCCGCGCGGTTACGGCAACCCCGACGAGGGCTGGCGCCACCTGGTCGCCTCCACGGCGTACGAGGCCGAACCTGCGCCGGGTGCACCGGAGCACCTGCACGTGTTCGCCGTGCGGTTCGGCCCCGGCGGTGACTTCACGCCGTCGTTCGAGGGCGATCTGACCGTGCACACCGAGGCGTTCACGGCCGTCATCGGACCCGAGGACGCCCACGGCGACCCCGAACTGGCCATCACCGCCTGCTAGTTCAGCGAGCGACCGCTGCCCGCGTCGTACGGCGCGGGCAGCGCCGTATCCGGCACGACCAGGTCTGCCCGGTCCCGGGTACCGGCGACCAGACGGGCATTGCGCTGGTCCGTGCGCGCCACCCAGGCCACCGCCTCCTCGTGCCCCTTGCCGAACTCCTCGTGCCGGGCGACGAGTCGGCGCACCCGCTCGTCCTCGTCGATCTCGCAGAACCACACCTCGTCCAGGCACGGCCGTACCCGCGCCCACGAACCCGCCTCCAGCAGCAGGTAGTTGCCCTCCGTCACCACCAGCCGGGCCGTCGGCTCCACCGGGATCGCGCCGGCGATCGGCTGTTCCAGCACCCGCTCGAAGCCCGGCGCGTACACCACGTCGTCGGTCTCCTCCCGCAACCGCCGCAGCAGCGCCGCGTAACCGGCCGCGTCGAAGGTGTCGGGCGCGCCCTTGCGGGCGCGGCGGCCGAGCCGGTCCAGTTCGACGTCGGCGAGGTGGAAGCCGTCCATGGGGACATGCGCGACCCAGGGCTCCCCGGTGCCGTTCAACGAGCGGACCAGGTGCTCGGCGAGGGTCGTCTTGCCCGCGCCGGGGCTGCCGGCGATACCGAGGACGGCACGTCGGCCGGGGGTGGCGAGAGCTGCGGCACGGGTGAGGAGGTCGTCGAAAGTCAGCGGCACACGGAGAGTGTGCCATCCGTCTCGGACGCCCGGCCGGGGCGATGACGCGCCGAAGATCGGGAACTCGACTCAGCGGAGAGACCATGGAATGGGGGACAGGAACAGGAGCCGCCCATGCCCGACGACGTGACACAGATCCGCACCCTGATCACCGGCTGGGCCGAGGCCGTCCACCGCGGTGACCTCGACGGCGTACTGGCGGACCACGCCGAGGACCTCGTCATGTACGACGTGCCGCCACCGCACGCGGGCATCCACGGCCTCGCCGCCTACCGGGCGAGCTGGCCGCCGTTCTTCGACTGGCAGGCCCAGGGCGCCTGCTTCGACATCGACACCCTCGACATCACGGCCGGGACGGATGTCGCCTACGCCCACGCCCTGCTCCGGTGCGGCACCCCCGAGGACTTCGCCGAACACCCCGCACTCCGCCTGCGGCTCACCTTCGGTCTGCGCAAGGAGCGGGGCCGATGGCTGGTCGCGCACGAGCACCACTCGTTCCCGCACGACTGACGTGCACCGCGGCCGTCAGACCGTCTTGCCGATCACTTCGTCGGCGACCCAGCGTGCGACACCGTCCGGGTAGGGCGCCGACAGCCCCAGCACGATGTGGTGGAAGCCCGCGTCGATCGCCGCGCGGATCGCGTCCCGGGTGGCTTCGGGTTTGTCGTACGACACGGGAAGGTGGATCGAGCGCGTGATGGAGGCGGGGTCCCTGCCGATGTCGGCGCAGTAGCGGTCCAGGAGTGCGCCGCGGCCGACGGCGTCCTCGATGTCGCCGCCTGGGATGTTCCACAGGTCGGCGTGCTCGGCGACCACGCGCAGGGTCGCGGCCGAGCGGCCGCCGATGAGGATCGGCGGGTGAGGACGCTGGACGGGTTTGGGGTTGCCGAAGGCTCCGGTGAGGTGATGGTGGGTGCCGTTGAAGTCGAAGGGCTTCTCCTCGGTCCACAACCGCCGGATCACCGTGCAGGCTTCGGCGAGGCTCGCCACGGCGTGCGCGGAGTCGTGGAAGGGGAGGCCGTGGGCCACGTACTCGCGCCGGGCCAGGGGATGGTCGGGGCGTGAGCCGACACCGATGCCGAAGTCGAGGCGGCCGCCGGAGACGATGTCGACGGTTGTGGCGATCTTGGCGAGGATCGCTGGCGGCCGGAAGCGGTTGCTGGTCACCATCACGCCGAGCCGCAGCCGACGGGTCTGCGCGGCGAGGGCCGCGAGCAGCGTCCAGCCCTCGTAGGCCGGTCCGTCCGGGTCGCCGCCGATCGGCATGAGGTGGTCGAACAGCCAGGCGTGCTCGATCTCCGGCACGGTGTCCGCCTCGCGCCAGACGCGCAGCAGGTCGGGGTAGTCGACCTGCATGGGGGCGGTCATGATTCCGAAGCGGGTGCGGGGTGTGTGGGGCATGGTGCCGTCCGTCCTTCGACAAGGAGTGGTGGGAGGCAGGGCTTGGTCGTCGGGCCCGCGCTCTGGCATCATGAGCAAACGGAACCTCGTTCCGGAACGATACGGAACGGTGTTCCGTTTATCAAGCCTTGAGGTGGAGGAAGTGCGCGGTGAGTGAGAACGGCGCGGACGCGGGGCGCGCGGCCCAGCCCAAGCGGGCCGATGCCCGGCGTAACAAGGAGACACTGCTCGACGCCGCCGCCAAGGTCTTCGTCGCATCGGGCGTGGACGCTCCGGTGCGCGACATCGCACGCGAGGCGGGCGTCGGACTCGGCACGATCTACCGCCACTTCCCGACCCGCGCGGACCTCGTCATCGCCGTCTACCGGCACCAGGTCGAGGCCTGCGCCGAGGCCGGTCCGGCCCTGCTGGCGAACAGTGCCAGTCCGTATGCCGCGCTACGGGAGTGGATCAGTCTGTTTGTCGACTTCCTGGTCACCAAGCACGGACTCGCGGCGGTTCTACGGTCCGACAGTGCCGGATTCGAGGCGCTGCACGGCTACTTCCTGGACCGCCTCCAGCCCGTGGTCGCCGAACTCTTCGACGCCGCGGTCGCCGCGGGCGAGGTCCGGTCCGACCTGTCGGCCTACGAGATCATGCGCGGCGTCGGCAATCTCTGCGCAGGTGCGGAGGGCGATGACCGCTACGACGCCCTCCGCCTGGTCGACGTCCTCGTCGCGGGCCTGCGGCTGCCGCGCTGACGCCGGTCCCGTTCATGTGGAGGCGGTCGGTACGTCGCTCCTTGCTCATGCGGCGCTGAGACGCTCGACTGTCAGTCGCGTTCGGCGTTCTTCTTGTTCTTGATCCGCTCGGCTTCCTTGCGGACCTCGGCCTGGGTGGCGCGCTCCTTCTCCAGCCACTCCGGGCTGTCCTTCCGCAGCGCCTCGATCTGCTCGGTGGTGAGGGGCTCGGTGACCCCGCCCCGGGCGAGACCGGCGATCGAGACGCCGAGCCGGGCCGCGACGACCGGGCGCGGGTGCGGGCCGTTGGCGCGCAGCTCGCGCAGCCACTCGGGCGGATTGGCCTGCAACTCGTTCAGCTCGGCGCGGGAGACATCGCCCTCCTGGAACTCGGCGGGGGTGGCCTCTAGGTACACACCCAGCTTCTTCGCCGCCGTGGCGGGCTTCATTGTCTGGGTGGTCTGCTGCGACTTCATACCGTCAAGAGTATCGACCGTGTACGAGACCTCCGACCACGGCGGGTAACCTTGCGGGGTGACAGGCTCGGAAGCATCCCCCGCGTTCCGGCTCGCGTACGTCCCCGGGGTGACGCCCGCCAAGTGGGTGCGGATCTGGAACGAGCGCCTGCCCGACGTCCCCCTGACCCTCGTACCGGTCCCGTCAGCCGAGGCATCCGATGTGTTGCGGCGCGGCGAGGCGGACGCCGGACTCGTCCGGCTCCCGGTCGACCGTACGGTCCTCAGCGCGATCCCCCTCTACACCGAGGCGACCGTGGTCGTGGCCCCCAAGGACCACGTCGTGACGGCGGCCGAGGAAGTGTCCCTGGACGAACTCGCCGACGAGGTGGTCCTGCACCCCCTCGACGACGTCCTCGGCTGGGAACAGCCGCCGGGGGAGCCGGCGTTCGAGCGTCCCGCGACCACCGAGGACGCCGTCGAACTCGTGGCGGCGGGCATCGGCATCCTCTACGTCCCCCAGTCCCTGGCCCGGCTGCACCACCGCAAGGACCTCACCTACCGGACCGTCCTGGACGCCCCCCAGTCGGACGTCGCCCTGTCCTGGCCCGAGGACGCGACCACCGACCTCGTCGAGGACTTCATCGGCATCGTCCGAGGCCGCACCGTCAACAGCACCCGGGGTCGCACCCCACCCCCGGCCCAGCCGAAGACGAAGGGCAAGCGCACCGAAACCCCGGCCCGCCGCAAGCCCGCCGCCGGAAAGACGACCGGCAAGACCGGCAAGAACCCGCGTGGTTCCGCCGGCGGCGCCAAGGGAACCAAGCGCGGCAAGCCCCGCGGCCGCTGACAGCGACGGCCTTCCGTTCAGGCCGACTTCGCAGCGCGAGGTCACACCTAGTCCGTCGGACTCGTCTCCCCGCCCAGCCCCGCGCGCATCGCGAGCAGCCCGGCCTGTACCCGGCTCTCGCAGTGGAGCTTCTCCATGACCCGCGAGACATGGGCCTTGACGGTCGGCAGGCGCAGACCCAGCCGCCGGCCGATCTGGGCGTTGCTCAGCCCGTCCGCTATCGCCGCCAGCACCTCCCGCTCGCGGGGTGTGAGCGGGGGCAGCCGGGGCGGCACGGCCGGGGGTGGCTCGGCGGCCGCCCGGGCCACCAGGTGGTTCAGCGCCTCGGGGGCGAGGGCATGGAGGCCGGCCGCGGTGTTCCGTACCGCGTCGAGGACCTGGCCCGGCTGGGCGTCCTTGAGCAGGAAGCCCTGGGCACCGGCTCTGAGCGCCGGCAGCAGATAGGTCTCGGCGTCGAACGTGGTCAGCATCAGGATCCGTGGCGGTACGGGCAACGCGGACAGTTCCCTGGCGGCGCCCACCCCGTCCAGGCCGGGCATCTGCACGTCCAGCAACACCACATCAGGGGTCAGCCGGGCGCAGGCCTCGACCGCGGCCCGTCCGTCGTCGGCCTCGGCGACCACCGTGATGTCGGGGGCGGTCTGCAGCAGCAGGCGCAACCCGGTGCGGACCAGGGCCTCGTCGTCGGCGAGCAGGACACGGATCACTGAGCCTCCCCGGCGGGTACGTCCCGCATCATCGCCTGCTCCGGATGTGGTGCGGGTGGCGCGATGGGCAGTCGGAGCCGGACACGGAACACGCCGTCCCGGTGCCCGGTGTCCAGGGTGCCGCCGAGGAGCGCGGCCCGTTCCCGCAGCCCGCGCAGGCCCATCCCCGCGCCCTCGCCGGCCGCCTCGCCAAGCAGGCCGGTCGCAGGGTTGGTCACCTCGCACTCCAGGTTCTCCCCGACCACCCGCAGCCCCAGCGTGGCGTGCGCGCCGCGCGCGTGTTTGCGGATGTTGGTCAGCGCCTCCTGGACGATCCGGTAGACCGTGTGCTCCACCGCCGACGGCAACGGCCGTGCTCCGGACCGGGCTTCCGTCACCGGCGTGGACCACGGCGCCAGCTCCACGGGAACGCCCGCCCTCTCCGAGTCGGCCAGCAGCTGCGGCAGATCGCGCAGCGCCGGGCCGGGCCGGAAGGAACCCTCGACGGTCTCCGGGTCGCGCAACACATCGAGGATCTGGCGCAGTTGAGCCAGCGCGCGCCTGCCGGTGACCCGCACCAGCTCGCCGGTCTCGCGGGCCCGCTCCGACTCCTGCGGGTCGAGGCTCAGCGCGCCCGCGTGCAGTGTGATCAGGCTGACCTCGTGCGCCACCACGTCGTGCATCTCCCGCGCCAGCGCGGCCCGTTCCTCCGCGCGGACCCGGCGGGCGATCAGCAGCGCCTCCCGCTCGGCCTGCTCGGCGCGCTCGGCCAACTCCTCCAGCCTGGTGTGCCGGTAGCGGATCACCGTGCCGCGCCAGGCGGGCGCGCCCACCAGCACGGCTGCCGTGACGGCACCTGTCACCGGAGAGCCCGTGGTGAACTGGCTGAGCACCGCGGTGGCGTAGACGCCGTAGCGCAGCGGGGTCGTGGGCCGTCGTCTGGCCAGCGAGTACATCGCGAACGGCAGAGCGGGCTGCACGCTCAGGAGGCTCACTCCGGCGATCACGGCCGCGACCAGGGTGGGCCGGTCGCGCCGCCAGGCCAGCAGGAGTCCGGTGGCGCAGGCCAGGACGGCGGAGAGCGCGAGCGGCAGGGGCAGCAGGGACCGCGACGCCGAGGCCGGAAGGAGTCCCCCGGAGGCGATCAGCCCCGCCAGCACCCAGGCGATCGGCTCGGCGGGCCACCGGATCCGGGCAGGGCGAGTCGCTGCCGGGACCGGCGCGGAGGATACGGACACGCGTGCCACGGTAAGGGGCCCTTCGGTCGGTCGTACCGGGAGGTGAGAGTCCGGGCGACTCAGGGCTTGGCGCTCCCACTGCTCTTGCCCTTGTCCTGGGCGGCCTCGTCCTCGGCGGACGGGAGAGCCCGGGCAACGGCGACCTTCCCGTCCCGGTAGCAGATCTGAAAGGTCTGCTTCTTCTCCAGGGCCACGTTCTTCTGCAGGTAGTAGTCGCAGGTGGTGCCGGCCGGCACCTTGGGCTTGTCCGCCGGTTGGAGACCGCCGGGCTTGCCGATACGGTCGCGCACGTCGTCCCGGGTCTGGCCGACGCGCACACCCTTGAACTGGGCCGCGGTGATCGTGTGCGAGCTGATGTCGCCCGCGACATGCCTGATGCCGGTCCACAGTCCCACTCCGGCGAGCACGACGACTCCCACGACTCCGAGCAGGATCTTTCCGACAACGCTCATGACAGAACTCCTTGGTCAGGGGGATTTCGACGTCCTTCGACGTCGCCCAAGCAGTCTGTTCCGGCGCTGCGAGCCGATCGTCGCCCTGGACGAGGACCCGACCCCCGACTTTCGTATCAGGTACTCCTCAACCTCCCGCTGGGTTTCCTCCGTAGGGTGTTCGCCTGTGACGGTGTTTGAGCAGTGGTCCCTGGTAGCCGCGTTCGGTTCGCTGGGCGTGGGTGTGGTCGGCTTCGTCGCCCTGGCATGGCAGCTCCTGCTGCTGGGGCGCAGTACGCGGCAGGATCACGAGAGGCGCCGCAAGCAGGCCACCATGGAGTTCCTCGCGGACAACATGAACCAGAGGAAGTCGCTGTTCGACGAGGGCATACCCCACGAGCGCGATCACGCGGCCATCGCCGAGCTGATCGCCCGCTCGACGTCGGGCGACGAGAGGGCGACGAAGCTGATCACGTCCTACCTCACGAGCTTCAACCTCCTCGGCGTGGGCGCGCGGTCGGACGCTTTCGACCGACAACTGATCGACGACGCGTGGGGTGGCCTCATCTCCGTCTGGACCAACTACCGTCCCTGGGCCGAGGCACAGCGGACGGAGCACAGCGAACCCCGCCTGTGGCAGAACCTGGAATGGCTGGCGGGGCACATGACACATCGCAGGCTTCCTCCTCAGCCCGCGTAGGTCAGCGGCCCTGGCGTTTGAGCAGGGTGTCGAGGCGGGGGTAGACGGTGCGGGCGTTGTGTTCCTGTACGGCGGCCAGGTCGTGTGCGGGGAGTCCTGCTGCCTCGGCGTAGCGGCGGGTGTCGTCGAAGTGGCGGCCGGTGCAGGGGTCGATGTCGCGGACCGCGCCGATCATTTCCGAGGCGAAGAGGATGTTGCGGGTGGGGATGACCTCGTAGAGGAGGTCGGAGCCGGGCTGGTGGTAGACGCAGGTGTCGAAGTAGACGTTGTCCAGGACGTGTTGCTCCAGCGGAGGCTTCCCGAGGGCCATCGCCAGGCCCCGGAAGCGGCCCCAGTGGTAGGGGACGGCTCCGCCGCCGTGCGGGATCACCAGGCGCAGGGTGGGGAAGTCGGTGAACAGGTCGCCCTGGACGAGTTGCATGAAGGCGGTGGTGTCGGCGTTGAGGTAGTGGGCGCCGGTGGTGTGGAAGGCGGGGTTGACGCTGGTGCTGACGTGGATCATGGCGGGGATGTCGTACTCGATCATTTTCTCGTAGAGGGGGTACCAGGAGCGGTCGGTGAGCGGTGGGGCGGTCCAGTGGCCGCCGGAGGGGTCGGGGTTGAGGTTGAGGGCGACGGCGCCGAAGTCCTCCACGCAGCGGGTGAGTTCGGGTATGCAGGTGGCGGGGTCGACGCCGGGTGACTGGGGGAGCATCGCGGCGGGGGCGAACCGCTTGGGGTAGAGCTGGCTGATGCGGTGGCAGAGTTCGTTGCAGATGGCCGCCCAGGTGGAGGAGGTGTGGAAGTCGCCGATGTGGTGGGCCATGAAGGAGGCGCGGGGGGAGAAGACGGTGAGGTCGATGCCGCGTTCGTCCATGAGCCGGAGTTGGTTGGGCTCGATGGTCTCTCTGAGCTCGTCGTCGCTGATGTTCAGGTCCGCGCGGGCGGGGATGGCCGACGGGTCGGTCAGGGCGGCGATCTGCCGGTCCCGCCAGGTCGCCAGTGCGGGTGGTGCGGTCGTGTAGTGACCGTGACAGTCGATGATCATCGTTGTTCCTGTTCGCGGGTGTGGGGCTGAACTATGCGGTGGCGCCTGCCTGTTGGATGCCGGAGCCCGCCGCCGCGTCGGTCCTTCCGTCACGGAAGAAGACCGCGTCCCGTGTCTCGCGCATGGTCACGAACACGACCAGCGAGATCGCCACGCACGCCGTGACGTACCAGTAGAAGCCCGACTCCATCCCGGCGTTCTTGAACCAGAGGGCCACGTATTCGGCGGTGCCGCCGAACAGGGCGTTGGCGAGCGCGTAGGGCAGCGCGACACCGAGGGCGCGGATGTGGGCGGGGAACATCTCGACCTTCACCACCGCGCTGATGGAGGTGTACCCGGTGATGATCACCAGGCCGGTCAGCATCAGCACGAACGCCCCGCCGAAGGACGACACATGCCCCAGCGCCGTCATCAGCGGCACGGTGCCGAACATCGCGCTGACGCCGAAGGCGATGAGCAGCGGGCGGCGGCCTATCCGGTCCGACAGTCCGCCGGCCAGGGGCTGGAGCAGCATGAAGACCACCAGGGCGCAGAAGCTGACGAGCGCCGCGGTGTCCTTGCTCAGACCGGCCGTGTTGGAGAGGTACTTGGTCATGTACGTCGAGTACGTGTAGTCGCACAGTGTGCCGCCCATGCTGAAGGCGATGATCAGCAGGACCTCACGCTTGTAGTCGAGCAGCCCGCGCAGGGTGCCGCGCTTCGCCGTGGTCGCGGGGTCCCCGTCCAGCTCCTCGTACGCCTCGGTCTCCAGCAGATTGCGCCGCAGCCAGTAGATGGCCGCCGCGCCCACGGCTCCGACCACGAACGGGATGCGCCAGCCCCAGGAGGACAACGTCGCGTCCGACATGGTGTGTTGGAGGCCGATCTGCATACCGAGCCCGACGAGCTGGCCGATCTTCATCGACACCATCTGGAAGCTGGAGAAGAACCCCCGCTTGCCCGGCGCCGACGCCTCGGTCAGATAGGTGGCGCTGGCCGCGTACTCGCCGCCCACCGACAGGCCCTGCAGCAGCCGGGCGATCAGCAGCACGGCGGCGCCGAAGTAGCCGACCTGGTCGTAGGTGGGGGCGACGGCGATCAGGATGGCGCTCAGCGACATCAGCGTCACGGTGGTGGTGAGGGCGGCCTTGCGTCCCTTGCGGTCGCCGAGGCGGCCGAGCAGCCAGCCGCCGACCGGCCGCATGAAGAAGCCGACGGCGAAGATCAGCGCCGTGTTGAGCAGTTGGGCCGTGGCGTTCCCCTCGGGGAAGAACGCGGAGGCGAAGTAGACGGAGAACGTGGAGTAGACGAACCAGTCGTACCACTCGATCATGTTGCCGACCGATCCGCCGACCAGCGCCTTCCAGGGGCTGCGGGCGGGGACGGGTACGTCCGTGGGGGCGTCCTTGGTGGCCACAGTGCCACTCCTTCCTGAGGGGACCCTGGGGTGGGTCAGCGGCAGAGTGGCCGATTCAGGGTGGCCGACGGATACCTGCGAACACGGAGCTAACCTCTCCTTAACAATTCTGTTGACAGAAGTGTCCACAGGCGCGGAGGGTCAGGAAGGTACAGAAAGGTGCGGGAAGGTGCAGATACTGCTGGCCGAGGACGACGACGGGGTGGCGGCCGCCCTCGTCGAGGTCCTGTACGACCACGGTCACGTCACCCGGCGGGTCCGGTACGGCCGCGATGTGCTGACCTACCACCGCAGCGCCGACCTGCTCCTGCTCGACCTGGGCCTGCCCGACACCGACGGCCTGGACGTGCTGCGCGCACTGCGGGCGGTGAGCGCGATGTCCGTGGTGGTGCTCACCGCGCGCGGCGACGAGCGCTCGGTCGTGCGCGGGCTGCGGCTGGGGGCCGACGACTACCTCGTGAAACCGGTGCGTCTGGCCGAGCTGCTCGCACGTATCGACGCCGTCACGCGACGGGCCGCCGGCCCACCAGGGGCCCGTACCGTGCGCACGGTCCGCGCCGGTGACGTGGAGGTCGACATCGAAGCGCGCCGGGTCCAGGTCGCCGGAGCGGAGGTCGAGCTGACCACCAAGGAGTTCGACGTCCTCGCCGTGCTGGCGGGCCGGGCGGGCACCGCGGTCAGCCGTGAGCAACTGCTCGACGAGGTGTGGGGCAGTGCCCACCACGCCATGTCCCGTTCCCGCTCGCTCGACGTCCACCTCACCCAACTGCGGGCCAAACTGGGCCACCCCGAACTCCTCACCACGATCCGCGGCTTCGGCTACCGGTTCGGAGACGCCACCGGCCTCGGAGACTGAGGGCCGGCACGTGCGAACCCGGGTCCAGGCAGCTCTCCTCGCCTTCGCCGTCCTCGCCGTGGCCGCGTTCGCCGTACCGCTGCTGCTGTTCACCGCCTCCGACCGCACCCAGCAGTTGGTCCTCGCCCGCAGCGCCGACCTCGACCGCTTCGCGTCCCTCACGGACCAGGCCGCGGCGACCGGCGACACCTCCTCCCTCATCGCCGAGGCGCGCCGCTACACCCAGCTCTACGGCGAACCGCTCGTCGTCGTGGACGCCGGGCGCGCCCCCGTCGTACAGACCGGCGGTATGCGGGCCACCGACCCGGCCGTCGCCCGGCTGGTCGACGCGGCCCTGCGCAACACGACCACACACCTCGGCGGCTCGCTGCACCCCTGGTCACACGGTTACGCGATGTTCGCCGAGCCGGCGGGTACGGGCACGCACGTGTCCGGGGCCGTCGTCCTGCGGGCCTCGGTGCGCACCGCGGCCCACGACATCACCTGGCGCTGGGCCGCCGTCCTCGCCGGTACGGCACTGGTCGCCCTCGCCTGCACGGCCCTCGCCAGACTCCTGACCCGTTGGGTGGTCAGTCCGCTACGACGTCTGGACCGCGCCGTCGGCCAGCTCACCGCCGGGGTACCGCCGGCGCAGACCGAGGCCGGCGGGCCGCCTGAACTGCGGCAGTTGGCCATCGGGTTCAACCGCATGGCGAGCACCGTCACGGAGGCCCTGGAACAACAGCGCAGACTCGTCACCGACACCTCGCACCAGATGCGCAACCCCATGGCGGCGCTCAGACTGCGGGTCGACGCCCTGCACACCCATCTGCCCGCTTCGGCCGACCGCACGTACACCGGGGTCACCACCGAACTCGACCGCCTGGAAACCCTGTTGGACGACATGCTGGCCCTCGCGACCGCGGAGCATCGGGCCGGCGAACTGACCGTGACCGACGGCTCGGACGCCCAGTGCGACGCGGCCGAGGTGGCACTGACCCGGCACCGGCTGTGGGAACCGGTCGCCCACCGTGCCGGAGCCCGTCTCACCACCGAGGCCGCCACCCCGGTCACGGCCGCCTGCACGGACCGTGAACTCGCCCAGATCGCGGACATCCTCGTGGACAACGCCATCAAATACGCGGGCCGGAACACCGAGATCACCGTTCGCTGCACCACGGAGGGCTCCCTCGCGGTGCTCACGGTCACGGACGACGGCCCCGGCCTGAGCACGGAGGAACTCACCCGCGCCACAAGGAGGTTCTGGCGTTCGCACCGGCAGAGCGGCACACCGGGCACGGGCCTGGGACTGGCCATCGCCGAACGGCTGCTGGCGGGCCGGGGAGGCCGACTGGAACTGGAGCAGGCGCGGCCTCGCGGACTGCGGGCCAGAGCGATCGTGCCGAGCGCGGTCCCCGACGAGAGCGCGCGATGAATCCCCGCACGGACCCGTTCGGCCGCCGTACCGCGCTGCGCGGCGCCCTCGGCTCGGCGGCCGTCGCTCTCCTCGGTGGCGCGCTCGCGGGTGACGGACCGCTGCGGGATTCCGGGCCGAGTGGTGTGCTGCGGCTGGAGACCGGTGAACCGGAGGGACTGCATGCCGCGTTCGGGCATCTCCTCGCGGCCGAACTCGAAGCGGCGTACCCGAATCTGCGCTGCCGCGTGCTGACCACCGCGGCCAGCGTCGAGAACATCGAGATGCTGCGCGACCGTCGCGCCGACCTCGCCCTCACCCTCACCGACACCGCGCGGGCCGCCGCCGAGGGCACCACCCCCTTCCCGCACCCGGTGCCGCTGCGCGCGATCGGCAGGGTCTACGAGACCTACCTCCAGTTCGCCGTCCGCTCCGACCTGCCCGTGCGGGCCGTCTCCGACCTGGCCGGACACACCGTCTGGCTCGGCGCGGTCGGATCGGGCGGAGCCGTGCTCGGTGAACGGATCCTGCGTGCCGCGGGCCTCTCGCCCGGCGGCGACGTCCATGTGCGCCATCTGCAGATGGACACGGTCGCCCACGCCATGCGGGCGGGCGCGGTCGACGCCGTACTCGTCGTCGGCGGGGTACCGATCCCGGTCCTGTCGGACCTCGACGACGACCCCGGTCTACGGTTCCTGCCGCTGGCCGGGCTCCTGCCCAGGCTCGGCGGACGGGACGGCCTGGCCGGCTCGGGCCTCGCCGAGGTGCCGCTGCCACACGGCGCGTACCGGGCGGCGGGCGGTGTCGCCACGATCGGTGTGTCCAACCTGCTGGTGTGCCGCCCCGACCTCCCCCGCCCCGTGGCCGACGCGCTCACCCGCCTGCTGGTCCTCCGTGCCGCCGCGCTCGTTCCCGATCATGCCGTCGGCATCCAGTTCCTCGACGTCCGCAGCCTGATCGGCACGGGCAGCATCCCTCTGCACCCCGGGGCGGCCACGGCCTACCGCTCACTGCACGGCTGAGCGGGGCGGCAGCCAGGTGCCGACGACGGCTGCCAGTTCGTCGCGACCGGTGAAGAGGTGTGCGTTCATACCGGCGTCCCGCGCGGCACGTACGTTCTCCTCGCGGTCGTCGACGAAGAGGAAGTCGGCCGGTGCGGCCCCCATGGCGACGACGCAGTGCTGAAAGGCCGCGGGGTCCGGCTTCGCCACCTTGATCTTCCCGGAGAAGGCGACGTGGTCGAGGTCGCGCAGCCAGGGCTGTGCGGCGAGGAAGACGTCCGCGTGGTCGGAGGGAATGTTGGACAGCAGGGCGACCTCGGCGGCGCCGCGGAGGGACTGGGCGTAGGCGACCATCCGGGAGTCGACGCGTGACCAGCTGTCGATGTCGGTGCGGCGCAGTTCCTCGACCGTGTCGGCGTCGGCGGGCCGGGACAGCCATCGCAGTACGGCGGTCCAGTACTCCGGCGCGGACTGCCGGCCGGCGTCGTACGGCGGTCGGCAGGACCAGTAGGCCGTGGTGAAGGCGTCGGTGGACGCGTGGCACCGGGCGGCCATCCTGCCCAGGGCACCGGGGCGTTGGGGGCGGGCGATGACCCCGAAGAGGTCGAACAGGACGATGCTTCGGTCGGCGGGCATGATCGTGAGTTCCTTGTCGTCAGTTGCCGCTTGTCGCCGGCTCGCGCGGGCGGTCGGACCCGGTGCGCAGGACCCGGGCGGCCACCGCGGTGACCGCACACAGCAGGATCAGCAGCACGAAGGCGTGGTTGAGGGCGACGAGGTGGGTCAGCCAGCCGATGACGGCGGGCCCGGCCAGCATGCCGACATAGCCGAGCCCGGCGACCCGGGAGACATTGGCACCCGCGGCGGAGGGGTCGGTGTGCCCGGCCGCGCTGAACAACTGCGGGACACAGCCGGACAGCCCCAGACCGAACAGCGCCCACCCGGCGAACGCGGCCCACATCCACGGGGCGAGGGCCACGAGCGTGATGCCGACGCCCGCGATCACCGCGCCGTACCGCAGGATCGCCATGGACCCGAACCGGGTGACGAGGCGGTCGGCGAGCAGCCGGCCGATGGTCATGGTCGCCGCGAAGGTGCCGTAGGCGAAGGCGGCGGTGCTCTCGGACGCGCCGAGGACGTCCTTCAGGTGCAACGCGCTCCAGTCGTTCGCGGCTCCCTCGCACAGCATGACCATCAGTGCCAGGGCGGCGAGAACCCAGATACGGCCGCCGGTGCCGCGGCGCTTGTCGTCGGCACCGGTATCGACAGTCGTGGTGGGCGCGGCCGGTAGCAGGGCCCTTGCGGCCACCAGGGCGGTCACGACACCCAGGGCTCCCACGATGGCCATGCCCGCGGCAGGGCTCAGGCCGGCACTCGCGGTGGCCGCGCCACCGAACGCGGCGAGGACACCGCCGACCGAGAACGTGGCGTGGAAGGCGGACATGACCGGACGCCCGTACTCCCTCTCCACATGCACGGCGTGGGCGTTCATGCCCACGTCCAGGCAGCCGTTGCAGAACCCGAAGACCAGCAGGGCGGCTCCCAGCGTCCACGGTTCTTGGGCGAGGCCCGGCAGCACCAGGGTCGCGCTGCACAGCGCCCCGGCGGCGGGGACGACCGTGCGCGCCCCGAGCCGGTCGCTCAGACGCCCGGCCGCCTGCATGCCGACGAAGGCACCGAGGCCCAGCAGCACGAGCAGCCCCCCGAGCGTGGCGTGGCTGATGCCCACACGCTCCTCGATGGCGGGGATGTGCACCACCCAGGTGCCCATCGTGGTGCCACAGAGGACGAAGTAGACAAAGGTCGCCACTCGGGCGACTGGTACGGAACGGCTCATGCGAACCACCGTAACGAACACGTATGATGATTGAATACTGTCTCTTCGCACACATTGAATGTTCGTTTCAAGTGGTGTTCAATCGCGGAATGAGCAACGCGGACCGCCACGGGCTGATCGCACAGACCGTCAGGGAATCGGGCAGGGTCACCGTCCAGGTACTGGCCGAACTGACCGGCGCCTCCGAGATGACCATCCGGCGTGACCTCGACACGCTGGCGGCGCAAGGGGTACTGGAGCGCGTCCGGGGCGGAGCCCGCACTCTGCTGCTGCGCGGCGAGGAGCCGCCCTTCGCCCTGCGCGCCCACGAGGCGGTCGACGCCAAGCGCCGTATCGCGGCCGAGGTGTCCTCGCTCATCGCCGACGGCGAGACCGTCCTTCTCGACAGTGGCACCACCTGTTTGGAGATCGCCCACGTGCTGAGCCGGCGGCCGGTCACCGTGATGGCGCTGTCCTTGCAGGCCATCCACGTACTCGGAGAGGGCCCGGGCCAGGCCAGGTTGATGGTGCCCGGCGGCCGGCCCCGGGCCGCCGAGGGCGCCCTCACCGGCCCCCTCACCCTCGCGTCCCTGGCGGCCCTGCGCTTCGACACGGCCGTCATGGGCTGCTGCGGTCTGAGCGCGGCACAGGGCCTGACCGCCTACGACCTGGACGACGCGGCCGTGAAGAAGGCCGGCGTCGACTCCTCGCGACGTGTCATCGTCGCCGCCGACGGCAGCAAACTCGGCCACACCGCCTACGCCTACGTCGGCCCCGCCACGCTCCTGCACACCCTCGTCACCGACACCGCCGCGCCTTCCGCCGAGATCACGGCACTCGAAGAGACCGGGACCGTCGTCAGGGCGGTCTGAGTCACGGTCCAGGGCTACGGGTAGCACCCCGGGCCGGTCGCACTCAGCCTCTATACACGGCATGTATACGTAGTGTGTATAGTGAGGTGTCGTGACAGAGACCTACCTCCTGCCGATCCGTACGGCCGCGCTGATCTTCCCCGCCTTGGCCTTCGTGATGTTCGTGCCGACGGCGATCGTCCTGTACCGGCGGCACGGCGTGATGACGCGTTGGCGGGTGCTGTCCCTCTACGGCGGCGTGTACTACGCGCTCACCGCCTTCTGCATGACGATCGTGCCCCTGCCGAGGCGGTCGGTGAACGTCTGCAAGGCCTATCCGACCTTCGCCGAACCCCAGTTCACGCCTGGCGTCGCCTTCTCCGACCTGTGGAAGGAGGCACACCACCGCGTCACCCTCGACGCGCTCGTCCTGCACAACCCGGCTTTCTGGCAGACCGTGTTCAACCTGCTCCTGCTGGTGCCGCTGGGCGTGTTCGTGCGGACCCACTTCCGGCGCGGTCCCGTCGCGGCCACGGTGGCCGGGTTCACGGGCTCCCTGTTCTTCGAACTGACCCAGTACACCGGGCTGTGGGGCCTCTACCCGTGCCCGTACCGCCTCTTCGCCGTCGACGACCTCATCGTCAACACGGCGGGTGCCGCCCTCGGCTGGGCGATCGCCGGGCCGCTGGTCCGTGCGCTGCCCGAACTGGACGCCCTGGACGGCCGCCCGCTGGCCCGACTCGCCGCCGGCCGGATCCCCTTCGGCCGCCGTCTCGTCGCGCTGCTGCTGGACGCGGTCGGCGCCGTAGCGCTGACCCTGATCGCCGTGATCGCCCTGCACATGATGACCGGCGAGGGGTGGAACCTCCTCGTGCCGGTGACCGTCCTCGGCCTGTGGTTCGTCGTCGTCCCGTGGCGGACGGGTACGACGCCGGGCAAGCGCGTCCTGCTCCTACGGCTGGCCACGCCGGACGGGGGACGACCGGGCCTCGCCGGACTGGCGCTGCGCGCCCTGGTCCTGAGCCCGGTCCTGGCACTCACGTGCCTCGTCGCGGGCGGGGTCCTCGCCGGGGGGACGGTCGCCCTCGCCATGCCCTCCGCGTCGACCGACGTCGCGGACGGCACGGTGAACTACAAGAACCTGGCGTACGGCCTCGCCGCCGGCCCGGAACTCGGCCTCGTCCTGCTGCTGGTTCCCGCCCTCTGCCTCCTCCTGATCGGCGCATACGTGCGGGCCGTCAGGCGTCACCCGCAGGGCCTGGGCCCCCACGAGATCCTCTCCGGCGTACACAACCAGGCCCTCCCGCACACGCGAACCCGGACTCGACCGGCAGACCCCACCCCGACCACGACCGCCCGCCGCCCCGACCACGAACGCGCGTCTCTCTGAGTCCCGGGGCCCCTGTTCCCTCGGGACCATGTTCGCGCGGTGGGGGACTCAGGCATGCAGGGAGGGCCGGTAGACGAGCTCTTGAATGTGGCCGTCGAGCGTCCGTTGTTCGATCAGCTCCAGGTCGAAGTCGGCCGCACCCTGGAAGATCGGGGCCAGCCCGGTCCGACCGGTGATCACGGGGAAGATCGTCACCTGGACGCGGTCGACCAGACCGGCCGCCATCAGCGCCCGGTTCATCGACAGACTGCCGTGCGAGCGCAACGGCACGTCGGACTCCTCCTTAAGTCGCGCGACGACGTCGACGGCGTCGCCGCTCACGATGTTCGCGTCCAGCCCGTCGAGAGGGCCTTCGAGTGTCGTCGAGACGACCGTTGCCGGCAGTTTCCTCATCCGGGTGACCCAGGGGTCACGCACGTCGGAGTCCTCGGTGCTCGCGGCCAGCATCTGTGCGAACGCCCGATACGTATGGGCTCCGAAGACCATCCTCTGCTCCTCGCTGTACAGGTCGAGGCGGTGGTCGAGCAGCTCGGGACCCTGCTTGCCCCAGTACCCGGTCCAGTCACCGCCGGCCGCGCCGAAGCCGTCGAGGCTGGAGAAGACGTCGAAGGTGTAGGTGGCGGTCATGATGCTCTCCCCGGAGTGCGAGTGATCCGATCACGTGTCGGAGATACAGACCGACAGCCACGGCGAGACTCATCGCTCTCACCGCACCTTCCCGACGCTCAGCCGTGGGGAAGGGAGCGTCACCGCGAATTCCGTACGCCCCGGCTCGCTCTCGACGTGGATACGGCCGCCGTGCGCCTGGACGACAGCCGCCGCGATGGCCAGACCCAGCCCCGAACCGCCCTCCGTGCCGGGCGCGCGGGAGTGGGAGGTGTCGGCCCGGGTGAAGCGATCGAAGACCGAGGGGAGGAGGTCGGGCGGGATGCCGGGGCCGTTGTCCCGGACGCGGACGACGCATTCCCCCTCGGTCGTCTCCACGCTGACGGTGATCTTCGTGCCCGCGGGCGTGTGCAGGCGGGCGTTGGCCAGGAGGTTGGCCACCACCTGGTGGAGCCGGGACCGGTCGCCGATGACGGACGCGGCGCCGTTCGTGAGGCGCAGCGCGAGCCGCCAGTCGTGGCCGGCGCCGGCCGCCCGCGCGTCCCACACCGCCTCGGCGACCAGGGTCGCGAGGTCGACCTCGGCCGACCCCAGGGGCCGCCCCTCGTCGAGACGGGCGAGGAGGAGAAGGTCCTCGACCAGTCCTGTCATGCGCGCCGACTGGGCGGTGACCCGCTGCCAGGCGAGGTCCGGCGGGATCTGCTGGTCCCCGTGGTTCATGAGTTCGGCGTATCCGGCGATCGAGGCGAGCGGCGTGCGCAGTTCATGGCTGGCGTCGGCGAGGAAACTCCGCATGCGTTCCTCGGTGCGTTGCCGTTCCCAGAGCGAGGACTCGACGTGGTCGATGAGGCGGTTGAGCACCACGCCGATCTGGCCGGCCTCGGTACCGGGATCGGTGTCCGACGCCGGCACGCGGGTGAGTTCGACGACCTCGCCGCGATCCAGCGGTACCTGGGCCAGCTCGGCGGCGGTGGCGGCGACCCGGCCGAGGGGGCGGAGCTGGCGGCGGACGACCGCCGTGGTGGCGGTGGCCGCGGCCATCAGGCCGACGGAGGCGATGACGGACTCGATGACGACCAGCCGGTTGAGCATGCGCTCGATGCCGGCCATCGGAAGCCCGGCCAGAACCGGTACCCCGTCCCCGGCGACGGCGGTCACGCGGTACGTGCCCAGGCCGGGGACGGTACGGGTATGCGGTGATCCGTCCGGGACGATTCCGTCGAGGGCCGCACGCTGGGCCGCGGTGAGTGCCCGCCGGTGCCCGTCCGCGGTCACCGTCTCGGCGGCGACGATCCGACCGCCGGCGAACCGGGCCGCGAGCGTACCGGTGGGCTGTCCCTGTTCGTTGAGGAAACCCAGGTCCGTCGCGTCGCCCGGCCCGTGCCGCAGCCCGCCCTGGCTTCGCTCGGCGGCGTCCGCGACGCGCTGGTCCAAGTCTCCGTACAGATAGATCCGCTGGACGACCACCGAGGTGAGCGCCATGGCTTCGCAGACGACGGCCAGGGCCACGGAGACGAAGAGCACCAGCCGGAACCGTAACGAGCGGCTTCCCAGACCGGCGCGGGACCGGCCGGCCGTACGGCGCGGGTCGCCTCTCATGCGCTGTCGTCCCGGTCGTCCGGTGCTCTGTGCCGTCTCATGCGTCGGCCTTCGCGGCGCTGATCGAGTAGCCGACGCCGCGCACGGTGCTGATCATCGGCGCCCGCCCCTTGTCGATCTTCGAGCGCAGGCCGTGGATGTACACCTCGACCAGGTTTCCCTCGCCGTCGAAGGAGGCGTGCCAGACGTGTTCGAGGATCCGCGTCTTGCTGAGCACCTGGTGCGGGTGGTCCATGAGGAACCGGAGCAGGTCGAATTCCTTGGCGGTGAGCGGGATCGGTGTACCGTCCCGCCGCACCTCGCGGGTCTTCTCGCCCAGGACGAGGTCGCCGAGCACCAGGACGGACTCGTGCCCGGACATCCCGGTGTGTCCGGCACGGCGGAGCAGTCCGCGCAGGCGGAGCATGACCTCCTCCAGTGAGAACGGCTTGGTCACATAGTCGTCCGCGCCCGCGGTCAGCCCGTCGATGCGGTGTTCCAACTCGTCGCGCGCGGTGAGCATCAGCACGGGCAGGCGGTGGTGTTCGCTCCGGAGACGGCGCAGGACCTGCACGCCGTCCATGCCCGGCAGCATCCGATCGAGGACGACGATGTGCGGCGTGCGGTCGTGAGCGATACGCAGCGCGCTGCGCCCGTCCTGCGCCGGGAAGGGACGCCAGCCGGCCGCGGTCACGGCAGCGGACAGCACCTCGGTCAGTTCGGGCTCGTCGTCGACGATCAGCACGCGAACCGTGCCGTCGTGGGTCCCTGGAGTGTCAAACATGGTTCGGCATTGTGGCGGCCCGGTATGGGAGGACGGCATGCGTGGCCTGTGGGGATTTACACGGCCGTCACACCAAACGTCGAACCTGAAATATCGAGGCGGCAACCGGTACTCCGCCGACCTGGAGTTCTTCCTTCCGTAGATCCCTGACTGCCCATCAAACATCCTTGTTCACGGGCGCGTTGACAGAAAATCACGAGGAAATCAAAGTCTTCTCAGGCTCCTATCACAGTGCCCGGCGATCGAATGCAGCTTGTCCAGGAAATCCCTGGGAGCTTCCTGAAAGCCTCTTTTCGGGTGGCTGTGAAGAAGGGGTATTGAATTGCAAGATCAAAATGCTCACCGCAGGTCGTCGCGGCGAAAGAGGAAGATAATCGCGTCCTTTGCCGCAGGATCGGCGCTTCTCTTCGGGGCGCTGTACACGGCGAACGCGGCCCCAGGGGAAAGCGGCGCGTCCGCCGGCGGCACGACCACCGCGTCCGCGCCGGCGAACGGGTCGAACCCCTCGAACCAGCCGAACCAGACGGACACGTCCACGACCTCGTCCACCTCCACGACCTCCACCGCCGCCTCCAGCGCGAGCGTGTCGGACGTGGTGACCGCCGCCGACGCGTTCATCGCCACGCTGGACGACGACCAGCAGTCCGAGGTCCTCCTGGACTTCACCGAGGCCAACGCCACCGCCTGGTCGAACCTCCCGTGCGGCTCGACCTGCCGCGTCGGCATCGAGTTCAGCTCGCTCACCGACGACCAGCTGACCGCCGCCAAGGCGGTGATCGAGGCGGCGACCGGCACCGGCGCCGACACCGGCTACGACCAGATCACCCAGATCCTGGCCGCCGACGACTACCTGGGCGAGACCGCGTCCGGCTACGGCAGCGGCAACTACTACCTGGCCTTCCTCGGCACCCCGAGCACGGACGGCACCTGGCAACTGCACTTCGGCGGCCACCACCTCGCACTGAACCTCACCTACAAGGACGGCGCGGTCGAGGGATCCACACCGTTCTTCGTCGGAGTCGAACCCACCTCCTTCACCGAGGACGGCACCTCCTACGCGCCCCTGGACGGCATGCACGACGCGATGCTGTCCATGCTGGAGAGCCTGAGCGACGACGAGCTGACGGACGCGAAACTGTCCGAGTCCTTCAGCGATGTGCTGCTCGGCCCGGACGACGACGGCGACTTCCCCGAGACCAAGGAAGGCCTCCAGGTCAGCGAACTCACCGACGACCAGCAGGCGTTGGTGCTCGCCGCCATCAAGCCGTGGGTCGACGTGGCCGACGACGACACCGCCGCCTCCGTACTGAGCGGCTACGAGTCGGATCTCGACGACACCTACATCTCCTACTCCGGCACCACCGCCCTGGACACCCAGGGCGACTACGTCCGCATCGACGGACCGGGCGTCTGGATCGAGTTCGTCGTTCAGGACGGCGTCGTCTACACCAGCCAGGTGCACTACCACACCGTCTACCGCGACCACGACACCGACTACGGAGGGGAGTTCACGTTCTCATGAGCCGCCTGCCGATCTCACTGTCACGTGCACTGCGCATGGTGACCGGGATCGCGGCGGCGGTGACGGCGGCGCTGCTTCTGGCAGCGCCGCCCGCTGCCGCGCATCCCATGCCGCACTCGGTGCTCCTGCTCGACGTGCACGAGACGAGGGTGACCGCCGAACTCGAACTGCCCGTAAGCGACTTCTCCCGCGCGAGCGGTATCGACCTCGACGACCGGACCACCGCGAAGCAGTTGGCGACGCGCAAGACCGTGATCCGCCACTACCTCGCCGCCCACCTGCGCCCCACCACCCTCCACGGCAAGGCATGGACCGTCGCCTTCGGCGCCATCACGCTGAGCCGGGCGGAGCAGACCTCCACCGGCCCCTACCGCGAACTGATCGTCCAGGCCACGCTCACCGCGCCCGCCGGAGGCGACACCCGCCACTTCGACCTCGGCTACGACGCCGTCGTCCACCAAGTCGTCACGCACACCGTCCTGGTGTCGATCCGTCAGGACTGGGCCACCGGCCAGGTCGAGGGCGGGGACGGGGAGTCGGCCACCCAGGTCGGCCTCATCCGCATCGACTCCCGCACCATGAAGGTCACGCCGCTCACCATCAACCTGGAGACGGGGAGCGTCTGGAGCGGGACGTACGCCATGTTCCGGCTCGGCGCCGACCACATCCTCGAAGGCACCGATCACCTGCTCTTCCTGCTGATCCTCCTGCTGCCGGCGCCCCTCCTGGCGGTCCGGCACCGCTGGCGCGGAACGGTGGGCACCAGAACCGCCATCGGCCGGATCGGCCGTACGACTCTTGCCTTCACCGTCGGCCATTCCCTCGCCCTCGCCCTGAGCGCGTTCGGGAAACTCGACATCCCGGCCCAACCGGTGGAGGCGTTCATCGCCTTCAGCATCCTGGTCGGAGCGGTCCACGCGATCCGTCAGCTCTTCCCGGGCCGTGAGGCCGTGGTGGCCGGCTTCTTCGGCCTGGGGCACGGCCTGGCGTTCTCCTTCGTCCTGGCCGACATGCACCTCTCCACGACCCAACTGGCCCTCAGTCTGACCGGCTTCAACCTGGGTATCGAGGCGATGCAACTCCTCCTGGTCCTCCTCGCCCTGCCGACCCTGCTCCTCCTCACCCGGTTGCCCAGAAGCTCCGTCGTCCGCCTCGCCTGCGCGACCGTGACGGCCATCGCCGCCCTGGGCTGGCTCCTCGACCGCCTCGGCCTGTCCAACCCGGTGGCCCGCGCGGCGGACAGCGCCGGAACGCACACGTCCGAACTGTTCGTCGTCCTGATCGGTGCGGCGGTGCTCTCGCTGCTGTGGACGGTCGTCGCGCATCTCCGAGACCGGGAACCGGCCAAAGAACCCGACGCTCCCGAGATCCGGGAACGGGCCTCGCCCGTCAGCACGCGATGAGAAGAGAGCGAGTCATGACCACCGAACCGAGCTCGCGCAGCCTTCACACGATATTTTGTCCCTGTTGTCCCTGGTGTTCGCCTCGCGGTCCTGCAAGCTGGAGGGCGCCAGGTGCTCCACACGCCGTACGGGGGAGAGGTGGCCATGTCCGGCAGCGCGCACGCCACACCCGCCGGCAGGCGACGGCTCGGACCGCCGACCGCGTCCGGCCGTTCGCAACGCCCGCTCGCCGCGGTGGCGGGGGCCTTCACCGTGGCCCAACTGCTTCTCGTACGACCCGGGTTCGGCCTCGGCTGGGACGAGACCGTGTACGTCAGCCAGCTCAGCTCGCGGGCCCCCGCGGCCTTCTTCAGCGCACCCAGGGCCCGCGGCATCTCCCTCCTCGTCGCACCCGTCACCTCCTGGTCCTCGTCCACCACCCTGCTGCGCGTCTTCCTCGCCGTGCTCTCCGGCCTCGCCCTGTTCCTGGCGCTCCGCGCCTGGCACGGCCTGTTCCCCGTCCGCGTCCTGGCCCTGGCGGGCGCCCTGTTCGCCTCCCTCTGGGTGACGCTCTTCTACGGCCCGCAGGCCATGCCCAACTACTGGGTCGCCGTGGGCGCACTCGCCGGGGTGGGCTGCTTCCTGCGCGCCTGGACCGGCCGGACCGCCCGTTTAGGCCTCGCGGCGAGCGCGTCCCTGATGGCGTGGATGCGGCCGACCGACGCGGTGTGGGTGACCCTGCCCCTGCTCGCCCTCTGCCTCTTCGCGCGCCGTCGGCGGCTGCTCGCCACTCTCCTCGCCGGGCTCGCGTCCGGCGCCGCGGAGTGGGTGATCGAGGCGTACGTCAGCTACGGCGGCCTGGCGCGGCGGCTGCGCGACGCGTCGGCCATCGAGGGCGGACTGGGCTGGCACCTGGCGCTCGTCGACCAGTTGCGCAGCCTGGGCGGACGCGCCCTGTGCCGCCCGTGCACGGGGGCGATGCCCAACCCGGCGGTCGACGTGTGGTGGCTGGTGCTGCCCGTGCTCGCCGTCGTCGGACTGGTCGTCGCGGTCCGCGCACGGCGCACGGCCGTCACCCTCGTCCCGCTCGCCTGCGTGGCGACGGCCGCCTTCCCGTACCTGTTCATGATCGGATACGCGGCACCGCGCTTCCTGCTGCCCGCCTACGCGCTGGTGGCGATCCCGGTCGCCGACGGACTGGTCCACCTGGTCACCGCACCGGCCGGAGCATGGCGAAGGGTCGCGGTGACCCTGCTCGCGGTGGGACTCGCCGGACACCTGGCGGTACAACTCGCCGTCCTGGAACGCACGGTGAGCCGTACCGATGTCCAGCACCGCGACTGGTCCCGCACCGCCGCCGAACTCCACCGCCTCGGCGTCCGCAAACCCTGCCTGCTCACCGGGCAGGACGCCATCCCCATCGCCTTCTACACGGGCTGCGCCTCCGCCGCGACCCTGGGCCACAACGCCGACATCACCCCAACACTCATCGACCGCACCGCCCACCACATGCCCGTCGCCAACGTCACACCGACCGACAGCAGCCCACCCGCCTACGCCCGCGACTGGCCCACCCACCGCTACGGAGCACTGGACCTGCGCGTCGCGCCGAAGACGGCGATGAGCACTCGGTCTCCCGCCACTGCGACGTCCGCGCGCGGGCCGGCCGACGCGTACCCCGAGGCCGGTCCCATCACCGCGCAGGGCACCGGCGTATGACGCCACCGCCCACCCTCCCGGCGACGACCACCCGCCGACACGCGTACTGGCAGGCCGTGTTGACGCTCGGTGTGCTGGTCGCGGTGGTCTGTCTGGCGCGGCGGCACTGGACTGTGCTCGCGAGCGGGGCCGGGCGGCTTGCCGTCGCCGATCAGGGGTGGTTGCTGGTGGCGGGGACGGCCGCGCTCGGGACGTGGGTGTCCTCGGCGGTCGCTCAGCAGGGGGCGGTGCCTCAACGGCTGCCCGGTGGACGGCTGGTGGCCGTGCAGCTCGCCGCGTCGGCCGCCAACCATGTGCTGCCCGCCGGGCTCGGCGCGGGCGCGGTCAACCTGCGTTTCCTGATGCGCTGCGGGCTGCCGGTCGGCCGCTCGGCCAGTGCCCTCGCCGTGAAGGCGACCGCCGGCGTGGTCGTCCGGGCCGTGCTCATAGGGGTGCTCGCCGTGGCCTGTCCGGGAGTTCTCCGAGCCCCGCGCGTCTCCGTGGGCGTGGTGGGGGTCGTACTCGCGGCCCTCGTGCTCGTGACCGTGTTGCTCAACTGCCCGCTGTGGCCCCGGTGCCGACGGGCGCTCGCTACGGTGCTGACCGACATCCGGGCCGTGCACGCGAGGCCGCAGCGGGCGGCGGCCCTGTGGGGCGGCTCGCTGGCCTTCGCCGCGCTGCACTCCCTGGTGCTGATCTGTGTCACCGAGGCCGTCGAACTGCCGCTGTCCCCGGCCCGGGTGGCGCTGCTGTACCTCGCCGCCAGCAGCGCCGCCGCCCTGCTGCCCACCCCGGGCGGTATCGGGTCCCTCGATGCCGCTTTGGTCTTCGCCCTCACCGCCTCCGGAACCACGGCCGCGGCCGCCGCTTCCGTCGTCCTCGGCTACCGGCTGCTCACCGTGTGGCTGCCGCTGATCCCCGGCCTGCTGGTGCTGGGTGTACTGGTCCGGCGCAAGGACCTCTGACGTCAACCGGTGTTTCCCGCCGCCCCGGTTCAGGTAGGACAACCTCATCGACCAACGGACGAGGGGGAGCCGCATGGCAGGGAACGAGACCGACGGCCGGTTGGGGGAGGAGTTCTTCACTCCCGGGAACTCGTCGTTCACCGAGTTCCTGGCGGCGCACCGGCCGGCACTGCTGCCCACCCGCCGCCCCTTCCCGGACGGCGTCCGCGCCGGCGACCACCAATTCCCGCACGGCACCACGGTGTTGGCCCTCTCCTACCGCGACGGCGTACTGATCGCAGGCGACCGCAGGGCGACCATGGGCAACGTCATTGCGCAACGCGACCTGGAGAAGGTGCACCCCGCGGACGACTACACCGCGGTCGCCTTCGCCGGCACGGTCGGGCTGGCCGTCGACATGGTGAAGCTGTACCAGGTCGAGCTGACGCACTTCGAGAAGATCGAGGGCATCCCGATGACCCTCAACGCCAAGGCCACCCGGCTCGCCGCCCTGATCCGGCAGAACCTCGGCCAGGCCATGCAGGGACTCTCCGTCGTACCGCTGCTCGTCGGCTACGACCCCGCCGCCCCGGAGGGCGCCAAGGGCCGCATCTTCACCTTCGACGTCGTCGGCGGCACCTACGAGAAGTCGGACTTCCACGCCGAGGGTTCCGGATCGCCGTACGCCAAAGGCGCCCTGAAGAAGCTGTTCCACCGGGGCATGTCCCGGCGGGACGCGGCGCTGGCCGCGCTGCAGGCCTTGTACGACGCGGCCGACGACGACTCGGCCACCGGCGGACCGGACATCAACCGCCGTATCTTCCCCATCGTGTCGGTCATCACCGAGGACGGTTTCGAGCGGCTGCCCGAGCCGGAGACCGAGGCACTGACCCGCGAGATGGTCGCGCAACGCCAACGCCAGCCGGACGGGCCGACCGTGGCGCCCTGAGCGGCGGGCTGCGCCGCATGGGAAAGGGTCCGGCTCAGAGGGGAACACCGCGTTGACCAGTGTCGTAGGAGCAGTCGAGCAGTCCCGTATCTGGTCGCACCCGGGGCTCGGGCTGCACGCCGTCGTCGATGCCGCCGGAGCGGTCCGGCTGGGCGCGCCCGGCCAGGACTGGGCCTGTCTGGTGCCGCTCGTCGAGGTGACCGCCACGGGGCACGGGCGCACATGGTCGGGGGAGCGCTTCATCGCGACGGCCATCGGCGACCGACTGGCCTACCGCGACCACGAGACCGCCCCGGACGGACGCGGCGAGCGTACGACGATCCGGCTGGCGGACCCGGTGACGGGGCTGGCCGCCGAGGTCCTCCTGGAGACGGAGACCGGCGCGAGCTTCCTGCGGGCGCGGGTACGACTGGTCAACGAGGGCGCGGATCCACTGCGGTTGGAGAGCGTGACGACCCTGACCCTCGGGGGCATCGCGGACGCCGAGGGCGGCCTCGACGGACTGACCCTGCACTGGGCGGAC
Source organism: Streptomyces sp. NPDC051576 (assembly GCF_040681835.1). NCBI lineage: Bacteria > Bacillati > Actinomycetota > Actinomycetes > Kitasatosporales > Streptomycetaceae > Streptomyces > Streptomyces sp. NPDC051576. The sequence continues at coordinate 82,577 of NZ_JBFAZO010000015.1, forward strand.
AACGACTGGCTCGCCGAATGCCGCTGGCGGCAGGCCGAACTCCGCGACCAGCTCGTCGCGTTGAGCCGGTCCGGGCCCGGCCCCGACGGGCGCGGCTGCTTCTCGCTGCATTCACAGGGGAGTTGGTCCACCGCCCGGCACCTCCCGATGGCCGCACTCACCGACCGCGACGGCGGGGCCTGGCTCTGGCAGATCGAGTCCAGCGCAGGCTGGCGCTTCGAGACCGGCGAGCGCCAAGGCACGGTCTACGTCGCCCTGTTCGGACCCGACGACGCCCACCACCAGTGGCAGCACACCCTCGCCCCCGGCCAGGACTTCCACACCGTCCCCGCGGTGCTCGTCCGCGCGGAGACCGGCGGACTGGACGCGGCCTTCGCGACCCTCACGAACCACCGCCGCACCATCCGCCGCGAACACTCCGACCACCGCGCCCTCCCGGTGATCTACAACGACTACATGAACACCCTGATGGGCGACCCCACCACCGAACGGCTCCTGCCCCTCGTCGACGCGGCGGCGGCAGCGGGCGCGGAGGTCTTCGTCATCGACGCGGGCTGGTACGACGACGACTCCCAGGGCTGGTGGGACTCCGTCGGCGCGTGGGAGGCCGCCGCCAGCCGTTTCCCGGGCGGCCTGCAGGAAGTTCTGGACGCCATCACCAAGCACGGCATGACCCCGGGCCTCTGGCTGGAACCCGAAGTCGTGGGCGTCCGCAGCGAGCTGGCCCACACGCTGCCGCCCGAGGCGTTCTTCCGGCGCGGCGGACTGCGCGTCACGGAACACGGACGGCACCAACTGGACCTGCGCCACCCGGCCGCCCGCGCCCACCTCGACGAGGTCGTGGACCGGCTGGTCGGCGAGTGGGGCATCGGCTATCTGAAGCTCGACTACAACATCAACATCGGCCCCGGCACCGAGAACGGCGCCGAGAGCGCGGGCGCCGGACTGCTCGGGCACCACCGCGCCCACCTCGACTGGTTGCACGGTCTCCTCGACCGTCATCCCCGACTGGTCCTGGAGAACTGCGGATCGGGCGGACTGCGCATGGACTACGCCCAACTGGCCGTGGCCCAGCTCCAGTCCACCAGCGACCAGCAGGACCCGCTGCTCTACCCACCCATCGCCGCCGCGGCCGCCACCGCCGTGACGCCGGAGCAGGCCGCCGTATGGGCGTACCCGCAACCGGACCAGAGCCTCGACGAGATCGCCTTCACCCTCACCGGCGCGCTCCTCGGCCGGGTCCACCTCTCCGGCTTCCTCAACCGCATGACCGAGGAGCAGTTCGACCTCGTCCGCTCGGCGGTCTCCGTCTACAAGGACGTCCGGCCGGAGATCGCCACCGCGCACCCCTTCTGGCCACTGGGCCTTCCGGGCTGGGAGGACGGGTGGATCGCGCAGGGGCTGCGAGGTGCGCGCTCCACGTATGTGACGGTCTGGCGGCGGGAGTCGGGCGACGACGGCCCCGCCGACACCTACCGCTCACTGGCCGTGCCCCATCTGCGTGGCGCTCAGGTCCACCCCACGGTGCTGTATCCGGCGACCGGCGACGCCGGCGCGGAATGGGACGCGGCCGAGGGCCGGTTGACGATCTCGCTGCCTCGGGCCGACACCGCCGTACTCGTCCGGTTGAGCGCTACACCACAGGCCCCCGGGGCACATGCTCCTCTCGCGGAGGTGCGGCCCCGTCCGTGACCCGTCGCAGCGGCAGCCACCAGGCCGCCGCGCACAGGCACACGCCGAGCCAGCCGACCGCGAACAGCCAGCCACCGAGCACATCGGTGAACCAGTGCACGCCCAGATACACGCGGGTCAGCCCGACCAGCGCACCCCAGCAACCGACGGCCAGGCAGAGCGGCGTGCTCCCGTGCGGGGCGCGCACGCGTATCGCGACGATCACCAGTCCGGCGGTGAGCGCCGCCGTGGTGGTGTGGCCTGAGGGGAAGGCCCAGCCCGAGGCGTGGGTGGCCCAGTCGACCTGCTCCGGGCGGGGACGCGAGATCAGGGTCATCACGCCGTAGCGCAGGCCCTGGCCGGATGCCAGGCAGGCCGTGGCCAGGGTCGCGGCGAGCACCCGTCCGCGTGCGGTGCTGCCGGTGAAGACGCCGGCGAGAATGACGAGCGCGTACGGGACGATGCCGGTGCCGGTCGCGGTGAGACCCCGGGCCAGCGCCACCGCCACGTCCGGGCGGTGCGCGAGGGACCAGGACAGCGCGTCCTCGTCCGTGAACAGGGGAGCGCCCTCGTGCCCGATCACGACCATGCTCAGCACACCGAACGCGACCCAGGCGCCCAGGCCCACGCTGCCCGCGAGCTCGGTGACGTCCTTGCGGTTCATGACACCAGCAGGGGTCGCAGCCGGGTGGCCGTGAGCCGCCGTACCAGAGGCTCGGGCCACCGCTTCAGCAGCGCCATCGCACCCAGTGCGAGGAGCGCGCCGACCGCCATGCCGGCCACGACGTCGTGCGGATAGTGGACGCCGACCCAGACCCGGGACACCGCCATCGCGAGCGCGGCCAGGGCCGCCGCGGCGCCGAGGCGGCGGGAGACGAAGAACAGGGCGATCGCGGCAGCCGCGGCGATCGTCGCGTGGTTGCTGGGGAAGGACCAGTCACCCGGCGCCGGACACGCCTCCAGTGTGGTCACCCGCAGGCTCCGGCAGGGGCGGATCTCCCGCACCGCCGACTTGAGCAGGGAGTCGATGCCGTAGGCGGCCACCACGACCACCGGCACGGCCAGCGCCGTCACCGCCGCCTCGGCACCGACCCGGCGCGCCCGCCACCAGCCCACGAGCATCAGCACGGCGAACACCACGAGCCCGTACGTCGACCAGGCCGAGACCACGCCGTCCAGCCAACCGGGCGCGTGCCGGGCGGAGTCGACCACGTCCGTGTAGGCCTCGCCGTCGATCGACGAACCCTGGAAGGCGACAAGGATCATCCGCGCGCCTCCCCGGCTCGGGCGGCCCTGCGGGAGCGGTACACCTCGGCGGCGAGGGGGAGCAGCGACACGATCACGATGAGGGCGACCATCGGCAGCAGGTACTTGTCGACGTTCGGGATCGAGGAACCCAGCGCGTACCCGGCGAGCGTCAGTCCCAGGCTCCACACCAGGCCGCCGGCCACCTGCCACACGGTGAACGTGCGGAGCGGCACTCCGAGGGCGCCCGCCATCGGGTTCAGGACCGTCCGCACCACCGGCACGAAGCGGGCCAGCACGACCGCCTTCGCATAGCCGTACCGCTCCAGCGACTCCTCGGCGCGGCGGGCGCCTTCGCGCAGCCGGGCCGAGCGGCTGCGGGCGAGCAGGGCACCGCCCGCCTTCCGGCCGAGCAGATAGCCGCACTGGGCTCCGGCGAGCGCGCCCACCGCCGCCGCGATCAGCAGGGGCGGCAGCGACAGCTTCACGGCTCTGTCGGCGCCGCCGGTGCACAGCAGACCCGCCGTGAACAGCAGCGAGTCGCCGGGCAGGAAGAACCCGATCAGCAGTCCCGTCTCGGCGAACATCACCACGCCGACGCCCAGCACACCGAAGGCGGCGAGCAGCGACTTGGCGTCCAGCACATTGACGGCGAGCTGGGACGCCAGGTCCAAGGGTGTGGTCATCGTCGCGAGCCCCTTCGCCGGTATGACTACAAATCTGTAGACGGTTTACCCAACTGTAGACGATTGCGGCGTACGGCGAGTTCCGCACTTTTGCCCGGCCATTACCGATTCATGACCGGCTGACTACACGCATGTAGTCATGATGGTCCGCGAAGTAAGGCATGCCTTCACTAACCAGGAGGGGTCGCACCCGATGTGGGACGACGCGTTTCCGAGCTTTCTGATCGGGCTGAGGGAGGGGCTGGAAGCGGGACTCATCGTCTCCATCCTCGTCGCCACCCTCGTCCGCGCCGACGCCAGGTCCCGCCTGCCGCAGGTGTGGACGGGCGTGCTGGCCGCGATCGCCCTCGCCATGAGCTTCGGCGCGGTACTCACCTTCACCGCGGCGAACCTCTCCGCCACGGCACAGGAAACGTTCGGCGGCGTCCTCAGCGTGATCGCCGTCGCGTTCGTCACCGCGATGGTGTTCTGGATGCGCCGCTCGGCCCGCACCTTCTCCGGCGAGATCAGGGAGAAGGTCACCGGCGCGCTCACCATGGGCGCCGGAATGCTGATGCTCACCTCCTTCCTCGCGGTGGGCCGCGAAGGCCTGGAGACGGCCCTGTTCCTGTGGACCACCGCCCGCGCGGCCGGTGAGTCCTCCGGCCCCCTGACGGGCGCCGCGATCGGGCTGGTCCTCGCGGCGGGCCTGTGCTGGGGCCTGTACCGCCGGGTCCTCAGGATCAACCTGACGAAGTTCTTCACCGCCACCGGCGTCGTCCTCGTCGTCATCGCCGCCGGAGTCCTCGGCTACGGCCTGCGCGACCTCCAGGAAGGCGGCGTCCTGCCCGGTCCGACCACCTACGCCTTCGACCTCAGCGGCAGCGTCGACGCCGGCTCCTGGTACAGCACCCTCCTCCAGGGCGTGTTCAACCTGATGCCCACGATGACGTGGCTCCAGGTGGTGGGCTACGTCGGCTATCTCGCCGTGGTCATGCCCCTGTTCGTACGGGGAGTGCGCGGCGAGCGAGTCAAGACGCCCGCGCCCGCCGAGGTGCGCGAAGTCGCCCCGGCCCCGCGCCGCCGCCCCGTCTGGGTGCTCCCCGTCGCGGTGGTCGCCGTGCCCGCGGTCATCGCCGGTCTCGTCGTCGCCTTCGCCCGCCCCAAGCCCGCGGACTCCGAGACGGTGGCCGTCTCCGAGACGGAGTGCGGCAAGGGCTTCACCGCGCCCGACACCGGGCGGCAGACCTTCCAGATGCACAACACCGGCGACAAGACCGCCGAGGTCTACCTCATCGACCCGGCCACCAACGCGGTCTACGGCGAGGTCGAGGGCCTGGCCCCCGGCACCACCCGCGATCTGGTCGCCACCGTCGCGGGCGGCTCCTACGCCTGGCGCTGCGTGCCCACCGGCGCGAAGGCCGTCACCTCCGCCACGGTCCGCGTCAGCGGCGGGGGAGGAGCGGCGCAGGCGGTCGTCCCCGTCTCCGAGAACGACCTCGCCGCACCGCTCAAGGCCTACAAGGTCTACGTCGACCAGGGCCTGGCCACCCTGGAGACCCAGACCCGGCAGCTCGACGCCGACATCACCGGCGACCATCTCGCCAAGGCGCGCACCGACTGGCTGACCGCACACCGCACGTACTCCTCCCTCGGTGCGGCCTACGGCACCTTCGAGGACTTCGACCAGAAGATCAACGGCCGGGCCGACGGGCTGTCCGGGGGAGTCGGGAACAAGGACTTCGCGGGCTTCCACCGCATCGAGTACGGCCTGTGGCACGGACAGTCGGCGAGCGAACTCAAGGCGCCCGCCCAGCGGTTGACCGCAGCGGTCGTAGGACTGCGGAAGGCGTTCCCCACCCAGGACTTCGACCCCGGCGACCTGCCGCTGCGGGCCCACGAAATCCTGGAGAACGCCCTCCAGTTCGAGCTGACCGGCGACACCGACGAGGGCAGCGGCACCAACCTCGCCACCGTCGACAGCAACCTCGCGGGCACCCGTGAACTGCTCTCCGTACTCAAGCCGTTGCTCACCAAGGAGTCCCCGAAACTGCTCCCCGCCGTCGACGCCGACATCGCCCGGTTGCAGAAGTTGCTCGACTCGGCGCACCGGAACGGCAGTTGGACCCCCGTCGATCGGCTCGACCAGACCACCCGGGCCCGACTCGACGGCGCCACCGGGCAGTTGCTGGAGGACCTGGCACCGGTGCCGGACCTGCTGGAGATCAGGAAGTCCGCCTGATGCGTACCGAGAACAGCCGTAGTGAAAGTGAAGGGAACTGCCCGATGCCGTCTGCCGAAACCCCGGGCTGTCCGGCCGGAGCCGGCCGCCGCTCCTTCGTCCGGACGGCGCTCGGCGCCGGGGCCGCCGGGGCGGTGCTGGCCGGTGGGGCGTTCGCGCTCGCCGAGACCGGCGGCACGGCCCAGGCGCAGGCCGCGGACACCGCGAACGCCGCCCGGGTGCCCTTCCACGGCACCCACCAGGCGGGCATCCTCACCCCCGCGCCGGCCGCCGCGACCTTCGTCTCCCTCGACGTCATCGCCGACAACCGCGCCGAACTCGCCGACCTGTTGCGCACGATCACCGAACGGGCCCGCTTCCTCACCTCCGGCGGCACCCCCACCGACCTCGGCGTCGGCGCGCCGCCCGCCGACAACGGCATCCTCGGACCGGACGTCCCCGCCGACGCCCTCACGGTCACCGTCGGCGTGGGCGCGTCCCTCTTCGACGACCGCTACGGCCTCGCCAAGGCCAAGCCGCGCCGGCTGACGCCCATGAGGAGGTTCCCGAACGACAACCTGCGCGCCGCCGAGTGCCACGGAGACCTCTCGCTCCAGGTGTGCGGCGCCCGTCAGGACACGGTGCTGCACGCGCTGCGCGACATCGCCCGGCACACTCGCGGCGGCATGCAGATCAAGTGGCGTATCGACGGCTTCCAGAACACCCCGCGCCCCACCGGCGCCCAGCGCAATCTGCTCGGCTTCAAGGACGGCATAGCCAACCCGGACGTGAAGTCCACCCGGGAGACCGACCGGCTGATCTGGGTCGGCGACGGACAGGGCGAGCCGGCCTGGGCGAGCGGTGGCAGCTACCAGGTGATCCGGATCATCCGCATGCTCGTCGAGTTCTGGGACCGGGTCTCGCTGAGCGAGCAGGAGTTGATGTTCGGCCGGCGCAAGGACACCGGCGCCCCGCTGGACGGCGCCAAGGAGACGGACATCCCGCACTACGCCAAGGACCCCAAGGGCGCGGCGATCCCGCTCGACGCCCATATCCGCCTCGCCAACCCGCGCACCGCCGCCACCGACACCTCGCGCATCCTGCGCCGCGGCTTCAACTACGACCGGGGCATCGACGACGTCGGCAACCTCGACATGGGCCTGGTCTTCTGCTGCTACCAGCAGGACGTGAAGCGGCAGTTCGAGGCGACCCAGACCCGGCTGATCGACGAGCCTCTTGTCGACTACATCTCCCCGACGGGTGGCGGCTACTTCTATGCGCTGCCCGGGGCGAAGGACGCCAAGGACTGGCTCGGGCGGGGTCTCCTGGCCACCTGACCAGGTATTTTCCTCCTCCTTGAGCAAGACCTGCCGTGGTCTTTGCCGACCGTTACTGCGAATAGGTTGCAGGTACGGGAGGATGGCACGAGGTTGCACTCCGCGACCGCGTACCCGGCAGAAAGACGCTCCTCGATGACGGCCGCCCCCCAGTCCACCTCGCCCCTCCCCGCCACGGTCGCGGCTGCGCGGCCCTCGCTCTGGTACCGCGTCCGCACGTCCATGACGCGGCAGGAGTGGACCAGGGTCGGCGGGATGGCCGCGTTCGTGCTGGGGCTGCATGTGATCGGCTGGTTCACGCTGGTGTGGATCGTGGCGCCGGGGCACTACAGCGTCGGCGAGAAGTCCTTCGGTATCGGCATGGGCGTGACCGCGTACACGCTCGGCATGCGGCACGCCTTCGACGCGGACCACATCGCGGCGATCGACAACACCACACGGAAGCTGATGAGCGAGGGGCAGCGACCGCTGTCCGTCGGCTTCTGGTTCTCCCTCGGCCACTCCAGCATCGTCTTCGGCCTGACACTCCTGCTCTCCCTCGGCGTCAAGGCGCTGGCCGGCCCGGTCCGCGACGACAACTCCCAACTCCACGACGTCACAGGCCTGATCGGTACGACCGTCTCGGGTACCTTCCTCTACGTAATCGCCGGCATCAACCTCGTCATCCTGGCCGGCATCTGGAAGGTGTTCCGCCAGATGCGCTCGGGCCACTTCGACGAGGCGGCCCTGGAGGAACAGCTCAACAACCGGGGCTTCATGAACCGCATCCTCGGCCGCTTCATGAAGTCGATCACCAAGTCCTGGCAGATGTACCCGCTGGGCCTGCTCTTCGGCCTCGGCTTCGACACGGCGACCGAGATCGCGTTGCTGGTGCTGGCCGGTTCGGGCGCCGCGTCCGGGCTGCCCTGGTACGCGATCCTGTGCCTGCCGGTCCTGTTCGCCGCCGGTATGTCACTGCTCGACACGATCGACGGCACGTTCATGAACTTCGCCTACGGCTGGGCCTTCTCCAAGCCCGTCCGCAAGGTCTACTACAACCTCACCATCACCGGCCTGTCCGTCGCCGTAGCCCTCATCATCGGCACGGTCGAACTCCTGGGCCTGTTCGCCGAGAAGCTCGACCTCCACGGCTTCTTCTGGGACTGGATCGCGGGCCTCGACCTCAACGTCATCGGCTTCATCATCGTCGGCCTGTTCTTCGCGACCTGGATCGTGGCCCTGCTGGTGTGGAAGTTCGCCCGCATCGAGGCCAAGTGGACGGCAGGCCTGGCCCAGCCCGCGGAACAGCCCGCCGAATAGCCGCCAGGTCGTCGACCTCACGACCGCACCCCCACCTCCTTCCGCCACTTCACGATCTGCTTCTCCGCGTCCCCGGTGTACGACCACGGAGTCGTTGTCGCCCGGCGTCCCATCATGCCCAGTACGGCTGCCGAGACGTCCTTCGTCCCCGCGTAACAGGACGCGTGGGCAAGGTAGTTGAGGTCGCGGAGTTCGCCGGGTGGGACGGGGGTGTCCTGGCGGGGGGCGAGCCAGCGTTCCCAGGTGCGGCGGACGTCGCTGACCGCGCCGTCGTGGGTCCAGTGCTGGCCGAGACCCACCGCGGCCTGTTGGCCCTTCGCGGCGTCGAGGACGTAGCGGTACTCCTCGACTCGGGCGTACTGCACCAGCACCGGCAGGGGGCAGCCGGGCGGAGCCACGCCCGCGGCGTCGCGGGCGAAGTCGTACATGAGGCCGTGGCTGCCGTGCCAGCGGGAGGAGTAGTAGTGCAGGACCTGGAGGTGTCCCTCGACGCTGTACGGGTCGCGCCGGTGCAACTCGTCCCACCAGCGGGCGAGTTCCTGGCGCCGTACTCCCGACGGATAGAGGCGGGCGACGGAGATCAGGGAGATCCACGGCGTGGGGTCGTCGGGGTAGAACTCCGAGGCCTGGAGGCAGGCCATGACGGCGCCGTCGATACGGTTCCGGTCGATCGGCACGCCCCGGCCCGCCGCGATGGCGAGGTTGAAGGCCCGGGCCGTCTCGGTCGCCGCCCGCAGCGTGAGCGCGTCGCCGCTGTGCGGCTCGGCGGCCAGCCACGACTCCACTGTCGAACTGCTCGCGCAGGCCTGCGCGAGCGCCCGTATCCGGTGGCCCCGATTGAGCCAGTGCGCGCCGGTGATCCGCAGCAGCTCCCGCAGCCCCTGCCAGCGGCCGATGACGATGTCGTGCCGGGCGGAACTGAGGGGCGCGTCCCCGCAGTCGGGGTCGAAGTCGGGGGTGAAGCGGTCTCGCGCCATCGGGGTGCCCCTCAGAAGTCGGTCGGGAGACCCTGATGGACCCGGGACTGTTCGGGCACGAAGTCGTCGGGGACGTAGTCCGTCTCGACGGTGTGGGTGGCGTCGAGCCGCGCGGGACGGTAGTAGTCGCTGCCCTGCCGCCAGTACCAGAACATCGGGACCAGACCCACGGCCAGTCCGCCGATGCCGATACCGATCGCCGCGTTGCTCAGACTGCCGAGCGACTCGACGAAGATCCAGAACATGAACAGGGCCCCGAACAGCGGCCACAGCCCGCCGAAGAGGAAGTTCGCCGCGGACTTGAAGAGCATCTTGCGGTACGCGACGACGACCGCGAGGCCCGCCAGACCGTAGTACACGGCGATCTGCAGACCGATCGCCGAGATCGCGTCGGAGAGGATCTCGCCCACCGAACCGAGCGCGTTGGAGGCGATGAACATCACCAGTGCCACCCCGCCGACCACGGTGATCGCCACCCAGGGCGTGTTCCAGGTGCGGTGCACCTTGCCCAGCGCGGCCGGCATCGTACGGTCGCGGCCCATCGCGAACAGCGAACGCGTGACCTGGATGAGGGTGGTCTCCAGTGTGGCGATCGTGGACAGCATCACCGACACGATGAGCAGCTTGCCGCCCCAGCCGGGCCACAACTCGTCGCCGAGCACGGCCAGTACGTTCGCGTCGTTGCTCTCGATCTGCCGCGAGGACAGGATGACGTTCACCGCGATGGTGAACACCTCGAAGAGCAGGAAGACGATGCCGACGCCGATCAGGCCCGCGAGTCCGGTCGTACGACGGCTGTTGCGGGTCTCCTCGCTGAGGTTGCTGGTGACGTCCCAACCCCAGTAGTAGAACGCGGCGATGAGCGCGCCCGACGCGAAGCCGGACACCCCGTCGAAGTGGCTGAAGCCCAGCCAGGACCAGTCGAAGGCGCGGGCGTTGTCGGAGTGGACGACGGCGAACACCGCGAACAGCGCCAGGATGCCCAACTCCACGCCGGACATGACGAGTTGGGCGCGGACCGTGAGGCGGGCGCCACCGAGGACCACGAGCAGCATGATCACGAACCAGGCGGCGCCGACGACCGTCGACAACGCCGTGTTGTCCGCGAGGCTCTGATCGAACAGGGACAGTGTCATCGACCCGGCGGGCAGTGACCCGGCGACCATGAAGATGGTCGCGGAGACCACCAGGGCCCAGCCGCTGATGAAGCCCAGAAAGGGATGCAGGGTGCGCCCGACCCAGGAGTAACTGGCGCCCGCGTTCACGTCGATACGGCCGAGATAGCTGAAGGCCAGCGCGATGCCCAGCATGGGTATCGCGCAGTAGAGGAGGGCGGCCGGACTGGCCAGCCCCACCGCGCCGACCAGGACCGCGGTGGTCGCGGCCAGCGAGTACGCCGGGGCGCTGCCCGCCACGGCCATCACCACGGTGTCGAACGTGCCGAGGGCGTTGGCCTGTAGCCCTCTGCCCCTGATGTTGCTCATGGATGCGCTGCTTTCCGTCTTGCACGACGTGGGGGATTGATCGAATCGGCCCCGGACCTGAGAGGGGTGGCCTCGGGTCAGCGGCCGGTCGAGTCAACAAAAAGGGGATGGTGGATACCCGTTGAACCGCTGCGTCGGCGGACGGTCACACCGTGTGTGGGTGTGATGATAGCGGTACCTCTTGACCTTTCAAGATTGACCAGTGAGTAATCTCCTGTGAACGGTCAGTCGCCGAGTCGGTCGATCTGCCGCAGCTTGTTGGTCGCGTCCAGGGCCGCGACCTTGTAAGACTCCGCGAGCGTCGGGTAGTTGAAGACCGCGTCCACGAGATAGTCGACCGTTCCACCGCAGCCCATGACCGACTGGCCGATGTGAATGAGTTCCGTCGCGCCGGTGCCGAAGCAGTGCACTCCGAGCAGGGTGCGGTCCGTGGGGGAGACCAGCAGCTTGAGCATGCCGTGCGAGTCGCCGATGATCTGGCCGCGCGCGAGTTCGCGGTAGCGGGAGATGCCGACCTCGAACGGCACGCACTCCTCGGTGAGTTGGTCCTCGGTCTTCCCGATGAAACTGATCTCCGGGATGGTGTAGATGCCGATCGGCTGCCGGTCGTCGATCCGGTGCACCGGCTCGCCGCAGGCGTGGTACGCGGCCGTGCGGCCCTGTTCCATCGAGGTCGCCGCGAGGGCCGGGAAGCCGATCACGTCACCGACCGCGTAGATGTGCGGCACCGCGGTACGGAAGTTCTCGTCGACATCGATCCGGCCGCGCCGGTCGGCGGACAACCCGGCCTTGTCCAGGTCGAGTTCGTCGGTCAGCCCCTGCCGGCCGGCGGAGTACATCACCGCGTCGGCCGGTATCTTCTTGCCGCTCTCCAGGACGGTCAGCGTGCCGTTGGTGTGCCGCTCGACGGCGGCCACGGTCTCCCCGAAGCGGAAGGTCACGGCGAGGTCCCGCAGGTGGTACTTGAGCGACTCGATGACCTCCAGGTCGCAGAAGTCGAGCATGCCGGCCCGCTTCTCCACGACGGTGATCTTGCTGCCGAGCGCGGCGAACATGGAGGCGTACTCCATGCCTATGACACCCGCGCCGACGATGACCATGGACCGCGGGACCTTCGGCAGGTCCAGCACGTTGTCCGAGTCCATGATGGTCTGACCGTCGAACTCGACGGTGTCCGGCCGGGCCGGACGTGTACCGGTGGCGATGATGATGTTCTCCGCCGTCAACAGCCGTTCGTGGCCGGTGATTTCGGTCAGGGCCACGGTGTGCGGGTCGACGAAGCGGCCCGTGCCGGCGAACAGGGAGACCTGGTTGCGCGACAACTGGCTGCGGATGACGTCGACTTCACGGCTGACCACATGCTGGGTCCGCGCGGTGAGGTCGCCGACGGTGATGTCGTCCTTCAGGCGATAACTCTGCCCGTACAGATCCCGCTGGGTGAGGCCGGTGAGATAGAGCACCGCCTCGCGCAGCGTCTTGGAGGGGATGGTCCCGGTGTGGATGGAGACCCCGCCGACCATGTCGGGGCGGTCGACGACGGCGACCCGGCGGCCGAGCTTGGCCGCGGCGATGGCGGCCTTCTGGCCACCCGGTCCTGAACCGATCACAAGCATGTCGAAGTCGGGCACCACCGGAGTCTGTCAGCCGGAGCACCTCCTCCGAAAGGGCGAACCGGTAACCGGATGCCCACAAGACGACTGGGCTGGGGGCAAAGGGAGGAAGTCGCCTACCCGGACGAGGCTGTGCCGCACGAGCCGCGGCAGACACCATGCGCGCGACGCTTACAGGCGGGACGTACACCGAACGTGTGGTCGCTGCCGCCCAAGGGCTTCGGTGGACCCGTCGCGTCGCTACACTCCGGTCTGTTACATCGGCATCACGGAGCGCCAGCGAGGATGTGCGGCGCCTTCCTGATGTATCGGGGGTGGCCTCATGGGCTGGCAGGTTGCGTTCGCGCCCGGCTGCGGGATCAACACGGACGATGAGGACGAGATCAGGGATGCTCTCCTGGACGTCGCCGTAGGGGACGGCGAGGACGAGTCCGTCTGCATGCAGGACGGCGTGTGGCCGAAGAACGTCCGCAGCGTCACTGTGCTGCGCAGACTCGCCGGCGGACGCAGCGGCTCGGAAGTTCTTGAGATCGAAGTGATGCGGGCGGCCGCAACATCCTTACAGGTGGCGAAGTTGATGCCGCATCGGGACGCGGTCGACGAGTGGGCCGCTTACCGGGAACTGGCCGCGTCGCTCGACTCCACACTGTTCGTGCCCATCGTGGCGGTGAGCGCCTCGGTGAGGAATCCGAAGATCGCCACCACCTTCGAACGCCATGTCGTCATCTACTCCCATGTCCGCGACCGCGACCCTGACGCCCAGGGAGTCGTGCGGTCGCTGGAGGATGTGTGGACGAGCGCCCTTCAGGACTCGCATCGCTTCGAAGAGGCCATCTCCGTCGTCACGGGGCTCATGGAGACGCTCGCGCGCAAGCTCTACCGCGACAAGGTCTCAAAGGACGGCGATCTGGCGGGTGAGAACGGGCGGTTGGGATGCGACCTGTCGCTGAGTGTGGATGAGATCGGCGAGCAGATCAACGGGCTTGTGCCGTTGGTCGACGGCAACCCCGACGAGGAGGACATGCGCAGTGATGTGCTCAAATCCGGGCGTGTACTGCGTGCTTCGACCTCTCCTCCGGGCGCGGCCCGCTCTCTGGCGGTAGGCGGCCGTACCCGCTTGCGGCTGGACGAGGTCGAAGTGGAGGGCACAACCGTCTCGGGACGGTTCAAGTCCACCAGGGTGCGGGTGGCACTCACGGGTACAGCGGTCGTGGGCGGCAGACCGTCCCGCGAGATCAGATCCGGTTCGGCGCTCGACGTGTTCGGGCGGGTGACGTCGGTGCGCTCGCAGGAGTGGTCGGAACTGCTGGGAACCGCGTTCGCCGACGGCCCCGGCTTCCGCGAGGTGCATGATCGTCTCGAGTACCAGGGCGTTGCCGCGGACCACCCGATGAAATCCCTGTACGACACGCTGGAGAGCGCGTCGGCCGCCCGCACCCATTCCGCCGTCCACGGAGACCTCAATCCACGCAACATCCTGTTCTGCGGATCGAATCCGTACCTGATCGACTTCGCGTCGTTCCGGAAGGACGCCTATACCCTCTCCGACACTGCCTGGATGGAAGTCTGCGTCTTGCGTGACTGCGTGGCCGGTCGGCTGCGATGGCAGGACCTTGTGCTGCTCCAGCGGTATCTGGGCCTGCTCACCCTGGTACTTCCGCTGTGGGGCTCGGCCGCTGCCGACCGCGCCGAGCAGGACCTCGCGGGCCGGCACCGGGACTCAGCCCCTGAACTCAGCCGATGTCTGAGCCTGTTGTGGGCGGTGCGGCGTGGTATCTGGCAGTGTGTACCACCCGAGAACCAGGCGGCCTTCCCGGTGCACTACTTCCAGCACCTCATGCTGGCGGCGTGCAGGACATTCAAGTGGAAGGCCGACGCAGAGGACTTCCCCCGTGTGATCGCTGCGGCTGCCGCCGCCGGCGTCGCGTGCGAGAACCTGTCACCGCGCTGCGGCGACCTGTTCGTACGGTGGGGCGAGGAGGAGACGGCGGCAGCCTGCGAGGTGCTGCTGGCTCACGGCAGCGGCGCGGACTGGCCCAGCGGCGATCTGCTGTGCGCGGCGGTCCTGGCCGCCGAGAAGGCGGGTAATCAGGAGCAGATCACCGCGTGGCGTCAGGCGGCCGCCGGCTGCTTGGCGGCCGGACCGCTCAGCGAAGCCGTCGATGCGTTGGATCGGTGCTGCCAGGACGCGGAATGCCGGGATCCCGACTGCGAGGGCAGAGCGGGCGGCGGGTTCGTCTACATTCCCCTCGAAGGTCACGCGCTGGGCCCGGGTGAGCCGTTCGTGCAGCAAGGGCAGGGCGCTCTGTCCCTCGCGTCGCGTGACAGTCTCGAATTGCTCGCCGCACAGGAAGCCGTCGTCCTGCTGGGCGAGTCGGGTTCCGGTACGACAGTGGTGGCGCGACAGTTGCGTAAGCGCCTGCTGGCTTCGGGCGAGGCGGACTTCGACCGGCTGGTCGGCGGTGCCACGGCCTGCGCTCGGCTGCCTCTGATAGTGAGTGCTCCGCAGCTGAGCCAGAGGCTGTCCAGGCGGTCGTCGGCCGCGGCTGTCCTGCGGGAGGTCTCGGGGCTGCCGGAGCCGCTGTCCGAAGAGCGGTTGAGCCGACTGATGGCCCTCGGCCTCGTACATCTGACGGTGGACGCACTGCACAAGGTCGATCCGCGGTGGCGTGGGGAAGTGCTGGACTGGCTCAGGGACTTACGGATCGAGGCGCCGCGCGTACGTATTGTGCTGTGCCAGCGTGCCCACAACTACGATCCGGGGACGTTGGGTTGGCCTGCTGTGGCGCTGCACAAGGTGCGGGAGCGGCCCGCGCGTCGTTTTCTCGCGGAGGTGCTGCGGGTACTCGCGCCTCAGGACTGGCAGAAGAAGCTCGAACAGCTTCAGGAACGACTCTTTGTCGACCCGGACACGGCGGCTCTGCGCGACCTCGCGGGAAAACCGCAATTCCTGTGGATGTTGGTCAAACACTTCGCCGAGACGGGAGACATACCGGCGAACCCGGGTGTGCTGGCTCGCAAGTACCTGCTGCGGCAGCTTGAGTCGAGCAATCATGCCAGCGAGGTGGAACGGAAACTGCGGCTCCTTCGTGAACTCGTCGCCTGCCTCGGAGATTCGGGGGCGCTGAGTCGACAGGAAGCCCTGCGTGTGATCACGGACCACGGGACCGGCGATGCGGAGGGGACGCTGGCCTCTCTGCTGACGACCAGTGTGATCCATGAGGAGTCGTCGCGCATTACGTTCTGCAATCCGCTGGTACAGGCCTACTGCGCCGCATCCGTGTTGCAGCAGTATCCGGCGGACGAAGTGGACGAGGTCACGTCGCGGATTCTGAAGCATTCCTGGCGCGATGCCGCTCAAATGCTGGTCGCGGAACCAGGCACCGCGCACGAGGTCGTGGCCGCTGTCGTGAAGAAGGGAGTGGCCGCCAATTCCCTGTACGGGGCCATGCTGTTGCAGGCCGCGCCCGAGGACGCGGTGGCCGGAACTCGCGAGGAGTTCCTCCGGCACCAGAGTTCCGTACTTCAGTCCGCGAACAGTGGTCTGCCGGCCTGGCGGCGCTCCGCGTACGCGCTGGCGAGGTACGGCTCTCAGTCCGCGCTGGACGCTCTGGAGAGTGCGTCACTCCAGCACGACGGTGTGCCGGAGGCCGTAGAGGCGGCGCTGGACGGCCTGGTGATGATGCATCAGTGGTTCGTGCCCGGCGCCACCGCGCGCCTGCAAGCGGTGCTGACCCGGCTCCTCGACCCACCTGCCGGGGTGTGTGTCGACGAGCGGGTCGTGGCGCGCTCGTTGCGCTGCGTCCAGGTCGCGAGTCTGAACGGCCTTGCCGCACATGTTCTGTCGAAGCTGGTCCCCGGTACGGGATGGGCGGTGGTGTCACAGGCCTGGGAGACGCTCCGGCACCTGGGCGTCGAGCCGACTCGGCCACTGCGCCGTACCTACGCGGAAGCGTGTTCGGGGAGGCTGAAGCAGGTTGACGCACTGCTGCGGTCGACCGCGCGCACCGACACTGCTTCGGCGCTCAACGACGAGCGGATGGCGCTGCTCGAACTGCTGGCGGCCGAGGGGAGTATCGAGACACTCCTGGGCTATCGCTTCCGGATCGGACTCGCGGAGCACCCCCGGTGGCGCGACCTGCTGCGTACGGCGGCCGGGGCCCAGCAGTCGCAGTCCCCGACGAACGTGTTGGCCGACGCCGTGCTGGACGATCACGAGCCTGGTTCGCGGCCGGGCCCGGAGCGCTGGCGAGCCTTGCTCACCCGGGACAACGAGCAGCTGTCAGTCATCGCCGGCCATCACATCCTGGCCGAGGGGCTGCGCTTGAACATCGCCGACCTGCGGGAGATTCTCCAGCGCCCCACTCCCGCCCGCCTTTCCCTCGCTTCCGCGGCCGTCTCGTGCCTTCCACCGGGTGAACACTCAGCTCTGGACGAGTTGCTTGAGCCGTTCCTCGACTCCCTCACGTCGGACTTCGCGGACGCCGTGGCGAGTTTCGTCACCGCTGCCATCGCCCTCGACCAGGGCACGGGGCTGCGGTTGGCCCTGCGGGTGCAGGACGCGATGGCCAAACAGGGGCTCGAACAGGAGGCACTCCACTGGCCGTGGGCGATGACCTGGCGGCGGGCGCTCCCTCCACGAGCGGAGATGCGCTTCTTCATGCGGGAACAGGAGTTTGACGATCATGCGCGCATCGCGCTCCTCGGGAGCGCCGACGTTCTGCTCGACGCACCGTGGGTGCAGCCCGTCGCTCTTACGCCCCAGGAGCAGCGCGATCTAATGAAGCTGCGACCGACGAGCCCGGACGGAGTCTCCGCCCACCAGTTCGTTCTGATGGCGGCCAGCGCAGGACTGCATCAGGCCCTGCCGTTCGCTTGTCAGGTTGCGGAGAGCGAGCACAACATCAACGTGGTCATCACCCACTCGCACGGGCAGCATGGACTGGTCGAGGTCACTTTGGCCGCGCACGCGGTCACCGCCGTCGGATACCTCGGGCGGCTGGCCCTGATGGAGGACTCCCTCGCGCTGGACGCGGAGGAGGCGGAAGCGCTGCTGCGCGGTATGGCCCGGGACACGCCCTCCATGCACCCCAGCATGGAGCGGGCCAGGCTGATCGGCCTGGGGTATTGGGGGCATTGGGACGAGTTGCTCGCCTCGCTGGAGGGCGCGGATCCCATTCTTCTGTCAGCGGCACGCAACCTGATCGGCCAGTGGCTCCCCGGTCCACGCGAGAGCCGGAGCGACCAGTATTTCGCCCGGATCGCCCACTCCATTTCCCGCAAGCTGCGCAGTGGCAGCTACACCGCCGCCGCGCAGGCCGTACTGACGGACATCCGTGACGGCATCGAGGACAGGCTGGGACGTTATGTGCTCTGATCGCGAAGATTCACAGCCCCATCTCCCGCTTTGCCGCCCGCACGACCTGCCGTCGACCGTGTGCCGCCTCCGCCAGCGCCTGCTGCCGTTCGAGGCCGGGCGCGGCGTCCTGCACGGCGCGTTGACAGCGCAGCAGTTCCTCACCCGCCTGGAGGACCTGTGCCGAGGCCAGCAGGCGCAGTCGCGTGAGCTGACTGCGCATCTCTGTGTATTGCTCCCGAGTTGCCGCGGTGTGGTCCACCTGCTCTTCCGCCAACGCCTTGACCGTGTCGGAGTGGGCCCAACTGGCTTCCAGGAACGCGACGAACGCGTCAGTCAGCGCGTCACGAGTCCATTTCCTACGCTCACGCCGTCCGCCGACCACCGTGGTCACGACCAGAGTGGCCATACTGGTCACCGCCGCCGCCCAGGCTGCCCACAGGCTCATGTCCCCCACGAGTCCATTGTTACGTTTCGTGGTGAGGCAAGCTGGCGTTATCAGACGTATCCCTCTATCAGAGGGCGAAGTTCAGCGAGAAATCTGTCTGGCCTAACCCGGCGTGGAGATGGACAGTCATTTCAGGGACGCAACACGGGGGAGCGCCGTCATGGGAGTAACTAGCTCAAGCGGACCGTTGGCCGCGCTTGCCGCCAGTTCGGTGCTTCAGGGCATGGTCGACGTCCTCAGGCGTTCGCCGTACTTCGCCACCGCCTCAAGCCGCCAGGACCTGGTGCGCTACCTGGTGCGGACGCTGGAGGAGCCGTTCGCCGGCAAAGGCCTGGTTCCGGCCCGCTCGTCGGACCACTTCGCTTTCATCGTCAGTGAGTGCACCCGGCACAGTGAGGGCACTGACGCGCTGGCCGAGGCTGTGGCGTCACTCGACGGTGACCGAGGCACAGCTCTGGCCATGCGGCTGTTGGCCGACCGGTGGACCGCTCGCGACCAGCTGGCGGAGGAGGATCTCCGGCTGCTCGACGGGCTTCTCGACCAGGTCACCATCGAGCATGAGGTCCGGGCCATCGCGCAAGCGAGCCTGCAACCTGTCTCGGCGCCGCTGCCCGACCACTGCACCGACGCGCGCAGCATCCTGCTGTATCTGCTCAGGCGCAACGCGCTGCCCGACGGGCTTCCCCCGTTCCTGGCTTTTCTGGAGTTCCTCGCCGCGTCCGTCCAGGAACCGGTCGCCGCGTCCTTGCGGGAGTGGACCGAACGCCGTGCCCGTAACAATGACCTGGCGCAGGCGCTGCTGGCCTGCCGGGCGCGGGCCGACGCCACTCAGGTGATCGCTCCCAGAGAACGGCGCATGATGCTGGTTCTGCTGCCGGACGGTCTGGAGGACGACCACTTCGCCCTCCGCGTGTGGCACCAGGAGGACGTTTCGCACCGGACGCCGGCCTTGCGTGACAACGACACCCGAGTCCGGGGTACCGATCTGGAGCGTGCCATTCGCGGCCGACTGCGCGAGGTGTCGGGGAGTCACGACAAGGGTGGCGCGCTCACCATCGAGTTCTGGCTTCCGCTGGCCCTGATCAATCTGCCCGTCGAAGAGTGGTGTCTGTCCGGGACCATGCCAAGCGATGTCCGGGTCGTCGTCCGAAGCCTCGACCGTGAGCAGAGCACCGACTCCTACCGTTCCTCCTGGCGCGAGCGCTGGAAACGCATGGTGGACCTGTCGGCGGACAGCGACGACGGAGACCGCCTCGGCCGATCGGCGGATGTGCGCCAGGACCGGCCCTGTGTGCTGACCGCGCCACCCGACTGCGACGAGGGCCGCATCCAGTTGGTGGAGGCGATCAACTCAGGCGTGCCCGTGGTGCTGTGGCACCGGCACGACTGCACCTCCACCGCGTTCCGGAAAACGGTGGACGGCCTTCTGAGCCACGGTCCGGTCGCTGAACTACCGCAGCGCATCGGCAGAATGCGTCTGGCTTACGGCATCGGCGAAGCGCCGACAGATGCCGTGAGCGGTCTGACTTTGATGTGGGACGACCCCAACCGCCTGCTTCCCACGCTCAATCAGCTCGTGGCGCCGGACGAAGTAGCCTCCTCGTGACCATGCCTGATGCCAGGACGTGGTTGATCACTGCCGCGCCGGCTCCGACCATGCCGCCCACCTGGCGGCCGGGCCACCGCAGCCTCTCACTGCACGAGCCTGTCTTTGTCGAAGTACCCGAAGGCTGGCCGGCTCCCTTGCCGACGCCTGCCGCGGAAACTTCTGCCGCAGCTCTGCACACCCTCATTCGGCTCCAGCCCGAGGCCGCCGGTCTCACGGAGCAGACTGCCGATGCCTACACCGTTCCCGACAGTCCGCCGAGCCCGCAGAGTCCTGCTGCCACCATCGCCGCTCAATGGGAATTGGTACT
The DNA here is from genome assembly GCF_040681835.1 of Streptomyces sp. NPDC051576. Classification (NCBI taxonomy): domain Bacteria; kingdom Bacillati; phylum Actinomycetota; class Actinomycetes; order Kitasatosporales; family Streptomycetaceae; genus Streptomyces; species Streptomyces sp. NPDC051576. The sequence continues at coordinate 102,806 of NZ_JBFAZO010000015.1, forward strand.
GGTCGTCGACACCGGGGTCTCGATGGCCGCCTGGTACCCGACGGTGAACGCTTTCGCGGCGACCGTGCGCGACCTGCCGCTGTTCAGCGACACCCATGTCGTCAAGTTGCGCACCCACCGACCCACCACTCCTCAGGACCTCTTCGACCGGGATCTGCTGGACGCCATCGGTCTCGGGCGCAGCGCCCCCGGCACACGCAAGATGGTGCTCATTCTGACCGACGGTGTCGGCGCCGCCTGGAAGCGGCGACTGCTCTGGCCGGACCTGCGCACCTGGGCGAGCAGCCACACCGTGGCCATACTCAACGTTTTGCCCCACTACAACTGGCACCTGTCCGGGATCCGTACCCGCCCCCTGCAACTGCGTACCGATCACCCCGGATGCGCGAACCAGGCCTTGCTCGCGGAACCGTCCCACACGCCGTCCCTCTCCGACGAACTCAGGCCCGAGCAGAACGCCAGCCTCTACATCCCGGTGCTTGAGATACGCAAACGCTGGCTGGACCAGTGGGCGCGTCTGCTGATGTCCCAACGCCTTCCTGTCCACCAACAGGTGCTGGAGATCCCGGCGGACGATGCCGACGAGGCCTATGCCCCCGCCTCCTCCAGTGCCGGAGACCTCGACACCGATCCGGACCGGCGCATCGCCGACTTCCAGACAGCCGCCTCGGAGAACTCGTTCGCCCTGGCCGTCCTCCTGGCCGCCGCACCCCTCAATAGGCATGTCATGCAGCTGATCGCCGTCGAACTGCTGCCCGAGGCGGACTCGGGCGACCTTGCCGCCATCCTCACCAGCGGCCTGGTCACCACCATCGACGGTATCCAGGAACACGACGATCCCTTCGATGCGGTCACATTCGACTTCCTGCCGGGCGTCCGGCAGAGGCTTCTCTCGCTCGGTGAGACCCGCAAGACCCGCAAAGTCGCGGCGCTCCTCGACTCCTACCTCGGCCCGCACGTTCCGGCCGTGCGCGGTATCGCCAAGCGCATGCGGACGCCCGACCCCGCCAGTACCCCCCATCCCACTCCGGGCAACCACCGCTACTCACGGGTGGAACTGGCCTTGCTCACCGCGCTGTCCGGGGATTCGTCGGAACACCGGGACACGGCCCAGGCGCTTCAGATCCAACTCGACGCCATGCACGCCACCGAGCCAGTAGCCATGTGATCCGCCGGACACAACCTAGGGGAGCAGTTTGTCCAGCGCGGCCGGACCCTCCGCCTCGATCTTCCGCCGGGCCCACTCCAGGCTCTTCGGCGTGACGTCCCGGCCGGTCGCCAGGACCACGTCCTCCGGGGCCACCTCGGTACCGGTACGGGCGTGCAGCAGGGCGTCCGGCGTGGCGCGCTCGGTGCCGTCTGCGCCGTCGGCGGGTTGTGCTGTCGACATGGTGCCTCCTCCGGGCGGCCGGAAAGTGCCGTGGGTCCCACTCCCACGATTCCCCGCCCGACTCCAGTGTGCATCCGGAAGAGTGGCCGAACGAGAACGTGAACCTAAGCTGGAACCGGCCCGCGCGGGCCCGAACCAGGGAGGCTGCCGCGATGGTCGAGACACCGCCCCACCAGGACACCCCCACCGGCCCCGAATATCTGCCCATCGCCGAGCACGGACTGATCGGCGATCTGCGGAGCGTGGCGCTGGTGGGCACCAACGGCACGATCGACTGGTACTGCTGCCCGTCCTTCGACGCCCCGAGCGTCTTCGCCGCGATCCTGGACGCGGAGCGCGGTGGCTCCTTCGAGCTGGCCGCCGCCGTCCCGGCGCGCACCAAACAGTTCTACTTCCCCGACACCAACGTCCTGATCACCCGGTTCTTCACCGAGGACGGCGTCGGCGAGGTCCAGGACTTCATGCCGGTGACCAGCGAGTCGGACGAGTCCGCCCGGCACCGGCTGATCCGCCGTGTGCTGTGCGTGCGCGGCACGGTCCCGTTCCGGACCCGTGTCGCCCCGAGGTTCGACTACGGCGCCAGCCCGCACACCGCGCGGATGATCGGTGACGTGGCTCTCTTCGAGTCCGCCGAGAAATCCCTCGCGCTGACCGCCACCGTGCCCCTGGAGTGCGACGGCGTCGATGTGTGGGCCGACTTCAAGCTCGACGAGGGCGAGTCCGAGGTGTTCGCCCTCGACCAGGTCGACGGCGAGGTGAGCCCCCGTCCCTGCGCACGCCAGGAGGCCGAGGACGAGTTCGCCGGCACGGTCGCCTACTGGCGGCGCTGGCTGTCCCAGTCCCGCTACCGGGGCCGCTGGCGCGAGATGGTCCACCGCTCGGCCCTCACCCTGAAGCTGCTGACCTACGCGCCCACCGGCGCGATCGTCGCCGCCCCCACCACCAGCCTCCCCGAACAGCTCGGCGGCGAGCGCAACTGGGACTACCGCTACGTCTGGATCCGCGACGCCGCCTTCTGCGTCTACGCGCTGCTGCGCCTCGGCTTCACCGGCGAGGCGAAGGCGTTCATGCAGTTCGTGACCCGCTACATCAGCCCCGGCGACGGCAACCCGTCGGGCCCGCTCCAGATCATGTACGGCATCGACGGCCGCACCGAACTCACCGAACGCGAACTCGACCACCTCGAAGGCCACCAGAAATCCGCCCCGGTCCGGGTCGGCAACGCGGCCGCCGACCAGCTTCAACTCGACATCTACGGCGCCCTGATCGACTCCATCTACCTCTACGACAAGTGGGCCGAGCCCATCTCCAGCGACCAGTGGGACGACGTGTGCGCGCTGGTCGACTGGGTCTGCGAGCACTGGGACCAGCCCGACGAGGGGGTCTGGGAGACGCGTGGCGGCCGGAAGAACTTCCTCTACTCGCGGCTGATGTGCTGGGTGGCGATCGAACGCGCGATCCGCCTCGCCGGCCGACGCGGGCTGCCCGCCAACCTGCCGCGCTGGGGCCGCTCCCGCGACACCATCTACCGCCGCATCATGGACCGCGGCTGGTCCGAGACCCGCCAGGCCTTCGTCCAGCACGAGGGCAGTGAAGTCCTCGACGCCGCCGTGCTGATGATGCCGCTGGCGAAGTTCATCGCACCCACCGACCCCAAGTGGCTGTCCACACTGGACGCGTTGACCGAGGAACTGGTCTCCGACTCGCTCGTCTACCGCTACAACCCGCAGGCCAGCCCCGACGGACTGCGCGGCGACGAGGGCACGTTCTCGATCTGCTCCTTCTGGTACGTCGAGGCCATGGTCCGCGCGGGCCGCGTCGACGAGGCCCGCCTCGCCTTCGAGAAGATGCTCACCTACGCCAACCATCTCGGCCTGTACGCCGAGGAGATCGGCCGCACCGGCGAGCAACAGGGCAACTTCCCGCAGGCGTTCACCCATCTCTCCCTGATCAGCGCCGCGTTCAACCTGGACCGGGCGCTGGGCTGACCGCGTCCGGGTCGCGCAACAAACGTCACTGTGGCGTCACAGCACTCCGCGACGCCACAACTCCCGCCGCACGTCTCGTGTCGAACCCCCTGACCGCAACAAATTTGACTCACGGGGGAACACACCATGACGAACGTGTCACGCAAGAAGGTCTCCGCCGCCGTCGCGTCCGCGACCTTCCTGCTCCTGGCCGGTGCCGGCATCGTCGCCGCACCGGCCAGCTACGCGGGCGTCCCCGGCGGCACCAGCGCCGTCGACCGCAACAGCGACTTCAACGGGGACGGCTACGACGACGTCCTGATCGGCGCCCCCTCGGGCACCGTCGACGGCAAGGAGGGCGCCGGATACGTCACCGTGCAGTACGGTGCCCCGAACGGCATCGCCACCAACAACACCGTCCCCAAGGGCCGTACGGCCGTCATCAGCCAGTCCACGCCCGGCGTCCCCGGCACCTCGGAGACCTACGACTCCTTCGGCCAGGCCATCGCCACCGGCGACGTGGACGGCGACGGCTACGACGACGCGATCATCGGCGCGCCCGGCGAGGACGAGGGCAGCGTCGAGGACGCGGGCCGCGTCACCGTGCTGTACGGCTCCAAGGCGGGCCTCGGAGCCGAGACGAACGACTCCTTCACCTCCGCCACCCCCACGGCGGGCGCCCGCTTCGGGCAGTCCGTGGCAGCGGCCCGCTTCACCGGCGCGACCGACACCGACGAGATGGCCGTACTCGACAACGACGGCGCGCAGGTCTTCACCTACCACACCGGCATCCTGCACTCGATGGGCGCCCTGAACACCACCACCCACCCCGGCGGCCACCGCCTCCAGCCCGCCTACCTCACCACCGGCGACTACGACCGCAACGGCTACGCCGACCTGGTCATCTCCGGCTACAGCCCCGACGACGACTACCAGCAGGGCTGGTCGGCCCTCTACGCGGGCGGCGAGACCTCTCTGACGTACCGTCAGGACCTGAACGGCGGCCTCGGCATCGCCTCCGGCGACATCAACGGCGACGGCTACGACGACCTGGTCCTCGGCCAGCTCAGCAGCGTCGACGACAAGGCGGAGGGCGACGACGGCGGCAAGATCGGTGTCTACTACGGCAGTTCGGAAGGCACCGCCGGACCCGCGGACTGGTGGTCGCAGAACTCCCCGGGCGTGCCCGGCACTTCGGAGCACGGCGACGCCTGGGGCAACGACCTCTCCGTCGGTGACGTCGACGGCGACGGCTACGCGGACGTGGCCGTCGGCGCGCCCGGCGAGGACATCGGCACCGTCCAGGACGCGGGCGCCGTCTGGCTGTTGCGCGGCTCGCGCGACGGTGTGACCGCGACCGGCGCCCAGTCCTTCGACCAGAACACCGCGGGCGTCCCCGGCACCGCCGAACAGGACGACGCCTGGGGCACCCAGGTCCGCCTGGCGGACACCGACGCCGACGGCCGTAGCGAACTGGTCGCCTCCGCGCCCGGCGAGAACTCCGGTGACGGATATGTGTGGTTGCTCCCGGCCGGCCCGGGCGGCCTGCTCGCCGAGGGCTCTTCGCTGTACGGCGCGGCGGACCTTGGCGGCGCGGCGAAGGGAGCGGCGTTCGGGGCGGCGATCGACGAGTAAGGAAGAGCGGGGAGGTGACGGTCCGGGCCCGTTCCCGCCGTCACAGCCCCTGCTCGGCCCAGATCACCTTGCCCGCCGGTGTGTACCTGGTGCCCCAGCGTTCGGAGAGTTGGGCCACCAGGAACAGGCCCCGGCCGCCCTCGTCCGTCATCGCCGCGTAGCGCAGATGGGGTGAGGTGGTGCTGCCGTCGTAGACCTCGCAGATCAGGGTGCGGTCGTGCAACAGGCGTACGCGGACGGGGTCGTTGCCGTAGCGGATGGCGTTGGTGACCAGTTCGCTGAGGATGAGTTCGGTGGTGAACGTCAGCTCGTCCAGGCCCCAGTGGGTCAGTTGGCGGGTGACCGAGGCGCGCATCTCGGCAACGGCGGCGGGGTCGGACGGTACCCGCCACTCGGCGATCCGGTCGGCGCCGAGTGCGCGGGTGCGGGCGACGATCAGGGCGATGTCGTCGCTCGGCCGCACCGACAACTCCGAGTCGAGGACGGCCCGGCAGGTGTCCTCGGGAGAGTCGCCGGCCCGGGTGAGGGCCGTGCGCAGAATCTCCAGGCCCACGTCGATGTCCCGTTCCCGGTCCTCGACCAGCCCATCCGTGTACAGGACCAGCCGGCTGCCCTCCGTCAGCTCCAACTCGGCCGTCTCGAAAGGGAGTCCGCCGAGGCCGAGCGGGGGTCCGGCGGGGACGTCGGGGAACTCGACGGTGCCGTCCGGGCGGATCAGCGCCGGGGGCGGATGGCCGGCGCGGGCGACGGTGCAGCGCAGGGTCACCGGGTCGTAGATGGCGTACAGGCAGGTCGCGCCGGTGACCGGTGCGCCGCTGTCCTCGGTCGTCTCGTCCTGGTCGATCCGGCCGACCAACTCGTCGAGCAGACCGAGGAGTTCGTCCGGCGGCAGGTCCAGCGCGGAGAAGTTGTGGACCGCGGTGCGCAGCCGTCCCATGGTGGCCGCCGCGTGCAGACCGTGTCCCACCACGTCCCCCACGACCAGCGCGACCCGGGCGCCGGACAACGGCAGGACGTCGAACCAGTCGCCGCCGACCCCGGCCTTCGCCGGCAGATAGCGGTAGGCGACGTCGAGCGCGGTCTGCTCGGGCAGCCGGCGGGGCAGCAGACTGCGCTGGAGGGTCACCGCCATGCCGTGCTCACGGGTGTAGCGGCGGGCGTTGTCGATGGACACCGCGGCGCGGGCGACGAGTTCCTCGGCGAGCGCCAGCTCGTCCGAGTCGAAGGGCTCGGGCTTGTCGGAGCGCCAGAAGTTGACCACGCCGAGGATCAGCGCGCCGGCCCGCAGCGGCACGGTGATCAGCGAGTGGATGCCGTACTCGACGACCTGCGCGGTCCGCTCCGGGTCCTGCGTGAGCCAGCCCGGGGCCTCCTCCAGCCGGGGTTCGACGACCGCCTCACCGGTGTCGAGACTGCGGGCCTGCGGGGCGGACGCCACGAACTGGATCTGCTTGCCCACCGGGTAGAGCGGGGCGTCGTCCCGGACCCCGCTGTACGCGGTGCGGCGCAGCTCGGTCCCGGGCTGCGGCTCCTCGCCGCTGAGCACGGCGTCGTAGAGGTCGACGGTGACGAAGTCCGCGAAGCGGGGGACGGCCAGCTCGGCGAGTTCCTCGGCGGTGCGGGTGACGTCCAGGCTGGTGCCGATGCCCACTCCGGCGTCGTAGAGCATGTTGAGGCGCTCGCGGGCGACCTCGGCGCGGCCGGAGAGGGCGCGCAGTTCCGTGGAGTCGCGCAGCGTGGTGACGCTGCCGGGCGGGCCGCCCTCCAGGTCGGTGGGGCGCTGGTTGACGGCGAGGAGCCGGCCGCCGACCCGGTGCACCTCGTCCGTCGCGACCCGCGCGGAGGCCAGCAGGGCGGTCATCTCGCTGTCGAGCCCGAGGTCGAGGATCAGCCGTCCCTCGGCGTTCTCGGGCAGGTCGAGCAGTTGCCGCGCCTCGTCGTTGGCGAGCAGCAGCCGGCCCTCGCCGCTGACGATGATCACGCCCTCCCGGACGGCGTGCAGCACCGCGTCATGGTGCTCGTACATCCGGGTCATCTCGTGCGGGCCCAGGCCATGGGTCTGGTGCTGGAGGCGTCTGCTGACCAGCGCGGTGCCGCCGGTGGCCAGGGCGAGGGCCACGCCGGCCGCGATCAGCAGGATCGGGAGCTGCTGGTCGGCGGTGCCGCCGACGTTCGCCTTCGTCACCCCGGCCGAGACCAGGCCCACGACCTTGCCGCCCGCACCGCGGACCGGCACCACGGCCTGCACCAGCGGCCCGATGGTGCCGGTGATCTCCTCGGTGACGACGTGCCCGGCCAGCGCGGGGGCGATGTCCCCGACGAACTTCTTGCCGATGCGGTCCGGCTTGGGGTGGGTGTAGCGGATCCCGTCGGTGTTCATCACGACGATGAAGTCGACCTTGGACGTCTTGCGCGCGGCCTCGGCGCTCGGCTGGAGGATCGCCGTGGGGTCGGGGCTGCGCAGCGCGGCGACCGTGCCCGGCGCGTTGGCGAAGGTCTCGGCGACGGCCACCGACCGGTTGCGGGCCTCCTGCGTGCTGTCGTGCCGCACCTGAAGGACCTGTGCCACCACGGCCGATACGACCAGCAGCAGCACGATCACCACCTGCAGCACGAACACCTGCCCGGCGACGCTACGGCCGCCGAGACCGGCCCGCCGGTGCCGGTGCTCGCGCGCCCGGCGGGCACGGTCGTACGGGCGCTGTGCACGCAGAGTGTCGGGGCGGTGGGTCGACCGGGCCCGGGGCCGACCCGTCAGGCGGACCATGTGCCATGTCTACACTGCCTGACCTCAGGAGGCGAGGGGCGTCACACCGGGTGACGGGCCGGGGCCGACCCGTGGATCAGGGGTGCCGGCCGGGCTTGGCCCGCCGGGCCGCGAGCAGCAGCGCGATGTCGTCGGGGCGGTCGGCCGCGTGCCGGGCCGCCGTGGTGAGGCGGTCGGCGACCCCGGCGAGGGAACGACCGCCCGGCCGTGCGGCGGGCCCGGCCGCCTTCGCGAGGGCCACCCGCAGGGCGGCGATGCCGTCGTCTATGTCGACGCCGGGCCGCTCCACGAGGCCGTCCGTGTAGAGCGCCAGGATGGAGTCGGGCTCCAGGTGGAGTTCCGCCACCGGGTACTGGGCGTGCGGATCCACCCCGAGTACGACGCCTCCGGGGATGTCCCAGACCCGGGTACGGCCGTCCGGGGTACGGATCAGCGGTGGTGGATGGCCCGCCCGGGCGACCCGGACCAGCCCGCTCGCCGGGTCCAGCCGCAGGTAGCAGCAGCTCGCGAACTGCCCGGGGTCGAGGTCGATGAGGAGGTGGTTGGTGCCGCTCATCACCTCGTCGGGCGGCCGGTCGCCGAGCGCGAACGCCCTTACCGCACTGCGGAGTTGACCCATGGTGGCGGCCGCCTGGACGCCGTGTCCCTGGACGTCGCCGATGACCAGGGCCAGACCGTCGCCTGCCTCGACGACGTCGTACCAGTCGCCGCCCACCTCCATGCCCTGGGTGCCGGGCAGATAGCGGCCTGCGGTCTCCACCTGCGGGTGGGCCGACAGCCGGCGGGGGAGGAGGGCCTGCTGGAGGCCGCGGGCGAGGGCCGCCTCCGAGTCGTAGCGCTGGGCCTTCTCCATCGCGTGGGCGATCAGCCCGGCGAGGGCGGTGAGCACCGTGCGCTCCTCGGTGCTGAAGCTGCGGGACCGGTCGAAGCCCAGGATGGCGGAGCCGACCGGACGGCCCGACGCGATCAGCGGCAGGAACGCGCGGGCCCCCACCTCCGCGTCCAGCGGTATCCCCGGATAGGCCTCCGCGAGCTGCTGCATGGAGTCGAAGAACAGCGGACGTCCCGTGGTGAGGGTCTCGACCCCCGGCAGCCGGGCATCGAGGCCGACCCCGTCGAACGGGGCGAGGAACCCCTGCGGGAACCCGGTCTCCCAGGCCAGGGACAGATGGCGCTCCTGCAACAGGTAGATCGCGAGCCTTCGGCCGCCGAACGCGGGCAGCAGCTCCTTCATGACCACCGCGGACACCTGGCGGGCCGTGACCGCCTCCGTCAGCGCGATGGCGAGCACGATCGGCCGGTACACCGGGGCCAGCGAGGTGACGCCGTTCGCCGGCGTGTCGGGCTCGTCGGCGTCCACGGGCACCAGCGGGAGCGGCGGTCCCGCCACCCGGGCCGACGGCACGATGGTGCACGTCAGACCGTCCTGGCCCGGATGGACGGCCATCGCGAGCCATTCGCTCTCGTACGACCCCTGCGGCTGCTCCCGTGCGTCCGGGCGCCGGACGTGGAAGTGCGCGGATTCGAGGGACAGCAGGGCGCCGCGGAGCTGGTCCTCGCAGCCGATCTGGTTCAGCCAGGGCACGCCCTCCCACAGCGGGCGGCCCAGCAGCTCCTCGCGCGGCCGGCCCAGCAACTGGGCGGCGCGTGGATTGGCGTAGGTGACCAGCCCCAGCCGGTCCAGGCAGAACACACCGTCCGGGAGGAGATCGGCCGCGCTGTCCGGCATCCGGGCGGCGCCCGGGTCGAGGACGACACCGCTGACCGGATGTCCGCCCCGGCGCGGGACGGGGCCGGGGGCGGACGTCCACAGGTCCAGCAGCCTGGTCGAGCCGTCCGCCGCCCGCACCCGCAGGGGGAGCGGCGGCGGCTTCCCGGCGGCCGTCGCCCGCAGTGCTGCCATGACCTGGTAGGTGTCGCCCGGGGCCAGGGCATCCGCCATCGACTGCGCGGTGCCGGCGAACGCCGCGGGGTCCACTCCCAGCAGGGCGGGCAGGGTGCCGTCCCCGCTCACCACCGCCGTCACCGGATCCCACACGAACCGCGCCATACGGCCTTCGGGGCGGTGCGTGGCCGCCGACCGGACGCACACCGGCTCGCCGTCCCAGGCGACCCACGGGCCGTCCTCGTCCTTGTGCTCGTCCTCCAGGTCGCGCAGCGCAGTACCCAGCTCCTCGGCCAGTCGGGTCATACGGTCCACCCCGGACAGCACCTCGGTGGCGTCGGCGGCGGAGGGACGCAGCACGGTCAGCACGCCGTAAGCCGTCGACCCGCTGATGACGGGCACGTACAGGGACCCGAACTGGAAGGGGAGGCTGGCCGCGAACTGGGGATAGCGGCGCATGGTCTCGGTGGCGTTCGGCAGGACCACCTGGACGCCGAGCCGGTGGGCGTCCGCGACGGGGAACTTGCTGTCGACGTGCAGTCGGCCCCAGGGGCGGAACAGCGGCCCGGGCAGCCCCGCCAGCACGGCCAGGCGCAGCAGTCCGGGCGTGCTCGACCGCAGGTAGACGCCCCCCGAGTGGCCGCCTGCCGCGTCGATCGCCTCCGTCGAGGCGTCGATGAGCAGCTCGGCGAGCCGTCCGGGCGTCCCCTTCTCGCGCTCGGCACTCCCAGTCATTGGGGCTCTACCTCGTCCCTGTGGCGCCGGGTGGGTGACACAGCAAGAATGCGCCAGGACGCGGCCGGGGTCACCTGGGCGGACGGGATGGGCTGGAGAGGCAGGCGTATCGCCGGTCCGCCGGTGTGTGATGAAGTGATCAAGAGTGACTCAAGTGTCGATGTCGGATGCTGGACACGATGCCATGCCGAAGGCTCCCCGGCGCGACTGCCAGGGGCTTCCGGTGATTCAGGCGACGACAGCGAACAGGGGTGTGGCCATGGGGCTGGGCCCTTTCGGATCAACGAGCTAAGTGGCTAATCGGGACACGGGAGTTGGTGCCGCCGCGCTTCGGCGGTCGGTCCTCGTCCCGTGGCGTTCAGGATGGCGCAAACTACGTCTCTCGCGGGGCGAATTCGATCTGTTGCCCTCATCGGTGGTGACCGGCCGGTGTGGGTCCTCGGTCGGAGGCGGGACGGACCTTCAGGGGTATCGACCCGGAGCGCCTGGCCCGAGGCGCGATTGTTAGCCTCGGTCATGACCAGTTTCTCCCTGCCCCGTCATGGATCGCGATGAGCACGGTCGCCGCGTCCTTCCCGCTCGGCGCCGGGACCACGCTCGCCGAGCTCGCCCAGGACCCGCATCCACGGCTGGCGCGCCTCCGCGAGCGTGAACCCGTGTCCTGGCTGCCCGAGTTGGACGGCTGGCTGGTGACCCGGCGCGACCTCGCGCTGAGCGTGATGCGGGACGCGGCCACCTTCACCGTGGACGACCCGCGCTTCTCCACCGCCCAGGTCGTCGGCCCGAGCATGCTCTCCCTCGACGGAAACCGGCACGCCCGCCACCGCGACCCCTTCACCGCGCCCTTCCGCCCGCGCGAAGTACGGGACGGCTTCGCCTCGTTCATCGAGCGGGAGACCGACCGGCTGGTCACCGCGCTGCGCCCGGCGGGCGCCGGCGAACTGCGCCGCGCCTTCGCGGGCCCGCTCGCGGTCGCCGTCGTGACCGAGGCGCTCGGCCTGACCGGCGCCACCCCGGACACGGTCCTCACCTGGTACGACGCGATCGTGCGGTCGGTGTCCGACATCACCGCCGGGCACGAGGCGGGAGCCGCCGGCACCAAGGCGTACGCGGAACTGCGGGCGGCTGTCGAAGCCACCGTCGCCGACCGGGGCGGAACCTCACTCCTCGTCTCCGCCGCCGGACACCTGACGGTGCCCGAAGTCGCGTCCAACGCAGCGGTGTTGATGTTCGGCGGCATAGAAACCACCGAAGCGATGATCACCAACGCGCTGCTGCACCTGCTCCGGCATCCCGACCAACTCGCCCTGGTCCGGGCCGACATGGGCCTCCTGGACGGCGCCATCGAGGAATCGCTGCGCCTGGAACCCGGCGCCGCCGTCGTGGACCGCTACGCCACCCGGGACACGGTCCTCGGCCCGGCCACCATCCGCGAGGGCGACCTGGTCACCGTCTCCCTCACCGGCGCCAACCGCGACCCGGCCGTCTTCCCCGACCCCGACCGATTCGACGTCCGCCGCGAGAACGCCCGCCTCCAACTGGCCTTCGCCCACGGCCCGCACTACTGCCTCGCCGCCCACCTCGCCCGCCTGGAGACCCGTATCGCCCTCCAGCACCTCCTCGAACGGCTTCCCGCCCTGCGCCTGGACCCGGACCACCCGACCGCCCCGCACGGACTGGTGTTCCGCAAGCCGCCCACGCTCCATGTGCTCTGGGACGCCGGCACGGCCTGACATGACGAACTGGCGGTGACGACCCAGTCGTACGATGACGCCCCGTCAGGAGCCCTTCATTCGCGGCCCACTTGGCGCTCCATGACCTCAACCAGCCGTCCCAGCGCGCTCAGCACCTGGGCCCGGTCCTCGCCCAGGCCCGCCAACAGTGCCACCTCGGTGGCGAGTTGGCGGGGGAAGAGGTCGTCCACGGCCTTGGATCCGGCCGGTGTGATGGTCACCAGCGCGGCGCGCCGGTCGGCCGGGTTCGGGGTGCGGGCGATGAAGCCGCGCTTCTCCAGCTTGGCCAGGGCCTTGCTGACGCCCGCGCGGGAGAGGCCGAGCCATTCGGCGAGGCGGCGGGCGATCACCGGGTCGGTGGCGTGGCGCAGCGGGATCAGCATGTCGACCTCGGGGGCGGTGAGCGCTGCGCCCGCGTAGAGAGGCTCCACCGCGCGGTTCAGGAGACCGGTGGCGTGCTTGAGCAGGCCGATCAGCTCCATGGGGGAGGTGTCGAGACCGGGGTTGTGCTCGGCCCACTGGGCGTGGACCTCGGCGGCGGTGGGTGACATGGGGCTAGTGCTCTCGCTTCCTGGACCGGCTCGTTCCGGATGTTGCGGACGTTACGGGCCTTCACCGATCCGTCATTGTTAACCAGTGAACCATCGGTTACCGTTGCGGTCATGGTATCCCCGTCCCCCTCCCGTTCCACCGCCGCGCGCGCCTCCGCCCCGGCCGACACCACCGACCCGTCGCGAGGCTCCGCCGTCGCGTTGGTCGCCGTCCTCGCCGCGCTCACGGCGGTCGCCCCGCTCGCGACCGACATGTACGTCCCCGGCTTCCCCGCCCTGGGGCACACGCTCGGGGCCGGCAGCTCGGCCGTACAACTGACGATGACCGCGTTCCTCGCCGGGCTCGTCGTCGGGCAACTGCTGATCGGCCCGCTCAGCGACGGCCTCGGACGCCGTCGGCTGCTGCTCCTCGGCACGGCCGGGTTCGTGTTCTTCTCCCTCGCCTGCGCCCTCGCCCCCGGCATCGGGGTGCTCACCGGCGCCCGGTTCCTCCAGGGCGTGACCGGCGCGGCCGGCATGGTGCTGGCCCGCGCCGTGCTGACCGACCGCTTCCACGGGCCGGAACTGCCGCGCTACTTCGCGGTGCTCTCGCAGATCATGGGCGTCGCACCGGTCGCGGCGCCGGTGCTCGGCGGGGCGATCCTGGCCGTGTCGACCTGGCGCGCGGTCTTCGTCGTACTGGCAGTGATCGGCGGTCTGTTGCTGCTGGCCGTGCTCTGCAAGGTGCCGGAGTCCCTGCCGCCCGAGCGGCGGCACGCCGGCGGGATCGCGAGCACCTTCCGCGCCATGGGGGCGCTGCTGGGCCGTCGTAGCTTCATGGGGTACGTCCTTGTCCTCGCCTTCATCTCGGCGGCGCTGTTCACCTACATCAGCGGCTCCAGCTTCGTGTTCGAGAACCTGCACGGTGTGTCGGCGACGACGTACTCCCTCATCTTCGCGACCAACGCCTTCGCCATGCTGCTAGCCGGCGCGACCTTCTCCCGACTGGCCGGACGCACACGGCTGAACAACCTCCTCATGGCCGGAGTCGGCGTGGCGGCGATCGGCGCGCTGGCCCAGGTACTGCTGGTGCTGACCGTGGGGGAGACCCTCGCGGGCACCTGGATCACGCTGTTCATCACAGCCGGCGGCATCGGCATGGTCTTCCCGTCGACCCTGAGCATCGGCCAGGCCCTCGGCCGCAGGGCCCCCGGCGCGGCCTCCGCCCTCCTCGGCGGCCTGCAGTTCCTGTTCGGCGCGCTCGCGGCACCGCTGGTGGGGTTGTTCGGGGAGGACAGCTCCCTGCCGATGGCGGTGATCATGCTGGTCGCGGTGGGGGCCGCGGGGGTTGTGCTGGTGGGGCTGGCACGGCCTTGGGAAGGGGGAGGGGAGCCGGGTTCGGGGGTGTCGTAGGTGGCTGGAGGTTTTCCGGTCTTGTTGAGCACGGGGATGAACTGCGGGCTGTCGGCGGCCTGCCCCGCAGTTGGAACGATCACCAAGGGGCGGTACTGCGGTCGGTGGCGAGGTGGACATCCCTGCGGCGTCTTGGTGGGCGCGCGCGGTGGGCGAACTGGTTCAGCCGAGACCACGATGCGCGGCCCACAACTCCCCGGCGCGGCTGGCGGCTTCGTCGACCAGGGCCGCCAGTTCGGGCTTGTCCGGGACGGGGAACGAGACGTACGCGCCCCGACCGCCACCGACTGGGCGGCCATAGGCCTTCACGGCGAGGTGACCGTCCGGGAGAAGCCGGATGTTGAGAGTGGTGAGCGTGAACGCTTCACCGCGTCGAGTGTCGGTCCAGCGGAGTGCTTGAGGGATCGTGACATTGATCGCCAGTGCGCTCACTTCCAGGTCGCCGCTCATGAACGGATGATCTCACGCGAGTCGCCGCTGGCGGCCGCCACCGACTTGTTCGGCTGCGCCAGCGGGCGAGACCCCTGGTGAACCGTGCCCGCCGTCGGCGAACGATCTGGACGGCTGCGGTCAACTCTCCACGAAAGCAGCACAGTTGATCCCGTATATCGACTTGCACAGATGGCCACCTGACGTAGTTAATGATCACCTGTCAGTGATCTCAGGGGGACTCGTGGAGAGAACCGAAGTGTCCGGTTTCCCGGACATCCCGCCGCCGCCCGCCACCCCGCCGCAGGCGTTACACGCGATCGACCTGCGGGTCGGCAAGCGGCTGTTGTGGGTCGGCGGGGCCTCGTACCCGCTGGCGAACATCGCCCGGGTGCACACGTACATGCTCATGCCGAAGCGCTGGGAGGCCACGAGGCTCTTCCTGAAGCGTCTCGGGATCATCCTGTCGGTGGCGTTCGCACTGACCATCCTCGGCGGCATCACCGGGATCGCCAGCCAGGACACGGCGGGCACGCTCATCGTGTGGGTGTGGCTGGGCTCGACGGCCGCGCTGATCTTCTGCGGGGTGGAGTGGCTGCAGGTGCTGACGGCGGCGCCGCTGTACGTCCTGGCCGTGGAGACGTCCGGCCCGCCCATGGCCGTGGTGACGAGCGCGGACCCGCGACAGCTCGATCAACTGGTGGGCTCCATCGTGCACGCGATCGAGCACCCGGAGACGGAGTTCCACGTCAGGGTGGACCGTCTCATGGTCAACCCGGCGAACTACTACTTCGGTGACAACGTCAACATGTACGGCGGTACGGGCAACGTGGGAGTGGGACACGCATGAGTGGCATGGGCGGCAACAACTTCTACTTCGGTGACAACGTCAACATGCACGGCGGTACGGGGAACACCGGCATCGCCAAGCACCAGACACCGGCCGGGCCGCTCCCCGTCGACCCCGCCCTCCAAGCCGCAGTCGAGGAACTTCGCCGACTGGTCGGGACCCTGCGTGAGCAGGTCCCGGCCGCGAGCGCGCAGGCCATCGACGACTCCTTGCCGGCCCTCACCACGGACCAGGCCACCGCCCCGCAGGAGCAGCACCGCGCGCTGATGGCCGTCGCGGGGATCGCGGCGACGGTCGGCGCGGTGGGCCAGCCGGTGCTGGAGGCGGTGAACCGGATCCTGGGGCTGCTCGGCGGCCAGTAGGTGGCCGAACAGCCCTCGCCCGCACAGTCTGCGGCGCCCTGGACGCACTGGCTGTCCAGGGATTTCACGGGGAGTTGGATTGCCCGAAGAGCAAGGTCGCCGCCGCCCACCCCAAGTACTGTGACTACGCATGATCGAATCCGAGATTGAGATCAGCGAGGATCTGGTCCGCGACCTGCTTCGGGAACAGCATCCGGACCTGGCGAAGCTGTCCATCCGCGAGGTCGAGGGCGGCTGGGGCAATCAAATGTGGCGCCTCGGGGACGACTTGGCCGTCCGGATGCAGCGGATGGACACGAGCCCCGATCCGCAGCTCAAGGAGCGCCGGTGGCTGCCGACACTGGCCTCGCGGCTGCCGCTGCCGATTCCTGTTCCCGTGCGGGACGGTGCGCCGTCCGATCGCTTTCCCAAGATCTGGACGGTCATGACATGGGTCGAGGGCACTCCGCTCGACCACGGCTCGATCACCCGCGGCGACCACGCGGCCCAGACACTGGCGGGCTTCCTCAGGGCGCTGCACGTGGAGGCGCCCTCCGACGCACCGCCCACTTCGGACTTCGGCGCTCACCCCAAGGACTGCGCGGACGGCTTCGAGCACCTCTTCCAGGTCGCCCCCACCGACCTCGCCGACGAGATCCGTGAAGTCTGGGCCGAGGCGGTGGCGGCCCCGGGGTGGGACGGTCCACCGGTGTGGGTGCACGGCGACCTGCATCCCGCCAACGTCGTCGTCGCGGACGGGACATTGGCGGGTGTCGTCGACTTCGGCGCGGTCTTCGCCGGCGACCCGGCGTGGGACCTTGCGGCCGCCTGGGTGCTGCTCCCCGCGGGCGGCGCCTCACGGTTTTTCGACAGCTACGCACAGGGGGACGAGGCGGCGGTACGGCGGGCACGCGGGCTGGCCGCGATGAAGAGCCTGTTCCTGATGTCGATGGGACTGAACGGTGACCGTGGGTTGCCCGGCGGCAAGCCGCACTGGGGGCCCGCAGGCCGCTCCGCACTCGACCGTGTTCTGAAGGGGCTTTGACGCCGGCATAGATCGACCGGGCCTCCCTGGCGGCAGCGCACTCGCCGACTGGGATCGGTGCAGTCCCGGCCACTGGAGCCGTGCAGACCGAGCACCGCTCGGCCTATGCCCACCTCGGCCCGCGGCGGACCCGTTCCTCGACCAGCCGCCCGGCCGCGATGGCGGGTGTGAGCCGGTGGGTCCTGGCCAGGCGGAAGACCTCGCGGAGCGTGGCCGCGATGCCGTCGATACGGGCGGTCAGCCGGTCCTCGGACTCCTGGCGCAGTTCGACCCCGGTGGCGTGGATGACGCCTCCGGCGCTGACGACCAGGTCCGGCGCCCACAAGATGCCACGTTCCGCGAGGAGTTGGGCGGTGGCCGGTTCGTCCAGTTGGTTGTTCGCCGGGCCGGCGACGGCGGCACACCGCAGACGCGGCACCGTGCGGGCGGTCAGCAGGCCGCCGAGCGCGGCCGGAACGAGGACGTCGACCTGCATGGTGAGGGCGTCGTCCGGGTCCACCCAGGTCGCGCCCAGTTCCTCGGCCAGGGTGCGCGCGGTCGGGTCGACATCGGTCACGACGAGCTGGGCACCGGCCCGGTTCAGCAGGCGTGCCACCTGGCCGCCGACCGCACCGAGACCGATCACTCCGAAGGTCCGGCCCGTGAACCGCGGTGACCCGAAGGCCTCCTCGACCACCGCGGCCAGCGCCGCGAGGGTGCCGCGCGCAGTGTGCAGAGAGGAGTCGCCGCTGCCGCCGTCTTCGACGGGCCGACAGCAGACATGGGGGGTGCGTTCGCCGATCACGGACATGTCGGCCGGGCCGCTGCCCACGTCCGGACCGGCGATGTAACGGCCGCCCAGAGATTCGATCGTGTCGCCGAGGTCGTGGAGCAGCGCAGTGCGCTCCGCGCCGGCCGGTCGGGCCGCGGTCGGCAGGGCGACAACTGCCTTTGCACCGCCGTGTTCCAGACCTGCCAGCGCGTTCTTCCCGGTCATCGCCTCCGAAAGCCGCAGCGCGTCCGCGATCGCCGCGCCCAGGTCGGCGTAGTGAGCGATACGGCAGCCACCGGCGGCCGGGCCCAGGGCGGTCGAGTGGATGGCGACACAGATCGCGAGGCCGCTGCGGCGACCGCGCACCACTTGCACCAACTCATGTGAAAGATTCGGTGGGTTGAGGGACGGAGCTTGCTCAAGTACGGCTGTCATCGTGTGAAGCTAACCGCTCCGGCACAGCTCGCGGCCCGTAGCCGAACGAAAGTCGGCACGAGGGCGATACTCGCCGCATGGACGAACTTGATTCGGCGATACTCCGGCTTCTGCAGCACGATGCGCGCCAGACCAACCGTGCCATCGCCCGCACCCTCGGCATCGCGCCCTCGACCTGTCTCGAACGCATCCGGGCGCTGCGCGCACGCGGAGTGATCACCGGCTACCACGCGGCGGTCGACCCGGCCGCCCTGAACCGCCGTGTCCAGGCGCTCATCCACTTCCAGATCCGCCCCCTGAGCCGGTCGGTCATCGAGACGTTCAAGACGTACGCCGCCGGCCTGCCAGAGGTCAGCACGGTGTACGTCGTCACGGGCGGCGACGACATGATCGTGCACGTCTCCGCGCCCAGCGTGGACCACCTCCACGGCTTCCTGATGGACAAGTTCACCGCGCGCCGCGAAGTCGTCGGCTTCCGCACCTCGGTGATCTACCAGCACACCCACAACCAGGTGCTCGCACCCCTCAGGCCATGACGCCGCCCGGGGATGCCGTGGTGCCCGGGAGTGGAGTAGGAGCCGGATGCCCTCGCAGGACTGCCTCGATGTTGTCGGCGGCCAGTCTCACCATCGCCGCTCGGGTTGCCGTCGTCGCCGAGCCCACGTGCGGCAGTACGACCAGGTGTGGTTCGGTGAGCAGGGGGTCGGACGGGTCGGTGCGCGGCTCGCCGGTCATCACGTCCAGGCCCGCCGAGTGCAGATCTCCGCGGCGCAGTGCGGCGAGCAGTGCCTCCTCGTCGACGACTCCGCCTCGGCCGGTGTTGACGAGGGTCGCGGTCGGTTTCATCAGGGCGAGTTGCTCCGCACCGATCATGCCCCTGGTCTCCTCCGTCAGCGGCGTGTGTACGGACACCACGTCGCTGGTGCGCAGCAGTTCGCCGAACGGCACCCACCGGGACAGCTCGTCGTCCTCATGGCGCCGCGGGTGGTGATGCTGTACGCGCATGCCGAACCCGGCTGCCCTGCGGGCGACGGCGCGGGCGATCTGGCCGTAGCCGACCAGTCCGAGGGTGGCGCCGTGGACGTCGAGGCCGAGGAAGGCGTCCATGCGGAAGGCGCCCCATTCGCCGCGGCGCAGCGCGTCCATGCCGGCGGGCAGCCGGCGCCGGGCCATCAGGATCAGTGCCATCGCCACGTCGGCGGTGGTGTCCGCCAACACGTCGGGAGTGTGGGTGACGACGACACCGCGCTCGGCGGCGGCCGCCACGTCGACGCCGTCGTAACCCATCGACGCCAGAGCCACGACACGCAGCGTCGGCCCCGCCGCGTCGAGCAGATCCGTGTCGACCCGGTCGCTGCCGAGGACGAGCAGGCCCTCGCATCCGCCGACGAGCGCGGCCAGTTCGGCGGGGGACGGCGGTTGCGGGTGCGGCCAGGCGGTGACGTCGAAGTGGGCGGCGAGGCGTCCGACGCCGTCTCCGGGGAGGCCCGTGCGGCTGACCGCTACGCGGGGGCGGGGGGTTGGTGCGCCGGACATACGGGCTCCGTTCGGTGGGGGAGGCTGGTCCGAGGGGACGAGCCGGGAAAGTGGCCATGGACGCCGGGGAGTTGACGGGTGTGGAGGGGCCGGTGGTCCCGCCGCAGACTCAGACCGTCCCCTGATCGCCGAAGTCGAGCAGTACCTTGCACGAGCGGGACGGGTCGGCCGCGAGCTCGAATGCCTGTTGAGTTTGGGGTACTGGCAGTACGGACGTGACCACCGGCCCGACCGGGAGGCGGCCGTCGGCCAGCGCCCGCAGGACCTCGGCGAGTTCGTCGTCGAAACGGAAGGAGCCGACGAGTCGCAGTTCCCGGGTGATCAGGGCGTTGGCGGCCACCGGGGTGTCCCCGGGCGGCAGCAGGCCGAGGCCCACCACGAGGCCGCCCCGGTCGACGCCGTGGACGCAGGTGCGCAGTCCCGCCGGGTTGCCGGAGGACTCGATGGCGATGTCCGCGGCGAGTTCGTCCAGGCCGTCGGTGCCGGAGCCGACCCGTACGGTCGACGTGGCGCCCACCTGCTTGGCGACGGTCAGCGGTGCCTCGTGCACGTCGGTCACGGTGATCTCGGCGGCGCCGGCGGCGCGCAGTGCCGCGACGACCAGGCAGCCGATGGGGCCCGCGCCGGTGACCAGCACCCGCTTGCCGCGGACATCGCCGGCCTGCCGTACGGCGTGCCAGGCGACCGCGGCGGGTTCGGCCACCGCGGCCAGCCGTAGATCGAGGCCTTCGGGGAGCGCCAGTACGCGTTCGGCCGGTACGACGAGGACGTCCGCGAAGCCGCCCTGTACGTGGGGGTTCCGGGCCGCGCTGCCGAGGTAACCGGTGTCGAGGCACGTGTTGCGCCGGCCGGCCAGGCACTGTCGGCACTTGCCGCAGGACGCCAGCGGGTGCACGGCCACCGGCGTGCCCGGCGGTGGCGCCTGCGTGCCGGGGCCCGCCTCGCGCACCGTGCCCACGATCTCGTGCCCGAGCACCAGTGGTTCGCGCAGCCGGAACTCCCCGACCGCTCCATGGCGCCAGTAGTGCAGGTCGGAGCCGCAGATGCCGCCGTATCTGATGTCGACCGCGATCTCACCGGGGCCCGGCACGGGAACCGGCCGTTCCTCCAGGCGCAGGTCGCCCGCGCCGTGCGCGACCACGGCCCGCATCGTCCCTGAGTTCATGTCCTCGTCCCGCTCTCTGCCGAACAGCTGCTTCGGCTGCTTCTGTTGGTGACGTGGGGTCAGACGACCGCGGTGAGTCCGCCGTCCACGGCGATCACCTGGCCGTTGACGAAGTCCGACGCCGGTGCCGCGAGCCACACCAGCGTGCCGACGAGGTCCTCGACCGAGGCCCAGCGGCCGGCCGGGGTGCGGCCCCGGATCCATGAGTCGAAGGCCGGGTCCTCCACCAGCGGGCGGGTCAGCTCGGTGACCACGTAGCCGGGGGCGAGGGCGTTGACGGTCAGCCCCGATCCGGCCCACTCCGCGCACATGCTGCGGGTCAGCATGGCGAGCCCGCCCTTGGACGCCGCGTAGGCGGCGATGCCGGGCCGGGCCAGCCAGGTCTGGACCGAGCAGATGTTGACGATCTTCCCGTGGCCGCGAGCGACCATCCCGGCGGCGACCGTGCGGCCGACCAGGAAGGCGCTGGTGAGGTTGGTGTGCAGGACCTGTTCGAAGGTCTGCGCGGAGACCTCCAGCATCGGTTCGCGGTGCTGCACACCGGTGTTGTTGACGAGGATGTCCAACGGCCCGATGCCGTCCTCGATCTCCTGGACCGCTCGTCGTACGGCCGTCTCGTCGGTGACGTCGAAGGCGGCCGTGTGCACCTTCGCGCCGGTGCGGTCGGCCAGTTCGTCCCGGGCCCGCTCCAGCGCTTCGGTGTCGCGGCCGTTGAGGACGAGTTCGGCGCCGGCCTCGGCCAGGCCGGCGGCGAGGGCCGCGCCGATTCCTTTGCTGGAGCCGGTGACCAGGGCCCGGCGGCCGCTGAGGTCGAACAGGGCGGAAGCCTTCACGGCCGTACCTCCAGAGGGGCGTAGTAGTGCATCAGTGCCGCGTTGTCGGCGTCCGCGTGTCCGGCCGCGACGAGCCAGCGGTGGAGTTCCGCGACGGCGGTGGTGACCGGCAGCGGCACATCGGCCGAGCGCGCGTAGTCGCGGGCGGCCTCCAGGTCCTTGACCATGTTGCTGACCCGTCCGGTGGGGGAGAGGTCCGCCTCGGCGAACTTGACGAAGAACTCCTGGAGCAGCGCCGAATCGGCTCTGCCTCCGCCGAGCGCGGTGAGCACCTTCCGGGGCGGCAGGCCCGCCGCCCGCACCAGTGCGGCCGCCTCGGCGAGGGCGGCGAAACCGCAGCCGACCAGCACCTGGTTGACGGACTTCACCAACTGCCCGGCGCCCGGCGGGCCGAGGTGCGTCAGCCGGGAGGCCAGGGCGCCGAGTACGGGAAGAGCGCGTTCGACGTTCTCCTCCTCGCCGCCGAGCATCAGGGTCAGCTCACCGCGCTCGGCACCCGGAACACCGCCCGACAGCGGGGCATCGACCCAGCCCGCGCCCAGCTTCGCGGCGCGCTCGGCGAACTCTCGGGTGCGTCCCGGGTCGATGCTCGACATGTCGATCACCAGGACGCCTTCGGGTGTGGAAGCCAGCAACCCGCCCGCTCCGAAGGCGACTTGCTCCACGATGTCGGCGGTGTTGAGGGAGAGGACCACCACTCCCGAGGCGGCGAGCAGGGCCGGTGACCGTGCCGATTCGGCCCCGTCCCGGGCGAGTTCGGCGACGGCCTCGGGTCGGATGTCGTAGACGCGCACCGCCCGTCCGCGTGCGAGCAGCCGGCGGGCGATGGCGGAGCCCATGACTCCGAGCCCGGCGACCCCCACCTCCATGTGTCCTGACACCTGACCTCCTGAACCAAATGCTGTTCACTGAACAATATACTGGACATTAAGATGAGGGAAGGGGTGGAAAATCCTTCAGATTCTGCAATGCTGCATGTTCTTCGTCCATCATGTTGGTTTCCATCCGGCATGTTGTTCCGAGTCGAAATGGGGAACCTGATGACCGACGTCGGCGAGGTGGTGCTCGGCATCGACCTGGGCACCACGGCGACCAAAGTGGTCGCGGTGGACGGCGCCCACCGGTTGGTGTCGACCGTCGAGCGCCCGGCTCCGATGCGCACCGCGCGCGACGGTGAAGCCGTGCACGATCCCGAGGCGGTACTGGCCGGGGTGATCGAGGCGGTGCGCGAGAGTGCCGGCGCCTGCGCGCAGCGGGGGCTCGCCGTCGCCGGCCTGTCCTTCAGCGCGGCTCTGCACACCCTGCTCGCCCTCGACGCCTCCGGAACTCCACTGACTCCCGCGCTGAGTTGGGCCGACACCCGCGCGGCCGACGTCGCCCGGCGGCTGCGCGCGGACGACCGGGGCGCCGAGCTGCACCGGGCCACCGGTACCCCTGTCCACCCCATGGCTCCGCTGGCCAAACTCGCCTGGTACACCACGCACGAACCCGCGCTGATGAGGCGGGCGGCCCTCTGGTGCGGGCTGAAGGACTTCGTCCTGTCCCGGCTGACCGGCCGCCTGGTGACCGACCTCTCCTGCGCGTCGGCCACCGGGCTGATGGACATGCGCACCACCCGATGGCACCCGCCGGCCCTGGAGGCCGCCGGAATCGGCGCCGAGCGGCTGCCCGAACTCGTCCCGCCCACCGAGGTGTTCGCGCTGCTCCCCGCACCGGCCGCCGCCCTCGGCCTGCCCGCCGGTCTGCCCGTGGTCGCGGGCGCGGGCGACGGGCCGCTCGCCAACCTGGCCGTCGGTGCCACCGCGCCCGCGACCGCCGCCCTGTCCCTCGGCACCAGCGGAGCCCTCCGTGTCGTACGCGACCGGCCGGGTGTGGACGAACGGTGCCGGGTGTTCTGCTACTACCTCGCCGACGGGCTGTGGGTGCTCGGCGGCGCCATCAGCAACGCGGGGGTGGTCGCCCAGTGGGCCGCGGAGTCCTTCGGTGGCATCGACGTCGCCGATCTGCTCAAGGAGGCGGCCGAGGTCGAGCCCGGGGCGGAGGGGCTGCTCGCGCTGCCCCATCTGCTCGGCGAACGTGCCCCGTGGTGGGACCCGGACGCCCGCGGCGCCCTGATCGGGCTGCGGCGCGGACACGGCAGGGCACATATGACACGGGCCATGATCGAGGGCGTCGGCCAGCAACTCGCCCTGGTGCGCGACTCGTTGAGCGAGGCCGGCGCACCGGTCACCACCGTGCGGGCGACCGGCGGAGCCCTGCGCTCCCCGCTGTGGGCCGAGATCGTGGCCGCCGCACTCGACATGCCGTTGGAGATCACCGACGACGCGGCGGGCTCCGGCTTCGGCGCCGCCCTGCTCGGCCGGCGCGCGCTCGGTGGCCTGCCGTCCCTGGCCGCCACCCCGCTCGCACCGGTGCCGGCCCGCCCGCACCGCACGGTGGACCCCGATCCCCTGGCTGCACGGCGGATGGCGGACGCCCGGCCTCTCGCCGAGCGGCTGTACCGGCTGCTGCGCGAGGCGTACTGACATCCCCCGACGGCGGTTCACCGGACGGGCCTCTCGACCGGCGGGGCGCGGTGCGCCCCGGTCCCGGTGACGACCGCTCCCGCGTCGGGCCGCAGGCGCTCGGCCTCCGCCACGGCCGCGAGCGGGAGCAGCGCCAGAAGCGCGAAAGCCAGCCGGTACGACTCGGTCGGCCCGTCCAGGCCCAGGTGCGCGGTGAGCATGTCCGCCGTGCGCAGGGCCAGGGTGCCGAAGGCGACCCCCAGGCCTGCGGCCAACTGCTGCACGGTACTTGAGAGCGTGTTGGCGGCGCCGGTCCGGTCCGGTGCGATGTCGGCGAAGCCGAGCGAGGCATAGGCGCTGAGGGAGACGGACCGGCACACGCCGCTCGCGAACAGCACGGACAGCACCACCGACAGAGGCGTGCGGGGGCCGAGCGACCCGCAGAGCAGGAACGTCCCCGCGGTGACGGCCCCGTTCACCAGGAGCACCGTGCGGAAACCGAAGCGGCGCAGGAGCGGGGTGGTGAGGGGCTTCACGGCTACATTGCCGGCGAAGACCGCGACCAGGACGAGCCCGGCCCGGGCCGGGCTCCAGCCGAAGGCGTCCTGGAACATCAGCGGCAGCAGGAACGGGACGGCGCTGATCGCGGCGCGGAACAGCGCCCCGCCTACGTTGGACACCCGGAACGTGCGCACCCGCAGCAGCGTCGGATCGAGCAACGGGTGCTGTGCGCGCAGGAAGTGAAGGACCGTCAGAGAGCAGACGACCATGCCCGCGCCTGCCCATGCCGTGGCCGTGCCCTCTGCTCCTGGCGGCCCGCCGAACAACTCCAGCCCGTACACCGTCGCCGCCAGCCCCACCCCGCCGAGCACGAAGCCCGCCCGGTCGAGGCGGGGGCGTTCGGCCGCCCTGAAGTCGGGCACCAGCCGCAAAGCCGGCCGGAGTGCCGCCACTCCGAGCGGGACATTGACCAGGAAGATCCAGCGCCATGAGGCGTATTGGGTGAACAGACCCCCGAGCGCGGGTGCGGCGACGGGGGCGAGCAGTCCGGGCCAGGTCAGGTAGGCGACAGCCCGCAGCAGGTCGGCCTTGCGGGTGCCGCGCAGCACCACCAGTCTGCCGACGGGCACCATCATCGCCCCGCCGATGCCCTGCACCACCCGCATCGCCACCAGCTCCGGAAGACCTGGGGCGGCGGCGCACAGCGCCGAGGCCGCGGTGAACACCGTGACGGCCGCGGCGAAGACGCGCCGGGCGCCGTAGCGGTCGGCGGCCCAGCCGCTCGCCGGGATGAACACCGCGAGAGCGACCAGGTACGCCGTGATGGCGAGCCCGATGTCCACCGGCCGCGCTCCGAGGGATGCGGCCATGTCGGGGGCGGCCGGCGAGATGATCGTGCCGTCCAGGTTCTCCATGAAGAAGGCCCCGGCCACCAGCAGCGCCAAACCCCTGCCGTCGTCTCTCCGGCCGCCCCGCGTGTTCATCCCTGCGTCTCCGCGTCGTGCTCCGAGTCCGACGTGCCCGAGCCCGTATCCATGCCCATGCTCGTGTCGCCGATGTTCTGAATCTGCGCGGGCTGGACCACGAACCGGCGCATCATGCCCATGTCCTCGTGTTCGAGCATGTGGCAGTGGTAGACGAACTGTCCCGAGGAGTCGCCGAAGTAGCCGTCCACCGTGACCAGTTCACCGGCCCCGACCCGGACGGTGTCCTTCCAGCCCTGCTCCCCGGGCGGCACCGCACCGGCTCCGGTCCACTTCAGCGGGGTGGCGCTGCCGCAGCCGATGCCGCCACCGGGCATCGGGAACGACGTGAACCCGCCGACGTCGTACGTCTCCCGGCTCACCACCCGGAAGCTGGTCGCGTGGATGTGCATGGGATGCGGCCAGCCGCTGGGTGCGGCATGCAGGAAGCGCCACCTCTCCCAGCTCCGCGTACGCACGAAGAAGCGCACCGGATCGTGGAAGTCGGCCGCCCTGCGCCGATACGTGGTGACGCTCCCGTCCGCCTCCTTGATCTGCACGATGCCGTCGACGGGAAGCTCACCGGAGGGGGCGTCGGTCTTCTCCATCTCCCAGCACAGGGCCTGCCCGGGACCCATGGGCGTCAGCACGACCAGCCTCTCCGTGTCGGGCCGGGCAGGCCTCGTGTCCCCGCCGGAGCCGCCGCGCAGCCGCTGGGGCAGGACGAACGGGTCACGGACCGGCCCTCGCGCCACCCGGAACTCCATCACCTGCGGCCAGGGCCCCGGATCCGGGTTGGCGTTGGTGTTCACCAGCCGCAGGCGGCGGCCCCGGGACACCGAGAAGTCGACCAGCAGGTCCGCGCGCTCGGCGGACGCCAGCGTCAGACCGTCGTGCACCGGCACGGGCTCGTCCAGCAGCCCGTGGTCGGTGCCGATCTGGTAGACGGTGCCGGCCGGCACGGCGCGGCCGTCCTCGTCGGTCAGCCGGAGTTCGTACTGACGGGTGTTGGCACCGTTGAGCACACGGAAGCGGTACCACCGGGGCTGCACCTCAAGATGGGGCCATATGACTCCGTTGACCAGGGTGAACGGTCCGGTGAACGCCCGCATCTGCAGCAGCGGTTCACGGTGGATGACGACCGTCTTGTGCAGGAGGCGTCCGGTCAGCAGGCCGGCGTCGTCGGTCTCCAGATTGCGGTCGGAGATGAGCAGGGGCACCTCATGGGCACCGCTCGGGAGGCCGAGGCCGTTCTCCTCCTCGTCGCGTATCAGATACATCCCCGACAGTCCGGCCATCACGTTCCACCGGGTGATGTTCATGGCGTGGTCGTGGTAGAACAGCGCCGCCGCGGGCTGGTCGTTGGGGTACTCCGACAGCTGCGACGCGCCCGGCTGCAGCCCGTTCTCCGGCCAGCCGTCGTTGCCGCTTCCCGTGAGGGCGCCGTGCAGGTGCACGACGGTCCACGGCCGCAGTTCCGCGACGTCCTCGCGCGCCGGGTACCCGCTCCGGCCCGGCTGGTCCCAGATCGCCGGTGTCTGCGTGACGTTGGGGACCTCGACCGCGGTGAGCGGGAAGGCGCCGGAGAGGCTGTTGGTCCAGGTGACGCGGAGCCGCTCGCCGCGGCGGACCTCGATCGTGGGACCCGGTACGTGCCCGTCGTAGGTCCAGACGGGAGTGGGCGGAAGCTGTGAGTGCAGGCGCACCGTCGTGGCCCGCATCCGGACGGTGGCGTACGAAACCCCGTCGGCGCGGGTCTTCTTGAGGGTCGGGGGAATGCGCAGGGGGTCGAGGTAGGGGGTGAGGGCCTTGTACCCGGGCGCGTCAGCGGCCGTCTCGACCACGCCCGGTCCGTCGTGGGCGTGGGCGTCGGCCGGACGCTCCGCTGCCACCGGGGACATCTGAGCGCCGGCTGCCGCGGGGTCCACCTGAGCGCCGGCTTCAGCGGTTCCTTCCGCTGGGGCGTGCTCGCCGGCCGCGATCAGCATGCCTGCGGCGGCGGTCGAGGCAAGGAGTACTCGGCGGGTGAGGGGTTTTACGGGTCGTTCCGGTCTGCTGTGTCCGTCTTCCATGTGTGCCGTCCTTCGCTCGTCACGGCGGCGGACCGTTCGAGTCGGGCCGCCGCCACAGCTCGGTCGCGTGGGCCGGGGTCTCTTCCGCGGCTCACGCCGCGGTCCGCCGCGGCACGTCCTGGCCGCGGCGGATGTCGGAGGGACGGCCGGGTTCCGTGTCCCCGGCCTGGCAGCACGTGTCAGCCGTTGTCGGCCGAGGGCCCCCGTGCCGCGTGCACCGCGTGCCCGCCGAACTGCTGCCGCATCGCGGCGAGTGCCTTCAGCTGGGCGGCGTCCGGCTTGCGGGAGGCGAAGCGGGCGAACAGCGCGGCGGTCATGGCGGGGGCGGACACCGCGAGGCGTACCGCTTCCTCCACCGTCCAGCGGCCTTCGCCGGAGTCGTCGACCCGGCCGGAGAGACCCTCCAGTCCGGAGTCCTGCTCCAGCGCGCGGACCAGGAGGTCCAGCAGCCAGGACTGCACGACCGTGCCGTGCCGCCAGGAGGCGAGCACCTTGGGCACGTCGGGCACGAACTCGCTTGCCTCCAGCAGCTCGTAGCCCTCGGCGAGGGCCTGCATCATCCCGTACTCGATGCCGTTGTGGACCATCTTCGCGTAGTGGCCGGCACCCACCGGTCCCGCGTGGCAGAGGCCGTCCTGTTCGGGGGCGAGCGACTTCAGCAGCGGCCACACCCGGCTGACATGCTCGTCCGTGCCGCCGCACATCACGGCATAGCCGTTCTCCCGGCCCCAGACGCCGCCGCTGACACCGCAGTCGACGTAGCCGATGCCGTGCTCGGCGAGCAGCCGGGCGTGCTCGGTGTCGTCGCTGAAGCGGGAGTTGCCGCCCTCGACGACCACGTCGCCCGGGGACAGCAGCCCCGTCAACTGCCGCAGCGCCTGGCGGGTGGGGTCTCCGGCGGGCAGCATCAGCCACACCACGCGGGGCGCGGCGAGCTTGCCGGCCAGTTCCTCCAGCGAGCTGACGTCACGGTCGGGAGAGGTGCGGCTGTAGCCGACCACCTCGTGGCCGTGCTCCCGCCAGCGGGCCGCCATGTTGCCGCCCATGCGGCCGAGTCCGACGATTCCTACCTGCATCTGGTTCAGTCCTTCGTGGTGGTGTGGTGCGGGGCGCGGGAGGGGGCGCCCTCGCGCAGGAGCCGGAGCACGACGCTGTTGTCGAGATCGCCGAGCCCGTGGGTGTCGACCGCCGCGTACAGCCCGGCGACGGTGGCGGACAGCGGCAGGGTGATGTCCGTGTCCGCGGCGCTTTCCAGGACGAAGCCGAGGTCCTTGAGGAGGTAGCGCGCGGGTCCGGAGGGCGTGAAGTCGCTGTCGGCGAGGTGATGGTGTTTCTGCGTCAGCACCTCGGAGGCGGCCAGGCCACCGGCCAGCACCTCCAGCAGCTCGGCCGGTACGAGACCGCCGCGCTCGCCGAGCAGGACGGCTTCCGCGAGGGCCACCAGGGTTCCGGCGACGACGAGTTGGTTGCACGCCTTGGCGAGCGATCCGGCTCCGGTGTCGCCCATGCGCCGTACCGTCGAGCCCATCACGGTCAGGCAGGGGCGGACGCGTGCGACGGCGTCCTCGGTCCCGCCCGCCATGATCGACAGAGCGGCGTTCCGGGCGCCGGTCACCCCGCCGCTGACGGGGGCGTCCACGACGGTGATGCCGCGGGGGCGCAGTTCCTCGGCGAGGGCGCGCACGGCGACGGGGGAGACGGTGCCCATCACGACCAGCGTGTCCAGGACGCCGGCCGTATCCGCCAGCAGGCCGTCCGGGCCCTCCAGCACCTCTCGGACCTGGGGCAGGTCGGGAAGCATCGTGAGGACGGTCCGGGCGTGCGCGGCCACTTCGGCGGGACGGCCGGCCGCGCGGCAGCCGGCGGCGACGGCGGCGTCGAGTGCGGGCCGGCCACGGTTCCAGGCCAGTACGTCGAAGCCGGCCTTGGCGAGGTTGGCCGCCATCGGCAGGCCCATCGCACCGAGGCCGAGGAAACCGACCGTCGTGGGCGCGGGCGCGGTCGGGTTCACGGGTGGACCCCGGCCGGCGTCTGCTGCCCGTCCGCCGACGCGGAGACGGCGGCCCGTGCGCCGAGTCGTTCCGAGAGGTACGCGTGGCCGAGCACATCGCGGTTGACGACGAAGCGCGGCAGCCGGCCCGACGCCACGTCCAGGACGGCCCGTACCGCGCTGCCTCCGTTGCCGGCGGACATCTCGTCGGTCCAGGCCAGGCTGTGCGGGCTGAGGACGACGTTGTCCATGGTCAGGAGGGGGTTGTCGGCGGCGGGTGGCTCGGTCTCGAACACGTCGAGTCCTGCGCCGCGGAGGCGCCCGTCGCGCAGCGCCCCGATCAGGGCCTGCTCGTCGACGATCGGGCCGCGGGCGACGTTGAGGAGCACGGCCGAGGGCTTCATGAGGGACAGCCGCCGCGCGTCGACGAGATGGAAGGTCTCCTCCGTCAGCACGCACATCACGATCACGGCGTCCGCCTCGGCCATCACGGTGTCGGCGTCGGCGAGGCGCACCCCGAGTTCCCGGGCGGTCTCCGGCGGGCAGTAGGGGTCGTAGGCGATGATCTCGGTGTCGAACGGCCGCAGCAGGCCGACGAGATCGCGTGCGGTGTTGCCGAGTCCGAGCAGGCCGATGCGGCGGCCGGTGAGGCCGAGGCCCATCCACGCCTCCCGCTCGGCCCAGCGTCCCTGTCGTACGAGGCGGTCCTTGGCGGCGACGTTGTGGAGGACGGCCAGCAGCATGGTGAGGGCGGCGGTGGCGACGGGACGCCGGGCGCCGTCCGGGGTGATGGTCACCAGGGCGCCGTGGCGTGTGCAGGCGTCGAGGTCGACGGCGTCGTAGCCGACTCCGAAGCGGGCGAGGAGAATCGGGGGACGGGTGACGCCCTCGAACGTGCGGGCCGTGACGGCGGGGGCCGCGAACAGGACGGCGTCCAGGCCGTCGATGTCCGGGGCGAGGAGTTCGTCGGTGTCACGCGCCAGGTAGTGCCAGTCGACTCCGGCGGCGTCCAGTTCGCCGAGCCGGATGTCGCCCCAGACGTTGCGCCCGTCCGGGTCGAGGAAGTCGCGGCTGACCCCGACGGTGAACCGGTCGGTGCCCGCCATCACAGCACCGCCACCGGGTTGACCGGGGAGCCCGTGCCGCCGGGGACGTTCAGCGGCGCCACTACGAGCAGGAACTCGTAGCGACCCGCCGCCGCGCAGGCCGTGGACAGCGCCTCCAGGTCGAGGTTGTCCAGCAGCGGTACGCCCATCGCGGTGATCGTGAGGGCGTGCACGGGGGAGTGCAGGCCCTCGACCGGGGAGGGCCGTACGTCGCTGTCGCCGTCGCCGCCGAGCAGGGCGATCCCGCGCTCGGCCAGCAGGGGCATGGCGTCCACGTGGAAGCCCGCGCTGGCGTTGTCGGGGTTCCAGGGGCCGAGTTCGGCGCGGCGCCGGAAGTGGCCGGAGCGCAGCAGCACCGCGTCGCCCTCGCCGATGCTCACGCCGAGCGCCTTCTCGGCGGAGAGCACGTCCTCGGCGTGCACGGCGGTACCGGGTTCGAGCCAGTCGGTGCCGAGGACGGCGGGCAGGTCGAGCAGGACGCCCCTGGTGACGAGCGGGCCGAGGGCGGAGACGGCGCCGAAGTGGGCGCCGGCCGCGTCGACGACCTCACGCGCGCCGCGGCCGTCGTAGAGCTGCCCGCGGTAGGCGATGTGGGAGAGCGCGTCCAGGTGGCTGACGCCCTTGCCGTGGTAGTCGACGGCGATGAAGTCCTTGTGACAGGACGGCTCGGGGGCCTCCACGTCACCGAGGTCCGACATGTAGTGAAGGGCGGGCTTGCCGTTGTCGGGCCCGGCTACGGTGTTCCAGGGCAGCGCCATGGGGACGGTGGTGCCGCTGTGGACCAAAGCGGTGGCCCGCTGGACGTGTGCGGGGGTGACCCGGTTCCACGCGCCGCGGTCGGCGGGGGCCCAGCGGCCCCAGGTCCGGAGGGAGTCGAAGAGGGAGTCGAACTCCTCGCGCGACAGACGGGGGCCGTTGTCGGCGACGGGAGGCGGGGATTCGGGCGGGTTGCTGGTCATGTGCTGCTCAGCGCTCCAAGGCTGGAAGGGTGTCGTCGGTCGGCCCGGAAGGCGCGCTACGGTCGGAAGCCTTGGTGAGTCCCGATGGCAAAACGCGCGGCGACGGCATTGTCGTTCGGTGACAGACGAGAGACAATAACAACATGCTGAACGACGAACAGAATGATGGGTGGAAAAGACGGTGAGCGCAAGCGACCCGGGAAGCCTTGTCCCGGCGGTGACGCGAGCAGTGGCGATCCTGGACGTGCTCGGCGAGGCGGAGGGGCGCCCGCTGTCGGTCAGTGAGATCGCGCGTGCCCTGGAGTTGCCGAAGTCCTCGACGGGGAACCTGTGTGCCTCGCTGGAGGCGGCGGGCATGATCACGCGCAACGGCGCGGGTTTCGGCCTGGGGCGCAAGCTGGTCGAGCTCGGCGGCCGTTACCTGTCCACGGTGGACCAACTCCGCGACTTCTACGAACTGTGCCGGCGCAGCTCGCACATCTCGCGCGAGACCGCCAGGGTGGCCGTCCTGGACGGCTTGGAGGTGCTCTATCTGGCCCGGTACGACGGCACCCAGCCACTGCGGCTCACCGCCAACATCGGTGACCGCTTCCCCGCCAACTGCACCGCCACGGGGAAGGCCATCCTGTCGACGCTGGATCCGGCCGTCGCCGAGGACCGGCTGCGCGGCCGTACGCTCCCCGGCCTCAGCGAGCGGTCCCTGACCTCGGTGCCGGCCCTGCTGGAGGACCTGGCGGCCACACGGGAGCGGGGGTACGCGATCGACGACGAGGAGGCCACCGCGGGAGTGCTCTGCCTCTCCGTGCCGGTCACGGGCTTCCGTACCGACTCGGCGCCCTTCGCGATCAGTGTCACCGTGCTCAAGGCGCGGCTCGACGACGAGTTCCGCGAGGCGCTGCTGAAGGACCTGCGGGCCATCGCGGCCGGGCTGGAGAACCCGATGCTCCCGCGGGGGGTGTCCGTCAGCGCCGGATGACACAGGTGGGGTGCCCGGCCTGGTGAGGCCCTGTCGGGTCCGGATCGACGGCGGCGGCCGTACGGAGTCTTCCGTACGGCCGCCGTAACTTTGGGGCAATAAAAGTCCGCCGAAGTATTGACCAGCATGTTGGGATGAGTTCAGGATTCTGTCCGAGCCGATGGATTGGTCCTCGGCCTGCAGATCCCCCGGAGAAGTCCGTGAAAGACGCTCCCGACGACACAGCTCCCAGCTCCCCGGTGCCCGGCGGTCATCCGGCCTCCGACGCGCTGGTGACGATCCGCGGACTGCGCAAGCGGTTCGGCGGCACCCTCGCCCTCGCCGACGTCGACCTCGACATCCACAGCGGCAGCGTCCTCGCCCTATTGGGGCACAACGGTGCCGGAAAATCCACACTTATCAAGATTCTCGCGGGTGTCTACCGCGCCGACGAAGGCCAGGTCACCGTCGCCGGTCACCCCCTGGGCACCGACTCCGCCTCCGCCGAGATGTCCTTCATCCACCAGGACCTCGGACTGGTGGAGTGGATGTCGGTGGCCGAGAACGTCGCCCTGGGCACCGGCTACCCCCGCCGCGGCGGGCTCGTCTCCTGGCGCCAGGTGCGCCGGCGCTGCACCGAGGCGCTGGACATCGTCGCCGGACACCTCGACCCCGACGCGGCCGTCGCCGACCTCACGCGCGCCGAGCGCTCCCTCGTCGCCATCGCCCGCGCACTGTCCACCCGCGCCCGCCTCGTCGTCCTCGACGAACCGACCGCCAGCCTGCCCGCCGCCGACTGCGAGCGGCTCTTCGACGTGCTGCACACCCTGCGCGACCGAGGCCACGCCATCGTCTACGTCAGCCACCGCCTCGACGAGGTCTACCGGGTGGCCGACCGCTTCGCCGTCCTGCGCGACGGACACCTCGTCAGCGAGGGCCTGCTCGCAGAACACGGCCCCGAGCGGATCGTGCGCGACATCGTCGGACACGAACCGGAGAGCCACCGGCCGCCCGCCCCCCGGGCCACGGGCACCGCCGCCGCGACCGTGC
Organism: Streptomyces sp. NPDC051576; assembly: GCF_040681835.1. Lineage (NCBI taxonomy): Bacteria > Bacillati > Actinomycetota > Actinomycetes > Kitasatosporales > Streptomycetaceae > Streptomyces > Streptomyces sp. NPDC051576. Next base: position 136,345 of record NZ_JBFAZO010000015.1, read on the forward strand.
TGAGCCTGAGCGGCGTCACCACCGCAGGCGCCGGCCCCGTCGACCTGGAACTGCGCGCCGGCGAGGTCCTCGGCATGGTCGGCCTCACCGGAGCCGGCCACATGGACCTCGGCCGCGCCCTCGCCGGGTCCCGGCCCCTGACCTCCGGCGAGGTGCTGCTCGACGGCCGCCCCTACCGTCCCGGCTCGGTCACCGCCGCCGTCGACGCGGGAATCGGCTTCGTCACCAGCAACCGCCAGGAGGAGGGCTGCGCCCTCGAACTCACCGTGCGGGAGAACTTCCTGGCCAACCCCCGCGCCGACAGCCGCTCCCCGTGGCGCTGGATCAGCCCCGCGCGCGAACGCGCCGAGGCCGACGCACTCGTCGAGCGGTTCGGCGTCCGCCCCACCGACCCCGAAGCGCCGATCGCCACCTTGTCCGGCGGCAACCAGCAGAAGATCATGATCGGCCGCTGGCTGCGGCTCAGCCGCCGTGTGGTGATCCTCGAAGAGCCCACCGCCGGAGTCGACGTCGGCGCGAAGGCCGAGATCTACCGCCTTCTCGACGACGCCCTCGCCGCAGGACTCGCCGTCCTCCTCATCTCCACCGACTTCGAAGAGGTCGCCGACGTGTGCCACCGCGCCCTGGTCTTCGTCCGGGGCGGCGTGACGGCCGAACTGTCCGGCGAAGCCCTCAACGTCACCGAACTCACCCATGCCGCGTCGGCCATGCCGGCGCTGACCGGAACGGGCAACCACTGATGGCCACCGAGACGAAATCCTCCAACGGAGCCCAGCGGCCCACGACCGGCGGAGCCGACGGGGCACCCACCAGCCGCCGTACGACCGCCCCCGCCCGACCGGGGGGCGAGAAGAACACGTCCCGCGGCGGCCGGCTCCGCGGCCACCTGATCGGCACGTACGGCCTGCTCACCCTCACCGTCCTGCTGTTCCTCATCTTCTCCTTCGCGCTGCCGGACACCTTCCCGACGCTGGACAACATCTCGTCGATCCTGTCCAACCAGTCGATCCCGGCGATGCTCGCGCTCGGCGCGATGATCCCCATCGTCACCGGCAGGTTCGACCTGTCCGTGGGCTACGGCCTCGGTCTCGCGCACGTGCTGACGATGCAGCTCATCGTGAACAACGGCTGGCCCTGGCCGATGGCCTGTCTCGTCGTCATCGTCGGCGGCGGCATCGTCGGCGTCTTCAACGGCCTGCTCGTCGAGTTCGCCCAGATCGACTCCTTCATCGCCACCCTCGGCACCGGCAGCGTCCTCTACGCCGTCACCGGCTGGATCACCGACGGCGCCCGCATCGTCCCCGGCCCGCAGGGTCTGCCCCCGGCCTTCACGGACCTGTACGACTCCAAGTTCCTCGGCCTGCCCGTGCCCGCCTTCTACGTCCTCGGCCTCGCCGTCCTGCTGTGGCTGCTCCTGGAACGGCTTCCGCTGGGCCGCTACCTGTACGTCATCGGCTCCAACGCCCGCGCCGCCGACCTGGTCGGTATCCCCACCCGCCGCTACGGCATCTACGCCTTCGCCGGTTCCGGACTCGTGGTGGGTGTCGCCGGCGTCCTGCTCGCCGCCCAGCAGCAGATCGGCAACCCCAGCGTCGGCATGGACTACCTGCTGCCCGCCTTCGTCGGCGCGCTGCTCGGCTCCACCGCCATCAAGCCCGGCCGCGCCAACGCCGCCGGCACGGTCGTCGCCGTCGCCATCCTCGCCATCGGCCTCGCCGGCATCCAGCAGCTCGGCGCCGAGTTCTGGGCCACCTCCCTGTTCAACGGCGGCACCCTCCTCCTCGCGGTCGGCCTGGCCGGCTACTCCGCCCGCCGCAGGCTGCGCGCCGGGGCCACCGCCACCCGCAAGTCACTGTCCGAACCTTCGGCCGCATCCGTCCAGACCTCCGTCACCGCATCCCAGGACGTGCCCCCGCCGCCCTCCACGACGGACTAGATCCGGGCCTCCCCGCCCTCCACCTCCCCCCGCGCATCCTCCTTCCCGCCGTACCTCAGCAAGGAGCTCCTCCGTGTCGTACCACCTCACCCGCAAGACGTCCGTGAGAGCTGTGGCAGCGCTCGCCGTGGTCACCGCCTTCGCCACCGGCTGCAGCCGGGGTTCGCAGGCCGGCGCCGCCGGCACCGTCTCCGGCACGAAGGCGGGCTGCCCCGCCGTCCTCGCCAAGGCCAAGGCCGCGGTGAAGGCGGCCGAGGACGTCAACGCCGCCTGGAACGGCCCCACCACCGGCCCGAAGGCGGTCGCCGGCAAGACCATCGTCTACGTCGCCCAGAGCATGACCAACCCGGGAGTCGCCGGCGCCGCCGAGGGCGTCAAGGAAGCGGCCAAGGCCATCGGCTGGAAGGTGCGCGTCATCGACGGCCAGGGCACGCCGGCCGGCATCCAGGCCGCGCTGAGCCAGGCGGTCGCGGTCAAGCCCGACGGGATCGTGCTGTCCGGCTTCGACCCCAAGTCGACCGCACAGCAGGTCGCCCAGGCCAACGCCGCCGGCATTCCGCTCATCGGCTGGCACGCCGTGGACGCTCCCGGCCCCAGCACGGACCCGAAGCTGTTCAGCAACATCACCACCAAGGTCCAGGACGTCGCCAAGATCAGCGCCGACTGGGTCATCAGCCAGTCCAACGGCCGCGCGGGCGTGGTGGTCTTCACCGACGCCTCCATCCCCTTCGCCAAGGGCAAGTCGGACCTGATCGTGAAGGAACTCGCCACCTGCTCCGACGTCAAGGTCCTGAAGACGTCCAACATCCCCATCGCCGACGCGAGCACCCGCACCCCGCAGGAGGTGTCCGCCCTGCTCTCCCGCTACGGCACCAAGTGGACGAACTCCGTCGCCATCAACGACCTCTACTTCGCGGACGCCGCCCCCTCGCTCCGGGCCGCGGGCAAGCAGGGCAACGCCGCGCCCTTCAACATCGGCGCGGGCGACGGCGACCCCTCCGCCTTCCAGCGCATCAACAGCAAGCAGTTCCAGTCGGCGACGGTTCCCGAGCCGCTGTCCGAGCAGGGCTGGCAGATCGTCGACGAGTTCAACCGCTCCTTCTCCGGCAAGCCCGCCAGCGGCTATGTCGCTCCGGCCCACATCACCACGAGCGACAACAGCGAGAGCAAGTCGTCCTGGGACCCCGCGGGATACCGCGAGGCGTACAAGAAGCTCTGGGGGAAGTAACTCCCGTTCTGCGCAGGTGCCTTATAGGTTCCGTACCGGCGGTGTCCCTCCCGTTCGACGCCCGGGAGGGACACCGCCGTGCGTCCCCGCCCGGGCATTCGTGCGTGCCGAGTCCGCGTCCCGGTCCTCACCACCCCGTCAGCAGCAGGTGGTTGAGGAGCAGGGCCAGCGCCGCCTGGGCGGCCAGCCACGCGCGCGGCCGTGGGAGGAACGCGCAGGCGGGGAGCAGCCACATCGCGAACGGCAGCCAGATGCGCTCCGTCTCCGCCTTGCTCATGCCGGAGAGGTCGGCGACGAGGAGCGCGAGCAGTGCCGCCAACACGAGGACGGCAAGGCGGGGTTCGGGTGCTGCGGTCCGGAAACCGCCCCGGAGGTCCGGGAGTTGGGGACGACCGGGGACCGAGACGGCCCGCCGCAGGCCCGCCGCCGTCGCCGGGCCGACGATCACCGCCGTGCAGGCCAGGTTCGCCCACACCCAGTAGCTGTACGGCCGGGTCCCGCCGACCCCTTCGTAGTAGCGGGTGATCAGGAGTCGGTACGCCTCCCACCAGTCGAAGCCGAGCAGCGTGAACACGAGGGGGACGACGGCGAGTCCGGCGACGGCGTAGGGGAGGGGAGTGAGTCGGCGCCGCCCGAGCAGCAGCGCGGCGCCCGCGATCAGGGCGAACAGCGTCAGGCCGTACGAGAGATACAGGGTGAGGCCGAAGAGGAGGCCGGCGGCGAGGCCGGAGGTCCGCGGCCGGTGTCCGGTGACCGCGAGGGCGAGGAAGGCGACGGCCCAGGCGGCGACCGCCGAGAAGTATCCGTCCGCCGAGGCGCCCACCCAGATGGCGGCCGGGGCGAGGACGAGGAAGGGGGCGGCGCGGCGGGCGAGTGCCTCGCCGGACAGCGCTCGTACGGTGACGAGGACCGCGGCCGACGCCGCCGCGCCGGTGACGATGCACCAGACGCCCGCCCAGGCGCCGCCGCCGAGCCCGATCCGGTCCAGGAGGACGAAGGTGACGGTCGCCGCCGCGGGATGCCCCGCGATGTGCGCGGGCCAGGGCGCGGGCGAGTGGCTCAGGATGTGGTGGGTGAAGTCGCGAAGGGTGGCGGGGATGTCGTGGAAGCGGCCGATGACCGTGAGGTATTCGTTGTGGGCCGTCAGCCGTCCCGCGACGCCGCGTTGCCAGCCGTCGACCAGCGCGAGCGAGAACGTCCAGGCCATGGCGGTGCCCCAGACGGTGAACAGCAGCGCGTGCCAGCGCAGCCGGGCCGCGAGGACGGGCCCGTAGGCGACGACGGCGACCGCGACCGCGAGCGCTGCCGGGGTGCCGGGGCCGACATGTGGTTCCCAGGTGGCGAACAGGGGCGGCCAGTTGACGAAGAGTGACCGGTCGCGGTGCTGGATGGCGGTCCCGACCAGGGCTGCCAGCACGACGAGTGCGGTGGCGGCGAGGGCGGCGGACAGGTCGCGGACGTGGTCGCGCGGGCGGTCGCCGAGAACGTCACGGGGACGCTTGTCGGGACGGGTGCGGGGCCGGTCGCGGAGAAGATCGCGGTTCACATGGCCACGCTAGGCCGCTGTCCGCCCGGCGGAACCGCCGCCGGGGTGGACGTCAGGGTTTCGTCATGGTTCGCGGAGCCGTTCGGGGGCCGTACCGGCCTACGGTCGGAACATGCCACGCTCCCCGTCATCACCCGCTTTCTGGCGCAGTCCGCTGCGCGGCCCCTGGTTCACCTCCGTGCTGGGCGTCGTGCTGCTCGGCGGGATCACCGTGCTGTTCGTGACGGGCCTGGTGTCGTACGCCGCCTACAACCCGGACCTGTCGCCGGTGAACGACCAGACACCGGACAAGGGCCTGCTCGGTTTCTATCTCTTCTCCTGGCCGACCGACCCGGCCTGGCTGTACCGCTTCACGCAGGGCGTGCACGTCACGCTCGGCATCGCGCTGATCCCCGTACTGCTGGCGAAGTTGTGGTCGGTCGTGCCGAAGCTGTTCGCGCTGCCGCCGGCCCGCTCCCTCGCGCACGCGCTGGAGCGGCTCTCGCTCCTGCTGCTCGTGGGCGGCGGGCTGTTCGAGTTCACCACCGGCGTGCTCAACGTCCAGCTCGACTACATCTTTCCGGGCTCCTTTTATCCGCTGCACTTCTACGGCGCCTGGGTCTTCTTCGCCGCGTTCCTCGCGCACGCCGTCCTGAAGACACCCGCCGCCCTGCGCAACCTGCGCCACCTCCGGGACGAACCCCCTTCCGAGGAAAGGGAGTTGGTGTCACCGAACCCCACCGAGCCCACCGTCTCGCGCCGGGGCGCGCTCGGTGTGGTGGGCGGCGGATCGCTGCTCCTGTTCGCCACGACGGCGGGCCACAGCTTCGACGGACCCCTGCGGGAGACGGCCGTACTCGCACCGCACGGCGGCCCCGAACCGGGCTCGGGACCCGGCGCGTTCCAGATCAACAAGACCGCTGCGGCGGTTGGGATCGACATGCGCGAGACATCCGGCGAGGCGTGGCGGCTGGTGGTCGAGGGAGGCGGGCGGACGGTCCGGCTGACCCGGGCCGAGCTGCTTCAACTGCCCCTGTACAGCGCCGCGTTGCCCATCGCCTGCGTGGAGGGCTGGTCGACCTCCGACCAGTGGTGGCGAGGCGTACGGCTGCGCGACCTGGCGGCGCTCGTCGGCTACGAGACCGCCGAGGCGCCCGACGTACTCGTGGAATCGCTGCAACGGCACGGGGCGTTCCGCCGCTCGGCCCTGCGGGACAACCAGGTCCGCGACCCGCGATCCCTGCTCGCCCTGTTCGTCAACGGCGAGGACCTCACCCCCGACCACGGCTACCCGGCGCGCGTCATCGTCCCCGCGGCGCCCGGCGTGCTCAACACCAAATGGGTGGCCCGGATGACGTTCGGAGACCTGTGATGCGACGGCCGCGATGGACACCGCTGAAGCTACGACCGTTCGGCAGGCCCGTGCTGGGCAGCCCCCTGCAGATCCTGCTGCTCGCCTGCTCGTTCGCGCTCGCCGGATATGCGGGGGTGCGGCTGCTCGCGGACGACTGGTTCGGGGTGGCGCTGTGGTTCGTGGGCGCGGCGCTGGTGCACGACCTGGTGCTGGTGCCGTTGTACGCGGGGGCGGACCGGGCTCTCGCACGGACCCTGGGAGCGGTCGGCCACCGGGAGTGGACGATCTACGTCCGGGTCCCGACGGCGTTCTCCGGTCTGCTGCTCCTGGTGTGGTTCCCGCTGATCAGCGGGCAGGTCGCGGACCACTACAGGTCCGCCACCGCCCTGTCCGGGGAGGGGTTCCTGTCCCGCTGGCTGTTGGTCACGGCCGTGCTGTTCGGGGGCTCGGCCGCGCTGCTCGTACTGCGATTGCGCAGGGCGAGGAAGGAGCGGCCGCCGGCCGCCCACTGACCGTCGGGACGCCATCCGGCCGCGCGGGCGTACCGCAGCAGGGCCGGGGTGCCCAGGCGTGCCCAGGGGAAGGGCGTACCGGTGGCGCCGCGCCCGTCGGCGACGCGTACCTGCACCTGTTCGTCGACGTCGACCACGGCAGTCTCGGCGATCAACATGCCGCCGGGGGCGAGGAGTTGGGACATCCGGTGGAGCAGGGCGCGGGGGTCGCCGCCGATGCCGATGTTGCCGTCGAGGAGGAGGGCGGTGTCCCAGCGGCCCTCACCGGGGACGGGATCGAAGACGGACCTGCGCAGCGCCTGCCCGCCCAGCCGCACGGTGTGCGCGACGGCGGCCTCGCTGACGTCGATGCCGAGCACCCGCCGCCCCTGCGCGGCGAGCGCCGCCACGAGCCGCCCGGGCCCGCATCCCACGTCGAGCACGGCCCCCTGGGACCGCCGCAGCACCTCATGGTCCGCGGCATCGGCCGCGGCGCACCACCGCTCTACCTCCAGAGGCAGCAACCAGCCGTCCGTACGGCGGAGATAGAGGGGACCGCGGCCGGTGCGCAGCGCGTCGGTGTAGGGGTCGGCGGACCAGGGGCGTGGGGGCGCCACCTCGTGCTCCGTACTCACCCGGCGACTCCCGTTCTCAGCCGCGCCAGCTTTCTGGCGAACCGCCCGTCGGGTGCCGAGGCGGCGACCAGTTCGGCGTCGTACGCCGTGTCGACGTCGCGCAGCGCGGGCAGATCGCGCACCCGCAGCCCCCCGGCGCTCAGCCGCATCCGCTGTACGGCGCCGGTGGTGGGCGTCGACATCGGTACGCCGCGCAGGAGTCCGGGGTCGGGGTCGGCGAGGCCCAGTGCCCAGAAGCCGCCGTCCTCCGCCGGGCCGAAGTACGCGTCGCAGTCGGCGAAGTCGACGGTGAGGAGTTCGGGCGTCACCTGGGGTGTGTCCATGCCGATGAGCAGCGCGGGCCCGTCGCAGCCCGCGAAGGCGGCGGCCAGCCGTTCGTCCAGCCCGCCGCCGCACTGGGGTACGACGTCGAAGCCCGGTGGCAGCCAGGGGCCCGGCGTTCCGTCGAGCACCAGGACCCGCCGCCGCGCGGGCGTCGCCAGCATCACGTGCAGGGTGTCGACGAGCGACGCCTCGGCGAGCGCGGCGGCCTCCACGGGGGTGAACGGCGGAGTGAGCCGGGTCTTCACCCGTCCCGGTCGCGGCTCCTTGGCGATGAGAAGAAGTGTGGTCACCGGGAGTTCGCTCCCAGGGACGCGGAGGAGGAGCCGACGGCCGGAAGGTTCCGGGGTGCCGGCGGTTCGGCCAGGACGCGGCGCATGTCCCGTACCGCCTGCCAGGTGCCGCGCCAGGTCCCGGTGACCTTGGAGGCGCCGGTCCGCGGCAGATACGGCACGTCGTGCTCGGCGACGCGCAGACCGGCGTCGGCGGCGCGGACGACCATCTGGAGCGGGTAGCCGCTGCGCCGGTCCGTGAGGCCGAGGGCGAGCAACTCCTCGCGGCGGGCGGCACGGAGCGGGCCGAGGTCGTGCAGGCGCAGTCCGGTGCGGCGGCGCAGCATCCGGGCGAGCGCGAGATTGCCGGCCCGGGCGTGTGCGGGCCAGGCGCCTCGCCCCTGCGGGCGGCGCCGCCCGAGCACGAGGTCGGCCTCGCCGTCGCGCACCTCGCGGACGAAGGGCACCAGAAGGGACGGGTCGAGCGAGGCGTCGCAGTCGCAGAAGCAGACGATGTCCGCGGTGGCGGCCAGCAGTCCGGCGTGGCAGGCGGCGCCGAATCCGCGGCGTGTCTCGCGTACGACGGTGGCGCCGAGAGCGGCGGCCAACTCCGCCGAACCGTCCGTGGATCCGTTGTCGACGACCAGCGCGCGCCAGCCGGCCGGGATACGGGCGAGGACCCAGGGCAGGGCCCCGGCCTCGTTCAGACAGGGGAGGACCACGTCGACAGACGCCGTGTCAGGTTCCGTTGCGGGAGAGGTCGTCACGGCTTTCACCCTACGGTTGCGAATGGGACGTATCGGACTTCCGCTCCTTACGAAACGCGGACGTCGGGGGCCGGCGCCCGGCGGGACGCCGGGGCCGCCCGCGGCGGCTACTGCTCCCCCCGCAGCTTCGCCGTCGCGAACTCCCGCATCCCCTCCGGGAATCCGACCTCGGCCTTCCAGCCCAGTTCGGCCCGCAGCCGCGACGAGTCCGCCGTGATGTGCCGTACGTCCCCCAGCCGGTACTCCCCGGTCACCACGGGTTCGGGCCCGCCGTACGCGGCGGCCAGCGCGCGCGCCATCTCGCCGACCGTGTGCGGGTCACCGCTGCCGGTGTTGTACGCGACCAGCGCCCCCTCCTGGGACTCGGCCTCCAGTGCCGCCACGTTGGCGCTCGCCACATCCCGTACATGCACGAAGTCCCGCCGCTGGCCGCCGTCCTCGAAGACGCGGGGCGCCTCACCGCGGGCGAGCGCGGACCGGAAGAAGGAGGCGACTCCCGCGTACGGGGTGTCGCGCGGCATCCTCGGGCCGTACACGTTGTGGTAGCGCAGCGACACGGCCGAACCGCCCGCGGAGCGCGCCCAGGCGGCCGCCAGATGTTCCTGGGTGAGCTTGGTCGTCGCGTACACGTTCCGGGGGTCGACCGGAGCGTCCTCACCCACCAGCCCCGGCGCCAACTCCTCGTCGCAGCGCGGGCACCGGGGTTCGAAACGCCCGGCCTCCAGATCGGCCACGGCCCGGGGTCCCGGGCGCACCGGTCCATGCCACTCGCACGCGTACGAACCCTCGCCGTACACGACCATCGACCCGGCGAGCACGAGTCGGCGTACCCCCGCGTCGGCCATCGCGGAGAGCAGCACCGCCGTACCCAGGTCGTTGTGCGAGACGTAGTCGGCGGCGTCACCGAATCCCGTCCCCAGCCCCACCATCGCCGCCTGGTGGCACACGGCGTCCACTCCCGGCAGCGCCGACGCGACCGCCTCGGTGTCGCGTACGTCCGGGCCGTCGCTCAGGTCGAACACGACCGCTTCATGTCCCCGTGCGGTCAGAGCTTCGACGACATGGGACCCGATGAACCCGGCACCGCCGGTGACCAGTACTCGCATGGACCAGACGCTAGAACCGCGAACCCGCCGAGCGGCAGCACCACGCCCGCCATGTCACCGGTCCGTAAGACCTGCTCAGGACGTCGGCAGCGCTGTCGGGAATCCTGGTGGAAGTGCGCGCCGCCGTGATGGTGTGTCAGACCACGGCGAGCCGGTCCACCAGCAACTCCACCCTCGACTCGGCGTCCTCCGGCGGCAGCCGTCCCGCCCGGGTCAGGGTGGCCAGCCCGTGCAGGGCCGCCCAGAACACCTCGGTGAACAGTCCGGGGTGGACGCCGTCGCCGGCGACCTCGCCGAGGCTTTCCAGCAGGGCGGCGAAGGCGTCCTTCAGGGGCTCGGGGGTGTCCTCGTGCGCGAAGGCCAGGCCGCCGTCGAGCTGGAACATGGCGTCGTAGACCGCCGGGTTGCGCGCGGCGAAGTCGAGATAGGCGCGGGCGAGGGCGGTGACCCGGGGGCGAGGTCCGTCCGCGGCGGCGGTCGCGGTCCGCAGTGCTACGGCCATCTCGGCCGCGCCGTCGAGGGCGACGGCGCCGATGATCTCGCGCTTGCCGCGGAAGTGGCTGTAGAGGACGGGCTGGCTGTATTCGATGCGCTCGGCGAGCCGGCGGGTGGTGACCGCGTCCCAGCCCTGCTGCTCGGCGAGTTCGCGGGCTGTCGCCACGATGAGGCGCTCGCGCTCCGCCCGCTCGCGCTGCTTGCGTTCCTGTACCGACATGGTCGTGATCCTAGCACTGCTAGACAATCGAGCGGCAGTAGGTCTAGCGTTGCCTCGTCATCTAGCAGTGCTAGAACTCGGAAGGAGTCATCATGCTCGACGCACTCAAGGTCGTCACCGCCGTGGTCGTCGGAGTGATGGTGGGGGTGGAGTTCTCCGTCGCCTTCGTCATCAACCGGATCCTCGACGCGCTCCCCGGTGACAGTGGCCAACTCGGTCGCGCCCACGGGGGCCGGATGCTCGGCGCGGTGATGCCGGTCTGGTACATCACCTCGCTCGTCCTCGTCGCGGTCTGGGCCGTCGCCGGACGCCACGACCAAGGCACCGGCTCCGTCGTCACCGCCGGCGCGCTGCTGGCCCTCAGCGTGATCATGTCGATCCTGCTGCTCGTCCCGATCAACAACCGGGGCAAGACCTGGACCCCTGACAACCGGCCCGCCGACTGGAAGCAGCAGATGAACCGCTGGGACCGCTTCCACTACGTTCGCGTCGCCGTCATCATCGCCGCCTTCGCCCTGCTGGCCGCCGCCCTCGTCTGATCCCGCGAGCCAGGCAACCCGGAGAAGGCCGCCAGGACGGCGATCCACAGCATCAGGACGAGCCGCCTGCGCCGGAACGAGAACCGGCCCCGGGAAGTGAAAACGGGCGGTGCGAGTAGCACCGGGGTATTACGCCCTCTCCACCCACCAGTCGAGTCGGGCGCCGTGATCCGCCCCACACGGTCCGCGACGGGTGGCGGTTATGGTGATCAGGCGAATCGAACGTGGACAGAACCGGCGGAGGACACCGTGTCGGACGAAGGGCGTCGCATCGCCGGGCGCTACCTGCTGACCGAGCAGATCGGCCGGGGCGGCATGGGCACCGTCTGGCGGGCCGACGACGAGGTGCTCGGCCGCCAGGTCGCGGTCAAACGACTGCACGCACGGCCGGAGTTGTCCGCCGACGAACTCGCCACCCTGTACGAGCGCACCCGCCGCGAGGCCCGCAGCGCCGCCCGGATCGCGCACCCGAACGTGATCGTCGTCCATGACGTCGTGGACGACGGCGGCCGGCCCTGCATCGTCATGGAGTACGTGCCCGGCCCCACCCTCGCCGACCTCCTCAAGGACGGCCGGACCCTCCCGCACCCGGACGCGGCCCGGATCGGCCTGGACATGGTCGCCGCCCTGCGCGCGGCCCACGCCGCCGGTGTGCTGCACCGCGACGTCAAGCCCGGCAACGTCCTGCTCGGCGTCGGCGACCGGACCGTCCTCACCGACTTCGGCATCGCCATGACGGACGGGGCGTCCACGCTCACCAAGACCGGCGAGATGGTCGGCTCCATCCACTACATGGCCCCGGAGCGGATCCGCGGGCTCACCCCCGGCACGGCCTCCGACCTGTGGGCCCTGGGCGCGACCCTCTACCAGGCCGTCGAGGGGCGCCCGCCGTTCCGCCGGGCCACCGCGATGGAGACCGCGTACGCCATCGCCGTCGACCCCCTCGAATCCATGAAGCAGGCCGGAACGCTGGAGCCGCTCATCGAGGCGCTCCTGATCAAGGAGCCCGACGAGCGGCCGACGGCGGAACAGACGGAGCGTGCCCTGCAGACCGCGTGGTGGGGGGATGCGACCACCCAACTGCCCCCGGCCACCCATGACTTGACCACCGTGGCCCCGGAATCGGGACCGGGATCGGGACCGGTAGAGGACACCGGAGGCACCGGCGGCCGTGGGCGTCGCCAGGGCCGTGGCCGGAAGAAGCTCGTCCTCGTCGGGGTGGCCATCGCCGTGGCCGCTGCCGTGACGGCCACGGCGCTCGTGCTCGAATCGACGTCGAAGTCCGCCTCCGGTCAGGCGTCGGACGAGCCCGCCACCGCCTCCGCGTCACCCGTGCCGGAGGGCTATCACCTCGTCCGCGACCGCCAACTCGGCGTCTCCTTCCCGGTGCCGGACGACTGGAAGGCCGGCAAGCGGACGGCGGAGGGTGTCACGTACTCCGACGGGACGGGCCTGGCCGGACTGACCATCGGAGTCGTGGACCCGGCGGGCCCCAACCCGAGCACGCACTTCGCGGACGTCGAGACCAACACCAAGGTCAACTACCCGAGTTACCGCAGGCTCCGCATGCAGCAGACCACCTTCCGCGAACAACCCGCCGCGATCTGGGAGTTCACTTTCCAGGGCAGGGTGCGGATGTTCCGCGCCATCGACCTCGGCTTCGGCAGGGAGGGCGAGCGCGAGTACGACATCTACCTGTCGGCCCCGGACGCGAAGTGGGACACCTACCGTCCCGTCTTCGACAAGGTCAGGGACGGTTTCGTGACGACCTCGTCCTGAGCCGGCGGCTCACCGGAACTCGTGCACGACCTGGATCTCGCCGGCGATGTGGGCGTTGAACTCGTCGAGCTCCTCGGCCGGTACCCACAGCTCCAGGATCGTCCGGCCACCCGCCTGCTGGACGGGATACCGGGCCACGAACTCCGAATCCACCTCGAACCGCGTCACGAAACCGGCGCCGTCGTGCTGGACGTTCCAGTCCCTCGCGATTCTGATCGCGTAGTCCTCGTTGAGGACCGGGTAGAAGATCGGCTGCTCGGGCAGCCGGGGCGGCCAGGCCCGCCAGTCGAGCGCCCGGACGAGGTCCAGCTCCTCGGGCCCGGTGGGGCGCCAGAGGGTGGTCGTCGGTCGCGGGTTCGTCATCGGAGTCGCTCTCTGCGTCGGTGGTCAAGGGATCACAGCGGACGATATGCGCGGCAGAGACGGGACGGCCACGGAGTTTTCGCCCCTCGGCGCCGGTCCGGCACCTCTTGCTGGATGTCAGCCCACCACGGGTCGCTACCGCCCGATCGGCCGCGCGGGTGTTGGGATGGAGGCGGCAGAAAGGGGCCGTGGTGGACGGCGACGGGGTTACCGGGTCGGAGAAGGGCTCGACGGACAGGTTCGCGCTCGCGCAGCGGGCCGTCTCCGCCATCGGGTCGACGCTCGACGAGCGCAGGACGGCGGCGGAGTGCGCGAGGTTCCTCGTGGCGGAGCTGTGCGAGGCCGCGGCCGTGGACCTGTTCGCGCAGGACGAGGCGCGCCCGGCGCCGCACGGCACGCTGCACCCGATGGCGGCCGAGGGCCGCAAGGAACTGCTGGACAGCCTGCGGACCGCGCCACGGGAGGACGTCATGGTCCGGGCCCTGGACACGGGCCACCCCATCACCACATCCTTCACCACCAACGACCACGGCGTACTGGCCGCCCTGTCCGTGCCGTTGACGGCCTGGGGGAAGGCCTACGGCGCGCTCCTCGCCATCCGGGCCGGGCGGACCTTCGGCGACGACGAGGCCGCCGCCGTGCACTACGCGGCCCGGCTCACCGCCGCCCATCTGCACCACGCCGTCGAGCACCACCGGCTGCGCACCACCGCCCTCAACCTGCAACAGGTCCTGCTCACCGAGCCCAGCCGCCCCCACCCCAACGTCGAGATGGCCACCCGTTACCTGCCCGCGGGCAGCGGCACCCTCGTCGGCGGCGACTGGTTCGAGGCCGTACGACTGCACTACGGCCGCACCCTCCTCGTCATCGGCGACGTCATGGGGCACGGCCTGGACGCGGCGGTCGACATGAACGCGTACCGCTCGATGCTGCGCTACGTCGCCTCCACCGACCTCCCGCCCCACCGCATCCTGCGCCAGATGGACACCGCCATGTCCGAGGAGCACAACCGCCGCCCGGCGACCTGTCTGCTCGCCCTGCTCGACCCGGACCGGGGCACGGCCGCGTTCGCCGGCGCGGGCCATCTCCCGCCCGCCGTCTTCCACCGCGACGGCGCCGGGGAACTGATTCCCGTCCCCGTCGGCCCACCCCTCGGCACGGGCTTCGCCGACTACGAGATGACCACGCTCACCCTCACCCCCGAGGACACCCTGGTCATGTACACCGACGGACTGGTCGAGCGGCGCGACGAGGACATCGATGTCTCCCTCGCCCGGCTGGCCCGGCTCCGGCTGCACCCCGGCCAGGGCGTCTCCCGCCTCCTCGACGACATCGTGCTGCGCCTCCATGTGCAGGACGCGGAGGACGACGTGGCGGCGATCGCCGCCCGGCTGCGCCCCAGGAACCCGGTCCAGACGAACGCCTAGGCGCCGACGCAGCCGGCCTCACCGACGGGAAACAATCTCAAGGTTCGGCAACACCTCGGCAACGCAAGGATGTTGCCGGTCACGGCTTGGCCAACCCCTTTCCGCGCGTTGGCCGCAAATTCATCGCACGCCCCTGACACCCCTTGCCGCCACGGGCGGACAGTGATCCGAGGTCTGGTCCACGAGATCCCTCGAAGCACCGTCAAGAAGGGGCAATCATGGCCGAGTTGACACGTCGTAGACTCCTGGGTTCCGCCGCGGGCGCACTGGGCGGCGCCGCGGCGCTCTCGCTCCTCCCGCCGAGCGTCCAGAAAGCCGTCGCCGCCGAGCCGCCGAAGAACGGCTCGCTGCGGGACATCGAACACGTCGTCATGCTGATGCAGGAGAACCGGTCGTTCGACCACTACTTCGGCACCCTGTCCGGCGTTCGCGGCTTCGCCGACCCGCACGCCCGCACACTCGACACCGGGCGCAGCGTCTTCTACCAGCCGGACGCGGTGAACCCGAAGGGCTACCTCCTCCCGTTCCACCTCGACACCCACACCTCCAGCGCCCAGGCGATCCCGTCCACGAGCCACGCCTGGTCGGTGCAGCACCAGGCCTGGAACAACGGCAGGATGGACCAGTGGCTGCCGGCCCACCGTGCGGCCGACGGCGTCAACGGCCCCTACGTGATGGGCTATTACACACGCGAGGACATCCCGTTCCAGTTCGCGCTCGCCGAGACGTTCACCATCTGCGACAACTACTTCTGCTCGGTGTTCGGGCCGACCTGGCCCAACCGGCTGATGTGGATGACCGGTTCGATCGACCCCGGCGGCACCCAGGGCGGCCCGATCATCAGCAACGTCGCGCCGACGCCGTACCGCTGGACGACGTACGCGGAACGCCTCCAGAACGCCGGCGTGAGCTGGAAGGTGTACCAGGAGGAGGACGACTACGGCACCAACATGCTGGAGCAGTTCGCCTCGTTCAAGAACGCCCAGCCCGGCTCCGACCTCTATGAGCGGGGTGTACGTCCGCAGCCGCACGGCACGTTCGAGGACGACGCCCGCAACGACCGGCTGCCGACGGTGTCGTGGATCTGCCCCACGAGCTACCAGTCGGAGCACCCGGACTACCTCCCGGCCGCCGGTGCCGACTACGTGGCCTCGAAGATCGAGGCGATAGCCTCGAACCCGAAGGTGTGGGCCAAGACCGCCTTCATCCTCAACTACGACGAGAACGACGGCCTGTTCGACCACGTCGTACCGCCGACCCCGCCCGCGGGCACCAAGGACGAGTTCATCCAGGGGCTGCCGATCGGTGGCGGCTTCCGGGTGCCCGCCATCATCATCTCGCCCTGGACCGTGGGTGGTTGGGTCGCCTCGGAGGCCTTCGACCACACCTCGGCGCTGCAGTTCCTGGAGCGGTTCACCGGGGTCGAGGAGCCGAACGTCACCGACTGGCGGCGGGAGACCTTCGGCGACTTCACCACCGCGTTCCGCTTCCGTGACGCCCGCCCGCGCCCGCCCCGGCTGCCGCACGACACGGCGGAGCAGTTGGAGAAGGCGCAGGAGGAAGTTGCGACGCTGCCCAAGCCCACCCTGCCGGGCGCGGACCAGACGTTCCCCCACCAGGAGCGGGGCCGACGCCCGCAGGTCTGACCGGACCACGGCGACGGGCGGCCCTGACCGAGGTCATCCGGCCGGGGCTCGTCAGGCAGTCCGAAGGGCCGCCCGCGTCACCGACAGCGCCCGCTCGGCATAGCCGCGCCCGAACAGCACCACATGCACCAGCAGCGGAAACAGCTGGTGCAGCCCGACGCGGTCGGCCCAGCCGGGGGCGAGCGGCGCTACCCGCTGATAGCCCTCCAGCACCTCGGACAGGTGCGGGCAGCCGAAGAGGTGGAGCATGGCCAGATCGGTCTCCCGGTGTCCGCCGTGCGCGGCCGGGTCGATCAGCCACACGTTCCCGTCGGCGCCCCACAGCACATTGCCGTTCCACAGATCACCGTGCAGCCGCGCGGGCGGCTCGGCGGGACCGGCCAGCTCGGGCAGTCGCTCGCAGACCCGCTCCACCGCCGTAGCCTCGTCCGCGCGCAGGGTGTGCGCGTCGACCGCGCGGCGCAGATAGGGCAACACCCGTTGTTCCGCATACCAGTTGGGCCAGTCGGTGCCCGGCACATCGCGCATCGGAGCGAGCCCGATGTACGCGTCCGTGGGGCCGCCGGGCGGCGGCGCGCCGAACGCGGACGCACCGGAGGCGTGCAGCGCGGCCAGGTCACGGCCGAACCGGAGCGCCGCTCGCGCGCTCGGCGGCCCGGTGCGCACACAGTCGGTGACCAGCCAGCGTTCGTCCAGCCCGCGCACGGCGGGCACCCGGACGGTACCTGCGTCGGCCAGCCAGCGCAGCCCCGCCGCCTCGGCCCGCACCGCGCCCGGTGCCTCGTCGCCCTTGACCACCACCAACTGCCCGCCGTCCAGCGTGACTTCGGTGACCGCCCCGGACACGGCACGCTCACCGGACACCGCGCACCCGGTGAGCCGGGCCGCCGCCGCACCCGGAGTCTCGCTCTCGATCACGACGACAGCCTACGACCGGTCAACCGGCCTCCGCCCGAGCGCCCTCGCACAGGCCGGACTCGCGCAGCACCCGCCCGACCGTCCCCTCCAGCGGGCTCGTCGCCGGGACCACCGTCTCGACGCCACCGGGCAGCACGTCCAACGGCCGGTACCACTCCCGGAGTTGGTGCTCGGAGACCTCGTCGGCGATGGGCTTCGTGGCGTGCCGGGCCAGGGTCTCCTCGAAGGACACGTCGAGGTAGTAGCAGTGGGTGCGGCCCGGGTGGTCGGCGAGCAGCCCGGCCAGCATCTCGCCGTAGTGGGCGGTGTACAGGATGCCTTCGAGCACGGTGTGGAACCCGTGCGCCAGGGCGTGCCGCACGGTCAGGTCGATCAGACCGATGTTCGCGCCGCCGGGGAGGTCACGCTCGCGCAGCACCTCGCGACGCAGGGTGTCCTGACGCACCAGGGCGATACCGCGGCCGTACCGCTCACGCAGACCGGTGGCCACCGAACTCTTGCCGGAGGCGCTGTTTCCGCGCAGCAGGATCAGCCGGGTGGGGGAGGAGGAGGGCGTTGTCACCGAGGCACCCTATCCACCGTGTGTCACCGAGTGACTGGGTGAACACAAAGTGCCCCTGGGGGCTGCCCGGTCTGCCTATATGGTGGGAAAATGGTGTGATAGCGGCGATTGGTGGCAGGGCCATGACCGACGCGACGATCGACTACGGCGCGGTGTTCCAGGGGCTGCCCGGCATGGTGGCGCTGCTGACTCCCGACCTGGTGTACGCCGACGCCAACGAGGAGTTCCTGCGCATGTCCGGCCGTACCCGCGAGCAGGTGGTCGGCCGCTTCCTCTTCGACGTCTTCCCCGACAACCCGAACGACCCCGCCGCCACCGGCATGCGCAACCTGGAGATCTCGCTGCGGCGCGTAGTAGCCACGGGCGAACGCGACGCCATGGCCCTCCAGCGCTACGACGTCGAGTCGACCCAGCGCCCCGGGCAGTGGGAGGAGCGCTACTGGAGCCCGGTCAACGCGCCCGTGCTCGACGAGGGCGGCAAGGTGGTGCTCCTCGTCCACCGCGTCGAGGAGGTCACCGAACTGATCCGCGCCCGCGGCAGCTCCGGCGGCAGCCGCACCCGCGTCCTGGAGGCCGAGCTGTACACCCGCGCCCGCGAACTGCAGGAAGTCAACGAACGCCTGCGCAGCGCCCACGCCCGCGAACGCGAGGTCGCCCTGGCCCTCCAGGAGGCGATGCTGCCCACCCGCCGCCAGAGCGTGAGCCACCAGATCGCCGTGCGCTACCGGCCCGCGGTCGGCTCCCTGAACGTCTGCGGGGACTGGTACGACGTGGTCGGCCTGGTCGGCGGCGACCGTATCGGCGTCTCCGTCGGGGACGTCGTCGGCCACGGCCTCGCCGCCGCCGGCGTCATGGGCCAACTGCGCAGCGCGCTGAGCGCCACCTCCCGGGTCGCGGACGGCCCCGCCCAGGCCCTGGACGTCCTGGGCCGCTACGCCCATGTCGTGGACGGCGCCGAATCCGCCACCGTGGTCACCACCTTCGTCGACTTCGACCAGCACACCATCACCTACAGCAGCGCCGGCCACCCGCCACCCGTCCTGGTCCATCCCGACGGCCGCGTCGAGTTCCTGGACCGCGCCACCGACCCGCCGCTCGACGCCCGCCCCGCCCCGATGCCCAGACCGCAGGCCGGCACCACGTTCTCCCGCGGCTCCACCCTGGTCCTCTACACCGACGGCCTGATCGAACGCCGCCGCGAGGACATCGACAGGGGCCTGGCCCGCCTCGCCGACTCCCTGGTCCGCCACCAGAACGCCGACCCCGAAGCCCTCGCCGACGCCGTACTCCTCGAACTGCTGCCGCGCGGCGGCGCCACCGACGACACCGCCCTGATCATCGTGCGGCTCTGACAGGTCAGACCACGATGCAGGTCATCGCCGCCCACAGCAGCGGCGAGTGTTCGATACGGCCGCCCGCGCGCCACCGGTCGAGCTGCTCACGCTGCCAGCCGCCAAGACTCCGCACGGGATCGGGGTCCTCGTGCGCCGTGTCGACGGCGACGACAGCCTCCGTCAACGGGCGTACGGAGTCCGGCAGTCGGGCCAGTCGGTGGAAGGCGAAACCGGTCGGCAGCACCCAGCGGGTCGCGGTGACCAGCTCGGCACCGTTGTGGAGCATCGCCGTCGCCAGACCGAACGACTCGGCGAACCGCAGATCGCCGCCGCTCTCACAGCCGATCAGGGCGACCCGGGCCGGCGCGGGCCAGATCCGAGCGCCGGGTTCGCCGTCCGCGCGCAGCGGGAGCGAACCCAGCAGGAGATCCTTGGCCGACAGCGGCCGATGGCTGCGCAACGGTTCCGCCAGCCCTACGGTTTCCGCCGCGCAGCTCAGGTGCAGGGTGCCGTCCTCGCTCTGGCCGCCCTCGACCGGCGCACCGCTCACATGGCCGACGTACATCAGTCTGCGGGCGCCCTTGCGGAGCACCCCGCTCAGCCAGTCCCGGTCCAGGTCCGTACGGCGGAAGGCCTCCGCGGGGGTGGCGACGGACGGTACGACGGCGCCCGCGTCGAGGCGACGCCGGACCAAGGACAGCAGTTCCGGGTCGGAGCCGGGCGGTCCCAGGACCGAGCCGAGCGGGGAGTCGGATCGGAATCCGGGGATGCGGGGGTCGAGGACGAGAACGACGGGGTCGGTATCCGTCGACCGGTTCTTCGGGGCCGCCGGATCGCGTGGGCGCAATGACGCCGGTGCGGTGGTCACGACGTCCGCCAGTTCGATGAGCCGCACATCGTCGTCGTCGACCGCGAGGAGTTCCCAGGGCACCTGGGCGACCCGGGGCGACGGCTGGATCCGGATCAGCGGCCGGCCCGCCCGCTCCGACACCTGCCGTATCTGCGCCGTCAGCCCCTCCGGCCACAACGCCTCGGCCAGCAGCCGCGCAAGCCGACGCTCGCTCTCCGGCTGGGCCAGCGCGCCGGCCCCGAACGCCCGCCGCATCCCTTCCCCGCCGTCGCCCGCCCCCGGCAACGCGTCGGCCAACGCCCGTACGGCCTGGTCGACTTCGGCCCCGGGTCCCTGACCGGTGCCGAAGCCCCGAGCCCCGCCCGCCCACGTCCAGGTCATGAACAGATCGCCGGCATCGGCCAACCGGATCTGCACGACCGGGCGGCTCGTCAGGTCGTCGGTGATCCAGAAGGGCACCTCCTCCTCGGCCACGATCGGCCGGCGATAGCGGAACTCGGCCGCCGCGATGTACTCCTGGAGCGCGACGCGGCCCGGACCCGACTGAGCCGACATCCGCACCTTCGGCGGCGGCGCGACCCGCAGCCCGACCGAGGCGGCGGCCTCCGCCGCCACACCCCCGAGCGTCATCGCGCCCTCGCCGTCCTCGTAGGGCCCGTACGACTTCATGCCCGCGTCCGGGAAGACCGACGTGGACGTGGAGCGTGGCGTACGGTCCAAGGCGAGCGAGGCGCCCGCGCAGCGGTGTTCCGCCAGTTCGAAGAGCAGACCCTGGTCCTGCCGCCGGACAGCGAGCCGGTAAACCAACTGCATGGCCGCATCGGCGAGTTGGAGCCACTGACTGCGCGCGTGGGCGGTGGCGAAGTCGTAGCGGGCCGCCTCCAGGGCCAGTGCGGAGGGCAGGGCGAGCGAGAGCGCGTTGTCGATGGACTCCCGCTCGCGGTCGCCGTGGTCGGTCCGGTTCAGGTTGTCCTCAAGGGTGCGCGCGAGCATGAGGTCGACCTGCGCGCACCGCTCGTACACCTCCCGCTCCTGGTACACGTCACGCGCCTGCTGGGCCAGCCGCTTCATCTCGTCGATCTCGCCCTGCTCATAGGCGTGTTGGGCGCTGAGCAGCATCGTGTCGGCGGCGGCGACCGAGGCGCCGAGCCGCTCGAACCGGGCCAGGCTCGCCGCCAGCAGATCCTCCGCGCCGGCGGCGTCACCGCGCCGCCCGGCGAGAAAGGCCCGGGCCTGCTCACAGACCGCGAGGTCGCCGAACCACCGCTGCCGCTCGAAGAACGCGGACGCCTCCGCGAACAACCGCTCCGCGAGGGCGAGTTCGCCCCGGTGCAGCGCGGCGTGCGCCCGGTGCGCCAGCAGCATCCGCTGCTCACCGGTGTCGCCCGAGGCCCGGAGGCGGTCCTCCGCGCGAGCGAAGTAGTCCTCGGCGGCGTCGAACCGCCCGGTCGAGGAGCAGACAAGACCGAGGGCGACCAGCAGCCGCGGGATGGTCTCCGCCGCCGTCTCCGGTGTGGTGGCCAGCAGCGCCGACGCCTGCTCCTCGGCGGCTCCCCACTCGCCCCGGTCCATCAGCAAGTGCACACGGTTCAGGCCGAGTTCGGAGGTACGCAGACCATCGGGGTCGTTGAACTCGGGCAGCCTGCCCGCCGCCTCGTCCAGACAGGCCAGCGCCTCGTCCGGATGCCCGGTCCGGCGCAGCAGGTCGGCCCTGGCGAGCAGCGCTCGCAGCAGCATCTCCAGCCACAGTTGGCGCCCACGCGGCCCCATCGGCTCCGCCGCGATGCCGTCGAGCAGGGCACGGGACCGCCTGTTGGCGTCCTTGGCCGCGACCAGGTCCGTGGCGACGAGCTGGACACTCGCGATGTTGGCCAGCAGATGCGCGCGCAGGAACCGCACGTCGGGAGAGTCCTCAAGGGACTCGGCGAGGCTGAGCAACTCCTCGTAGACGGCGACCGCGGCCGCGAGATCGGCACCGAGCTGATACTCCTCGGCCCGGGCCAGCCCACTGTCGAAGGGCTCGCCGTAGAGGGGTGTCACCACACCGGTCTCGTTCGGCATCCGTCAGTAGTCCTCATCGGTGGTGGCGGCAGTGATCTCGGTGAGGAGGGGCGTCGAAGTTCCGTCGTGCGGTGCCGAGTTGTGCGGGTACGGCTGTGCCGCTGTCGTGAGCCGTTGTCGGACCAGCGCGCGGACCGCGTCCCGGTCGGCGGAACCTCCGGGACCCGGCCCCGGATCGAAGCCGGGCAGCAGCACGCCGATCTCTGTCCCGGGCTGCGTGTCCCCGGCCGGCAGATTCAGGTCGGCCCGGCCGCTCCACACGTCGTCCCGCCTGGCGAGGGGCACGCGATGGGGGCGGCCGGCCTCGACCCCGACCTCCGCGACGAGAAGCGCGCCGGCGACGGGCGCGGTGAGATGCGCGACGACCTCAACCTCGATCTGGCGTCGCGCGCCCAGTGCGCGGGCGGTCCAGGACACCGCGGTCTCGGAGGCGTCGACGAAGCCGGGTGGGTAGCGGCGCCAGTCGTTGGTCCCCGAGCCCCGCGCGATCACTCGGCCGCCTGCGACGAGCGGGTCGCCTGCGGCGAGGGCGTAGTCGCGGAGTCGTACGAACGGCGACACGGGATCGACCGCGGCGCCGCCGCCCGGACGGGACCGGTCCAGCGCCGACCGGAGACGGCGCAGGGCCTGCCCGTCGAGCCCAGCGCTGTCGGCCGCGCTGTCGACCGATCGCAGGACGCTCTCCAACCGACGTGCCGTGTCCGCCGACGGCGCTGTGGCGTGCCACCACTGGATCAGCGGATCGAGGGCGGCTTCGTGATCCGCGATCAACTCGGCTGCGCAGTCGTCGAGTTGATCGCCCTCGTCGTCGAACAACTGCTGGCACTCATGGGTCAGCGCGGCCAACTCCAGCCCGAGTACGTCCGGTTCGAGCGCGGCGATCCCGTCCAGGTGCGACGCCGGCCACCAGCGCGCCGCCCAGTGCCCGAGGCCGAGCCGGGCGGCACTGCCCGCGAGCGAGGTCCTGTCCGCCGTCACCCGGGCACCGGTTGACTCGCCCACCGCGCAGGCGTACACGGCGGCGGCGACGCGCTCGCCGTAGACCGCCCACAGCCACTGCTGAGCCCGCCCCACATCATGGATCTCCGCCATCGGCGGCTCCGGGTCCCCGAGGACGGGCCAGGTCAGCACTGCTCCTGCGACGTCGACCACCGCCTGGGTGAAGTCCGGGCGGGGGAAAGGGACCGCAGAATCGGCGGCAGCGATCTGGACCGTACCGTCGCCGCCGAGCGCGACGCGGACTTCGGCCGGTCCCGAGGCCATCATGCGCTCCTCTGCTCGGCCGCTTCCGGTACAGCGGTTGGGGCCGCCGCTGACGGTGTGCGCACTGCTGATCGCACTCTGGCTCGGTGGCCCGTCATCACGGAGCGGGTGACCTCGTTGATGACCGCCTGGTCGAAGTGGGGGCGGGGTACGGAGCCCGGGGGATCGGTGGCGGTGGTCCGGATCGTGCCGTCGCCGCCGAGCGCGACGCGGACTTCGGCGGATCCCGAGGCCATCATGCGCTCCTCTGCTCGGCCGCTTCCGGTACAGCGGTTGGGGCGGCTGCTGACGGTGTGCGCACTGCTGATCGCACTCTGGCTTGGTGGCCCGTCATCACGGAGCGGGTGACCTCGTTGATGACCGCCTGGTCGAAGTGGGGGCGGGGTACGGAGCCCGGGGGTTCGGTGGCGGTGGTCCGGATCGTGCCGTCGTTGCCGAGCATGACGTGGCCTTCGGCGGGGCTCACCGCCATCACACGCTCCTCGACTCGGCCGCTTCCGGCATGCCGGACGGGGCTGGTGCCGACAGCGTGCGCAACGTCCGCCGCACCTTGGCTCGGCGGTCCGTCATCACGGAGCGGACGACCCCATTGGAGGACCGTCTGGGCGGATTCGGGGTGGGGGAGAGGGCCCGCAGGGGCGGAGGCGGCGACGCGGATCGTGCCATGGAGGACTTCGGCGGGGCCCTGCGCCATCACGCGCTTCTCCGCTCAGCCGCATCCGGCACGGCGGACGGGCCCGACGCCGACAGCGTCCGCAATGCCGACCGCACCCTGGCCCGGTGGTCCATCATCACCGAGCGGGCGACCCCGTCGAGAACCGCCCAGGCCGACGCGGCGTCCGGGAGCGCGGCCTCGCGTACGTCCCGTCCGTGCAACCGCACCCACAGCCGGCGCATGTAGGCGGCCCAGGGCGTTCGCAGGTCCTCGGCGAGGGCGTCCAGGACACCGCCGTCCGGATCGGGGCTGGGCGAGACGGTCATCCGGCGGGCGCGGAGGACCGAAGCCTCCCTTCGCCAACGGCTGTTGACGGCCCGGTGCGCCGACGTCCGCCCCGGCGCGGACTCTCCGGTGCCGAGCGGATCGAGTCCTACCGCGAGCCGGCCGCCCAGCACGGCAGCGACGCGCAGGGTCTCGTCGTACAGACCGAGCGGAGCGCAACTGCGGCCGACCTCCCGCCCGACCAGCTCCGGCACGGTGGGCAGTTGCTCGCGTCGGGCCGACGACTGGAGTACGACGAAGAGTCGTTCGAAGAGTGTGCGGTCCAGCGGCGCGGGCAGCGTGGCCGTCGAAGCACCCCGGCCGACCTGCGGACGCGGCGGCAACTGCCGCTCCGTCAGCCCGAGATGGGCCGGAAGATCGTCACGGCCCCAGACCCCGCCCGCCTGCGTCCACAGCGTCCGGCCGAGCAGTTCACCGTGCCCCGCCTCCACCATGGCCGCGTACTCCGGTGACTTCCCCGGCCCCGCCACTTTGCCGCAGGCTTCCAGAGCCTGGGCCGCCAGCGTGAGCGCAGTGGCCGTAGCCGAGGCCGGAGCCAACCGGCGACTCGCCCACTCGGCGACCAACTCCTTTTCGAGTCCGGCCTGTTGGGAGGGGTCCGCGAGATGACGCTTCAGCGCGTCCACCGTACGGCCGCCGTCGGCGTCCGCAGCGTCCTGGACGACGGCCCTGGCCAACTCGCCCGTGCCCGCGTCGGCGCCGGGCGGACCATGCTCGGAGGCCAACTCGAAGCACCGTTGGAAGTAGAGATCCTGGGGATTGCCCGTCACGACGCCCAGCGCCCGGCGGGTCCTCTTGAGGAGCGTGAACCACTGTGCCGTCGCGACGAGCCGCGCGCCGGACTCCCGTATCAGCGCGTCGAGACGCTCGGCCGGTTCCGGTGCCAGGAAGTCCGCGGAGAGTTCGGGGTGCAGCGCCGGCCTGACGATCAGCGGCAGCACGATCAGCTTGACCGTCCGGGTCAACGGGGCGCCACCCGGGCCACTGAGCGCCTCCAGCCCCGCCCCGAGACCACGCCAGGCACCGTCGATGACCATGGCGCGCGGTCGGCGCTCACCAGTCGACTGGCTCGGAAACGGCATGTCAGGAGGGTACGTCGTCCGAGATCGCGCGGGCGAACCTGGGATCGGTAGGGGATGCGCGGTAGGTAGCGTCCACCGGGACAGCGGGAACCACGGGAATCCACCCCGACCAGAAGGAGACACCGCCATGGGAATCTTCGGGCGCCGCAAGACCCGCGAGGAGCGGGCCGCCGAGATCGCGGGCCAAGTGGCGGGCGGCAAGGGCTTCTACGGCCGTGCCACTCGCGCGTTCCTCGGCAACGAGGACTTCGCCCGGGTCCAGCAGTCGATCGGCGCCTACAACTCGGGCCTCGGAGTACAGCAGTTGCTCGCCGCCGGAGCGCCGACCACCGCCGCCGTCGTCGTATCGATCAGCGACACCGGTCAGTTGGTCAACCACGACCCGGTCGTGGACCTGGTGGTGCAGCCGACCGGCGGCACCGACCGGATCACCCTCCACACCATCGTCTCCAAGCTGCGGATCCCCCGTGCCGGGGACCAGGTGCTGTTGGTGGCCGACCCGGCGCAGCCCGGGAGCTACCTCTACGCCGGGGACGGGGTGGCCCTGTGACCCAGTCCCCGTACTTCGACGCGCCGCTGAACGACTCCACGATGCTCTCCTTCGACGGCAGGGTGCTGGAGGTGTTCGGTTTCAACGACGCCGCCCGCTACCACGTCTGGGAGGAACCCCGGATCGAGTTCCGCACCGGCCGGAGCCACAAACTGACGATCACCACCAAGGCAGGCAGAAGCCACACCATGTACTACGACGCCCACCGCCTCCCCGACCTGCAAGCCCTGGCGGAGCGACTGGAGCGGAGCCGGCCAGGGGGCGCGCAGCACTGACATGGCCGACGACGGGGAACGGGACGAAAGCGTCCCCACGTCACCGGAGATGTCACTGGTGGGGCAGGTCGGCGGAGTGGATGCCGCGAGCCTGTATCTCAGTGCCGCGGTGATGTTTCTGTGCGGCCCGGTCATGCTGGCCTTCGCCTTCTTCACCGGCGCCGAACTCATGGTCATGGGCGTCGTGTTCACGGTGGTCTTCGTTCCCGTGGGCCTGGGGCTCTGGTTCCACACGGGCGCCGAGAGAGAGCTCAACCGGCGGCTCGACGCCGTCGGGGTTCCGGCGACCGCGGAGGTCACCGACCTTACCGACTTCGACCGGAACGGCGAGGAGTCCGGCGTCCTGGTCGATCTGCGGATCGGCGGGCCGGGGCTGCGGACGTTCGAGACGACCTGGAAACGCACGCACCACCCCGCCCTGCGCGTCGGCCTCCGGCTGAAGGCCGTGGTCGATCCGAACGGCGGCCGGTTTCGCGTGGAGTTGTAGGTGCGAGCACCTGCGTACACGAAGAAGGAGGACAATGCGCAGCCGTGCCGGTGTGTTCGTGGGCAACCTGGTGTTCACCGCGGTCTGCCTTTCGGTGGCACCGTTCTTTCTCCTGGTGGGTTGGTCCGCCTGGGCCGACGATCCCGGCTGGGGCTGGCCGGCGTTGGCGATCTGCTGCGGGCTCGGCGGCACGATCATGATTCCTGTCCTCGCGTCGACCAGCACGCGACAGGAATATCCCCGCATCACACGCAGGGACCGCGTCAAGGGCGAGCGGACCTCGTACGGGAACGACTCGTTCGTCATGTGGGCGCCCCGGTCCCCCAAGGGCTCGGAGCAGGCCGAGTTGGTACGGGCGGATGTCCTGGAGGCGTCGCTGGTCCGCTACAGACCCGAGGGCGAGGCGACCTTCACGACCCACTCCGGCAACTACACCCCCGACGAGTTCACGCCATTGATCAAGCTGAGGCTGCGGGTGTACGGCGCCGAGGTGTCCGATGCGGCCGCCCGGTTCGAGGTCACGGGCGAGTGTCGGGTGCCGTCCCTGTGCCTGTCGGCGATCACGGCGGGCCGCCTGGCCGTCCTTGTCCACCCCGCCCCGCCGGGCACCCAGCGGACGGCCGTTCCCCTGTGGCCGAGCAGCGCCCTGCTCGCAGGCGCCAGAACCGCCCGGGTGATCGACCTGGAAGGCCGAACGTCCGTGGTGACAAGACGTGTTGAACGCCAGTTGCGGCAGATGCGGATCTCACGCGAGGCCGGAGGCATCGCCATGACCGGCGACACGCTCGACCTCCGCCGCCTGGACCCGCACACGGCGGCTCGTCTCAATGCCCTGGCCGACCAGGACCGGGCCTACCCCGAGGAACCGGCACCGGTGAGCGAACCGGGCGAGGAAGCCCGCCGGCTCGCGGACCAACTCCCGGGCGAGGCAGGCGCGTTCGGCTCGGTCGGCCGACGCTGGTCGCGCCGCGGCGGCGTCCTGGTCCGCGCCCGCTTCCTGGAGATGCGCGCCAGGACCACCTTCCAGGACCACGGCCCGGTCCTCGACACCGTGCTCCGCGTCCAACCGGCGGACGGCACACCCCCGTTCGACGCGGCCCGCCGCCTGACGGTGCCGATGGACTACCTGACGGTCCTCCACCGCACCAAGGAGGTCGTCCTCGTCGTCAGCCCGAACAGCGTCTCGTACGTGGTCGACTGGGCCCGCACCAACCTCCTCGCGGGCGTCACCGAGGCCGCCGTGATCACCCCGGACGCCCAGGAACTCCCTCTCACCGGACGCCCCGATCTCATCTGGGCCTTGATGAACCTCCTTGCTTCCCACGGCATTTCGGTCACAACACCCGTCCTGGACCTCCGCAAGCGCCGCATGAGCACGGTGGCGGGCATGGCGCTGCACATGGTGCGGAGCCACTCCGAACCCCACACCTGTGCATGATGTCCGCTGTGGACGGTGAGCAGGGTGAGCACGAACAGCGGCAGACCAGGACGGGCCGGCCGCCCGCGACCTCGCGGGCCGCACTGGAGCGGGTGGGCTTCGAGCTGTTCGCACGGCAGGGCTTCGACCGGACGACCGTCGACGACATCGCCGCCGCGGCGGGCATCGGCCGCCGCACCTTCTTCCGCTACTTCGCCTCCAAGAACGACCTGGTGTGGGGCGACTTCGAAGCCGAACTGGTCAAGCTCGACGGCCTGTTGACGGCCGCCGATCCGGCCGCCCCGATGATGGACGCACTGCGCGGCGCGGTCGTCGAGTTCAACCGCTTCGACCCGGCGGCCGTGCCCTGGCACCGCCAGCGCATGGCACTCATCCTGAAGGTCCCGACCCTCCAGGCCGACTCGACCGTCCGCTACGCCTCGTGGCGCTCCCTCGTCACGAAGTTCGCCGCGAGCCGCACCGGCCGGCCAACCTCGGACCTGCTGCCCGCCCTGATCGGCCACACGGTCCTGGCCGCGTGCATCGCCGCGTACGACCACTGGCTGACGGACGAACAGGCCAGCCTTGGGGGGCTGTTGGACCTGGGTCTACGGCAACTGGCGGCCGGCTTCGAGGGCCCGGCTGGGCTCTGACTCCGGGACTCTTTCTGGGCAGGGGGTGTCGTTTGGGTGTTTGGTGGCGAGTTCGCTGTTGTGGTGCTGGTCTTGGGGGTCGCGTCGCTGTGGGCTGATGCGGCCGTGTGCTGTGCCTCGTGGGGGTGCCTGGTCGCGGAGTGCGGCGGGCCGGGTGGCGTGTTGGTCCTGGGTCTACGTCAACTTGGGGTCGGCTTCGGGGGCCTGGCCGGGCTCCGACCTCGTGCCCCCTTCCGGGCAGGGGGTGTCGCATGGGTGTCGGCGGCGAGTTCGCCGATATGCCGCTGATCCTGAGGGGCGCGACGCTGCGGGCCGACTCGCCCGTGCGCTACGCCTCGTAGCGGTGCCTCGGCACACAGTTCCCCGGCCGGGCGGCGCGTCGGCCCTGGCCCTACGGCAGCTCGCGGTCGGCTTCGAGGAACCGGCCGGACTGTGACCCCGCGCCCGCAACCTCTACGGCACGTCGCGCCGCATCGCATCGGCGACGAGCTCCCCGACGAGCACAGCAGTGGCCGCCGGCCCCCGCAGCGGCGGACTCGGCAGGATCGATGTGTCCGCGACCCGTAGCCCGACGACACCGTGTACCCGCCCGTAGTGGTCCACGGCTGACCCGGCAGCGTCGGCGGGACCCATCGGAACCGTGCCGCAGGTGTGGTGCGAGGTACCGAGGTGCGTCTCGATCCAGCGGTCGAGCAGTCGGTCGTCCGCCAGGACCTTCGGCCCCGGCTCCACCAGCCCGCGGGACACCTCCGCGAACGCGTCCGTCGCCACCAACTCGGCCGTGGTGCGGGCGACTTCACGCAGGCGTCGCCGGTCCTCGACGGTCTCCAGATAGCCGTAGTCGAGACGCGGGGGAGTGGCCGCGTCGGCGGAACGTGTGCGCAGGCGCCCGCTGAGCCGGGGTGACTGCACGGACGCCAGGAACGCCAGGGGCGCGCCGGGCACGGTCACCGTTGCGCCGACCAGGCCTGCCATGGGGACCAGCGACTGCAGGATCTCCAGATCGCCGCCCGGGTACTCGCCGTCCGACGAGGACAGGTGGAGGCATCCGCCGAGCCAGGAGCCGGCGGGTTCGGGCAGCGGTCGTCGCGGCCGCCATTCCAGAACCAGCTGCGGATGGTCGCCGAACCTGGCTCCTACGGCAGCGGAGTCCACGGTGACCGGAATGCCGAGGCGCTCCAGCTCGTCGGGCGGTCCGATGCCCGACAGGTGCAACAGGTGGGCGGACCCGAACGCCCCGGCGCACAGCACGACTTCGCCGCACTCCATGGTCGTACGACGACCGTCGCGCTCGACGACGACGCCGGTCGCGCGCCCGTGTTCGACGACGACCCTTTGGACCGAACTCCCGCCCACTACCCGGAGGTTGGGGCGGTCGAGTGCCTTCAGGAGATAGCCGATACCGGTGTTGACCCGTGTCCCGTCCAGCGCGTTGGACGGTACGGGCCCGAACCCGGGCGTACCCTGGGCGTTCTTGTCGGCCTCCTCGGGGAACCCCAACTCCCGTGCCGCCGACCGGAATGCCGCGGCGGCGGGGTGCCGCAGGCCGGTGCTCCGGACCGGCACGGGACCCCCGGAGCCGTGCGTCTCGTCGGCGCCGTGGTCGAGATCGGACTCCATCGACCGCAGCAGCGGAAGCACCCGCTCGTACGACCAGGCGGCACCTCCCACCGCCGACCAGCGCTCGAAGTCCTCCCGCCGGGCGCGCACGAAGTACCCGCCGTTGACGGTCGTCGACCCGCCGAGCAGGCGCCCCCGTACGACCGTATAGGGCCGCCGTGGCGTGAGGTGGACGGCGTACGGCTGGACGGCGGGATGCCCGGGCTGCGCACCCGGAACGAGTCGCGCGTCCAGCAACCCTCGTCCGAAGAGGGCGAGTTGGCGCGGTACAGGCCCCGCCTCCAGCAGCAGCACACTCCGCCCGGAGTCCTCGCTCAGCCGCGCGGCCAGCGGTGCGCCGCTGCCGCCCGCGCCCACGACGATGACGTCCGGGCGGCTCAACCGGGCCCCGACGCAGCTATAGACCGACCGGTCGAAAGAATCATGGTGTCTCCCTCTTCACTTTCGGCACCGGGTGCCATTACTGTCGACCGCGCAGCCGCCCAGATGCCCAGGGAGAGTCGCATGAACGAACTCCGGTCCGCACCGACCGTCCCGGCCAACGAGAACCAGGCCGAAGAACCCGTCACGGAAGGGCAGTTGATCGAGGCCGACGACCTCATCGAGGAGATCTCCATCGACGGCATGTGCGGTGTCTACTAAGCCGCGCGCATGACCGCGCCGACCCTTGACCGCGCCCTCGGTCTGCACCCCCAGGTCTCGGTGCGACCGGAACCGTTCGGCGCGCTTCTCTACCACTTCGGCACCCGCAGGCTGACGTTCCTCAAGGACCGCAGACTCCTGGCCGTCGTCGAGTCCCTCACGGACGCCCCCACGGCCCGCGCCGCCTGTCTGGCGGCCGGTGTCGAGGAGGCCGAACTACCGCGCTACGGAAGGGCCTTGGCAGCCCTCACCGAGTCGTCGATGCTCGTCGGAAGGACCCCATGACCGCCACCGCCGACCCGACCCGGCTGGTCGATCTCTTCGAGTCCGGGCTCGACGCGCCGATCTGCCTCACCTGGGAACTGACCTACGCCTGCAACCTGGCCTGCACCCACTGCCTCTCCAGCTCCGGCCGACGCGACCCGCGCGAGCTGAGCACCGCCGAAGCCAAGGCGGTCATCGACGAGTTGGAGGCCATGCAGGTCTTCTACGTCAACATCGGCGGCGGAGAGCCCACCGTCCGCGCCGACTTCTGGGAACTCCTCGACTACGCCACCGCCCACCACGTCGGCGTGAAGTTCTCCACCAACGGCGTCCGCATCACCCCCGAAGCCGCCCGCCGCCTCGCCGCCAACGACTACGTGGACGTCCAGATCTCCCTCGACGGCGCGACCGCGGACGTCAACGACGCGGTACGCGGCGCCGGTTCGTACGCGACCGCACTGCGCGCGATGGAGAACCTCGCCGCCGCCGACATGCGCAACTTCAAGCTGTCCGTGGTCTGCACCCGCCACAACATCCCCCAACTCGACGAGTTCAAGGCCCTAGCCGACCACTACGGTGCCCAACTCCGTCTGACCCGCCTGCGCCCCTCCGGCCGCGGCGCCGACGTCTGGGACGACCTCCACCCGACCGCCGCCCAGCAACGCGAGCTGTACGACTGGCTGTTGGCCCACGGCGACAACGTGCTCACCGGCGACTCCTTCTTCCATCTCTCCGCCTACGGCGAGGCGCTCCCCGGCCTCAACCTGTGCGGCGCCGGACGCGTCGTCTGCCTGATCGACCCGGTCGGCGACGTCTACGCCTGCCCGTTCGCCATCCACGACGAGTTCCTCGCCGGGAACGTCCGCACGCCCGGCGGCTTCACACAGGTGTGGCGCGGCTCGGAACTGTTCGGGCGCCTGCGCACCCCGCAGCACGGCGGAGCCTGCGCGTCCTGCGCGTTCTACGACACCTGCAAGGGCGGCTGCATGGCCGCCAAGTTCTTCACCGGACTACCGTTGGACGGCCCCGACCCCGAGTGCGTGCAGGGCTACGGCGAACAGCAACTCGCCCAGCGCGCAAGGGACGGAGCCGATCTCCCCAAGCCGTCCGCCGACCACTCCCGGCGACGCCCTGTCGACCTTGTCCTGACCCGGCGCCGGGACCTGGAGCGGCCCCCGGTCGGCGACTGCGCCGAGGACCCCCTGGCCGGCCTGCGCCTCAGCCGGCCGTAGCACAGCAGCTCAACAGCTCAACCGAAGGGACGCGGCACATGGGCAGGAACCCCTGGTTCGAGACGGTCGCCGAAGCACAGCGCCGGGCGAAGAAACGGCTGCCGAGCACGGTCTACGGCGCGCTCGTCGCGGGCTCGGAGCGCGGCCGTACGATCGACGACAACACGGCGGCGTTCGCCCAACTGGGCTTTGCGCCAAGGGTCGTGGGCCACCACGCTGAGCGTGATCTGTCCACGACCGTGCTCGGGGTGCCCACCTCCCTGCCGGTGCTGATCTCACCGACCGGAGTGCAGGCCGTGGACCCCGAGGGCGAGGTCGCCGTGGCCCGGGCCGCGGCGAGCCGGGGCGTCCTCATGGGCCTGAGTTCCTTTGCCAGCAAGCCCGTTGAAGAAGTCGCCGCCGCTCAGCCGGACCTCTTCTACCAGCTCTACTGGAGCGGCACACGGGCGACGATGGTGCAGCGCATGGACCGGGCCAGGGAGGCCGGTGCCAAGGCGCTCATCGTCACCCTCGACTGGTCCTTCTCCCACGGCAGGGACTGGGGGAGCCCGTCCATCCCGGACAAGCTCGACCTGAAGACCATGCTGAAGTTCGCGCCCGACGTGCTGCCCCACCCCGGCTGGCTGCTCCGCTTCGCCAAGTCCCGTCGCCTGCCCGACCTTTCGGTGCCCAACCTGCGGCCCCCGGGCGGGGAGGCCCCCACCTTCTTCGGCGCCTACGGCGAGTGGATGCAGACCACGCCTCCGACTTGGGAGGACGTGGCCTGGCTGCGCAAGGAGTGGGGCGGGCCCTTCCTGCTCAAGGGAGTCACCCGCGTCGACGACGCCAAGCGGGCCGTCGACGCCGGTGTCTCCGCCCTGTCCGTCTCCAACCACGGAGGCAACAACCTCGACACCACCCCCGCCACCATCCGGGTACTCCCCGCGATAGCGGACGCGGTCGGCGACCAGATCGAAGTCCTCCTGGACGGCGGAGTCCGCCGGGGCGGCGACGTGGCCAAGGCCCTCGCCCTCGGCGCCCGCGCCGTCCTGATAGGCCGCGCCTATCTCTGGGGCCTGGCGGCGAACGGACAGGCCGGCGTCGAGAACGTCCTGGACATCCTCCGTGGCGGCCTCGACTCGGCGGTGCTGGGCCTCGGGCACTCCTCCGTCCACGAGTTGTCGCCGGACGACCTGGTGATCCCCCCGGGCTTCCCCCTCGTCCTGGGCCGCGAAGCCCCGGCCGCCTGACCATGCTCCGGGACCCGGCGCCCCAACTCGCCCACACCGCCTGGCCGTCCGTGCCGTCCGACGCCCTCGTTCTCCTGCCGATCGGGTCCACCGAACAGCACGGCCCGCATCTGCCGCTCGACACGGACAGCTTCATCGCCGACGCCATCGCGCGACGAGCCGCAACTTCCGTCCCCACGGCGCTCGTTGCGCCGACCCTTCCCTACGGCGCGAGCGGCGAGCACGCGGACTTCCCCGGAACGGTCTCCATCGGCCAGGAAGCGCTGCGCACCGTACTGGTGGAGGCCGTACGCTCGCTGTCCCTGTGGGCCCGGCGGATCGTCCTCGTCAACGGCCACGGCGGCAACACCGCGCCCCTCGACACCGCCCTCCGCCTGCTCCGCTCCGAAGGCCACGACGTGGCCTGGACCGCCTGCGCCGTCCCCGGCGGCGACGCGCACGCCGGCCGCACCGAGACCTCGGTGATGCTCCATCTCGCCCCGGACCGGGTGAAGTTGGAGGCCGCTGTCGCCGGTGACACCCGACCGCTGGCCGCGCTCCTCCCGGAACTGATGGCCCACGGCGTCCGCGCGGTCTCACCCTCAGGCGTCCTCGGCGACCCGACCGGCGCCACGGCGGCCGAGGGCCGCCGGGCGACGGACGCGATGGTGGCCGCCGCCGTCCGCCGGATCACCGCCTGGACCGTGGACGACCGGGGCCGCCTCGCCGAGCCGGTCCCCGGGCGGTTGGCCCGGCAGGTCGTACGGCCATGACGCTGCCTGTCGGCTTCCTGGTCGAACTCGACCGCCACACCCGGGTCGTGGACGGCGGCCGGGCCCTCGTCGGCGGCTTCCCGACCCGGCTCATCCGGCTGACCGCGAGGGCCCAACGGCTGCTCACCGGGCGGACGTTGCGTGTCCGGGACGCGGCGAGCGCACTGCTCGCGGACCGGCTGCTCGACCTAGGCATGGCCAATCCGGTCGTAGGCTCGCTGCCCCTGCCCGCCGATCCCCGGTACACGGTCGTCGTGCCGGTCCGCGACCGGCCACGCCAACTCGCCCGTCTGCTCGGCAGTGTTGGCGCCGACCACCCCGTGATCGTGGTCGACGACGCGTCACGGCACCCGAAGGCCGTCGCCGCCGTCGCCGCCGAACACGGGGCCACGCTGGTCACCTTGACGACGAACGTCGGCCCGGCGGGCGCCCGCAACGCCGGACTCCGGCTCGTGGCAACGCCCTTCGTCGTGTTCGCCGACTCCGACATCGTGCCGGACCCGGACACCGTGCCCACTCTCCTGAGACACTTCGCCGACCCCGCCGTCGCCATGGCCGTACCGCGCATCACCGGCCTGCCCTCCGCCGCCCCGACCTGGATCGAACGCTACGAGAACGCCCGCTCCTCCCTCGACCTGGGCGCCCACCCCGCTGGAGTACGACCCGGCAGCCCCGTCTCCTGGGCCTCGACAGCCTGCGTCGTGGCCAGGGTGGACGCGCTGAAGGAGGGCTTCGACGAGCGAATGCGGGTCGGCGAGGACGTCGACCTGTGCTGGCGCCTGATCGAACAGGGCCGACGGGTGCGCTACGAGCCGGTGGCCGAGGCGGCACACGAACACCGCACACGGGCCGGCGACTGGCTGCTGCGCAAGGCCGTCTACGGCACCGGCGCGCATCCCCTCGCCGAACGCCACCCGCGCTTCATCGCCCCGGCCGTGTTCGCCCCCTGGAGCGCCGCACTCGTCACCGCCCTGCTCGCCCAACGCCGCTGGTCGGCACCCGCTGTTGGAGCCGTCCTCGTGGGTGTCACCTTCAGAATCGGCCGCAAACTCGACGGCACCCGACACCCCCACCGCCTCGCCGCGCAACTCACGGCCAACGGGGCCCTGGCGGCCGTAGCCCAGACCTCGGCGCTGTTGAACCGGCATTGGTGGCCCCTCACGGTCGTCGGCTGTGTGGCGTCCCGCCGGATACGCAGGGCCGCCGCGGTGGCCGCGCTGGCCGACATCGCCCTTGAGTACCGCCGCGACCGGGCCCACCTCGACCCGATCCGCTACGGCGTCGCGCGCCGCCTCGACGACGTCGCCTACGGCGCCGGCGTATGGCTGTCCGCACTCAAAGGCCGCTCCACCACGGCCCTGCGACCTCGCATCACCCGCTGATCCTCAAGTCCCGGTCAGCGGAAAGCGGCCAGCGGACGTCCGGTCCGGGAAAAGACACTGAGACCATCCCGCCGCGCGTCCGCGGCACTTGCGCGATACCGGTCAGCAGGAGGTGTGCGGCGTGACGCACGAAGTGGTCAACCGTGTCGAGGAACTCGGGCCCGAACTGGCCGCACTCGCCGAAGAGAACGAGAAACTCGGCAAGTTGAGCGACCGCACCGTCGAACTGCTCCGCTCGGCCGGCGTGATCCGACTCCTCCAGCCGAAGGAGTTCGGCGGCTACAGCGCCCACCCCCGGGACTTCGCGGAGGCGGTGATGGCCGTCGCACGGCACGACGGGGCCGCCGGGTGGGTGTGCGGTGTCGTCGGTGTACACCCTTGGGAACTGGCCCAGTTGGACCCCCGGCTCGCCCACGAGGTGTGGGACGAGAACCCGGACTCCTGGATCGCCTCGCCCTACATGCCGAACGGCATCGCCGACCCCGTGGACGGCGGATACGTCCTCAGCGGACGCTGGCCCTTCTCCTCCGGCAGCGACCACTGCGACTGGGACTTCCTCGGCGCGCTCGTCGGCGACGGCAAGGGCAAGCCGGCCGGCCCGATCTCCGTACTCCATGTCGTACTGCCGCGCTCGGACTACGAGATCATCGACGGTACCTGGGACGTGATCGGCCTCGCGGGCACCGGCAGCAAGGACGTCGTCGTCGACAAGGCGTTCATCCCCACCTACCGCACCATCAAGCAGGAAGTGGTCCAGGAGGGCACCGCCGCCGAGGCGGTCGGACTCACCGACACCCTCTACAAGTTGCCCTTCAGCTCCATGTTCCCCCTCGGGATCACCGCCGCCGTCATCGGCATCTGCGAGGGCGCGCTCGCCCTCCACCTGTCCCAGCAGCGCGACCGTGTCGCCGTGACCGGAGTCCAAGTACGCGACGACCCCTATGTGTTGTACGCCGCCGGAGAGGCCGCGGCGGAGATCGCCGCCTCACGGGTCCAACTGATCGACGGAATCAGCCGGTTGTACGACCAGGTCGAGGCCGGGCAGCCCATCTCCGTCGAGGACCGGTCCAACGTCCGCCGCAACCAGGTCCGTTGCGCCTGGCGTGCCGTCTCCGCCCTGGACGAGATCTTCGTACGGTCCGGCGGGAACGCGATCCGGCGCGACAACCCGATGCAGCGGTTCTGGCGGGACGCGCACGTGGGGCTCCAGCACATGATCCATGTCCCCGGGTCCGCGTATCACGCCAACGCCCTGGCGCAGATGGGACTTGAACTGCCCGAAGCGATGCGCGTGCTGATCTGACAGGGCGTCAAGAACGTGCGAGAACAAGGAGGGGCCGTGACGGACGCGGTCGAGGCGCGCCAATTCCGTGAGGTGCTGGGGCACTTCCCCACCAGCGTGGTCGCCATCACCACCACGGACGAGGACCGGCAACCCCGGGGAATGATCGTCGGAACCTTCATGTCCGTGTCCCTGGAACCGCCCCTGGTGTCCTTCCTGGTGGACGGTTCCTCCAACACCCTGCGGACGATCCGGGCGGCCGGACGTTTCTGCGCCAACGCGCTCGCGGGCAACCAGGAACGCCTTTCCCGACAGATGGCCGGCGGCCCGAACCGCTTCGAGGGCAACGACTGGCAGGAATCCCCGCTCGGCAATCCCGTCCTCGACGGAATCGTCGCGTGGGTCGACTGCACGGTCGAGAAGATCGTCGAACTCGGCGACCACGAACTGGTCGTAGGACGGGTCCGCACGCTCCGCGTCGAGTCGATGAAGACCCCACTGCTCTTCTTCCGCGGTGGATACGGCGACTACCTGTCGAGCGCGACGCTGCTGCTGGACCGGCTCGTCGGCTGGTGAACGGGCTGGTTGACGGGCTGTTGAACGAGCGAACAATGAGCCGCGAGATCAAAGGAGATCCGTCGATGCGACAAGACCTGCACTTCAGATTGGAACGCGTCTCCGCATGGTGCGGATTCGTACTGCTGCTGGGCTTCGCCGTAGCTTTCTCCATCGGCCACCTCATTACGCCGATGGACCCGACGACGGATGCACAAGGCGTCGTGAAATTCCTCACCGACCACCAGACCGGCATTCTCGCCTGTGCCGCGATCATGGTCCTGGTGGTCCCCTTCGAGTACCCCTTCGTCGTCGTGACCAGCATGCAGATGCGCCGTATCGAGGGCGGCTGGGGTCTGCTCTCCATGATCCAGCTCCTCACCGGTGTCGTCGCCCCGATCGGCTTCTTCTTCCCGATCGCGATACTCGCCGCCGCGGCCTACCGCCCGGAAAGCCACTCACCCGACGTGCTCTACGCGATGTCGGACATCTACTGGCTCATGCTCGTCGGCAACGCCTGCATATTCGTCCTCCAGGTCTGGTCGATCGGATACGCGGCCCTCGTCGACAACCGGGCCAAGCCGGTGTTCCCGCGCTGGTTCGGCTATCTCAACCTGGTACTCGGAGTTCTGCTCATCCCCGGCGCCTTCGTCTTCCTCACCAAGACCGGCCCGTTCGCCTGGAACGGACTCCTCGCGAACGTCCTTCCCACGGTGGTGTACTTCATCTGGAAGATCGCCACACCGATCGTGCTGTTGCGCGCGGTGAAGTCCGAAGAGGAGGAGGCCGCCGGGGCGGCTTCGGAATCCGCTGAACTGGCGAGCGCGTAGGCGGTCTTGGTCGATCGTCGGCCGGCGGACCGTGGCGACCTGATCCACTCCCGGTAGATGTAGTCCAGGGCGTTCTTGAGTGCGCCGGGGAACGAGTGGTTGTACTCCGGGGTGAGGTATACATACCCGTCGAACAGCTCGTCGTCGGCGCT
Organism: Streptomyces sp. NPDC051576; assembly: GCF_040681835.1. NCBI lineage: Bacteria > Bacillati > Actinomycetota > Actinomycetes > Kitasatosporales > Streptomycetaceae > Streptomyces > Streptomyces sp. NPDC051576. The sequence continues at coordinate 174,841 of NZ_JBFAZO010000015.1, forward strand.
GCCGTGAGCGCGCACCGTGTCGGCGAGCTCTCCGAGTCGTTCGACTCGGGAGAACAGCCGTGTCTCGCACCCGTTGACGCGCATGGAGAACCGCGGCCTCGTGGAGCCGATCCACAGCGGGGCCGGAGGTCGCCGTACCGGGCCAACAGGCCGGAGCCAGTCCTCCCGCAACTCCGCCAGCGACCGGTGTTCAGCGCTGCGCGCGGCGGGCCAGCAGGACCGAGTCCTCGGCCTCGACCGGCCCGGTGTCCCGGTTGAGTGTGCGGGTGCGCTGCTCCACTACGACGGGCTCGAAGTCGTCCGGCAGGCCGGGGAGGAGCTCCGCGGCCAGGAACATCGCCTTGCGGCGGCTCTCGGAGAGGAGCGTGAACTCGTGGGACGGCGCATGCCCGACCACCAGGAGTGACCCGCCGGGGGCGACGGCCGCGGCGAGGCGGCGGGTCACGTCGACCATGCCGCCGTCCGGGGCGTGCAGATAGTGGCTGGTGACCAAGTCGTACGAGCGGTCGCGGGCATCGAAGGTCCTGGCGTCCACCTGCCACCAGCCGACACGGTCGGCCACGCCGGCCTCGGCGGTGTGGCGGGCGGCACGGGCCAGGCCCTCGGCGGAGAAGTCCGCGCCGGTCACGCGCCACCCCTGCCCGGCGAGCCAGACCACGTCGCCTCCCTCGCCGCAACCGACGTCCAGCGCGGTGCCAGGGGCCAGTTCGCCGGCGGTGGCGACGAGCTGCGGATTGGGCTCGCCGCTCCAGAACCGCTTCTGCCCCGCGTACCGCTCGTCCCAACCCGTCGGCTCGAACATCGCGGCGATGGCCCGCTCATCGTGCTCGCCGCTTCGGCCGTGTTCGTGGTGTCCTGACACCGGATGCCTCCCGCTGCTCATGGTGCTGTGCCCGCCGCCCCGCTCGGGCGTGTTGTCGATGGTGCTCAGACCTGCGCCGATCCGCACGAAAAATTGCCGTTCCGGCAAACAGCAGGGCCCTGCGGACCACGGACCGACCAGTTCCACCGGCGGCACCTTGGCATTCCCGCTCATTTGTGAGATGTCTGCTTCAGACGCGCACTGGTGGACGCTTAGCGATCGCCGCCCTGGGCACTTGGGGATCGTCAGCACAGCTGTCGCGTCCGCCCGCCGAAGGCGCCTCTTCCCACGGCGCGCGGAGGCCGGGCAAGAGCTTGAGGAGTGCCGTGAACGTACGCATGGGAGTGGAGGAGGAGTTCCACATCCTGGAGGTGGAGAGCGGGCTGCTGGTACCGCGCGCCAACCAGGTGCTGCGACGGCTTCCCAAGCGGAGCTTCACCGCCGAACTCCACCAGTCCACCGTCGAGTCGAACAGCGGGGTGTATGCCTCGCTGGACGGCCTGTACGCCGACCTCTCCCGGACCAGGCGGCGGCTCGACAGGGCCGCCTCCTCGCTGGGACTGGCGGTCGTTGCCGCGGGCACCGCACCACTGGCGCCCGCCTTCTCCGGTCACCCCACCGCCGACGCTCGCTACCACCACATGGTCGAGGAGTACCGGCAGGTGGCCGACGAGCAGCTCATCTGCGGTGCTCAGATCCACGTGGACGTACCCGACCGTGACACGGCCGTGGGCGTCATGTGCCCGATCTCGCCGTGGCTGCCCGTGCTGCTGGCGCTGAGCGCGAGTTCCCCGTTCTGGCAGGGGTCCGACACCGGCTACGCGAGCTGGCGCACGCTGGTGTGGCAGCGCTGGCCCACCGCGGGTCCGGTGGGCTGCTACGCCGACGCGGCCGAGTACGACTCCGCCGTCGACGACCTCGTCCGGGCCGGAATCATCAGCGACGCGGGGATGATCTATTACGACGTACGGCCGTCCGACCATCTGCCCACGCTGGAACTGCGCATCTGCGACGCCTGCCCGCGGGTCGAGACCGTCGTGCTCATCGCCGGGCTGTTCCGCGCCCTGGTGACCGACGCCCGTGGCCGCCGTGCGGCCGGTGAGGTGGAGTGCGACGGCCACCACGAATGGCTGCGCGGTGCCTCGTGGCGCGCCGCGCGATCCGGCCTGGAGGGGACGCTGGTGGATCCCGAGACCCGTCGCAAGGCACCCGCCGCACACGTCGTCCGCCGGCTTCTGTCCCGCCTGCGTCCCGAGCTTGAGGCCCACGGCGACTGGCAGACCGTCAACACGCTGACCAGCCAGGCCCTGGCGGAAGGCAGCGCCGCTCGGCGCGTGCGTCGCACGGCCAGGGAAGGAGGTCTGCTGGCATGTGCCGACATGCTGATCGCCGAGACCCGCGGCTCGGACACGGGCCCGGCGGACACCTCGACGGCATCCGGGGCACCGGAGGCCGTCACCCGCTGACCCGGGCTGTCCCGCGAGGTCGGCAGGCGTGGCCCGGAGAGCGCGCGACCACGACGCCGTCATGGCTGGACCGATGCTTGCCTCTGGTCACCACGCGTTGATGACCGGTGCGTCGGGTTCGTGCTGCCGCCATGCCTCGTTGAGGCGCGCGAGCCGGTCCGCGGTGGCGATGCCGAGCAGGGACGCGACCTTGCCGTCGCCGAATGCGAACGCCACGGCGCCCACGACCCGGTCGTCGGTCACGGCGAGGAGTGCCGGGGAGCCGTTGACCAGTGCGATGTGGAACGCGGGAGAGCCGCCGGCCAGCCGCCGCTTCGCCGGTGTGGGTTTGAAGCCGGCCCGCACGTAGGAGGCGACGCGCTCGCGCGTGTTGTAGCGCAGCAGCCGCCTGGCCAGTCCGTAGCCGTCCGAGACCGCGGTCGCGTCGTCGGTGAGCAGCGCCACCAGCCGTTCGGTGCGCCCCGACATGGCGGCGGCGAGGAACTCCTCGACGATCCGGCGCGCGGACCCGGGGTCCACCTCGTCGCCGCCGCGCTGCTCGGCGGTGATCCGGATCCGGGCCCGGTGGACATGCTGTTGGCTCGCGGACTCGGTGATGTCGAGAATCCCGGCGATCTCGGCGTGGGGGTACGAAAAGGCCTCACGCAGGACGTAGACGGCCCGCTCGACCGGCGAGAGGCGCTCCATCAGGGTCAGTACGGCCAAGGACACCGACTCGCGCTGCTCGAAGGTTTCGGCGGGGCCGAGCATCGGGTCGCCTTCGAGGAGTGGCTCGGGCAGCCAGGCACCGGCCGCCCGCTCGTGGCGCGCCCGCGCCGAGCGGAGCCGGTCGAGGCAGAGATTGGTGACGACCTTGGTCAGCCAGGCCTCCGGCAGCTCGATGCGTTCCCGGTCTGCCGCCTGCCAGCGCAGGAACGCGTCCTGTACGGCGTCCTCGGCGTCGGCGGCCGAGCCGAGCAGACGGTACGAGAGGGAGGCCAGCCGGCCCCGGCTGGCCTCGAACCGATCGATGGCTGCGCTGTCCATGCGGGCAGCCTATGCGGCGACCTTCACACCGGCCCGGTCAGGCGCGGTGGCCAGGCGGTGCCTGCGCTTGGGCATGCCGAAGGTCGGGTGGACGATGCCCCACCAGGCGCCCTTGAGCACGCCCGACTTGAGCCGCGCGGCGGACCGTCCGCCCAGGTACCAGGACTTCGGGTGGGCGTCCCCGTCCACCATCTGGAAGATCGCGTCACGTCGCCCGAGGCTGATGTGGTTGCCGTGGTATTTCAGCCCGGTGGTCGGTACCGTGCGGCCGGTCAGGCGGGCGATGATCGCGGCGGTCGCCTGCATGTTGGTGTAGCCGGCCGAAGCGCAGGACATCGGCAGCGGCCGGCCGTTCTCGCCGATCGCGCAGGCGCTGTCACCGGCGGCGTAGACGTCCGGGTGCGAGACCGAGCGCATGGTGCGGTCGACGACGATCTGGCCGGTCCCGGTGACCTCCAGGCCGCTGGCGGCCGCGATCGGGTGCACGGCGAACCCGGCCGCCCACACCGTCACGTCGGCCGGGACGGACGTACCGTCGGCGGCGATCGCCCGTGTCGGCTCGACGGCCTCGATGCCGGTGTGCTCGTGGACGGTGATGCCGAGCCGGTCGAACGCCTGGCGCAGGTGACGGCGGGCCCTCGGTGAGAGCCAGGCGCCCAACTCGCCGCGGGCGGCGAGCACGACCGAGAGGTCGGGGCGGGACTCGGCGAACTCGGTGGCGGTCTCGATGCCGGTCAGCCCCTCACCGACGACCAGCACGGTGCCGCCCTTGCCCAGGCCGTCCAGGCGCTCGCGCAGACGCAGCGCCGAGGACCGGCCGGTCACATCGAACGCGTACTCCGCCACGCCGGGGACGCCATGGTGGGCCACGGAGCTGCCGAGCGCGTAGAGAAGCGTGTCGTAAGTGAGCTCGCCGTCGCCGTCCTCGCCGGTCACGGCGACGGTCCTGCGCTCGGGGTCGACGCCGGTGACCCGCGCCACCCTCAGCCGCACGCCGGTGCCCGCGAACACGTCGGTGAGCTTGTGGAACGCGAGGTCCTGACCGATCGCGAGCTGGTGGAGCCGCATCCGCTCGACGAAGTCGGGCACGGCGTTGACAACGGTGATCTCGGTGTCGGCGGGGGAGAGCCGACGGGCCAGGTTTCCGGCGGCGAAGGCCCCGGCATATCCAGCGCCGAGTACGACGATGCGGTGCTTCATGGCGTGGCTCCTGTCTCGTTCGCGTGCCCCTTGAACGAGACGGCGCCCCGATAGCTGACAGGAGCCGGGTGTGATGCGGGTCACCGCACCTGGACGAACGACTCGCCCCGGCTGACTCGCCCCTCGTCGCCCGACCGGAGCGTCCCAGCCACAGCCGGGCGACGGGTGAGGGCACCGCTCCGTGTCCCTCGTTTCTGATTCGGAGCCGTCGCTCCCGCGGATGGGTGCGGATGCCGACCGCCTCCGACCGATGGACGCCGGCGGCTGGAGGGACTCTGTGCGGGAGCCGACGTTGTGCTTCGACTCGCGCGGGCGCCATGAGGAAGTCCCGAACGTCATTTACCGACTACGCCAGGAATACCTGGGTGCCCTCGACGATGACGCCTTCCCTCACGTCCTGGCCGAGGTACGTGCCGATGTGCCCGAGGCGGATCTCCGCACCGTGCCGGCGGCGGCCTTCGGACGCAATCCCGACGGCACCGCCGTCGACCACGTGTAGGCCCACGCGCGCTCAGCAACCCGATGTCACAAAACGTGCCGCCCGTTCGTCGTCCAGGAGATCGGCATCCCGCAACGGATCACCGAGCAGCACGACCACCTACAACGACGGAGAAAACGTGTTCGCCGCCTACGTGACAGTCACCATCCTCGGCGCGCTCTTCAACGGCGCCGCCGCGGTCACCTACCTGATCGGCCACGAATACCCCAAGACGCAGGCGGACATGAAGGGCCTGCCCCGGAAGTGGGTACCGGTGCTGGGCGCGCTGCTGGCGGCGGGGACCGTGGGGCTGCTGGCCGGGCTCGCCGTGCCGCTCCTGGGAACCCTCGCCGCCTCCGGCCTCGTGCTGTACTTCATCGGCGCGATCATCGCCCACCTGCGGGTGGGTTCCCGCAACATAGTGGGCGGGATCGTGTTCCTCGCCACCGCGATCGCCGCCCTGGCTCTGGGCCTGGCCTACCACGGACCCTCATGACCTGCGGGACCCGACGATGCGGAACGTGGGATGGTCGGCGGGGTCGGGGAGTTGGCGGAAGGTCTCCGCGACGGTGGGGAAGCGGCCGAACTGTTCGAGGTAGACGTGGATGAGCGGCGGACGCTCGCCGACCGGCACCTCGACCGCCTCGAACTCCTCGGCCCTGCCCTTGCGTTGCAGTCGTCCGCTCTTCGCGGCACGCAGGTTGCGGGACCACTCGGTGTTGCCGCGCGGCGCGATGAGATACCGCTCCCCTTCGTGATCGAGGACGGCCACCGGCACACTCCGCCAGCGCCCGCTGATACGGCCGCGGACGCTCAGCGTGCTCAGCACCGACCGGGCGAAGAGCTTGGCCATCCGGTTGCCGATGACCCGTGCTCCCCACGGCGGGGGCAGATAGGGGGCGCTCGACGCTGTCATGGGGCCTCCTCGGGCAAGCGTCGCTATCATTCTAGGGTGACACTAAATATAGGGTCACCCTAGAAAAATCGAACCCCGCCCCCACGAATCAGGTGCAGACGTGACGACCGGCCTACGCGAGTCGAAGAAGCGGCAGACGCGGACACTGATCGCGGACACCGCCTGGCGGATGTTCACCGACCGGGGGTTCGACGCGGTACGCGTCGCCGAGATCGCCCGCGAGGCCGGGGTCTCCGAGGCCACCGTCTTCAACTACTTCCCGCGCAAGGAAGACCTGCTCTACACCCGGCTCGAAGCCTTCGGGGAGCGGCTCCTCGCGGCCGTCGACTCCCGACAGGCCGGAGTCTCCGTCCTGGACGCCGTACGGACGTTCCTGTCCCGGTCCTCGGGTCTCCTCGCCCAGGTCGAGGCCGGGGACGACGAGGCACTCGTACGACTGCGCACCGTCCACCGCATGATCGCCGGCAGCCCCGCACTACGGGCCCGCGAACAACAGGCCGTCGCCGACGCCACCACCGCCCTGGCCGCACGCATCACCGCCGAGACCGGCGGACCGACCGGGACCGTCGACGTCACCGCGTATGTGGCCGCGAACGCCCTCATGGGCGTCCATCGCGCCCTCATCGACCTCGTACGACAACGCGTCCTGGCCGACGAGGCCGCCGACCGGCTCGCCGCCGACGTCCGCGCGTACGGCACACAGGCCTTCGACCTTCTCGCGCAAGGCTTCGCCGACTACGCCGTACGGTCGCCCGGATACGGCGCGGAGGCCTGAACAGACTGCGGGAGCAAGGCGGTTGGGATGCCCAGCGCTCCGGACCGCGCCCACCACGGCGGCCGCAGTCGTCGTCCTCGCGACCCCTGCCGGTACGCTGCCGTCATGCCCACAGCCCTGGTCACCGGCGCGACGGCCGGCATCGGAGCGGCGTTCGCGCGGAGGCTCGCCGCGGACGGCTTCGATCTGGTTCTGCTCGCGCGGGACGCCGAGCGTCTCAAACAGGCCGCCGACGCGTACCGGACCACCCACGGCATCGAGGTGGAGGTCCTGCCGGCGGACCTGAACACGGGGGTCGGGCTCGCGAAGGCGGAGCAACGCGCCGCCCACGGTGTGGACTTGGTGGTGAACAACGCGGGGTTCGGGCAGCGCGGCGACTTCACCGACACCGAACTCTCCGAAGAACTGGCGATGTTGCGCGTGCACTGCGAAGCCGTTCTACGGCTCACCCGCGCCGCCCTGCCCGGCATGGTGGAACGCGGGCGCGGTGGCGTCATCAACGTCGCCTCGGTCGCGGCGTTCTTCCCGCGCGGGTCGTACAGCGCGTCCAAGGCATGGGTGGTGACGTTCAGCGAGAGCGCGTGCCAACAGGCGGCCGGTACCGGTGCCCACGTGATGGCCCTGTGCCCCGGTTGGGTGCGGACCGAGTTCCACGAACGGTCGGGCATGGACACCTCGGGGATCCCGGCGGCGATGTGGCTCGACGCGGACCAGTTCGTCGACGCCGCGATCCGGGACTTCCGTCGGGGCGTACCGGTGAGCGTGCCGGACATCCGCTACAAGGCCATGGTCGGAATGGGCCGTGTCCTGCCCCGCCGACTCGTCGCACGCCTCTCCGCACGGGCGGGCAGCCGGCACCAGTAGCCCGTCCGGCCAGAAGTCGAGCCCGGCTAGACCGAGAGCGCGAAGCCGCCCGTCACCCGCAGCGTCTCACCCGTGACGAACGACGCCTTCGACGAGACCAGATAGAGCAGCGCCTCGACGATGTCCCCTTCCGTGCCCTCCTGTTGGAGGATCTGCTCGCCCAGAACCCGCTTCGCCTCGGCCTCCGGCAGTTCGGCGCGGACGGTGTCCGTGAAGATCAGGCCCGGGGCGATCGCGTTGACGCGGATGCCGTCCGCGGCGAACTCGCGCGCGAAGGACACGGTCAGTCCGCGTACGGCGAGTTTGGAGACGCCGTAGATGCTGCGGTTGGCGTAGGCGGCCGACGAGGAGATGTTGACGATGCTGGCGCCGGCGCGACCTCGCATGGCCGGCTGCGCCGCGAGGGAGCAGATGACGACGCCCATGACGTTCACGTCGAGTACGCGTCGCACGTTGGCGAGGCCGAGTTCGGTGAACGGCCGGTTGTAGGCGGCGTGCAGGCCCGCGTTGTTGACCAGGATGTCGAGACCGCCGTGCCGTTCGGCCAGTTCGCCGATGGCCGACTCGACCGCGTCCTCGTCTGCGACGTCGCAGGCGACCCCGGTCACGCTGCCGCCCGCGGCGGTGAGTTCGGCGGCGGCGGCCTGCGCCGCGCCGCCGTCGATGTCCGCGAGCACGACATGCGCGCCCCGCGCCGACAACGCGGCGCCGAACGCCTTGCCGAACCCGCGCCCGCCTCCGGTGATGAACGCGACCTTGCCGTGGTGCTCGTCCTGGTCCGGCATTACCGATGCTCCCGTCGTCGACGTGGTCCGAATGGGCGCCCGGCGCCCGTCACTTGGGGCCGAACCGCTGTCCCGCGTCGAGCCGCAGGCACTGGCCGTTGAGCATCGGGTTGTCGACGATGGCGAGCGCGAGTTTGGCGTACTCCTCGGGGCGGCCCAGGCGTTTGGGGAACGCCGCGTCCTTGACCAGTTCCGCCCGCACGTCGTCCGGGATCTTCTCGACGGCGCCCGTGTCGAACAGGCTGGGCGCGATGGCCAGCACCCGGATGCCGAGCGAGCCGAGATCGCGCGCCATGGTGAGACACATGCCGGCGATGGCGGCCTTGGCGGCCCCGTAGGCGACCTGGCCGACCTGGCCCTCGAAGGCGGCGATCGACGAGGTGTTGATGACGACCCCGCGTTCGCCGTCGGGGTCATCGGGCTCGTTGCGGCTCATGTGCGCGGCGGCGAGCCGGCTGATGTTGAAGGTCGCGACGGCGTTGAGGTCGAGGACGCGGCGGAAGGTGTCGAGGTCGTGCGGCCCGGTCCGGCCGAGCGTCCGCTGCGCCTTGCCGCCACCGGCAGTCGTGATCGAGACATGCAGCCCGCCCAGCGACTCCACGGCGGCGGCCAGCGCACTTTCCGTCGCCTCGAAGTCGGTGACGTCGACCGGCTGGAAACGCCCGCCCAGCGCCGCGGCGACCTCCGCGCCGGCCGATGCCGGACGGTCGAGTACGACGACTTCGGCGCCGCGTGCGGCGAGCAACTCCGCACTGGCACGGCCCATTCCGGAGGCGCCGCCGAACACGACGGCCTTCTTGCCCTTGATCTCCATCGATCGATTCCCTTTCGCTTGCGGTCAGGCGGACGCGGCCGACCGCTGAAGGAGGGTGCACAGCCGGTCGCGGTGGACGGCCGTGTCCCCGTACAGCACCCGGTCGGCGCGGGCCCGGCGCAGGTGGAGGTGGAGGTCGTGCTCCCAGGTGAAGCCGATGCCGCCGTGCAACTGCAGTGCGCGCGCGGCGACTTCACCGGTACCGGCCGTGGCGTAGGAGGCGGCGGCGCAGGCTGCCCGGGCGGTGTCGTCGGCGCCCGCGTCGGCGGCCATCGCCGCGTAGTACGTGGCGGCACGGGTGCCGTGCACAAGGAGCGCCATGTCGGCGCAGGCGTGCTTGACGGCCTGGAAACCGCCGATCGGCCGCCCGAACTGCACCCGGGTCTTGGTGTGTTCGACGGTCAGCTCCAGCATCCGGTCCATCACGCCGAGCGCGTCCGCGCACCGCAGGACGGACGCCTCGTCGAGCAGCGCCTGGATGCCGGCCGGCCCGCCGTCGAGCCGTGCGTCGAGCGGGACGCGTACGGCGGCCAGGCGGACCTCGTGGAACGCGCGGGTCGGATCCAGAACGCGTTGGCGCCGGACGCTGACTCCAGGAGCCGCGCGGTCGACGAGGAAGGACGCCGGTTCACCGTCGTGGCGTGCGGTGACCAGCAGATGGCGTGCGCCGCCGGCGTCCTGCACCAGGGTCTTGACCCCGTCCAGGACGACCGCGTCCCGGTCGGTGCGTGCGGTGGCGTGGATCCCGTCCAGGGTCCACGGCGCGTGCGGTTCGGCGAAGGCCCAGGTGGCCCAGCCGTCCCCGGCGGCGAGCGCCGGCAGTACCTCGGCGCGCAGCCGCTCGGAACCGCCGTGGGCGATCGCCCGGCCGACGAGTGCCGTCGGCAGGAAGGGGCCCCGGCCGAGTGCGCGTCCGATCTCCTCGGCGACCAGGGCGAGTTCGACCAGGCCCTGGCCGGAGCCGCCGTACTCCTCGGGCAGGGCCAGACCCGGCCAGCCGAGGTCGGACGTCAGGCGCCAGAGTTCGGGATCGACGTCCTCGGAGCGGTCCATCGACGCTCGTACGACGGTGATCGGGGCCCGGTCGGACAGCAGGTCGCGCGAGGCCTCGCGGAGCATGGCCTGCTCCTCGCTCAGCTCGAAGTTCACAGGAAGAAGGTATCCTCTTTTATGGGATCGGTCGAGATCCGGCGGTGATTCTGGGTGTTCTATCGCCGTCACGACCTAGTTGAGTATCATCAATTACATGACTGATGCCGTTCTGCTCGCCGCCTGCCGCACCGCGATCGGTACCGCTCGGAAGGGATCGCTGCGTGACACCGGCGCCTTCGACCTCGCCACCGTCGTCGTACGCGAAGCGGTACGACGCTCCGGGCTGCCCCTCGACCTGATCGACGACGTCGTCCTCGGCGAGACCCTGGCCGGGGGCGGGGACATCGCCCGCTACGCGGCCCTCGAAGCGGGGCTGACCCATGTGCCGGGCCTCGCCCACAACCGGCACTGTGCCTCGGGACTCGCGAGCGTGGCGACCGCCGCGGCGGGCGTCCGCGCCGGAATGGAGCGCGCGGTCGTCGCCGGGGGCACGCAGTCCACGTCGACCGCCCCCGTGGCCCGGCGCCGGATCCCGGGCACCGACGAGTGGCAGGACCCCTGGTCCTCGCCCTCGCACGTGTCGACTCGCGAGGCGCCCCACAACGACATGGCGACGCTCGTCGGCTGGAACACGGCCCGGCTGACCGGCATCTCCCGTCAGGAGATGGACAGTTGGGCGCTGCGCTCGCACCAGCGCGCCGTACGGGCGATCGACGAGGGACGGTTCGTCGACGAGGTCGTGCCGGTCGAGGTCGTCGGCCGTGACGGGACGAAGTCGACGTTCGACACCGACGAGCACCCGCGCCGCGACACCAGCATCGAGAAGCTCGCGGCACTGAAGGTGCTGCGCCCGGAGATCGAGGGCTACTCCATCACCGCGGGCAACTCCAGTGGGGTGAACGACGGTTCGGCCGCGGTCGTCGTCGCCTCCGCCGAGATCGCCGCCGCCCACGGGCTCACCCCGCTCGCCACCGTACGGTCGTGGGCGAGCGTCGGCGTCGATCCCGTGGAGACCGGACTGGCCCCGATCGCCGCCATCCGCAAGGCACTTGACCGGGCCGGACTGCGGATCGAGGACGTCGACCTGTTCGAGGTCAACGAGGCCTTCGCCGCGGTCGCCGTCGCCACCACCCGCGAACTGGGCCTCGACCCCGAGCGGGTCAACCCCTTCGGCAGCGGGTGCAGCCTCGGCCACCCGATCGCGACCACCGGCGCCCGCATGATCGTCACGCTCGCACACGAACTGCGCCGCCGTGGGGGAGGCACGGCGGTCGCGGCCATGTGCGCGGGCGGTGGCATGGGGTCGGCGATGGTGCTGACCCTCTGACGCGCGGTGTGCCGGGCGGTCCACCGGTCAGCGGGCCGCCCAGCTCACCGTCTTCGTCTGGAGATACTCGTCGAGCCCGAACTCGCCCCATTCCCGGCCGAGTCCGCTCTGCTTGTACCCGCCGAAGGCGGACCGCGGGCTGACCCCGGCGCTGCCGCCGTTGATCGTGACACCGCCGGTCCGCAGCCGGGTCGCCATCTCGTACGCGGCCGCCGTGTCGGCGCTCCAGACGGCGCCGCTCAGACCGTACGGGCTGTCGTTGGCCATACGGACCGCCTCCTCGTCGGTGCGGAACGGGATGACGACACCGACCGGCCCGAAGAACTCGCTCCGGGCGATGGCCATCGTGTTGTCCACGCCCGTGAAGAGCGTCGGCTCCATGAAGTAGCCCCGGTCGAGACCGGCCGGGCGCTTGCCGCCGCAGACGATCCGGGCGCCCTCCTCCTCGCCGACCCGGATCAGCTTCTCGACCTTGTCCCGCTGGGCCGCGCTGATCAGCGGGCCCATCGTGGTGTCCGCGTCGGCGGGGTCGCCGACCCTGACCCCGGCCAGGGCGGTGGTGAGCCGGGCGACGAACTCGTCGTGGACGGACTCGTGCACGAGCGTGCGGGTCAGCAGCGAACAGCCTTGTCCCGCATGGGTGGTCATGCCCACAAGCGAGGACCGGACCGCCCCGTCGAGATCGCCGTCGGCGCGCACGATGTTGGCCGACTTGCCGCCGAGCTCCAGCACGGCCTTCTTCATGGAGCCCGCGGCCTGGGCGTAGACCGTGCGGCCCACCGAGTCCGACCCGGTGAAGCTGACGAAGTCCACCATCGGGTGGGTGGTCAGCTCCCGGCCGGCCTCGACATCGCCGGTCACGATGTTCAGCACCCCCGGCGGCAGCCCGGCCGCGTCGGCGAAGTCGCCCAGCAGTAGCGAGTCGAGAGGGGTCTGGGGCGCCGGCTTCAGCACGACGGTGCAGCCCGCGGCGAGCGCCGGGATCACCTTCATCATGCTGAGGAAGAAGGGGAAGTTGTACGCCGAGATCAGCGCGCACACCCCGAACGCCTCACGGCGCAGCACCCCTTGGAAGACACCGATGCCCGGCGCGATCGTCGGATCCATCGGGCGCTCCCAAGCGAAGGCCGGCATCACCCGCTCGGCCATGTCCCGCAGATGCGCCACCGGCACCCGGGTCTGCAGACTCTCCGCCAGCGCGCGCACCGACCCCGCCTCGGCCATGTTGACGGCGACCAGCTCCGGCAGCCGCCGCTCCAGCTCCTCCGCCATCCGCAGCAGCACCGCGCCCCGCTCGGCGGGCCGCATCCGCGGCCACGGCCCCTCGTCGAAGGCCCGCCGTGCCGCCTCGACCGCCCGCCGCACATCGGTGAGCGACGCGTCGGGTACCTCGGCGACCGTCTCCTCCGTCGCCGGATTGCGTACGACGATCCGCGCGTCCGACGTGCCGTCGGTGTGCCGTCCGTCGATGTAGAGACCCGGAGAGAACGAGTACGTCGTCGTCATGTGCCGTCTCCTCATCACTGTTGGTCCGAGTTGAGTGTACTGAATTAAGAGGAGGTGACCAGGAGTCGGTGCCATTTATTGACTAGACCGGTCGGTACAGCTAACTTCGCAGATATCTGGGGGTCGGCCTTCTGGCTACGGACGACGGAGTTCGAAGAGAGGTACCGCCTGTGTTCAAAGAATTTGTTGTGTCCGGCGATTCGCACATCATCGAGCCGGTCGATCTGTTCAAGACCCGCCTGCCCAAGCACCTGCGTGATCGTGCTCTGTGGGAAGAGGAGTTCACCCTCGACGAGCCGATCGTGCCGGGCGGGCACACGGAGTTCAAGAAGCTCCACACCATCGGCTTCGACGGCTGGACCATCTCCAAGTACCGCCAGACCGGCGGGGAGACCCCGGACGGCGAGCCGGAGCACATCCTGCGGGACATGAACTACGACGGCGTCGACGCCTCGGTCATGTTCCCCAACCTGTCGCTGTTCGTTCTGTTCACGGACGACCACGAGCTGTCGATGGCCCACGCGCGCGTGTGGAACGACTACCTCGTCGAGCGCTACCTCCCCTACAAGGAGCGGCTGCGCCCCACAGCCGCGATCCCGATCACGGACGTCCCCGCCGCGGTCGCGGAGATCGAGCGATGCGCACGCATGGGCCTGGGTGCGATCCTGCTGCCCGAGATCCCGCCGCTGCCCTACTACGCGCGGGAGTACGACCCCATCTGGGCCGCCGCCCAGGCGCACGGGCTGCCGGTCTTCATCCACGTGGCCACCGGCGGAGTGAAGGTCAAGGAGGAGATCTCCGGGACCGCGCAGACCGTCCGCGGCCTGATGACCGCGATGAACATGGGCAAGGGCAACCTGACCGACGACATGGTCGCGGGCCGCACCATGGGCTTCGCGGCCGGAGCGGGCGTCGCCGGGCCGCAGGGCATCATCGCCAGCCTGGTCGGCGGCGGTGTCTGTGAGCGCTTCCCGGACCTGCACTTCAACCTGATCGAGTACACGGCCGGCTGGCTGGTCTCCTTCATGGGCTACATGGACAAGGCGTGGAAGACCGGCACCGGCCAGGACCCCGACTGGTGGCTCGGTTTCTGGGACGACAACCACCCGGCGAAGGAGCAGCCCTCGATGGGCCGGCTGTTCGCGATCAACGACAAGTGGCCCTACCCGCTCAAGCCCACCGAGTACGTCCGCCGGCAGATCCACGTGCAGTTCGCGGACGACCCCACGGCGGTCAAGGCGCGGCACATCACCGGTCTGTCGACGGTCATGTGGGGCAATGACTACCCGCACGCCGAGGGCACGTTCCGCAGCAGCGAGGAGTGCATCGCGGAGAACTTCGAGGGCGTGAACGACGAGGACCGCGCGGCCATCCTGGGTGGCACCCTGGCCGACGTCGTGGGCTTCGACAAGAGCAGGAAACTCGCCCCGGTCGCTGAAAAGGCCTGACCACGGGACGGCGTTTCAGGGTACTGAAACGCGAGGGGAGCGGCGGGCGGCCCGAGGGTGCCGCCCGCCGCTTTCTTTCACGGCGTGGGCAGCTCGCCGATCAGCGCGAGGCCGGCGCGGGCGTACGCGGCCCGGCGCCGTCGGCTCACCAGAAAACTGGGCGGTGCGAAATAGCCGACGTCACGAGGCAGCGAACCGGCGCGCCGGGCGAGCAGGTCCTTCGCGTCGGCTGTCGTCCCGCACACGGCGATAGCGGTCAGCATCTCGTCGGTGACGGCGGCGGCCATCGCGTCGGTGTCACCGGCCTGAAATGCCTTGCGGAGCTGTGCAACCGGGCCCTCCCAGCCGTGGTGGGCGACGAACGGGTCGTACGTCTTCACCGTGAGATAGAAGGCGATCATGCGCCGGGCGTCGGCCACCGCGCGCTCGGGAGCGCTGTCGTCGACGGCCGTGATGACCCAACCGTGCTCCAGGGGCGGGTCGGTGCGGCCCGCGGCGGCGGTGCCGCTCTCGACGGACGGGCGTACGACGTCGTTCCACCAGGTGCCGGTGAACAGCCCGTGCCCGATGACTCCGTCGGCGACCCGGCCCGCCGTGGCGGCCATGCGGGTGTTGAACGCGGCGAGCAGGACGGGGATGTCGAGCCGGCCGAGCACGGGTGCGCGGACGTCGGCGTCGATCGAGTGGAACTCGCCCGAGTAGTGGACCTTCTCGCCGTTCTCCGCGTGCAGCCAGGCGCGGACGGCGCCGACGGTCTCCGCGATCCGGGCCACCGGGCGGTCGGCGGGTACGTCGAGCCAGTCGCGGTTGATACGGAACGCCGCGCTGCCGAGGCCCAGGAAGAGCCTTCCCGGTGCCTGTGCGTGCAGTTGGCGCAGCGCGGTGGCGTGCGCGTACGGGGTGCGGGCGAAGGCGTACGCGATGGCGGGCCCCGCCAGGGCCCGCTCGGAGTTCGCGACGATCTCGGCGAGCGTGAGGTAGGCGTCGTGGTCGACGAACTCGCCGGCGCAGAAGGCACCCGCGCCGGCCTCCTCCGCCTCACGCGCCACCTCGGGGCCCGGCCAGGGCATGCCGAATCGCATCAGAGCCAGCCCTCCGTAGAAGCTAGTAAAAAAGGATACTGTTTTAGGGAGGGTAGGGGAGTGTCAGCGCAGTGTCCACTGTCCCCGGGGCACCGCGGAGCGGTCCACCTCCGCCTTTCCGATCGGGTTGCCGATCTGGGTGTACGACAGCCCGGTGCGCAGGGCCTGGGTGCGGGGCGCGTCCAGGGACTCCCAGATCGCGCGCACGGTGCCCTGGATCGCGGCCGGCGGTTTGGCCGCGATGATGCGCGCGATCTCGTCCGCCCGGTCCCACAGCCGCTCACCCGGAAGCACCTCGCTGACCAGGCCGATCTGCAGGGCGCGAGCGGCCGACACCCGCTCGTCCAGGCCGAGCAGCGCGATGCGCAGCGTCTCGCCGAGCGGAATGCGGCGGGCCAGCCCGATCGGTTCGAGCGCGGCGGTGAGCCCGTAGCTGACATGCGGATCGAAGAAGGTCGCGTCCTGCGAACAGATCAGGATGTCGGCCTCGTTGAGCCAGTAGAACGCGCCCCCGGCGGCCATCCCGTGCACCGCGCAGACCAGCGGTTTCCACACCTGGTTCAGCTTCGGCGAGAGGAACTCGCCGGGGTCGGTCTGCGACCAGACATTGGGGTGGCGGTCGATGCCCTCCTTGACGTCCATGCCGGTGCTGAACGCGCGCTCGCCCGAGCCGCGCAACACCACGACGTGCACGTCGTCGTCGGTCTTGACCCGGTCCCAGATCGTGGAGAAGTCGTCCAGCATCCGCTGGTTGAAGCTGTTCATGGCCTGCGGCCGGTTCAGCGTGATCGTGGCGACGTGGTCGGTCACCTCGAACAGGACGGTCTTGAGATCCACCCGGCGACTCCGTTCGTGAACTCGGTTCGTCATCTCGACGTGATCGAGGTAAGTAGTATACTTTTTTCTGGTCTTTGGGCGCCCGGAACGGAACGAGATCCGCGGAGGAAGCTGCGATGAGGCCACGAGTGGGACAGATGCTCGCCAGTACGGTCGACACCACGGCGGTGATCGTCGTGCGCTGTCCTGACAGCGAGCTGGACATCACCTGCGGCGGCGCCGCCATGATCGAGGGGACCGCGCCGGGGGCCGCCACCGGCACCGCCGACCCGGACCAGATGGGTGGTTCACTGCTCGGCAAGCGCTACGCCGACGAGGACCTAGGCCTCGAACTCCTCTGCACGAAGCAGGGGCAGGGCACCCTCGCGGTGAACGGCGTCCCCCTGCCGGTGAAGACCGCCAAGCCGCTCCCGGCCTCCGACTGAGAGCGGGACACACGCCGATGAACGTGTCGATGATCCTGGACATGGCCGCCGAGGGCTTCGGCGACCGGGTCGTGATCGGCCGCGCACAGGACGGGCTCACACCCGTACGGCTGCGCGAGTTGGCGGCCGGCGGGGCGCGCGCGATCCGCGCGGCCGGCGCCGACGCGGTCGTGTACCTGGCCACGAACGGCCCCGCCTTCGCCGTCGCCCAGTTCGCCGCGGCCCACGCCGGCGTCCCCCTGGTGCCGGTCAACTACCGCCTGGGCGACGAACAACTCGACGCCCTCCTCGCGAACCACCCGCAGGCACTGGCCATCGCCGCCCCCGACCAGGACGCGGCACCGCGCCGGGCCGGACTGTCGGTCCGTACCCCGGCCGGCTGGCTCGCGGAGGCCGCAGCGCACACCGACGGCGACACCGAGCCGGTACCCGCGCCCGACACCCCCGCCGTACTGATCTACACCAGCGGAACCACCTCGACCCCCAAGGGTGTGCTCCTGCGCCACCACAACCTGGTGTCGTATGTGCTGGGCACAGTGGAGTTCGCCGCGGCGGACCCCACCGAGGCGGCGCTGATGAGTGTGCCGCCGTACCACATAGCCGCTGTCTCCAATGTGCTGACGAACCTCTACGCCGGGCGACGCACCCTCACCCTCGACCAGTTCACCCCGGAGGGCTGGCTCGGCCTCGTCCGCGAGCAGGGCATCACCCACGCGATGGTCGTGCCGACGATGCTCGCCCGGATCATGGACACCAAGGGGCTGGACCACTCCGTCCCCTCCATGCGGTCCCTCGCCTACGGCGGCGCCCGGATGCCGGTGCGCGTGATCGAGACGGCACTGCGGGTCTGGCCGAAGGTGGACTTCGTCAACGCCTATGGCCTGACCGAGACCTCGTCCACCATCTCGGTGCTCGGCCCCGCCGAACACCGCGCGGCGATCGACAGCGACGACCCGGCGGTACGGGCCCGGCTCGGCTCGGCCGGGCTGCCGGTACCGGGTATCGAGATCGAGGTCCGTGACATCACCGGGGAGCCCCTCGGCGCGGGGGAGACCGGGCAGATCTGGGTGCGCGGGGAACAGGTCTCGGGGGAGTACGCCGGGCAGGGCTCCGCCGTCGACGAGCGAGGCTACTTCCACACCCGCGACCGGGGCCGCCTCGACGCCGACGGTTACCTCCACATCGAGGGCAGGTCCGACGACACGATCATCCGGGGCGCGGAGAACATCGCGCCCGCCGAGATAGAGGATGTCCTGCTACGGCACCCGGACGTGCTCGACGCCGTCGTCGTCGGCGTCCCCGACGAGGAGTGGGGCCAGCGCGTCGAGGCCGTCGTCGTCCCCCGTGACGGCGCGGAGGTCGACGCCGGGGCGCTGCGCGCGGCCGTGCGCGGAACCCTGCGTGGTTCGAAGACCCCGGACCGCATCACCTACTGGACGGAACTCCCGCGCACGGTGACCGGCAAGCTGGTGCGCCGCGACATCGTGGCGGCACTGACCGCACCCCACAGCGGGACGAAGGGGCAGGCATGAGCGTCGCCACCAACAGCCCGGCACTCATAAGGGAGTTGACCGACCGTACGGCAGTCGCCGTCACCGGCTGGACACCCGGCGCCACCGTCGACGGCGTCGAACCCCTCACCGGCGGCACATCGAGCCTGACGTACGTCGCCACACTGTCGGGGGTCCCCGCCGGCTACGAACGCGTCGTCCTCAAGGTGGCCCCGCCCGGCCTGCCCCCGGTCCGCAACCGGGACGTGCTGCGCCAGGGCCGCCTGATGTCGGCCCTGGCCGGGCAGCCGGGCGTACGGGTGCCGAAGGTGCTGTTCTCGGATGTGGGCGCGCCCCCGGCCGTCCAGCCTTTCGTGGCCATGGAGTTGGTGCCGGGGGAGTGCGTCGAGCCGGTGCTGGTGCCGCGCGGCACACTCAGCCCGGGGGAGGTGCGGGGCCGTGCCCTGGACGCCGCCCGGATGCTGGCCGCCCTGCACCGGGTGACGCCGGCCGGGACGGCGCTCGCGGCGGAGCCGGTGGTGACCCTCGCCGGGGAGATCGACCGCTGGACCCGGGCGTTCGGCACCGTCCCCGACGATCTGCGCACCGGTCACGAGGCGGTCGCCGACCGGCTGCACGCCACCGTGCCCGCCCCGATGACACCGGTGTTCACCCACGGCGACTACCGCCTCGGCAACACCTTGTGCGCGGACGGTTCGGTCACGGCGATCATCGACTGGGAGATCTGGTCCCTCGGCGATCCCCGAGTCGACATGACCTGGCTGACCTTCTTCACCGACGAGGCCCGCCACCCGGCCTCCGTCTCGGACGAGCCCACCGGCATGCCCGCCAAGGCCGAACTCGTCGACGCCTACCAGGAGATGAGGGGCGAGTCGCTGCGGGACCTGGCGTGGTTCGAGGCGCTCACCAAGTACAAGGAGTCGGCGGCGACCGCGCTGCTGATCAAACGGGGCCGGAAATCAGGGCAGTTGAACACCATGCATCAGCGGATGCTGCCCGCGCTGCCCGTACTGTTGGACGAGGCACGGGAGTTGCTCGGCTAGTACGGCCACGACCGAGGCATCCGCCGCGAGCCTGGCCGCGGACACCGCCACCATGCGACGAACGCCCCCAGGCCCGGCGCAAGGTCAGTGGAAGTCGGCGTTGCCGCCCAGGTTCCCGATCATCCGGCGCAGAACCCGCACCGTGGTCAAGTAGTCCTTGTCGTCGATCCCCTCGTGGATCTCGTCCCGAACATGGGGCAAGAGCTCCAGCAGCCGGGCGCGCAGTTCCTGGCCCGACGCCGTGAGCCGCAGCCGCTCGTCGTCCGTCACCGAGACGTGTCCCGAGGCCAGTAGGTCCTCGACCGCCGGTTCGATGGTGTCCGCGGTGTCCACGTAGGGCCGGGTGTGCCGCATGAGCGCGTTCAGCCGCTCCCCGGTGAGCCCCTCCTCGACCTCGCCCAGACGGTAGAGGGTCCACCAGTGAGGCTGGGCGACGCCGAGTTCGCCCAGGCGCGCGTTGATGTGCCCGGCGATCACCTCACGGGCCGCCAGCGTCCAGTAGCCCACGGGCTGGGCGATCAGTTCGTCGTCCGTGAACTCCCGGCGGAGGCTCAGGTGGTGCCGGTACCGGGCGCCACCGTCGGACTCGCCGACGTCGCCGAGGATCGGCAGGATCACGTCGCTCATGTGGTCGAGCGCATGCTGTTCCGTCTCCCACTCCGAGAAGATCAGCACTGTCGTGCCGTCGAGGCTGATGTGGAAGTTCGCGGCGATCCCACCGTCGTACGCGCGCTCAACCCCCTCCCGCACCTCTTCCGCGGTGAGCAGCGACTTGATCCAGCGCCGGGCCGCCTCGTGGTCGGGCATGGTGAAGAACGCGCCCGGGAAGCACTGCGGGACAGGAATCGGCCCCTTGATACCGCTTCCCCGCACCACCTGGTGGAGACGGAAGGGGCGCACGGTGTAGCCGTCGATCGAGGGGCGGCTCACCGGCGGCGGTTCCTCGGTCGACCACTGTTCGTAGGTCAGCACGGAGGTCCCGTCGGTGCTGGTGTAGCAGTTGCGGGAGAGCAGTTCGGCCGGCCACTCGCTCTCCGTCCAGTGACCGACGATCAGCTCCGCCGTCTCCTGCTGGCTTCGGGGCCCGTCGACCGGCACGAGTCCGACGTCGGCGGAGGCGGCGTCGGGCCGGTCGATGACGGGGAGGGGCGCGGGGTGCACAGGCATGGTTCGCTTCCTTTCGACAGGGGGCATGCGGGATCCGACGGACCCGCGACAGGGCTCAGGCCGCCTTGAGTTCCAGGACTGTCAGCGCGCCCGCGGGGTGTACTCCGACGACGTCGAGCCCGGCCTTCGACGCCAGCGCGGTCAGTGCGGGCACGCCTCGTTCGCGGGCCCCGTAGTAGACGAGCATCCGGAGGTCCAGCTCGGTGCGCAGAGCCGCGACGTCCGCGCCGATCCACTCGGCGACGAAGACCGTCCCCGACTCCCCGGCCGCCTCGGCACAGCGCCCGAGGATCCGGACCGCGGAATCGTCGTCCCAGTCGTGCAGGATCGCCGACAGCAGATAGCCGCCCGCACCGGCCGGCAACGGTGCGAAGAAGTCCCCGGCGACGAAGTCCACGCGATCGGCGAAGTCCTGATGGACGAGGGCGGAGCGCGCGGACTCGACGGTTGCCTTCTGGTCCAACAGAGTGCCGCGCAGGCCCGGATGAGCGGTGAGGAGGGCCGCCAGCGTCACACCGTTGCCGCCGCCCACGTCCACCAGGTGCCCCAACGCGCCCCAGTCGATCGCCTTGGCCAGGTCCGCTGCGCTGCTCGCCGCGTAGACGCCGACCTGCTCGTCGAAGGACGCGCTGCGTCGTACGTCCGTCGCCAGGTCGTCCCAGAACGGCTTGCCGAACTGCTTCGGGTAGGCGGCCGACCCGGTGCGCACACTGTGCAGCAGTTGCGCGAAGGCCAGTTCGGCGCGCCCGAGGGCACTGGTCAGGTCGAGGCGTGAGCGCAGCCCCGAGGGATGGTCCTCGCACAGCGCCCTGCCCAGGGACGTCAGGACATGCCCTCCCGTCTCGCCCGGGCGGACGACTCCGACCGTGGCCAGGTGGCACAACAACCGTTCGAGGGCGTCGGCATCGGTGCCGGTCCTCGCGCTCAGCTCGGCACCGCTCGACTCGCCGGCCTCCGCCAGAAGATCGGCGATACCCAGCGTGGCGGCCACCCGGATGGCCATGGGCGTGGCCAGAGAAGCGCGTTCGTAGAGTCCGCCGGTACTCAGCGCGTCGGAGACCGCCGGTGCCGTCGTCTCCTGTGTGTCGATGTCCGTCATGGGTTTCTGCTCCAGGGATGCGGAAGGTGCCAGGGGGTGTCACGCGGTGGTGACCGGGCTCAGGCCCAGTGCGGCGATGCCGGCCAGCCAGGTGGCCCAGGTCTTCGGCCCGGAGGACGGCAGTAGCGAGATCACCCGGCTGCGGCCCTCGCGCACGGAGGGATGCCTCCGGGCGGGCATCGACAGGGCCTTGCCCGGGCCCGCCTCGACCAGCGTGACGTCGCCCTCGTCCAGCAGGTCCGACAGCGTGGGCCAGAACAACACCGGCTCGGCCAGCTGCCAGGCCCAGAAGTCCGGGGTCGTGGCCTGTTGCGGCGTCACCGGCCGTCCGGTGCGCGTCGACCACACGGACACGCGGGGCGGCCGGAGCTCCTCCGCGGCCACCGTTCGCGCCCACTCCAGGGCGGTCGGGCGCAGCACAGGAGAGTGGAATGGTTCGGTGGCGCGGACCCTGCGGGCGGCAAGGCCCGCCGCCCTGATGGTGCCCTCGGCCAGGCTCAGTTCCGGTTCGGGGCCGGCCAGGACGGTCTGGGACGGGCCGTTGACGGCGCCCACCACCACCCCGGCGGACTCCCACGCGGAGTCCACACAGGCGACGGCGGCGTGCCGAGGGGCTGCCACCGCGAGGAGGCCGCCCGGCGGGCTGGAGCGCAGCGCGCGGGCTCGGCCCACCAGGATCCGCGCCGCCGCGCCCAGGTCGAAGACGCCGGCCAGGGCGGCCGCCGCCAGCTCACCGATGCTGTGTCCGACCAGTACGTCCGGTAACAGACCTCGGGCGCGCAGCGCCCGGCCGATCGCGTAGTCGACGGCGAACAGCAGCGGCTGCGACCTCGGGCCGTCATCGATCGGCAGGGCGGGGTCGGTCAGCCAGTCCGTGCGGAGCCGACCTCCCAAGTCGCCCATCGCGGCGAAGAGTTCATCTATGGCAGTGGTGAACTCCTCCTCCTTTCCGTAGAGTTCGGTGCCCATCCCGGGGAACTGCGAGCCCTGGCCGGGGAAGAGCAGCACCACACGTGGTTCGGTCATGTCTGGGATACCTCGGTTTCGGACGGCCGTGGCCGAGTGCCGTAGGCACAGGCTGCCGCGGCGCGCTTGAGCTGGCTCGCGTCGTTGCTGCGATAGGTCTCCAGGCCCGGTGCCGTACGGGAGCACAGCCCGGTCAGCACCCGGCCGGGACCGACCTCCACCACCCGGCCGACCCCGGCCCTGGTCAGCGCCGCCACGGTCTCCGTCCACCGCACACGGCCCGTGAGCTGTTCCCGCAGGGCGTGCCGGGCGTCCGAGGCGTTACGGACCGGCCGCGCGGTGGTGCTGGAGACGACGGGGACGACGGGGTCGCGGAACTCAGTGGCGGCGAGCGCCGCCGCGAAGTCCTCGGTGATCCCGCCCATGAGACTGCTGTGGGCCGGGCCGGTGATGGGCAGCACGACCACCCGGTCCGCGCCCGCCTCGCCGACCAGCCGGACCAGCCGGTCCATCCCGTCGAGCTGGCCGGAGACCACGACCTGGAGCGGGTCGTTGTGGTTGGCGATCTCCACGACCTCGCCGGCCTCCGCGGCGGCCCGGTCGCACAGCGCCTCCATGGTGGCGAGGTCCAGGCCGACCACCGCCGCCATCCGGCCGGGGACGCGTTCGTTGACCCTGGCCATCAGTTCACCGCGCAGCCGTACCAGTCGTAGCGCGTCGGGGAAGTCCAGGACGCCCGCGCAGACGAGCGCCGCGAACTCGCCGAGGCTGTGGCCGGCGGCCACGTCCGGCGCCACCCCGTGCTCCCGCAGTACATGGAGTGCGGCGACGCTGGTGAGGAGGACCGCCGGCTGGGTGACCGGCATGTGGCTCAGGGCTTCGATCGGGCCCTCCCGGCAGAGGCCGGCGAGGTCGATGCCGAGGATGTCGTCGGCCGGTCCGTAGTAGAGGTCGTACAGCTCGGGCCAGTGGGCCAGCAGGTCCTGCCCCATGCCCACGCGTTGGGAGCCCTGTCCGGGGAAGACGAACGCGGTCGTGCCCATGCGGTGACTCCTTTCCGAGCGGCGGGTCAGAAGTTGCCGAGCCCGCCGCACACGTTGAGAGCCTGGGAGGTGATGGACGCGGCGCTGTCCGTGACCAGATAGCCGACGAGGCCCGCCACTTCCTCGGGGGTCGAGTACCGGCCCAGCGGGATCTTGGCGTTGAACTTCTCCAGCACGGCCTCCTCGGTCGTCTGCCAGGCCGCCGCGTACCGCTCCCGCACGCCTTGTGCCATAGGAGTCTCGACGTAGCCCGGGCAGACGGCGTTGACGGTGATCCCGGTGGAGGCCAGCTCGTTGCCGAGGGCCTTGGTGAAGCCGACCACGCCGTGCTTGGTGGCCGAGTAGGGCGCGGCGAGGACGACGCCCTGTTTGCCGGCCGTGGAGGCGACGCTGATGATGCGTCCACGCTTCTTGTCGCGCATGCCGCCGGTGTTCAGCACAGCGCGCGTGACGAGGAAGACACTGGTCAGGTTGGTGGCGACCATCTCGTGCCAGAGCTCGTCGGTGAGGTCGGCGGTGACTCCGCCGCCGCCCCGGCCGGCGTTGTTCACGAGGACGTCGATCGAGCCGTAGCGTTCGACGGCGGCGGCGACGCAGGCCTCGACGGATTCCGCGGAGCGGACGTCGCACACGGTTCCGGCCACGTCCAGGCCCTCCTCACGGAGTTCCTCGACGGTGGAGGCGACATCGGTCTCGGTACGGGCGCAGAGGAACACGCTGTGCCCCTCGCCGGCCAGTTTCCGGCTCACGGCGAGACCTATCCCGCTGGTGGCGCCGGTCACGAGGGCTACGGGGCGGGCGGAGTTGGACATGGGGTCTCCAGCTGAAGCGGGGGAGGGGTGGCGCCGGGCCCGTGGCGGTGGACCCGGCGGGCGAGAGGCGGCGGGGTCACGCGGCGTCGGCTCCGGCGGCGGCGAGGTGCTCGTTGACAGCGGTCACGAGCTGCCGAGGTGTCTCGGAGTCGGTCAGTACGGCGTCGTCCAGCTCCACACCGAACTCGCGGTCGATGCGCAGACCCGTCTCCAGGCGTGCCAGCGAGTCGTAGCCGAGGTCGTCGAAGGAGACGTCGAGGATGTCGCCCTGAAGCATCGCGGCGTCGTCGGTGCCCGCGCCCTCCAGGAGAATGCGCTTGAGGTCGTCGATGTCGAACTGCCTGTCACTCATCGGGTTCTGTCCTTTTCTCGGGAGAGGGGGAGGGGCACATCGGAGGCCCTTGACAGGCCGGGGGGCGGCCAACGCCCGGTCAGAGCCCGCCCGCCCGGACGACGACGGCGGAGTTGAAGCCGCCGTGGCCGCGGGCCAGGACGAGCGCCGCGGTCGCCGAGGTGTGCCGGGGTTCGCCCACGACCAGGTCGAGGCGGTACCCGGGGTCGGGCGTGACGTTGGCCGTCGGCGGAAGGATGCCGTCGCGCAGTGCGAGCAGCGCGGTGGCCACGTCGAGCGAGGCGGCACCCGCGCCGAGCCGTCCGGTGAGCGTCTTGGGCGCGGTGACCGGCACGGCCCGCGGGCCGAACACGCCGGTGATGGCGTCGGCCTCGACGCGGTCGAGTTCCGGTACGCCGGCCGCGTCGGCGAACACCACGCCGATGTCGGCGGGCGCGGTGCCGGCGTCGGCCAGCGCCAGCTCGATGGCCCGGCGCAGGCCAGGTGGACGGCCCGTGCCCGGGGCGGGGTCGAGAGTGGAGCCGTACCCGGCGATTTCGCCATGGACGCGGTCCACTCCTCGGCCGCGGGCCGACACCTCCGACTCCACCACCAGCAGGGCACCGCCTTCGCCGGGGACATGTCCGGACGCCGCCGCGTCGAAGGGCCGGTAGGCACGGTCCGGATCGTCACTGGTGCTCAGTCGCCCGCTGGAGAGGTGGGCCACCCAACCCCAGGGGCACAGCGATCCGTCGACGCCGCCGGTGAGCAGGAGTCCGCTGCCCCGGCGCAGATGCCGGCGTGCCTGCGCGATGGCGTCGAGTCCGCCCGCCTGATCGCTGACGACCACACCACTGGGGCCGCGCATTCCGTGCCGGATCGAGATCTGGCCGGTGTTCACCGCGTAGAACCATGCGTACGACTGATAGGCACTCACGTACTGGCGGCCCCTGCTCCACAACTGCTGGAGCTCCCGCTGGCCGAACTCGTAGCCGCCCGCGGTGCTTGCGGTGACCACTCCGCACGAGAAGTCGGGGAGCGCGGACGGGTCCACCTCGGCGTCCTGGAACGCCTGGTCGGCGGCGACCAGGGCCAGCCGGGTCATGTGGTCGGTCTGCGGGATCAGCCGCCCCGGCAGATGCTCCGCGGCGTCGAAGCCGGGCACTTCCCCGGCGAGCTTCGCCGGGTAGCCGTCGGCCTCGAACCGCCGGACGGGGCCGATCCCGCTGTGGCCGCGCAGGGTCGCGTCCCAGTAGGCGTCGGTTCCCAGACCGTTGGGGGCGACGATGCCGATACCGGTGACCACCATGCGCTCCGTCGAACGGTCCGTGGTGGGCGCCGCTCCTGTGGTCAGGGTGTTCATGCCGCCTCCCGGTCCGGGCGAGCCAGCACCATCGCGCTCTGGAAGCCCCCGAAGCCGCTGCCCGTGGTCAGCACGGCGTCCGTGCGCCAGTCGCGGGCGGTCACCGGAACGTAGTCCAGGTCCAGTTCGGGGTCTGGCCGGTGCAGATTGGCGGTCGGCGGTACCACGTGGTTGTCCATGGCCAGTGCCGAAGCGGCGATCTCGATGGACCCGATGGCGCCGAGGGAGTGACCGACCATCGACTTGATGGAACTGATCGGCGTCTCGTACGCGGCCGGCCCGAGACTGCGTTTGAAGGCCGCCGTCTCGTGCCGGTCGTTCTGCTTGGTGCCCGAGCCGTGGGCGTTGACGTAGTCGAGGTCCGAGGGGTTCAGCCGGGCCTCGTCCAGGGCCGCCGTGATCGCGTCGGCCATCTCCACGCCGTCCGACCGCAGCCCGGTCATGTGGTAGCCGTTGCACCGGGTGGCGTAGCCGGCGATCTCGGCGTAGATGTGTGCTCCGCGGCGCCTGGCGCTCTCCAACTCCTCAAGGACGAAGCCCGCCGACCCCTCGCCGAGGGCGAAGCCGTTGCGGGTGCCGTCGAAGGGGCGCGAGGCGTGCTCGGGGTCGTCGTTGTGGACCGTGGTGGCCTTGATGGCGTCGAAGCAGGCCACGGTGATCGGCGAGATGGGGGCGTCCGTCGCTCCGGTGATCATGATGTCCGCGGAGCCCTCGCGGATCAGCTCCGCCGCGTACCCGACGGCGTCGATACCGGAGGTGCAGCCGGTGGACACCACGGTCGCCGGCCCCTCGGCGCCCACCTCCCACGCCACTTCGGTGGCGAACGAACTGGGGACGAAGTGCCGGTAGAGGTGGGGTGAGGTGTAGCCGTGGTCGACGAGGTGCAGCCGGCCGTCGTCGCTGACGACGCGGTACTCGTTCTCCAGACTGATCGTCGCGCCCACCGCGCTGCCGATGCTCACACCGATCCGGTGCCGGTCGACCGAGTCGAGGTCGAGCCCGCTGTCGTCCACGGCCTCCCGCGTCGACACGAGGGCGAACTGCGCGGCACGGTCCGTCCGGCGGATCCGCTGCGCGCTCAGTCCGTGTTCCGAGGGCTCGAAGTCGACCTCCGCGGCCACCCGGGACCGGTAGGGCGCGGGATCGAACAGCGACAACACCCGGGTCGCGGTACGTCCGTTGCTGATGAGGTCCCAGAAGTTCTTGCTGCCGATGCCGCCAGGCGCCACGACGCCTATGCCGGTGATGACGACCCTGCGTTTCACGGGTTCCTCCTGTGAAAGGGGATCAGGAATGGGAGTTCGTCCGATGGGACGGCCGACGGGCGCGGAGCGCGCGCGGCCGTGGTGTCAGGGACGGTCGGTCCAGTGGTAGAAGCGGCCGGCCATGGCGTCCGACGGGGTCTTCCACTGCGGGTCGTAGGGGTCGATGAACTTCCGGAGGTCGGCGCTGATCCGGACGAAGGAGGGGTGCGTCTTGTACTCCTCGACGCGTGCGCGGCCGCTTTCGTCGTCGAAGTCCTGGAGGTGGAAGTACAGGCCCTTGTAGGTGAAGAGCTGGCGGCGTCGTGTGCCCATCAGGGCGGGCATGTCGGTGGCGTCGAAGTCCTGGAACAGGCGCCCGACCTCGGCGGCGGACTCGGACTCCATCCGGGCGACGATGAGAGTGGTGTGCATGGGGTGGTCCCTTCACCGGGAGTGCTGGTACGAGTGGAGCGGGGTGCGGCGGGGCGGGTCACCAGGGCAGTGGGCCGGCCGCGGAGAAGTACCCGCCGGTCGGGCTGTCCGCGTCCGCGCAGGCCAGCCGGACGACGGCGGTCGCGCCTTCCCGCACGGTCTGCGTACCGCGGTGGCCGTTCATCTCGGTGGCGGTGAAGCCGGGGTCGACGGCGTTGATCCGCAGTGTCGGCAGTGCCTTGGCGTACTGCGTGGTGATCATGTTCAGGGCGGACTTGGAGGAGTTGTAGGCCACGTTCACGACACCGGATTCGAAACGACTGGCGTCGTGCGTGATACCGAACGAGCCGAGCCCGCTGCTGACGTTGACGACACGGGGTGCGCAGGCCGCCTGGAGCAGCGGAAGGAAGGCGTGGATGACGCGGACCACGCCGAAGACGTTGGTGTCGTACACCGTCCGGAGGTCGGCCTCGGTGACGTGTGCCGCCTCCTTGTCCGCGCCCCCGACGCCGGCGTTGTTGACGAGGACGTTGAGGTGTCCCACCTCGTCGCGGACCTGCGCGGCGGCCTCGGCGACGGACTTGTCGTCGGTGACGTCCAGCAGCAGCGGACGTGCCCCGACGCTGTGTGCCGCCGCTGTCCCCCGGCCGGCGTCCCGGGCTCCGAGGTAGACGGTGTGCCCGCGCTGGACGAGTTGCCGCGCTGTTTCCAGCCCGATGCCGCGATTGGCGCCGGTCACCAGAGTGACGGTCATTGTTCTTTCCCCTTCCGGTTCACGGAGTCGTGTGTTCTGGAGTGAGTCGGCCCCTCGTCCGGCGCTGCCGGGCGCGCGCCAAGTGCCTCTGCATCACCGGGAGTTCGACGGTGGTGTAGAGCAGCCGGGCGGCGCCCAGGGCGATGGCGAGGGCGATGGCGACCGCGGCTGCGGGCAGTCGGCCGTCGGCGATCTGGAAGACGGCCACCAGCGCGGTGAAGTGGATCAGGTAGAAGGCGTAGGAGATGTCGCCCAGGAACACTCCGGTCCGCGAGTTGAGCGGTGACTTCCGGCCCCGCGTGTCATGGGCTGCCCCGGCCAGGATCAGCAGGGCGAGCGGGAGGGCGGTGACGGCGGTGAGCCGGAACGGCGGGGGCAGGAGAGGCGCGGCCAGGAGCGATACGACGAAGAGCAGAAACGCGGTCGGCAGGCCGGGCAGCCGCCGGGGGCCCTCGTGGTGGATGCGGGCGAGGAGGATGCCGAGGACGAACTCGGGGAGCCGGACCAGCGGCCAGAAGTACGTGAACACCAGTTGGTCCACGGACATCTCGGCCCCCAGTGGTCCCCCTGCCGGAGGTCCGGCGAAGGCCAGGGAGACCAGTGGCACCGACCAGACCACGACCAGGCCGAGTACCGCCGCCGCGGTCAGCCGCCGGGCTGGGATGCGGCGGATCATGGGCAGCAGTACGGGGAAGAGCAGGTAGAAGACGAGCTCGCAGGTCAGCGACCAGGCGACGCCGTTGCCGGCGCCGGTGGGGGCCTTGGGGAACAGGGTCTCCACCAGCAGCAGATTGGAGACGTCGTTCAGTGTGCTGATCTTCGCCGTCGGCGGGACACGGGTCAGCCCGGCGAGATGGATCAGCAGGATGATCGCCGTCCACACCACCACATGGTTCGGGAAGATCTTGAAGAACCGACGTCCCCAGAAGGCCGGTGCGGTGTCGCCGTCCCGGGCGGAGTGGGTCAGTACGAAGCCGCTGAGGACGAAGAAGAAGGAGACACCGACCCCGCCGAGCGGGTACAGCCGGGACAGATCGATGCCGGCGGCTACTCCGCCGAAGAAGGCGGCGTGACTGACGAACACGGCGAACGCGGCGCCGAACCGGAGGGTGGTGAGCGTCGGAAGCCGGAGCGGGCCCGGTGGTGCCTGAGTCATGGGACGTCCTTGGATGACGGCTCGGGGAGACGAGCGGCGCGGGAAGGGGCGGGGGACGGGGCGCGACCGGCTACCGGGCCCAGCAGGGCGATCGCCGCGCCGGCCGCCGCGACGGAGGTCGTCAGCAGGGCTGTGCGGCGCGGACCGGAACCGCCCGCGAGCAGGGGTGCCACCGCGATGATCATGGCCACGCTGCTGAGCTGCACCGCTGTCTGGAACAGTGGGGCCGCCTTCGGCCGGTCGACCGGCGGGATCGTGGAGAACGCCTGCTCGTTCAGCGCGGCGAAGGCCGCCACGAACGCGATGCCTACGAGCAGCGTCGCGAGCGGCACCCGCACCGCGAAGGGGACGGGAAGGATCAGATGGAGAACCTGTCCGGCGAGAGCCGCGAGGGCACCGAGCAGGATGCGTCGGCGCGGCGGGATCCGGGAGAGGTTCAGGCCGAGCAGGGTGCACAGCGCGAGGGGCAGGCAGGCGGGCAGGCACAGCAGCGCGGTCCGCCAGGGGCTCCAGCCGCTCTGGAGTTGGAACCGGGTGTCGACCAGCAGCAGAAGCCCGAGGAAGGAGCCGTTGAGACTCATCGCGACGAGCGCCGAGCGGAGCAGCGGGCCGTTCCGCAGCACCGCCCTCGGGACCGGGCGGTCCGGGGTCCCGCGGCCGACGGGGTCGGGCGGCAGCACCCGGAGCGCCTGCTGGAGCAGCAGCAGGACCAGGGGAACGGGGAAGAGCAGCGTCCAGCGCCAACTGATCTCGGTCAGTGCCCCGGAGAGGAGCAGGCCGCTGCTGGATCCGGCGGCTCCGAAGCCGGAGTAGACGGCCAGCGCCCGTTTGCGGGCACCCTCGTCCGGCCAGGCGGTGGTGAGGATGGCCAGCCCGGTCGGCGTGGTCAGCGCGGCACAGCAGCCCTTGACGATCTGAGTGGCGATGAGCGACGGGCCGGTGTGCGCCACACCGGCCGCCAGCGAAGCGCCCGCGAAACCGGCCATGGCGACGAGGTAGACCCTGCGGCGGCCGTAGCGGGCGGCCACCCGTGTGCTGAACGGGAGCAGGGCGGCGAAGCCCGCCGGGAACCCGGCGAGGATCCACCACATCGACGGGGACGCCAGCCCCAGATCACGGCCGATCGAGGGCAGCGCGATGAGGACGACGAACATTTCGAGGGCGTCCACGAGCAGATTGCCCGAGATCACCATGAGCAGGGCCCGCTCCCGCTCCGGGAGCCGGCCGGCTGTCGGTCCGCCGGGCGTTGGTGAGGACGAGGACATGGGAGACGGCACCTGCCGGAGGTCGTCGGAGCTGGGGGAGGGGCCCGGGTGTCAGCCGAGCAGGGTGCCGCCGCTGGCGTCGATGAACGCACCGGTGATCCAACGGGCCTCGTCACTGGCGAGGAACGCCACCACGTCGGCCACGTCCTCGGCCTTGCCCACGCGTTTGAAGGCCGACAACTGGGCTAGCTGCTCGACCACTTCGGGCATCTGGAAGACCGGTCCGCCGTTGTCGGTGATGCCGGGGGCGACGCTGTTCACCGTGATGTTCCGGGGCGCCAGGTGCCGGGCGAAGTGCAGCGACAGCTGCTCGATCGCGCCCTTGGTCATCGCGTACACGAGCTGTTCGGGGTTGGCCACCCGGGTCAGACCGGAGCTGATGTTGACGATGCGGCCGCCCTCGGGCAGCAGAGGAAGGGCACGTTGCACGAGGAAGAACGGCGCCTTGGCGTTGACCGCGAAGAGCTGGTCGAACTCCTCCGGCGTCACGTCCTCCGGGGCCGTGCCGCTCGCGGAGGTCTCTCCCGCGTTGTTCACCAGGATGTCGAGCGTCGACGATCCGGTCCGTGCCTTGAGACCGCGTTCGAGTCCGAGGAACAGTTCGTGTACGTCGCCGGGAGCGCCGAGCCTGGCCCGGACGGTGAAGGCGCGTCCGCCGTCCTTCTCGATCAGGTCGGTCGTCTCCTTGGCGGCGGTCTCGTTCTCGGCGTAGTGCACCGCGACGAGCGCGCCCTGTCGTCCCAGCGCGACCGCGGTGGCCCGGCCGATGCCGCGGCTGGAACCGGTGACGAGTGCGGTCTTGCCGCTGAGCCTGTCCATGGGGGAACTCCTGTCTGCGGATGAGGGATCGAGCCGAGGCGCCGCGTCGGAGCGGGACCCGGATCCGGGGGGTGGGGCATCGAGACCGCTGATGAGCCGGCCCAGGTGTCGGCGGACCCGGCCGAAGCCGGTCAGTTCGGCGAAGACCGCCCGTACCGGATCCGCCTCGGGGCCGCCGAGCAGCAGTTCCGCCTGTGCCTGCAAGTGGGTGAGAGCGCGGGCCGCGACGGGGTGCCGGGCCGCGTGGTAGCCGTCCGGTTCGTCCCTGCGGCCGTCCCGGACGCGGCCGACCAGGCGACGGCCCAGGTCTACGGCGTCCTGGAGGCCGAGGTTGAGGGCCTGGCCGCCGATGGGCATCTGGGCGTGGGCGGCGTCGCCGGCGAGCAGGATCGGCCCGTCCGCGTAGCTGTCCGCCTGCCGGTGGGTGTCGTCGAAGGCGTTGAGCCACAACGGCCGCCCGTGCCGGATGTCCTCACCGGTGACCTCCTCCCAGGCGTCGCAGATCTCCGCGAAAAGGGGTTCCTGGGTGCGGGTGCGGGCCCGGCGGCCGTAGACGTGGACCATGAGGCGGGTGGTGCCGTCCGCCCAGGGAGCCGAGGTGGCCACGCCCTTCGGGTAACGCCGGAGACGGCGGACGGGGAGGTCGAGGCCCGCGACGTCGGCCCGGAGCATCTCGCGGGTCGCCGCCCGACCGGAGTAGCGGAATCCGGCGAGCTGGCCGACGCTGCTGCGCTCTCCGTCGCAGCCCACCACGTAGGTCGAGGTGAGCCGACGCGGTATTCCGCCGGCGAGTTGTGAGGCAGTCACCTCGACCACGTCGTCCTGGCGGCTGAGTCCGGTGACGGCATGGCCGCGCAGCAACCGTGCGCCCCGGTCCACGGCCCAGGAGCCGAGGGCGTTCTCGATACGGGTCTGGGGGCACTTCCACTGCCCCGCGTAGGGGTGGCCGGGTTCCGCCTCCTCCAGGTCCAGCGGCACTCCTCCGAAGTGACTCGGCCCGGCCTTGGGCAGCGGACCCAGCCGGTCGAGCAGCCCGAGCTCGGCGAACAGTTCCATGGTCCTGGCGTGCAGGATCGAGGCACGGGACTCGTTCGTCGCCTCGGCCCGTTGCTCCAGTACCGTCACCCGGAGGCCGCCGGTGGCGGCCTCCCCCGCCAGGAGCAGTCCCACCGGTCCGGCCCCGACGACGATGACGTCGGCGTCCGGGCCGTGTTCCGTACCGGTCACCGCTGGGCTTCCGCATACGCCTTGGTGTGGCGCAGTGTGGCCTGGCTGTTCGCGCTGAGGGCTCGCTGGATGTGATCACGGGCCTCGGTCACGCCCGCGTCGGCGCCGAGGATCGGGGCGATGTTGTCCTCGTTGACCACCACCGTGTGCCGGGAGGTGACGGTGACCCGGCCGTCGGGCTTCTCGTCGAACCGCCAGTGGCCGGTGTGCAGGGACATCAGGGCCGGCAGGACGGTCTGCTTGTAGACGATGTGCCGCGTCGGCAGGCAGACCCGGAAGGACTCGGTGGTGTGGACCGCGTCGTCCCGGGTCCGGGTCTCCATCCGGAGCGTCTGCAGACCGGGCGCGTCCTCGGTGAGGAGCACCTCGCCGACGTGCGGCAGCCGGACGGGCCAGCGCGCCGCGTCGTAGACGAACTCGTAGGCGTCCTTCGCTGCTCCCTCGACCTGTACGGAGTCCTCGAAGGAGAAGGTCAGGTCGGCACCGGAGGTGGCGCGTTCCGCGTTCTCCTTCAGTGCCGCGAGTTCGGCCGTGCTGTTCTCGTCCACGGCCTTGGCGATCCAGGCGAGGCTGTCGGCATCGTCGTCGACGGCCCGGTAGTCGTGCAGCAGGCGGACCCGCGAGCCGTGTGCGGACAGCGGCTCGATGATCCAGGCACCACCCATCTCGGCCACCGGGTGCGCGGAGATCTCCTGGCGGAAGTCGATACGCCGCTCCTCGGGGGCGAGTCGGCGGCGGGAGGTCCAGGTCCTGGGTTGTCCGCCGGCAGCGGCCCAGATCCGGATCCGCTCCTCGCCGGGGCCGAGCGCCGACTGCTCCACGTGGATGGTCGGGGGGAAGAGGAGGGGCCAGTTCTCCACCTCGGCGATCAGGCGGTACACCTCGTCGGCGGCGACGTTCACGCCGATCTCGTGTTCGACTTCCACGCGGGACTCTGCGGTCATGCTGGTCTCCAGAAGAGGGAGGCGGGGTGACGGCGGGGAGGGGGTGGCTCAGCGGGGCGGCCCGAACCAGCGGTGCAGGGCGCCCGGAAGATCGGTGTGGCTGCCGGGCGCGGCCCAGGCCACGTAGCCGTCCGGGCGCAGCAGCACCGCCGTGGTGCCCTCAGGCAGTGCGGAGCCCGTGGCAGGGTCGATCGTGGCCGTGACGATGTCGACCCGGTCGCTCCATGGGGCGGCCCGGCGACGCAGGTGTGCGTTGTCCTCAAGGTCGAGCAGGACGCCGTGGGCCGTCCGCAGCAGCGTGTGCGCGGTGTGGGTGCGGCCGTTCGCCGACACCGTCAGCCGGGGGAGCCGCCCGCCGAGGAGCGGGTGGGTGCCGCCGCCGGTGTCGTACCGGATGTCGAGGCCGCTGACCTTGGCCGCCAGATGCGAGGCGACCTCCTCGTACTGGAGGAGTTCGGACAGCACCTCACGCAGTGGGGCCACGGGTTCGCCGCCGAACAGCAGCAGGCTCTGTGCTCGGGTGTTGTCCAGGAGTTGTCGGCCGACGGGGTGCCGCTCCGTGTGGTAGGAGTCCAGGAGCGTGTCCTCTCCCGTCCCCCGGAGCACCGAGGCGAGCTTCCAGCCGAGGTTCACCGCGTCCTGGATGCTCGTGTTCATGCCCTGCCCGCCGGCGGGCAGGTGGACGTGTGCGGCGTCTCCAGCGAGCAGGACACGGCCGCGCCGGTACTCGGTCACCTGACGGCTGGCGTCGCCGAAGGCGCTCACCCACACGGGTTCGCCGTGGGTGATGTCGATGCCGGTCAGTCTCTTCCAGGCGTCGGCGATCTCGGCGTACTCGGGCGGCTCGGAGCGACGCCGAGGCGGCGCGTCGCGCTCCGCGACGATGATGCGCACGGTGTCCTCTGCCAGGGGCCCGGCCATCGCCATGCCCTCGGGGAAGTGCCGGCCGGTCGGCCAGGGCTCCAGCGACAGCCCCCGCACATCGGCGAGGAACAGTTCCCGGGTGGGAGCGGTGCCGGGGAAGTCGAACCCCGCGGCCTTGCGGACAGGGCTACGGCCGCCGTCGCAACCGACCAGGTAGCCCGCTCGGAGCGAGTACGGTCCGGCCGGGCCCTCGACCTGGACGCGTACGTGATCGTCTTCCTGCACCAGGCCGACGAACCGGTGTCCGCGGCGTACCTCGACACCGAGTTCCGCCACCCAGGCGCCGAGTACCCGCTCGGTGACGCTCTGCGGGATGCCGGCCGCGGCCGAAAGACCGCCTCCCAGAGCCCCGAGGTCGAGAGGAACACCACCGAAATGCCCCCGGTGGCTGGGCAGGAGCCCTGGGAAACGGGACAGTAGGCCCCGTTGCCCGAGAATTTCCACGGTTCCCACGGTCAGACCGATTCCCCGGGATTCCCCCGAAGGAGAGTCAAGCTTTTCCAGGACCAGCGGGATCATCCCGGAAAGACGTAACTCCCCGGCAAGCATGAGACCAGCCGGACCGGATCCGACAATGATGACTGAAACGTCTTCCATGCATACTCCAACCACCCGAGCCCAAAAAAGGGAAGTGGGGATCACCGCCTTGTCGGGCGGAACACCTCAACCATAGGACTTGGCCAACTATGGATTTCCATAGAAGTCCGCCGAGCTTGGCCACTCACAATGACCTAAACCGGGCATTGTTCGCAGAGATGCATAAAGCATTCCGTGCTTGAAAGTTCACGGGTTCTACGCTTGGCTTGCATCCAAGTTGCGCACGCTGAGCGACATGGGCCAGGTGGGACGGGTCGAGCCAGGGACACGTGAAGGCAGGGGTGACGCGCGATTCATGGGTGCTCCGGAGTGCGAAGTGCGGTCGTCCGAGATGCTCGCGATCTCCTCCTGTGCGGAGTTGGCGGCAGCCGGCCGGGTACGGCTCGTGCTGGTAGGAGGTTCACGAGAAAGTGGAAAGACCTGGCTGCTGGGGCGTCTTTCGCGGCTACTCTGCGACAAGGGTTTCGCGGTCATCCACTGGGACGGGAACAGGTCTTTGGAGAGTGACCTTGCTCACTCGCTGAGCGAATGGAACGCAAAGCGTTCCGTGGGCGGTGATTCGGAACGGCCGTCGGCGATCGTCGTTGACGGCGTACGAAATATCGGCGACCCAACCCTTCGATTTCTGGACGAGATCCTGAATCATCCGTCCTCCCCTCGCGTCCTCGTGGTATTGAGTTCAGAGGCGATCGAGAAGAGCTTGCCGGATTGGTTTCTTGCACGATGGATGTTCCGGGATCGCACGAGGATCATTGCGTTGTCGTCGCTGGAACATGTGCAGGCGGTCCGGTTGGCCCGGAAGGTTCTGGCAGCGGAACCCGACGAAGAATTCATTCGTGAGAGTGTCTGGCTGACAGCGGGTGTGCTGGGCCGGTTGGTGACTTTATGGCGGACGGTGCGCTCCGAAGGCCTCTCGCCCACCGCGCGTAGTGTCCCCTCCCTGGCCCGTATAAGTTATCGACACCTCACAGACCCGTACCGCGCGGCGATGGCCGGCCTGGCTCCGCCTGCACGGGAGGTGCTGGTCGCGACAGCCGTACTCGACGACCTGGCCCAGGACATCCTCGCGGGGCTGATCCGCGCACCCGCACACAGCACGGCGCGGCATCTCGCAAGGCTCCGGATCGAGGGCTTCCTGCCCGCCGACGGCCGGCCGCCACATCCCGTCGTGCGCGCGTCGATCCTCGGCACGGTATCCGCGGCGGACCTGGGCATGCTGCATACACGTGCGGCCCGCCTCCTCGACGTCGCGGCCCGTCCTCCGGGGGACATCGCACGGCAGCTGGCGCATCTGGCTCGTTTGGAAGAACCATGGATGCACGACGTCATGCGCCAGGCCGCACTGGCGACCGAGCGCTCCGACCCCTGCACCTCCGCACGCTACTCAACCCTGCTGCTCCAGTCGCAGACCAGCCCCGAGGACCGCGCCCGGACGCTGTTCCGACTGGCCGGGACACTGGCCCTCCACGATCCTCGCGCCGCGATGGACCACCTCAACCGCGCCCTGGAAGAGGCGCCCGGCGCGTTCGACCGGTCGGAGACGGCGCGGCTCATGGCGGGTCCGACCATGGCGCTCGGCCGGGTGCCGGACACCATCCGTGAGCTGTGGAACCGCCCGGCGCCGTCCGATCGAGCACCCCTGGTCGTCGCTGACGACTCACCCCTTCGGGGCGCCTCGGTCCCCACGTCGGCGCCGGCCGCCAGGCCGGGACGCGAATCGTCCTTCAGCCCGCCGGAGGACGCGCCGAAGGCACTCGACGTCCTGCGCGAGGTGGTCGCCAGCGGGTCCGCGGACCAGGTCGCGCAACATGCCCAGCAGGTGCTGGCCTCCGGGACGCAGGATCCGAACGTGACGTGCGCCCTGGTGTCCTGTCTCTTCCGGGCGGACCTGGCACCGCTGGCCGAGCGCGTCTACGCCGGCGCGATGGAAGAGGCACGGTTGCGAGGGGACAAAGCCGGACAGCACGTGCTGTTGCGCTGGAGTGTCTACCGATGGTGCGAGCTCGGGCGCCTCAACGATGCCTCCGAGGATCTCAGGAGACTCCGCCGCGCCACACCCAGGCCGACACGGACGCAGCGCACGTTCATGCGGCTGCTGTCGGTGAGGATATTGGCCGCTCAGGACAAGACCGAGGCGGCGGACAGGCTGCTCGGCACTCTGTCGGCCCATCAGAACAATCTCTACCTCTGGGTCGAACTGAACCATGAACGTGCCTGCGCCTTGAGCCGGGCAGGCGATCACGAGGCCGCATCCCGCCTGTTGTCCACGCTGATGAAGGACATCGAGGAGGAGGGGATGCACACCATGCTGCTTCCGCCTCGCTGGTACGACATGGTCCGGTTGGAGATGGTCATGGGTCGGGCCCGGGAGGCCCGGCACCTTCTGACGCGGATCGGCGAGGTCGCCGCGAGGTGGGGCACGAAGACCGCGATGGGCCAGTTCCTCCTCTGCGCCGGGCTCGCCGCCGCCGAACCCGACACCGCGGTCGAACTGCTCACCGAAGCCGACGCCCTGCTCGCGGAGTCGCCGAGTGTGGTGTCCCGCGCCCGGGTGAAAGTCCACCTGGGCAAGGCGTTGTTGGACGCCGGAAGT
The DNA here is from genome assembly GCF_040681835.1 of Streptomyces sp. NPDC051576. NCBI lineage: Bacteria > Bacillati > Actinomycetota > Actinomycetes > Kitasatosporales > Streptomycetaceae > Streptomyces > Streptomyces sp. NPDC051576. The sequence continues at coordinate 213,034 of NZ_JBFAZO010000015.1, forward strand.
CCGGTCGCCGCCCGTCGGCGGTTGCGGGAAGCGGTGGTACTGACGGAGCAGCACGGGGCTTATGCCCTGCGGGCCACGGCCGCTACGGCCTTGGTGGCAGCCGGCGGTCGTCTTACACGTGTAAACACGGACTGTGCCGTCCAGCGCCTGCTGACTCGAAGCGAGTTCCAGGTGGCTCGACTCGCGGCCGAAGGCCGGAGCAATCAGGAGATCGCCGACGAGCTCCATCTCGTGTTACGCACAGTGGAATCCCACCTGACCTGCGTCTACCGGAAGCTCGGCATCCGCGGTCGCAAGGAACTGCGCGAAGCACTGGTACGAGCGGCGATCACCCAAAGTGCGTTTCAAGGGGAAGGTGGTGACACGGATGTCGAAGGCGTTCGGCTCTGAGCTGCGGGGCCGCGACCACGAACTGGCCGTACTGACAAGCACTCTGCGCCGACCAACCGCACACTTACCGAAGCCCTTGTTGATCACCGGCCCGTGGGGTTCCGGCAAGTCGACCCTGCTTCGTGCTGCCGAGGCGCAGGCGGCAACGATGGGCATACCTCTGATGTCCCTCGCCGACGGCCCCGGAGACGCCGGGGAACCCGGTCAGGCCGAGGCCGACGCCCGTACGCGACCTGTGGAGAACCTTCTCGACGGCCCTGGTGAGCTGCGGATCGTCCTCGTGGACGACCTGCATCGTCTGGACGACGCCACATTGAAGTCGCTCGACGCCCTGCGCTCACGATCGGATCGCAAGCGCGTCCTCCTGGTGGCGACGATGACGGACGGCAGCCATGGGGCATACCGTCCCCGCGTGCGCAGCCTGACCGCCGGCGCGCGTCGGCTCTGGCTCCGGAACCTTCCCATAGACGTGATCCACGCCATGCTCCAAGAACGGTACGAGTCGGGGATCGACCGCACACTCGCCGTCACGTGTGCGGAGGCGACGGACGGCAATCCCCTGCTCGTCTCCCAGGTCATCAACCACCTCGCCGAAGGGATCAGCCCGACCTGCGACGCGATCGACGGTGGTCGGCGCGCCATGCTCGTCCATCGCATCAGGTTGCTGCTCGCCGTCGAGCCCGACCATGTGTCCGGCTTCGCCGAAGCGCTGTCGGTGCTCGGCGGTCGAGGTCGCCTCACCGATGTCGCCGCCCTGGCCGGCATGGCCCCTGACGACGCCACACACGCCGCCCAACGGCTGCGCCGGATGGGGGTGCTGCGGCCGTGCACCCAGCTGGAGTTGTCGCCGCTCGCCCTGGCCGGACTCATCAGGGACGCGACGGCGGTGGAGCGGCTCGACCTGCTGCATCATCGGGCGGCCCGGCGCCTGAGCCTGATCGGCGCACCCATCGAGGAGGTCGCCGCCCATATAACCGAAACGACGTCTCCCGACGTGAGTTGGCTGACGGAGCGGCTCAGGGAGGCCGCTCGGGCGGTGACGGCCCGGGGCGCTTCGCGCACAGCCGCACGCCATCTGCGCAACGGTCTCATGCGTTGCGAGCCGGGCAGCGAGCCCCACACGACCTTGCTGACAGAGCTGGCAGTCGCCGAACAGGACTTCGACCTGCGCTCCGCGCTCCGCCATCTCTCGCAGATCGTCCCCCCGCCGACGGAGGCAGTCGACCTGCGCGTCCGCTTCTTCCGGCGCTTTTCCCCACTGCTGCTGTCCTCGGCCACGTCGACGGTTCAGGACTCCCTCCACGCCACGATGCTCGACCTCGGCGACCCCGCCCTGCTGACCGGGCGGCAACGTGAGGAAGCCCTGCGCATCCAGGCTCGGTGGTGCTTCACGACCAACGGGGCTACGTCCACGCCAGTCGGTGCCGAGTCGTGGCCGACCGATGCGTGCCGGTCCAGCGAGGGCCGGACGCCCGCCGAACGCGCGCTCATGTCCGTGCTGTTGCACCGGGCGACGTTGACCGTCGGCCGACCCGCTCATGAGGTGATGTCTCTGGCGGGGAACCTCCTCCAGGCGGAGCGGGATTCGGTGTCACCGCATGACGAAGCGTTCCTCCTCATGCCTGCGCTGGCGCTCGCGGGAGCGCCTCAACAGGTGCTCAACCGGCTGGCTGCCGTAGGCGACCGATTGCCCACCCAGGAAGAGGCGAGCGTCGGCACCACAGGGGAGCGGCCCGCGAGGCACGCCTGGCTCTCCGCCGCCGAGGCGCTCGCCACCCTGTGCCAGGGGCTGCTGCCCGAGGCAGTCGCACTGGCCAGTCGGAGTCTTGCCCTGGGGGGAGAGGACTGGCGCCACCACGGCCGGGATCTGGTCTTCATCATGGCGCGCATCGCGGTCGAGAGCCGGAACGCCGAGCTCTGCGACCAGTTCCTGGATCTGCCCGAATACGCCCGAGACCGCGCCTGGGCCGCTGCCGCCCATCATTTGGTGCGCGGGTACAAGGAGTTCGGTCGAGGGAACGATGTGACCGCGCTTCATCATTTCCAGAATTGCGGCTACAAGCTGGAGGGTCTGGGCGTCAGCAACCCGGAGTATCTTTCCTGGCGCAGCATGTCCACGGCCTGCCTCATTCGAATGGGCAGAAAATTCGAGGCTCGCGCGATCGCGGAGGAGTTGTACGATATTTCTGCGAGTTGGGGTTCACCGACCTCCGTCGGTGTTGCCCTCCGGGAGCTGGCGTGGACCAGCGAAGGAAAGCAGGCCATCGACTTGATGAATCAGTCCGTCGAGGCCCTCTCCGGCTCTGTGAACCGTCTGGAACTGGCGAAATCGCACTACTCCCTGGCCCGCCACCTGGAGTCCCCCGCGGCAGCGAAAGCGCATATGAGGAGAGCCCGCAGTATCGCGAGGAGCTGCGGTGTGGAATGGGATGGAGAATGTGACGACACGGGGAGCTTCCATGTCCAGCTGGCACCGGTCGCCGTTCCTCTCGGCCTGACGACGGCAGAGATCGAGGTGGCTCGACTGGCAGCGTCGGGGAAATCCAACCTGGAGATATCTGAAAGGGTTGGAGTGACCGTCAGGTCGGTGGAGAGAAGGCTTTCCAAGGTGTACGCGAAGCTGCGGATTCAGAGCAGGTCTCAATTGCTGGATCTTCTCGACGATCCTGCCGCGCGGCTCAGGGTTTGATGAACTCCGCAGCGACCCTCGGTGGCCATATGCCCGGCCCGACGATGCCGGTGTGGTACGCCTTCGAGATCAGCGCCGACCTGTTGGGCACACGGAACCGCCTCATCAGAGAGGTGACGTGATAGTCCACGCCGGGCCTGGTCAGATGAAGCTCGGTGGCTATACGGAGAGACGAGCAGCCCTCGGCCACTAGTTCCAGGACTCTCGCGGAGATTCGACTCAACTGTATGTTCGTGGATGCTGGCCGGGTGCCACGTAAACGCCAGCGTATGAGCAGCGCTACCGGGAAAACTTCATCGACGCGATGCGCCTGGCGCACTCCGATCACTTCACAGGCTGCCAGCCTTGCCGCCCCGTCGGAACCGATCAGCCGTATCTGGCTACCGATATCGCCGCTCACTGCCTGGCCCTGTCCGGTCAGTCGTTGTGTGAGGAGGGAGAAGGAATCGGGGTGCAAGAACCTTCGGATGGTACGTCCGTGGGTTTCCTCGGCCTCCACTGCCAAGTTGCGGCGAAAATGCTGGTTCGAGTTGAGAATGATGAACCCGGTGTCCAGCACGGCAAGTCCGGCACCGCTGTCATCCAGGGAAGTACTCGCGGATCCGGTGAGTTGCTTGGGGTCGGAAATGTTATTCACAGGTGCCTCGCCTTCCTGTAAGTAATCACCCTCTGTCCCCCAACAGGAAACTATGCGTCATCAAGTTGCCATGTCAAGCGAAATGGGCAGGCCCCGGCTAATCTCGTGGGTTGCCCGAGTGAGGTGTCGGTCGGCGGCGAAGGCCTTTGCGACGAGGCGGTGTCGTTTTCCGTGGATTGGAAATACCGGGGGTCAAAGTTTACCTGACTGTTCGATTGTCGCGACGCCTTGTGAGGACACCAGGGATGTTCGTCCGGCGTTCCCAGCGGATGTTGAGGCGCTGCCTCCGAGCGGGACCTCGGGATGTCCGCGAGGACGGCTCGGGAGGACGGCTCGGGAGGCCGGCGAAGGGGGGAATCCCGTCGGTCGGGGCGAGAGTCCGGGTGACGCCATGGACGGTGGCCCCGGTCGCGATGACCTTGAGCGGGGTGACGTGGTCTGTCCGGATCGGACGGCGTTCGGTGCCCGTCTTGCGCCCGTCGACCGGCGAGGCATCCGTGCGGTCCGCGCGGGCCCGCGACCAGCCGCGTTCGTCGGATGCGTTCCGCGCGGCGAACAGGACGCGGTGCGGGCGGTCGAAGGCACCGGCCATGGAGTATTGGTTCGGCGTTCCCGGCGGACGGTGGGCGACCACGCCGCAGGTGTCGGTCGGGCGTATTGCAGTACGCCGTCCAGTCGCGGTCGAGCTCGGTCTGCCGGGCCATGTACCGGTGAGGTTTGCTTGTCAGGGCCGCCTCGGCCACGAGCGACCCACCGGTGTCATGACGGGCAGGCCGACCTTCGATGGCACCGGCGCGCGAACCGTGGCCCGTAGCGTCAACGCCCTTGATAATCCCCGTCGTCGCCCGGAGGGCGGCCGCGCGGCGTCAGGTGCGTGCATGGCGTCGCGCGGCAGACGGGAATTGTCAGACAGGCCCTAGTACAGCCCGCCGTCCACCCGTATCAACGCCCCCGTCGTATAACTCGACGCGTCGCTCGCGAGATACAGCGCGGTACTGACGATCTCCTCCGGCTGCCCCGGACGTCCGGCCGCGCTGCGGGTCGTCTCGCGCTTCTCCGGTGCCCAGGCCTTGGAGATGTCCGTGAGGAACGGGCCGGCCGAGATCGTGTTGACCCGGACGGTCGGGCCGTACTCCAGGGCGAAGACCGTGGTCAGGGCGTTGAGGGCGGCCTTGGCGCCCGCGTACGGGCCGAAGCGGGGCTGGGGCATCAGGGCGCCGGACGACGAGACGTTGATGATCGACCCGCCGTTGCCCGAGTCGGCCATGCGCTGCCCGACCAACGAGGCGAGCCGGAACGGGCCCTTGAAGTTGACGCCGATCACTTTGTCGAACAGCTCCTCGCTGGTGTCGGCCGAGGAGGGAGCGAGGGGTGACATGCCGGCGTTGTTGACCAGGACGTCGACCTTCCCGAACTCCTCGTAGGCCGCGTCGACGAGCGAGCCGAGGTCGTTCCAGTGGCCGACGTGGGCGGCGACCGGCAGGGCGCGGCGGCCGAGGGCGCGCACCTCGGCCGCCGCCGTCTCGCACGCGTCGAGCTTGCGGCTGGCGATCACGACGTCGGCGCCCGCGGTGGCGAATGCGCGCACCATCGCGAGCCCCAGGCCCCGGCTGCCGCCCGTGACGAGGGCGACCTTGCCGGAGAGGTCGAACAGGTCCGCCGGAGCGAGGGACTTGGTGTCGCGTTCGTCGCTCATGCGTCGACCCGGCCGGTGAGGCTGTCGTCCTCGACGATGTGGGCGTACCGCTTGCGGGCGGCCTCCAGCTTGGGCGGGATGTGCTCGCTGGGGAACAGGCCCTCGGCCGGGCGGCGGTTCTTCAGGAGTTGCTTGGCGATCGTGGTGCGGTGCACCTCGGTGGGGCCGTCGGCGAGCGCGAGGTTGGGGGCGGCCATCCACCATTTCGCGAGCGGGAGTTCGTTGGTGGTGCCGAGCGAGCCGTGGATGTGCAGGGCGCGCTGGATGACGTCGTGCAGCACCTTCGCCGTCTGCACCTTGCACATCGCGATCTGGGTGCGGGCCGCGCCGTGCGGCTGGGTGTCGATGATCCAGGCGGTGTGCAGCACCAGCAGCCGGAACTGCTGAAGCTCCACCCAGGAGTCCGCGATGAACTGCTGCACGGCCTGCTTCTCGGCGAGAAGAGTGCCCTGAGTACGCCGGGACACCGCCCGCTCGCACATCATGTCGAAGGCGCGGGTGCACTTGCCGACGGTCCGCATCGCGTGATGCACCCGCCCCCCGCCGAGCCGGGCCTGGGCGACCTTGAAGCCCTCGCCCGGACCGCCGAGCATGGCGTCGAGCGGGACCCGCACCTGGTCGTAGCGGATATAGGCGTGGATGCCCTCGTCGAGGGAGTCGCGTTCGTCCATGGTGCCGACGTTGCGCTTGATCTCGATGCCGGGAGTCTCGGCCGGCACGATGAACATCGACATGCGGGCGTGCGGCGGGGCATCCGGGTCGGTGACGGCCATGACGATGAGGAAGGCCGCGTAGCGGGCGTTGGAGGAGAACCACTTCTCCCCGTCGATCACCCACTCGTCGCCCTCGCGCCGGGCCCGGCACACGAACTCCTTCGGATCGGCGCCGGCCTGCGGTTCCGTCATCGAGAAGGTGGAGACGATGTCCCCGTCGAGCAGCGGCCGCAGATAGCGCGCCTTCTGCTCCTCGGTGCCGAACATCGCCAGGATCTCGGCGTTGCCGGTGTCCGGGGCCGCGGTGCCGAACACCGTGGGGGCCCAGTAGGAGCGGCCGAGGATCTCGTTGAGGTAGGCGAGCTTCACCTGGCCGTAGCCCGCGCCGCCGAGTTCGGCGCCGAGGTGGCACGCCCACAGGCCCTGGGCCCGGACCTGGTCCTGGAGCGGCCGCAGGATCGCGCGCGCCTTCTCGTTGCGGGTGTCGTACGGGTCGCCGCCGTGCGGGAAGAGGAGGTCGAGCGGCTCGACCTCCTCCCGCACGAAGGTCGCCGCCCAGTCCAGCTTGGCCTGGAACTCGGGTTCGATCGAGAAGTCCAGCATCGGCTCTCCGAGAGGTGCGGATCGGTCGGTGACAGCAAAACAGTATACTTTTTAGCGAGGTTCGGTCCATACTTGAGGTGCGTGACGGCATATTGAGTATGAGGAGTTGGTCGATGCGCAGGCCGATGGAGGGCGTTCGCGTTCTCGAAGTAGCCCAGTTCACCTTTGTTCCGGCGGCGGGCGCCGTGCTCGCGGACTGGGGCGCTGATGTGATCAAGATCGAGCACGCCGAACGCGGCGACGCCCAGCGGGGGTTGGTCCGGGTCCTCGGATACGACGCCACCAGCAAGGGGTCCTCGTTCTTCCCGATCGTGGAGGGACCCAACCGGGGCAAACGCAGCGTGGGCCTCGCCCTGGAGAAGCCGTCCGCCCGCAAGGTGTTCGAGGAACTGGTCCGCGCCAGCGACGTGTTCCTCACCAACTTCCTGCCGGGGGCGCGCGCCAAACTGCGTATCGACGTCGAGGACATCCGGGCGATCAACCCGGACATCATCTACGTCCGGGGCAGCGGTTTCGGCGTGCGCGGCGACGAGGCGAACAAGGGCGGCTACGACAGCACCGCCTTCTGGGCGCGCGGCGGCAGCGCCGCCGGAGTCACCCCGGCGGGCGCGGACCGCATGACCCGGATGCCCGCCGGAGCCTACGGCGACTCGATGGGCGGCATGACGATCGCCGGCGGTATCGCCGCCGCCCTCTACTCCCGCGCGACGACCGGCGAACCCTCCGTGGTGGACGTGTCGTTGCTGGGCGTCGGCGCCTGGGCGACCCAGTTCACGGTGAACATGGCGCTGATGGCAGGCGGCCCGCTGCCGGTGAACACCCAGCCCCGCTACGGCTCCGCCACCAACCCGCTCATCGGCGCGTTCCGCACCTCGGACAGCAGGTGGATCGAGCTCGCGATGCTCCAACCCGGCCGGTACTGGGCCGAGTTCTGCAAACTCGCCGGCCGCCCGGAACTCGGCGAGGACGAACGCTTCGACAGCACCGAGAAGTTGATGGCCAACGCGATGGAGGCGGCCGACATCGTCGCCGAACTCATCGCGTCGCGCCCCTACGCCGAGTGGTTCGAGATCCTCTCGCGCGGAGCGGGCCAGTGGGCGGCGGTGCAGAACTCCTGGGAGGTCGGCCAGGACGCCTCGCTGCGCGCCAACGGACTCATCGCCCCGGTCGTGGACGCCGACGGAGTGGATCGCGAACTCGTCGCGAATCCCGTCCAGTTCGACGAGACCCCGGCCGAGCTGACCAGGGCACCGCAGTTCGCGGAGCACACCGACGAGGTCCTGCGCTCGCTCGGTCTCTCCGACGAGGAGCTGCTCGCTCTGAAGATCGACGGCGCGGCGACATGACCGTCGTAGGAGAGCCCACCACCGCAGGAGAGGAGCCGTGATGAGCGCGACACTCGAACCCGACGGAACCCATCAGGGTGTCCCCGCGTACTACTTCGACAACCGGCTCGGCGGGCCCGTCCTCAGCCACCAGGAACGCTGGGACGAGATCGCCCGCACGCACTCCGGATTCCGGAGCACCGTGGCACGCGGGTACTGGGTCGTCACCGAAGGCGCGGCCGTGCAGGAGGCGTTGCAGGACTGGCGGACCTTCTCCAACCAATCCGTGACGGCGCTCGACCCCGACCCCAGGTTCCTGTGGATCCCCGAGATGCTGGACCCGCCGCAGCACACCGCGTGGCGGCGGCTGCTCGGCAGCGCCTTCTCGCCCAAGACGGTCGCCGCCCGCGAACCGGAGGTCCGGGAGGTCGCGTCCGGTCTGGTCGACGGGCTGCGGGACAGCGGCTCCGCCGACGTCCTCGACACGTTCGCCCGCCGCTTCCCGACCCTGATCTTCATGCGCCTGATGGGCCTGCCCGAGGAGGACCTCGCCAGGTTCCTCGACTGGATCCACGATCTGCTGCACCTCTCGCACGGCGAGGACCCGGACGGGAACCGGCAGTTGAGCGCGATGAACGAGGTGTCGCGGTATTTCGAGGAGCAGATCGCGCTACGGCGCGAGGCTCCCCGTGACGACCTGCTCTCCCGCGCCATGACCTGGACGATCGACGGCGAGCCGATCAGCGACCGGGACATGCACGCGTTCTGCATCCTGCTGTTCCAGGCCGGCTTCGACACGGTCCCGATCTCGATCGGCTGGGCGCTGTACCACTTCGCCACGCATCCGGAACAGCGCAGGGCGATCGTCGAGGATCCCTCGCTGATCCCGACGGCGGTCGAGGAGATCCTCCGCGTCTACTCGTTCGTCGTGCCCGCCCGCAAGGCGACAGAGGACGTCGAGATCGGCGGCTGCCCGGTGCGGGCGGGGGAGATGGTGATGCTCCCGCTCGCGGTCAGCAACCGCGACCCCGAGCGCTTCGACCGGCCCCTCGAAGTGGACCTGCGACGCAAGGCCACCAACCACATCGCGTTCGGATCGGGCCCGCACCGGTGCCTCGGCTCCCACCTCGCCCGCCTCGAACTCAACGTCGCCGTAGAGGAATGGCACCGGCGCATCCCCGACTACCGGATCACGCCCGGCCAGGACCTCGAAGCGCACGGCAACATGTACGGCATCAAGCAGCTCCGGCTGGAGTGGTGAGCGGCCCCATGACACATCCACTCAGCGCAACGGACCTGTACCACACGGGAGTTGTCGTCCCGGACCTCGAACTGTGGAAGACCCGGCTGACCGAGATCGCGGGCTACCGCTGGACCGAGACCCTCGCCGCCGACCTGCCGATCCGGCTGGCGGACGGCGATCGCGTGCTCCCGCTGCGCTACGCGTACTCGCTGGACGCCCCGCACGTCGAACTCGTGCAGGAGATCCCCGGGACACCGTGGACGGCGACCGAGCACATCGCCACCCACCACCTCGGCTACTTCTGCGACGACGTACCGAAGACGTCCAAACGGCTGGAGGAGGCGGGCTTCGCCCTGGAGGCCTGCGCGGTCGTCGACGGCGCCATGTCGATCTTCGCCTACCTCCTGGCCCCTTCCGGCCTGCGCATCGAGATCGTGGAGCGCTCCCGCATCCCGGACCTCGGCGCCTATCTGCGATCCAAGGCACAGACGTGACCCTGACGTTCACCGAGGAGCAGGACGAACTCCGTACGACACTACGGCGCTTCCTCACCGAGAAGGCGCCGAGCGCCGCCGTACGCGACGCGATGGACTCCGACGAAGGCCACGACCCCCGGCTGTGGCGGCAGATGGCCGGCCAACTCGGCCTGCACGGGCTGGCGTTGCCGGAGGAGTACGGCGGATCAGGCGGCGGGCCGGTCGAGTTGGGGATCGTACTGGAGGAGACCGGTCGGGCGCTGCTGCCCTCGCCGTACTTCGCGACCGTCGCGCTCGCCGGCCAGGCCCTGGCGGCCTCCGGCGACGAGGCGGCGAAGGCGCGCTGGCTGCCGGCGATCGCCGACGGCTCCATGACGGCCACGCTCGCGCTCGCCGAGGCGGGCGGATCATGGGAGTTGGCGGACGTCGGGGCGACGGCCGGGCACGGGACGGTGTCCGGCACCAAGATGTTCGTCGTCGACGGCCACACCGCCGACCTGATCCTCGTCGTGGCCCGTACCGACACCGGACCCGGACTCTTCGCCGTCGACGGCGACGCGCCCGGCGTGACCCGGACCCGGCTGGAGACCCTCGACCCGACCCGGCGGCTGGCGCGTGTCGACCTCGACCGGGCGCCCGCGCGGCGGGTCGGTCCCGAGGGGGACGCCTCGGTTTATCTGCGCACCGTGCTCGACCTCGTGGCCGTGGCGCTCGCCGCCGAACAGGTCGGTGGAGCGCAGGCCTGTCTGGACGCCGCCGTGGAGTACGCCAAGGTCCGTGTGCAGTTCGGGCGGCCCATCGGGGCCTTCCAGGCCGTCAAGCACAAGTGCGCCGACCTGCTCGTGCGGGTCGAGGGCGCCCGGTCGGCCGCCTACCACGCGAGGGCCGTGGCCGCCGAGGGCTCGTCCGAACTACCGGTGTCCGCCGCGCTGGCCGCGGCCTGCTGCGCGGACGCCTTCACCCGGGCGGCCAAGGAGAACATCCAGATCCACGGCGGCATCGGCTACACGTGGGAGCACGACGCGCATCTGTATCTGAAGCGCGCGAAGTCGTCGGAGCAATTGTTCGGGGGCCCGGCGACGTACCGGACCCGGTTGGCCGACCTGGTCGGAATCTGAGACCGACGTCCTGTCGAAAGGCTGATCACGTGGGAATTAGCGACCGCCTGTCCCGGCTGCTGGCCGAAGCGCCGGCGGCTGCCGAGGCGATCGAGTACGACCGGAGGTGGTGGACCTGGGGACAGGTCCAGCGGACCGCCCGGGACCTCGGCGAGGCACTCGACGCGCTGGGCCTGCCCGCCGGCGCCCGCGTCGGAGTCGTCCTGGAGAACCGGCCCGAACACGTCGCCGCGGTCGCCGCGGTGATCGCCTCCGGGCGCTGCCTGGTCATGCTCAGCCCGCTCCAGCCCGCCGCCCGGCTCGCCGCCGACATCGCCGGCTGCCAGCCACCCGTCGTGGTGTCCGGCGCCGACGTCCTCACCCGCGAGGGCGTCCTCGACGCCGTGACCGCGAACGGCGCGGCCCTCGAGCTGGACACCGACGGGACCCTGCGGCCCAGGGGCGGCACGGCACCGGCCGGGGCACCGACCCGCCCGGGCGTCGCCGTGGAGATGCTCACCTCCGGCACCACCGGTCCCCCGAAACGCGTCCACCTGCGCATCGGCCAACTCGACCAGGCCCTCGTCTCCGGTGGTCAGATCCCGAAGGCGAGCAGGCTGCTGTCCCAGTCGGCATCCCTCGTGGCCACACCGCTCGTCCACATCGGCGGCCTGTGGCGTGCCCTCGCCTGCCTCGCCACCGGACGCCGCATGCTCCTGATGCCGAGATTCGCCGTCGAACCCTGGGTGAGCGCGGTCGAACGCCACCGACTCCGCGCGGCCAGCCTGGTCCCGGCCGCGATCCGCGCCGTACTGGACGCGAAGGTCCCGAAGGAACGCCTCGCCACCCTCCAGGTGGTCACCTCCGGCACGGCACCCTGCCCGCCGGAACTCGCCGACGCCTTCTTCCGCACCTATGGCATCCCCGTCCTGATGACCTACGGCGCCACCGAGTTCGCCGGAGCCGTCGCCGGCTGGACCCTCGCGCTGCACGAGCACTGGTGGCAGCGCAAGGCGGGCAGCGCCGGACGTGCCTTCGCCGGCGTGGAGTTGAGGGTGACCGGCGAGGACGGCGCCGAGCTGCCGGTCGGCCGCGCCGGCCGGCTGGAGGTCCGCACCGAACAGAGCACCCACGGCGGCCGGACCTGGGTGAAGACCAGCGATCTGGCCCGGATCGACGCCGACCGGTTCGTGTGGATCGAGGGCCGCGCCGACGACGCCATCATCCGCGGCGGCTTCAAGGTGCAGCCGGAGAGCGTCAAACGGATCCTGGAGACCCACCCGGCCGTACGCGAGGCAGCCGTCGCCGGACTGCCGGAGCCGCGGCTCGGTGAAGTACCGGTCGCGGCCGTCGAGTTGGAGCCGGGGCAGCCCATACCCGACACGGCCGAACTCACCGCCCTGTGCCGCACGCACCTCATGCCGTACGAGGTGCCGGCCCACATCGTCGTCCTCGACGAACTGCCCCGCACTCCGTCGAGCAAGGTGAGCCGCGTCGAACTGCTCGATCTCGTACGGGCCCGGCTCGCCGAACACCCCAAGGAGGTCCAGCGGTGAGCAGCACCGAGGAGAAGCCGGCCGAGCGGTTCGGCGTGCTGACGGACGAGGCGGTCGAACGCTCCCGGCGCCGCCTCGGCGTCCCCCAGCCGCAGCACAACCCGCCGCACAACCACGAGGTCACCTGGGACGGTTCACGCCACTTCGCCTACGGCTACGGTGACGCCAACCCGCTCTACTGCGACCCCGATTACGCGGCGAAGACCCGCTGGTGCTCGCTCGTCGCACCGCCGACCTTCCTCTACACGATGGGAGAGGACGCGGCCCCGACACCGGACCCCGAGACCAAGGCCCTCCTCAAGGGCGACCCCTTCGCCGGTCTCGGCTCCTACCAGGCGGTGATGGAGTTCGAGTGGTGGCGCCCCCTCCAACTGGGCGACCGTTGCCGGGTGTTGCAGACCCAGGTGGGGGTCCAGGTCAAGCCCAGCCGCTTCGGCGGGCGCACCGCGCACGTCGTCCGCGACTACCTCTACGCCAACGGACGCGGCGAGATGCACGCCCTGCGGCGCGGCACCTGGATCAACGCCGAGCGGCACACGTCGAAGAAGCGGGCCAAGGAGGCGCTCGTACAGGAGCCGTACGCGCCCGAGCAACTCGCCGAGATCGACGCGGCGTACGCGGCTGAGACCAGGCGCGGCTCCGACCCCCGCTACTGGGAGGACGTCGAGGTCGGCGAGGAACTGCAACCCCGTGTGAAGGGTCCGCTGACCACCACGGACGTGGTCGTCTGGCATCTCGGCTGGGGCATGCAGCTCACCCCGCCCGGCGCCTTCGGGATCGCGGCGGCCGTACGGCGCAAGGCTCCCGGCCTCTACCCGCCCAACCGGCTGGGCGTCCCGGACACCGTGCAACGCCTGCACTGGGAGCCCGAACGGGCCCGCGAACTCGGCCTGCCGGGCCCCTACGACTACGGCGGTATGCGCGAGACCTGGCTCTGCCACCTCCTCACCGACTGGATCGGCGACGACGGCTGGCTGTGGAAACTCCGCTGCGAACACCGCAAGTTCAACTACCTCGGCGACACCACCTGGGTGCGCGGCACCGTCGTCGACAAGCGGCAGGTGGACGGCCGGGGCGAGGTGCACATCGAGGTGCGCTGCGAGAACCAGCGCGGCGAAGTCACCACCCCCGGCACGGCAGTCGTACTGCTGCCGACCAGGGCACGGGCCGTGGAACTGCCCGCGCCGCCCGCCGAGGACCTGGACGGCATGGTCGCCCACGAGCTGGCGCGGTTCGCGGTCAACGGCAAGTGAACGGCAATTGAGGATCACGATTCAGGAGGCAGGATGTCGGACGAGGTGCTGGTGGAACGCCGTGGCGCGGTCCAGGTCATCACGATCAACCGCCCTACGGTGAAGAACGCGCTCGATGCCGGGGTGGCCGCCGGTGTCGCCGCCGCCGTGGATGAACTGGACGAGTCGAGCGAGCTGCGGGTCGGCGTCCTCACCGGGGCGGGCGGCACGTTCTCGGCGGGGATGGACCTCAAGGCCTGGCTGCGCGGCGAGAGCCCCGCGATCGAGGGTCGAGGACTGTGCGGGATCACCATCACTCCGCCGCGCAAGCCGCTGATCGGCGCGGTCGAGGGCTGGGCGCTGGCCGGCGGCTTCGAGCTGCTGCTCGCCTGCGATCTCGTCGTGGCGTCCCGGACGGCACGGGTCGGGGTACCGGAGGTGAAGAGGTCCCTGGTTGCCCGGGCCGGTGCGGCACTGCGCCTCCCGCAGCGGATCCCGTACGCCATCGCGCTGGAACTGCTGCTCACCGGCGAGCCCATCTCCGCCGTACGCGCGGCGGAGGTCGGACTGGTGAACCGGCTCACCGACGAGGGCGGCGCCCTCGCCGGCGCGCTGGAACTCGCCGCGACCATCGCGGCGAACGGTCCCCTCGCGGTCGCCGCGACCAAGGAGATCGCCCAGTCCGCCGCCGAGTGGACGCTGGAGGAGGGCTGGACCCGGCAGGCCGAGATCGCCGCGCCGGTGTTCTCGTCCGAGGACGCGCGGGAAGGCGCCGCCGCCTTCGCCGAGAAGCGCTCGCCGGTCTGGAAGGGACGCTGACAGCGTCGTAACAGAATCAGTATCCGCAATGACGGCCCGTCAGGGAGGGTGTTGTGACCACAGGACCGCTGTCCGGCTGCCGCGTCGTCGAGCTGGGCGGCATCGGGCCGGGCCCGTTCGCCGGCATGCTGCTCGCCGACCTCGGCGCGGAGGTCGTCCGGGTGGACCGGCCCGAGCGGGCGGCGGAGCCCGACGCGGGCGGCCCCGCGGACGTGCTCAACCGCGGCAAACGCTCGGTCGTACTCGACCTGAAACACCCGGACGGACCCGCCGCCCTCCTCCAACTCGCCGAGCGCGCGGACGTGTTGATCGAGGGGTTCCGTCCAGGTGTGACCGAACGCCTGGGCATCGGACCCCACGAGTGCCTCGCCCGCAACCCCCGCCTGGTCTACGGCCGGATGACCGGCTGGGGCCAGACCGGCCCCCTCGCCGCGGCCGCCGGACACGACCTCACCTACATCGCCCTCACCGGCGCGCTCGGCGCGATCGGGGACGCGGCGGGACCGCCGCAGATACCGCTCAACCTCGTCGGCGACTTCGGGGGCGGCGGCTGCTACCTCGTGATCGGCGTGCTCGCCGCCCTGCACGCCGTAGGGCGCACGGGAGTCGGTCAGGTGGTCGACGCGGCCATCGTGGACGGCACCGCCCACCTCCTCGCGAGCACCTTCGGGAAACTCGGGCGCGGGGTGTGGACGGACGAGCGCGGGACCAACCAACTCGACGGCGGCTGGCCGTTCTACGCCGTCTACGAGACCAAGGACCGCCGGCATGTCGCCGTCGGCGCCCTTGAGGCCAAGTTCTACCGGCGGCTGATCGAGCTGCTCAAGGTGGACGTAGATCCGGAGCTACAGCACGACCGGTCGACCTGGCCGGAGTTGCGCCGCCGCCTGGCGGAACGGTTCGCGGAACGCACCCGCGACGAATGGGCGGCCCTGTTCGAAGGCACCGACGCCTGCGTCGCCCCCGTCCTCGGCCTCACCGAGGCGGCGGCACACCCCCAACTCGCCGCACGCGCCAGCCTGTTCACCCGGGAAGGCGTCGTCCAGCCCGCCGCGGCACCCCGTTTCTCGGCGACCCCGTCGAGCCCCGGGCCGGCCGCACCACCCGTAGGCGCAGACACCCGCGCCGTGTTCCGGGACTGGAAGATCGCCGGCGTCGACGCACTCGTCGACAGCGGCGCCGCCGTCCAGTTCCCCCACTGACCGAAAGGACCCCGCCATGCCAGAGGCCGTCATCGTCGACGCCGTCCGCACCCCCATCGGCAAGCGCAACGGCTCCCTGGCCGCCGTGCACGCGGCCGACCTGTCGGCCCACGTGCTCACCGCGCTGGTGGAACGCACCGGCGTGGACCCCGGCACCGTGGACGACGTGATGTGGGGCTGTGTGACCCAGATCGGCGACCAGTCCAGCAACATCGCCCGGTTCGCGGCACTGGCCGCCGGCTGGCCCGAGCATGTGCCGGGCGTCACGATCAACCGGGCCTGCGGCTCCAGCCAGCAGGCCGTCGACTCCGCCGCGCACGCCGTCATGGCCGGACAGTACGACCTCGTGGTGGCCGGTGGCGTGGAGACCATGACCAGGGTCCCGCTCGGCTCGCACCGCACCACAGGGCAGCCGTACGGGCCCGCCGTCCTGGCCCGTTACGACGGGTTCCAGTTCAGCCAGGGCGTCGGCGCCGAGATGATCTCCGAGCGGTGGGGCCTCAGCCGCACCCGGCTCGACGAGTTCGCGTCCGAGTCGCACGCCAAGGCCGCCGCGGCGATCGACTCCGGGGTCTTCGACGACCACATCGTGCCCATCGAGGTCGACGGCACCAAGTTCACGGTCGACGAGGGCCTGCGGCGCGGCACGTCGGTCGAGACCCTCGCCAAACTCAAGCCGTCGTTCAAGGACGACGGAGTGATCCACGCCGGAAACTCCTCCCAGATATCCGACGGCGCCGCCGCACTCCTCATCACAACTCCCGAACGGGCAAGGGAGTTGGGGCTCAAGCCGATCGCGCGCTACCACTCGGGCGCGGTCAGCGGCGCGGACCCGATCATGATGCTGACCGGGCCGATCCCGGCGACTGAGAAGGTGCTGCGCCGGTCCGGTCTCGCCATCGGGGACATCGGCGCGTTCGAGGTCAACGAGGCGTTCGCACCGGTGCCGTTGGCGTGGCTGGCGGAGACCGGAGCCGACCCCGAGCGGCTCAACCCCCTCGGTGGCGCGATCGCGGTCGGCCATCCGCTCGGCGGGTCCGGCGCCATCCTGATGACCCGCCTGCTCGCCCGCATGCGGCAACGGAACCTCCGCTACGGACTCCAGACGATGTGCGAAGGCGGCGGCACCGCCAACGCCACTATCGTCGAACTGCTTTCGTAGCCCCGGTCAGCGGCGGTCAGCGGGGCTCGCGCGGCAGCCCGAGCCCCCGCTCGGCCACCTGGGTGCGCAGCACCTCGTTCGCCCCGCCGGCGATCGTGTAGGCCCGCGAGTACAGATGCGCGTCCTGCCACCAGCCGTCCGCCACCACGTCCTCGTCGCCCTCGACGAGCAGCCCGTCGGTGCCCTGCAGACTCAGGCCGAAGTCGACCAGGTCGTGGTTGAGTTCGCTGAAGAAGATCTTGCCGAGCAGGGCGTCGGCGGGCCCTTCCGTGTCGTGCAGCATCCGGGACTGGGCGAGACCCAGCATCGCGGCGTTCACCTGCACCCGGGTGGCCAGTTCGCCGATCGCCTGCCGGGTCGCCGAGTCGTCGAGCGCGGGTCCGCCGCCGACCGAGGTGCGGGCGGCGAGGCGCAGCAAGTCGTCGAGTACGGCGACCAGTTCGACGCCGCGCGCGCCCACGCCGGACCGCTCGTGGCCGAGGCTGCTCATCGCCACCCGCCAGCCGTCGTTCACCCGGCCGATCACGTTCGCGGCCGGGATGCGGACGCCGTCCAGGAAGACCTCGTTGAAGTCGGTCGTCCCGGTGATCTCCCGCAACGGCCGGATGTCGACACCCGGGCTGCGCAGATCGAGGGCGAAGGCCGTGATGCCCTTGTGCTTCGGGGCCTCGCGGTCGGTGCGGGCGAGCAGATAGCCCATGTCGGCGTGCTGGCCGTTCGTCGTCCACACCTTCTGGCCGTCCACGACGTACACCGCGTCGTCGCCCTCGCCCTCACGGACCGCCCGGGTTCGCAGTGCCGCCAGGTCGCTGCCCGCCTCGGGCTCGCTGAACAACTGGCACCACACGTCCTCGCAGGCCCGGATACGGGGCAGGAAGCGCGCCCGCTGGTCGTCGGTGCCGAACTCCAGCAACGCGGACGAGGCCAGCGAGGCGGCGCCGATCGGCTGCCAGGTGCGGGCGCGGGCGATCTCCTCGGCCACGACGGACGCCTCCAGCGGATGCGCGTCGGGACGGCCGCCGTACTCGGCGGGCCAGTCGATCCCGAGGAAGCCCGCCGCGTACAGCTTGGCGGTCCACTCCCGGATCGCCGGCATCAGTTCCGGCTCAGGTGCGCGCACCCCCGCATGGGTCTTGACGCCCGGGGCGTGCTCCGCGACGAAGGCGCGTACCTTCCTCCGGAACGCTTCGAGCTCGGGCGTGGACTCAAGTCGCATCGCTGTCGGCTCCCTGTTCTCGTGCCGCGGCCCATAAATGAGGTTACTTTAACCATGCCGATCACTCGGTTGCCAGGGCTCAGGTCCAGAAAAAGTGGCCTTATTTTGGTTCCAGGTGCCCGAACCGCACGCCTCCGGCCCAGGTGACCAATAGACTGGGGATCCGCAATATCCGCCCCAGAGGAGTTGGCCATGGCGACTGCCGTCGACCGCGAGCCCGCCGACGGCGAGACCGGTGTCCCGGTCGGCAAGCTGGCCGCGCAGACCGCCCGCCGTATCGAGTCGGCGGTGATCCGTCAGGGCTGGCCGGTGGGCGAGTCTTTGGGCTCCGAGGTGGATCTGCGGGAGCGCCTCGGGGTGAGCCGGGCGGTGCTGCGCGAGGCGGTCCGGCTGGTCGAGCACCACCAGGTGGCCAGGATGCGGCGCGGCCCGAACGGTGGCCTGATCGTCTGCGCGCCCGACGCGGGTCCGGCCACCCGCGCCATGGTGATCTACCTCGAATACGTCGGCACCAGCGTCACGGACCTGCTCCAGGCCCGCCTCCTGCTGGAGCCGATCGCCGCAGGTCTGGCCGCCGAGCGGATCACCGAGGAGGGCATCGAGACCCTCCGGACCACGCTCGACGCCGAACTCGACCACTGGGACGACCCCGGTGTCCACTCGCAGGACCCGCTCCACCCCGTGCTCGGCCAGTTGTCGGGCAACCCGGTGCTGCACCTGTTCGTCGACGTGCTCACCCGGCTGACCGCACGCTACGCGCACACCTCCCGCCGGGTCTCCAAGGCCGAGATGCACGCGGCCAAGGACACCTCGCACCGCGCGCACAAAGCCGTCGTCGACGCGGTGATCGCCGACGACGGAGCCCGCGCCCAGACGGAGCTGACCGCGCATCTGGAGTCGGTGGCCGGCTGGATCGAGAAGCACCGGGTGCGGCGCGGGCAGCGGATCGCGGGCCATGTCGTCGAGCCCGAACTGGTCGAGGGACCGCGGGCGAAACTCGCCGAGGTGGTCGCGGCCCGCATCCATGACGACATCGCCGCGCGCGGCTGGCAGACCGGCATGGTGCTCGGCTCGGAGGCCGACCTGCTCGCCCGCTACTCGATCAGCAGGGCCGTACTGCGGGAAGCCGTACGGCTGTTGGAGTACCACTCGGTCGCCCGGATGCGCCGCGGCCCCGGCGGCGGCCTGATCGTCACCGAGCCCGAGCCGCAGGCCAGCATCGACACCATGGCACTGTTCCTGGAGTACCAGGGCGTCACCGCCGACGACCTGCGGATCGTCCGCAACGCCATCGAACTCGGCATCGTCGCCCGGGTCACGGCCCGGGTCGCGGAGGGCGACACGGCGGTGGCCGAGCGGCTCGCCAAGGCGGTGCGCTGGAGCACGGAGGGTCCCGCCGACGACCCGCGCAAGGCCGACCTCTTCCACACCGAACTGGCCGCGCTCTCCGACAATCCGGTGCTGTCGCTGTTCCTGTCGATCATCACCGAGCTGTTCCGCCGCCATGCCTCCGGCCACGACCGGCCGCTGCCCGGCGACACGGCGGCGGACGAGGTGCAGCACGTCCACCAGCGGATTCTCGACGCGATCGTCGAGGGCGACGCCGGGGTGGCCCGGCACCGGATGCGCCGGCACCTGGACGCCCTCATCCCCTGGTGGCACTGATTCCCTGACACTCAACAGCGGATCGCCCCGTGCGGCCTTCGGGCTCACGGGGCGTTCTGCTGGATCGGGCTGTGTCGGGCGGGCCTAATTAGGTATACTGAATAGGTCGAGCCGAAGGAGATCCGATGCGCCGGACCCTGTTCGAAGAGTCCCATGAGGACTTCCGTCTGCTGGTCCGTGACTTCCTCGCCCGTGAGGTGGTCCCGTCGTACGAGGACTGGCGGCGCGCCGGACTCGTACCCCGGGACCTGTTCACCGCGCTGGGCAAGCTCGGGATCATCGGCACGGCCATCCCCGAGGAGTACGGCGGGGGAGGCCAGGACGACTACCGCTACAACGCCGTGATCCAGGAGGAGTGCGCCCGCGCCTGCGTCACACTCGGCGGTCTGCGCACCCACCTCGACATCGTCGTCCCGTACTTCACGGGCCTCGCCAACGCGGAGCAACGGGCGCGCTGGCTACCGGGGTTGGCCTCGGGCGAGCTGTACACCGCGATCGCGATGAGCGAACCCGCCACCGGCTCGGACCTCGCCGGCATCACCACCCGCGCGGTCCGCGACGGCGACCACTTCGTGCTGAACGGATCCAAGACCTTCATCACCGGCGGCCACCATGCCGACCTCGTGATCGTGGTCGCCCGCACGTCGGTGGACCCGGACAACCGGCGCGCCGGTCTCTCCCTCCTCGTGGTGGAGAAGGGCATGCCCGGCTTCACCGTCGGCCGCAAGCTGGAGAAGATCGGGCTGGCCGTCCAGGACACCGTGGAACTCTCCTTCGACGAGGTCCGCGTGCCCGCCGCCAACCTCCTCGGCGAGGAGGGAGCGGCCTTCACCCTCCTCGGCCGCAACCTCGCCCAGGAACGCCTGGCCATCGCGGTCGGCGCGGTCGCCCAGGCCCGTACGGCGATCGACCTGACCGTCGGCTACGTCCGCGACCGGACCGTGTTCGGGAAACCGCTGGCCCAGTTCCAGAACACCAAGTTCGAACTCGCCGCGCTGGACGCCGAGGTGACGGCCGCACAAGCCCTGCTCGACGCGGCGATCACCGCGCTCGTCGCGGGCGAACTGGACCCCGTGGACGCGGCGCGCACCAAGCTGTTCTGCACCGAGACACAGGGCCGCGTGGTCGACCGCTGTCTCCAACTGCACGGCGGCTACGGCTACATCCTCGAATCCCCGATCGCCCGCCTCTACGCGGACGCCCGGGTGACCCGCATCTACGGCGGTACAAGCGAGGTCATGAAGCTCATCATCAGCAAGTCCCTGGGCCTTTAAGACCATGAAGACCATGAGGAGTTGGGTGTGAACATCGACGGTTCAGCGGCACTCGTCACCGGCGGTGCCTCCGGGCTCGGCCTGGCCACCGCGCGCCGCATCATCGAACGCGGCGGACGCGTCGTCCTCGCCGACATCTCCGAGGAGCAGGGCGTCAAGGCGGTCGCCGACCTCGGCGAGGCCGCCCGCTTCGTCCGTACCGACGTCACCGACGAGACCCAGGTCGCCGCCGCCCTCGACGCGGCAGAGCAACTCGGCACCCTGCGCTGCGTCGTGCACTGCGCCGGACGCGGCGGCGACCGCACCCGGATCATCGACCGCGACCGCAAGCCCGGGGAACTCGACACGTTCGCCGAGGTCGTCCGCGTCAACCTGGTCGGCACCTACAACGTGCTGCGCCTCGCCGCCGCCCGCCTCGCCGGCAACGAGGTCGTCGACGGAGACCGGGGTGCCGTAGTACTCACCGCGTCGGTCGCCGCGTTCGACGGCCAGATCGGGCAGACCTCCTACACCGCCGCCAAGGCCGGCGTCCACGGCATCACCCTCGTCGCCGCCCGCGACCTGGCCAGTTGGCAGATCCGGGTGAACACCATCGCCCCCGGCATCATGGACACCCCGATGCTCGGCCGCCTCCGTGCCGACATCCGCGACGGCCTCGCCGCCACCGTGCCGCACCCCAAGCGACTCGGCGACCCGGACGACTTCGCCCGCCTCGCCGTGGAGATGCTGGAGAACCCCTACCTCAACGGCCAGACGATCCGTCTCGACGGCGCCATCCGCATGGCTCCGCGATGACGGATGACGAGACCGACGAGCGGTTCCGCGCCCGCCTGCGGGCCTTCCTGACCGAGCAGCACCCCGGCCGCCGCCCCAAGGACCCCGTCGAGCGGGTCGCCTGGCAGAAGAAATGGCTGGCCGCGCTCTACGACGCCGGATACGCGGGACCGAGCTGGCCGCGTGCCTACGGAGGCATGGAGCTGTCCTTCGCGCGCCAGGTCGTCTACCAGGAGGAGTACGCGCGCGCCCGGGTCCCCGGACCCCTGGGCACCGGACTGGGCATCGCCGCCCCCACCATCGTCAAGTACGGCACCCCCGAGCAGAAGGAGCGCTATCTGCGCCCCATGCTGCGCGGCGACACCGTGTGGGCCCAGGGCTACTCCGAACCGGAGGCGGGCTCGGACCTCCCCGCGCTGCGCACGACGGCACGGCGCGACGGGGCGGTGTACGTCGTCAACGGGCAGAAGGTGTGGAACAGTTCGGCCGACATCGCCGACATCTTCTTCACCCTCGTCCGCACCGGACCGCCCGACTCCCGCCAGGACGGCATCAGTTACCTGCTGATCGACGCGCACGCCTCCGGGGTCACCGTACGGCCCCTGCGCGACCTCACCGGCGACGCGCACTTCTGCGAGATCTTCTTCGACGACGTACGCGTACCGGTGGCGAACCGCGTCGGCGAGGAGAACGGCGGCTGGCCGCTGGTGCGGACGAGCCTGGGACACGAGCGCGCGGCCGGCGCGATGAACCAAGCGGCCCTGTACCGCCGGGTGTTGGACGAGTTGATCGAACTCGCCCGCGAACGCGGCGCGACCGCCGATCCCCTCGTGCGGGACCGGCTCGCGGACTTCGAGATCCGCGTCCGCGTCATGCGGCTCACCGGCATGCGGACCATCGCCGACATCATGGCCAAGGGCGAGCCGGGGCCCGCCTCCTCGACCGCGCGGCTGTTCATCGTGACCTTCGAGCAGGAGCTGCACGAGTTCGCGCTCGACCTGCTCGGGCCGTACGGCATCCTCGGCCGCCGCGATCCGCATGCCGTGCAACGCGGGCGCTGGGTATGGGGGTTCCTCCGTACCCGCGCCTCGTCGATCGGCGCGGGCACCGCCGAGATCCAGCGCAACACGATCGCCGAGCAGGTGCTGGGGCTGCCCCGGGACCCGGCGATGCCGACGACCACGGGAAGGACGTCATGAGGGCCGCACGCTGCACGGAGTACGGGCCGCCGAGCTCGCTCTCGGTCGTCGAACTCGACGACCTCCACCCCGGACCGGGCGAGGTCCTGGTCCAGGTCCACGCGGCGGCGGTGAACTTCCCCGACGTCCTGATCGTCGCGGACCGCTACCAGGTGCACGCACAGCCGCCGTTCACGCCGGGCAGCGAATTCGCCGGTGTGATCGCCGAGTTGGGGCCCGGAGTGGACGGCCCTCCCGTCGGCTCACCCGTGGCCGGGGCGGCGTTCACCGGGGCGTTCGCCGAACAGGTCGTGGTGCCCGTCGCGAGCCTGCGCCAGGTGCCCGAGGGCCTCGACATGGTGCACGCGGCCGCGTTCCACGTCACCTACGCCACCGCCTACCACTCGCTGGTCACGGTGGGACAGGGCCGCGCGGGGGAGTGGGTGGCGGTGCTCGGCGCCGCGGGCGGGGTCGGCTCGGCGACGGTGGACATCGCGACGCGGCTCGGGATGCGGGTGGTCGCTGCCGCTTCAAGCCAGGAGCGGCTGACGGTCGCCCGCAAGCTCGGAGCCGAGGCCGGAGTGGACTACGTCCACGAGGATCTCAAGCTCCGCACAAGGGAGTTGACCGGCGGCGAGGGCGTCCATCTCGTCATCGACCCGGTGGGCGGCGACCACGCGGAGGCCGCCCTGCGCGCGCTGCGCCGGGGCGGCCGGTTCGTCACGGTCGGGTACGCCGACGGACAGATCCCGCGGATTCCGCTGAACCTGGTGCTGCTCAAGGACCTGGTCGTGCGCGGCTTCGAGATCCGTACGGTCCGTCAGTACGCCCCGGACGCCGTGGCCGCCGCCGACCAGGCCCTCGCCGGGATGGTCCGGGACGGGATGAGCCCGTACGTCTCCCGCGTCCATGCCCTCGACGAAGTCGCGACCGCCCTGACCGATGTCGCCGAGCGCAGGACCACCGGCAAGGTGGTCCTGGACCTCACCTCGTAGCGAAGACCGGTCAGAATGTGGGGAGTTGGGGACGCTTGCGGACGTAGCCGCCGGCGTCCACCCGCATCTGCATGCCGGTGACGTAGCGGGACTCGTCGGAGACGAGGAAGAGCACGGTGTCGGAGACGTCCTCGGGCTCGACGTAGGGATTGCCCATGCCGGTCGTCGCGGGGAACGAGACCATGGCGTCCTCGCGGGTCGGGCTGTCGAGGTCGGGCCGGAACGACCGGTACATCAGGTCGTTGTGGAGCATGTCCGTGTTGACGTTGGTGGGGTGCAGCGCGTTGACGCGGATCCGCCGGGGCAGCAGCACCGTCGCCAAGTCGTGGACGAACGCGGCGACCTGGCGCTTGGCGAAGGAGTAGCCGAGCCCGCCGGGGCCGTTGGCCGGGTTGTCGACGGTCGCCGGGGTCAGGGCCGCGATGGACCCGGTCGCCACGATCGAGGCGCCGTCCGGCAGATGGGGCAGGGCGGCCTCGACGGCGTGCACGACACCGACGTAGTCGACGGTGACGGCGTCGATGAAGGCCTGGGCGCTCTGCGGCCCCAGCGGGGCGATACCGGCCTGCGCGACCACGGCGTCGAGCCGCCCCAACTCGGCCACCCCGTCCGCCACGGCGGCCTTCAGCGCCGCCGGATCACGTACGTCGGCCTTGCGCGCGACGATGCGCCGGCCGAGCTTCTCGACCTGGCGCGCGGTCTCGTCCAGGTCGTCCTGGGTGGCCAGCGGATACGCGTTGGTGGCGATGTCCGCGCACAGGTCGACGGCGATGATGTCGGCACCCTCCGCGGCCAGCCGCAGCGCGTGGGCGCGGCCCTGTCCGCGGGCGGCCCCGGTGATGAAGACGACCTTGTCCTGTACTCGGCCCATCGTGGGGCTCCTTCCGCCGGAAATAAAAGAGTAGCCTGAATAGTGTCCGATGGAACTGTTCGTGATCCATGATCGGTGTCAACTCCGCTGACTGTTGGCCGGTTTCCGTTCAGTGGGACGCGAACAGTGCACACAATCCGGCCGGTGCTAGAGAGTCCATGAGATCGAGGGAGCACATCGATGCCATTGCAGCCATGGATGAAGTTGCTGTCCACCGACGACCACCTGATCGAGCCGCCGCGCCTGTGGACGGACCGGCTCCCGGCGAAGTACCGCGACCTCGGGCCTCGGATCGTCGAGCAGCCGCGCGGTGAGGGCCAGGCCCCGGCCGAGGTGTGGAACTACGAGGACCGCATCTACCCCTACATCGGCCTGAACGCCGTGGCGGGCAAGTCGCCCGAGGAGTTCGGCCTCGAACCCACCCGCTACGACGAGATGATCCCGGGCTGCTACGACCCGAAGGCCCGGCTGCGCGACATGGACCTGGACGGGGTGTGGGGCGCGCTCTGCTTCCCGTCCTTCCCGCGCTTCGCCGGCACGGTGTTCCTGGACGGCAAGGACCGCGAGCTCGCCCTGCTGTGTGTGCGGGCGTGGAACGACTTCGTGCTCGACGAGTGGTGCGCCACCGCCCCCGGCCGGCTCATCCCGCTGGTCATCCTGCCGCTGTGGGACGTCGACGCCTGCGCGGCCGAGATCCGGCGCACGGCGGCCAAGGGCGCCAAGGCCATCTCGTTCCCGGAGAACCCGGCCCCGCTGGGCCTGCCGTCGTTCCACACCGACCACTGGGACCCGGTGTTCACGGCCGCCGAGGAGACCGGCATGCCGCTGTGCCTGCACTTCGGCACCTCGGGCTCGGCACCGAAGACCGCCCCGGAGGCGCCCTTCGCGGTGACCATCTCCCTGTTCGCCTGCAACTCCATGTTCGCCACCGCCGACCTGCTGTTCTCCCCAGTGTTCCACAAGCACCCCGACCTCAAGGTGGGGCTGTCCGAGGGTGGCATCGGCTGGATCCCGTACCTGCTGGAGCGGATCGACGGCACCTGGGAGCGGCACCGCTTCTACCAGAACGTCAACCAGTCCGTGCGGCCCTCCGACCTGTTCCACAAGCACATGCACGGCTGCTTCATCGACGACCGGTTCGGCGTGGACGTACGCCACCACATCGGCGTCGACAAGATCACCTGGGAGTGCGACTACCCGCACTCCGACTCGTACTGGCCCAAGAGCCGCGCCTACGCGGCCGAGGTCCTCGCCGACGTACCGGACGACGAGGTGCACAAGATCGTGGAGCTGAACACCCGCCGCCTCTACAACCTCCCGGCATGAGCAGGCGCCCGGAGTCCGAGCGCTCCGACTGGACCGATCTCGACCTGCTGACCCGCGACGAGGCGTACGGCCGCCTCCAGGAGGAGATCGGTCTCACCGCCCGCCGGCTGGCCGAACTCGGCGCGGACGACGCGGCCGAACGTGAACTCCTCGACAGGCGGCTGCGCGCCCTGCGCGAGGCCGCCGAGGATCTGAATGTCCGCTGAAAGAAAGGGAGTTGACGTGGGGCGTATGGAGGGCAAGGTCGCACTCATCACGGGTGCGGCCCGCGGTCAGGGGCGTTCCCACGCCGTGCGGCTGGCGGAGGAGGGAGCCGATGTCGTCGTGACCGACGTGTGCCACGACATCAGCGCCGAGCTGCCCTACTCGCTGGCGTCGAAGGAACAGCTCGAAGAGACCGCGGAGTTGGTGCGGGCGACCGGCCGGCGCTGTATCGCGATGCAGGCCGACGTGCGCTCGGTGGTGGAGCTGCGGGCCGCCGCCGACGCGGCCTGGGAGGAGTTCGGACGGCTCGACACCCTCGTGGCCAACGCGGGCGTGATGAGCATCGGTGCCGCCTGGGAGCTGTCCGAGGAGGCCTGGGACGTCAACATGGACGTCAACCTCAAGGGCCCCTGGAACACCGTGCGGGCCGCGGTCCCCAGGATGATCGAGGCCGGGGAGGGCGGCTCCGTCGTCATCACCAGTTCGGCCGCCGGCATCCGCGGTCATGTGCCGTACGCCCACTACGTGGCCAGCAAGCACGGCGTGGTCGGTCTGATGAAGGCGCTGTCCAACGAACTCGCCCCGCACCGCATCCGGGTGAACACCGTGCACCCCACCGGCGTCAGTGACACGGGCATCACCGTCGGCGTCCCGATCGAGCAACTCGCCGCGCGGGAACCGCTGTTCGCGCTGGTCGCGATGAACCCGCTTGCCCCGTACGTCGAACCGCGGGACGTGTCCAACGCGGTCCTGTTCCTCGCCTCGGACGAGGCGCGGTTCGTCACGGGACTCCAGTTCACCGTCGACGCGGGATCGACGAACAAGCCGTAGCGGAACGGAGAGACGGATGAAGATCACGATCGACTCCGCGCTGTGCTCCGGGCACGCGCGGTGCGCGGCGGCGGCGCCGGAGGTGTTCCGGCTCGACGACGACGGCTACGCGCTGCCCTTCGACGGTGAGGTGCCGCCGGAGCTGGAACAGGCCGCCAGGGACGGGGAGTCGGCCTGCCCCGAGCGGGCCGTCACCGTCGAGCGGTGACACGCGAGAGCCCCACGGCCGTGGACCGTGGGGCTCTGCTCATGCTTGCTCGGATCAGCCGGCGGGCTGCGGCGGCGGGGTGAAGTGGTGGCCCCAGAAGGCGCCGTCGGTGATCTCGTAGACGGGCACCGGCTCCGGCACCTGCAGGCCGTCCCAGCCGAACTCGACGGCGTAGTTCTCCGGCGACCACACGTAGAACGACAGCATGCGGTCGTTGGTGTGCTTGCCGAGCGAGTGCATCATCGGGACATCGAGCTTCGCGGCCCGGTCCAGGGCGCGGCCCACGTCGTCCAGCGTGTTCGCCTCGACCATGAAGTGGAGCAGCCGCCCGGGGCCCGGCGCCGGGGTGACTCCCAGGGTGTGGTGGCGGGGGTTGCAGCCCATGAACCAGGTCGTACCGCCGGGCGAGCGCATCGTGTTGCGCTCGATGAACCCGAGGACGTTGACATAGAAGTCGAAGGTGCCCCGGGCGTCCTCGGCGGAGACGATGGCGTGCCCGAAGCCCATGTCACCGGTCAGGAACCCGGAGACCAGCGGCGTCTGCACCGGAACATGGTCGAGGATCGTGCCGTAGAACAGCTCGACCGGGTTGCCGCCCGGGTCGTTGAACTTGACGAAGCCGGTGACCTTGCGTTCCGTGGCCTCGTCCTCGGTGCCGGCGGTCACCTTGATGCCGGCCTTCTCGACATCGGCGACAACCTTCGCCAGCTCCCGCTCGTCGAGCACCTCGAAGCCCAGGGCGGTCATCCCGTTCTGAGAACCAGGGGAGACCACGATGCGGGCGGGGTAGTCGTCCATCCGGAAGTACAGGGACTCCGGGTCGCCGCCCTCAACAAGCATCAGGCCGAGGAAATCAGCCCCGAACACCTTCCATTTCTCGATGTCGCTGGACTCCAGCCGTACATACCCGAGTGAGCGCACACCCATCAGGTTCTCCCATCACCGTTTGTCAAGACCTGGCGCTTCGACGCTAATCAGCGCGGCGGACCAGGGGCCGGCCACGTCCCACTGATCGGGAGGAGTGCGGCACCCGGCCCGGCCCCGGTGGCACGGTGACTGTCGCCTGTCACCCCGCGACCGGAGGCCACGCACCGTCATGACACTCACCGCTGAGGACACCCTGCGCGAACTGCGCACCGCCGAGGGCACGTTGCGCTACCACGAGGCGGGCGACGGGCCGCCGCTGCTGATGCTGCACGGCTCGGGTCCGGGCGTGACGGGCTGGCGCAACTACCGGGGCAACCTCCCCGTGTTCGCGAAGCACTTCCGCTGCCTCGCGCTGGAGTTCCCCGGGTTCGGGGTCAGCGACCCCACCGACGAGAACCCCATGATGGCGGCCCCGAAGGCCGTCCTGCGCTTCCTCGACGGACTCGGCCTCGACCGCGTGAACGTCATCGGCAACTCCATGGGCGGCTTCGTCGCCGCCGGACTCGCCGTCGCCCACAAGGACCTGTTCCGCAGGATCGTCACCATCGGCGGCGTCGGCCGCAACATCCTCTCGCCCGGCCCCAGCGAAGGCCTCAACCTGCTGGTCGAGTTCGCCGAGAACCCGACCCGCGACAACCTCCTCCAGTGGCTGCGCTCGATGGTCCACGACCCGGCCCTCCTCACCGAGGAACTCATCGAGGAGCGCTGGGCGAGCGCCACCGAGCCCGCGACCCTGGAGGCCTCCCGCCGGATCTACGGCCGCCAGGCCATGGCCGCCATGCAGGCCGCGCAGGCCCACTCCGACCAGCCCATCTGGGCCGCCCTCCACAAGATCACCGCACCGACCCTGTTGACCTGGGGCCGCGACGACCGGGTCACACCGCTGGAGAGCGCGCTGATCCCGATGCGTACGATTCCCAAGGCCGAACTGCATGTCCTGCCCGACTGCGGGCACTGGGCCATGATCGAGCAGAAGGAGGCCTGGGAGAGCACGGTCCTGGCCTTCCTGACCCGCCCCGAGGCATCCTGAGCGTCGGCGGGAGCACCGGACGACATGGGGGACGACGTGGCGAGACCCGCTGAGGGACGGCAACCGGCGGCACCCGTCTCGCGCGGCCAGATCGCCCGCCGGGTCCGCATCCTCCGCGCGGCCTCCGAACTCGGCGCCCGTGAGGGGCTCGCCAGCGTCCAGATGCACGACGTGGCCAAGGAGGCCGGCGTCGCCATCGCCACCCTGTACCGGTACTTCCCGTCCAAGCCGCACCTGTTCATGGCGGTCATGGAGTGGCACATCGAGCAGTTCCTCGGCGACCACGAGACCACCGCCGACGCGGCCGCCGACCCCGCCGCCGAGATCGCGGAACTGCTCATCGCGCTCAGCGTCAAACTGCTCGACAGCCCGCTGCTCGCCTCGGCGGTGGCGACATCGTCGTTCACCGAGTACACCAGCGTCGTCCCGGCCCGCATCGACATCGTCGACAGCGCCCTGGGCCGGACCATCCTGCGCCTCCTCGGCGTCCGCGAGGCATCCGAGACCGACCGCAGCAGGGCGCGACTGCTCATCTACGGCTGGTGGGGCCTGTTCGTGGCCATGCTCACCGAGGAGCTCTCCACCGAGGAGGCGGAGAGCAACATGCGCCTGGCCGCACGGCTGCTCCTCACGCCGTAGCCGCCGCAAGATATGAAGCATTTCTTACGTCCCCCGACAGCTGGGCCTCTTCGCGTATTCCGTAGGTAGGTTGGTTCCCGTCGGCGGCAGCCGGTTCCTATTGGCGGCGGCCTCCATGTCGGCCTCGCCGCAGGCGGCGAAGGCGGCCGACAGGACGGGGATGTTCGCGGGGCTCAACGGAAAGAAGGTGTCCGGCTCCGCGCAGGTGGGCGGTTCGGGCGTCACGCTTTCCGGGTTCTCCTCCGACGAGGGCCCGGACCTGCATGTCTACCTCACCGACGGCACGGACGAAGCAGCCGTCTCGGCGGGCAAGGAGATCGGGGCCGTCAAGTTCGACAAGGCGTCCCAGATATTCACCCTCAGTGGCGCCGACGCGTCCGCCTACAGCACCGTGGTCATCCACTGCGACAAGGCGAAGGCGGTATTCGGCGCCGCGAAACTGTCATGAAGTCGCCGAATTCGCGCATGACTCTGATCGCGGCGGCCCTCGCCGGCGCGATCAGAGTCACCCTGGGTGTGCTGTGGCTTCATGAGGGGACGTTGAAATACCGGGCGCATTTCGGTGCGGCTGACATCCTGCTGGTGGCGAACAGCGCGAAATCCAACAGCAGGGTTCCGGGCTACTTCAAAAGCTTCTCGGATGTCACTCTCGCGGAATGGCCGCATTTCTTCGGCTTCGCGATGCCCCTTCTGGAGACATCACTGGGCGTGGTCCTCGTCCTGGGGGTGTTCTCCCTGCCCGCGTCTTTCATGTCCGCATTCACCTTGCTGATGTACTGGAGCGCGGACCAGCTCATCACGGAGTATCCGATCATGGCCGTCCTCTCGACGGTGGTCGTCGCCTGGCCGCTGCCGGCCTCGCACTTCTCCGCGACGACCGTCGCGGAAAGGGTCGTAGGCAGAAAACGTCCGCATGTGGTGGTGTTCCGGGAGCCGTTCCGTCGCTGGCTCTGACGGGTCAGTCCGTGCCGCCCGCGATGTCCAGCACCGCCAGATAGGAGAACGCCACACTCGAACCGATCGGTGCCCCCGCGCCCGGGTACACGCGTCCCGTCATCGCGGCGGCCGTGTTCCCGGACGCGTACAGGCCCGCGATGGGCTGTCCGTCCGGACGCAGCACGCGCGCGTGCTCGTCGATCTTCAGTCCGCCCTTGGTGCCGATGTCGGAGGGGAGGATGGTGGCGACGTAGTACGGCGGGGTGTCCAGCGGCAGCAGCAGCGGGTTGGGCCGGCCGGGGGTGGGCGGCGCCGGGTAGTTGAGCTGGGGCAGGGCGGGGAAACCCAGGACGTGGAAGGCGATCTGGTCCCAGGGCGTCTCGCCGCGGTGGAACCGCTCGTCGACCCCGGTCTCCGCGTAGCCGTTGAACTCCTCGATGGTCGCGCGCAGGGTGTCGAGCGGTACGTCGATCAGCTTCGCCAACTCCTCAAGGGAGTCTGCCTTCTTGAGGGCGCCGGACTCGAACCACTCGGGGTCGACCGGCTGGTCGTGGGCGCCGCCGAAGCTGTCCCGGTCGAGCTGGCGCTGGTCGATGATCCAGTGGGCGGGGATGTGCGAGACCCCTGTGGTGGTGTGCAGGTGGACGATCTCGCGGCCCGCCTGGTCGTAGGGGCGGGTCTCGTTGACGAAGCGTTCGCCCGCCGCGTTGACCCAGATCCCGCCCCGGGTGCCGGTGTGGAAGAGCGGCAGGCCGTCCGGCCACACCAGGCCCGGCACGTACCAGGCGGCGTCGAGCAGGTCGGTGGCGGCGCCGACCGCGATCCCGGCCCGGAGCGCGTCGCCCGTGTTGCCCGGGCAGCCGTGGGTCCACTCGCTCGCGCGCTGGGGGACCGGCTGGTACTTCTCCCGCAGCTCCTGGCTGCGCTCGAAGCCGCCGGCCGCGAGGACCACCCCACCCGTGGCCCGGAACGTGACCCGCTCCCCGTCGCTGACCGCCTCCACGCCGACGACCCTGCCGTCCTCGACGACCAGGCTCTCCAACGCGGTGTCGAGACGCAGCGAACCGTGGCCCGTCTCCAGGAACGCAGCGAGCGTACGGCCGATCAGCGCGCGGCCACCGCTCAGCACCGGACCCTCCTCGCGCCCCCACCGCTCGGCGGGCAGGCAGGTCCGCACCAGCGGGGCGTGCTCGCCGAGTTCGGCGACGGTGACCTGCGGCGGGAAGATGGTGTGCCCCGTGGGGGAGGCGCCGGCGAGCGCCGGATAGTAGTCCGGCACCGGGGCGTACTCGAACGACCGGAACCACGGGTTCTGCTCCAGCTCGTCGATCACCTGGGCACCGGCCCGCAGATACGCGTCCTGGAGCCGCTCCCGCGACTCGTCGTCGACGGCGTTGCGCAGATACGTCCTGGCGTCCTCGACGCTCTCGTCCAGACCGGCCCGCCGCATCGGCGCCGAGCCCGGGTACCACAGACCGGCACCGGAGTAGGCGGTCGTGCCGCCGACCCGGTCGGTCTTCTCGATGACGAGGGTGCGCAGACCGCGTGACGCCGCGGCGTAGGCACCGACCAGACCTCCGCCCGACCCGACGACGATCACGTCGTAGACGTCCTCGTTGCTGGCCAAGATGACCTCCTCAGGGATGCTGACGTTCTCGACGGCCGAGCGCGGCTCAACGCCACAACCTTCAGCAGCAATGTGTGGGCGACGGTATAGAGCCGACTCCACGACTCCGGCCGGACATCTCGCTGAGCGAGACCGTTCGTCCACACCCGGACCGAGTCCCGGTGAGCGGAACGCGCGGGACCGTGATCGGGCACGGATGCCCAGGCTGGAGACCATCACGAGTTGAGGATGCGAATGACAGACGTATGGGAACCGAGGGCCGTGGCGGACCGTGAGGCGGCGGTGGCCGAGGCGGTCGCACGACTGACGCGCGCGGCCCGTGACCGTCAACCGTGCGCTCCGGTACGGGACTTGCTCGGCGCCACCGACATCAGCCTCGCCTACGCCGTCCAACAACGCGTCGTGGCCGACAGGATCGACGCCGGAGCACGGGTCGTCGGCCGCAAGATCGGACTGACCTCGGAGTCGGTGCAGCGCCAAGTCGGCGTGGACCGGCCCGACTTCGGGGTGCTGCTGGCCGACATGGACGTCAGCTCGCTGCCGGCCGTGCCGAGCGAACGGCTGCTGCAGCCCAGGGTCGAGGCCGAGATCGCGTTCGTCCTCGCCGCCGACCTCGACCGCGAAGACCTCGACATCGACCGGGTCCGGTCCGCCGTCGCGTACGCCGTCGCCGCACTGGAGATCGTGGACAGCCGGGTCGCCGACTGGGACATCGCGATCACCGACACCGTCGCCGACAACGCCTCCAGCGGATTGTTCGTACTCGGCGGCGAGCGGGTCGAGTTGAAGGCGTTCGAGCCGCGGGACGTGACGATGCGGCTGTACGCCGACGGGAAGCTCGCCTCGGAGGGCGACGGCACGGCCTGCCTCGGCGATCCGCTCGCCGCGCTGCTGTGGCTGGCGCGCACCGCCCGGGAGTTCGGGGACCCGTTGCGGGCCGGTCAGGTCGTGCTCTCCGGAGCGCTGGGTCCGCTCGTCCCCACTCCGCCGGGAGTCACCGTACGGGCCGAGATGTCGGGCCTCGGCACGGTGACCGCGACGTTCTCAACCGACTCATCGGACTCGTCGAAGGAAGAGGGATGACGAAGACCAAGGTGGCCGTCATCGGCTCCGGCAACATCGGGACCGATCTGATGATCAAGGTGCTACGGCTGTCCGACACCCTGGAGATGGCCGCCATGGTGGGCATCGACCCGGACTCGGACGGCCTCGCCCGCGCCGCACGCCTGAAGGTGCCCACCACCCACGAGGGTGTGGACGGGCTGATCCGCATGGACGGTTTCGACGACATCGAGATCGTCTTCGACGCCACGTCCGCGAAGGCGCACGTCGAGAACGCCAAGCGCCTGGCACCCTACGGCAAACGGCTCGTCGACCTGACTCCCGCCGCCATCGGACCGTATGTCGTGCCGCCGGTGAACCTCGACGAGCATCTCGCCAACGATGTCGACAACCTCAACCTGGTCACCTGCGGCGGTCAGGCCACCATCCCGATCGTGTACGCGGTCAGCAGGATCACACCGGTCCCCTACGCCGAGATCGTCGCCTCGATCGCCTCGAAGTCGGCCGGACCCGGAACCCGGGCCAACATCGACGAGTTCACCGAGACCACCTCCGCCGCGATCGAGAAGGTGGGCGGTGCCCAGCGCGGCAAGGCGATCATCGTGCTCAACCCGGCCGAGCCGCCGCTGATCATGCGGGACACGGTGTACTGCCTGATCGGTGACGCCGATCACGAGACGATCCGGGCCTCGGTGGAGGGCATGGTGGACGCGGTCTCCGAGTACGTGCCCGGCTACCGGCTCAAGCAGAGCGTGCAGTTCACCCCGATCCCCGCCGGTGATCCGGTGCACACGCTCTTCACCGGCGACGCCTCCGAGGTGACCACGAAGGTCTCCGTCTTCCTCGAAGTGGAGGGCGCCGCCCACTACTTGCCCGCCTACGCGGGCAACCTCGACATCATGACCTCGGCCGCCCTGCGGGTCGCCGAGCGCATCGCCCAGCGCTTCTCCACCGAGGTGACCCAGTGACCCCCAGGCTCTATGTGCAGGACGTCACGCTCCGGGACGGCATGCACGCCATCCGGCACCGGATCACACCCGCGAACGTGGCCGCCATCAGCGCGGCCCTCGACCAGGCCGGTGTGGACGCCATCGAGGTCGCCCACGGTGACGGCATCTCCGGGGGCAGCCTCAACTACGGGCCTGGCAGCCACACCGACTGGGAGTGGATCGAGGCAGCCGCAGGCGCCATCCACCGGGCGACGCTGACATCGTTGCTGCTGCCCGGTATCGGCACCATCGCCGAGCTCAAGCAGGCCTACTCCCTCGGCGTCCGCTCGGTGCGCATCGCCACCCACTGCACCGAGGCCGACGTGGCGGCGCAGCACATCGCCACCGCCCGCGAACTCGGCATGGACGTCTCCGGCTTCCTGATGATGGCCCACATGACCGACCCGGCCGAACTCGCCCGCCAGGCACGGCTGATGGAGTCCTACGGCGCGCACTGCGTGTACGTCACGGACTCCGGCGGCCGGCTCACCATGGACGGCGTGCGCGACCGCATCCGCGCCTACCGGGACGTGCTCGACCCGGACACCCAGATCGGCATCCACGCGCACGAGAACCTCTCCCTGTCGGTCGCCAACTCCGTGACCGCGGTGGAGGAGGGCGTGACCCGGGTGGACGCGTCCCTGGCCGGACAGGGCGCGGGCGCAGGCAACTGCCCCATCGAACCGTTCGTCGCCGTCGCCAACCTGCTCGGCTGGAAGCACGGTTGCGACCTGTTCGCGCTCCAGGACGCCGCCGACGACCTGGTCCGCCCACTCCAGGACCGGCCGGTGCGCGTCGACCGGGAGACCCTCACCCTCGGGTACGCGGGCGCCTACTCCAGCTTCCTGCGGCATGCCGAGACGGCGGCCGAGCAGTACGGCCTCGACGCGCGCACCATCCTCCAGGAGGTCGGCAGACGCGGACTGGTCGGCGGGCAGGAGGACATGATCGTGGACATCGCGCTCGACCTGACCCGCGGCTGCTGACCGCACTCTTCTCCAGCGCCGCTCCCCGGACCGCGCACCGGGGGGCGGCGCTTTCGCGTGTTGATTAGACCGCTCGTACCAATAAACTCGTGCACGCCTCTTGGCCTGCGTCCGACGCCGTTGTACGTTGACGACGGCGCCGAACTAGAATTGATTTCAGTTTTAGCAGAGAGGCATTGACGATGACGTCTGCCCTTCGCCTGGAACCGCGATACGAGGCCGACCGGCATGCGCTGCCACCGTCGATGATGGAGCGCGTGACGTTGATCATGGACCTCTTCGAGCGGCCCCAGACACACCTCACCCTCGAAGTGGTGTCCCGGCGGACCCACCTGCCGCGCTCCACCACCCACCGGATCCTCGACCAACTGGTGCGCCTGGACTGGCTGCACCACACGGTCGCCGGGTACGCGCTGGGACCCCGCGCGCTCGGTCTGGGCGGGCGGGAGATCGGGCACAGCACGCTGCGCGCGGCGGCCGCGCCCCAACTCCTCGACCTGGCCGTCCGCACGAAGATGGTCGTCCATCTCGCCGTGCTCGACGGCCCGGAGATCTACTACCTCGACAAGGTGGGCGGCCGGGCCGCGGTCGACATCCCGTCCCGGGTCGGCGGCCGGGCCGTGGCCCACTGCACGGGGCTGGGGAAGGCCATGCTCGCCTGGCTGAGCCCGGAGGAGATCGACGCCCGGTACCAGCAGTCGATGGAGTGCCGCACCTCACACAGCATCGGCCGACTCGACCTCCTGCACCGGGAGTTGAGCACAATACGTCGGCGCAACGGGCTGGCCATCGACCGCGGCGAGTGCTTCCCCGACCTCGGCTGCGTCGGCCTCGCGCTGCGCGGCCCCGACGGCCCGGTCGGCGCGATCTCGGTCGTCGGCGACGGACGGGCACCGCTGGAACTCGTCGCCCCGCTTGTCGTCAACGCCGTACGGGCCGTGTCTGAGGAGTTGTTCGGGGGCGGGGAGTCGTTCCGGCGGGAAGTGGTGGATGCGGTGGGGTAGTTGGGGGGCGGGCCCGCTACGAGGAAGCGCTAGGAGAAGCGGAGAGCCAGCCGTCGTGGTGCCGAGGTAGGTGACTGGTCCTACGGCGGACCACTCGGCGAGCGTCCTCTCGAAGGCATGTTCCGCGAGGCGGCGCGGAGCAGTTCGTTGCCGGCGATCACTGCCTCCCATGCGTAAGCCATCTCTGAGTGTTTCTCCAGGTCACGCCAACCCGCCGTTGGCGAACAGTACTTGGCCGTTGATCCAGCGGGCCGGCCCCGCCAGGAACGCCACCGACTCGGCGATGTCGGCCGGGGTGCCCAGGCGCTCCAGTGGGGCGGCCTTCGCCAGGATGTCGATCGTGGTGTCGTCCTTGCCGTCGAGGAAGAGCGGTGTGGCGGTGGGGCCGGGGGCGACGGCGTTGACGGTGATGTCCTTGCCGCGGAGTTCGCGGGCCAGGACGAGGGTCATCGCCTCGACCGCGGCCTTGCTCGCCACGTAGCCGCCGTAGGTCGGGAACTTCGTGCGGGTGACGGTGGTGGAGAAGTTGATGATCGCGCCGCCGCCGCGCACCCGGCGGGCGGCCTGCTGGGAGACGACGAACGTGCCGCGGATGTTGGTGCGGTGCATGCGGTCGAGGTCGTCGAGGTTCAGGGTGGCGATCGGGGAGAGGGTCATGATCCCGGCCGTGTTGACGACCACGTCGATGCCGCCGAACTCCGTCTCGACCGCGTCGAACGCGGCGGACATCGCGTCCTCGTCGGCGACGTCACCGCCGACCGGGATCGCCCTGCCGCCGGCCGCGACTATCGCGGCGACCGTCTCGTCGGCCTTCGCCTTGTTGCCGGCGTAGTGCACGCCGACCGCGATACCGTCCTTCGCCAGCCGCTCGGCGACCGCGCGGCCGATGCCGCCGGAACCGCCGGTGACCAGGGCGACGCGCGTGGTGGTGGCGGTGTCAGTCATGGTGAGGGCCCTTCCGTGTGGTGGGGATCTGCGTGAGCCACTGCCCGAGCAGGGCCGACTCCGCTGGGGTGAACGGTTCGGGGGTGAGATCGTCGAGCGAGGCGAGCAGTGTGGTGGCCGCCGCCGCGCGGGCGTCGTGGGCGGCCGGGTCCGAGGGCGGGTCGAGCAGGATCGCCCGTACCATCGCGTCACGGACCGAGGTCGACAGATCCGGGTCCGGATAGAGCTCGGGGCGGGTGATCAGCCCCAGCGCGACACCGGTGGTGGCGGTCATGACCATGCGCGCCGCGATCTCGGGCGCGATCCGCATCCGGCCCTGCGCGGCGAGCCGGTCCAGCACCTCGCGGAGGATCCGCAGGGCCTCCCGCGCCGCCTCCGGTGTGGAGCGCAGCGCCGGGGCGAACATCAACTTGT
Organism: Streptomyces sp. NPDC051576; assembly: GCF_040681835.1. Lineage (NCBI taxonomy): Bacteria > Bacillati > Actinomycetota > Actinomycetes > Kitasatosporales > Streptomycetaceae > Streptomyces > Streptomyces sp. NPDC051576. Next base: position 250,975 of record NZ_JBFAZO010000015.1, read on the forward strand.
AGGCGTTGGGATGCGCCAGCGCGAACGCCACATGGCTGTCCCACCCGGCGAGCAGATCCCGCAACGGGTCCGCCGACTTCTCGGCGGCCCGCTTGGTCTCCAGGTACTGGTCCCAGACATGGTCGACCGTCGCCGCCAGCAGCCCGTCCTTGTCGCCGAACAGCCGGTACAGCACCGGCTGTTGCACCCCCGCCGCCTCGCACACCGCGCGCGTCGACACATCGCCGCTCGGCGACTGGGCGATCAGCTCCGCCGCCGCCTCGATTATCAGCGATCTCGTGTTCATGTAATCGACGATAACACCGATGCTTATCGCGCTGACAACGGGATGTTGTTAGCAATGAAAGCAGGGGCGCCTCCCACCGCGTCAGTGCGGTGGGAGGCGCCCCTGCGGTGCCGTGCGGTGGCTCAGGACTGCACGGCGAGTTGGAAGGCCTGCGCGGCAGAGCCGTCGCAGGTCCGCTGAGTGAGCTGGACACTGTTGGTGGCCGCCGCGGCGGCGGTCAGGCACTTGCCGCTGTGCCGGGCGACGAAGTGATAGCTCCCGCTGGTCTCACGTACGGGCTGCCACTGCTGGTTGGTGCCACCGGAGTAGGCCCACAACTGCAACGGCGCGTTGTCCGCCGTCGAGCGGTCGGTCACATCGATGACCTGTGCCGGGTTGCCGCGCGCGGTGATCTCCATGTACCCGCTGTCGGTGGAGCGGAACTGGTACTGCTGCGCCGCCGTACCGTTGCAGGCGTACTGCTGGATCGCCGTCCCGTTCGCGGTGGCCGCCGAGCGGGCGTCCACGCACGTGCCGTTGCCGCCGTTCTGCACGGAGTACCAGGCGGTCTCGGAGATCGGGTCGTCCGTCGGCGGGGTCGAACTGCCGCCCCCGCCCAGCCACTTGAGCCCGTCGAGCAGGAACCGGTTCTGAGTCGCGCTCGCGAACGTCGACGACAGCCGCGTGTTGGTCGTGTAGTTCATCGCGTTGTGGCCGAAGTTCGCGTACAGCATCTTGTACTTCGTGTTGGTCCACAGGATCGGGTAGTACCCGCTGTACCAGGACTGGTTGGGATCGGTGCCGACCGGGAAACTGCTCGGGTCGATCGACGCCAGGATCTTGATGTCCGGGTTCTGCCGCAGGTCGTTGGACCAGCTGTACCACTCGCTGACCGACGAGGTGAACGTGGCCGGCAGGTTCACCGTGGCCGGGTTCGTGTGGTCCTCCACCTTCAGGGTCACCGCGGTCGGGCCCCAGGTGTTCGACACGAAGTTCCCCGAGCCGAGGAACGTGTTGTGGTACCAGGACCAGCTCGCCGCGTTGGTCGTGAACGCCGAGACGTGGAAGCCCATGAAGCCGCCGCCACCCCTCATGTAGGCCTCGAACCCGGTGCGTTGGGCGGCGGTCTGCGGCAGGTCGTCGAGGAACAGGACGACCTGGTAGGCGTTGACCCCGCCGTTGGCGAGCAGGTCCCAGTTGGTGCTGGCCGTGTAGGTGAAGCCGTTCGCCGCCGCCTGCTGCGGGAACCAGACGTTCGCCTCCTTGTCGAAGTCGATGTGCGCCGCGTCGTAGGTCCCGCTGTAGAGCGCGAGGATCTTGAACGGGGTCGCCGCAGTGCTCGCGTGGGCGGCGGGCGGTACGGCCGCGAGGCCCAGCAGGGTCGCCAGCAGGAGCAGGACCCGCAGGAGCGCGCGGGTGGAACCGGATCTGATGGTGTTCATGTAAGTGATCGATCCCTTCCGCGCGGTCTACGGGTAGTTGGTGAGGTAGGCGACGTTGTTGCTGGAGTTGGACGGCCCGCCGGTGCTGTTGATGATGTGGCTGATCGTGCCGACCCCGCCCAGCGAGACGGTCACCATGTCGTGGAACTTGACCCCGGACACGCTCGGCACCTCGAAGGAGTGGTCGGCGACCACGCTGGAGTTGCTGCTGAAGTAGCAGTAGCTGCCAAGTCCCCATGCCTCGTGGGTGGTTACGCTGGCGGCGACCTTGTAGGCGGGGTAGCCCTTGCCGGAGCCGTTCATCCAGGAGGCCTGGTTCGGCGGGTCGTAGGGCATCTCGTTCTGGAAGAAGTACGTTCTGCCGCCGTTGCCGTTCCAGAGGACCTGGGTCTTCTGGAAGTGCTCGACGAACAGGCCGTACGCCGTCACGTTGGCGCCGTTGACGATCAGCCCGGTGTCCGCCGTGTTCGTCGTCCAGCCGACCGTGCCGGGGTTGCCGTGGTCGGCCCGCCAGATCCAGGTGTGGTCGATGATCGTGTTGGCGCTGTTGACCACCAGGGAGTTGGTCGCCTTGCCGACGGTCGCGCCGCCGATCCGGACGAAGAAGTCGGAGAGCTGGATCGGGTCCGCGGAGTGCGAGGCGGTCGAACCGGCCGGCCCGATCTGCACCAGCGTCGCGGAGTTGGTGGTGCCCGCGTCGATCAGCAGACCCGCCAGCTCGATACCGTCCACGTCGGCGGTGGAGATCGCGGTGATCCCGCCGTCCGGCATGAAGGTGGCCAGGCCCATGCCCAGCACCACCGTGTCGGGGCGCGTGATGTTGAGCGTCTGGTTGAGGTGGTAGACGCCCGGGGTGACCAGCAGGTTCTTGCCGGAGGCGAGCGCCGCGTTCATGTCGGCCGCGGTGGCGCCGGGCTTGACGATGTAGAACTGGTCGATCGGCAGGGACTTGCCCGCCGGGGTCTTCCCGCTCCACGTGGTGCCGACGGCGTTGGACTGCAACCCCGGTACGAACACCTGGTAGTTGCCCGCGCTGTCGACGTACAGGAAGGGCTTCTCGCGGATCGTCGGCGAGCTGGCGACGTTGGTGTACGTCGGGAAGGACTGGGCGGGTGCGCCCTGGTCGCCGACGAAGACCATGTTCCAGTTGGAGCCGGACCAACTGCCCATCTGGGAGTCACGGGTGAGGAACTGCTGCTGCGAGCCGGACTGGATCTGCCCGTCCACCTTGGTGTCGGAGATGAAGCCGCCGCTGGACCAACCGCCGTCGTCCAGCGCGAGGTTGCCGCGTACGTGCATGCGCCGGTACGGGGCGGCCTGCGAGACGGCCCAACGGTCCGTGCCACCGTTCGGGTTGACCGAGAGGTTCTCGGCGTCGCGCCAGAAGTTCTGGGTGGCGTTGCCCTGGAACCAGTCGGCCTCCGCGTGCACGGATCCGTTGATGGTCACGTCGTCCGGCGAGAAGCCGAGGCCGGCGACCTGGGTGTAGAAGCCCACGTTGGCGTTGGCGCTGTAGGTGCCCGGCTTGAACAGCAGCGCCTGGCGGGCCGAGCCGAACTGGTTGGTCTCCTGCTGGGAGAAGACCGAGTCCAGCTTGGACTGGATGCTGGACGCCGACATCGACGGGTCGAACACCGTCACGTTGGGGCCGAAGTCCGGGGTACCCGGCGGGTTGGTGGTGGCGCCGCCGAGCGTGAAGGACTGTGCGGCGGTTCCGTTGCAGGTGTACTGCGCGAGCTGCACGCTGTCGGCCGTGGACGCGCTCGGCACGTCCAGGCACTTGCCGCTGTTGCGGTTGACGAAGTGGTAGGCCCCGTCGGCCTCGGCGACCGGCAACCACTGCTGGTTGTTGCCGCCGGAGTACGTCCACAGTTGGACGGGCGCGGAGTCGGCGGTGGAGACATTGGTGACGTCCCACGCCTCGCCCGCGTTCAGGTTGCTGTTCACGCGGTAGTAGCCGCCGCTGGTAGCCACCAACTGCCAGTTCTGCGCGGTGGATCCGTTGCACGCGTACTGCTGGACGGCGGTGCCGTCGGCGCTCGCGGCCGAGCGGGCGTCGACACACTTGCCGCTGCCCTTGTTGACCACGGTGGTGTAGCCGCTCGGTATCGCGGCGGCGGCCGAGTTCGCCGCGCTCGCCGAACCCTGCGCGGCGAACTCGATGCCGGTCACGGTGGTCGCCACGAGCGCGACCGCCGTGAGCGCTCTCGGAACGCGGTGACGGCGGGTCAGCCTCTTCCGTCTGAACACGGATTCTCCTGTGGTGGTGATGGGGGGTGGGGTGGAAAGGTCGGAGGGGCGTCCGTCAGCCTGTGTACTGGGCGAAGATGCTGGTGAACTGCCAGTTGCTCTGGCTCACGCCCGAGCAGGTGTCGTCGTTCGGGTAGGCGCCGGGGCAGGGACGGTCACGGTTGGCCGACCAGAACGTCAGCCGCGCCAGGTGGTGCGCCTGCGCGTAGCCGAGGATGGTCTGGAAGTCGGCGGTGGTGACGGTCTCGTTGTTGTCGGTGATGCCGTTCATGGAGGAGATGCCCATGTCCCGGTAGGCCGCGTCGTCGCTGTAGCCGTACGCGTTCTTCAGCGCGGTCTTGAGACCCTCGGCCGCCCGCTGGGTGAGCGTGCCCATGTTCTGGCCGGCGCCGCCGAAGTCGAACGGCATGATCGTCCAGGCGTCCACGGTCAGCCCGGAGGACGCGGCACGGTTGATCAGGCTGGTGTCGGGCCCGCTCTGTCCGGTGCCGATGGTGACGTACACCTTGAGGCCCGGGTTGTTGGCCTTGACGGTCTTGAGCGCGTCCACGGTCCGCTGCTGGACGGTCGCGTTGCTGTACGCGTCGGCCTCGATGTCGATGTCGATGGCCTTGAGCGAGTAGGCGCTGATGACCTTCTGGTACGCCGCCGCCAGCTCACCGGCGCTGGAGCAGGAACTCTCCAGCTTGTTGCCGCTGTAGCCGCCGAAGGACGGGACCACGTCACCGCCGTTCGCGCGCACGGTGTTGATGGTCTGCTGGTCGACCCCGCCGGTCAGCGCCCGGCCGCCGTCCCACTGCGGGTTGCAGTAGCCGTTGCTGAGGACGAAGGCGAGGGTGAACCACTTCACGCCGGTCGCGTTCATGACAGTCGTAGGGCTGGGCGGGTTGCCCCAGCCGTTGTACAGGTAGGGCGCCACAGCCATCGGCGCGGTCGCGGGCGGGGTCGTGCCGCCGTCGGCGGCGGGCGCGGTCCACTTCTGGTTGGCGGCGCCGGAGCAGGTCCAGATCTGGGTGCGGGTGCCGTTGGCCGAGGTGTTGCCGGTGACGTCCAGACACTTGTCGGCGGCCGGGTTGACGATGTCGTGCGCGGCGGTGACGGTCCACTTCTGGTTGGCGCTGCCGGCGCAGGTCCACAGCTGGAGCTGGGCGCCGTTGGCCGTCGAATTGCCGGTGACGTCAAGGCACTTGCCCAGGGCTCTGATGGTGCCGTCGGAGCCGACCGTCCACTGCTGGGCGGCGGTGCCGTTGCAGTCGTAGATCTGTACGGCCGTGCCGTCGGCCGAGTTGGCGCCGGCCACGTCGAGACACTTGCCGCCGAGTCCGGTGATGGTGCCGGTGGCGGCCGAGGCGGAGGGGACGGCGAGGGTGCCGACGGCGGTGAGGCCGAGGGAGAGCGCGAGGGCGCAGCGCAGGGCGAGGCGTTGCATGGGGAGGGGGCCTTTCGTCCTGGGGTGGGGGGTGGACGCCGCCGGCTTGAGGGCGGTGAGAGGTGAACACGGATGTTCACGTATGTGAGCGCGGGAATGCATTCATGGGAGGTCTGTTGGCTGGTGAACCTAAAGGTCTGCACCAAAGCCGTCAAGAGGTGCGACCGGAGAAGTCCCGCACGACCTGGGTGAGTTGAGAAGTTGTAGGCGAAGGAAAAGAAATCACCAGGACCATTGAGCGGCCGGTTCGCACAGGTCACACTGTGCAGGATTTGTGATGATCGCCAGGGTGCGTGTGCCGGAGGAACCATGAACACAGCGGGGACCGCGCAGGTCGAAGTCCGACACATCCTCAGTGACAAGGTCACGGGCGGCGTCCTCAAGCCGCGTACGCGCACCATCACCTGGGCCGCCGCCCGCTATGTCGTCAAACGGCCCCCGTCCGGCAAGCACACGGTGGACCTCACCTGCACCGAGTGCTCGGCGTCCCTGCTGGCCGAGGTGCGCAACGCGTCCTCCACCCGCACCATCGCGACCGTGCTCCGCGTCATCGCGGCACTGTGCCTGGTCACCTTCGTCGCGGCTCTCGCCTACGTCGTCCACGAAGGCGGCAAGACCCTTCCCGAGGGGCAGTCGCTCCCGGTCCTCTTCCCCATCAGTGTCGTCGCCGTGATCGTCACCTTCGTCGCCGCGCCCACGCTCCACTTCCGCGGCCGGTACTACAACGGCGTCAGCATGCTCGACGCCCCCAAGCCGCGACGCCGGCACAGGATCATACCGGTGCGGGCGGCGAGACGGGTCGTACGAACTCGGCGATGAGCCGGGCGAGTTCGGCGGGCCGGTCCAGCGGGAGCAGCGTGTAGGAATCGGCCACCTCCACCAGCCGTCCCCGCGGCAGGAGTTCGGCCAGTCGGCGCCCGTGCTCGGGCGGCATCACCCGGTCCTCGCTCGCCCAGACCACGAGGGCGGGGCGGTCGAACTCCCGCAGCCGGTCGGCGGTTTCCACCAGGAGGCGGCGCCCGCCGGCCGACGCGGCGCGCAGTGCGCGTACGGCGTCACGGCGGATCTCCGGCCGCTCCTGAACCGGCCGCGTCCACCGCTCGGTGACCGCGTCCCCGCGCTTCGTCAGCCACCCGAACGCGAACGGCAGGCGGCGCAGCGCCCGCAGCCGCATCTGCCGCATGAACAACCCGAACCACCACGGCGAGAGGCGCCCCGCGAGCACCAGCGTCCGGCCCGTCAGACCCGGCGGGAAGTTGTCGAACGCCTCGCAGGACACGAGGACCACCCGCTCCACCCGCGCGGCCCCCTCCGCCATCAGCACCTGCACCAGCGCCCCACCCGTGTCGTTCCCGACGAGCGTGACGTCCCGCAGATCCAGCCGCTCCATGAACTCGGCGACGAGCCGGGCGATCCCGGGCAGCGACAGATCGGCGTCCGCGCGCACCGCGCGGCGGTGGGCGCCGAGCGGCAGCGTGGGGGCCAAACACCGGTGACCGGCGGCCAGTTCGGCGATCGGCTCGGCCCACAGCGAGGCGTCCATCAGCAGCCCGTGCAACAGCACCACGACGGGACCGTCGCCGCCGGTGTCCTCGTACTCCAGGGTCCCGGCCGAGAGTTCGATCAGCCGTTGTCCGGTGGTCGCGGCCGGTTCGGTCCTGTTCATGAACGCCTCCCGTGAGTGTCTGCACTCAAGAGGGCCGGCGGCGGTCCGAGTGTGACACCCGGACGGGAATTCCCGCCGAGTGGCAGAATCGACGGCGTGGATGGGGGGATCCTCGAACGCGAGCCCGAGCTGGCGCGACTGGCCGCGGCCGCACGCGAGGCGGCGGACGGGGCCGGCTCCGTGGCGCTCGTCTTCGGCGAGGCGGGTATCGGCAAGTCGAGCCTGGTGAAGGCCATGCCGGACCGGCTGCCCGCGCGGTCGCGCATCCTCCTGGGACAGTGCGACGACCTCGCCACCCGCCGCCCCCTCGGCCCCTTCCGCGACCTCGTCGGCAGCGTCGGCGCCGAACTCGCCCACGCCGTCGTCGAAGGCGGCGACCGCCAGCGCGTCTACGAAGCACTGCAGAAGGAGCTGGCCGGGATACCGCATCCGACGGTACTCGTCGTGGAGGACGTCCACTGGGCAGACGAGGCCTCGCTGGACGCCCTACGCTTTCTGGTGCGGCGGATGGAACGGCTGCCCGCCGTACTCGTCCTCACCTACCGGGACGACGAGCTGAGCCGCGAGCATCCACTGCGCCACCTGCTCGGCCAGGCCTCCCGCGCCGACCGCGTGCATCGGCTGCCGCTGGCCCGCCTCTCCAAGTCCGCCGTACGCACGCTCAGTTCGGCCAGCCGACTCGACGCGGCGCAGGTGTACGAGGTGACCTCGGGCAATCCCTTCTTCGTCACCGAGGTCCTGGCGGCCGGCGGCACCGGGGGAGTGCCGCCGACCGTCGTCGACGCGGTGCTCGCCCGGCTGCGCGGACTCGACGGCCGCACCGTGGACGCGCTGGAGCAGCTCGCCGTCCTGCCCTCGGCCGTCGAACGGCCCCTGGTCGACGCCCTGTTGACGGACGGCGTCGCCGGGCTGGCCGTGGCCGAACAGCGCGGACTGCTCGCCGTGAGTCCCGAACGGGTCGCGTTCCGCCACGAGTTGATTCGGCGCGCCATCGCCGACTCCCTGCCCGCGGCCCGCCGCATCGACCTCAACCGCGCCGCCCTCACCGCGCTCGTGGCCCGGCCCGGCTCCGACCCGGCCCGCATCGTCCACCATGCCGCCCAGGCCGGCGACCAGGACGCCATCGCCCGCTACGGCCCCCACGCGGCCCGGGACGCCACCGAGGCCGGCGCCCACCGCGAGGCCGCCGCCCATCTCCGGCTCGTCCTGCGGGAACGCCACCGCTACACCACCGCCGAACTCGCCGACCTCCTCGAACGCTATGCCGTGGAGTGCTACACCATCGCCGACTCCGTCGAGGCCGTCACGGCCCAGCGGGACGCCGTGGCCCTGCGCCGCTCGCTCGGCGACACCCTGGCGCTCGGCGCCGACCTGCGCTGGCTGTCCCGCATCCACTGGTGGGCGGGCCACGCCGACGAGGCCCAGAACGCGGCACGGGAGGCCATCGCCGTCCTCGAACACGCCGGTGACGACCGGCTGTTGGCCCTCGCGCTCAGCAACACGGCCCAACTGCGGATGCTGTCCGACCGCTACGCCGAGGCCGTCGAGCACGGCGAGCGGGCCATCGCCCTGGCCCGCCGCGCGGACGACGCGGCGATCCTGGCCCACGCCCTCAACAACGTCGGCGCCGCCCGCTGGCGCAGCGGTGATCCCGACGGGCGACGACAGTTGGAGGAGAGCCTCGCCGTCGCGCTATCCGCCGGCGAGGTCGAGCACGCCTGCCGGTCCTACGCCAACATCATCTGGTCCCTGCTCGACAACCTCCGGTACACCGAGGCCGACCGGTATCTGCCCCCGGCCATGGAACTCGCCGACCGCGCCGAGCACTTGGGGTTCCTCAACTACCTGCACGTCGAGCAGGCCATGCGCCGCCTCGCCGCCGCCGACTGGGAGGAGGCCGAGCGGCACGCCGAGTACGGGATGCACGACTTCGTACCGGCGCGCTGTCCCGCGCTGACCGTCCTGGCGCGCGTACGGGTCCGGCGCGGCAGGCCCGGCGCCGACGAACTCCTCACCCAGGCCTGGGAGATCGCCGTACGGACCCGGGAGCTGCAGCGCACCGGACCGGTGGCCGCCGCACGGGCCGAGGCGGCCTGGCTGCGCGGCGATCACGCGGCGGCGGCCGAGGCCGCAGGGCCGGTCCACACGCAGGCGGGCCGGCTGGACTACGGGCCGTACCGGGCCGAACTCGGGTACTGGCTCGCGAAGTCCGGGCATCCCGTGACCGGCGACGACAGCGACCACCCGTACGCGCTCCAAGCCGCCGGTGACTGGAAACGGGCGGCGGACCGGTGGCAGCAGGCCGGCTGCCCCTACGAACACGCCGCCGCGCTCGCGGAGAGCCCCGACCCGGCCGACAAACTCACCGCGCTCGCCCGCCTCGACGCACTCGGCGCCGAACCCCTCGCCCGGCTCGTCCGCACCGAACTGCGCCACCTCGGCGTCCCCCGCATCCCGCGCGGCCCGCACGCGGCGACCCGGGGCAACCCGGCCGGTCTCACCGAGCGCCAACTCCAGGTCGTACGACTGCTCGTGGACGGTCTGACCAACCCGGAGATCGCCGACCGCCTCGTCGTGTCCGTCCGAACCGTCGACAACCATGTACGGGCCGTCCTGGAGAAGCTGGGCGCACCGACCCGACGCCAGGCCGCCGCCCGCGCCACGGAACTCGGCCTGCTGCCGGACGGCGAAACGTAGGTACCCGACGGCGCCGAGCTGGGTGACGCGCACGGATGACCGTGCGGTTCCGGGCGAAATAGAACAAGCAGGTCATCCAGAGCAGCACGAAACGGGGGACCGCATGTCCAGCACACCCGCACAGACCGCTCGCCGCGAACTGACCGACTTCACCGGGGAGTTGATAGGCCCGGACGACGCCGCCTACCCGGAGGCCCGCGCCGTCTACAACGCGATGATCGACAAACGGCCCGCGCTCATCGCGCGCTGCGCCGACGCGGACGCCGTGGCCCGCACGATCGCATTCGCCCGTGCTCACGACCTGCCCCTCGCGGTGCGCGGCGGCGGCCACCACGGAGCCGGACTCGGCACCATCGACGGGGGAGTGGTCGCCGACCTCTCCCCGCTGAAGGCCATCCACGTCGACCCCGAGGCCCGTACCGTCCGGGTCGGCGGAGGCTGCGTCTGGGGCGAGGTGGACCGCGCCACCAACGCGCACGGACTCGCCACCCCCAGCGGCATCATCTCCACCACCGGCGTCGGCGGCATCGCCACCGGCGGCGGACTCGGCCACCTCACCCGCAAGTGCGGGCTGACCATCGACAACCTCCTGGAGGCCGACCTCGTCCTCGCGGACGGCAGCCGGGTACGGGCCAGTGCCGACGAGAACAGCGACCTGTTCTGGGCGGTCCGGGGCGGCGGCGGCAACTTCGGCGTCGTCACCTCGTTCCTGTTCCGCCTGCACGAGGTGAGCACGGTCGTCGCCGGACCCACCTTCTGGCCCGTCGAGATCAGCGCCGAAGTCCTCACCGCCTACCGCGACTTCCTGCCGAACGCGCCCCGCGAACTGAGCGCCTTCTTCCTCTACGGCAGCGTCCCGCCCGCCCCGCCGTTCCCCGAGGAACTCCACCTGCGCAAGACGGCCGGCGTCGTCTGGTGCTACACCGGCGGTGACACCGAGGCCGCCGCACGCGAGATGGCACCGTTGCTCGACGCGCTGCCCGCACCCCTGCTGCACGCGGCCGGACCGATGCAACACCCGGACATGCAGGCGATGTTCGACGGGCTCTACCCGCCCGGCGACCAGTGGTACTGGCGCGCCGACTTCGTCAACGACATCCCCGACGAGGCCGTGGAACTCCACGCCAAGTTCGGCGCCGAGGTCCCCACCCCGCAGTCGACGATGCACCTCTACCCGATCGACGGCGCCGCCCACGACGTCGGCAACGACGAGACCCCGTGGGCGTATCGCGACGCACGCTGGGCGTCCGTGTTCGCCGGTGTCGACCGGGACCCCGCCAACGCCGGCCTCGTCAAGAGGTGGACCATCGACTACCAGGAGGCCCTGCACCCGTACTCGGCGGGCGGCGCCTACGTGAACATGATGATGGACGAGGGGCAGGAACGCGTCCGGGCCAGCTACCGCGGCAACTACGACCGGCTGTCCCGCATCAAGGCCGACCGCGACCCGGACAACGTCTTCCGTCTGAACCAGAACATCCACCCGGCCCCGAAACCGCGCTACGAGACACGCCCGTGACACCAGCTCCGAGGCCGGGCCGGCATCACGCGTTCGGATCGAACGAGATGCCGGACGGCTCGGCGATGGAGAGCGCGTAGTTGAAGTCGCTGTCCCTGATCTTCAGCGTGGCCGAGCCGAAGTCCGCGGCCAGGAGCTTGTCCTTGAGGCCGGCCGGGTAGCCGTTCCAGCCCACCAGGCGCGGGTAGAACCAGCCGCCGGTGGCGTTCTCCGGGGGTTCGTCGTTGGTGTTGGCGAAGCGGAAGTCGTGCGAGCCGATGCCGTCCTTGTGATAGACGATCTTGGGGTGCGTGCCGTCGAAACGCACCCCCGAGGCCGCGGACACCTGGTACGCGGAGTGCTGTGACACCGACACGTACTGAACCGTGTTGTCCTTGATCCACACCACGACGTGCTCCCAGTCGTGGGTGTGACCGATCGCCGCCGGACCCAGGGTGACCTGGTCCTTCTCGAAGTAGCTGGCGTACATCACCGCACACCAGTCGTTGTTGCACTTCTCGCGGGAGTACGTGTTGGCGTTGTTCAGCTGCGCGAGGTCGTGGCAGTGCCCGTTGACGTCGCCACCGAGCTTGAGCCCGGGGTTGATGGTGCCGTCCAGGCCGATGGCGGCTGTGGCGTAGCAGCCGTCGCCGTCGTAGTCGTAGGCCGGGGAGAAGGTCTGCTCCAGACCGTCGGCGTTCTGCGGGAGCAGCGTCAGTACGTCGGCCTGGGCAGCCGTCGCCTGCCCGATCACGAGGGCGAGCGCACCGAGGACGGTGACGACGGCGGACCGGCGAAGGCGCCGGTTCCGGGGCTTGGGGGCTCTGGCGGGGTGTGCGGTGGGGGGTGTCGGAAGAGGCACGCCAACTCCAGTTCTTGGCTGTGGGGGCGCTACTGGCTGCGCCAGGTCCAGACCATCGCAGTCCGGTGTGTGCACGTCAACACCTGTGCGGTGTACGGGTTTTGGCGAGGCACTGAACTCTCCTACCTGTGTCTTCCCTATGTCTTCCGCGTGCCTCTGTGGCTCTCGACGCGACCATGGCCCTCGGCGAACAGGTGCGCTAATTTGAGATCCAGGGCACAGGTGGATGGGCACCCGTGGTGAGTGCGGGAGGTTCTGATTGACCCCGGCGCAACTACGGGCCTTCGCGGCGACCGTCCGCCTTGGTTCGGTGAAGGCCGCCGCTGCCGATCTCGCCGTCACCGAGTCGGCCGTCTCGATCCATGTCGCACATCTGCGCCGGGAGTTGGGCGACAAACTCTTCGCCCGTACGGCCAACGGGCTCGCCTTCACTCCTGGCGGGCTGCGGCTGGCCAGCCGGGCCGCCGAGCTGCTGGGACTCCAGGATCAGACGATCCTCGAAGTCAAACAGGCCGGCTCCGGCCGCCGACTGCTGCGCGTCGCCGCGTCCAGCCTGTTCGCCGAGCACGCCGCACCCGGCCTGATCGAACTGTTCGCGGGCCGCGCCGACGACCTCGACGTCGAACTCAGCGTCCACACCCCGCAGAAGTTCGCCTCACTGCTCCTGACCCGCTCCGTCGACGTGGCCATCGGCCCCCGACCCGCCACCCTCGACGCCGCCCTGACCTGCACGCACTTCCTCAACTACCAGCTCATCGCCGTAGTGGGACCCGACCACCCCCTCGCGTCCACCGCGAACGCAGGTACCGCCGAACTGCGCGCCCAAACGTGGCTGTTGGGCCCTTCGGCGGTCGGACGGACGGGCATCGTGCCGTCGATACTCCGCCGCCTGGGCATCCCCGAACACAACCAGCGGATCTTCCAGAGCCACGCCGCCTCCGTCGACGAGGCCAAGCGAGGCAGGGGAGTCGCCCTCGCGGTCGCCTTCGCCGTGACGAAGGACCTCGCGGAAGGCGACCTCCGCCGACTCACGGGCCCCCAACTCCCCGCCCGCGGCTCCTGGAACCTCCTCACCCTCCCCGACCGCGAAGCCCCGCCCGCCGCAGCGGAGTTACGCCGCTTCGTCACCACACCGCGCGCCACCCAGGCGATGCTGCGCGGCACGGGGGTCACGGCGGGGCGGTTCCGGCCGGCGATCCACGTGACGTTGTGGAGTTAGCGGCTGCGTCGTCTTGCGAGTCGTGAGATCTGGCCCGGCGCGCGCAGCAGTGTGCCGAAGCGGAAGGCTGGCAACAGGGGGTCGATGTTCGGTAGGCCGCTGTCATTGTTGTGGTGCGGGGTGTGAAGCCGGGGGAGTCAGCGCCCGCGTCGTCTCCCGAGCCGCGCGATCTGGTCCGGCACCCGCAGTAGCGCGCCGAAGCTGTCGGCCGGCAGCAGCAGGTCGACGTACGGCAGCGCTGCCGCCATCGTCGTCGTGCGGGGTGCGAAACCGGGCGCGGCGGCCCGGGGGTTGAGCCAGATCACCGTATGGGCGCGGCGTCGCAGTCGGGCCATGGCGGCGGCGAGCCGGTCCGGTGGATCGGCGTCCCAGCCGTCGGAGCCGATCAGTACGACGGCGCCGCGCAGGGTGCCGCCGTGGTGCGAGGCGAGGAGCGTGCCCAGGCAGTGGGCGATGCGGGTACCGCCGAACCGGTCGGTGACCCGCAGTGTCGCCTCCTCGAACGCCTCCTGCGCCGAGCGGTGCGCGAGCACCGGAGTGAGCCGGGTCAGCGACGTGGCGAACGCGAAGACCTCGGCGCGGGTCGTCAGCGCGAGCGCCCGCATCAGGTACAGATACGCCACCGCCTGCGCCTGCATCGACCGGCTCACGTCACACAGCACCACGACCCGGCGCGGTCGGTCCACCGGTCCGGCCCGGACCAGCCGTACGGGTTCCCAGCCGGTGTGCCGGGCCTGGGCCATCGTCTCCCGGACCGCCACTCGATGGCCGTCTGCCCGCACGGCCTGGCGCCGGGTTCGGCGCAGCGGCCACTCCTGGAGCCGCGCCTCCAGCCAGCGACCTAGCAACTCGGCCTGCTCCGGGCTCAGTTCACCGAACGGTGTGTCCACCACGGCCGCCAGATCGCTCGGCAACCGCTCCGGCACGGTCAGCGCGCGGTCCGTACGGTGTTCGGCGGTGTCCACGGCGGGCGGCAGGGTCACCCAGGGCAGGCCGGCACCGCCCACGGGGGCGGCGTCGGCACGAGCCCCGTCCTGCCCCTCGGGGCCCGCGCCGTACCCATCGCGCCGGGTATTGGGGTCGAGCGCGAGCACGGCCTGCCCGAAGACCGCGTCGAAGACCTCGTCGAAACGGGCAAGTTGAGGGTGATCGCGTACGAGGGTGACGCGAGCCGTCCAGTACAGCGCCGTCCGTGTCCTGGGCGGAGCCGCGGCGAGCGCGTGCACGAAGTCCCGGGCCGCGGTCGGGCCCACCGGCACGCCGTGTTCCCTGAGCCGGGTGGCGAGCGCGGTGGCGAAGGCGGCCCGGTCGACGGTGGGCAGCAGGGGACCACCCGGTGTCATCGGACCAGCAGATAGACCACCACGGCGATGACGACGGCAGCGAGGAGGGCGGGGATCAGCCGCCTGTACACGGAGGCACCGGCCACCCGCATCAGGTCCAACGGCTCGGCCTCCGGCACCGGTTCCACCGCCTCCGCCTCGGGCTCGGTCTCCGGCAGGTCCCGCGTCGTCAGCAACCGTGTCTCCACGTTCGCCACGAACTCCGCGAACAGCTTCTCCGAGATCTCCTTGATCATGCCGCTGCCGAACTGGGCAAGCCTGCCACTGATGTTGAGGTCCGTACTGACCGTCACAACCGTGACCGCGCCCTCGCCACGCAGCCGTGCGTCGACCGTCGCGGACGCGTTGCCGCCCCCGCGCATGTCCTTGCCTGCCGCGCTGATCACGGCGTGATGCGCGCTCTCGTCCCGTTCCACGAAGCGTGCCGTCCCCGCGAACTGGCTGACCATGGGCCCGACTTTGACCTTGACCTTGCCCCGGTGGACGTCGCCGTCGACGCCGGTCAGTTCGGCGCCGGGCATGCACGGGGCGAGAGCCTCCAGATCGGTGAGCGCCTGCCAGGCCCGCTCGACCGGCACACCGACGCTGAACTCGTTGTCGATCTTCATGGTGTCCTCGCTTCTTCGGGATAGCCGAGCGCGTCGAGGGCCCCGACCACGGCGGTGCGGTCGTCGGGGCTCTTGGCGACCGTGCTGAGCGTGCGGACGATGTCCTCGCGGGCCAGCCGCGCGACCCGCAGCGCCGCCAGCGCGGAGACCCAGTCGATGGCCTCCGCCATACCGGGCGCCTTGTCGAGATCGAGCCCGCGCAGGTGGCCGATGAACTCGGTCGTGGACGCGATCAGCGGCTCGTTCGCGGCCGGCACCGTACGGCGCAGGATCTCCGCCGTGCGTTCGGGCGTGGGGAAGTCGATCCAGTGGTAGAGGCAGCGCCTGCGCAGCGCGTCGTGCAACTCCCGGCTGCGGTTGGAGGTGAGCACCACGACGGGCGGCCGTACGGCGGTGAAGGTGCCCAACTCCGGGACGCTGATGGACCGTTCGCCCAGGAACTCGAAGAGCAGCGCCTCGAACTCGTCGTCGGCCCGGTCGATCTCGTCGATCAACAGCACGGGCGGCAGCGGGCCTTGATGGCGCACCGCCCGCAACAGGGGCCGGTCCAGCAGGAATTCCTCGCTGAACAGGTCGCCGTCGGACAACTCCCGCCCGTGCGCCTCGGTCAACCGGACGGCGAGCAGTTGGCGCTGGTAGTTCCACTCGTACAGCGCCTCGCCCGCCGTCAGCCCCTCGTAGCACTGCAACCGGATCAGCGGCGTGTCCAGGGCCTTGGCGAGGGCCTTGGCCGCACTGGTCTTGCCCACGCCCGGCTCGCCCTCCAGCAGCAGCGGCCGGTCGAGCAGCGTGGCGAGGAGGAGGGCGGTCGCTGTCCCGTCGTCGACGAGGTGGCCGACCGCGTCGAGCCGCCGCCGTACGTCTTCGGTGTCCGCGAAGAGTGCGCTCACCCGGTGGCCCGTCCACCCGTGGACCAGCGGTCCCGGCAGCCCGTCCCGCAGAACCAGAACTCGCCGTCCCCGGTGGTGAGATGAGGTGTGTCGGCGCGCACGGTCACGGTCATCCCGCACACCGGGTCCACGGCTTCGACCGGGCGCTCGGGGACCGGCAGGGGCGCCTTCGACGCGTGGACGACCCGCACCACGTCCGCCAGGATCGACAGCGCGATCTCGGACGGGGTCCGGGCACCGATGTCCAGCCCGGCCGGAGCCTGGACACGGGCGCGCTCTGCCTCGGTCAGGCCGAGTTCGTCGAGGAGGGCGGCGGCACGGCGGTGGCTGGCGACCAGCGCGATATGACCGACACCCGCGTCGAGGGCGGCGCGCAGGGACTCCGCGTCGCCCCGGCCTTGCCCGGCGACGATCACCGCCGCAGTGTGGTCGGCGGGCGGGCCGTCGGGCAGCGAGCGGGCCGTGGCGTAGCCGAGCAGGGCGGCGAACGCGACGCAGGCCTCCGCGACCGGTGTGGTCCCGACGATCTCGATCAGCGGCGGCGGCAGCACCGGCTCCAGGAAGATCTCCAACGCGCCGCCGGACAGGCATGGGTTGACCACGACCCGCGCCCCGGGTGTGTCGGGGAACTCGGCGTCCCCCTGCGGCAGGACGCGCAGCAACAGCGGTCCGCCGTCGTGCAGGGCGCCGAGCGCGGCCGTACGCACCGAGCCCTCGGCGCACTGGCCGCCGACGAAGCCGTCGATGGTGCCGTCGCCATGGACGATGGCCTCGTCGCCGGGGTGCGCCGAGGCGGGTGCCTGGGCGCGCACCACGCGTGCGTGGACGAACGGCACGCGCCGCTCGGTGAGTTCGAGGGCCCGCGCACTCAACTTGCCGGTCATCGCGACCACCTTCAGATCGGCGGAGCCGGTCGGCCCCGCATCGCCTCCCACACCCGCGAGGGGGTGAGCGGCATGTCCGCGTGCCGGATGCCGTACGGCTTGAGGGCGTCGACCACCGCGTTGACGATCGCGGGCGGCGATCCCACCGTCGCGGACTCGCCGACCCCCTTCGCGCCGATGGGGTGGTGCGGAGAGGGTGTGACGGTGAACCCCGTTTCCCAGTCCGGGACTTCGAGCGCGGTCGGGATCAGATAGTCCATCAGCGAACCGCTGAGGCAGTTGCCGTCCTCGTCGAAGGAGATCATCTCCATCAGTGCCATGCCGACGCCGTCGGTGAGCCCGCCGTGCACCTGCCCCTCGATGATCATCGGGTTGATCCGGGTGCCGCAGTCGTCGACCGCGACGAAGCGGCGGACGGTGACCTTCGCGGTGCCCGGATCGATGTCGACTACGCAGATGTAGGCACCGTGCGGATAGGTGAGGTTCTCCGGGTTGTAGCAGATCTGCGCCTCCAGACCGCCCTCCACCCCCTCGGGCAGATCGCCCGCGCCGTGCGCCCGCATCGCGATGTCCTGGATGGTGACCGAGGCCTCCGGGTCGCCCGCGACACGGAAGGAACCCTTCTCCCACTCCAGGTCGGCGACCGACACCTCCAGCATCGACGAGGCGATCAGCCGGGCCTTGTCCCGCACCTTGCGGGCGACCAGCGCAGCGGCGGCGCCCGAGACGGGGGTGGAGCGGCTGCCGTAGGTGCCGAGGCCGAAGGGTGTCTGGTCGGTGTCGCCGTGCACCACGTCGATGTCCTGCGGCGGGATGCCGAGTTCCTCGGCGACGATCTGCGCGAACGTCGTCTCGTGCCCCTGCCCCTGCGTCTGCACGGAGAGGCGTACGACCGCCTTCCCCGTCGGATGCACCCGCAGCTCACAGCCGTCGGCCATGCCCAGGCCGAGGATGTCCATGTCCTTGCGGGGTCCCGCGCCGACCGCCTCGGTGAAGAACGACACGCCGATGCCCATGAGTTCACCGCGCGCCCGCTTCGCGGCCTGCTCCGCACGGAGCGCGTCGTAGCCTGCGAGTTCCTTGGCCAGTTCCATGGTGGGCGCGTAGTTGCCGGAGTCGTAGACCCAGCCGGTCTTGGTGCGGAAGGGGAACTGCTCGGGCCGGATGAAGTTCTTCATCCTCAACTCGACCGGATCCATGGCCAGTTCGTACGCGAGGCAGTCGACGATCCGCTCGATCAGGTATACGGCCTCGGTGATGCGGAACGAGCAGGCGTAAGCCACCCCGCCGGGCGCCTTGTTGGTGTAGACGGCGGTCATCCTGCAGTGGGCGGCCTCGATGTCGTAACTGCCGGTGAAGACGCCGAAGAAGCCGGCCGGGTACTTCACGGGCGCGGCCGTGCCGTTGAACGCGCCGTGGTCGGCGAGGACTTGGGTGCGGACGGCGAGGATGCGTCCGTCGCGGGTGGCCGCGATCTCGCCGCGCATCACGTAGTCGCGGGCGAAACCGGTGCTGATCAGATTCTCCGCGCGGTCCTCCATCCACTTCACCGGCTTGCCGGTCAGCAGCGAGCCGACGATCGCGCACACATAACCGGGGTAGATCGGCACCTTGTTGCCGAAGCCGCCGCCGATGTCGGGGGAGACGACCCGGATCTTGTGCTCCGGCAGCCCGGCGACGATCGCGTAGAGGGTGCGGTGGGCGTGCGGTGCCTGGGTGGTGGACCACAGGGTGAGCCGGCCGTCGACCTGGTCGTAGTCCGCGACCGCGCCGCACGTCTCCATGGGCGCCGGGTGCACACGCGGGTACACGATGTCCTCGGTGACCACGACGTCCGCGCGGGCGAAGACGGCCGCGGTCTCCGCCTCGTCGCCGGTCTCCCAGTCGAAGCAGTGGTTGTCGGCCTTGCCCTCCAGGTCGTCGCGGATGACGGGCGCGTCGGGGGAGAGGGCGGTGCGGACGTCGATCACCGGGTCCAGCGGCTCGTACTCGACGTCGATCAACTCCAGCGCGTCCCGGGCCGCGTAGCGGTCCTCCGCTACGACGAAGGCGACCTCCTGCCCCTGGAAGCGGACCTTGTCGGTGGCCAGGACCGCCTGCACGTCGTTCGAGAGGGTCGGCATCCACGCGAGGCCCTGCTCGGCGAGCATCGCCCCGGTGACGACCAGCCGGACCTTCGGATGGGCCTCGGCGAGGGAGGTGTCGACGGACAGGACGCGGGCGTGCGCGAACGGCGAGCGCAGGATCGCCAGATGCAGCATGCCGGGCAGGTCGAGATCGTCGACATAGCGGCCCTTGCCTCGTACGAACCGCGGGTCCTCCTTGCGCAGCATCCGGCCGTGGCCGCAGGGCTTCTGGTCGTTGTCGACGAACGCGGTGCGATGCCCGTTCTCGGAGACGGCGGTCATGACGTGCTCCCCGAAGCCGAAGTCGCCTGTGTTTCCAGGGCAGTTCGGGTCCCTGCCTCCTCGGCCGCCGCCCACCGGATCGAGCGGACGATGGTGGCGTAGCCGGTGCAGCGGCAGATCTGCCCGGAGATCGCCTCCCGGATCTCCTGGTCGGAGGGGTCGGGATTACGGTCCAGCAGCGCCCGCGCCGTCATCATCATGCCGGGCGTGCAGAAGCCGCACTGGAGTCCGTGGCACTCGACGAACCCCCGCTGCACCGGGTCGAGTTCACCGTTCTGCTCCAGCCCCTCCACGGTGCGCACCTCGTGGCCGCCCGCCATCGCCGCCAGCACGGTGCAGGACTTGACCGGTTCGCCGTCCAACCACACCACGCACGTACCGCAGTTGCTGGTGTCGCACCCCCAGTGGGTGCCGGTAAGCCGGAGATGGTCGCGCAGGAAGTGGACCAGCAGCAGCCGCCCCTCTATCTCCCGGGTGACCTCTTCGCCGTTGACGACCATGCTGACCTGCACGATCACACCTCCAGTCCGTCGACGCGGGCCACGGCCCGGCGCAGCACGCGCATGGTCAACTCCCGTGCCAGATGGCGCTTGTAGTCCGCACTGCCGCGCCGGTCGGTCACCGGCGAGCAGGCCTCGGCGGCGATGTCCCCGGCCTGTCCGTACAGTTCCTCGCTCGGGCGCCGGCCGCGCAGGGCCTCGGCGATACCGGGGATGCCGGCCGTGTTCGGTCCTACGGCGGCTAGCCCCACCCGGGCGTCGGCGATCAGCCCGTCGCCGTCCAGCCACACCGCCGCGCCGGCCGACACCACCGCCCAGTCACCGGCCCGCCGTTCGACCTTCTCGTACGCGCTGGACCCATGCGGGCGGACCGGGAAGCGGACCTCGGTGAGGATCTCCGCGTCGCCGACGGCGGTCTCGTACGGCCCCCGGTGGAAGTCCTCCATGGACACGACCCGTTCGCCGTCCCTGCCCTGGATCACGCAACTGGCGTCGAGGGTCGTGCACACGGCGGAGAGGTCCTCGGACGGGTCGGCCTGGCAGAGGGAGCCGCCGAGCGTGCCCCGGTTGCGTACGACGGGATCGGCGATGACGCGTTCGGCGTCCCGGAACACCGGGAAGGCGGCGGCGAGTTCGTCCGACTCCAGCAGCTCGCGGTGGCGGGTCATCGCGCCGATGCGGATCAGCCCGGGTTCGGCGCGGATGTAACCCAGCTCGTCGTGCAGGTCGTTGATGTCGATCAGGTACTCGAAGTTGGCCAGCCGCAACTTCATCATCGGGATCAGACTGTGCCCGCCGGCCACCAGCCGTGCCGTGTCGCCCAGCCGGTCGAGCAGCGCGACCGCCTCGCCGACGCTGCCGACCCGCTGGTACTCGAACGGAGCGGGAACCTGCATACCCCAATCCCCCTGTCTCGTACGGCACTTGGCCGGTCGGCCGGGCGCCGCGTCCGGGCCTCATTGGGCGCCCGGCGGACAGGGGTGTCAACGGCTGGTTAACCGTTCACTTAAGTTGCTCGGCCGGGGGAGGCGGGCAGGTCGTCGAGGAAGTCCGCGGACGGCACGAAGAAGAGGCTGCCGGTGACGGCCGTGGAGAAGTCCAGGATGCGGTCGTGGGACGCGGAGTCGGTGCCCAGGAACATGTTGCGCAGCATCTGCTCGGTGACCGAGGGCGTGCGGGCGTACCCGATGAAGTAGGTGCCGAATTCGCCCTGTCCCGCGCTGCCGAACGGCATGTTGTCGCGCAGGATCTTCCGCTCGGTGCCGTCCGGGCCGGTGATGACGTTGAGCGCGATGTGCGAGTCGGCCGGCTTGACGTCGTCGTCCATCTCCATGTTGGTCAACTTCGTACGCCCGACGACCCGTTCCTGCTGCTCCACCGACAGCGCGTTCCAGGCCGCCATGTCGTGGAGGTACTTCTGCACGATCACATAGCTGCCGCCCGCGAACTCCGGGTCCTCGCCGCCGACCACCACGGCTTCGCGGGCCGTCTGCCCCACGGGGTTCTCCGTTCCGTCGACGAAACCCAGCAGATCGCGCACGTCGAAGTACTGGAACCCGGACACCTCGTCGCGCACGGACACCGCTCCGCCCAGCCGGCCCATGATCTCGGCGGCCAGCTCGAAGCAGAGGTCGGCCCGTACGGCCTTGATGTGGAACAGCAGGTCACCGGGGGTGGAGACAGCGGTGTGACGGTCGCCGGCGAGTTCGCGGAAGGGATGCAACTCGGCGGGGCGCGGACCGTCGAACAGCCGGTCCCACGCGTCCGATCCGACACCGGTCACACAACTGAGGCGACCGTCCGGCGCGCGGAACCCGATGGACCGCGTCAACCCGCCCAGATCGCCGAGGAGTTGACGTGCCGTCTCCTCGCCGCCGGGCTCCACGGTGACGACGAGGAAGGTCGCGCTGGGAGCCAGGCTCTCCAGCACGGCCTGCGTGGTCGGGACGATCCCGTCGTCGATGCTGCCGTCCGTGCGTTCGACCGAGCCGTCAACTGTCATGTACTCCACGCCTCCGCGGGTGTCCTGGGGTTGCCGGCCGTGGCGGCCGGCACCTCGACGCTCAGCCGAGTTTCCCAGTACGCGCGTCCTGCCACAGATCCACCCCGCCGTCGACGGCGTACGAGTCGATCTCGGTCAGCTCCTCGTCGCTGAAGCCGAGGTTGTCCAGCGCGGCCACGTTCTGTTCGAGCTGCTCCGTGCGGGACGCGCCGATGACGAGCGAGGTGACCCGCTCGTCGCGCAGCGCCCAGGCGAGCGCCATCTGCGCCAGGGTCTGACCGCGCCGGGCCGCGATGTCGTTCAGCGCGCGCAGCCGGCGCACCATGTCCTCGGTCAGCCAGCCCGCGTCGAACGAGGTGCCCGCGGCGGCCCGCGACCCCTCCGGGATCCCGTCCAGGTACCGCCCGGTCAGCAGCCCCTGCGCCAGCGCCGTGAAACCGATGACCCCGAAGCCCTCGTCCCGCGCGGCGTCGAGCAGCCCGTCGTGCTCGATCCACCGGTTGACCATGCTGTACGACGGCTGGTGGATGAGCAGCGGAGTGCCCAACTCACGCAGGATCGCGGCCGCTTCACGGGAGCGCTCGGCGTCGTAGGAGGAGATGCCGACGTAGAGCGCCTTGCCCTGGCGCACGGCGGTGTCCAGCGCACTCATGGTCTCTTCGAGCGGGGTGCCGGCATCCAGACGATGCGAGTAGAAGATGTCCACGTAGTCCAGGCCCGTGCGCTTGAGGGACTGGTCGAGCGAGGCCAGCAGGTACTTGCGGGAGCCGCCGCCCTGACCGTAGGGGCCGGGCCACATGTCCCAGCCCGCCTTGGTGGAGACCACCAACTCGTCGCGGTACGGCGCGAGATCCTGCTTCAGCAGTCGGCCGAAGTTGACCTCGGCGGCGCCGTAGGGCGGACCGTAGTTGTTCGCCAGGTCGTGGTGGGTGATCCCGAGGTCGAAGGCGCGCAGCGCGATCTCCCGCTGCGTCTCGAACGGCCGGTCGTCACCGAAGTTGTGCCAGTAGCCCAGCGACAGCAGGGGCAGGTCGAGCCCCGAGCGGCCGGTGCGGCGGTAGCGCATGGTGCCGTTGTAGCGCTCGGGGTCTGCGACGTGGTTCATCGGGGGTCTCCGCAAAGTGCATGGGTGCGTGAAGGGGCGTGCCGTCGGGGTGACCGACGTGCCTACTGTGCCGCTGCGTGATGGGTGAGTCCAACCGTTCCTGTGCATCGGATTCAGCGGTGTCGTCGCTGAATCCGATGGACCCCGGGTGTGACGGAGCGATCACTTCCGGATTGCTTTCCGGAAGGTGGTCTTGGGCAGGGATGCGGGCGTTTGGTTGCCTCCCCCACGAGGAGAGAAGCCCCGATGAACGCTCCCACCACGTCGCCCGCCGACACCCCCACTCCCGTTCCGACCGCTCCCGGTGCCCGGCCCCTGATCGGCCACGGGCACCGGCTGGCCCGTGACCCGCTGCCGTTCATCACCTCGCTGCGCGAGCACGGCGGTGTCGTCCGCATACGCATCGGCCCCACCCCCGCCTATGTGGTCACCGACCCCGCCCTGACCCGGCGGGTCCTGGTGACCGACGCCGCGGACTTCACCAAGGGCGGCAGGATCATCGACGCGCTGCGGGTCTTCTTCGGCGACGGGCTGGCCACCGTCGCCGACGGCGACACGCATCTGCGCAACCGGCGCCTGATGCAGCCGATGTTCAACAAGGCGCACATCGCCGAACGCGGCGACGCCATGATCGAGCAGGTGCGGACGCTGGTCGCCGCCTGGCCGGGGGAGCGGCCCCGTGATGTGTACGCGGACATGAACGCGATCACCCTGGCCGCGTTCCTGGTCGCCCTGTTCGGCGCGGATCTGCCCGGACATCTGGCGGGCGAGTTCACCGCGCTCATGCCGGCCATCATGGAAGGAACGATTCGGCAGACCATCCTGCCGGGCTGGGTGACGCGCCTGCCCCTGCCCATGAACCGCTCCCACGCCGCGCGCGTCGCCCGGCTGCGCGCGCTGATCGACCAGGCCATCGACCACCACGGAACCGCGGGCGCGACGGCGGGCTGCCCACACGCGTCCGCGACCCGGGCCGACGAGAAGCCCGGCCTGTTCGCGACCCTGCTGGCGGCGGAGGACTCGCTGGGCCGACAGCAGCTCCAGGACGAGGCCATCACCCTGCTGACCGGAGCGATCGAGACCACCGGCACCACACTCGCCTGGACGCTGTACGAGCTCACCCGGAACCCCGGCATCGAGCGACGGCTGCGCGAGGAACTGGAGTCGGTGTGCGGCGACCGGCCCCTGCGCTACGACGACCTCGACCGACTCCCTTACTCCCGGCGGGTGTTGCAGGAAGCCATCCGAAAATACGGGCCGGCCTGGATGGTCACCCGGACCGCCGCCCGTGACGTCGATCTGGGCGGCCACCGCATCCCCCGGGGAGCGGACGTGGTCTGGAGCCCCTACCTGCACCAGCACGACCCGGACCGCTTCCCCGACCCCGACGCCTTCGACCCGGACCGCTGGACACCCGAGCGCGCCCCGGCCGGGCGCGACTCCTTTCTCGCCTTCGGTGACGGCCGTCGCAAGTGCATCGGGGAAAACTTCGCCTGGGCCGAACTCCAGATCATCCTCGCGACCGTCCTGCGGACCTGGCCCCGTTTCGAACTGACTTCCCGGCCGCCACGGGCCCAAGCCGTCGTCACCGTGAAGCCCGACACGATGACCATGGTGTTCCTCGCGTAGCCGGGACATGGCCGGAATCGCGGTGCCCGCGGCCTTTCGGTCGCGGGCACCCGCACGCTCCACACCCCCCACTCCGGCCCGACATCAAACTTGAACCATTTGTTTTCTTGAATCACTCGTGTTTATGGCTGTAGGTTGAACGCCATGACCGCATCCCAGACACCGACCACCGCCGAGGAGCTGCGCGGTGCCGGCCTGCGGGTGACGGCAGCCCGCGTCGCGCTGCTGGAGACCGTTCGGCACGGTGACCACCTCGATGTCGAGGCGGTCGCATCCGGGGTCCGTGACCGCGTAGGACACATATCGCTCCAGGCCGTCTACGACGCCCTCCACGCGCTGACCTCGGCCGGACTCATACGCCGTATCGAACCGGCCGGCAGTCCCGCCCGCTTCGAAGGACGCGTCGGCGACAACCACCACCACCTCATGTGCAGGTCGTGCGGTGTCGTCGCCGACGTCGACTGCGCGGTCGGCGAGGCACCCTGCCTGACCGCCTCCGACGACCACGGCTTCGCGATCGACGAGGCCGAGGTCATCTACTGGGGCCTGTGCCCCGCCTGCACCACCGCCCCCAGTTCCTGAGCAACGTGATCCACCCAGTTCGGAAGGATTCCCATGTCTGAGAACCACGACGCAATCGTCACGGACGCGAAGTCGGAGGACGCCGGGGGCTGCCCCGTCGCGCACGGGCGCGCCCCGCACCCGACGCAGGGTGGCGGCAACCGCCAGTGGTGGCCCGAGCGGCTCAACCTGAAGATCCTCGCCAAGGACCCGGTCGTCGCGAACCCCCTCGGCGCGGACTTCGACTACGCCAAGGCGTTCGAGGCCCTCGACCTCGCGGCCGTCAAACAGGACATCGCCGAGGTACTGACCACGTCGCAGGACTGGTGGCCGGCCGACTTCGGCAACTACGGCCCGCTGATGATCCGCATGGCCTGGCACAGCGCCGGCACCTACCGCATCAGCGACGGCCGCGGCGGTGGCGGCCGCGGTCAGCAGCGCTTCGCGCCGCTGAACAGCTGGCCGGACAACGGCAACCTCGACAAGGCCCGCCGTCTGCTGTGGCCGGTCAAGAAGAAGTACGGCCAGTCCATCTCCTGGGCCGACCTCATGATCCTCACCGGCAACGTCGCGCTGGAGACCATGGGCTTTACGACCTTCGGCTTCGGCGGCGGCCGCGCGGATGTCTGGGAGGCCGACGAGGACGTGTACTGGGGTCCCGAGACCACCTGGCTCGACGACCAGCGCTACACCGGCGACCGCGAGCTGGAGAACCCGCTCGGCGCCGTCCAGATGGGCCTCATCTACGTCAACCCCGAGGGCCCCAACGGCAACCCGGACCCGCTGGCCGCGGCCCGCGACATCCGTGAGACCTTCCGCCGGATGGCGATGAACGACGAGGAGACCGTCGCCCTCATCGCCGGTGGCCACACCTTCGGCAAGACCCACGGCGCCGGCCCGGCCGAATCGGTCGGCAACGACCCCGAGGCCGCCTCCATCGAGCAGCAGGGCCTGGGCTGGAAGTCCACGTACGCCTCCGGCAAGGGCGGCGACGCGATCACCTCCGGCCTCGAGGTGACCTGGACCACCAAGCCCACCCAGTGGAGCAACGACTTCTTCGACATCCTCTTCGGCTACGAGTGGGAGCTCACCCAGAGCCCCGCCGGCGCCAACCAGTGGGTGGCCAAGGACGCCGAGGCGGTCATCCCCGACGCCCACAGCGACTCCAAGAAGCTCCCCACGATGCTCACCACCGACCTCTCGCTGCGCTTCGACCCGATCTACGGCGAGATCTCCAAGCGCTTCCACGAGAACCCGGCCGAGTTCGCGGACGCCTTCGCGCGCGCCTGGTACAAGCTGACCCACCGCGACCTGGGCCCGAAGTCCCTGTACCTCGGCCCGGAGGTCCCGGCGGAGACCCTGCTCTGGCAGGACCCGCTGCCGCAGGCCGAGGGCGCGGTCATCGACGCCGCCGACATCACGGCCCTCAAGGCCAAGATCCTCGCCTCCGAGCTGACCGTCTCGCAGCTCGTGTCCGTCGCGTGGGCGTCCGCGTCCACCTTCCGCGGCAGCGACAAGCGCGGCGGCGCCAACGGTGCCCGCATCCGCCTGGAGCCGCAGCGCGGCTGGGAGGCCAACGACCCCGACCAGCTCGCGCAGGTGCTGCGGGTCCTCGAAGGCATCCAGCAGGAGTTCAACTCCGGCGCCAAGAAGGTCTCCCTGGCCGACCTGATCGTCCTCGGTGGTGCCGCCGCGGTCGAGAAGGCCGCCAAGGACGGCGGCGTCGACGTGGAGGTCCCCTTCACGCCGGGCCGTGTCGACGCGACCGAGGAGCACACCGACCCCGAGTCGTTCGCCGCGCTGGAGCCGACCTCGGACGGCTTCCGCAACTACCTCGGCAAGGGCAACCGCCTCCCCGCCGAGTACCTGCTGCTCGACCGGGCCAACCTGCTCACGCTGAGCGCCCCCGAGCTGACCGTCCTCGTCGGCGGCCTGCGGGTCCTGGGCGCCAACCAGGGCCAGTCCGCCCACGGTGTCCTCACCGACAAGGTCGGCACGCTGACGAACGACTTCTTCGTCAACCTGCTCGACATGGGCACCACGTGGTCGTCGACCTCCTCGGACCAGCAGACCTTCGAGGGCCGTGACGCCTCCGGCGCCGTCAAGTGGACCGGCACCCGTGCCGACCTGGTCTTCGGCTCGAACTCCGAACTCCGCGCGCTCGCCGAGGTGTACGCGAGCGACGACGCGAAGACGAAGTTCGTGAACGACTTCGTCGCCGCCTGGGCCAAGGTCTCCGACCTGGACCGGTTCGACCTGGTCTGAGCACTCCGCGCCACCTGACGTCCGGGTCGGCCCACACGGGCCGGCCCGGACGTTTCTCGGTCACCGAACACCCGGCACAGCCATGCACGTTCGTCACATAAGCTCCTCCGCATGAACGAGGGGGAGACCGACAGACGGGTCGTCGACGGCCGCTTCGAGCTGGAGTCCCGGCTCGGCGGCGGTGGCATGGGCACGGTCTGGCGCGCCCGCGACCTGCTGCTGCACCGCTACGTCGCCGTCAAGGAGGTCCGGCCGCCGGACATCGACCTCGCGGAGTACGACCCCGGCGCCGCGGAGATGCTCCGCCAGCGGGTCCTGCGCGAGGCGCGGGCCCTGGCCAGGGTCGAGCACCCGAACGTGGTGACGATCCATCACATCGTCGACGGCGGCGAGGGCACCTACCCCTGGCTCGTCATGGAACTCGTCCAAGGCGGCTCGCTAGCCGACCGGTTGGGCCGCGGACCCATGGCACCCGCCGAGGCCGCCCGGCTCGGCTCCGGAGTGCTCGACGCCCTGCGCGCCGCACACGAGGCCGGCGTCCAGCACCGCGACGTGAAACCCGCCAACGTCCTGCTGCGCACCGACGGCCGCCCCGTCCTCACGGACTTCGGTATCGCCGCCATCCGCGACGCCACCGCCCTCACCGCCACCGGTTCGATCATCGGCACGCCCGACTACATGGCCCCGGAACGGATCTCCGGCCACCACGGAGGCCCCGCCGCTGACCTGTGGTCGCTCGCGATGATGCTGTACGTCGCCGTCGAGGGGCACCATCCGCTCCGGCGCGGTACGACCCTGGCCACCCTGGCCGCCGTACTCCAGGAGGAAGTCCCGCCACCGGTGCGGGCCGGATCGCTGATGCCGGTGCTGTCCTGCGTCCTGGTCCGCGACCCCGAGGCGCGGCCGGACGCCGGGACGGTCGCCCGGATGCTGGCCGCCGCCGCGGGCCAACCGCCGGCCCACGATCCCGGTACCACCTCGTACCCGCTCGCACCGCCGGTCCCGCCACCGCTGCCGGCCACCGACGACATGCAGGCGGCACACTGGCCCGAGCGGAAGACGAAGCGGTCCCCGGGCGTCGCGGTCGCCTCCAGCGTCGTAGGCGTGCTGCTGGTGGGGACGCTGGCCTGGAAGGTGCTGCCGGGCGGGAACGACGACAACAACGGCTCTACGGAGACTCCGGGCGCCACCGGGCAGATACAGCAGACCTCGCCCACGGTCACCTCCAGCGGGACGTCCGCGAAGACCACGGACCTTCTCACCCCGAGCGGTATCCGGACCGCGATCAAGGCCATCGAGAAGGAGACGGGGCGCGACAGCTTCGGCGGCATCACCGTCTACCCCGATTACGTCTCGGCAGATGTGATGGTCAAGGGCAGCCGGACCGAGTACGACAACTACACCTACCGAGCCGACGGAGGCGTGGAAAAGGGCATCATCCAGAGCACGTTGGGGAGCGGATACGAGCCCGTGGACGTGCGGGACTTCCAATGGGACACCGTTCCCGCCTTGTTCACGCGTGCAGAGAAGGAGCTCAAAGTGAAGAACCCGACGCTCCGCTACCTTGTGGTCCAGCTACCGTGGAAGACGTTCAACACCCCTGCCTACATGTCCGTTTACCTGAGTGACTCGTACGGGACGAGTGGTTACCTGTCGGCCACCCCTCAGGGCAAGGTGACCAAGGTGGTTCCCGCCAACGGGTAGGTTCGCCCCGTGCCCACCTTGCTGATCGTGCATCACACCCCCTCGCCCAACTGCCAGGCGATGTTCGAGGCCGTCGTCTCCGGAGCGACGACTCCGGAGATCGAGGACGTGCGGGTCGTTCGGCGTGCCGCGCTGTCGGCGACCGTGTCGGACGTGCTCGCCGCCGACGGGTATCTGCTGGGCACGCCCGCGAACCTCGGCTATGTGTCCGGTGCCCTCAAGCACTTCTTCGACCAGGTCTACTACCCCTGCCTGGACGAGACGCGCGGCCGGCCCTTCGGGTACTACGTGCACGGCGGGAGCGATGTGACGGGCGCCGTGCGCGGCATCGAGTCGATCACCACCGGGCTGGGCTGGCGGCGCGTGGCGGATCCGGTGACGCTGACCGGCGAGCCGGACAAGGCCGGCACCGAGGCCTGCTGGGAACTCGGGGCAACGGTCGCCGCCGGTCTCACCGCCTGAGCGGGCGGCCCGGGAGAAGGGCCGCCACCCGTTCGGACGCCGAAGAATGTCGTGACCCCCCGGAGCACCCTCAGCGTGGAGGGACATGCCCCTCCGAGTGACAGGAGTTCTTCATGAGCAAGCGTCTGACGGCCGTGTTGGGTCTGGCGGGTGCGGCGTTGCTGCTGTGTGCCGGCACGGCGAGCGCCGACCCCGGTCCCGACCCCGTCGGTGTCGCCGTCGACAGCCCGGGTGTGCTCTCCGGAAACGTTGTCCAGATCCCGGTCGACCTGGACCTCAACGTATGCGGCAACACGATCGACGTCCTCGGTCTGCTGAACCCCGCGACGGGCAACCACTGCCAGAGCTGACCGGCCGTACCGTGAACGAGCCGCGGGCCCTGTGCCCGCGGCTCGTTCCGTGTGTCAGGGGACGTCGGTAAGGCGGTGCAGCGGGGTGCCGTGGGCCCAGCGCCGTAATCGTGTGCCGTCGATGAGCTGGACGCCGCCCTGTCTGCGGGCCCACTGGACGTCACGTCGGCTGAAGGTGCCCCGGTGCACCACGAGACGGAGATGCGGGCCTGAGCCGGCCGAGCGTGCGGTGCGCGTCGGGGTCTCCTCGTCGGGCAGTGGTTCGGCGACCGGCCGGAAGGCCACGTCCAGACGGTGACCGAGCCGGTTGCGCGCCCGCACCCGTGGCTGGCCCAGCGCGTCCGGCCGGGCGAGGGCCCGCCAGCCGTCCCGGCGCAGCATCCGGGACACGGCCAGGGCGAGACCCTCCACATCCAGGTCGGCGATCTCCTCGGGCGTGTAGTAGCCCAGGCGGCGCCGGGCCAGCGGGCGATGGTGCCGGACCACGGCCGCGGCGACCAGGGCGAGCAGCGCCAGCCCGCCGGCGAGCGCGCCGGTGCCGAGGACGCGGTAGGCCACGGCGAGGCCGGCCACGGTCCCGCACACGACGAGGGCCACGACCAGGAGAGCGGGCAGCACCTCGTGCAGCCCGGGGCCATAGCGTCCCTGGGCGCGCAGCGCGCGGATCGTCTCCCGCCTCCGGAAGCGCGGCGACTCGTGCTGCTGGTGCCCGTGCTCCCTCTGCGTCACCAGGGTCAACTCCCCCCACCCTCGCGCGCGTTGGCGCCTGCGGTAGGGATACCCGCCGGGGGCGGTCCATGTGCGCGGGGAAGGGAACCGGCCACCAAACCGGCCGAACTGTTTCGGCGGGCACCACGCCACTTTCGGGCGGCGAACTCATACCCGCCGACCTCTGGCCCCCGGGACTTACCGACCGGTATACAAGGCCAGTTGAACAAGAGACGATCGCTTCGGGCCGGACCCGTCGCGCCGTCTCGTACCTGGGGGAGGAACTTCATGAACCGTGAGACGCATCCGGCCACGACGGCCCATCACCGAGGCAGGGCCGTGGCGGTCGCGGCGGCGGTCAGCGGCTGTGCACTCGTCGTCGCGTCCGCGGCGCCCGCGGCGGCGCACGGCGGCTCGGGTCACAGCCACGACCGCACCACGCAGTACGTGGCGCTCGGGGACTCCTACACCTCGGGCCCCTACATCCCGACCCAGGTGGACGCCAACTGCGCCCGCTCCGACCACAACTACCCCTCGGTGGTGACGGCGGACCAGAGAGGGACCGTCCTCAAGGACGTGAGCTGCAGCGGCGCGACCACCGAGGAGATGTGGAAGGCGCAGGGCACCAACCCGCCCCAACTCGACGCCGTGCAGCGGGACACGGACCTGGTGACCGTCCAGATCGGCGGCAACGACATCGGTTTCAGCACCATCATCGGCACCTGCGCCAAGCTCAGCGCCACGGACCTGACGGGCAACCCGTGCCAGCGCTACTACAACTCCTCCGGAGCCGACCAGTTGGCGCTCACCGTCCTCAACACCGCGCCGAAGGTGGCCAAGGTGCTGCGCGCGGTCCACAAGAAGGCACCGCACGCGCGTGTGCTCGTCGTCGGCTACCCGGACCTGCTGCCCGACGACGGCAGCGGCTGCTACCCCTCGGTGCCGTTCGCCGCAAAGGACTTCCCGTATCTGCGCGACACCGGCAAGCGCCTCAACCTGATGCTCCGTCTGGTGGCCGCGCTCAACGGCGCGGAGTACGTCGACACCTACGGTCCGACCGTCGGCCACGACATGTGCAAGGCGCCCGCCGACCGCTGGATAGAGCCGCTGCAGCCCGCCTCCCCGGCGGCTCCGGCGCATCCCAACGCGAAGGGCGAGGCGGCCATGGCGGGCGCCGTGCTCAAGCAACTGGACCGGCACAGCCGGTACTGACGGACAGCGGCGGCGAAGTTATCCACAGGCGGAGGTGGTGTACTCGCGAAAGTCGGCCCTGACGAGGAAAGATGGGGCCGTACGCGAAGTCGGTCGATACGGAGGAGCGGGCACATGCCACACGAGCGAGCGGGCGAACAGGCCCGCGCAGAGGATCTCGTAGACGTGGCCCGACTGGTCACCGCCTACTACGCGCTGCACCCGGACCCCGCCGAGCCGGGGCAGCGCGTGGCGTTCGGCACCTCGGGGCACCGCGGGTCGTCCCTGGCGACGGCGTTCAACGAGGACCACATCGCCGCCACCAGCCAGGCCATCTGCGAGTACCGGGCCGACCAGGGCACCGACGGCCCGCTCTTCCTCGGCGCCGACACCCACGCGCTGTCCGAGCCCGCGAAGGTCACCGCGCTGGAGGTGTTCGCCGCCAACGGGGTCACGGTCCTCATCGACAGCGCGGACGGCTACACGCCCACTCCGGCGGTGTCCCACGCCATCCTCACCCACAACCGCGGCCGGACCTCGGGCCTCGCGGACGGCGTCGTGGTGACCCCCTCCCACAACCCGCCGGCCGACGGCGGCTTCAAGTACAACCCGCCCAACGGCGGCCCGGCGGGCTCCGAGATCACCTCGTGGATCCAGGACCGCGCCAACGAGATCATCGCGAGCGGTATGAAGGACGTCCGTCGCATCCCCTACACCCGCGCGCTCGCCGCGCCAGGCACCGGGCGCTACGACTACCTCGGCACCTACGTCGCCGACCTGCCGAGCGTCCTCGACCTGGACGCGATCAGGACGGCCGGTGTGCGGATCGGCGCCGACCCGCTGGGCGGGGCGTCCGTCGCCTACTGGGGCCGGATCGCCGAGGAGCACCGGCTCGACCTGACCGTGGTCAATCCGCTCACGGACCCGACCTGGCGCTTCATGACGCTGGACTGGGACGGCAAGATCCGCATGGACTGCTCCTCGCCGTACGCGATGGCCTCGCTGATCGCCCAGCGCGACCGGTTCGACATCGCCACCGGCAACGACGCCGACTCCGACCGGCACGGCATCGTCACCCCGGATGCCGGCCTGATGAACCCCAACCACTATCTGACCGTGGCCATCTCCTACCTCTACGCCCACCGCGAGCGCTGGCCCGCCGACGCGGGCGTCGGCAAGACACTGGTGTCCTCGTCGATGATCGACCGGGTCGCCGCCGACCTCGGGCGCCGGCTCGTCGAGGTGCCCGTCGGCTTCAAGTGGTTCGTGGACGGCCTGGTCGACGGCTCGCTCGGCTTCGGCGGCGAGGAGTCGGCCGGCGCGTCCTTCCTGCGCCGGGACGGCTCCGTGTGGACCACCGACAAGGACGGCATCATCCTGGCGCTGCTCGCGAGCGAGATCACGGCGGTCACCGGGAAGACGCCGTCACAGCACTACGCCGCCCTCACGGACCGCTTCGGCACTCCGGCCTACGCCCGGATCGACGCCCCCGCGAACCGCGAGGAGAAGGCGCTGCTCGGCAAGCTCTCGCCCGCGCAGATCACCGCCGACACCCTGGCCGGTGAGCCCGTCACCGGCGTCCTCACCGAGGCACCCGGCAACGGAGCGGCCCTCGGCGGTATCAAGGTGACGACCGCCAACGCCTGGTTCGCCGCGCGGCCCTCCGGCACCGAGGATGTCTACAAGATCTACGCCGAGTCGTTCCTCGGCCCGGACCACCTCGGCCAGGTGCAGGAGGAGGCGAAGGCCGTGGTCGGGGCGGCGCTGGGCGGCTGACCCGGACCGCCTCGCCGTAGGAATGAATGGTGCGGCAGCCGGTGTTGGGCGACACGAGAGTCACGACGCCAGGTGAAAGTGAACCCCGAATGTCCTTGGAAGCCACCGACTACATGGGGCAGACGTCGTGCGGTGACGACACGCGTTCCCCGCTCCGTGACTTTCTGCGGACCGAGACCGGCAGCGCCGCCGTCCTGGTGGTGGCGGCGCTCGTCGCGCTCGTCTGGGCCAATGTCGCACCCTCGGCGTACGAGTCGTTCTGGCAGACCCGCCTCGCCGTCCGGCTCGGCTCGCACGGGGTCTCCCTCGATCTACGCGAGTGGGTCAACAGCGGGCTGATGACGCTGTTCTTCCTCGTCGTGGGCCTGGAGGCGCGCCGCGAGTTCGACATGGGCGAGCTGCGCGACCGCAGACGGCTGGCGCTGCCGATCGTCGCGGGCGCCAGCGGCATGCTCGTGCCGATCGGCATCTACCTGGCGATCAACAGCGGGCACGGGACAGCGCACGGCTGGGGCGCGGTGATGTCCACCGACACCGCGTTCGCGCTGGGCATGCTGGCCGTCGTCGGCCGCCAAATGCCGCCCGGGCTACGGGTGTTCCTCCTCACGATCACCGTCGTCGACGACTTCCTGGCGCTCGTGGTGATCGCCGTCTTCTACAGCGACCACCTCGTCGTACCGGCGCTCCTCGTCGCCGTGGGCACGTTCGCCGTGATCGTGCTGCTGATGCGGTACAGGGTGCGCCGGGGGCCCGTGTACGCGCTGCTCGGGGTGGTGGCCTGGGTCGCCCTGCTCGAATCGGGTGTGGACCCCGTCGTCATCGGGCTCGCCATGGGGCTGATCACGTACGCCTATCCGGCGGGACGCGACGACCTCGAACGCGCCACCGGCCTTTTCCGGCTGTTCCGCGAGCAGCCCACACCCGAGCTGGAACGCGACGTACGCGCCGGCATCGCCGCGTCGATCTCCCCGAACGACCGCTTGCAGCGCATGTACCACCCGTGGGCGAGCTATGTCGTGGTCCCGCTGTTCGCGCTGGCCAACGCCGGGCTCCAGATCAGCGGGGAGCAACTGACCAGGGCCTTCACCTCACCCGTCGGGCTGGGCATCCTCATCGGGTACGTCGTCGGCAAGCCGCTCGGCATCGTCTCCTCGACGGCGCTGACCAGCGTCCTGTCCCGGGGCCGGATCCGGCCGCCGGTCGGCTGGGGGGCCGTGACCGCGGGCGGCACCCTGGCCGGCGTCGGCTTCACGGTCTCCCTGCTGATCGCGACCCTCGCCTTCGACGGCACCACCCTGGAGGACGCGAAGACGGGCATCCTCAGTGCGGTCATCGCCTCGTTCCTGGTCGGCCGCCTGGTCACCGGCGCGATCGGACTGCTTCCGCCGCAGGTCCGGCCCAGGCTGCTGTTCGGCAAGGTGGAGACCATCGTCGACCTGTCGGTCCCCGTCGACCCCGACCGCGACCACGTGCGCGGACCGCGGCACGCCCCGGTGACCGTCGTGGAGTACGGCGACTACGAGTGCCCCTTCTGCGGGCAGGCCGAGCCGGTCGTCCGCGAACTGCTCGGGTCCTTCGGGGACGAGGTGCGCTATGTGTGGCGGCACCTCCCGCTCACGGACGTGCACGTCCACGCCCAGCTCGCCGCCGAGGCCGCGGAGGCCGCCGCGCTGCAGGGCGGCTACTGGGCCATGCACGACCTGCTGCTCGGCCACCAGGGAGCCCTGCGCCTCAAGGATCTGCGGGGCTACGCCGAACAGATCGGCCTCGACACCGCCCGCTTCGAACGGGACATGCGGGCCCACGCCGGGGCGAGCCATGTCGCCGAGGACGTCGAGTCGGCCGACCTCAGCGGCGTCGCGGGCACCCCGACCTTCTTCGTCAACGGGCGCCGCCACTATGGCGCGTACGACATCGACGGCCTGTCCCAGGCCGTGCGGGCGGCCCGTGAGCGGGCGGCGGTGGCGGCCGTCTAGAGCCGGGAATGCGCCGAGGGGTGCCGGTGTTGGAACGCATGTAGCTGACATGCTCGGGACAAAATCCCGGGATGTGGGCGGAAGGAGGTCCTCATGGCACGCACCACGACCCGTCCTGTCGTCACCCTGAAGTCGACGGCCGGGACCGGCGTCACCTATGTGACGCGCAAGAACCGTCTCAACGACCCCGACCGGCTCGTCCTGCGCAAGTACGACCCGGTGGCCGGAGAGCACGTCGAATTCCGCGAGACACGTTGAACCCAGCACAGCGGCCGTCCCTCCGTGGACGGCCTGAGGAAGGAAGCACCATGAGGTCTGGCATCCACCCCGTATCCCGTCCGGTCGTCTTCCGCGATCGCGCGGCGGACACCGCGTTCCTCACCACCTCGACCGCGCACTCGGCGCGCACGATCGAGTGGGCGGACGGCAACACCTACCCGCTGATCGACGTCGAGATCTCGTCGGCCAGCCACCCGTTCTACACCGGCAACACGCGGGTCGTGGACACCGCCGGCCGCGTGGAGCGCTTCGAGCGCCGCTACGGGAGGACGTCATGAAGGTCCGCAATTCCCTGCGCTCGCTGAAGGCCAAACCCGGCGCGCAGGTGGTGCGCCGCCGAGGCGTCACGTTCGTGATCAACAAGAAGGACCCGCGCTTCAACGCCCGCCAGGGCTGACGCGGCGCGTACGACCGGTCGGCCCGGCCCCGCTTTGTCGCGGTGGCCGGGCCTTCGTCGTTCCCGCTCGCACGTTCCGGAGGGAGAAAAATCGGTTCTTTATGCTTATAGCGGTACCAACCCCTTGGAGTGGTGGATGTTCCGGAAGCGCCCCACGGACGACGGCGACGAGCTGCTGGCCAGGCTCGGGACGCTGACCGCCCAGGCACGCGAGCGCGCGGAGCTGCAGCGCTCCCTGCTCCAGTTGGCCGTCGCCCTCCAGCGCGGCATGCTGCCCGGCGACATGCCCGTCACCCCCCGGTTCCACCTCGCGGTCCAGTACTCACCCGCCAACCACGGCCTCAACGTGGGCGGCGACTGGTACGACGCGTTCACGATGCCCGACGGGCGCATCGGTCTGTCCATCGGCGACGTCCAGGGCCACAACATCGAGGCCGCCGCCTTCATGGGCCAGGTCAGGGTCGGCCTGCGCGCACTCGCCTCGGTCACCAGCGAACCCGGCGAACTCCTCAGCCTCACCAACGACCTGCTCCTGTCCCTCGGCACCGAACTCTTCGCCACCTGCACCTTTGTCCGGCTCGACCCGGTCACCGGAGTGCTGGAGAGCGCACGGGCCGGACACATACCCTCCGTGTGGGCCACGGCGGACGGCCGGTGCGGCATCACCGACGACGAGGGCGGACCGCCCCTCGGCATCGTCGCCGGACAGCGTTACCCGGTGACCGAGCACCGGCTCACCACGGGCGGCGTCTTCGTCCTGGTGACCGACGGCGTGGTCGAGGGCCCCTCGATGAGCGTCGACGAAGGCCTCGACCAGGTGATGCGCCTCGCCGGAGTCGCCGCTGTGGCGGGCATGGAGGCGGGCTCGCTCGCCGCCGCCGTGATCAAGGGAGCCGAACGGGTGGGCCACGAGGACGACGCGGCCGTCCTGGTCGTGGGCCACGACGCGCCCGACACCGGGCCGTAGGCCGTGTCCGCGAAGTCCCGCGACGGGATTTCACGGACGCGACCCGGGCCGTTCCCGCTCCGCCCCTCGCCTCGCCGACCCGGCCGGGTCGGTGTCTGATGGCAGCTGTGGTGGGTTTCGATGATCTGCGGCGACCGGCCGGGTACGCCCTCCTGACGCTGGCCGTCGCCGGCGGCTACTTCGCGGCGGGACGGCTGGGCCTGCTGCGGCAGCTGGTCGTCGAGGGCGCCGTGTTCACACCCATCTGGCCGCCCACCGGCGTCGCGGTGGCCTGTCTGCTGCTCTTCGGGCTGCGGGTCCTGCCCGGGATCGCCCTCGGCGTGCTCCTCGTGATCATGTCCCTCACCTCGCTCCGGCCCACGGTGCTCGTCGTCCTGGCGGGCAACACCCTGGCCCCCGCCTGCGCCTACCTCATGCTGCGCCGGGTGGGCTTCCGCACCGATCTCGGCCGGCTGCGGGACGGCCTCGCGCTGGTGTTCCTGGGCGCCCTGTCCGCCATGCTGATCAGCGCCTCCTGCGGGGTCGGACTGCTCGTCATCACCGACAAGCTGGAGGAACACTCCTTCTGGCCGGTCTGGCTGGGCTGGTGGGTCGGCGACGCGATGGGCGTCCTCATCGTCACCCCGCTCCTGCTCATGCTGAGCACCGTGCGCCGGCCACTGGACCTGCACCGCTGGAAGGAGGCCCTGCTGCTCGCGGCGACCGTCGCCGTGATCGTCCCGCTGGTCACCCACAGCCACGTCAGTCTGCTGTTCCTGGTCTATCCGCTGCTGATCTGGGCGGCACTGCGGTTCCGCCTCGCGGGCAGCATGCTGTGCGCCCTGTTCGCCTCCGTCATGGCCACCATCGCCGCGACCCAGGAGTCGGGCCCGTTCGGCCGGCTCACCCATGTCGAGGTGATGATGAAGCTCCAGGCCTTCAACGGCACGATGGCCCTCACCGCCCTGCTGCTGTCCGCCGTCATCACCGAGCAGCGCAACACCAGACTCTCGGTGGAACGGGCCTGCCAGGAACTGGCCGAGGTCCTCGAACACCTCACCGCGGGGGACCCCCGCCAGGGCGGCCGTCCGTGACCGGCCCGCTCCGTCACAGGAGGCCCGCGTCACCCCTCCGGCGCAGCACCAGCAGCGCGGTGTCGTCCCGGGGCGTGCCCGCCGTGTGGCGGCGCAGGTCGCCGTAGAGGGTGGCCGGCACATCCTTCGGGAGGACCTCGCCCCAGGCCGCGGCGCGCTCCTCCAGCGGATAGAACGCGCCGGACGGATCACGCGCCTCGGTGACGCCGTCCGTGCAGAGCAGCAGGGTGCCGTCCGGCGGGAACACGAACCATTCGACGGTACGAGGCTCAGGGGCCAGCGCGTCGAGGCCCAGCGGAACGCAGGGCTCCTGCCGGAGCACCGGCTCGGCCCGCTCCTCGTGGAGCAGCAGCGGCGCCACATGACCGCAGTTGATCGCCTGGACCTCCCGCTCACCGTCGACCCCGAGGACGATCGCCGTCACGAACCGCTCCCGCTCACCGGTCTGCGCCGCGAAGGAGTTGTGCCGCAGCACCGCCTCCTCCAGGGCGTCGACCACGGCCGTGAGCGTGGGTTCGGCGACGGCCGCCTCGCGGAAGGCGCTCAGTACGGCGAAGGCCGCGCTGATCGCCTGGAGGCCCTTGCCCTGGACGTCGGCGATGAAGACGCGGGTGCCGTACGGGGAGGCGACCACCTCGTAGACGTCGCCCCCGACCCGGCTGTCCTCCTCCACCGGCCGGTACAGACCGTGGACCAGCAGCTGGTCGGTCATCAGCGGAAACGGGCGCAGGATCTGCCGTTGCAGGGCCGCCGCCGCGGACCGCAGCCGGGCGATCTCGCCCTCCCAGCGGATCCGCTGCGCCGCCCGGGCCACGCTGAGGCCGTTGAACACCAGAGTGAAGGCGATGACCGCCGCGTCCGCGCCCGCCGTGCCCAGCGGGCTGTCGATGAGGGAACCGACGATGACCAACGTCACCCACACCGAGGCGACGGTGGTCTGCCGCACCGTCCCACGCCCGGCGATCAGCGCGGGCAGCACCACCAGAAACGGCGCCGGGCGGGTGTCCCGGCCCAGGACGATGCCGGTCAACGCCACCAGTGCCGTGACGCTGACGAGCCAGAACACCACCACGGCCCAGGAGAGCGGAGGCGTGGTCCGGTGCCCGGCGTCGGCCACGGTGGAACCGGCCGGATCTCCAGATCTGCGCACCGGCCCTCCCGCTGCCTTCACTCGTCGGACAACCGTCGGGATCGCTTCCCACTCTTCAATATCGGCCCCATGCGTACCGTCCGCGAGCTGCGCCGACAGTTCCGGACCGACCAGGGACGCGCCCGACCCGGTCGGGGGGCCGGATTCCGAACCGTATGGTCCACCGATGGTGGGGGAGTGAGGGGACAGTGCTCATCTGGCGCACGTTGCGGGGGGAATGGCAGGGCATCGTCGTCGATCCCGTACGTCAGTTGCTGCGGCGTGGACTGCCGGGTGTGTCCCTGGCGTTCGTCGCCGCCTTCGGCGTCATCTTCTTCCACGCGCTGGCACAGCGGCCGGGCGGTGAGACGGTGGTGCGGCATCTCGGTGGCGTCCAGGGCGACCTGCCGCTGTGGCTCGCCCTGCTGCGCACCCCCATATCGCTGTACGTGCCCGCCCTCGACCTGCCCGTGTGGGCCGGCATCACCCAACTGTTCCTCGCCTTCGCGCTGGCCGAGCTGGCACTCGGCCGGGCCCGGACGCTGTTCGTCGCCTACGCGACCACGCTGGCCGGCACCCTCACGGTCCGCGTGATGCTCCTGATCGGGCCCGGCTGCGGGGGCATCGGGCTGCGGCCCGAGATCGGACATGTCCTCGACACCGGACCGTCCGCCGCGGTCGTGGGCCTCTTCACCTATCTCGCCGTCGTCCGCCGCGCACCGGTCGTGTTCGTCCTCACCGGCGGATCGATGGTGTGGGAGTCGATCGTGAGACCCAACCTGGCGGGCCGCGAACATCTGGTCGCGGTGGGTACCGCCCTCGTCATGGGCCTGTTCCACGAGCTGCGCCACCGGCGGGCGACCGTCACGGCGCTGCTCCCGCAGTTCGGGACGGGCCGGCCGGTCAGGGCCGAGACGGGCTGCCCATCTCCGCGGTGAACCCCACCGGCTCGCTGTCGAACCCGCGCACCATCGAGCGGAACTCCCACGCCCCGGAGGCGTCCTTGGTGAACTCCCCGACCGTCGCGGCGGTGGACCCGGCCACTCCGGCGAAGTCGTCCGACAGCAGCTCCTTGTACCCCTCCACGACCAGCGCCCTGGCGTGCGACAGATCACCGAAGGTCCTGGGCCCGCCGCTCTGATGGATCGCCACCCCTACGACCACCCGCGCGAAGGAGGACGCGAGGCGGTCGAGTTCCAGCACCATCACCTCGATGTACCCGTACCCCTGACCCGTCTCGCTGTGCCGGCTCATGTTGATGGTGCCGTCCGGCGAGCGGCTCTCGGTGTGGACGACGTACACCGGACGACCGTACGGGGCGTCGGCGGAGTAGGTTGCCGCGACGATGTCCAGATGGCGCGGTGGCTCACCGAAGGGACTCGGATCCCAGCGGAGCCGCACCTCGACCTTGCCCTCGACCTTGCTGATAATGCTCACTGGATGCCGCTCTCCCCGTATCAGGCCATCACGGGACGATCCCCCGCATGGTCAAGTATGGCTCTTCGGTGGCTTGTTGGTGCCGTCCGAGCTTGTCTGACCTGCCTGGGGCCGGGAGTCCTGGATCACATTCACCAGCCCGGCGACGAGGTTCGCCCGCTCGGCCATCGACCCGACGAGCAGATACTCGTGGTCGGCGTGGGCCCCGCCCCCGACCGCTCCCAGCCCGTCGAGCGTCGGCACCCCCAGCGCTGCCGTGAAGTTCCCGTCGCTGCCACCACCGACCGCCCTGCCTTCGAGACCGGGCAGCAACCGCCGCGCCACCGCGAACAGTTCGGCCGCCGCGGACTCGGGCATGGGAGGCCGGCCGACCCCTCCCCGTACGGTGATCACCGCCTCGTCGAGACGCGGGGACAGGGCGGCGAACGCGGACTCGATCCGCTCCTTCTCGTCGGCCGACTCGACCCTGACGTCCACGACGACGGTCGCCTCCGCCGGTACGACGTTGTCCAGCGTCCCCGCCGACGCGACGGTCGGGGTGACCGTGGTGCCGATCTCGGGCCGCGCCAACGCCGCGACGGCCAGCACCTGGTGGGCCGCCTCGACCAACGCGTTGACCCCGGCGGCGGGTTCGAGTCCCGCGTGCGAGGCCCGGCCCGCGACGGACACCTCGAAGGTGCCGCAGCCCTTGCGGCCGGTCTTCACGGCCCCGCCGTCGGCGGCGCCCTCGACCACGAGAACGGCACCGCAGGCGAGGGCGCGTTCCTCGATCAACGCCCGGGAGAAGTGGGAGCCGACCTCTTCGTCGGCGGTCACCAGGATCTCGACCCCGGACCGGTCGGTGAGCGTCGCCAGCCCGTGGACCGCCTGCACCAGACCGCCGAGCATGTCGAAGACACCGGGTCCGTACGCCCGGCCGTCCTCGACCCGGAAGGGGCGCAGTTCCAGGGTGCCGAGCGGGAACACCGTGTCGTGGTGACCCAGGATCAGCACGCGCGGTGCGCCACCGCCCGACCAGTGGACGTGCGGCCCGCCGTCGCTGTCGACGACCGCGGCATGCCCACCGAGCCGCCCCTCGATGACCTCGGCGACGGTCTCGGCCGATTTCCTCAGGGCGTCCAACTGGCGTGACGGTGACTCGACCTGGACGAGGGTCCTGAGGTCGTCGATCATCGCGTCGACATTCACGTCGACGGCTTGGCGCATGCTGGTCATGGCCCAAGGCTACGTGGGCGTCGGCGCAGGCCGGATCGGCGAAGGGCCGCCTCGACGGTGTGTGTCGAGGCGGCCCTTCGGCGGTGCCGGTGTGTCCCGGAGCCGGTCAGTCCGTGCCGGACTCCATCGCGGCGCGGTCCAGCAGCGCGTCGTCCTCGTCGACCTCGCCCCGGGAGGCGATGGCCTCGGCGCCGCCCTCGGGCATGGAGCCGATGAGGCCG
This sequence comes from Streptomyces sp. NPDC051576, assembly GCF_040681835.1. Lineage (NCBI taxonomy): Bacteria > Bacillati > Actinomycetota > Actinomycetes > Kitasatosporales > Streptomycetaceae > Streptomyces > Streptomyces sp. NPDC051576. The sequence continues at coordinate 293,383 of NZ_JBFAZO010000015.1, forward strand.
GTCGCGGCGGCCTGCGCGGCGCCGATCGCGGCGTTTCCGGCGCCGATCAGACCGAGCCCGGCGTACTGCTCCAGCTTGGCGCGCGAGTCGGCGATGTCGAGGTTGCGCATGGTGAGCTGGCCGATCCGGTCCACCGGGCCGAAGGCCGAGTCCTCGGTGCGCTCCATGGACAGCTTGTCCGGGTGGTAGCTGAATGCGGGGCCCGTGGTGTCGAGCAGCGAGTAGTCCTCGCCGCGCCGCAGCCGCAGGGTGACCTCGCCGGTGATCGCCGAGCCGACCCAGCGCTGGAGGGACTCGCGGACCATCAGGGCCTGCGGGTCCAGCCAGCGGCCCTCGTACATCAGGCGGCCCAGGCGCCGGCCCTCGTTGTGGTACTGGGCGAGGGTGTCCTCGTTGTGGATCGCGTTCACCAGGCGCTCGTAGGCGGCGTGCAGCAGGGCCATGCCGGGCGCCTCGTAGATGCCCCGGCTCTTGGCCTCGATGATCCGGTTCTCGATCTGGTCGGACATGCCCATGCCGTGGCGGCCGCCGATCGCGTTGGCCTCCATCACCAGGTCGACGGGGGAGGCGAACTCCTTGCCGTTGATCGTCACCGGGCGGCCCTGGTCGAAGCCGATCGTCACGTCCTCGGTGGCGATCTCGACCGACGGGTCCCAGAAGCGGACGCCCATGATCGGCTCCACCGTCTCCACGCCCGTGTCCAGGTGCTCAAGCGTCTTGGCCTCGTGGGTGGCGCCCCAGATGTTGGCGTCGGTGGAGTACGCCTTCTCCGTGCTGTCCCGGTAGGGCAGCTCGTGCGCGAGCAGCCACTCCGACATCTCCTTGCGGCCGCCCAGCTCGGTCACGAAGTCCGCGTCCAGCCAGGGCTTGTAGATCCGCAGGTGCGGGTTGGCGAGCAGGCCGTAGCGGTAGAACCGCTCGATGTCGTTGCCCTTGAAGGTCGAGCCGTCGCCCCAGATCTGGACGTCGTCCTCAAGCATCGCCCGGACCAGCAGGGTGCCGGTGACGGCACGGCCCAGCGGGGTGGTGTTGAAATAGGCGCGCCCGCCGGAGCGGATGTGGAACGCCCCGCAGGTGAGCGCGGCCAGGCCCTCCTCGACCAGCGCCGCACGGCAGTCCACCAGACGCGCGATCTCGGCGCCGTAGGCCTGCGCGCGGCCGGGCACCGAGGCGATGTCGGGCTCGTCGTACTGGCCGATGTCGGCGGTGTAGGTGCAGGGGACGGCACCCTTGTCGCGCATCCAGGCGACCGCGACCGAGGTGTCGAGTCCGCCCGAGAAGGCGATGCCGACGCGCTCGCCGGTGGGAAGAGAGGTGAGGACCTTAGACATAGGAAGATTATGCACGCTCGCGCATGGTCATGCAAAGTCCCCTTCCGGAATCAGTTCCGCCGGGTGCCCGCGGAAGAGCGGGACACCCGGCGGAACCGGTCGCGTCGGTCGGGTCAGCAGCCGGCCTTGTAGAAGTACTTGCTGATCTCGGGCTGACCCATGTTCGCCTTGGTGATGGCGACCATGTTGGTGCCGATCGACTTCTGGACGGTCTTACCCTCGAAGGCCGCGGCCAACTGGTCGACCGCCTCCTTGCCGATCGCCGCCGGATCCTGCGCGACCAGGACCTGGAGGGTGCCCGCCTTGAGCGAGGCGACCTCGTCCGGCTCGGCGTCGAACGCGGCGACCTTCACCGCGCCCTGCTTGCCGGCCTGCTTGAGACCGGTGGCGATGCCCGTACCGGTGTTGGTGTTGCCCGCGAAGACACCGCCCAGGTCGGGGTGGGCCGCCAGCGTCGACTGGATCTGCGAGGCCGCGGTGGCCGGCAGGTCGTTGTCGTACAGGGTCGGCAGCAGCTTGATGTTGGGGTACTTCCCCATCTCCTCGGTGAAGCCCTTGATGCGGGCGTCCGTGGTGGAGACACCGGGCTTGACGCTGATGACGATCGCCGAGCCCTTCTCGTTCATCAGCTTGGCGAGCGCGTCGGCCGCCACCCGGCCGCCCTTCTCGTTGTCGGACGAGATCCGGGTGATGCCGATCGAGGAGTCGGAGACCGTGGTGTCCACCAGCGCCACCTTGGTCCCGGCCGACTGGATCTGCTTGAGCGAGGGGGTGAGCGCGCTGGTGTCGACCGGCGAGATCAGCAGCCCGTCCGGCCGGGAGGCGGCCACCGAGTCGAGGAGGGGCCGCTGCACCGACACGTCCCACTGCGCGGAACCGTCCGCGGAGAAGTCCATGCCCTTGGCCTTGGCCTCGGTCTGCGCCGCGCAGGTCATGGTGATGTAGAAGGGGTCGCTCTTCACGCCGGTGATCAGCCGGACCTTCTTGCCCGAGGCGCCGCCCTTCGACCCCGAACCGCCGCTGTCGCTCGACGAACTGCAGGCGGCGGCGCCGGTGAGGGCCAGCACGGTGCCCGCGGCGACCAGTATTTTGCGGGAGACGCGGATGCTCGACATAAGGGTGTCCTCCTGGGTCGTGCGGGGGTCGGTGCGGGGTTCTCTGATGGACTCGCTGCGGGGGTCAGGCACGCTCTCGGGTCTTCCTGCGCATCTGGTCGATGTAGACCGCCACGACCAGGACGACGCCCACGGCGACGTCCTGCCAGTACTGCTGAACGCCGATGACGATCAGCCCGGTGGTGAGCACGGCGGGGATGAACACACCGATCACGGTGCCGAGCACGGAACCCCGCCCGCCGAACAGGCTGGTGCCGCCCAGGACCACCGCGGTGATCACCTTCAGGTTGTCGGTGGAATGCCCGGCGATGGACGTGGTGCCGTACGAGGCCAGCCACATCACCGCGCCCAGACCGGCGAGCAGGCCCATCAGGCCGTAGACCAGGACGAGATGACGTCCCACCGGGATGCCCGCACGGCGAACGGCGGTCGGGTTGGAGCCGATCGCCAGGGTGTGGCTGCCGAAGCGCGTGGCGCCCAGCACCGCGCCGAACAGGGCGGTGACCACCGCCGCGAGGATCACCATCCACGGGATGCCGAGCAACTTGCCGAAGCCCAGGCTGTTCTGGAGGTGGGTGGCCGCGGCACCGGCCGGGTCCTGGCCTCCGGTGGCCAGTTCGGCGATACCCAGGGCCGCGCCCAGACCGCCCAGGGTCACGATCAGCGGCGGCACCTTGCCGGTCGCCACCACCGCGCCCTGCAACGCGCCCCAACCCGCGCCCACGGCAAGGGCGATGAGGACGCACACGGTGACCGTGCCCCAGCCGGCGGTGGGTCCGCCGTGGTGGAGGTTGTACTCGCCCGCGGCGACCGCGGCCAGGACCAGCACCGAGCCGATCGACAGATCGATGCCCGCGGTGATGATCACGAACGTCATGCCGACGCCGAGCACCAGATAGATGGCCGCGTTCACGGCGATCTGCGTGATGTCGTACTGCGTGAAGAACTTGCCCGGCGCCGCGATCGTGAAGAACGCGACCAGCGCCACGAGGATCACGAACGTCCACAACTCGCTGATCCCGGCGGCCCGTCGCAGCCACGGGGGTATCGCGAGGCGTCCGCCGTCGGCCGGGGGCGGCGGCTCCTGCGCCGGGGCGGCCGGCTTGATGTCCTGGCTGTTGGCGCTCATCGCCCGTCCTCCGCTTCCGTCGCGCCGGCCGGGGCGTGGTTCCCGCCCGGCGCGGGCTCGTCCAGCGATCCGGTCATGGCCCCGACGAGTTTCTCGATCGTGGCGTCCGCCGCGGTGAACGAGGCGACCCGGCGCCCCAGCCGCAGCACCTCGACCCGGTCCGCGACCGACAGCACCTCGGGCATGTTGTGGCTGATGAGCACGACGCAGATGCCCCGGTCGGCGACCCTGCGGACGGTCTCCAGGACACGGGCGCGCTGGACGACGCCCAGGGCGGCGGTCGGCTCGTCCATGAAGATGACCTTGTTGGCGAAGGCGACCGCCCGCGCGACTGCCACGGACTGCCGCTGCCCTCCCGACAACGTTGTCACAGGAGCCGTCACATCTTTCAGCTCGACGCCCAGTTCACCGAACGCCGCGACCGCCTCCCGGCGCATCGTGGGCCGGTCGAGCACGCCCAGGCGGCCGAGGAAGCCGCCGCGGACGAGTTCCCTGCCGAGATAGAGATTGGCCGCCGCGTCCAGATCCGGCGCCAGCGAAAGATCCTGGTAGACGGTCTCGACACCGTGCTGTTGCGCGTCCATCGGCCCGCTGAACCGGACCGGCACCCCGTCCAGGCGTACCTCGCCCTCGTCCGGGGTGAGCACGCCGGAAAGGACGTTCACCAACGTCGACTTGCCGGCACCGTTGTCACCGATCAGTGCGACGACCTCACCGGCGTACGCCGTGAAGTCGGCGCCCTGGAGCGCCTGGACATGGCCGAAACGCTTGACCACACCATGTGCCGCGAGAAGTGGTTCCCTTGCAGAGGCCATGCTGTGCTTTCTGGTTGGTATCGTTAACAGTTCGTCGATTCTGGGAGGCCCATGAGTGGGCGTCAAGGGTCGGGTACGAACGGAATCGGGCGGGCATCATCAGCCCGTCGGTCCGGGCGTGCCGGACGGGATCTGGAGGACGCGGCGTGGCCAGTCGTCCCAGGATGAAGGACGTAGCCGCGGCAGCCGGCGTGAGTGTGATGACGGTGTCCCGGGTCGTCAACGGCGAGACGGGCGTGGCACCGCGAACGGCCGCCCGGGTGGAGGCCGCCGTCCGCCGGCTGGGCTATCAACGCGACGACGTGGCACGGCAGTTGCGCCGTACGGACCGATTGAGCCAGACCATCGGACTGATGGTGGACAACGTTGCCGACCCCTTCATGGCCGCCGTCGCCTCCGCCACCGAGGACATCGCCCACCGGCGCGGCAACATGGTGCTCATCGGCTCCAGCCGCGCCGACCCGCACCGTGAACGCGAGGTCGTCGCGGCCTTCACCGCCCGCCGCGTCGACGGGCTGATCCTGACCCCGGTCGCGGGCGACCACCGCTTCCTGCGCTCGGCGCAGGCACGGGGTACGAAGATCGTGTGCGTGGACCGGGCGGCGCCGGGTCTGGACGTGGACACCGTGGTGGTGGACAACTTCGGCGCGGTGGAGCGGGCCGTGCGCCATCTGATCGCGCACGGCCATCGCCGGATCGGCTACCTCGGCGACAAACGGGAGATCTGGACCTGCGGCGAGCGCCACCGCGGCTATCTGGCGGCCCTGAGCGCGGCGGGTATCGACGCCGATCCGGCGCTCGTACGGCACGGGGTGGGCTCCGGCGCGGACGCCGCCCGGGCCGTCACCGCGATCCTCTCCGCGCCCGAGCCGCCCACCGCCGTGGTCGCGGGCAACGAGGTCCTCGCGTTCGGTGTGCTGGCCGTGCTGCCCGCCACGATCGCGTTCATCGCCTTCGACGACTTCGCCCTGGCCGCGCGGTTGACCCCGCCGGTCACCGTCATCGCGCAAGACCCGGTGGCCCTCGCGACGAGCGCCGCGCATCTGCTGTTCGCCCGTATCAACGGGGACACGTCACCGCCCCGCCGGGTCGTCATGCCGACCGAGCTGATCCCGCGCGGGTCGGGGGAGATTCCGGGACCCGGCACGCCGCCCGCCGCTCCTCGGCGCTGACGACTCCCAGCCCCCGTCCCGCGCACGGCACCGGTTTGTTACGCGCGGGGCCGCTCGAAGGTGAGGAGGAGCCCCTCGACCGCGCCGGGACCGATGCGGCCCTTGACGTCGGCGGCGGTGATGGCCTTCAGGCCCCAGCCGTCCTCGGCGTGCTTGTTGAGGACCTTCTCCAGCTTGTCGCCGTCCAGCGCGTCGCCGATCAGCGACTCCCGGAAGCTGACGACCTTGTACTCGAACGTGTAGGGGTTGCTCATGGCTGCGATGTCCTCCTGTGCGTGCACGGTCTGCGGTGGCCGGGGTCAGCCAATCACGGGGAGACGCTCACGCGCAGGCCGGGGGTGGTTTCGCGGCACCGGCCGCCAACTGGGTCCGGAACGGCGGGTGTTGTCCGGAGCGGGCGTCGAGGGGGAGCGCCGGGGTATGTCATCACGGCACGGTACGGCCGTCGTGTCACGCCGGACCCGGCGGGACGGAGCCGTAGCGTGACCGGTGGTGGACCAGGAGGACGCGGACCGATCCCGTGGGGGAGCGATGTGCTGGAGTGCGCAAGCGGATCTCGTCGCGGGCGCGGGCGTCCTCGCCATCGGGACGGCCTGTGTGGCCATGACCCGCAGGCCCGCCGATCTCCCGTTGGCCGCGCTGCCGGTGCTGCTCGGCGTCCATCAGATCGTGGAGTCCCTGGTGTGGGCGGAGGGCGGAGGCACCGGCGCCGCCACCCTCACCTGGGCGATCATCGCCCTGCCGTTGCTCGCGGTGTGGGTTCCGGCGGGCGTGTGGTGTGCCGTGCCACGGCGGGCACGGCCCCGGATCGGTGTGCTGCTCGCGATCGGGGTGGTCACGGCGGCGGTCCTCGCCGAGGCCCTCGTCGCGCACCCGGTGTCCTCCGAGATCCGCGGCCACACCGTCGGGTACGTCGTCGACCTTTCCCACCCTCAACTGGTCATCGCCGGCTACCTCGTGGCGACGGTCGGCTCGTTGCTCGCGTCCGGCGACCGCGGGCTGGTGCTGCTGGGCGTCCTGGTCGCCGTCGGCGCGGTCGTCTGCTGGGCGCTGTGGGAGCTGGAGTTCGTCTCGACGTGGTGCGCGGTCGCCGCGGTGACTTCGGTGGTCCTGTTCTTCTGGGTTCGTGGGCGGGGTCAGGGGACTTGGCGGTATGTGGGTGTGTCGCGGGGTGGGGCGGCGGGCTGAGGCGCGCGTCGCGAGTGAAGCGCCAGGCTCCGCAGGTTAGGTAGGCAGGGGAACCCGGTGGGCGCAGGTTCCGTCCGGTCACGCTGCTCGCCGGTGTCGCGGGCCCCCTCCGCCTTGGGGAAAACCAGGCTTGCTTGGGGAAGACCCGACCGCCCATTCCGGGCGTGTTCACACATGTGCCGCTTCCGGTACACAAGGCGCGACTCTGATGAGCCCCGCCCGCGCAGCCCCGCCCCGAACACCCGGGAGACAACAGATGTCCAGACGTCACGTCAGATCCGCAGCCGTTCTCGCCGCCGCCGGAGTCCTGACCGGGGTGACCGCCGCTCAGCCCGCCGCGTTCGCCGCCTCCCCCCGCCCGGCCGCCGCCAAGCATGTCCTGCTGGTCTCGGTCGACGGACTGCACCAGTCGGACCTGGCCTGGTACATCGCCAGACACCCGAAGTCCGCGCTGGCCCAACTGGTCGGCGGCGGCGTGGAGTACACCCACGCCAGCACCACCACGCCGTCCGACTCCTTCCCCGGCATGGTCGCCCAGGCGACCGGCGGCAGCCCCGGCACCACGGGCGTCTACTACGACGACACCTACAACGCCGCGCTCCTCCCGGCGGGAACCACCAGTTGCAAGGGCGTCAAGCCCGGGGTGGAGGTGGACCTCACGGAGGACCTGGACAAGAACCAGGCCTCCATCGATGCCGGTCAGGGCATCTTGGGCCTGCCGGACAACATCCTCTCGATGACCGGCCACCCGGCGAGCCTGATCAACGCGTCGAAGCTGCCGGTCGACCCGAAGACCTGCCAGCCGGTGTACCCGCACTCGTACCTCAAGGTGAACACGATCTTCGAGGTGGCCCGCCAGGCGGGTCTGCGTACCGCCTGGTCGGACAAGCACGCCGCCTACGAGATCCTCAACGGCCCCTCGGGCACCGGCGTCCAGGACCTGTTCACCCCGGAGATCAACAGCGACGCGCTCGGCTACGCCGCCGGCAACGACTGGACCACGGACAACAAGGCCACCGAGCAGTACGACGGCTACAAGGTGAAGGCCGTCCTCAACGAGATCGACGGCTACGACCACAGCCGCTCCCACAAGGTCGGCACCCCGGCGATCTTCGGCCTCAACTTCCAGTCGGTCTCCACCGCCCAGAAGCTGCCCACCTCGGACGGCCTCACCGGCGGCTACACCGCCAAGAACGTCCCGGGCCCGCTGCTGGTGAAGAACCTGGACTTCGTCAACACGGAGATCGGCGCCCTGACCGCCGAGATCGCCAAGCGGCACCTTTCCGGCAGCACCACCGTCATCCTCTCCGCCAAGCACGGCCAGTCGCCCACCGACCCCGCCGCGCTCACCCGCGTCGACGACAGCCCGCTGCTGGACGGCCTCAACGCCGCCTGGAAGAAGCTCCACCCCGGCGCCGCCGACCTGGTGACGCACGCGGTGGACGACGACGCCATGCTGCTCTGGCTCTCCGACCGCTCCGCGGCCGCCACCGCCTTCGCCAAGAAGTACCTGCTCGCCCAGAACGGCACCGGCACCGACATCAACGCCAAGCCCAAGGCCTACACCCGCAGCGGACTCAGCAAGGTCTACGCCGGCAAGGCCGCGGCCGACTACTTCCACGTCAAGGCCGGCGACGCCCGCGTCCCGGACCTCCTCGGCGTCGCGCAGTACGGCGTCGTCTACACCGGCGGCACCAAGAAGATCGCCGAGCACGGCGGCGGCCACTCCGACGACCTCGCCGTCCCTCTCGTCGTGTCAGGTGCCTCCGTCCCGGACGGCGTGCGCGACTCCGCGAGGGTGCAGACCAAGCAGATCGCACCGACGATCCTGAGCCTGCTCGGCCTCGACCCCCGTGCCCTCCAGGCGGTGCGCGAGGAACACACCAACGTGCTGCCGGTCCGCTGACCCTGCCGGTGCGTCTCGGCCGCGTCAGGCCCGAGGCGCACCGGGTTGGCCGAATCGGGTGGGCACGTCAGCGGACTCGGACGAGCATGACGTCGTAGCCGCTGTTCGTTTCGCGGGTCTTGCTGTGGGCGTCCTCGTTCGCACCGCCGGTGTCGGGGTTGCCCGTGTTGCCTTCGACGGTTGCGAAGCTGGAGCCGTTCACCGTCCGTACGAAGCCGATGCGATCGTGCCGCCGCCCCTGTAGCCGTCGCTTGTCTTGGCCGAGGGCCTTGGTCTTTCGGTTGGGCGTCGGGCAACTGCCCGCGTCGTGTTGCCGGCTTGATCAGGGGGTTGCGCCGGTCAGGGCGAGGAATTCGCTGCGGGAGCGGCCGTCGGTGCGCAGCAGGCCGAGGAGGGTGGAGGTCATGGTGCTGGAGCCGGTGGCCTGGACACCGCGCAGGGTCATGCAACTGTGCTCGGCCTCGATGACCACGCCGACTCCCTTGGGCTCCAGACGGATCTGCAGCCAGTCGGCGACCTGTTTGGTCAGCCGCTCCTGGACCTGCGGTCGGCAGGAGAAGTGCTCGACGACGCGGGCCAGTTTCGACAGGCCAAGGATCCGGCCGCCGGGCAGATAGCCGACGTGGGCGGTGCCGACGAACGGCAGCAGATGGTGCTCGCAGATAGACCGGACCGGGATGCGGCGGGCCAGGACGAGTTCGTCGTAGCCCTCGTCGTTGGGGAAGGTCGTCAGGTCGAAGGGGCGAGGGCTGAACAGTTCGGCGTAGGCGCGGGCCATGCGGCCCGGTGTTCCGCGCAGGCTTTCCGAGGAGGTGGAGATGCCGAGGGCGTTCAGGAACTGACCGGCGGCGCGTTCGGCGGCGGCCAGGTCGATGCCGTCGGGCTCATGGACCGCCCGCAGGGCAGGGCCTGCGGGGGGCGGGTCTTCCTGGTCGGTGGGACGTATTCGTGCGGTGGTGTGGTGCGAGGGGTCGGTCATGTCAACTGCCGCCGATACCGAGGGCAGTGAGCAGGACCAGGACGAGGGTGACGACGGCGAGCAGGCCGTGTGCCAGGACCACGGGCAGCGGGAAGTGCCGTTCGGCGGGGACTGTCCCCTCTGCTCCCGGAGCTGCCGCGGCGGGGGTGGCCGTGGCGCGGTCGCGGTAGACGGGGATCCAGCGGGCCAGCATCGTGAAGCCGAGGAGAGCGACCGGCAGTAGCAGGCCGAAGGCCGTCCAGGCCAGGGCGTCCTTGTCGGCCACGACGTAGATGATCCATACCACCAGGCCGATCGCGGCCAGGGCGAAGTGCACGAAGATCACCGGTGCGGGCAGGCGGCTGGTGCCGGACTGCTGCTGGCGAATTCCGCCGCGTTGAATCCAGGTGCCGAGCAGGTAGAAGCCGCCGAGGGCGGTGACCACCCAGGCGATCAGTGCCGCGATGTCCATGAGGAACTCCCCAACGATGGATAGGTGGAAGACAGCCGGCGGGCACCGGCCGTCGAGAGAGGTGCGGGGGCGGGCGTCACGAGGTCCGGCCGGCGTCGCCCGGCGCGTATCCCTCGGCCTGGGTGCTCTCGTCGGCGACCCGTACGCCGTAGCGGTAGGCGAGCTTGCCGCCCAGGAATCCCGAGACACCTAGAGCCGCCAGGCTGACCGCGGACAGGACGAGCTTGCCGACGCCGACGCTGCCGCCGTCGGTGTAGGTGCCGTAGCGCCACAGGAAGTTGACGACGTAGGCGACGGTCACCCCCAGGTTCAGCGTCATGTGCACCAAGCCGGTGCGGAACGCGCGGGTCCCGGCAGGAATCGCGAACAGGTCGAGGAAGCCGACCATGGCGGCCAGCAGTGCGCCGATCACCCCGACCGCGATCAGCCACTCCGAGCCCTGGGTCAGGAACGCCGGATCGTCCACCACATGCGAGGCGATGTCGAACACCAGGCTCGCCACCCAGGCGCCGATCGGCACCGTCACGAGGATCGGGTGGAAGGGGTGGCCGTACGGGCCGGCGAGAGTGGCACTGACCGGCCGCTTCGCCTGAAGCTGAGACTCACTGACCATCGCGACGACCTCCGTAGTTTCACCAACAAATCTTGGTCTTATTAGGGCTGCGCGTCAAGTTGCCCAGGTCCTGGCGCCCAGAGCGCACGAGTGACCACGCAGGCAGGGGTTATCGTGGGCCCGTGGCTTCCGATCCGATACCGCCGACCCGTGCGGCCGACGCCGCCATCGACTCCGTGAGCGTCCTGGGCGAGGACTCCCGGCGACGCATGTTCGCCTTCATCCGGCGCGCCCGGCGGGCGGTCACCCGCGACGAGGCCGCCGCCAGCGTCGGCATCTCCCGCAAGCTCGCCGCCTTCCACCTCGACAAGCTCGTCGACGCCGGCCTGCTGCGCGCCCGCTACGAGACGCCCGGCGGGATCCGCAAGGTCGGCCGGCAACCCAAGGTGTACGAGCCCACCGACGCCCAGCTCACCGTCAACATCCCCGACCGGCGCCACGAACTCCTGGCGGACCTCCTGCTGGACGCCGTCCTGGCCGAGGGCCCCGAAGAGAACGCCACGCAAGCGGCGACACGCACCGCCGGAGTACGCGGACGACAGATGGGCGAGAGGGAACGGGAGCAGACGCGCCCCGGCCGCCTCGGCGCCGAACGCGGGCTGACCACCTGCGAGCGCATGCTCGAGGAGCACGGCTACGAACCCGTCCGGGAAACCCCCACGCACATCCGGCTGCGCAACTGCCCCTTCCACCCTCTCGCGGCCAAGGCCCCCGACCTGGTGTGCGGCATGAACCACGCCTTCCTCACCGGCTACCTCGACGGCCTGCGGATCAGCGGAGTCCAGGCTGTCCTGGCGCCACAGCCCGGAGAGTGCTGCGTCCAGCTCACCCCCGCCGGTACGGATCCCGACGACGGGACGGACGAGACCGCTGACGCCGCGCCGCAGCCAGACTGAGGCCATGGGCTGGGTCCGGCGTCGTGCCGGCTCGCTGAGAGGTCGTTTTCTCCTGTTGTTTCATCCCGGTATGCGGATTTGATCCGGTGATGCCGGGTCGCGCCAGGAGATGGTTGTTTCGCCGGTGAGGCGGCGGGCCATGAGGTCGGTCATGGCGAGGTGGATCATGGCTTCGGAGCGGGCCGGGAGGGTCTCGTAGTCGCGGGCCAGGCGCCGGTGGAGCATCAGCCAGCCGTAGGTGCGCTCCACGGCCCAGCGTTTGGGTATCGGGGTGAATCCCCTGGTCCCGGGGGTGCGGGCGCTGATTTCCATGTCGATGCCGAGGGTGGCGGCGTGCTCGACGAGGTGTTTGCGGTAGCCGCCGTCCACCCAGGTCTTGCGGATCGTGGGGTGGTCGGCGGCGACCTGGTCGAGCAGGCGGGTGCCGGCGTTGGAGTCCTGGACGCTGGCCGCGGTGGCCAGGACCGCGAGCAGGAGGCCGAGCGTGTCGGTCACGATGCTCCGCTTGCGGCCCACGATCTTCTTGGCGTTGTCCGTGCCCTGGCTCGTGGCGGGGACGCTGGTGGAGGTCTTCACGCTCTGCGCGTCGATCACGCAGGCTGAGGGCTCGGGGTTGCGGCCCGCCTGCTCGCGGACCAAGTCCCGCAGCAGGCCGTTGAGCTGGGCGAAGATGCCGTCCTTCTGCCACTTGGCGAAGTAGCCGTAGACGGAGTTCCAGTGCGGGAAGTCGTGCGGCAGGTAGCGCCACTGCACCCCGGTGCGGTCCACGTACAAGATCGCGTTCATGATCTCGCGCAGGTCGAGCTCGGCGGGTCGGCCGAAGCCCAGTGCCCGGCCGTGGCGCTCGTAGCGCCAGGCGGCCAGGACCGGCTCGATCAACTCCCAGCGGGCATCGGACAGATCACTCGGATACGGGCGACGGTCAGCCATGACCTGGAGATATCGCCGTTCAGGGGCGTGCGCCCAGTCGTGCGTGCGGCTGTATCGAGGCACGGGACGGACCTGGGCGTCCTGGAATGAGACAGGCGCAAGCCGCCCTCCGCCCCAGGTGTCACACCATTCGTCTCGGCATTCACCACCAACCCGACAGCCTCACCAGCACCAGACCACCGAACATCATAAACACCTCTATAACCTCTTACTTCAGGTGAAAACGACCTCTGAGAGCGCGTTTTCGGCTGAATGGAATTCTGGAATCGGCGGCGAGCGGCGATGAAACCGCGCCCAGAGCGCCCGCCCTCACCAATCGGTCATCGACACGCTGGGATCTCCGGGTTCCCGGTGGCCGGGCCCACGCACTGCGGTGCGGGGCGGGCGAGACCTTCGGCCAGGCATTACGGCGCCCGTCTGCGCGGGCGCGTTCATGGCATCCGTCAGCGGATCCGGCCCGTGTACACGACCGCCTTCATGACCGTCTTCATCAACGAGTGGGGCAACCTGACGCAGATCACCATTGCCAACCTCGCCGCCCCGAACGGCACATGGCCGACGGCCATCGGCGCGGCGGCCGCCCTGATGTCCGTCTCCGCGCTCGTGCTCGTCGCGGGACGGTTCATCGCCAAGCGGGTGTCACTCAAGACCGTCCAGCGGATCGGCGGTCTCTGCATGCTCGGGCTCGCCATCTGGTCGCTCATGGAGATCTTCACCGGCTGAACCGGGCCGGCAGCCTCTGGGTGAGCCAGGAGGCTGCCCAGGAACGGGCGCCGCCTCCGTGACCGCGCTCGCGACACCAGGTGCCGCCACCAGCGTCTTGTGCGGGATTCCCGGCGGCGCTGACGGACGGACCGAAGGCGCGCCCAGCAGGCTGGACGGTGACCCATCGCCGCACCCGGACATGGGCGGCATCGAGCGAGGCCAGGGATCTTGAGTGCCGTATCACTCGTGCCGTTGCGGACAGAATTGTTCTGTCACATGTCGAGGCTGCCCTCTCAGGCCGGTCACGGCTTGGGAGGGCAGCCCCGTGTGTTGACACGTCAGGTCAGACCAGCGGCCACAGGGCTGCGGTGAGGGCGAATCCCGCGCAGCCCATGACGGTCGTCAGGACCGTCCAGGTGCGCAGGCCCGCGGCCACGTCGAGGCCGGCGAGCTTGGTGAACATCCAGTACCCGGCGTCGTTGATGTGGGACAGCGCGAGAGCGCCCGCGCCCATCGCCAGGGCCACCAGCGACAGCTGACCGGTCGACAGGTCGGCGCGGTGCAGCAGCGGGGTGAGGATGCCGGCGGTGGTGATGAGGGCGACGGTCGCCGATCCCTGGGCCGCGCGCAGGGCGAGCGATGTCAGGAAGGCCAGCAACAGTGCCGGCAGACCGGTGGTTTCCAGGACGTCGGCGATGGCGTTGCCGATGCCACTGGTCACCAGGACCTTGCCGAAGACACCGCCGGCGCCGGCGACCAGGATCACCATGGCGACGGGCGGCAGTGCGGAGCCCATGACCTCGGCGATGTGTGCGCGGTTCCAGCCGCGGCGGGCGCCCAGGAAGTAGCCGCAGAGGGTGACGTCGATGAGCAGTGCCACCATCGGGGCGCCCAGGACGGTGAGCACGGCGCGCAGCGTGGAGCCCTCGGCGAGCGTGTTCTGGCCGATGGTGCCGAGGAGGATCAGCAGGATGGGGGTGACGATCAGCGCCAGGACCATGCCGAAGGACGGCGGCCGGACCTCCGTGCCCGAGGGTGCGGGCTTGGTCAGTACGGCGGTGGCGTGGCCGCCGTCGGAGGAGGCGGAGCCGGTCTCCGCGGGGGCCGGCGCGGTGCCGTCCCCGGTCTCCGGTGCGCCGTACACCTCGGCGTGCACCGCCGGGTCCATCGGGTACTCGCGGCGGGTGAGACGGCGCGCGACGAGGTAACCGATCAGGGCGACGACGGCCGTGACGGGGATGCCCAACAGCAGCACGAGGCCCTGGCTGGCGCCGATCGCCTCGGCGGCCGCGACGGGGCCGGGGTGCGGGGGCAGGAAGGCGTGCACGGTGAGCATCGCGGCGCCCATCGGCAGCGCGTAGATCAGCAGCGGCTTGCGGGAGGCGCGGGCGACGCCGTACGCGATCGGCATCAGGATGATCAGGCCGACCTCGAAGAAGACCGGGATGCCCAGGACGAACCCGGCGACCGTCAGGGCGAGCGGGGTGCGTCGGGAGCCGAATCTCTCGATGAGGGAGTGCGCGAAGGCGTGGGCGCCGCCGGAGAGTTCGATGATCCGGCCGATCATCGCGCCCAGCGCGATGATGGTGGCGATGTGGCCCAGAGTGGCGCCCATGCCGTCCTCGATGGTCTTCACCAGGTCGGCGGCGGGCACTCCCGCGACCAGCGCGACGCCGATGCTGACGACGACAAGGGCGACGAACGGCTGGACCCTGGCCTTGAGGATGAGCAGGAGCAGCGTCGCGACACCAGCGACCGCGATGGTGAGCAGAGTGGTGTCGCTCATCGTCCCTCTCCTTCCGGGGACTTGGGAGACAGGACGGTGACGACGGAGGAGTCGTCGCGGGCGCCCAGTCCGGCGCGCTCGCCGAGCAGGTAGAGCTGTTGGGCCGCGGCGGCCAGGGGCACCGGGACGTGGGCGTCCTTGGCGATGGTGGTGACGATGCCCATGTCCTTGACGAAGATGTCGAGCCGCGACCTGACCTCGGGCTCGGGTCCGTCGTCGTACGTCTGGGCCATGCGCGGTCCGCGGTCGGCGAACATGAAGGAGCCTGCGGCGCCGTGCTTGAGGCTCTCGACGACGGTGGCCGGATCGAGCCCGAGTGCGCGGGCGAGTGCGACGGCCTCGGCCGCGGCCGCGATGTGCACACCGGCCAGCAACTGGTTGACGGCCTTCATCGCCTGGCCGTCGCCGGGGCGCGGGCCGACGACGGTGAGCGTCGAGGCGAGCAGGTCCAGGACCGGTCGGGCCGCCTTCAGTGCCGCGTCCTCGGCGCCGACGACGATCAGCAGATCGCCGTCGCCGGCCCGCACCGGGCCGCCGCTGACCGGCGCGTCGACGGTCAGCACACCGCGCTCGGCGAGCCTCAGGGCGGTGCCGCGTGCTGCCTCGGGGCCGACCGTGCTGGTGAGGATCACGACCGAGCCGGGGTGGAGGGTTTCAGCGGCGCCGTGCTCGCCGAACAGCGCGCCTTCGACCTGCTTCTGGTCGCGTACGGCGAGCACGATGACGTCGGCGCCACGGACGGCGTCGGCCGGGGACACGGCGTCGCGGGCGCCCTCGGCGGCCAGGGCGGCCCGCCGGTCGGCTGCGATGTCGTAGACGGAGAGGGGCAGTTGGCCGGCCAGGCGGTGCCCCATGGGGAGTCCCATGGCGCCCAGGCCGATGACGGCCGTCTGGGGACGGGGGTGCGGAGACATCTTTGTCCTCCTGGGGAGTGAAGAGGAGAGGTGCGGATGGGCTGCCCGGGGGTGGGGAGTCCCCGGGCCCGGGGTGCGGTGGATGCGCGCGGACGCGGCTTGCGCGGGGGGAGGGCGCGGCGGCGCTCGCGACGGCTTGCGAAGGTGACGCGACGCGGGGGGCCTTCGTACGGCGGTCTTGTGCCGTACGGCTGGTACGGCGCGGCTCTTGGTCAGCGGGGCTGGTGTAACCTCACGCGTTTTCTCCCTCGGTGCGGGGGCTCAGGCGGCCGATGACCTCCAGGGCTGTGTTCCGGACCGCGTCGCGGCCCGCGGCCCACAGGGAGACGACGTCGGAGCCGGGCAGCGCGGACGGGAGGGCCGTGCGGACGGCCTCCAGGTAGGCGCGGCGCAGTTCGGCGTTGACGTTGACCTTGGCGACGCCTCGGGCGAGGGCGCCGTGCAGCTCCTCGACGGGCAGACCGCTGGCGCCGTGCAGGACGAGCGGGACCGGTACGGCCTCGTGGATCGTGGCCAGCCGTTCCAGGTCGAGGCGGACCGGATCCTTGGTGAAGCCGTGGACGTTGCCGACGGCGACGGCGAGCGCGTCCACGCCCGTCGCGGCCACGAATTCCGCCGCCGGCACCGGGTCGGTCATCGCCGAGGCTCGGGCGACGGCGTCGGTGGAGACGTCCTCGTCGCCGGGCAGGGCCCCGAGTTCGGCCTCCACCCAGGCACCGTGGTCGCGGGCCCGCCGGACCGCCTCCTTGGTCAGTGCGATGTTCTCGGCGAACGGCAGGTGGGAGCCATCGACCATGACGGAGGTGTAGCCGGCCTCGAGGCAGGCGGTGATCTCGTCCAGGTCCCGGCTGTGGTCGAGGTGCACACCGAGGCGGGCGGGGGAGTGTTCGGCGGCGTCCAGTGCCAGTCGCATCAGGGCCTGGCGCCCGGCGTGCTTGAAGGGGCTGGAGCCTGCCTGGATCAGGACCGGGCGTCCGGCGGTCTCGGCGGCGGCCGTGATGCCCTGGACGGTCTCCAGGTTGTAGGCCACGAACCCGGGCAGGGCGTGCCCGGTGGCCGCGGCCTCCTTGAGGGCGTCGGTTCCGTGCAGCAGCATCAGGCGCTCCGGAGCAGGTGGAGTGCGTCGGCGAGGGCGTCGGCGCCGCCGACGTTCCCGGCGAAGACGATGTAGGGGATGCCGGCGGCGGGGCCGTCCACGGGTTCCCAGAGGGAGACGATGCCGGGCAGCAGCGTGCCCCGGGCCCAGGCGCGGCGGATCCGAAGGCCGTGGGTGGCGGTGTCGCTGGAGGTGATGCCGCCCTTCGCGACGACGAACGCCGGTCGGCGGATGGCGTTGACCTGGCGCACGGCCTGAACGAGTGCGGCGGAGACTCGGCGGGAGATCGCCAGACTGTCGTCCGCGTCGGCGCCCGTCACCAGGGTGCGGGAGGTGCGGATCACGGCGTCCGCGGAGTCCAGCGCGCCGGCGGCCGCGGCCGCGACCTCGGCGATGTGGGCCTCGCGGCGCTCCTCATCGAGCAGGAGTGCCACGTCGAGTTCGTACTCGGCGATCCCGCCCCGCTCGCGCAGCCGGTCCAACTGCCGTGTCGTCAGGGAGACATGGGACCCCACGGCGATCAGGCCGTGCGCCGCGTCGCCGCGCATCCGGTGCAGTTCGGCCGGGGTGAGCGGTGGCCGTCCGGCCTGTCCGGCGCGGGCCCTGACGAAGGACGGACCGACCCGGTACAGCAACCGCGTGCCGTTCTGCTCCGCGTCCGCGAGGGCCAGGGCCAGCACCCGCAGATCGTCGTCGCAGACGGCGTCGACCACGGCCGTACGTCCGCCGCGCAGCGAGGACAGCAGGCGTGCCGTGTGTGCCGGGCCTCCGCCGCGCAGGTCGTCGAGGGTGATGCGCAGGACCTCGTCCGCGGGCACGCGTCCGCCCGTCTTCTCCTCGACCCAGTCGGGCAGCGAGGAGCTGCGGTAGCCGAAGGTGGCGTCGCGGGCGAACTCGCTCGCGCCGACCGGCAACAGTCCGTCCGCGGTCCGCATCCAGTGGAGGGAGTCGACGGTCAGCCGTCCCGCCTCGATATAGGCGGGGACCAGCACCACGCCGTGCGGCGCGCCGGCGCCCAGCTCGGTGAGCTCCTCGGCGAGGACGTCGGTCTCCAGCGGGAAGTGGCCGCGCAGGGTCGAGTCGCCGCGGCTGGCCAGGATGTAACTGGTTCCCTCGGCCGCCGACGCCGCGTGCAGGGCGCGGACCACTTCGCGGTTGCGGGCGGCGGCGTCCCCGGGCGAGAGACTGCGGGTGTTGGTGAGGACGAAGAAGGCGGCGCTGTCCTGGCGCAGCGCCCAGCGCAGGTCGTCCACCGTCCAGGAGGTCAGGACCGGGACGTCGGCGACCGTCTGGGTGCCGGTCGGATCGTCGTCGAGGACGACGAGACGGGGGCCGCCGGAGATGCGGGCGGCCACGTCGGCGGCGCTCACCTCGCGGACCGGGGGGAGCCCTTCCAGCACCGCGGCCTCGGGGACCGGCCGCGTCTGGGCATGGAGGGGTAGGGACATGGCGGATTCCTGCTCTGTGACGGGGAGTTGAAGAGAGCGTCAGTCGCGGTCGCGCTTGATCACGTGGGTGCGCAGGTCGTCGGCGGTCTGGTTCATGTGGCCGTCCATGGCGGTTCGGGCGGCCTCGGGGCTGCCGGACACGAGCGCGGCGAGCACCGCCTCGTGGTGCGCGATGGCGTTCGTACGGATTTCGGGGACGGCCGAGGTCTCCCGGCGCCCTTCGACGAGCAGTGGGCCGAACGGTTCGAAGAGCAGCGGGACGAAGAGGTTGCCGGTCGCCCGCATCACGGTGTCGTGGAAGTCGATGTCGGCCTGCACGAACTGCTCGGTGTCACCGGCGTCGGCCGCCTCGCGCATGACCCCCAGGTGCTGGCGGAGCATCTCCAGGTCCTCCTCGCTGCGGCGGGAGGCGGCGAGCTCGCACGCGCCGTTCTCGATGAGCCGGCGAGCCTCGATCAGCCGTTCCGATAGGGCGCCGCCCGACGTGCGCGAGGCCGCCCGTACCACCGGCTCCAGGGCGGTCCACCGGTCCGGCGGGTTGACGTAGGTGCCCCGGCCGCGCACCACCCTGACGACGTTCTGGGCGCGCAGATGCTTGACCGCCTCACGCACCGTCAGACGGCTCACTCCGCCCTGCTGCGACAAGTCTCCCTCGGGTGGGAGGGCGGAGTCGGGCGGGTAGTGGCCGTCGATGATCGCGGTCAGCAACTGCTCGGCGAGGTCGTCCGAGAGCGACATGGCGGGAACCTCTTCGTTCGGCGATGACATCAGACATCTGATGTCTATGTGCCGGAAACGATGACACCATAAGAAGGGAGCGTCAATACCCTGGTCGTAAGCCGTTCGGGCATTGCGGGAAATGGTGGTGCGACGGCCTGCTCACGCCCGTTGACGGGCGGCGGCCTGGGCCGGATGGGCCGGCGCGGATCGCGCACGACGCCCCGCGGTCTGTCGGTGCTCACTCTGCACCGCGGCCCGCGTGGCCGTGGCAACCGGCGTCGGCCATCAGGAGCCGGTACTGGTGCTTGGTCGTGCGGTCTCGGTCAGGCAGGTGCTGTCCGATCGGGACCTGCGGGAGGAGAGCATGTTGGTCGGCAGCGGGCTGGGTTCAAACTGGCCATCTGTCCGGTGAACCGGGCGGGGCGTCGCTCCGGCGAGCGACGAGAGTGGGATGGCTCCGGAGAAGAAGACGCCGCCATCCTTCTGCGTGGCGCCCCCGGCAGGACGCGTGGCAGAAGGATGGCGGCCTGAGCTTGGGGTTTCGGTAGGGAAGCTCGTTGTTGAGGGGAGCTTTTATCCTACGGTGTGGGGGAGGGCTGGGCGGTGAGGCGGCCCGGCGTGCGGCTTGGGGCTGATCCGGATGCGTGGGTTCGGCGCATGGGTGCGGTGGTGGTTGCCGGGGTGGCGGCGTATGCCTCGTATCTGCATCAGCGGGAGTTCGCGGTGCAGGGTGGGGCGGATCGGACCAGTGCGTCCTTGTGGCCGTTGTCTGTTGACGGGTTGCTTCTGCTGGCGACGGTCGGTGTCCTGAAGCCGTCCGGTGAGCAGGACCGTCGGGGGCGGTGTGTGGTGTGGCTGGCGTTTCTGCTCGGTATCGGTGTCTCTCTTGCGGCGAATATTGCTGCGGCGCCTGTGTTGTCGTGGAGGCCGGTGTTGGTGGCGGGGTGGCCGCCGGTGGCGTTGTTGCTGGCGGTGGAATTGCTGGCTCACCGCTCCCGCGATCACGGAGAGATTGCTGCTGGCCGTGAGGCAGATGAAGGCGGTGGTGGTGATCCGCTGCTGGAGCAGGCCCGGCGGGTGGATGAGCGGCATTGGGAGGTGCATCAGCGTCCGGTCTCGGCTGAGTCGCTGCGTAAGGAGTTGAGGATCGGTGCTGGACGGTCGAGGCAGTTGGTGGCCGTGGTGCGTGGCGGCCGTAACGGCGGTGCTCAAGGTTGAGTACCTGGCGTATGGCCTGGCTCGTCTGTCGGCGGGGCTCTGACCTGGCCTTATGGGCTGGTCGGAGTCCTTTCCTGTGTCTGGGGGCGTCCCGCTTCTACCTGGGAGTTCCTGGGAGTTCCTGAGAGTTCCCGTGGAAGTGTGCACGGCTTGTGCACTGGTGGAGGCCGTTGGCGCGTTGGTTCCCGCCGGTGTGCACTGCGGGAAAAGAGGCGGCCGGAGGCGAGTTCTGACGTTCAGAGGGTGGCGGTGGTGTCGATGACTCAGGGCACCGAGGCCCAGCAGGAGACACCCTGGATCAAGCGATTCGATCTTGATATATGGGTTCGATCTTTTTGCGCGTTTGTGGTCGCCGGAGTTGCCGCGTATGCCTCTTACATTCACCAGAGGGAGTTCGCGCTGCAGGGTGGAGCGGATCGTGTCAGCGCGTCGTTGTGGCCGATGTCTGTGGACGGTCTGTTGCTTTTGGCGACCGTCGGCCTGTTGAAGCCCGCCGGGGCTCGTACGCGACGTGCGCGAGGTGCGGTCTGGTCGGCGTTTTTCCTGGGGACCGGGGTCTCGCTGGCGGCCAACATCGCGGCGGCACCGGCTCTGGAATGGCAGCCGGTGCTGGTCGCCGGATGGCCTCCGGTGGCTCTGATGTTGTCCGTCGAACTCTTGGTACACCGCCCGGCCGATCGGAAGGTCGAGGAGACCGAGGTGGAGCAAGAGAGCGGTAGTGATCAGCACGGAGATGATCCGTTGCTGGCTCAGGCCCGACTGATCGATGCCAGGCATCGGGATCGGTATCAACGGCCTGCTTCGGCAGAGACGTTGAGGAAGGAACTGCGTGTTGGCGCCGACCGGTCGAGGCGGCTTGCCGCTCAGGTGCGGGGGAGTCGAGTCGAAGGCGAAGGTGCTGACGAGCTTCGTCGTCGGGGCGAGACGCACGGCTGAGAGGCTCGTCTGATAATTGTTTTGATGAGACGTCAGATCGGCGCGGAGCGAGTCGACGGTGAGCGCGATGCCGGCGGCCGTCCAGAACTATCTCGGTTGGCGCGGAACGCGCGGTTCTGCAGAGAGGAGACATTCTGGTCCAGCGAACTTCCCCCACTGGCGCGGTACGAGGGAGTCTCATGTTCAGGCGGCGAGCCGCAGGCCGAACTCCCCCGGACGAGTGCCCAGGCGTCCACTACATCTCGGCCCGCGGAGAACTACCCCCGCTGTGGCTAGGGCGGTGTTCTTCGGGGTCTGGCACAACTTCCGTGAAGCGTGCACGGTGAGCAATCGGTTGGAGGCGGCAGTCCCGACTGGCTAGGCTCCGACGCCATGAGTGGACCGGTGTTGGTGATCGAGTTGGCGGAGGCGGTCCCGCACTCGGCGATCCAGCGACTTCGCGAATTCCTGGTTTACTCATCGGCGCGTTTTGAGAGGGCGTTAAGTCCGTTTCTGGTAGCGGCCTCGTCCGGGCTGGGTGAGGAAGCCTTGGCGAGTGAGGCGTCCGAGGCGAGCGCGGGTGACGTT
>NZ_JBFAZO010000016.1:0-190688 GCF_040681835.1 Streptomyces sp. NPDC051576
TTCTACACCCGCGGCAAGGTCGTCACCACCCGCTGGCCCGACCCCGCCGACGCCCCCACCGGCGTAGACCTCGGCTTCCCCCGCAACCACTGAGCGGCATCCGCAGCACTGGTGGGGTCGTCCGTATCGCGGACGGCCCCACTTTTTTCGTCCCGTCGGCTGCGGTTCCCGCAGGGAGTGGGACCGTGGCCCGCACTGCCTCGAACTGCCGAATACGCCCTACCCGACGTGTTCGATCTACGGATTCCGTAGGTGAACACCCATTGACGTGACGGTTTCCGTCACTGTTCCATCAGCCCCGTGACCGACACCCTCCCCACCGCCGAAGCCGCCGTCGCCGAGGCATCGTCGGGCAGCTCCCAGGGCCCGCAGCAGCTCAAGCGTTCCATCGGCATCGTCGGCGGCACCCTCCTCACGCTCTCGTGCGTGACGCCCGCCTCCACGCTCTTCGTGGTCGTCCCCGACCTGTTCGGCTCGCTCGGTACCGCGACCGCCCTCACGATCGCGATCGGCTCCGTCCTCTGTATCGCCGTGGCGTTCTGCTACTCGGAGCTGGGCACCCTCATCCCCAGCGCGGGCGGCGAGTACGCCATGGTGTCGACGCTGGCCGGCCGGCTCGCGGGCTGGCTGGTCTTCGTCCTCTCCCTCCTCGTCGTGATGATCGTCCCGCCGGTGATCGCGATGGGCACGGCGGACTATCTCGCCCCGATCGTCCACCTCGACCCGGCGATGACCGGCGCGGGCGTCATGCTCCTGGCCACCCTCGCGGGCCTGCTGGACCTGCGCGCCAACGCCTGGATCACCGGCGTCTTCCTGGTCCTCGAAGTCATCGCGGCCGGTGTCGTGGCCCTCCTGGGCTTCACCCACAGCCACCGCGGCCTCGGCAGCCTCACCTCGATGCAGGTCGCCGGCACCGGCGGCCATACGGACACGGTGACGGCGATGCTGGTGGTCTCCGGCCTGGCGATCGCCCTCTTCGTCACCCAGGGCTTCTCCACGGCCGTCTACCTCTCCGAGGAACTGGAGAACCCGCGCCGCAACGTGGCCCGTACGGTCCTCGCCACCCTCGCGATCTCCACGGTGATCATCCTGGTCCCGGTGGTCGCGATCACCCTGGGCGCGTCCGACCTCTCCGAGCTGACCGGCGGCGACATCAGCAGCATGGTCACCGCCTGGTCCAACTCCGCGGTCGGCACCTTCGTCAGCCTCTGCGTCGCCCTCGCGATCATCAACGCGGGCATCGTCATGGTCATCCAGAACTCCCGCGTCCTGTTCGCCTCCGCCCGCGACAAGGCCTGGCCCGAGCCGGTCAACACCGTCTTCTCCAAGCTCGGCCGTTTCGGCTCCCCCTGGGTCGCCACCCTCGCCGTCGGCATCCCCGGCGCGATCCTCTGCTTCGTCAACCTCGACACCCTGTACGGCGTGACAGGCGTCTCGGTGACCGGCATGTACCTGCTGGTCGCGGTCGCCGCCCTGCTGTCCCGGCGCGGAAACCACCGGCACACGCACGCGTGGCGCATGCCGCTGTGGCCCGCGATGCCGGTCCTGCTGATCGCCGTGCTGGCGTACATCCTCACCCAGCAGGAGACGAGTTACCTGCTGTGGACGGGCGGCATCGTCGCCGTGGCCACCCTCTACTGGGTGTTCTACCTGCGCCCCCGCCGCGAGACCCGCTGGCTGGTCTCGATCCCTGAGGAGACCTGAGCCCTGGAGGCTATCGGCCGTACACCAGACGCGGTACGTCATTGAACTCCGGTTCACCCCAGGGTCTGCCCCGACTGTCGGAGACGCCCCGTACCGTTGAGGCATGGATCTTCGACTGCCCGCCCTGCGAGGGCTGCTGCGAGGGCCCCGGCGCCTGATGGCCGCCGGGGCCGCCGTCGTGGTGCTCGCCGGTGCCGGTACCTGGACGGCGGTCGCCTCCGACGACCCGCCTCCGGTGCACCGCTCCGACCGCGTCATGGCCGTGGACGGAGTGCGCCTCGACACCTCGTACTTCACGTCCGGCTCCGCCGGCCGCCGCCCCGCCGTCCTCCTGGCGCACGGCTTCGGCGGCAGCAAGGACGACGTCCGCAAAGAGGCCCAGGACCTGGCCCGGGACGGATACGCGGTGCTGACCTGGTCGGCGCGCGGCTTCGGGAAGTCCACCGGCAAGATCGGGCTCAATGACCCGGACGGCGAGGTCAAGGACGTATCGAAGCTGATCGACTGGCTGGCGAAGCAGCCGGACGTCCAGCTCGACAAACCGGGCGACCCGCGCGTGGGCGTGGCGGGCGCCTCCTACGGCGGAGCGATCTCCCTGCTGGCCGCCGGGTACGACGACCGGGTGGACGCCATCGCCCCGGCGATCACGTACTGGAACCTCGCCGACGCGCTGTTCCCGAACGGCGTCTTCAAGAAGCTCTGGGCCGGCATCTTCATCAACTCCGGTGGCGGCTGCGCCAAGTTCGAGCCCCAGTTGTGCGCGATGTACGACCGGGTCGCCGAGTCCGGCACACCGGACGCGGCAGCGCGCGCCCTCCTGGAGGCCCGCTCCCCGTCGGCCGTCGCCACGCACATCAACGTGCCGACACTGCTCCTCCAGGGCCAGACCGACTCCCTCTTCCCGCTCGGCCAGGCCGACGCGGCCGCGAAGGCGATCCGGGCGAACGGCGCCCCGGTGGACGTCGACTGGATCGCGGGCGGCCATGACGGCGGCGACATGGAGACCGGCCGCGTGCAAGCGCGCGTGACGTCCTGGTTCGACCGCTACCTGAAGGACGACAAGAACACCGACACCGGCCCCGCCTTCCGCGTCACCCGCACCGGAGGCGTGGACTCCACGGACGGCGCGGCCCTGCTGCGCGGCGCGAGCGGCAGCGTCTACCCCGGCCTGGAGAGCGACCCGCGCGCGATCACTCTGACCGGCCGCCGCGAGCAGAGCTTCGTCAACCCGGCCGGCGCCAGCCCGCCCGCGATCTCCGCCCTGCCGGGCCTCGGCGGCACCGGCGGCCTGTCCCAACTGTCCGCCCTGGGCGTCGGCGTCTCCCTCGACTTCCCCGGCCAGTACGCGGCGTTCAACTCGGCCCCCTTCACCAGAGACCTCCGCATCACGGGCTCGCCGACGGTCACCGTCCACGTCAAGTCGACCGACTCCGCCGCCGTCCTCTTCGCCAAGGTCTACGACGTCGGCCCCGGCGGCACCCAACAGGTGCTCCCCTCCCAGCTGGTGACCCCCCTCAGGGTCGACGGCGCCCAGGCCGGCAAGGACGTCACGATCACCCTCCCGGCCATCGACCACGACGTCCAGAGCGGCCACCACCTCCGCCTGGTCCTCGCCTCGACGGACCTCGGCTACGCCTCCCCGGCAGCCCCGGCGACCTACACCGTCACCCTGAAGAGCGACCTCAGGGTGCCGACGGCCCCGGGCGTCACCACCGCGGCGGCGACACTGCCGTCCTGGGTGTGGTGGCTCCCGCTCACCGGCGCGGCCCTCGCCCTGGCACTGCTGCTGTCCGGCCGCAGGCGTACGGCGTCGACACCCCCCGACCCCGGGCTGGCCGAAGTCCCGCTCCAGATCACCGACTTGAGCAAGCGGTATGCCAAGTCGGCGGACCGGTACGCGGTACGGGACCTGTCCTTCCGCGTAGAGAAGGGCCAGGTGCTCGGCCTGCTGGGTCCGAACGGCGCGGGCAAGACGACCACCCTGCGCATGCTGATGGGCCTGATCAAACCGGACGCCGGCGAGATCAGGGTCTTCGGCCACGCGATCCGCCCGGGCGCACCCGTCCTGTCCCGGGTCGGCGCGTTCGTCGAGGGCGCGGGCTTCCTCCCGCACCTCTCCGGCCGCGAGAACCTGGAGCTGTACTGGCAGGCGACGGGACGGCCGCCGCAGGACGCCCACCTGGAGGAGGCCCTGGAGATCGCGGGCCTCGGCGACGCGCTCGCCCGCGCGGTCCGCACCTACTCCCAGGGCATGCGCCAGCGCCTCGCCATCGCCCAGGCCATGCTCGGCCTCCCCGACCTCCTCATCCTCGACGAACCGACCAACGGCCTCGACCCGCCCCAGATCCGCGAGATGCGCGAGGTGATGATCCGCTACGCGGCGGCCGGCCGCACGGTCATCGTCTCCAGCCACCTCCTCGCCGAGGTCGAGCAGTCCTGCACACACCTCGTCGTCATGGACCGCGGCCGACTCGTCCAGGCCGGCCCGGTCACCGAGATCATCGGCACCGGCGACACCCTCCTCGTAGGCCTGGCGACCGACATCACCGACCCCCTGGTGGAAAAGATCGCGGCCCTCCCGGATGTGGAGTCGGTGACGCGTGCGGAGGGCGGCTTGCTGCTGCGCCTGGCTCCCGCCGACGAGTTGCTGACCGCCAACTCCCTGGCGGACGGGGCCAATACGCATACCGGTGCGGTCGCCGCCACCACGACCGAGGCGTCCGGCATCGCGCTCGCCGAGCCCTCCGACGCCGCGCTCGACGCGGAGGCATCCGCAGCGGACCCTGCGCCCCCGCCCCCCGCCCACGGCTCCGCCACCGCCGCCCGACTCCTCGTGGAGCTCGTACGACTCGAAGTCCCCGTCTCCTCGGTCGGCCCCCACCGCCGGCTCGAAGACGCCTTCCTCACCCTGATCGGAGGTTCCGCGTGAGCACGCTCGCCGAGCCCGTCGAGGTGGCCTCCGGCTACCGGGCCGGCCGCACCCTGCCCCTGAGGGTCGAGCTGGTCCGGCAGTTGAAGCGGCGCCGCACGCTGATCATGGGTGGCATCCTCGCCGCGCTGCCCTTCGTGCTGGTGGCCGCGTTCGCGATCGGTGGCACCCCGGGCGACCGCAACTCCCAGGTGACGCTGATGGACACGGCCACCTCGTCCGGCGCCAACTTCGCCGCGGTGAACCTGTTCGTGTCGGCGGGCTTCCTCCTGGTCGTCCCGGTCGCCCTGTTCTGCGGAGACACGGTCGCCTCCGAGGCGAGCTGGTCCTCCCTGCGCTATCTGCTGGCGGCACCCGTGCCCAGGGCCCGCCTCCTGTGGTCCAAGCTCGTGGTCGGACTCACCCTCAGCCTCGCCGCGATGGTCCTGCTCCCGCTCGTCGCCCTGGCCGTCGGCACCGCCGCCTACGGCTGGGGCCCGCTGGAGCTGCCCACCGGCGGAGCGATCGGCGCGGCCACGGCGGCCCAACGCCTGCTCGTGGTCGTGGCGTTCATCTTCGTGTCCCAACTGGTCACCGCGGGGCTCGCGTTCTGGCTGTCGACCAAGACCGACGCGCCCTTGGGAGCGGTAGGCGGCGCGGTCGGCCTGACCATCGTCGGCAATGTCCTGGACGCCGTCACGGCCCTCGGCCACTGGCGCGACTTCCTGCCCGCACACTGGCAGTTCGCCTGGGCGGACGCCGTACAACCCCATCCCGAGTGGTCCGGCATGATCCAGGGCACGGCGGTCTCCGTTACGTACGCCCTGGTGCTGTTCGCCCTGGCCTTCCGGGGTTTCGCCCGCAAGGACATCGTGTCCTAGGTCACCGGAGGATCTCCCACCGGTCTCGACCGGCCATGATCGCGACCCCTTCGAGACTCTTCCGCAACTCCCCGTAGCGCACATTCCGGCCCCCTCCGCCGTCACAGTCGCAGAAGCCGACGTCAACGGACCGAGGGGGCACGGCAGATGGAAACCAACGGAACACAGCCGGGCGAGCGGCGGGAGCTGCGCTCGCGCCACCGCACCCGCCGCCTACGCGCCACCCTGCTCGCCCTCACCACCGCGGGCGGCCTGCTCCTCACCGGCTGCGGCGCGGGCGGCGGCAGCCACTCCAGCAGCTCGGACGGGGCGAACCACACCGGCTTCCCGGCCCCGGCCGTCACCTCCGGCGGAGAACAGGGCGAAGACCAGAACGGGGAGCGGAAGGACAGTTCCGCCGACGAGATCGCCCCGTCCCCCGACTACCTCTCCACCTTCGCCCTCGACGTCGACACGGCCTCGTACGGTTACGCCCGCCGCGTCCTCGCCGACGGCCAGATGCCCGACCCGTCGACGATCCGCCCCGAGGAATTCGTCAACAGCTTCCGGCAGGACTACGACCGCCCCGACGGCAACGGCTTCACGGTCACCGTCGACGGCGCCCGCACCGACGACACCGACTGGTCCCTCGTCCGCGTAGGCCTCGCCACCCGCGCCGCCGACGACAGCGACGAACGCCCGCCCGCCGCCCTGACGTTCGTCATCGACGTCTCCGGCTCCATGGCCGAGACGGGCCGCCTGGACCTCGCCAAGAAGTCCCTCGACGAGATGACCGACCGACTGCGTGACGACGACTCGGTCGCGCTCGTCACCTTCAGCGACGAGGCCGAGACCGTCCTCCCGATGACCCGCCTCGACGGCCACCGCGGCAAAGTCCACGACGCCATAGACGAGTTGGAGACCCAGTCCTCGACCAACCTCGGCGCCGGCGTCGAGACCGGCTACGCGACAGCCACCGACGGCCTGCGCGAGGGCGCCACCAACCGCGTCGTCCTCATCTCCGACGGCCTCGCCAACACCGGTGACACCAACGCCGATTCGATCCTCGAACGCATCGCGGACGAACGCCGTGAGCACGGCATCACCCTCTTCGGCGTCGGCGTCGGCAGCGACTACGGCGACGCCCTGATGGAACAACTCGCCGACAAGGGCGACGGCCACACCGCGTACGTCTCGAACGACGACGACGCCCGCAAGGTGTTCGTCGACCAACTCCCGCAGAACATCGACCTCACGGCCCGCGACGCCAAGGCACAGGTCGCCTTCGACCCCGAGACGGTCGCGCGATTCCGGCTCATCGGCTACGAGGACCGCAAGGTCGCCGACGACGACTTCCGCGACGACAAGGTCGACGGCGGCGAGGTCGGCCCCGGCCACACCGTGACCGCCCTCTACGCCGTCCGCACCAGGCCCGGCGCCGACGGCCACCTCGCCACCGCGAGCGTCCGCTGGCTCGACCCCGACACCCGCGCCCCGCACGAGGAATCGGGCCAGTTGGAGACCGGCGACCTGCACGACTCCCTGAGCAGCTCCCCGAACACCTTCCAAGTCACCGCGGTGGCCGCCTACTTCGCCGACTCCCTCCGCTCGGCCGACCTGCCCGGCGACCCCGGCCTCGACGAACTCGCCACCCGCGCCCACGCGTTGGCGAAGAAGACGGAGGACCGGGACGTACGACAACTCGCCGAGGCGATCGACGAGGCGAGCCGGATGAACTGAACCCGACCGAACCGGAACCGACTCGGCCGACCCCATTGACCTTCCCCTACTTGCGAGTAAGTTGACGCCCCAGTCACCGTCGACGTCGACCGGGAGCAGCCGTCATGGGCGTACGCAAGGACCTGAAGCGGGCGCGGCAGCGCACCGACCTGGCGGCCCGCACCCGGGTCGAACTCACCAGGGACGAGCGGGGCGTCGTACGGGAGGCGAGCACGCTGCCGCTCGCCCCGCGTCCGACGACGGGCAGCACCGCAGACCTGCCGTTCACCAACGCGGCGGAAGCCCCCGACACCGTGGTCCTCCGCCGCGAACAGGACGGCACCTGGCAGCCCGTGACGGCGGCCGCCTTCGCCCGTGAAGTCACCGCCACCGCAAAGGGGTTGATGGCCGCGGGCCTCGAACCGGGCGGACGGGTCGCGGTCATGTCCCGCACCCGCTACGAGTGGACGGTCCTCGACTTCGCGATCTGGGCGGCCGGCGGCCAGACCGTACCGATCTACGCCACCTCGTCCGCCGAGCAGGTGGAGTGGATCGTCCGGGACTCGGGCGCTCGCCTCGTCGTCACGGAGACCGCCGAGAACGCCGACACGGTCGCCAAGGGCACCGCCCGCCACCCCCAACTCCCGCGCGTCTGGCGGCTGGACGCCGGAGCCATGGCCGAACTCGCCGCCCTGGGCGCGGACACCCCCGACGAGGAGGTCGCCAAGCGCCGCGCATCCCTCACCCCCGACACGATCGCGACGATCTGCTACACCTCCGGCACCACCGGCCGCCCCAAGGGCTGCGTCCTCACCCACGCCAACCTGCACGCCGAGGCCGCCAACACGGTCGAGTTGCTGCACCCCCTCTTCACCGAGGTCACCGGCCAGGTCGCCTCGACACTCCTCTTCCTCCCGCTCGCCCACATCATGGGCCGCACCCTGCAGATCGCCTGCCTGATGGCCCGCATCGAGATCGGCCACTGCCCGAGCATCAAGCCCGACGAACTGAGGCCCGCGCTACGGGAGTTCAGGCCCACGTTCCTGGTCGGCGTGCCGTATCTCTTCGAGAAGATCCACGACACCGGCCGCGCGACCGCCGAGAAGATCGGCCGCGCCGCCTCCTTCGACCGAGCCGACCGCACCGCCGTCCGCTTCGGCGAGGCCTACCTCAACAAGTTCCTCGGCACCGGCAAGGGCCCCGGCCCGGGCCTCTACGCCGCATGGGCCCTCTACGACCTGCTGGTGTACCGCCGTATCCGCAAGGAACTCGGCGGCCGCCTGCGGTACGCCATCAGCGGCGGCTCCCCGCTCGACCGCGACCTCAACCTCTTCTTCTCAGCCGCCGGGATCATCGTCTACGAGGGCTACGGCCTCACCGAGACCACCGCCGCCGCCACCATCGTCCCGCCGCTCAGGCCCCGCCCCGGCACGGTCGGCCTCCCGGTGCCCGGCACCGCGATCCGCATCGCCGACGACGGCGAGGTGCTCGTCAAGGGCGGGGTGGTCTTCGGCGCGTACTGGAACAACCCGGCGGCCACCGACGCCGTACTGCGGGAGGAGTGGTTCGCGACCGGGGACCTGGGCGCGCTCGACGAGGACGGCTATCTCACCATCACCGGCCGCAAGAAGGACATCCTCGTCACCAACGGCGGCAAGAACGTCTCCCCGGCCGTCCTGGAGGACCGGCTGCGCAGCCGCGCCCCGGTCGGCCAGTGCCTGGTCGTCGGGGACAACCGCCCCTTCGTGGCCGCCCTGATCACCCTCGACCCCGAGGCCCTCGCCCACTGGCTATCGGTCCGTGGGCTCCCCACGGACACCCCGCTCGCCGACCTCGTGCGGGACCCGAGCCTGCGTGCCTATGTCCAGCGGGCCGTCGACCACGCCAACCAGGCCGTCTCCCGGGCCGAGTCGATCCGCGCCTTCGCCCTGGTCGAGGGCGAGTTCACCGAGGAGAACGGCCTGCTCACCCCGTCCCTGAAACTCAAACGGCATGTGGTGACGGCGGCCTACGCGGACGACATCGAGGCCCTCTACGCGAAGTAGCGCCACCACACGCAGGAGCGGGCCGCCGAAGTCCTCGGCGGCCCGCTCTCGTGGTGCTGGTGGGGTCAGCTGCCCACAGCGCCGTTGCCCGAGAGGACCGGGATGTTGTCCAGGATGTGCGACAGCGGCTCGTCGCCCTTCGCCTGGGTGGAGTTCTCGGTGCACTGCTGGTTCTGCGGGGCCGACAGGATCGGCACGTCCTGGAGGACGGTGATCGGCACCAGGCCGACGAGCGAGGCCAGGTTCGCCTTGACCGGCAGGCCGACACAGGGCTTGTTCAGGGTGCCCTGGACGAGGGAGAGCTGGGGGCTCATGTCGCCCTTGGTCTCCTGGTTGCCGTACTTCTGCACGGCGCCGTTGCCGTTGGTGGTGGTGACACCGTCATCGTTGCCGATCGCCATCGCCGGGGTGGCGACGGCGGCCGAGGCACCGGCGATGGAGGCGGCAACAGCCGCGGTCGCCCACAGCTTCTTCATGTTCTATCCCTTTCGGAGGACGGACTCCCGTTGCGGAGCCGCGTGATGATCAACCGGGTGGTAACTGGTTTGGTTGCGGCTTTTGCCCCGAATGGAGCAATGTGCCGGTCGTGAACTCCGTGGACGACGGAGGGGTTACCGGCGCGGGCGGATCCGCCCGCACGAAAACCGACGGGCCGCCGACAATTCGGCGGCCCGTCGTGCGAGTCCGCGAATCAGCTACCCGCGGAGCCGTTGCCCGAGAGGACCGGGATGTTGTCCAGGATGTGCGACAGGGGCTCGTCGCCCTTCGCCTGGGTCGAGTTCTCGGTGCACTGCTGGTTCTGCGGCGCGGAGAGGATCGGCACGTCCTGGAGGACGGTGACCGGCACGAGGCCGACCAGCGAAGCCAGGTTCGCCTTGGCGGGCAGGCCGATGCAGGGCTTGTTCAGCGAGCCCTGGATGAGCGCCATCTGCGGGCTCATGTTGCCGTACGTGGCCTGGTTGCCGTAGACCTGCTCGGCGCCGTTGCCGTTCGTCGTGGTGACGCCGTGGTCGTTACCGATCGCCATCGCCGGGGCGGCGACGGCAGCCGAGGCTCCGACGACGGAAGCGGCGACAGCCGCAGCAGCCATAACCTTCTTGATCACTTCATGATCCCTTCTGGAGTAACCCCGTCCACCGGAGCGTCCTGAACAACTGGCGCCCGGCCGCATGGTTGCTCCGATTCACTCCAATGGCCCAGATGAATCCAACCGGGTGAAGCCACGCAACCAATTCCGTCGACCCCGGTTGATGGGGGAGCAGGAATTGTCTCTGCCAGGAAAGGACCGCAGAAATGCTCAAGAAGGCAATGGCTGCGACGGCTGTCGCGGCTTCCGTCGTCGGCGTCTCGGCGACGGCCGCCCCGCAGGCGCTGGCCATCGGCAACGACAACGGCGTCACCACGATCAACGGGAACGGTGCCGAGCAGGTCTACGGCAACGCCAGGACCGTCGGCGACATGAGCCCCCAGCTCTCGCTCGCCCAGGGCGACCTGAACAAGCTCTGTGTCGGCCTGCCGGCCAAGGTGAACGCGGCCTCCATCGTGGGCATCCTGGTGCCGGTCACCGTCCTCCAGGACGTGCCGATCCTGTCGGCCGAGCAGAACCAGCAGTGCGCCGAGAACTCCACTCAGGCCAAGGGTGACGAGCCGCTGTCGCACATCGCGGACAACATCCCGGTGCTGTCGGGGAACGGCGCCCTCGGTAGCTGACCGTCTGTCAATGAAACGGCCAGGGCGGCCCGTCGGAAATCCTCCGCGCGGGTCGCCCTGGCCGTTTCATGAAGCTGTGCTCCCTTGACTTCCCTTGAAGAGAAGCGTTTCTGCGCTCGTGCGGCCATCGCGTCAATTCGGTGCGGACGATCGAGTGAATTGTCAGGTGACACGCGTTCTTGAGTTTCTTCCTGCGTCTATCCCTCGTTTTACAGGCTGCAGGTCATGGTGCGAGCCGCCCAAGCTGTGCTCGCTCGGTTTCGGCCGTCATAGGGCATGACCGCAGAGAAGGGAACGTTCATGAAGAAGAGCGCTGCTGTTGTCGCTGGTGCGATCATGGCCCTCGGTATGGCCGCCCCGGCCTTCGCCGACGCCGGTGCCGAGGGTGCCGCGATCGGTTCGCCGGGTGTCCTCTCGGGCAACGTGGTCCAGGTTCCCGTGCACATCCCCGTCAACGTGTGCGGCAACTCGATCGACGTGATCGGCCTGCTGAACCCGGCGTTCGGCAACACGTGCGTCAACGACTGACGACGTAACACACCAGCCGTTCCGGCTGTGTCACGGCCGGCCTTGGACGCGTTTCCGTTCCAGGGCCGGCTTTTTTTCCCACTTCTTCAAGCAGGAAGACAACGAGATTGCGACAGACCCTGGGTAAGGGAATGGTCGCGGCCGCCGCCGCGACAAGCATTCTGTCCCTGTGCGGCAGCCCCGCCGTGGCCGACTCGTTCACCGGCGGCGCTGCCAAGGACTCACCGGGCATCCTGTCCGGCAACAGTCTTGAGGTCCCGGTCGACGCGCCGGTCAACGCGTGCGGCAACTCAGTCGACGGCGCGGCCGGGCTCAACCCGACGTTCGGCAACTCCTGCGCCGGCGGCAAGGAATCGCACCGGCACAGCGAGCACACCGGACACCACCGGTGGGCCGAGCGGGCGTTCGACGACTCGTACGGCGACTCCGACGACGACTCGGGCTACGGCTCCGGGAACGATTCGGGGTACGGGTCCGGGGACCACTCCGGCTACGGCTCAGGGGAGCACTCGGGCTACGGGTCCGGGGATCACTCGGGCTACGGCTCGGGGGACCACGAGACGCCTCCGCCGCCGCCCCCGCATGTGCCCCCGACCGGTGGCGAACACCACCACCATCACCACACCCCGCCTCCCACGGACTGCGACCACACGCCGCCGCCCACGGGTGGGCACCACCACACCCCGCCTCCGGGCGGCGGGCATCACACGCCTCCGCCTACGGGTGGGCACCACACCCCGCCTCCGACGGGTGGGCACCACACGCCTCCCCCCACGGGTGGGCACCACACCCCGCCTCCCACGGGTGGAGACCACACTCCGCCTCCGAGCGGCGGGAACCACACTCCGCCGCCCACCGGCGGTGACCACACCCCACCTCCGAGCGGTGGGGACCACATGCCTCCGCCCGCCGGTGGGGGCCACACCCCGCCGCCCGTCCTGGCGCACACCGGCAGTGAGGCCATGCTGGCCACCTCCGCCGTCAGTGCCGCGTTGATCGCGGGTGGCACGATCCTCTACCGACGAGGCCGAGCCGCGTCCCGTAGGTAATGCACACGGGGTGCCGGACGTCACCGCCCGGCACACCCGCATCGCACAAGCCCTCAGCGCCGCACGAAGGCCGGCGTGCTCCGCCGACCCGGTGCCGGGATCATCCCGCCGCGCGGCTCCGAGCGAAGCCGGCGCCCGACTCCCCGCACCAGCGCGCCCGCGGTGAAGGTGGCGCCGTGCACGAAGCGCATCGCCGGACCGAAGCCCGAGGCCGTCACCAGGCCCGCCATGAAGAGGCCGGGGTGCGAGGACTCGAAGTCCCGGCCGACCTCGGGGGAACCGTCGCCCACCGTGGCCAGCGATCCCCTCAACTCGCTTGAGAGCAGCCCGAGTCTGCCGGTCGTCGCCTTGAACCCCGTTGCCGCGATGACGTGTTCGGTCTCCACCGACCGCGTTCCGCCCACTCGGCCCACCGTCTCCAGACGTACCCCGCCCGGCACCGCGTCGGCCGCCGCGACCTCGTGGCCGAGCAGCACCTCCACCGCCGGCTCGAACCGGTCCCGTACCCACCAAGCACCGGCAGGACCAAGGGCGTTGGCCGCGATCCCGGCCCGGGTCGACTCCGGGAGACGGCGGAAGAGGTCGGGGCGCTCGGAGTAGAACCAGTTGCGCCAGCCGGGGCCCAGGCCGCTGTGCGGGGAGCGGGCCGACTGCCACCAGGGGCGCTTCCAGGCCGGCGGCACATCGTTCCAGCACAGCTCGTCGGCCCTCGCCAACACCCGTACCCGCGTGCCCTGTTCGGCCAGCAGGGCCGCCGTCTCCAGGGCCGCCTGGCCGCCGCCGATCACCGTGACGTCCTTGTCGCGGAAGTCGTCCAGCGTGCTGTGGTGACTGCTGTGCGAGACGAGGGAGCGGTCCAATCCCCGCAGTGCGGAGGGGATTTCGACGAACGGCATGACACCGACCGCGAGCGCGACGGTACGGGCGTGCACGACCGTGCCGTCGTCGGTCACCGCCTCGAAGCCGCCGGGCACCGGCGCGATCCGCTCCACCGTCCGCTCGTCCACCTCGGGCACGGCGTTCCGCGCGAACCACAGGCCGTACGAGGCGAACATCTCGACCGGGATCGGCTCCCCGTGCCGGGCCTCCACGCCCTGGCCCGCGCAGTACACGTCGAGCGGCCAACGCCCTTCGGGATCCGAGAGGTTGGAGGCCCAGGGCTCCGACTTGAGGAACATGCCCCGGGGCATGTGGTCGCGCCAGGACGCCATCGGCCGGCCGAAGACGCGCAGGTTCAGCCCGGCGGCCGCGGCGTGGGACGCGATGGACAGGCCGTACGGGCCCGCGCCCACCACCAGCAGGTCGTACATCAGCAACTGCTCGCTTTCTCGTCATCGGTCAACTCGGTCAGCTTGCTCAACGTGCTCAACTCGGCCTGTTCGGAGGCCGATACGGGCTCATGGAGAGGGCTCGCCCCGCCCAGCCGCTCCCGCAGCTTGCGCAGCACATGCCGGGCCCACAGTCCCCACATCGCCCGGCCCGGCGCCCGGTCGTCCGGCGCGTACCAGGCCAGCTCGCGTCCGGCGGGCGCCGGGCGCAGCGCGCTGAGCGGCGCGTAGTTCTCCACCACGAACGACCGCCCCGGCCGCGGCGCCCCGTCCGGCAGCGGACGGTGGGTCAGATCCAGGTGCAGCGCGCGGACGACGTCCAGGCCGGCGCTGTCGGCGAAGAGCCGGAACTGGGCGCCGGGCCGCGGGTTGAAGTCCAGCAGGTGATAGCGGCCGGTCGAGCCGCAGCGGCGGAAGTCGAGGTCGAAGATGCCGCGGTAGCCGAGTTGTGCGGTGAGGCGTTCGGAGAGGGCCTGCACCTGCGGGTTGGGCGTCCAGCGGCCCACCGCCGTCAGGCCCGCGCCGCGCGGCCAGGCTCGCTGCTTGCGACCGGGCCCGCCGCCGCGCACGGCGCCGGAACGGTCGGCGTACCCGTGGAAGAACCAGTCGCGGTCGGGCCCGGACGGCAGGAACGCCTGCAACAGCAGCCGGCTGCCCGCCTCCTCGGCGCGCAGATACAGCTCGCGCGCTTCCTGCGCGCTGTGCACCACCACCGTGCTGCGCAGCCCGGTTCCGGCCGGCACCAGCCAGGGCCGGCTCCACTTGGCGACCACCGGCAGCCCCAGTTGCCAGGCGGCGCTCGCGGCCTGCGCCGGGCTCTCCGGGATCAGCGTCACCGGGTGCGGGATGTCCGCGCTCGCGCACACGGCGGCCAGTTCCGCCTTGTCGGCGACGCGTTCGGGCAGCGCGCCGGGCTGCTGCGGCAGCAGATAGGAGGGGGCGAGTTCGTCCCCCAGCCGGCCGACCGCGACGGCGCTCGCGTCGTCCATCGGGATCAGTACGGCGGGACGCGCGATGCGGGCGGCCACCCGCCGGAGTGTGCCCGCGATCTCGCCGGGAGTCGCGCCGGGCGACGGCGGGGGATGCATCTGGCAGACAAAGCGGGAGCTGCGTACGGGACTTCCGGCGGAATCGGCGACCACATGCACCTCCACTCCCGCCCTGCCGAGCGAGCGCACGGCACCCAGCGTTCCGTGGTGAAAGGGATTCCGGTCGATCCGCAACAGAACTGCGGGGACACGGATGTCGAGCAGCGACACGGACTGTTTTCCTTCGGGTCGGTTCACCCGTGCGGGCGATAGGGAAACTCGGAAGCCGTAACGGCGGTGGCGTAATTCATATTCATATGACTGAGTGTCAGTAGCAGGAAAAGCCAAGACGGAACAAGAAGCTGGACAGAGCACGAGAGTGGAGAGAGGAGCAGGCATGGCCCCACAGCAGCGACCGTCCCGGATCGGACGGCTGGCTTTCGTCGCGGCGACGGTCGCCGCGTCGGCGGCACTTGCGTCGGGTCCCGGGTTCGCGGCGGGGGCGGGGGGACCGGAGCCGGTCAAGACGCCCGGCCCCGCCTTCGGTGCCTTCCTCGACTCCGGTGCTCGTGGCGTGGCCCGCATGGCGGCGCTGAGCAGTTGGCTGGGCGGCGCCGAACTGCGCGTCGGCCACACCTACCTGCCCGGCAACCAGTGGAGCGACATCGAGGGCGCCCCCGGCCTCCTCGACGTATGGGCGGACTGGCGCACCGAGAAGTCCGACCGGATGCTCGTCCTCAACGTGCCGATGCAGGAGCACAACGAGGACGGTGTCTCCGACTACCAGGTGCGGCGGCTGCTCCAGCAGGGCGCGGCCGGCCAGTTCGATCAGCACTTCAAGGCCCTGGCCCAGCGGCTGGTCGACCTCAAGGTGCCGGACACGGTGATCGTGCTCGGCTGGGAGATGAACGGCACCACGTACACCTCTCGCTGCGGGCCGGACCCGGAGGCCTGGAAGAAGTACTGGAACAGGATCGTCACCACGATGCGCTCGGTGCCGGGCCAGAAATTCCGGTTCGACTTCACTCCGAGCCGCGGCCGGGACGCCGTTCCCTGGACGCAGTGCTATCCGGGGGACGCCACGGTCGACATCGTCGGAATGGATTCGTACGACCAGCCTTCCGGGCTGACGTTCGACGAGCAGGTGAAAGAGCCCTACGGACTCCAGGAACACGTGGACTTCGCCAAATCCCACGGCAAGCCCATTTCCTATCCTGAATGGGGACTCTTCCGCAACGGTGACAACGCGGAGTACATGAAACGCATGCTCGCCTGGATGGACGAGCACAAGCCGCTGTACAACACGGTCACCGACTACTGCCCGCACGGTGTGTGGCAGTGCTCCGAGAACCCGAAGTCGTCGAAGATCTACCGCTCGGCCCTCTTCGGCCGCACCGAGGAACCCACCACGAACCCGACCGCACCGACCACGCCCACGACCCCGGTAACCCCGGCTCCGGTCACTCCGACCCCGACCCCGACCCCGACTCCGGTCACCCCGACGCACCCGGCCAACTGCTCGCCGGTGGAGCTGGGTGACTGGGTGGAGTACTGGCTCGGCGGGAAGCTGTGCGTGAAGTTCGACTGGTGGCAGCGCGACCGCTGAACCGGAGGTGGCGGCGGGCCGCTCAGGGTCCGTCGCCACCGCGCTCCCTCCACTTCCGCAGGATCGCCTTGCCCCGCCGGCGCGCGGCGACATCGCAGACGACCGCCGACATCAGCGGTGCCGTGCGCCGCCGGGCCAGCAACAGCCGCTGGTTGACGACCGGTTCGGGCCGCCAGTGATGCTTGTACGGCTCGTCGCCGCGCAGCAGGCTGAGGGTGCGGGACCCGTCCGCGCCGGTGTGCTCGGCGCACGCGTCGAGCAGCATCACCGCCACGTCCGCCTTCCGCTCCCGAAGCCGCGGATGCGCGCCGTACAGATAGCCGCCCGCGAGCCGCCGCGACAGCAGTGTGAGGTCCACGGCGACCACGTCCTCGTCGAGCCGGAACTCGGTGACGACGGCGTCCCCGGAGCGGACCATCGGCCCGACCGAGCGCACCAGGTGTTCGCAGAACCGCGTCTGCAGATGCTCGGACGTCACCTTCCGTCCCTGCCACTGGAGTTGGTGCAGTTCCAGCAGCCGTCGCAGCGCCGAGTCCACCCCGTCCGGCTGTACGACGTGACGCTCGACGCCCAGTGCCGTCAGCTTGCGGAGCTTGGCGCGGACCCGTTGGGCCTTGGAGGAAGGGAGACGGGCGACCAGCTCGGACATGGGGACGGCGGGCAGCTCCAGGCACAGCGAGTCGTGGACGCGGCGCCGCGGGCCGCGCCAGTGGTCGTAGACACGTTCGACCGCGCCACCGGGGCGTACCTCGCGGAAGTCGATCAGCGCGGTGCGGGCGGCGGACGCGAGACCCTCGGTGAGCGCGACGACCGCGGGGTCCCCGTGCTCGTCGTCGAGCAGGACGTCGCCGTAGTCGGAGATCGCCCCGCCGAGCGGGACCAGCGCGGGCACCGGGCGCCGTACGAGCATCAGAGGTGCGGCGGCGACGAGTTCGCGGCCGTCGCGGACAACGAGCAGGCGCAGACGGCCGGTTCTGCCGTAGGACAGCCACCAGGAGTGCAGCCAGGCGTGGCTCTGGAACGGGGTGGCCGCGCCGCACTTCTGGTACAACCGGCCCCAGGCCGGGGCCAGTTCGGCGAACTCCCGGGCGTCGGTGACGAGGTGGGTCGAGTACACCGGTGTCACAGCACGTCGGCCGCGGTGGCCGGGCTGGGCACGGAGGCGGGGCGGGCGGTCTCCTCGGTGGTCCGGCGCGGTCGTACGAGCAGCAGCAGGCCGCCGAGGAGACCGCCCGCGCTCGCGCCGACCAGACCGGTCACCGCGGCCGTGGCCGAGGAGGGCGCGGCCGGCTTGACGGCGCGGGCGAAGGTCTGGAGTTCGACGTGGGTGGAGTCCTTGGAGTCGTTGGCGTGCACGGTCAGCGAGCGGGTCACGGCGTTGGCCATGTCGGCGGCGAGGTCGGCGCGGGAGGAGACGGCGGTGACGGCGACCATCGGCGCGTCCGGCGAGGTCGCCGTCTGCACGCTCGACTGGAGCGTCTTCACCGGGACGCCCGCCCACACCTGCGCGTCGCCGAGCACCGCGAGCTGCGTGGCGACCCGGCCGTAGGCCTGCGCGAAGCCGAGCGCGGTCGCGGAGTCGGCCTTGTCGGTCGGTACGGCGATGACGTAGCTGGTGGCCGTGTACGTCGGCGTCTTGGCGATGCCGTACACCCCGCCGAGCAGGCCGCCGGTCACGGCGCCGGCCGCGAGGAGGGACCAGGCGGGGAGGGCCCTGGCGCGGGCGAGGGGGCGGTGCTGTCGGTTCTCGGTCATGAGGAACTGGCTCCCTGGGGTGCGGGGGACGGCGACGAGGTGGAGACCGCGGCCGCGTACACGTCCATGAGGTGGGCGGCGCTGCGGGTGATGCAGTAGTGGTGGGCGGCGTCCGGCGCGGTGCGCGGGCGCGGGCCCTGGGCGCGGGCCGCCGCCAGCGCGCGGGCGAAGACATCGGGGCCGCCCTCGACGCGCCGGGCGGCGGACGCCGCGTGCGGGGGGAGATCCTCTACGGCGGGACAGGAGGCGTAGAGCACGGGCAGCCCGGCCGCGAGTCCTTCCACGACCGCCAGGCCGAAGGCCTCCTCGGGGCACGGTGAGGCCAGCAGGTCCATGGCGGCGGTGAGGGAGGGCAGGTCGGGGCCCGGCGAGCCGTCCGGCGCATAGGGGCGTTCGCCGGTGAACAGCACCCGGTCGGCGACCCCGCACTCGTGTGCCGTACGGCGCAGGAGGTTCTCCTCGGGGCCGCCGCCGACCAGCAACAGCCAGTAGTCGGAGGGGAGTTGGGTGAGGGCGCGGATCAGGACGTCGAAGCGTTTGCCGGCGGCGAGGCGGCCGATGCCGCCGACGACGTACGCGCCCTCGGGCAGGCCGAGACGTTGGCGGGTGCGCAGTCGCTGGACCGGGTCGAAGCGGAAGCGGTCCAGGTCGATGCCGTTCGGGACGACCTCGATGCGCGGGCCCGGCACGCCCCAGCGCTTCAGGCGTTCGGCGACCGTGGGAGATACGGCGACCGTGGACCGGCCGAGCCGCTCACTGGCGAGATACAGGGCGCGGACCCCGGCGCTGAGCCTGCGGCCCTCCATCTGCGAGTCGCCAAGGGAGTGTTCGGTGGCGACGACCGCCTTCACGCCCGCGATCCGGGCGGCGAGACGGCCGTAGACGCAGGCGCGGTAGAGGTGGGTGTGCACGAGGTCGTAGCCGCCGGTGCGGATGATGCGGACCAGGCGGGGGAGGGCGGCGAGGTCGCGGTTGCCGGTCATGCCGAGGTGGATCACGCGCACCCCGTCGGCCGTGAGGCCGTCGGCGACCGCGCCCGGGTTGGTGAGTGTCACGACATCGCAGTCGACCGGCAAGTGCCGTAGCAGCAGCCGCAGTTGCTGCTCGGCGCCGCCGACGCCGAGCCCGGTGATGATGTGCAGGGCCTTCACGCGAGGCCCTCCACCGGGCGGCGGCGCAGGCGGTGCAGCCGGTACTTGAGGAAGAGGCGTACGGCGGTGTCGTTCTGGCCGATGTGGACGCGGGGGAACGCGTGCGGGCCGTTGAGATCGCCCGGGTCGATCGCGCAGGCGTAGGTGTATCCGGCGGCGCGTACTGCGTCGACGGCCCGGGCGTCGATCGTGCCGTAGGGGTAACAGAAGCCGTCGACGGGGGAGTTGAGGAGTTCCTGGAGCCGGGAGCGGCTGTCGGCGACCTCGGCTTTCAGGGTGGGGTCGTCCGCCTTGGTCAGGTCGACGTGGGTCAGACCGTGCGAGCCGATCTCCACGCCCTCGGCGGCGGCCTGCCGGATGCCGTCGGCGGTGAGGAGCGGTTTGCGCGGTCCCAGCGGGTCCCAGGCGTTGTCGCCGCCGAGCCTGCCCGGGAGGACGAAGAGGGTGGCGCCGAAGTTCCAACGGGCCAGCAGGGGAAGGGCGTTGGTGACGAAGTCGGCGTAGCCGTCGTCGAAGGTCAGGCCGACCAGGCCGTGGCCCTCGCCACGGGCGCGGGCGGCCAGCAGGTCGGCCATGGAGACGCCCCGCAGACCGCGCCGGCTCAGCCAGCGCAACTGCTGTTCCAGCCGGTCCGGGGTGACCGTGATGCGGTAGGGGTCGTCGGAGCAGTCGCCGACGGAGTGGTACATCGCGACCCACGGGACCGGGCCCGTGACGCGACTGCCGGTGGTGGGGGACTCAACGGGAGCGGCCATGCGAGAGCCTTCGTGTGACGGAGCGTACGGATTCCAGTGCGGGTGCGAAGCCCTGGGCGCCCAGGGCCCAGCCGAGCAGGACGAAGACGGCGGCGACGGTGGTGCAGCCGACGGTGAGACCGAGCAGCGGTGAGGGCATCGCGCGGGCCGCGAACGCCCCGGCGATCGTGGCGACGGCCGCCGCGCGCACCGGCCGGCTCAGCTCGATCAGGACCTGCCGGGTGCGGATCGGGACACTGCGCGGGCCGCTGCCGCACAGCAGCAGAACGGCGGTGACGGTGATGCCGATGGCGTTCGCGATCGCGATGCCGATGACGCCCCAGGGGCCGACCGTCCAGACGCCGATCCAGGAGGTCACGACGATGCCGGCGGCCATCGCGCCGACCGGGTACCAGGTGGGGCGGCCCGCCGAGAAGTAGGAGCGGACAAGGACGCCGACCAGGGTCTGGCCGAGCAGCCCGAGGGCGTACACGCGCATCACACCGGCCGTGGCGGCGGTGTCGTGGGCGGTGAACGCGCCCCGCTGGAAGAGGAGTTCGATGATCTGCGGGGCGCAGGCGATCACCGTGGCGGCGCCCAGCAGCACCAGACACGCGGCCAGCGCGAGGTCCCGCTCCACCCGGTCGCGGGCCTTCTCGGTGTCGCCCTCGGCGAGCGCCCGCGCGACCACCGGGAAGGTGACCGTGCACAGCATCAGCGAGAGCACCATCGGCATCTGGGCGACCTTCTGCGCGTAGTTCAGATGCGAGATGGCGCCGGCCGGGAGGTTGGAGGCGAGGAAGCGCTCGATGAGGACCTGCGACTGGCGGCAGAGTGCGAAGAGCAGCACGGTGGCCATCAGCGTGAAGTTCATCGGGCCGGGGGTGTCGGTGGTGCTGGTGCCGGTATCCGCAGTGGCCGGTGTGTGACTCCTCAACTGGCGTACCAGCGCAGGAAGTTGAGTCAGCACCATCAGGCAGCCGCCCGCCGCGACGCCCAGCGCCGCCGACCGTACGCCCCAGCGGCCGCCGAAGGTGTACATCCCCGCGATGATCCCGATGTTGTACGCCACGTAGATCGCCGCCGGTGCGACAAAACGGCGGTGGGCGCGGAGCGCGGCGCTGCAGTACCCGGCGAGTCCGAAGCTCAGGACGCAGGTCGCGGTGAGGCGGGTGCAGTCGATGGCGAGGGCGGGGTGGGGGAGGCCGGGGGCGAGGGCCTCGACCAGGTAGGGGGCCGTCGCGATGAGCAGCGCCGACACCGCGATGAACGCCAGGGTGAGGCGGGGGAGGGTGTTCGCGACCAGTGCGCGGACCGGGTCGCCGGGGGCACCTTGGGCGCGGCGGGCCAGCGCCATGCTGAACGCCGGGATCAGGGCGAACGCCAGTCCGTCCTCGATCAGCAGGGTGGCGGCGAACTCCGGGACGGTCCAGGCGACGAGGAAGGCGTCCGTCTCGCTGCCGGCGCCGAAGAGGGTGGCCAGCGCTTGGTCGCGCACGAGGCCGAGCAGGGAGCCGGTGATGGAGAGGGCGGCGGTGATGAGGGCGGCTTTGGCGAGGAAGCGGGGGGATTCTGTTGCCGGGGGTTCTTGGGGGGTGCTGGGGAGGGGTGTTGGTTGGGTGGGGGCTAGTTGGTGCTGGGCGCGCAGTTCCCCGCGCCCCTTTGGGGCGCTGTCGCTGGGGGCGTTGCCAGTTACCGTCATGCGGCCATGGCCCCTTCGGCGTTCGTGCGCACCGGCGCCGTAGCCACCGGACGGTCCTCCTCGTTCGCTCCCACCAGTGACCACCACGCCGCCACCCCGAAGACCACCGCCGTCAGGACCGTGGACGGGCCGCCGATGTCCGCGTAGGCGAAGTCGACCAGCTGCCAGAACAGCAGGCCGCAGGAGACGAGGGCGCAGTCGAGGCCGGGGTGGCCGGAGCGGTGGACGTGGAACAGGCCGCGCAGGGCGCGGACCAGCAGGGCCAGCCAGCTGCCGGCGAGGGTGAGCAGGCCGAGCAGGCCCTGTTCGCTGAGGACCAGGAGGTACATGTTGTGCGGGGAGAGCAGCGGCTGCTTGAGGAACGCGGCGCCCGCGCCCTCGGTGTCGCTGCCCGAGGAGAGGGCCAACGAGGCGTTGCCGTCGCGGTGTTCGGGGAATCCCTTCAACCCGACGCCGGTCAGCGGGTGTTCACGCCACATGGCGGTGGCCGCCGCCCACATCGTGTAGCGGTCGGTCACCGACTGGTCGGGGGCGTCGGTGACTTGGGTGATGCTGCTGATCCGCTCCTGGAGCATCGCCGTACCGACCCCGAAGCCGCCGACCAGGACCACGCCCGCCGCCGTCACGGCCGCGGCCACCTTCAGCGCGCGCCGCAGTCCG
This sequence comes from Streptomyces sp. NPDC051576, assembly GCF_040681835.1. Lineage (NCBI taxonomy): Bacteria > Bacillati > Actinomycetota > Actinomycetes > Kitasatosporales > Streptomycetaceae > Streptomyces > Streptomyces sp. NPDC051576. The sequence continues at coordinate 22,488 of NZ_JBFAZO010000016.1, forward strand.
GCCAGCGCCAGTTGCACGGCGCAGGTGGCGGCCGTCGCGATCCAGGCGCCGCGGCTGAAGGACAGGGCGAGGGGGAGGAGGAGGGCGAAGGTGCACGTGGTGGCAACTGCCCTTTGGCGTACGCCGGTTCGGCCCAGGGCGAGGGCCAGTGCGCAGATCAGTCCGAAGGACACGACCGTCGCCATGCCCATCACGTCGGTCGGTCCGAAGGTGCCCACCGCGCGGATGTCCTCGCCCTGGTACGAGGCGCCGGTCCCGGTGACGTACTGCTGGACGCCGATCGCCCCCTGCCACAGGGCGAGTGCGACGAACGACCAGGCCAGCAGGCGGAAGTCGCGCCGGTCGCGGATCAGCAGCAGGACGGCGGCCGGCACCAGCACGAAGATCTGGAGGTAGCGGCCCAGACCGCTGAGACCGGCGCCCGGTGAGGACGCGCCCATCGCGGCGATCGACAGGCCGAGCACCGGAAGTCCCATGACCACCATGGCAGTTGGGGTCAGGGGCCGACGTCGGTCGCGCAGCAGCCGGATCCCGCAGTACAGCACGACAAGCCCGGAGACCGCGTCGGCCGGACCGGCGCCGCCCTCGCCGGGGGCCAGCGGCAGGCCGAGCAGGGCGATCACGGCGATGACCGGCAGGACGGGGGCGAACGTGCGCAGGCGGTGGTTCACGGCTCAGCTCCCGGTCGGACGGACGAGCGCGGTGACCGTGCGGGCCAGGATGCAGATGTCCTGCCACAGCGACCAGTTGTCGATGTACGCGTTGTCGAACCGGCAGCGGTCCTCGATCGAGGTGTCGCCGCGCAGCCCGTGGATCTGGGCGAGACCGGTGATGCCGGTCTGCATCCGGTGGCGGGCCGCGTAGCCGGGGTAGGCCTGGCTGAACTCGGCGACGAAATAAGGGCGTTCGGGCCGTGGGCCGACCAGGCTCATGTCGCCCCGGAAGACGTTCCAGAGCTGGAGCAGTTCGTCCAGCGAGGTCTGCCGCAGGAAGCGACAGAAGCGGCCCATCTGGTGCTCGCCCGCGACACTCCAGCGGGTCGCCGCCTCGTGCTCGTCGACCGGGCGGTGGGTGCGGAACTTCAGCAGGGTGAAGGGGCGCCCGTCCTTGCCGATGCGTTCCTGGCGGAAGACGACCCCGGGTCCGTCGGTGAGCCGGAGCACCGCCGCGCACACCAGCAGCAACGGGCTGACCAGGAGGAGCAGGATGCCGGAGGCCAGGACGTCCAGCGCCCGCTTGCCCGCGCTGCCGCGTCTGCGGGAGCCCAACTCCAGTCGCCGGCAGGCGAATCCGGCGAGCTGGTCGCGCATCTCGTACGAGGGCGAGTCGGCGTCGACCTCCCAGACCGTGCAGCCCGACTCCGCCAACGCCCGTAGCAGCGGCCCGCGTTCGGACCGTACGGAGGGATGCACGGTGAGGACGGCCCGTACGCCGTTCTGGATGAGGGCGCGTTCGACCTCCTCGCCGGTGGTCAGCACGGGCAGGCCCTCGGTGCCGTCCGGGTGGTCGGCGACGATGCCGATCGGCTCGACCCCGCACCCCGGGTGGCGCAGGATCGCGGCCGCCACGCGCTGCGCGGTCGTCGCCGGGCCGATGACCAGGGCGGTGCGCGGGCGGGTCAGCAGGGCCTTGCGGCGGCGCTGGTGCGCCGCGCCGCGGGCCACGCAACTGGCCGCCGTCTGAAGGGCGAAGCCCAGGAGCAGGGTGCGCGCGGACAGCGCGCGGTCGGGCGCGTAGGCCGCCGTGATCGTGCCGAGGGCGAGCCAGGCGACCGCGATCCGCCCGCAGACGGCGGGCAGTTCGTCGAGGACGCGCGGTACGGCCCGGGGCAGGTGCGGGCGCAGCAGTATCGACCCGGCGATCAACATGGCGACCAGCAGCAGCCGGTGACGGCCCGTCAGTGTGACGGCGCCGCACACGGCGGCGGCGAGGTCAGCGCCGAGCAGCGGCAGCGGTGAGGCCGGCCGTGCCGGCGGCCGGCGGACCGGGAACCGGAAACCGCCGCCGGTGCGCCGGGGGATGACCGAGACGTTCGAGTATCCGTGGTCCCGTGGCTGTCCGCCGGGGGAGGGGACGGTGCTTTCCGCAGTCACGAGTGGATGGACTCCCTGCACTCGGTGGGCACGACGGGTTTGCCGCCCAGCAGTTCGCGATAGACCCCCGCGACCGCTTCGGCGGTGTTCCGCACGTCGTGCGTGGACAGGACGTACCGGCGGCCCTGGTGGCCGAGGGACTCACGCAGCAGCGGGTCGAGCAGCAGCTCGGCGACGGCACCGGCCAGCACCGCCGGGTTCTCGGCCGGGACGAGACAGCGGGCGGCGAGAGCGGGGGGCAGGCTCTCGCGGGCGCCGGCGACATCCGAGACGACGACGGGCCGCGCGCAGGCCATCGCCTCCAGCGGGGCCAGCGCCATGCCCTCCCAGCGAGAGGGCAGGACCACCAGATCGGCGGCCTGGTACCAGGGCACGGGATCGGCCACGGCTCCCGCGAACAGCACGGATTCCGGGGCGAGTTGGCGCAGCGCGTCTCGGTCGGGCCCGTCGCCGACGAGCACGAGCCGCGCCTTCGGCACCCGCCGGAGCACCGCGTCCCACGCCGACAGCAGGACGTCCTGGCCCTTCTGCCGGCACAGCCGCCCCACGCACACCACCAGCGGCGCCGCCGGATCGACCTCGGCGAGGTGCTCGATCCCGGCCCGTACGGTGTCCACGGCGGCCGGGTGGAAACGCTCGGCGTCGATGCCGTTGGGGATCACGCTCCAGCGGCCCCGGACGCCGGCCCGCAGCCCGGTGGCGCGCTCCGCCTCGCTCACGCACACCGTCCGCGTGGCCCACCGCGCGCCCCACCGCTCCCAGCCGGTCGCGAGCGTGGCGGTGACCCCGCCGACCGCCTCGAACGACCAGGCGTGCGGCTGGAACACGGTCGGAATCCGCCCCCGTACGGCGAGCCGCCCGGCCAGACCGGCCTTCGCGCTGTGCGCGTGCACCAGATCCGGCCGCACCTCCTCGACCACCCGGGCGAGCCGCCGTACCTCGGAGAGGAGCGCCGGACCCGGCGACCGTGTCGCCTCCCAGGTCCGTACGTCGGCGCCGAGCGTCCGCAGGCCGTCCGCGAGGGCGCTGTCGGGGCAGGCGACCGTGACGTCCAGGCCGGCCGTGAGCTGAGCCCGCGTCAGATCCGTGACGACCCGGGCGACTCCGCCGTCCACGGGCTGGGCGAGGTGCAGGACCCGTGGCCGGGGGACGGTTGCTGGCTGGTGCATTGCGCGGTTTCCTCGCTCACGGACGGCGCTCGGGACTGCGGGCGGGAACGCGCCTCACTGCTGGGCGTCGACGGCGACGAAGAGCGCCCCGAACCACGCCGCGTCCCGCTGGGAAACGAGCCGGAAGGCCACCTGGTCACCGCCGGGCCGCAGTGCCTTCCCGAGATCGAACACATCGGAGTCGTAGCCGAGGGTGTTCGCATACGCGGGCGCACGCTCCGAAGGCGCCGCCCCCGGGTCGCTGATCGTGGAGTTCAGCACGTCGTCACGGGGATTGACGCCGTCGCCTAGCGGAGTGGCGTTCGTACGACCGGTCGAGAGGGTGAGCGAATCCCCGGTGCGGCCGCGATCCCCGTTGTACGCCACCACGCCCGCGCGTCCCCCGGCGTGCGCGGGCGTGCGCAGCCCGCGCAACCGGATCTCCGCGCCGGTACGGGAGTTCAGCGCGTCGAAGCCGTCCCACAGCTCCAGCCGGCGCAGCGGCTCCCGCTGCTTCTCGTACGCCACGACGAGCGTCCAGCCGCCCCAGGCGCCGGCCGCCGACCTCCCCATCGCCGTGTTGACCTGGGCCACGGTGTAGAGGCCCGACCCGCTCTCCCGGACCAGCTCGGTGACGTCCGCCGAGGCCTGGAACGCGTCCGCGCCGCCCGCCACCCGGTGCCCCACGACCGTGTCCGCGAGCACCGTCTTGTACTCACCGCCGGGCTCCGCGATCAGCACCCGCCCGTTGTCCCTGGCCGGTTTCTGCTCGCCCACCCGGAGGTTGCCGCCCCAGTACAGACGCGCGTAGGTGGCCCGGGCACCCTCGGGCAACCGGACCTCCGCGCGGGAGGAGTTGTAGGTGTTCGGGTCGCGGTCGACGTCGACGTAGAACATGTCGAAGTCGCCGTTGGCCCCGTTGACTGCGTCTCGCCCCTCGCGTACGGCCGGGCAGGTAGCCGAGTCCGTACGGCAGCTGATGGAGGTGTTGGCCGCGCGGACGATGCCGCCGTGCTGGAGCGCGTGATAGCGCTGGGCGAGGGGGAGGCGCTCGGCCTCGGCGGCGGGCGGGGCGGACGCGCCGGAGGCGGCCGGGGCCCAGATCGAGGCGAGGGCGAGAGCGCCCGTCGACGCCCGGCGCAGCAGCGGACCCAGGGAATTGCGCATGACCGGCGGTGCCCTTTCGAGAAGTACGGCCCCTATATGCGATTTGCTGGCTATAGGGGTACTTCGGGAGGTGCGCAACTCTAGTAGCTATCCGGATTAATACGGCGAAACGTGACAAGTGTGTCGGAATGGTGAAGTTCGGCCACGCGGGACATCACCCCATTGGCCGCACAACCCCCGTGGGCGTCGCGCGTTGACACAGCGCCGGGCATCCCCGCCCGGATGTTTGTTTCAACCCCAAGGAGCACCTCTCCATGTCGCGTATCGCGAAGGGCCTGGTCCTGACCTCCGTTGCCGCCGCCGCCATGGCGGGCACCGCCGGCATCGCCGCCGCCGACAGCGACGCGCACGGCGCCGCCGCCCACTCCCCGGGCGTGCTGTCGGGCAACGTCGTCCAGGTCCCGGTTCACGTCCCGGTCAACGTCTGCGGCAACACGATCAACGTGATCGGCCTGCTGAACCCGGCCTTCGGCAACACCTGCGTCAACGACTGACGTCCGCGCGCATCCCTCCGGCCGGCCGTTCTCCCGTGGTCCTTCCACGGGGGGACGGCCGGTTGGCGTTGGGGAGCGTTGCGCCGAATGGTCGGTACCGGTTGCAGACGGTGGTGAGCGCTTTCACGGTGGGCTCAAGATCCGAAGCACCACCGAAAGGAACACCCCATGCGTGGTCTGCCCGCACGGCGCATCGCGTCCTCCGTACTCTGTGCCACCGTCCTGATCGGAATCGCCGGCCCCGCGGCCGTCGCGGCCGACAACGACTCGGCGCGTGAGCACGTCCGCGCGACGTCGAGCGCGCCGGTCCCCAACGCTGACGCGCTGCTCGCCCAGGTCAAGGGTCTCGGCGACATCGGCAGCGTGCTCACCCCGGTCACCGACCTGCTCAACCAGGTCCTCAAGGCCGACAACGGACAGCTCTCCGCCGACCAGGCGCAGAAGCTCGTCGACACCGTCAACGCGGCCATCGCCAAGATCACCGCCGCCGCACCGGCCGCTCCTGCGGTACCGGCTGTTCCGGCGGCTCCGGCTGTTCCCGCGACACCCGCGCTCCCGGCGACCTCGGCCCTGCCCGCGTTGCCCGCGCTCCCGAAGAGCGGCGACGACTCCAAGGCCAAGGCGCCCGCCGACCTCGCCGGTGACGCTCTCGCCGCCCTGCAGAAAGCGGTCGCCACGCTGCTTGCCGCCGTCACCTCCGGCGATGTCGGCAAGGTCGTCCCGGCGGTCACCGGTGTGGTGACGGGCCTGGTCAACGTGGTCGCCGCCACGCTGCTGGGCGGCGGTCTGCCCGCGCCGAGCCTGCCCGGTCTGCCCACGCTGCCCTCCACGTCCGCGCTGCCGGCGGTGCCCGCGGTGCCGGGGGTGTGAGGCGAGCAGTCGTAGAAGGCCGTTGGGCCGGTCCCTTTCCGGGAGCGGCCCAACGGTCTTTTCGGCTGCACGGCCCTTTCATATGAGGATGGGAAACGCCGATGAGACACACGCCGCATTTGGGTGGGCAGCAGAAACTTTCTGCGCACGGGGTTTCCGGCCCGGCCGGAACTCGTTACACACGGCGACAGATTTCCCTCTGGTGACATGAGTTGCCGAAGAAAGGAACACGATGAAGTCCCTGAAGGCTGCCGCTGTCGTTGCCGGGTCCGTCGCCCTCGCCGGTGCCGCCGCGCCCGCGTTCGCCTACAGCCCCGCCGACGTGACGCCCACCAGCCTCACCGGCGCCGTCAACACCCTCACCAGTGGTCCGCTCCAGCCCGCCGACGTGATGCCGCTGCAGCACCAGTCGGACGCGCTCGACACCGAGAACAAGAACTCCGCGCTCAGCACCGTCAAGGGTGCGGCCGGTGCGCTGAACCAGCACAACCCGCTGCTCGGCGGTCTGCCGTTGCAGGGCTGAGTCCCGCCGGTGCTGTTCGAGGGGCGTCGAGAGGCGTCCCTCGTTCGTGTGGCGGGGCGGCCGTGCCATCGGCCGGACGGGTGAGAACGCGGGCGGCGGCCTTCCGGCCCGTCGATAAGGTCGCGCGGTGACCTCAACCTCAAGCGAAACGCGCCCCTTCCGCGTCGCCGACCTCGGCACCCTCGTCGTCCTGGCCTGGAGCGGCGAGGCCCCCGACGGGGACATGCCCTATCTCCTCGCCTACACCCTGGGCGACGCCGCGGACGGCCCCGAGGCCGCCACCGCCGCCGTGGAACGGCTGCTGGCCGACAACGGAATCCCGGTCGGCGGCGATGTCGTCGACGGCTCCACCCGGCCCAGCCTGCCGGTCACCATGCTCATCGAGTCCGGGCAGGCCGTCCTCAACATGCCGCAGCTCAACGCCCAGTGCGTGCCGCCGCCCGAGTGGCTCGCGGCGGTCGGTGAACGCGGCTTCGCCTACCTCGTGTTCACCACCCGCCCGTGGCCCGAGGCCGAGCCCGGCAAGCCCGTCACCCCCGAGGCGCTGGCCGCCTTCGCCGGCTCCGAGGAGACCCTGAACGCCGCCGCGCACATCATCCTGCCCGCCCGCAGCCTGCGCGGCTGACCACCGGACAGCGGGCGGGAACACCGTCGATTCCGGCCCGCTGGTGGGACTTTGGGAATTCTGGAAAAGCTGACTACTGCGGCAGTCGGGGGAATCTTGAACTGTTGTCCTTCCCGGCCTCGTTACCCGGGCAGCACGCAGAGCCTCAGCATGCAGAGCCTCCGAATTCCGAAAGGGACCGTACTCGAAATGAAGTCGACCACCCGAGGAACCATCGCCGCCGTCATCACGGCCGTGGCGGCCGCGGCCGGCGCCGCCACCGCGACCCCCGCCGCCGCCCTCGGCACGGTTCCCGTGCCCGTGCCGCTGGAGGGCGCGGAGAGCGCCCTCGGCATGGAACTCCCCCACCTGGGCGGAGAGGTGCCGGTGCCCATGCCGGGCGCGCCCGAGGGTCCGCGGTACGTCGAGGGCCGGCTCATCCCGGAGCGGGTACTGCCCCAACTCCCGGTCCACGGCGGCCTTCCCGGCATCGGCCTGCGCGCACCGCTGCCGCACGTCCTCGGTGACGGCTTCGACCACGTCGGCGTCAGCACGCCCGCCTCCGACCTGCGCACGCTGGCCCCGGGCCTCGCCCTGGACGCCCCGCTGACCCCGCCCAACCCCGACAACTTCGGCCTCCCGGACCTGAAGGCGCCCCAGGTGGGCGTCCTGGCACCGGTCCTGCAGACCGTGCCGGGGGCGGAGCTGATCACGGGGGCCGGCCTTTAGGCCCTGTCGCGACGAAGTCCGTACGACAAGGGCCCGGGTGGTGCTACCCGGGCCCTTTCGCCTGCCCGGGTGCTTCGGACGGTGACCGTGCGGGGGGTCGGACGGTTAGCCCCCTCGAACGGTCGGAACGGACGAGGGAGTTGGGCCATGAGCGTGAGCGTCGGCGGAGCACCGGTGGGCGGGGAGTCGCTGAGTCCGGTGAGACCCGGGCCGGTGCGCGGGACGCGGCGGGAGGCACTGCGCGGGGCGTTCGGTGCTCTGCTCGCCGTGGCGCTGGTGCCCGTCGTCGCGGCCTCCCGGCCCACCCGCTCCGGTGAGGATCCGGGGGACACCGCCTTCGACGAGACCTACCGGGGCCGTCGTATCCACGGTGTGCTGAAGGACGGCTGGCAGGTGACGGTGGACGGCCGGCCGCTGCATCTGATGCGGCGGGCCGACGGCACCTGGCTGAGCATGGTCGACCACTACCGCTCGTATCCCACCGCCCTGGAGGCGACACGCGCGGCCGTCGACGAGCTCAGCCCCGGCCGCGAACTGCGCGAGGCGGACGGCCCGATGGACATGCACATGGGGGGAGACCATGGCGTACACGCGTAAGGACGTCAGCACCCTCACCGCCGCCGAGAAGCGGCGGTTCGTGGCGGCGCTCCTGGAGATCAAACGGCGGGGCGAGTACGACGAGTTCGTGCGCACGCACATCGAGTTCTTCGTGCCCGACGGGGAGTACGGACTGCGCTCGGCGCACATGGCGCCCTCCTTCCTGCCCTGGCACCGGCAGTTCCTGCTGGACCTGGAGCGGGCGCTGCGCCGGGTCGACTCCTCGGTGACGGTGCCCTACTGGGACTGGACGCGGGACCGCTCCGCGACCGCCCTGCCCTGGACCAAGGACCTGCTCGGCGGCACCGGGCGGCGCTCCGACCACCAGGTGACGACCGGGCCGTTCGCCTATGCGGCGGGCCACTGGAAGATCAAGGAGGGGATCACCGACGAGCCGTACCTCACCCGGGACCTCGGCCACCCGGCCGCCCCGATCGGGCTGCCGACGAAGCGCGACCTGGACGCGGCGCTCGCCGACCCCGTCTACGACACGGCGCCCTGGGACTCGACCTCCCGCAAGGGCTTCCGCAACCGGCTCGAAGGGTGGGGCACCGGGTCGGGCAGCGCGTCCTGGCGCAACCACAACCGGGTCCACAAATGGGTCGGGGGCGTGATGCTCGGCGGCGCCTCCGTCAACGACCCGGTGTTCTGGCTGCACCACGCCTTCGTCGACCTGCAGTGGTCCCGCTGGCAGAGCAGGCACCGCGGCGCCCGCTATCTGCCGGCGCGGCCGCCGGGGCCGGGCGACGACCAGGAGGGGCGGGTCGTGGCACGGCAGGAGAAGATGCCGCCGTGGGACGTGACGCCGGAGCAGTTGGAGAACGTCGGCACGATCTACCGGTACGGCTGACCGGCCGCGGACACGGGGAGAGCCCCGGCGCCTGAGGTGCCGGGGCTCTTCGCGTTCGTGCGTACGACCGGGTCAGTGACCGTAGCCGCTGTCGCCGTGGCCCGGGCCGGGGTGACCGTCCTTGCCGTGGCCGCTCACGTTGGCGCAGGTGTTGCCGAAGGCCGGGTTCAGCAGGCCGATCACGCTGACGGTGTTGCCGCACACGTTGACCGGGATGTGCACCGGGACCTGCACGACGTTGCCCGACAGGACGCCGGGCGAACCGACGGCCGCAGCCTGCGCGCCCGCGTCCGCCATGGCCAGACCGGCGCCGCCGAGCGCCACAGCGCCCGTGCCCAGGGCGACTACGGCCGCCTTCGCGATGCGAGACATCACGTTCTCCTTTGGTTCGGTGAGATGCGGCGGCAGGACTCGCCACCGCACTTCGAGTTCAACGCGGCGGCCCATGCCTGGTAACGGCGAGAACGCCGGGATCACCTTTTTGAACAGGACTTCGAGCGCCGGGAGCGGCTGTTCTACGGCCGGAAATTCGGTGCCCTCGGCGGGTGGGTGTCGTCTAACCTCCCGGCATGGCAACCGACCAACTGCTCCGTCTGTTCGCCGAGCAGAACCGAGTACGCGCCTTCGCGGCGGTGGCCCTGGGCGCGGAGACCTCCGAGGAGGTCGCCCAGATGGCCGGCCTCACCCCGAGGGGGACGGCCGTCGCCCTGCTCAAGCTGCGCGAACAGGGCGTGGTGAAGACCATGGACGACGGGGAACTGCGCGTCGACTACGACCTGTTCAGGAACCTCGCGCGGGAGGCCGAGGAGCCCGCAGAGGAGAGCCCGGTCACCGGCGACGAGCACACCGACATGATCCTGCGGACCTTCGTCCGGGGCGGCCGGCTGGTCCGCCTGCCCGCCCAGTGGTCCCGCAAACAGGTCGTGCTCCAGCACATCGCCGAGCAGACCTTCGCCCCTGGCGTCCAGTACCCCGAGCGGACCGTCAACGAGAAGCTGCGGGCCTGGTGCGACGAGGGCGAGGTCGACCATGTGACGCTCCGCCGCTACCTGGTGGATCTGCACCATCTGCGGCGGAGCGAGGGGATCTACCGGCGGCCCGCCGCGTGAACCCCCCGGTGTCCTGCGGCAGTTGGCGTGCGAGCGTCCGGTTCTACGGCAGTCGGCGTACGGGCGACCCCGCCAGGTAGGCCCGGATGTCCTCGACGGCCTGGCCGTAGTACGTCGTGTAGTTGGCGTGCGACACATAGCCGAGGTGGGGTGTCGCGAGCAGACGCGGTGCCGTGCGCATCGGGTGGTCGGCGGGGAGGGGCTCGATGTCGAAGACGTCGATCCCGGCGCCGGCGATCCGGCCCTCGTGCAGCGCGGCGAGCAGGGCGTCCTGGTCGACGATGGCCGCGCGTGAGGTGTTGATCAGATATGCGCTCGGCTTGAGGAGAGCGAGTTCGGCGGGGCCGAGGAGACCGCGGGTGCGGTCGCCGAGGGCCAGGTGGACCGAGACGAAGTCGCTGTCCGCGAGCAACTCCTCCTTGGAGGCGGCGAGTTGTACGCCGACCTCGGCCGCCCGGTCCTTGCTGAGGTGCTGGCTCCACGCGGTGACACGCATGCCGAAGGCCAGCCCCACCTGGGCGACCCGGCTGCCGATCTTCCCGAGGCCGAGCAGTCCGAGGGTGCGGCCGTGCAGGTCGGCGCCGACGGTCTGCTGCCAAGGGCCGCCGCCGCGCAGGGAGTTGCTCTCCTCGACGATCCCGCGGGCGAGGCCGAGGAGCAGCGCCCAGGTCATTTCGACGGGCGGGGTCGAGGAGCTGGCCGTACCGCACACGGTGACGCCGTGCGCCTCGGCGGCGGCGTAGTCGATGACGGAGTTGCGCATCCCCGAGGCCACCAGCAGCCTCAGGCGCGGGAGCCGGGCGAACAGCGAGGCGGGGAAGGGGACGCGTTCGCGCAGCGTGACGACGATGTCGGCGGTGGCGAGGGCGGCGGCCAACTCGCCCTCGTCGTCGAGGTGTTCACGCAGGCTCACGACCTCCACCGTGTCCTGGACGGGCGACCAGTCGGCGAGCTCGGTCGCCACGTTCTGAAAGTCGTCGAGGACAACACAGCGCAGGCGCACGGCGGTTCTCTTCCTTCTGTCGGTCCCGGGGACCGGCTCCCCGGTGATCGACTGGAACGCTACTCCTTGCGCCCTACTCCTTGACGAGCGAGTTCGCCCTGCGGGTCGGCTTGCCCAGGGCCCAGAAGAGGACGCCGAGGAGCATGAACCCGATGAGTGGTACGAGCTCCGTCAGGAGGTACTTCCCGCGCTCGCTCTCGGTCCAGCCGTCCGGGACGTAGTCGGCGCCGAACCAGTGGTCGCCCGCGCCGGGGGCGACCAACTGCACACTCGCGAACACGATGAGCACGGTGAGCACCACGCTGATCAGGATGGGGGCGGGCGCCTTGTAGGGGCGGGGGACGTCCGGGGCCTTGTAGCGCAGCACCGCGAGGGCCGGGAAGATGCCCAGGTAGCTGATGAGCGTGGTGGAGATGGCGAGGCCGAGGACGGCACCGAAGAGCTTGGCCGCGCTGCCGTTGGTCAGTTGGTGGGCCAGGATCAGGACGCCGGTGGAGACGAGACCGCTGAGGATGTTGACCCGCACCGGCGTGCCGAACCGGCTGGAGATGACACCGAGGAAGCGCGGCGCGGCGCCGTCGTAGCCGGAGACCGCGAGGGCGCGGTCGGAGCCCATGACCCAGGTGACGCCGGAGGAGAGCACCGTGAGGATGAACAGGACCGCGGCGATGTCCCCGAGCACCGTGCCGGCCCCGCTGCTGGTGACGGTGCCGTCGGCGGCCACGTCACCGCCGTAGACGGTGAAGACCTGGCGGATCGCGTCGAGGAAGCCGCCGAGGCCGGTGATGGCCTTGACCGGCAGGACGAGCAGGATGCCGAGGATGGGGAGCGCGTACAGGAGGACGGCGAGGGCGGCGCTGCGGAAGATCGCGAAGGGGACGTCCTTCTGGGCGTCGGTCATCTCGTCGCCCGCGGTGTTGGGCAGCTCGAAACCGACGTAGTTGAACATCAGGACGGGCACCAGGCCGACGAAGCCCGCGTACGTCGGGGAGAAGTCGCCGAGGCCGAAACCGTGCAGGCCGTGCTGGATGCCGTAGACGACGACCGTGATCGTGAACAGGCCGAGGAGCACGAAGCGGCTCCAGGCGCCGATGGTGGGGATCCACTTGCCGACGTCGAAGGAGAGGATCGCGGCGAGGACGCCCACCCAGATGAAGACGAGGGCGAAGACGTAGAAGGCCGGGGTGCTCAGGTCTTTTCCGTCGTTGAAGAAGGTCGTGTAGGCCGTGACGGCGGAGACGGCGAGGGTGCCGCCGAGCCACACCGGGTTGGTGATCCAGTACAGGAAGTTGTTGACGGCGCCCGCGAGACGGCCGAAGGCCCGGCTGGTCCAGATGTAGGGGCCGCCCTCCTCGGGGAACGCGGCGCCGAGTTCGGCGGTCAGCAGCGCCGAGGGCACGAAGAAGACCGCGGCCAGCACGATGAGCCAGGTGAACGCCTCGGCGCCGGAGGAGGCGACCGTGCCGATGGTGTCCACGCCGACGATGGTGCAGAGCAGGAAGAAGAGGATGTCGAACCGGCCGAAGTGCTTGCGCAGCTTCTGTCGTTCGGTCTGGGCTGCGGCCGGCGCGCCGGCCGGCTCGGAGGCTATCTGACCTGCGGCCACCGGGGGCTCCTGCGGGTTCGGGGGGAGGGGCGGGATTCGGCCAATGATCGGTCGCCCTCGCGAGAGCCCACAAGCGTTCGGGTGCAATTCTTGACCATTACGTATCCAGCGGGACGTAACGGAAACGGTGCCGAAACATGGGAGACGATTCCCTGATCAGAGCCCTTGTGGCGCCCCCGGCAGGACTCGAACCTGCGGCCAAGCGCTTAGAAGGCGCCTGCTCTATCCACTGAGCTACGGGGGCCGGATGTGGTGGCCTCGGTCGTGGTGTGCCCGGGTGTGGGCCGGTCCGTGACGTTGCCGGGGACAAGGATAGGGCTCCCGGGTCCTTGTCCCTGTTGCTTCCCCTCCGTGGCTCGATGTGGAGGTTCGGTGAAGCGGTCCTGATAATCGCAGGCAGGTACGAATCGTGCATCGCTTTTGGTGCCCCGAGGCACGGGTGTTGTGCACTCGTTATGCCTGGACTGTGCCCATGCCCCAGTCATCCCTTCCGTCCGTTGTGTTCCGTCGGCGCGCAGACATGCGCATATGCTTCAGAATTCCCCCAAAATTGGGCATTCTTCACATGTGGTGACCTTGGACGTACGGCCTCAGCTGCTCGACGCACTCTCCGCCCTGCGCGACCGTGTCGCCGCCGCACGCTTCCCGCTGCCCCTGGCGGGGGCTCCACGCGCGCGTGCCAACCGCGACGAACTGCTCGCCCAGCTCGACGACTATCTGGTGCCCCGCCTGAAAGAGCCCGAAGCCCCTCTGCTGGCCGTGGTCGGCGGCTCCACCGGCGCGGGGAAGTCGACACTCGTCAACTCCCTGGTCGGGCGCCGGGTCAGCGAGGCCGGCGTGCTGCGGCCGACGACCCGCACCCCGGTGCTGGTCTGTCATCCGGAGGACCATCACTGGTTCAGCGGGATGCGGGTGCTGCCCGACCTCACGCGCGTGTGGGTGCCCCACCAGGACCCTGCCGACGAGTTGCTCCTCCCCGGGGAGGACGGTATGCGCGTGCTGCGCGTGGAGACCGCCGACTCCCTCCCGCGCGGAATCGCCCTCCTGGACGCGCCCGACATCGACTCCCTGGTCGCCGACAACCGGGTGCTGGCCGCCGAACTGATCTGCGCGGCCGACATCTGGATCATGGTCACCACGGCCGCCCGCTACGCCGACGCCGTGCCCTGGCATCTGCTGCGCACGGCCAAGGAGCACGACGCGACCCTGGTCACCGTCCTCGACCGGGTGCCCCACCAGGTGGTCTCCGAGGTGTCCCGCCAGTACGGCGCCCTGCTCGCCAAGGCCGGACTCGGCGACGTCCCCCGGTTCACGGTGCCCGAACTGCCCGAGTCCGCCTGGGGCGGAGGCCTGCTGCCGGCCAGCGCCGTGGCCACGCTGCGGAGTTGGCTCGCGCAGCAGGCCCAGGATCCGGTGGCCCGGCACCAGACCATGGCGCGCACGGCCTACGGCGTCCTCGACTCGCTCAAGTCGCGGATGCCCGAGCTGGCCAGCGCCGCCGCCGCCCAGTACGCGGCCGCGCTACGGCTCACGGCCGCCGTCGACGGGGCCTACGACAGCGAGCACGCGCGCGTACGGGGGCGGTTGCAGGCCGGGGCCGTGCTCGCCGGGGACGCGTTGAAGCGCTGGCGCGCCTTCCCGCTCGACTGCTCGGCCGGCGAACTGCTCGACGCCCTCGCGGAGAGCCTCGCCGCACTGCTCCTGTGCTCCGTCACGGCCGCCGACGAACGCGTCGACGACGCCTGGCGGCGCGAACCGGCCGCGGGCGCCCCCGAACTCACCGGCCGCGACCCCTCGCCGGAGAGCGCCGAGCACCGCATCGGGATGGCCGTACGGCGGTGGCGGCGCGAGCTGGAGGAGTACGCCGAGGAAGAGGTGCACGACCTCGACAGGAGTGCCGCGACCGAGCCCGAGGTGGTCGCCGCCCTGGTCGCCACCGCGCTGTTGGGCGGTCGCCGGGCGCGGTCCGCGGGCGAGGGGCTCGCCGAGCGGATCGGCGCCCACGGCGCGCTACGGCTGCGGGACCGTGCCGGGCGGCTGCTCAACGACCATCTGGACCGGGTCATGCACACCGAGCGCGAACGCCGGCTCGCCCCGCTCGACGCCCTCGACGTGCACCCCGAACCCCAGGCCGAACTCATCGCCGCGCTGTCCGTACTGCAGAAGGAGAGGTGACCGGTGACTGCCGTCACTGACCAGGACCACACGGACGAGATGGATCACGCCGATCGCGCCGATCACGGCCAGGGTGCGGACATCAAGGCCGAGCGCCTCGAAAAGCCCTCCCCCGTAGAGGGCGATTCGGGGGCGACTCCCGTAAAGGGCCGCTCCGTAAAGGCCGCGAAGGAGGTGAGCGGGCGGGCGGACACCGACAAGGTGGCGGCGGACCCGGCGGACCCCGGGGAACCGGCCGGCGGCTGGGACGACGGGCTCATCGCCCGGCGGGTCAACGAGACCACCGCGGCGCAGCAGGCCGCGGAGAACCGGGCCGCCCGCGCGCAGGCCGCGCACACCGCGAAAGCCGCGCACGTCCCGGCCCCGCTGGCCTACGACGGGCCGCTGCGGTCGCGGCTGGACGCGCTGCGCGAACTGGTCGGGCTCTCCCGGACCCGGCTCGACAGCGGCACCCTCGCCGAGGCGGGGCGGGTCCTCGACGAGGCGGCCGCGCGCCGCAGGCTCTCCGGACAGCACACCGTCGTCGCCATCGCGGGCGCCACCGGCAGCGGCAAGTCGCAGCTCTTCAACGCGCTCGCCGGAGTGGCCATCTCGGAGACGGGTGTACGACGGCCCACCACCGCCGCGCCCATCGCGTGCAGTTGGAGCGACGGCGCGGCCACCCTCATCGACCGGCTCGGCATCCCGGGACGACTGCGCCGACGCCCGCTGCAGAGCGCCGAGATGGAGGCCCAGTTGCGCGGGCTCGTCCTGGTGGACCTGCCCGACCACGACTCGGCGGCCGTGGCGCACCGCGAGCAGGTGGACCGAGTCCTGGCGCTCGTCGACGCGGTCATCTGGGTCGTCGACCCGGAGAAGTACGCCGACGCGATCATCCATGAGCGCTATCTGCGGCCGATGGCGGGCCACGCGGAGGTCATGTTCGTCGTCCTCAACCAGATCGACCGGCTCCCCGGGGAGGCCGCCGACCAGGTCCTCGACGATCTGCGCCGACTGCTCGACGAGGACGGGATCGCCCTCGGGGAGTACAGCGAACCCGGTGCCACCGTGCTCTCCCTGTCCGCGCTCACCGGGGACGGCATCCCGGAACTGCGCGAGGTTCTGGGCCAGTTCGTGGCGGATCGTGGAGCCGCGGCACGGCGAATTTCAGCCGATGTTGACGCCGCCGCGTGGCGACTGCGACCCGTCTACGCCACGGGTCGGCGCACCGGGCTCAGCGAGGAGGCGCGGGACGAGTTCGCCGCGCGCCTCGCGGACGCGGTGGGCGCCACCGCGGCGGGCGACGCGGCCGAACGCGCCTGGCTGCGCAACGCCAACCGGGCCTGCGGCACGCCCTGGCTGCGGCTGTGGCGCTGGTACAACGACCGGCGCGAACCGGCGACCGGCCGGCTTCCGGTGCGCGCCCAGGCGGACGAGGAGGCCACGGCACGCCAGCGCGTCGAGCAGGCGGTCCGTACGGTCGCCGACCGCGCGTCCCGCGGACTCCCGGCGCCGTGGGCGCAGGCGGTGCGGGAGGCGGCCGTACGCGGGTCGCAGGGGCTGCCCGAGGCGCTGGACGAACTGGCGGCGCGGGCCGGGCTGCCCGCGGGACGGCCGCCGCGACCGGGCTGGTGGCCCGCGGCCGTACTGGCGCAGGCGTCGATGACGATCCTCCAAGTCGTCGGCGGGCTGTGGCTGTTGGGGCAGATCATCGGGTTCATGACACCGAATCTGGGGGTGCCGGTGCTGCTGATGGTGGCCGGCATCATCGGCGGCCCGCTCGTCGAGTGGAGCTGCCGGCTGGCGGCCCGCGGACCCGCCCGGCGCTACGGCCTCGACGCGGAGCGGCGCCTGCGGGAGGCGGCCTCGGGATGCGGACGGGCACAGGTGCTCGATCCGCTGGCCGCGGAGCTGCTGCGGTACCGGGAGGTCCGGGAGCAGTACGGGCGGGTCACGGGGGCGGGCGTCGGGGGCGGGTGAACTGCGGTCCGGGCCGGGTGAACCACGGTCCGGGCCGGGTGAACTACGGTCTTGGGCCGGGTGAACTGCGGTCCGAACGTCGTTCCCTCGTCCGGGTGATGAGGATTTCCACAGGTGGGCGCCGGTCCACAGCGCTCGGCGGGCCCGGCTCGGCGGAGGCAGTCTGACTGCAGCCGTACGGGACGGGCCCGTACGCGTTTCCGCCCGGTCCGCGAGGCCGGGTGAGGGAGGGAGACGCGATGAACGAGACCATGGTGTGCGTCGTCGGGAATGTGGCGACCCAGCCGATGTACCGGGATCTGGCGGCGGGACCGTCGGCGCGGTTCCGGCTGGCGGTGACCTCGCGTTACTGGGACCGCGAGAAGAGCACGTGGACGGACGGCCACACCAACTTCTTCACGGTGTGGGCCAACCGCCAGTTGGCCACCAATGTGGCGGCGTCGGTGTCGGTCGGTGACCCCGTCGTCGTCCAGGGCCGGCTGAAGGTGCGGACGGAGGCGCGGGAGGGGCAGCCGAACCGGTCCTCGGCGGACATCGACGCGGTGTCGATCGGCCACGACCTGGCGCGCGGAACCTCGGCCTTCCGGCGGGCCAACAAGCCGGAGACCTCGGCCTCTCCGCCCCGGCCCGAGCCCAACTGGGAGACGCCGGACGGGAATTCCGTCGCCGATTCCGCCGACCCCGCCGCCGTCGCTTCCGATTCTCCCGGGCAACAGCGTTCGGACGTACTCGTGGTGACGTGATGTCAGTGAATGCCCCGAGCTGATCGAACTGCGGCTTATCGATGAATGCGCTCCGAACGGTCCGGTGGATTTGTCGATAAGCCCTGCTCGCAGACGATCTTGGGGATAACGATTCCGAGTCGGATCGGTTATCCGATGACCCGACTGGAGAAGGGGGGTCGTCCGCGTCCATAGGATGCCGGGCATAGCTCGGGCACAGCTCCCGGCGCTATTCATGCTGCTGGTGGGACCGCATTCCCACGCCAACGGGTCCTGCTCGAAGGGGAATTCCGTGTCATCTGCTTTGTCTGTGTTCTCCGCGCGGTCCCCGCGCGGGCGGGGCGCCGTGCGCCTCGTCGCCGCGGCCTGGGCGTGCGGACTCGTCGCCGCCGGTGTGCTGGCCGGTGCCGGCCCGGCCGTCGCCGACGAGACACCGCAGACCCAGGGCGGGGCGACGGCCACCATAGGCGGGCTCAAGACGTACGGCGACGCCGTGATCCACGCGGACAGTGGCGATCAGCAGGTCTCCGCGGGCCTGTTCGAGATGTCCGTGGACGGCGGCGGCACCCTGCAGACGTACTGCGTCGATCTCCAGAACCCCACCCAGCGCGACGCCAAGTACCACGAGACCGCGTGGAGCGGCACATCGCTCGGCGCCAACAAGAGCGCGGGCAAGATCCGTTGGATCCTGCAGCACTCCTACCCGCAGGTGAACGATCTCGCGGTGCTCTCCGCGAAGGCCGGCACCAAGGGCCTGACCGAGCAGGACGCGGCGGCCGGCACCCAGGTGGCCATCTGGCGCTACTCGGACGGCGCCGACGTCGACGCGGTCGACCCGCAGGCGGAGAAGCTCGCGGACTATCTGCAGAAGAGCGCGCGGGACGTGGCCGAACCGCAGGCCTCGTTGACCCTCGACCCGCCCGCGGTCTCCGGGCACCCGGGCGAGCGGCTCGGCCCGGTGACCGTGCACACCAACTCGAGCGGGGTGACGGTGACGCCGCCCGCGGACGCCGCCACCAGCGGGGTGCGGATCGTCGACAAGGACGGCAAGGTCGTCACGTCCGCCGTGGACGGCAGCCAGGTGTTCTTCGACGTGCCCGAGAAGGCGGGGGCCGGGTCGGCCGAGCTGACCGTGCAGGCCTCCACCACCGTGCCCGTCGGCCGGGCCTTCACCTCCGACAGCAGGAGCCAGACGCAGATCCTCGCCGGTTCCAGCGAGTCGACGGTCTCCGCCGTCGCGAGCGCGGACTGGGCGAAGACCGGTGCCATACCGGCACTCTCGGCGCGGAAGAACTGCGCCGAGGG
Organism: Streptomyces sp. NPDC051576; assembly: GCF_040681835.1. NCBI lineage: Bacteria > Bacillati > Actinomycetota > Actinomycetes > Kitasatosporales > Streptomycetaceae > Streptomyces > Streptomyces sp. NPDC051576. The sequence continues at coordinate 41,442 of NZ_JBFAZO010000016.1, forward strand.
CGGCGTGGACATCACGGTGGCCAACCAGGGCGACTCGACGTTCACCTTCGAGCTGCTGGGCGTCGAGCACGGTATCGACGCCGGGAAGTCCCAGACGGTGACGATCCCGCTCCAGGAGGACCAGGCGTACGACTTCACGATCACGGCGCCGCACGGCTACGCGAAGCGGTTCACCGGAGTCCTCGACTGCCGGACGGAGAGCGACGCGGGCGGCGATGTGACGCAGACGCTCAGCGAGCCGAGCCCCGCGACGGTGGGCGGCACCACCGTCGACACCAACCTCGCCGAGACCGGCGGCTCCGGCATCACCCCGATGATCACGGTCGTCGCCCTCGGCCTGGTCGGCATCGGCGCCACGACCCTGGTCCTGCTGCGGGACCGCAAGCCCGGGCAGGGCTGAGAAGGCAAGGCGGCGACGGTTCGGGTCGAGGTCGGGGGAGCCTGAGACCGCTGCGGCGAGCTGGAGCGACCTGCTGCTGGTCGTACGGGGGCGGGTGGTTCCCGGCTGGCAGGTGAGCGGTGCTCTCCTCGTCCTGGCCCTCGTGCTGTGGTGGACCGTCGCCCGACGGTCTCCCCGGGCGGCGCTCTCGCGGCCCCTCGGAAGCAGGCGAGGCGGGTCCTGCGGGGGAGCATGCCGCTGATCGCCATCTCGGTGCTCGGTATCGCGTGGGGAGCGGTGGACGATCTGGTCTCGCACGCGGAGTACCGCGTACTGAGTCTTACCGGACCGGGGGCTGCACCGCCGTGGTCCGGGAGACGTCCTTCCTCGTGATCGGCAACGGCGAGGCGTACGCGGTGGGACGCACCGGCCTGGCCTGGGGCGAGGCGGGGTCCTGGGCGGTCGACGACGGCTACCGGCCCGTCGCCGCACACCTACGCGCTGAAGTGGGAACTGCGGATGGTGAGTCCGGTCACATACCGGACGCCGAACCCCCAGCTCACAGCCCCCGGCCTATACGCGTTTCCCCCGAGGGGTGGCTGTCGGGCAAGATGGAGTACATCTGCCCACTCCAGATTTCAAGCTGCCGGACGGTTTCTCTTGGCTGAGTACATCTACACCATGCGCAAGACGCGCAAGGCGCACGGCGACAAGGTCATCCTTGACGATGTGACGCTGAGCTTCCTGCCCGGCGCGAAGATCGGTGTGGTCGGACCTAACGGTGCCGGTAAGTCCACCGTTCTCAAGATCATGGCGGGCCTTGAGCAGCCGTCGAACGGCGACGCGTTCCTGTCGCCGGGCTACAGCGTCGGCATGCTGCTCCAGGAGCCCCCGCTCGACGAGTCGAAGACGGTCCTGGAGAACGTGCAGGACGGCGCCGCCGAGATCATGGGCAAGCTCAAGCGCTTCAACGAGGTCGCCGAGCTCATGGCGACCGACTACTCGGACGCGCTCATGGACGAGATGGGCAAGCTCCAGGAGGACCTGGACCACGCCAACGCGTGGGACCTGGACACCCAGTTGGAGCAGGCCATGGACGCCCTGGGCTGCCCGCCCGGCGACTGGCCCGTCACCAACCTCTCCGGTGGTGAGCGCCGCCGCGTCGCGCTGTGCAAGCTGCTGCTCGAAGCGCCCGACCTGCTGCTGCTCGACGAGCCCACCAACCACCTGGACGCCGAGTCCGTCCAGTGGCTGGAGCAGCACCTCGCGAAGTACCCCGGCACCGTCGTCGCCGTCACCCACGACCGGTACTTCCTGGACAACGTCGCCGAGTGGATCCTCGAACTCGACCGCGGCCGCGCCCACCCCTACGAGGGCAACTACTCCACCTACCTCGACAAGAAGGCCTCCCGCCTCAAGGTCGAGGGCCAGAAGGACGCCAAGCGCGCCAAGCGCCTCAAGGAGGAGCTGGACTGGGTCCGCTCCAACGCCAAGGGGCGGCAGGCCAAGTCCAAGGCGCGTCTGTCCCGCTACGAGGAGATGGCCGCCGAGGCGGACAAGATGCGGAAGCTGGACTTCGAGGAGATCCAGATCCCGCCGGGCCCGCGCCTGGGCTCCATCGTCGTCGAGGTCAGCAACCTCTCCAAGGCCTTCGGCGACAAGGTCCTCATCGAGGACCTCTCCTTCACGCTGCCGCGCAACGGCATCGTGGGCGTGATCGGCCCGAACGGCGCCGGCAAGACCACCCTCTTCAAGATGATCCAGGGCCTGGAGACGCCGGACTCCGGCTCCATCAAGGTCGGCGACACCGTCAAGATCTCCTACGTCGACCAGAGCCGCGAGAACATCGACCCCAAAAAGTCGCTGTGGGCCGTCGTCTCGGACGAACTGGACTACATCAACGTCGGACAGGTCGAGATGCCCTCCCGCGCCTACGTCTCCGCGTTCGGCTTCAAGGGCCCCGACCAGCAGAAGCCGGCCGGCGTGCTCTCCGGTGGTGAGCGCAACCGCCTCAACCTCGCGCTCACCCTGAAGCAGGGCGGCAACCTGCTGCTCCTCGACGAGCCGACCAACGACCTCGACGTCGAGACCCTCGGCTCGCTGGAGAACGCGCTGCTCGAATTCCCCGGTGCGGCCGTGGTCGTCTCCCACGACCGCTGGTTCCTGGACCGGGTGGCCACGCACATCCTCGCCTACGAGGGTGACTCCAAGTGGTTCTGGTTCGAGGGCAACTTCGAGTCGTACGAGAAGAACAAGGTCGAGCGGCTCGGCCCGGACGCGGCGCGTCCGCACCGCGCCACCTACAAGAAGCTGACCCGGGGCTGATCTTCTTGCGCCACATCTACCGCTGCCCGCTGCGCTGGTCGGACATGGACGCGTACGGCCACGTCAACAACGCGGTCTTCATCCGCTACCTGGAAGAAGCCCGTATCGACTTCCTGTTCCGCCCGGAAAAGGATTTCAAGCAGGGCTCGGTGGTGTCGCGCCACGAGATCGACTACAAACGCCAGCTCGTCCACCGGCACGCGCCCGTGGACATCGAGCTGTGGATCACGGAGATCAGGGCGGCGTCCTTCACCATCACCTACGAGGTGAAGGACGGCGACCAGATCTACGTCCGTGCCTCCACGGTCGTCGTGCCCTTCGACTTCGAGACACAGCGACCGCGCCGGATCACCGCCGAGGAACGGGAGTTCCTGGAGGAGTACCGGGACGACGACGAGGAGGAGGCCGTCGCCGCATGACGGTCCTCCACCTCGCCGACGAAGGGGAGGCGGCGGACTTCGCGGCCTTCCTCTCCCGGCTGCTCCACTACGACCGCGGCGCCGCGGTCCGTCTCCAGGCGGCCGGCACCGCACTGGCCGTATTCGGCCGTCCGCCGTCCTTCGAGGTGCTCGCCATCCGCGCGGTGCGCCTCGCCAAGCCGTACGAGAACGGCCTGGACGTCGACCTCGACGTGACCGTCTCCGCCGGTGAACTCCTGGAGTCCATCGACGAGTCGGCGGCCACGGCCGGGGTTCCGGCCGCGGTGACCGGCCCACCGTGGGCCGGGGTGCTGCCGCCGCGCGGCGGCTGGACCCCCGAGTCCGGACTGCCAGGCCCGCAGGCACTGCGCGGGATGATCGCGTCCGGAGTCGCCGAATTCCGGTCCCGTACCCAGGAGTTGGCCCCCGAGGGCCGTACGCGCGGCGAACTCGACCGGATAGGGCGGGAGATCTGGTCCCGGCCGGTCGGCGACACCCCGCTGCCGGTGCGCGCGGTGCACGCGGCGCAGTCGCTCGGGTTCCTGCGCCCCGGCGGCGAGCCGGGCCTCTTCTCCTCGGGCGCGTGGCTGCGGCTGCGCACGCCGTACGGCTCGATCGCCGTCCGCAGGGCGGGAGTCGGCGCGCTCGGCGTCAGCGTGCTCTGAGCCCGCTCAGTCCCGCTCGCTGTCGTCCGGCCAGACGCCGATGTGGTCCGGCTCCAGTTCCAGGGCCACGCGGTCGCGCATGTTCAGTGCTTCCGTGTACTCGGCGGGGAGTTGGAGCCGGCCCGCCCGGTCCAGCATGGCGTACTCCCGCGCCACGACCGTCTCGTGGCCCGTGGTCGCGTCGACCTCGCTGCGCCGCAGGACCTCCGTGGAGGTGCGGCCGTCGCGGATGGCGACCGTACGGCGGACCTCGGTGGCCACCGTCTGGTCGTGGGTGACGATCACGATGGTGGTGCCCAACCGCTCGTTCGCGGTGCGGAACGCGGCGAAGACCTGTTCGGCGGTGTGCGAGTCGAGTTCGCCGGTGGGCTCGTCGGCGAGCAGTACGGCCGGAGCGTTGGCGAGGGCCACCGCGATCGCCACCCGCTGCTGCTGGCCGCCCGACATCTCCTGCGGGCGTCGGTCACGACAGTCGGCTACCTCCAGCAACTCCAGGAGTTCCAGGGCGCGTTCGGCCCTCACCCGACGCTTGGAGCGGGCGCCGGACAACTGCATGGGCAGGGCGATGTTCTGAGCGGCCGTCAGATAGGGGAGCAGATTGCGGGAGGTCTGCTGCCAGACGAAGCCGACGACCTCACGGCGGTAGGCGAGCCGGTCCTTGGCGGTCATCGTGAGCAGATCCCGGCCGGCCACCCGGGCGGCGCCCGCGGTGGGCGTGTCCAGCCCGGCCAGGATGTTCATCAGCGTCGACTTGCCACTGCCCGAGGCCCCCACCAGGGCCATCAACTCGCCCTCCCTGACCAGGAGATCGAGCCCCTGGAGCGCCTGCACCTCGACACCGTCCGTGGTGAAGATGCGGACCAACCGGTCGCAGGTGATGAGCGCGTCATGGCCGTAGACGGGCCGGTCGCGGCTCTCGGTGGCGCGGGCGGCCAGGTCGGCGAGGGTGGGGTTCGTGGTCATCGACGCTCTCCTCGGTCGCACCCGGCACTTCGGCACAAGCCTTCTTCACGCACGTCCTCGCTACGGCTCACCGCGCGTCCCCAGCCCTCAACTCCCGTACGGACGCCTGCCGTCCGGACCACCAGGCCTGCACCCCGGCGACCCCCACCGCCACCAGCAGCACCCCGATCGCGGGGACGGCAAGCGACACCGGATCGGTTCTCAAGTGGGCCTCCCCGAGCGGGTTCCGGGCCGAGGCCAGGGCCACCGAGGTCAGGTCGAAGCCCGGGGCGAGCAGCCGGACCGTGGCCCAGCCGGTGAGCGCGCCGCCGGCCGCCGCCAGCACGGCCTGGGGCAGCGACTCCAGGACGAGCAGCCGGCGGCCCTGCGCCCGGGTGAGGCCCATCGTGCGGAGCCGGGCCAGCAGGGCGGCGCGTTCGGGGGCCGCGCGCAGGAGGGCGAGGAGGAGAGCGAGGACGGCGTACCCGGCGCCCGCGGCGACCGCCGCCGTGTAGATGTGCTCGGCGCCGGACTGGAGGGGCGAGTCGACGTACCGGGCGCGTTCCTCGGCCCGTACCGTCACCCCGGCCGAGGTTCCGGCCGCCGCGCGCAGCGCGGCCCCGCTCACCCGCTCGCCGGTCACCAGCAGCGAACTCGGCCTGGCCGCCGCACCGGACAGCCCGGCCCGGTCCACGACCAGGAAGTCGGCGCCGGACACGGCCGGGGTCACGTCCCGCACGAGCACGATCCGCACGGTGACCGCGCTGGTGTCGGGCAGCCGTACGAGGAAGGGGCGGGTGCCGTAGGCGGCCGCCACGGAGGGCGAGGCGAGGGCCGGGAGTACCGAACCGGACTGCTTCAACTGCCCCTCGCCGAAGGCCCCCAGGCTCGTCCGTCCCGCCAACTCCGCGTAGGAGCCGGGGTCCACGCCCACCAGCGGTACCGCCTCCAGGCCGTCCAGCGGCTTCGCCTGGTCCGTGACGCTCACTTCGGCGAGCCCGCGCACCCCCGCCAACCGGCTTACTTTGCCAGGGAGTTCGGTCGGCAGGGGAGCGGTCGCGTCGATGCGGGCGTCGGCGCCGACGGCGAGCAGGGCCGCGTGGTCGCGGGCGTCGCTCACCCCCGCCAGCACCGAGCCGCCGAACGCGGCCGTGGTGAGCGCGGTCAGCAGCGCGAGCAGGGGCAGCACCGCGGAGACGGAGGTGCGGCCCGCCCTGGCCAGCGACAGATGGCCCACCACGCCCCGCAGCAGACCGGCCGGACGGGCCAGCCGGCGCAGCAGCAGCGGGTAGACCCGGACCAGCACCAGGGCCGCGATCACGCCCACCAACACCGGTGCCAGCGCGACCAGTTGATCTCCCGAGGAGCCGGACGTGCCGCGTCTGCGCAGGGCCTCCACCGCGCCGGAGGCCAGCACCAGCAGGGTGAGCTCGGCGACCGTACGGCGCCGCGAGGGACGTACGGTCGTCACGTCCTCGCGCGGGCCGTGGACGCCCACGGCCCGATGGGTGAGCGCGGCGCGCACGGGCAGGGCGGCGGACGCGGTGAGGGTGACCGCGAGGGCGGCGGCGACGGCGTAGGAGCGGCGGCCCTCGGGGACGGCCAGCAGCGCGGCCGTCAGACCGAGTGCGCCCGCCGGTACGGCGATCACGGCCGTCTCGGCGAACAGGCGGGCGGTGAGGGCGCGCAGCGAGGCGCCGCGGGCGCGGAGCAGGGCGAGTTCGGTGCGGCGGCGGTCGGCGGTCAGGGAGCCGGCCATGAGCAGGACCACGACGGCGACCGAGCCGGTGCCGAAGGCCGCGACGGCGGTCAACGGGCGGATGCCGGCGCGGAGTTCGCCGTAGGCGGTGAACATGTCGTCGAGGGCGGTGCTCACCTCGGTGTCGGGGGTGGTGTAAGTCCGGATGCGTTGGAGGTCGGGGCCCGATTCGATCGCGGCGACCGCGGTCTTGAGGCTGTCCAGGTCGTGGGCGTGGAAGGCGGTCAGGTCGGGGGCCAACTGCCAGTACGGGGCCGGTTTCGCGGTGGTGGCGAGGAGACCCGGGGCCGCGTCCGGGGCCAGCAGCAGGGCGCCCAGCCAGTACTTCGGCCGGTCCGGCGTCGGCAGCGCCACCAGGGTCGGGGTGCGCAGCAGCGGCTGGGTCGACCAGTAGGCACCGGCGGGATCGCGCGGGGTGAGGATGCCGGTGACGCGGACGGCGAGCGGGGCGCGTCCCTCGCCGGGCACGTGGATCACCGAACCCACCTTGATGTGCAGGCTCTTGGCGGTCGCGGCGGTGACGGCGGCCTCGACCTCCGGAGTCTCCGTGGTGACCGACGCGGCGGCGCGCGGCAACCGGCCCTCGCGCACGGTCGCGTGTGCGGCGAGGTCGCTCTGGGTGGCCGGGTAGACGTGTGCGGGCAGGCCGTTCGGGCGCGGTATCCAGTTGTCCGGCACGGCCGGGTCGTTGGCCGGGCGCACGCCGTACGCGGACTGCACGGGGTCGAGGACGAGGGAACGGCCGACAGCGGTGCGGACGTGGTCGTACTGGGTGCGGAGCGCGCCAGGGCGCAGGTCCGCCTCGCGCTGATTCTGCGGGATCACCAAGTCGGGCTGCCCGCCCGAGAGTTGGACGGAGGTCCGGTCGGGCCCCGCCTCCCCGGCGGCATGCCGCAGCCCGGCATCCTCGTACCGGTCGAGCGCACGCGGAAACGCGGCGGCCAGACACGCGGTCACCACGACGAGCAAGGCCAGCGCCCAGGCGGAGCCGGGTGCGGAGCGCAGGCGGGTGCGGATCCAGGGGGCGGTCGGGGAGGTGTGTGCGGGGTTCATCTCACTTGCCTCCCTGTTTCCGGAGCGAGGCGGCGGGATCGGCTCGTCGCAGGGCGTTCACGGAAGGGCGTGCGGTGTCCACCCCACTCGCCTCCCTGTTCCCGGAGCGAAGTTGCCGGATCGGCCTGTCGCAGCGACGCCAGTGCGGCCGTGACGGCCTGGGGTGTCACCGCGACCGCGGCGAGTCGCAACGCGGCCCGTGGGACGGGGAGTTCGACGAGGAGACGCGGGACGGGGGCGGGGCGCAGCGGGGTGCGGATCCATGGGGCGGTCGCGGAGGCGTGTGCGGGATTCATTTCACTCGCCTCCCTGTTCGCGGAGCGAGGTGGCGGGATCGGCCCGCCGCAGCGCCAGCGCGGCCGTGACGACCAAGGGTGCTACCGCCACCGCCACGAGCAGCAACGCGACCCGTGCGACGGGGAGTTCGACGAGGGCGCGCGGGACCGGGCGGGTGGCCTGGGCCGTCAGGACGATCAGGGGGATTACCGCGCGGGTCAGCACCGTGCCCAAGGCCACGCCCACCACGAGGGCGAGGGCGACCAGGACGCCCTGTTCGGCGGCGATCATCCGGGCCAGCTGGCGGCGCGGGGCGCCCAGTGCGCGCAGTACGGCGAACTCGGCGCCGCGTTCCCGCAGGGACCCCGCCGCGCTCACCGCGAACCCGACCGCCGCGAGCGCCGCCGCCACCAGGGCCGCCGCCGCGAACGCGGCCTCGGGGCCGGCGCCGAACGGGTCGTCGCGGAGTTCCTGGGCGATCTCCTCCCGCACCACGACCTCCCCGGGATCGACATCGGGCAGGGCGCGCACGGCCGTGGCCACCGCCGCCGCGTCGCCCGGCGCGGTCCGCAGCCACCACTCGGTGGGCGTGACGCTCTCGCCGTAGCGCGTCTCCAACACCCGGTTCACGGACCGGAGATCGACCAGCAGCGCGCCGCCGTCGCCCTCCGCGACATCACCGGTCGTCGGCAGTCCGCGGACCGCCGCCACGATCCGCACCGGCAGATTCTCCCCGCCGAGTGTCACCTGCACCCGCTGTCCGGTGCGGGCGCCCGCCGAGGTCAGGAACCGGTCGGTGGCGACGGCCGTGATCTCGGGCGCCGCCGGCTGCACGACCGCCAGCCGTACCGTGACGGAGGCGACCGTCCAGATGTCCTTGCCCGGGATGTATCCCGTGCCGTAGTCGACGGTCAGCGGCTTCGCCGAACTCACCTGCGGGGCGGGCGGGTTGGAGGTCGGGCCGTACGACTCGCTGACGGAGGTCCGTCCTGTCCAGGCGGCGGGCAGAGTGAGTCGCCGGACCTTTCCCTGGGCGTCCGTGGCGCTCAACGCGCTGACCGTGAGCCGGTGTTGCGAGCCGTGCTCGCCGGGCTGGGGCATGTCCAGTTGGAGTCCGGTGAGGGTGAGCGGGCCGGGGGACGCGGAGACGTCCAGCTTCAGGTCGTACTGCCGTCCATCGGTGGGGAGTTGGCCCAGCGGTTCCTGGTACGGGGTGCCGTAGCGGTCCTCGACCGTGGCCGTGACGTCGACCGTGGTCTTCGGGCCCGTGCCGCGGATGCCCGCTCGCATCGTCAACTGGGCGGTTCCTGAGGGGATTTGGGTTCCCCTCGTGGTGCCCTTCGGGCCCAGGCCCGCCAGCAGTGGGCCGGCGGGGCGACCCGACGTCAGGTCCCCGCGCATCAGCACCGTGTCCGACGCGTGCGCCGTGTCCAGGGCCAGCACGGTCGCCGTACGGTCGCCCGAGAGGGACTGCGAGGCGCGGACGGCGGGGGCGGCCTCGCGTACGTGCGGGAGGTTCGCGTAGGTCTCCGTGCGGCCCAACCCGCCCTCGCCGGCGGCCAGTACACGTACCGGCGCCCCTGCCTGGAAGTCGGCCTGGTCGCTCTGCGAGCGGTTCCAGGAGGAGCTCTGCCCGATGGCGAGCATGCCCAGCGCCAGGGCCAGCACCAGCAGCAGCACCGGCCCGGCACCCCGCATCGGACGCCGGCTGAACTGCCAGCCCGCCAGCGCCACCGGCAGCCCCCGCCCGGCGGCGGCCCGGCGTTCCGCGAGCCGTGCCACCGGCGGCAGCAGCCGTAGCGTCAGGACCGTGCCCGCCAGCAGGGCGAGTGCGGGGGCCGCGACCAGGAGGGGATCGATGCCCAGGGTCCCGGAGGTGTCGGTGCTGACGGCTCCCGAGGTCTGCCGGTTCAGTTGCCAGTAGGCGACAGCGGCCACCACCAGCAGGCCGAGGTCCGCGCCCGCGCGGAGGGGAGCGGGGAGGGCGTGGGCCCGGCCGCCCTCGAAGGACGAGGTGAGGGCGGGGAGCGTCACCGCGAACGCGCAGCCCAGGGCCACGGCCGCCGCGACCAGCCACACCCCGGCCCGGCCGCCCGCCGGGGTGTCCAGGTGCAGCCCGATCCGGGCCAACGCGCCGTGCCCGGCGAGGAGTTCGGTGAGCGGGCCGGCGAGGAGCGGAGCAACTGCCGTGGCCGGTACGGCGAGCAGCAGTGCCTCGGCCGCCGACAGGCCCGCGAGCCGGGCCCGGGCGCCGCCGCGCGCCCGCAACAACCTGCTCTCGCCCGCCCGTTCGGCGCTCAGCAGCCGGGCCACCAGCAGCAGGGCGTAGCCCGCGAGCAGCGCGAGTTGGAGCGCGACGATGAGCAGTGTGGAGCGGGAGACGAGCAACGAGCGGTCGAGCCGGTCCAGTACGTCCGGCAGCGAGGTCGTGGCGGCCGTCGTACCGCTGAGCACGCTCGCCCTGCGCAGCGACGCGCTGCCGGTGCGGGCCGCCTCGCGCAGCGCGCCCGTCCGTCCGGTCGTCAGCGTGGAGAAGTCGGCGGACGCGAGCCACGCGGACTGCCCGGCGCTCAGCCCGGTCAGGCTCGCGGGAGCGGTGAGCAGCGGGCCGTAGGTCGTGAAGCCGGCCGTGCTGAGGCCACGGCCGCGCAGGTCGTCGAGGAGCCAGTAGGCGGCGCTCGCGACGGCGGGCCGGTAGACGCCGGTGACGAGGATGTGCGCTGCGGGGCCGCTGAGCCGGTTCGGGAGGGTGAGGCGGGTGCCGGCCTTCACACCGAGGCCCTCGGCGGCGGCACGGGGCAGCGCGACCTCGACGTCTCCCGAGGCCGTCGCGCGGGGGAAGCGGCCCGAGAGCAGCTGCACCTGTGTCCGGTCCAGGGCTCCGAAGTAGGTGAGATCGGGGTCGCCGGACCGCTGGGCGCGCGGCTGGAGCGAGCGCGGCAGGGCGTACGGGCCCGAGCGCATCAGGGTCCGTACGGTCACCGGCAGTCCGTCGAAGGTCCGGCCGGCCGCCTTCCGTACGGCGGTGTCGGCGGCCGTGTGGTCGCCGGGCGGGACGTCGGCCTTGACGATCAGGGCGGTGTCAGGGGTGTTGCGGGCGTCGTTCAGGGAGTGCTGGAGCGCCGCGTCGCCGATCGCGCCCGAGTAGGCGGTGAGCGTGGTGAGGACCGCCGTGGTCAGCAGGACGGTGAGCAGCGCGGCGGCGAGCAGCAGGCGGTGTGCCCGCGCGCGTACCAGGACGAACCCCACCCGGCCCCCCGCCGTTGTCCGGATCACTTCCGGCGATGCTGTCAGAGGGGACGGGCGTCGAGTAACCGTTTGCGACCATGGCTTGACCGGATTGTGACCGGATAGCGGCGCCGGGTGACCGGAATCCGACGTTCAGTGAACGGCGGTCAGCCCACGGTGCTCAGCCCACGGTGCTCAACCCGCCGTGCTCAACCCGCCGTGCTCAACCCTCCGTGTTCACCATCGAAGCGGCGGCGTACGTCAGGTAGTTCCACAGCGTGTGCTCGTGCTCCTCGGAGAGCCCGAGTTCGTCGACGGCGACCCGCATGTGCTTCAGCCAGGCATCGTGCGCGGCCCGGTCGACCTGGAAGGGCGCGTGCCGCATCCGCAGGCGCGGGTGGCCGCGATTGTCGCTGTACGTCGTCGGGCCGCCCCAGTACTGGATGAGGAAGAGGGTGAGGCGCTCCTCGGCCGGCCCCAGGTCCTCCTCCGGGTACATGGGCTTCAGCAGCGGGTCCCCGGCCACGCCCTCGTAGAAACGGTGGACGAGCCGACGGAAGGTCTCCTCCCCGCCGACCTGCTCGTAGAAGGTCTGCTCCTGAAGCGTGCCGCGCCGAATCTCTTTCACGCTCCCATGGTCTCAGACGGGGTGACCGAGGACTCAAGACTTAGGACCGCTCGCCTCCCGGCCCCTGGCGCAGGACAGTGGACGTATGAGCGCGCACGCTCTCGACAAGGATCTGGACGCCGTCGCCGTGGCCGCACGGGCCGAACTGGTGCGGGAGATCGAGCTGAGCGGGGCCTGGGACACCGATCCGGAATGGCGTGCGGTGTTCGAGGCGGTGCCCCGGCATCTGTTCGTGCCGTACTACTACGTGAGCGTCGCCGGCGGGCACGAGCGGCTGTGGCGGGACAGCCCCGATCCGGGCACCCGGGAGCGCTGGCTGCGCGGGGCCTACACCGACATGCCGCTGGCCACCCGGTTGCGGGACGGGGAGTTGGTGTCGTCCAGCAGTCAACCCTCGCTGATGGCAAGGATGTTGGCCGAACTGCGGGTCTCGGACGGCGACCGGGTCCTGGAGATCGGCGCGGGCACCGGCTACAACGCGGCGCTGCTCGCCCACCGGCTCGGCGACGACCTGGTGACCACCGTCGACCTGGAACCGGAGATCACCGAGTCCGCGCGCGCCCACCTCGCCGACGCCGGGTACCACCCGGCCGTCGTCACCGGCGACGGCACCCGCGGAGTCCCCGAACGTGCCCCCTACGACCGGATCATGGCGACCTGCGCCCTGCCGTCGATCCCGCGCGGCTGGCTCGCCCAGTGCGCGCCCGGGGCGCTCGTGCTGGCTCCGCTCGCCACCGGCCTGATCAGGCTCACGGTCCGGGACGCGGCGCACGCCGAGGGCGCCTTCCTGGACACGGCCGCGTACTTCGTGCCCCTGCGCGGCACCGGGCCAGGACCGGCCGACGAGGTCCCGCACCGGGCCGGCGAGCCCGAACTCCTCCGCTTCCTGCTGACCCTCGCCCAGGGCACCCTCGATCCGCGGGCCGCGTACGAGCTGTGGGAGCGCGAAGGGCGACCCGGACGCGAGCGCTACGGCGTCACGGTCGCCGGTGAGCGGACCTGGGCGTGGCTGGACGACCCGGAGGGGCCGTACACCTGGCCCCTCCGCTGACGGGCGTCGCTTCTCTCCGCGCGGCTAGCCGCGGCGGACCGTGATCGTCGTCCACGCGCCGACGTGCACCCGGTCCCCGTCCTGCAAGGGCACCGGCACGAAGGGCTGGATCGGCTCCTCGCCGCCGTTGACCGTCGTACCGTTCGTCGAGTTCTGGTCGACGACCGCCCAACTGCCGTCGGGCTGCTGGACCAGGACCGCGTGCTGGTGCGAGACGCCCGGGTCCTCCGGCGGCACCGACAGGTCGATGTCGGGGGACTCTCCGGTGGAGTGCCGGCGGCGGCCGATGGTGATCTGGTTGCCGGTGAGCTGGCGCTGCTGCTCGGGGGAGTACGCGGGCAGGTTGAGACCCGCGGCCTCCGGGCCCGAGCGCTGCATCATCGCCATGAAGTACTCGCGGTCCGGGCCGATCGTCGCCAGCCAGGTCGTCGGCTGCTGCTGGTAGGCCTGGCGGGGCGGGGGCGGGGCCTGGGTCGAACCGGGCTGCGGATAGCCGTAGCCGCCACCGCCCTGTCCGGGACCGCCGGGGCCACCGGGACCGCCCGGGGAGCCGGGGGTCGGCGGGGAGATCACCCAGTCGTCGTCACCGCCGCCGAAGGACGGGCCGCCCTGCTGCGGACGGTTCGTCTCCTGCGGGTACCCGGGCGGGGCCGACGGGGCGGACTGCTGGAACGCCTGCGGTGCGCCGCCGCTCGTCCGGCCGGGGCCCCCGGTGGGGGTCGGTCCGGGCGGGGGCGGGACGGGCCGCGAGGGGTCGGGGCCGAAGTTGGGGGGACCCTGCGGGTTCGAGGGGTCATTGCCGAAGGGGCCGGGCGGGCCCTGCCGCTCCCCGCCGTAGGCGCCGGGCCGGCCACCGCCGAACTCGCCCTGGCCGGGGCGCTCGTTGCCGAACTGGCCGCCGGGACGGCCCGCGGAACCGGGGGGTTGCTCGTTGCCGAAGGGCGGGGGCGGGCCGGAGGGCTCGTTGCCGAACGGCCGCGGCGGACCGGACGGGTCGTTGCCGCCGAACCCCTGTGGGCCGGGGCCGGGGCCCTGACGCTCCCCGCCGAAGCCCTGCGAGCCGCCGGGGGCGCCGGGCCCACCTTGCCGCTCGTTGCCGAAGCCCTGCTGCGAGCCCGGGCCGCCGGGTCCACCCGGACCGCCCTGCCGCTCGTTGCCGAAGCCCTGCGGGGGCTGACCGCCGGGTCCGCCCTGCCGTTCGCCGCCGAAGCCCTGCGGGCCGGGACCGCCGGGGCCACCTTGGCCGCCCCCTTGGCGCTCGTTGCCGAAGCCACCGGGACCGTTCGGGCCCCCAGGGCCACCAGGACCCCCGGGTGCTCCAGGCGCTCCGGGTCGGCCCGTCGGTTCGTTGCCGAACGGGGGTATCGGCTCGGCCGGGCGGTTCATCTGCGAGGGGCGCGAACCCTGGTACTCGTAGGAGTCACCGCCGTACGTCGGACCGGGCGGCTGCTGCTGGAAGCGCGCGGCCGGGCTCGGGCCGGGCGCCGGGGGGCGCGGGGCGGCGGGGGTGTACGAGGTCGCCGTGTTCGTGAGGAAGTTCCACCGGCACTCCTCGCAGAACGGCGCACCGCCCTCACGGGGCGTACGGCACTGCGGGCACAGCTCCGCCTCGGCGGAGGCGTTCGGGCGGCCGCCGGGCGCGGGCGGCGGGAAGCCGTAGCCGCCGCCGGGGGGCGGTGGAGGGGGCGGGGGTACGGCACCGGCCATGCGGTGACCGCAGACCTCGCACCAGTCGTCGGAACCCGACTGGTGTCCGTTCGGGCAGGTCGGCATGTCGGCGCGTCCCCCTTTCGCACAGGGTCGTTCTAGCTAGGTCACTTCTTTACACGAACAGTCTTTGTGGACCGTGTTTCGAGAGTCATCTCGTCGGCCTCCGCGACCTTCGCCTTCAGTCGCACAGTACCCGCCGCGGCATCGACCACGTCCACCACCTTCGCAAGCAGTTTCGCAGTATCCGCGTTTCCGGAGACGCTGGCGAGCTGAACGGCCCGTCCCAGTTTGGCCGTTGCTCCATCGACATCACCCGATTTGCGAAGATCCAGCCCTTGTTGGATGACCTGTGCCAGTTCGGCCTGGCCGGTGTAATGCGCGACCTGGGGATTGATGGACGTGGAGGCCACCATGTCGTCGGTCCACACGGCCTTCACCAGGCCCTGGGCACCCAGGTTCTGCGCACTGCCGTCGGGCTGCGGGACGACCAGCGAGACTCGGGCCGCGAGCATCTCCTGACCGATGCCGGCCTCGGGGACCTCGACGCACACGTGGTAGTCACGGGACTCGTCTCCCCAGGACCCGGTGGGGTAGTCCCCGGCGCGCGGGCCCGCCTCGGTGCGGCGGTCGGTCAACTCCTCGACCCTGGGCGCCACTTGCTTGACGAATTTGATGGCCGTGCCCACCGGCGTCCACAGCCGCAGCGCGACGTCCGCGACCTCCTTGCCCATCGCCGTCTCCATCATCTGCGTGAAGTCGGCGGCGAGGTTCGCGGGGTCGGCGACGATGTCGGCGGTGCCGAGCAGTGCGGAGGCGATCCCTGTGACTTCTTTCACTTCCCAGTCGGTGCCGACGCCCCGCGCGTCACAGGTGAAGCGCCCGGCGCAGGAGTCGAGGGCGGCCTTCAGGTCCTCCGGCGCCTCGTGCTCGTTGCGGCCGTCGGTGAGCAGGATGCCGTGGCGTATGGAGACGTCCGCCGAGGACAGCAGCCGGTCGGCGAGGCGCAGCCAGGTGCCGATGGCGGTGCCGCCGCCCGCGCTCAGCTTGCGCAGCGCCTGCTTGGCCTGGTCACGGGTGCGGGAGTCGGCGACCGCGAGCGCGCCGCCGCCCGGATAGACCTCCTTGGCGACATGGGTGCCGCCGATCACCGCGAAGTGCACCCCGTCACGCAGGGTGTCGATGGCGGCGGCCGTGGCGTCCCGGGCGTTGCGCATCTTGGTCGGCGGGTAGTCCATCGACCCCGAACAGTCGACCATGATCGCCACGGCCGCGTCCGGGCCCTGCCCGGCCGAGTAGAGATGGGGTGCCGTGACCGGGCTTCCGATGGTGCCGCCGCCGGTCGAGGTCACCGTGACGATCGCGTTGACCTCGCGCCCGCCCTCCGGCAGGTACTCGTTCTGGTACACGTCGACCGAGAACTGTGGCACGTTCGACTTCGAGAAATTGGCCATGACTGCTCTGATCCCCCTCAAGTACCCCACCTGGATGGGGCGATGACTGTGAGCGGACCGGTCCCCTCCGGTCCGAGACCATCCCCGTTTTGTCTGGCCTCAGCCGGATACTGCCCCTTGTGGCGGGGCTGGGAACGGTACGACGGCCACTGTTACGTTGTCGTGGCCCCCGCCGTCCAGTGCGTGGCCGACCAGGACCTGGGCGCTGTGCAGCGGGCGGAGCGCCGCGTCCGGGGGGACGACCTCGGCCATCTCCTCGGCGGACTCCGCGTAGTTCCACAGGCCGTCCGTGCACACCACCACTACACCCGGCCGGTCGGGCTTGAAGGAAGCGGTGTGCGGCTCCAGTTCGTAGGCGTCCGCGCCGAGCCAGCCGGTGATCGCGTGGGCGCGCTCGTCGGCGTAGGCCTCGGCCTCGCTCATCAGGCCCGCGGCGACCATCTGCGCCGCCCACGAGTCGTCCTCGGTGAGCCGGGCCGGCGGTGAACTGCGGTCCACCGGGATCCAGTAGGCGCGGCTGTCGCCGACCCAGCCGACGACGAGAAGCGTCGGTGTGACGACGGAGCCGACCAGGGTGCAGGCCGGCGCGTTCTGGTGCGGGGCGTGCTCGCGGGCCGTCGCGGGCTCCTGGGCAAGGGAGTTGACCGCGTGCGAGGCCGCGATGATCGCCTCGTGCATCGCCTGCTGCGGATGTGTGCCCCGCGGCAGCGCGGCCAGCAGCGACTCGCCCGCCTCCCGCGAGGCGGCCAGCGAGGCCGCGTCGGGCCGGGTCGCCGAGGACACCCCGTCGCACACGACCGCGACGAGCGCGGGCGCCCCGTCCGGCAGCAGGCACTGTCCTACGGCGAAGGCGTCCTCGTTGCGGTGGTGGCGCAGCCCGCGGTCGCTGACCGCCGCGAGCGGGCCCGACTCCTGTTCCATGTGGTCGCGTTCACGGGGCTGGGCGTGCCCGCAGTTCTCGCAGTACCCGTCCGGATCCACCCGGCCCGACCGGCAGGCCACGCACACCTTGGTGCCCTCGGCCGGGGTCGGCGGATCGGCGGCGACCCTCGGGTCCGGCGCCTGGAGCGGGTACTCGTCGGGCTCTGGCGGCCGGTCGAACCGTACGCCCGCGGCCGGGGAGACCGGCGAACCGGACGGCGGGAGCGGGGCGTCGGTCGGCAGCGGGGTGCCGCCCGAATCGGTGCCGGGCAGGTCCGTCGGAAGATGGACCGTCGGCCGGCTCTCGGCACCCTCGGGCTGGGACACCACGGGCCAGTCCACCTCCGCGGACTCCTCGGGCGGGAGCGGCACCGCGCCGTTCATGGTGAGCGTCGGATGGTCGTCCGGCGGCGCCGGCACGGCGGACAGGTCGTATCCGCACGCACCGCAGAAGCGGTCACCCGATTCGAGGGGTTCCTCGCAGCTCGGGCAGGCGGACAACTGGGGCATCTGCGACATCAACTACACCCACGTCCGGGGGCGGTAACGGTTGGCACGTTCCACCAGGTCGATCCTCTCCTCGCCGCCCCGCGCCAGCCGGGCCAGCGTGCGGTACGAACGCTCCAGGCCGAAGCGGAGTCCCCGCTCGTCCAGCTCGCTGCCGAGCAGCTCCCGCCGTGCGGGCGGCACGGAACCCTGGCCTCCGGAGAGTATCCAGTCGAGGGCGCACCCGAGGACCTCGGCCGACAATCGCTCCCGCCGGACCGCGTCAAGACCGTATCCCTCCAGCGCTTCCACCTGCCCGGCGGCTGCGGTCAGATCGTCCAGGAACGGCGTGTCGCCGGCCGTCGCGGTCCGCTGCCGAAGCCGCGCCCGTACGGCGGCCACCCGCGCGGCCGTGTAGTGGATCGACGCCTCGGGCACCGACTCCAGCGTCCGTACGGAACCGGCCCGGTCGCCCGTCGCGAGCTGGACGCGGGCCAGGCCGAACGCCGCGCTCACATAGCTCGGGTCGGTCGACCACACCAGCCCGTAGTACTCGGCGGCGTTGTCCAACTGCCCCAGCACCTCGGCGCACACCCCGAGCGCCAGCTTCGGTGTGGGCTCGCCCGGGAAGGCGTCGTAGATCGCGTCGAAGGAGAGCGCGGCGGCCTCGAAGTCACGGGTCGCCAGGGCGGCCACGCCCCGGTACCAGACCACCCGCCAGTCGTCGGGCCGCTCGTCCTCCAGCTTCGCCAGCGCGTCCAGCGCGGTGTAGGAGTCGCCGTTCTCCAGCCAGGCGCGGATCTGCCGCAGCCGGGTCTCCACGGACGGCGACGGCGCGGACGCGAGCGCGCCGAGCAGCTCGGTCGCCGCGGTCGCCATCAGGCCCGCCAGGAAACCCGCGTTGGGGTCGGCCGGGTCGACATGAGGGACCGGCAGGGCGAGCGCCACGGCCGGGGCGTCGACCGACTTGACGATGCCCGGGGCGTCCGCGGTGGCGGACAGCGGTGCGGTGGGCAGCGGTGTGGCGGCGGACAGCCGGGCGGCCGGGAGCGCCGTGGACGCCACCGCCTTGCGGTTCCTCGGCCGCACCACCCGCGCCCCCAGCGACGACACGTCCCCGTCCAGCGCCGGGAACAACTCCGTGTCCGTGACCTTGAGTTCGGGGCCGAACAGGGTGGACAGCGACGGCCGGGCCCGGCCGGTCTGCAGCGAGACGACCTCGCGCAGCACGCCCGTCAGCTGCTCGGCCATCTCCTGCGCGGAGGCGAACCGGCGGGCCGGGTCCGGGTCGGTGGCGCGGACCAGGAGCCGGTAGAACGACTCGTAGCGGCGGAAGACCTCGATGTTGTCCGGGTCGGGCAGCGAGTCCACGAAGACGTTCGTGTAGCCCTGGAAGTCGAAGGTCATGACCGCGAGGGTGCGGGCGACCGTGTACAGGTCGCTCGCCACCGACGGGCCGACCTCCGCGACCTCCGGCGCCTGATAGCCCACCGTGCCGTAGATGGCCGACTCGTCGTCGTCCATCCTGCGCACCGCGCCCATGTCGATCAGCTTGAGCTGGTCCTCGGTCTGGATCGCGTTGTCGACCTTGAAGTCGCAGTACAGCAGATTGCGGCTGTGCAGATGGCCGAGCGCCTCAAGGGCCTCGATGCCGTACGCGCAGGCCTGCTCCACCGGCAGCGGATCGCGCTTCCCGGCCGCCGTACGACGGTCGTTGGCGATCTCCTTCAGGGACTTGCCGCCGACGTACTCCATGACGATGTACCCGTCCAGCGAACCCGTCCGTTGGTCCAGGTGCTCCACGAAGTTGTAGATCCGCACGATGTTCGCGTGCTCGATCTCGGCGAGGAAGCGCCGCTCGGAGATCGCGGCCGCCATCGCGTCCTGGTCACCGGTGTCGAGGAGGCCCTTGAGCACCACCCAGCGGTCGGAGACCGCGCGGTCCACGGCGAGGTAGACCCAGCCCAGGCCGCCGTGCGCCAGACAGCCCGCGACCTCGTACTGGCCGTGCACCACGTCACCGCCGGCCAGCTTCGGCACGAAGGAGTACGGGTTGCCGCACTTGGTGCAGAAACCCTCGGTGCGCCCCGGGCTGTCGCCGCGCGAACGCCCCACCGGCGCCCCGCAGTCCGAGCGCGAGCAGAACCGCTTGCGCTCGGGCACCTCCGGGTTCTCCAGGACCATCTCGCGCGGGTCCGGCCTCGGCACGCCCGGCACCTGCACCAGGCCGACCCCGAGCCGGCCGCGGCTGGAGGTCCCCGACGACGGGCCGGAGCTGCGCACCGACACCGAGCGGCTGGAGGACCGGCCCGACACCGAACGCGAGAGCCGTCCCGACACCGAGCGCCGCGACTTCGACGACTGCGACGACGTACGCGAACTGCGGGCGCTGGCACGGGAACTGCTGCTCCCCGAACCTCGCGAGCCCTTGCCGCCGCCGGTCATCCCGGTGGGCGGCGAACCGATCGCGCCGGTCGACGACACCACCGGCGCCAGACCGCACGTGTCGCAGTACAGCTCACCGCCGCCGACGTCCTCGTAGGACCCCTCGCAGCCGGGCCGCTGACACTTCCGCCGCGCCTCACTCATCACCGACCCCGCTTCTCCCTCGTCACTCACGCGCCCGGCCCCCTCAAGTCCTCGGGACCGCCCTGCGGTTGGGCCCGGGGAGCGCTGAACTGCTCTGCCGCCGCGTGCTGGTAGCGCAGCACCGCCTGCTCGGCGACCCGCAGGTCGCAGGGGGCGCTCCACAGCATGCGGCGCGCCGCGTCGTACCGCTCGATGAGCAGCGGGTCCTCCGCGAGGCCGTGCCGGGCGACCTTCGCCTTGTACGCGTCGAGACGGCCGCGCAGCTCCGCGCGGACCGCCAGCGGCTGGGTGACCGCGGTCAACGACTCGCGGGCGCGCAGCAGTTCGTCCTCAGCTTTCTGCTCCAGGGACTCCAGGAGCGGGGACAGCCGGTGCCACTGGGCGTGTCTGCGGTACTCGGCGGCCGTCGACAACTGCTCCTGGAGCACGGTCGGCGGTCCGCTGACGACCGGCACCTCCGTGGCGGCGATCTTCGCGAGGACCTCACCGCGCGCGGTGCGCGCCTCGGCGAGCGTACGGTCCGCGCGGGAGAGCACGTCCCGCAGCTTCACCAGCCTTGCCTCCGCGTCCTGCCGGACGGTGAGCACGGCGTCGATCTCGCGGCGCACGTCCTCCAGGGCGCGCGCCTCCCGGTCGTAGACCGTGGTGTCCGGTCGGCCGCCGCCGGGGGCCGAACTGCCCTGCGCCCGCACCCAGAAGGCCAGCGGGTCGGAGATGACCCGCTCGCGCAGCTCGGTCAGGGTGCTGGTGATGCGCTCCAGGTCGTCGCCCGCCGGGTGCTCGCCGGGGCGGACGCCGACGGAGTGGGCGAGCTGCCGGGTGCGCTGCAACTCCGCGGCCAGTAAGTCGATCCGGGCGGGCAGCGCCGACCACACCGCGTCGGACGTGACGACCATGTCGAGCGAGGTCGCGTACAGGTCGTTCATCTCGTCGACCAGCGCGCTCAGCGAGAACTGGTGGCTCAGCTTGCTCGAACCGCCCGTCAGCGTCGGGGCGTTGGCGGTGGCCGCGGTGGATCCGGCGACCGTGACGGACTCGCCGCGCAGCAGCTCGGTCAGCTCGACCAGGTCCTCACGGCTGGACCAGCGGCGCCGGGAACGGATGCTCTGGGCGGCGTGGAAGGCGTCCGTGTACGCGTCGAAGTACGTCCACAGCAGCGTGATGGACGCCTCGGTGGATGCCCAGCGCTCCTTGGTGGTGCCGGTCAGCTCGGCGCCTTCGAGGAGTCTGCGGCCCGCGTGGTCCTGGAGGGCGAGGAGCGAGGTCTCGATGGCCTCGTGCTCCGCGCCGAGCCGCGCCAGCGCACGGTCCACCTCGTCCCGGTCCATTACCGGCCCGGGGGGTCCCGTGACGCCCATCGATCACCTCTCGCTGCGTTGTGTTTCCGTCAGTGGTCCGTGTTGTCCTGGTTGTCCTGTAGTTGATGGTCCGTCACGTGTAGTGCGGTGCGGGCGGGTTGGCCGACTCCGAGTCCTTACCCAGGGTGGGCAGCAACCATTTCGTGTAGGACGCCCGCCAGCCGTCCGGGCTGGTGCGGTACGTCTCCAGTATTCGGTTCACCCGGCGTACCAGGTCGGTCGCCCCCTTGTTCATCGCCACGCCGTAGTACTCGGTGGTGAAGGGGCTGCCCTTCAGCTCCACCGTCGGGTCCTGCGCCGCCTGGCTGGCGGCGAGCGCGCCGTCGGTCACCACCGCGTCCGCCTGGCCGAGTTGGAGCTGCACCAGGCAGTCCAACTGGTTGGGGACGGCGGGCAGGACGTCGACACTCGCGGGGAGCTTGCCGCTCGTCTTGTCGTCCGTCAGCCGCTTGTTGGCCGTGGACGTCGCCGCCGAGCAGACCCGCTTGCCGGCGAGCGAGTCGTTGTAGCCGCTGATCGTCGACACCTTCGGAGCGAGGACCTGCTGGCCGGTGACGAAGTACGGGGCGGAGAAGGCCACATCGTCGAGGCGGTCGCAGGTGATCGTCATGGTGCGGACCACCATGTCGACGCGCTTCTTCTGGATCGCGGGGATGCGCTGGCTGGTCGGGATGGCCAGGAACTGGAGGTTGTCGGAGGTGTAGGAGCTGCCGAAGATGTCCTTGGCGATGGCGGTGACCAGGTCGATGTCGAAGCCCTCCAGGTCGCCGGAGGAGCCGTTGGGGTTGCGGTACCCCCAGCGGTAGCTGTTCTGGTCGACGCCCACCCGCAGGACACCGCGGGCCTTGATGGCCTTGATCGTGGCGCCCTCGGCGTCCGACGGGGACGGGCTCAGGTTCTGGACCGTCTTCTCGTCGCACTTGGCGGCCTTGGCCTGGACGCCCTCGGCCGTCCGCTGCCCGTCGAGGTCCGCGCCCGCCTCGCCGCGGGACTGGGTGAGCGGCAGCAGCAGGACGAAGGCGAGGGCGAGGACGCAGACGGCCGCCATCGCGCCCACCCCGCCCCAGCCCCTCAGGCCGGCCCGCAGCCGTCCGAGGTTCCGGAGGCGACCGGTGTAACCGCGTGCTCGCATCGTCACGCCCTCTTTCCCCTTCACCGGTACTCCGACAGCCTGCGCCCGATGCCCAGTACGGCGCCGGCCGCGCCGAGCACCGCGAGGACCGCGGCGCCGGCGGTGAGGCCGGTCATCGCGTCCAGGCCGTCACTCGCGGACTGTTTGAACTCGCTCGTCTCGTGGTCCAGTGCCTTGTCCAGCGAGGCGTCCACGGCGTTGAAGCACTCGGCCGTCGCGTCCTTGCCGCCGATGACACCGTCACGGGCCTCCTGGTAGTGGCCCAGTTCGTTGTTGTCGCTGACCACCTTGTGACGGGCTATCCACACCGTCATGGAGCTGTTGGCGACCGCTACGGGCTTGCGGCCCGCGGAGTCGTCGGCGAGCGAGTCGGCCATCTTCAGGCCCTTGCCCAGCGCGGCGATCTCCTGGTCGTACCCCCAGTCGTAGGCGTCCACGACCTTCTTGTCCGGGAGGGTCCTCGTCTCCGAGCCGCGGCTGACCAGTGTCAGGTTCTCGTCGCTGCGGGCCTTGAGGGAGGCGATACGGGCGTCGTGCAGCACGTTGAGCGACTTGACCCCGTGGTCGTACGAGGCGTTGAGGCCCGCGCGGGCGAAGCTGTGGCCGACGACCAGCCAGAGCAGGACGATCGCCGTGGCGGCCGAGGCGGCGACCAGGCCGTGGTTCAGCACCCGGTTCGTGCGCTGGTAGTTGCGCCGCTGGGCCCAGGCCAGGCCACCGAGCGCGAGCAGCCCGAGGGCGATCGCGAACCAGGGGTACGGCGTCGCGTCCCCGTAGTCGGCGCTCAGCCGCTGGTTCTCGTTCTTGTAGAGGTCCTGGGCCTTCGGGAGCATCCGGTTCTGCATGGTGTCGTTCGCCGCACGCAGATAGGCGCCGCCCACCGGGAAGCCCTGCCGGTTGTTGGCGCGGGCGGACTCGACCAGGCCCTTGTACTCGGGCAGCAGTTCGTTGAGCTGCTTGATGAGGGTCGCGGACGACGAGCCCGGGTCGGTGTTGGCGGCGGCGGTGACGAGCTTCGAAGCGGCCGTACGCACATCTTTCTCGTATGTCGATCGGGTCGCCGGGGTCTCCTCCAGCCCCGCCAGATAACCGCTCGCCGCCATGGTGTTGGCGTCGGCGAGCGAGCGGTAGATGTCGGCCGCGTCGGAGCTGAGCGGCTGGCTGTGGTGGAGGACGTCGTCGGCGGCCGTCGCCCGGCTGTTGGTCTGCCAGGCGGTGACCGCGCCGAACGCGACCACCAGCACGGCAAGCAGCGCGCCGATGGCACGCAGCCGGCCCGGCTCGGTGGTCGCCGCCGCGCGCAGCCGGTCGACACCCTCGGCGAGCGCCGTACGGCGCGCGGGTGCCGCGTCCGGCGTGCGCCGGGGCGCGGGCGCCCCCGACCGGCCCGGCTGCGGCGGTAGCACCGGCATCGTGGGCAGCGCGGAGCCCGGTGGCGCCGCGCTGCTCTTCGGCGGTTGTGTCACTGCTGACCTCCCCCAGGGTCATCCCGTCGGCGCAAGTATCGCCGCCAGGACTGACATTCCGCACCGGCCTTCACTGGATCTTGATCGGATCGCAGCGTGACGACCGGATTTCCGGCACCACACAACGCCCCGCACCGCCCCCTTGTCCATGAATACGCCGTGGCAATCTGTTCGGTTCCCGGGTGTCAGTGCTCGTAGTGGGCCCGCGCCCTGGCGTGTGCCTCGGGCGGAGCGCCCACGTGGTCCAGGCCCAGCAGGACGGAGCCGAGGACCGGGCGAGCGGTGACCACCCTCGCCACCGCCTTGGGCGCCCGGGCGGCCAGCAACTCCCTTATACGGTCGTCCAGTTGGGGATGGCGGGCGGCGAGGATGCTGCCGCCGAGCAGCACCGGCGCCTCCTCGTCGAGCAGGTCGAGGCGGGCCAGCGCGACCGTGGCCATCGCCACCACCTCCTCGGCCAGCCGGTCGACGATCGAGCGCGCCACCGGGTCGCCGTCCGCCGCCGTCGCGAACAGCACCGGCGTCAACTCGTGCCGCCGCTCGTGCACCACCTGTTCGAGATGCAGGGCCTCGATGAGGTCGTACATGGAGCCCAGGCCGAAGTACGCCGGGAGCGTACGCGCCAGGGCCGTAGGACCACCGCGTCCGTCCTCGGCGCGGGCCGCGTGCCACAGGGCCTCCTCCGCCAGGCCCCAACCGCCGCCCCAGTCACCGGAGATACGGCCGATCGCCGGGAAGCGCGCGATACGGCCGTCGGGGCGCATGCCGGCGCAGTTGATGCCCGCCCCGCACACCACGGCGACTCCGCGCGGCTCGGGGATGCCCGCCCGCAGCACCGCGAACGTGTCGTTGCGCACCTCCACACTCGTGCCCCACCCGCGCGCGTGCAGCGCGGCCGCCAACTGCTCCTCCTCCACCGGGAAGTCGGCGTTGGCGAGACAGGCCGACACATGCTCGACCGCGCTCACCCCCGCGTCCGCGAAGGCGCGGGCGACGGCTTCGGCGACGGTGTCCACGGCCGTCCCGATGCCCACGACCGGGGGCCGGAACCCGCCGCCGCGGGCCGTGGCGAGGACTTCTCCGTCGGCCGCCACGACCGCGACGTCGGTCTTGCTGTTGCCCGCGTCGATGGCGAGGACACTTGCGGTCAGGCCCACGCGAGGTGCTCCCGGTTGTGCGCGATCAACTGGTCGGTCAGGGCTTCGGCGTACTCGTACTGGCCGATCAGCGGGTGCGAGAGCAGCGCCCGGAACACCCGGTCCCGGCCGCCGCGCAGCGCGGCCTCCAGGGCGAGGTCCTCGTACGCCGTCACCTGGGCCATCAGCCCCGCGTACAGCGGGTCGACCTCGGCCACGGCGAGCGGGGTCGGGCCCTTGGCGCCGACGGCCGCCTGCACCTCGATCACCGCGTCGTCCGGCAGGAACGGCAGCGTGCCCCCGTTGTACGTGTTCACCACCTGGTAGGGACTCCCGCCCCCGCCGAGCAGCGAGGCGGCCAGATCGACGGCGGCCTCGGAGTAGTAGGCCCCGCCGCGCTTGGCGAGCAGCGCCGGCTTCTCGTCGAGGTCGGGGTCGGCGTACATCTTCAGCAACTCCCTTTCCATCTCGGCGACTTGGGAGGCCCGGGACGGCTTGGTCCGCAGCTCCCGCACGACCTCGTCGTGCGCGTAGAAGTAGCGCAGGTAGTACGACGGGACGACGCCGAGCCGGTCGAGCAGCACCCGGGGCAGGCTCAGGTCGGCGGCGATGTCGTCGCCGTGTTCGGCGAGCAGCCCGGGCAGCACGTTCGCCCCTTCGGGACCACCGAGCCGCACACCGGTCTCCCAGGTGAGGTGGTTGAGGCCCACATGGTCGAGGTGCACATCGTGCGGGGCGACATCGAGGAGCCCGGCGAACTTCCGCTGGAAACCGATCGCCACGTTGCACAGCCCGACCGCCTTGTGGCCGGCCTGGAGCAGCGCGCGGGTCACGATCCCTACCGGGTTGGTGAAGTCGATGATCCAGGCGTCCGGGTTGGTACGGCGGACCCGTTCCGCGATGTCGAGGACCACCGGTACGGTCCGCAGCGCCTTGGCGAGGCCGCCCGCGCCGGTCGTCTCCTGGCCGACGCAGCCGCACTCCAGCGGCCAGGTCTCGTCCTGCTCCCGGGCCGCCTGACCGCCGACCCGGAGTTGGAGCAGCACGGCGTCGGCGCCCTCGACACCGGCGTCGAGATCGAACGTCGTCACGATCCGGCCGGGATGCCCCTGCCTGGCGAAGATCCGGCGGGCCAACCCGCCCACCAGTTCCAGGCGTTCCGGCGCCGGGTCGACGAGGACGAGTTCCTCGACGGGCAGGGTGTCCCGCAACCGGGCGAAACCGTCGATGAGTTCGGGTGTGTAGGTCGAGCCTCCGCCGACCACGGTGAGTTTCATACGTGGTTAACCCTTCACTCCGGTGAGCGTGACGCCTTCGACGAACGCCTTCTGTGCGAAGAAGAACACGAGGATCACGGGGGCCATGACCAGTACGGTCGCGGCCATGGTGAGGTTCCAGTCGGTGTGGTGCGCGCCCTTGAACGACTCCAGGCCGTAACTCAGTGTCCAGGCACCGGGGTTCTCCGACGCGTAGATCTGCGGCCCGAAGTAGTCGTTCCAGGCGTAGAAGAACTGGAAGAGCGCGACGGCCGCGATACCGGGCTTGGCCATCGGCAGCACGACCCGCAGCAGGGTCCTGAACTCGCCGCAGCCGTCGACCTTCGCCGCGTCCAAGTATTCGTTCGGGATGGTCATCAGGAACTGGCGCAGCAGGAAGATGGAGAACGCGTCGCCGAACGCCATCGGGATGATCAGCGGCCACAGCGTGCCCGACAGGTCCAACTGCTTCGCCCAGAACAGGTACATGGGGATGATGACGACCTGCGGCGGCAGCATCATCATCGAGATGACCAGCATCAGCGACAGATTCCGGCCCCGGAAGCGGAACTTGGCGAGCGCGTACGCCACCGGGATCGACGACACGACGGTCAGCACGGTGCCGAGACCGGCGTAGATGAGGGTGTTCTTCCACCAGGTGAGGAAGCCCGGGGTGTCGAAGACCTTCTGGTAGTTGCCCCACTCCCAGGTGTGCGGGATCAGGTCCCGGCTCAGGGCCTGGCTGTCGCTCATCAGCGAGGTCAGGAACACGAACACGAAGGGGAGTGTGAAGAAGAGCGCGGCGGCGACACCGAGCGAGTGGACCGCGATCCACTCGATGAGCGCCTTGCGGCGGGCGGTGCGCTCGGCGGGGGTCACCGGCGCCCGCAACTCCACGGGTTTGTCGAGTACTTGGGCCATGGGTCAGTCACCTGCCAGGTTGAGCCCGCCCCGGCGCCGCATCAGGAACGCGGTGAACACCATCGACAGGGCGAAGAGGACGAGTGCCACCACGCAGGCCGAGCCGTAGTCGAAGCGCTGGAAGCCGAGGTTGTAGACGAGCTGGGGAAGGGTGAGCGTGGACTTCTCCGGGTAGCCGGGCTCGAACTGCGTACCGGCGCCCTGGATGACACCGGAGGCGACCTTCCCGGCGATGAGCGGCTGGGTGTAGTACTGCATGGTCTGGATCACGCCGGTGACGACGGCGAACATCACGATCGGCGAGATGTTCGGCAGCGTGACGAACCGGAACCGCTGCCAGGCCGAGGCGCCGTCCAACTCGGCCGCCTCGTACTGCTCCTGAGGCACATCGAGCAGCGCGGCCATGAAGATGACCATCAGGTCGCCGATGCCCCAGAGGGCGAGCAGGGTGAGCGCCGGCTTGGACCAGGTGGGGTCGTTGAACCAGCCCGGGGCCGGGATGCCGACCTTCTCCAGGATCGAATTGACCGGCCCGGTACCGGGGTTGAGGAGGAACGCGAACGCCATCGTCGCCGCGACCGGCGGGGCGAGATACGGCAGATAGAAGAGCGTACGGAAGACGCCCGTAGCCGTCTTGATCTTGGTGATCAACAGCCCGACGCCGAGCCCGAACACGACCCGGAGCGAGACCATCACCACGACCAGCCACAGGGTGTTGCGCATCGCGGGCCAGAAGTACGGATAGTTCTTGAAGACGTACGTCCAGTTCTTCGTCCCCACCCACGTCGGCGGCTTAAAGCCGTCGTAGTGCATGAACGAGAAGTAGACCGTCGAGATCAGCGGATACGCGAAGAAGACCGCGAAGCCGATCAGCCAGGGCGACATGAAGGCGAGAGTACGAAGCGCGGACCTGCGGCGCTTCGACGCCAGGGTGATGGTGCTCATCGCGACCGCTACCGCTACTTCGCCTGCGCGATGTCGGTGTCGATCTGCTTGGCGGTGCTCTTCAGGGCCGAGTCGAGATCGGTGACCTTGCCGCTCTCGTAGTCGTAGCCGAGGTTCTGGATGGTCGCCAGATACACACCGCCGTTGATCGAGGCGGGAGAAGTCGTCGAGTACTGGTTCGCCGCGATGTCCAGGAACGTCTTGAAGCGCGGGTCGTACTTCAGCTTCGGGGACTTGAGGGCGGCGAGGGTCGAGGGCACGTTGTGGATGGAATTGGAGAAGCCGACCACCGCGTCCGTGTCCGTGGTGATGTACTTGACGAACTCCCAGGCCGCATTTTGCTTCTTGCTGTTCGCGGCGATACCGGCGATCGTCCCGGTGATGTAGCCCTTGCCGTACTGGGCGACCTGGTCGTCCGGGACGGGCAGCGGCGCGACGCCGATGTCGAGCTTGGGATTGGCGGCCGTGGCCATCCCGAGCCGCCATTCGCCGTCGAGCTGCATCGCGACCTGACCGGTGTGGAAGGGGTGCTTGTCGCCCCATTCGTCACCGAGTGTGGAGCGGTAGCTCTCCAGCTTCTTGAATCCGCCGAGTTCGTCGACGAGCTTCTTCTGGAGGGTGAAACCGGCCTTGAACGCGGGGTCGGTGGCGAGTGCCGACTTTCCGCTCTTGTCGAAGTACGTCGGCGAGAACTGCGCGAAGAGGTGCTCGGTCGTGGTCTCCCAGCCGTGGTAGTCCGGCATGAACCCGAGCTGCGAGTACGTGTCACCCTTCGTGATCGTCAACTTCTTTGCGTCGGCCTCGAATTCGGACCACGTCTTGGGCGGGCCGGCGATGCCGGCCTTCTTGAATTCCGTCTTGTTGTAGTAGAGGCCGTACGCGTCGCCGAGCAGGGGCGCGGTGCAGCGGTTGCCGTCGAACTGGGTGTACTCGTTCATCGCCTTCGGGAACGTCGTCTCCGGGTCGATGCCGTCCTTCTTGAAGAGCGGGTTGAGATCGACCAGGGCGCCCGAGGAACAGAACTTGCCCACGTTGTTCGTCGTGAACGACGAGATCACGTCGGGTGCCTTGCTGCCGCCGGTGCGCAGCGCCTGGTTGATCTTGTCATCGGTCATGTTGCCGACGACGTTCACATGGATGTTGGGGTGCGCCTTCTCGAAGCCGGCGACCAGCGACTTCACGGCGCTCAGCTCGGACGCCGCGCTCCAGGCGTGCCAGAAATTGATGGTGACGTCCTTCGACGCGTCGTCGGTGGCACCGGACGAGGACTGGCCCGTACAGGCGGTGGCGAGGAAGGCGAAGGACGCGGAGGCGGCGACTGCGACAGCCGCTTTCCGGGATGTTATGGACATCTTCTGTGACATTCCGGGCATGGCAAGGTCTCCCAAGGGCGGGGCGGGGTGAGGTGGTTGCGGGAAGCCGGGGGGTGGGTCGAAGGGGGTGCTCAGCGCGAGGTGTCGAAGACCTCGTCGCGGGTGGTCGCCAGCGCGCTCTCCAACGCGCCGCGCAGCACGGGCTGTTCATGGACGTCGCCGACGACGAGCCGGGGCCGCGACGCCGCCAGCTCCTCCAACTCGGCCTGGACGAGGGCACGTAGCGGTTCGCCGCCGGCGGTCAGTGAGGCACCGCTGAGGACGACGAGTTCGGGGTCGAGCACGGAGACGAGCGAGGCGAGACCGGTCGCGAGGTGGGTCGCGTAGATCTCCAGGAGTTGCCGCTGGGGGCCGCTCGTGTGGTCGGCTGCGGTCGCGACGAGGGCGGCGGCGACCTCGGCGTAGGGACCCGTCGGAATCTCGGTGATACCGAGTTCGCGGGCGAGTCCGGGCAGAGCCTGCGAGCCTGCCAGGGCCTGGTAACCACCGCTGTTGGCCTTGGTCACCTGGCGGACCAGGGGTGCGCCCGGCACCGGCAGAAAGCCGACCTCGCCCGCGCCGCCGGTCCAGCCGCGGTGCAGCCGACCGCCGAGAACCAGGGCGGCGCCGAGACCGCCCTCGTTCCACAGCAGCACGAAGTCGCCGTGCCCGCGGGCCGCGCCGAGCCGCTGCTCGGCTATGGCGACGAGGTTCACGTCGTTCTCGTACTCCACCGGCATCGGCAGCGCGGCGGCGAGTTCGTCGAGGAGGGCGGGGGAGTGCCAGCCCGGCAGGTGCGAGGCGTACCGCAGCCGGCCGGTGTTGGGGTCGAAGGCGCCGGGCGTGCCGATGACCAGCCGGTGGATGTCGTCCCTCGCCAGACCCGCCGCCTTGACGGCCCCGTCGAGGGCGTCGGTGACCTGCCGTACGACGGGCTGGGCGGGGCGCCGGCCGGGGGTGGCGAGCTCGAACTCACCCACCGTACGACCGGTGACATCGGCGACGGCGGCGCGGATGCGCTCCGGCGTGACGTCGAGTCCGGCGGCGTGGGCGGCGCCCGGATTGACCACGTACAGCTGGGCGTTGGGGCCCGGCCGTCCCTCACTCGTCCCCGTGGCGAGCACGAGCCCCGCCGCTTCCAGCCGGGCCAGCAGCTGGGAGGCGGTCGGCTTGGAGAGGCCGGTGAGCTTGCCGATCCGGGTGCGGGACAGCGGGCCGTGCTCCAGGAGGAGGTCCAGGGCGGCACGGTCGTTCATGGCGCGCAGGACGCGGGGAGTGCCCGGGGTGCCGGAGGTTCCTGCCATGTCGTACGCCACCTCCCTCTCGAACTGCTTCCAGCCGTCCAGCGTGTCATGTGATCACTGTTAGGAAGGTTTCCTATTGGGTGGGAGGAACGTAAGCCCAGGGCGAAGGGGGCGTCAATAGACACCGCCCCCGAGGCAACAGACTCGTTACCTGCGGGGGCGGTGGGGTGGTGCGCGCGTTATGTGAGCCCTACTGGACGTCGATGTAGTCGCCGGCGGCCGTGGCCGTGCCGGTGGTGGCGGTGCCCGCGAAGACGTAGCGGAAGTAGCCGTCCTTGACCGCCTTCACGGTCGTCCTCAGCGCGCCGCCGGTGCCGGAGGTGACGGTCTTGACAGTGCTGTACGTGCTCGAACCCTTGGCGCGGAACTGCAGCTTGGCCGGCTGCGACACGTACCCGGAGTACTTGCCGGTCTCCCAGTTGGCCCGCGTCAGCGCGCCGGTGACCGTGATGGTCCTGCCCTTCTTCACCGGCTCGGGCGCGGCGTTGGCGGTGAGCTTCGCGGCCCGCTGCACCTTGACCTTGCCCTTGTTGCCCCAGGCCGCGTAGTCGGTCGACGCGCTGATCTTGTCGTCGGAGTCGTCCAGGTCGACGTCGTAGTGGCCGTACATGCCGGCGACGTTCCAGGTGGTCGCGTCGGCGGTCTCGAAGAGGCTGTCCTCCGGGTCGATGGTGATCGTGTCGGAGCAGGATTCGGTGACGGTGGTGTCCGTCGTCGCCGTCGTCGTGCAGGTCGGCGCCATGTTGCCGTCGATCTCGTTGTCCGCGTCCGCGAGCCCGCCGCGGTAGAGCATCACCCCCACGAATGTCGACTTGTAGTCGATGACCAGGTCCGACGGCCGCGTCAGCGTGTACGTCACGGGCACCTTCACCGCGGCGGTGGTGCCGACGACGATCGCCTTCCCCTTGTTGACCGTCACACCGGAGAAGACCAGATCCGGCGTGGCGGCCTGCGCGAGCGGCGCGGCCAGACCGGTCAGGGCCAGGGCACCGGTCAGGGCGGCGCCGATGGCGAGTTTCCTCATGCTTGTCCCCACATTCGAAACGGACCCCTGGGCGTTGCGCTCCAGAACAAGGGCCCGTCGTGGGGCGACTTTAGGCATGGGGAGGCTGCGATGGAAATGAGTTGGAGCTGTGAAGGCGGGTGCATCACGGGTTCGTCACGATGAACAAAGTCGCAGGTGGGAGCGGGCTGACGGATATTTCCCCGATCTACCGCAATGGCGCCACCTGTTGGCCCCTTTTCGGCCACTACGGCTCCGCCGCCGAGGCCGATTCGTGATGTCGTGGGCAGCGGCTGCCAGCCACCTCACAGACTCCTGACTTTTGATCAACCGCGTTTGCGAGAGGCGGGGAACGGGGTGTTGGCGTGAAGGTGTGGGTGGGGTGCTGGCGGGAGGCGGCGTGTGTGTTCGCCGTACCCGTGGTGATCCAGGTCGGCTTCGCATGGTGGGACCGGGGCAGCCTCGGCTGGGGCACGGCGGCCGAGGTCGTGGCGACCGGGGCCGTAGCCAGTGTTGTCTGGGCGGCCGTCACATGGCTGTCGCTACGACACCGGGCCCGCACGTCGGGCATCACCCTCACCCCGGACGCCCTCGCCGGCCGCCAGACACGTCAACTGCGGGCGCTACGGCCCTCCTTGGGCTGGTCCGACCGGATGCGCACGGAACTGAAGTCGTCGGACCGCGCCTCCGTCACCGCGGAGAAGGGTCGCGAGGAGATCTGGTTCCACTGGCGCCCGGGGCGCCGCAGGCGCACGGTGTGGGGCTCGATCACCTTCGACGAGAGGTCGGGGACGGTGCTGCTCGACCTTCGCGCGGGGGAGGCCTATACGGGGGTCTCGGGCTTGCGGAGGGGCGCGTCTTTCGGCGCGTTGTGCCAACTGGCCCGGGGGCTCGGACTGGTGGAGGCCGGAACGTGAAGAGACAGGGGATCGAGTGAGCGAGCTGTCCTGGTACGGCGTCCGGTGCGTGTTCCGGCATCGCGAACTCGGCGTCTACGAGGAGCGGTTGACCCTGTGGCGGGCGGGTTCGCCCGATGACGCGATCGCCCTCGCGGAGTCGGAGGCGCATGAGTACTGCGCTGACCTCGACGGCGTGGAGTACGTCGACTTCGCCGAGGCGTACCGGATGGACGGCGGGCCGGGGGCGGGTGCCGAGGTGTTCTCGCTCATGCGGGAGAGCGGGTTGCCGGTCGGTGAGTACGTGGGGCGGTTCTTCGATACGGGGGCCGAGCGGAGGGGGACCTGAGGGGCACCCGCGGTCTGGGGCTCACATGTCCAGGAAGGGTGCCGTGTCCAGGGTGGGATACGGGGCAGGGAGGGGCAGGGGCTCGCCCAGGTCCACCTTCGACTCCGTGTCGTAGTACGCCTTGGTGGGGTCGTCGCCGGGGAGGACGGGGGTGGTGTGGCAGTGGGCCGTCTTCGTCTCGCGGTTGATCAGACCGGGACTCCCGCGGCGGCGTAGGTACGGAGCTTCGGGCCGGTGTCCGTCTCGTGGTCGGTGGACGTGACCTCGCCTACCAGGGCGATCGTGTCGATGGGGTACCAGCCCTTGTGCGTCTTGCGGTACGACTCGTCGAGTTCGGTGGGCTCGCGGCGAAGGACGTAGAAATCGGGGATGACCAGCGCCATGGCCTTGCTGTGCTTGTAGTCCGGCTGCGGCGGCAGGATGGCCATCCCCTCGACGTACTCGGGTCGAATCGGCGTCGTCGACGCCTCCTCGATCGCGATCAGTGCCCCGGCAGAACGCTCAGGCATTCGGAGGCCCCGTGACCTGGGATTCCGCCACTACTACCGCGTAGAAGGCCGCTGCGAAGAAATAGGCGAAGCAGCCGCCGTCTGCGGCGAGTCCGCGTTGGAGTACACCGAAGGCGCCGCGACCGCCTCCACCGGATCCGCCGCGTCCTCCGCCGGGTCAGCCGTCGCCCCGCCCACGATCCGGATGTTCGCCTCGTCGAAGGCCCGCTTGACGCGCCAGCGGAGTTCGCGTTCGACGCCGACGGACTTGCCCGGCATGGTCTTCGCGGAGAGGCGGACGACCATCGAGTCGATGAGGACGCTGTCGAGGCCGAGGACCTGGATGGGGCCCCAGAGGAGTTCGTTCCAGGGCTCCTCCTTGCTCATGCGCTCGCCGACCGCGTCGAGGGTGGCCTTCACGCGGTCGAGGTTCTCGGAGGAGCGGACGGTGACGTCGACGCCGGCCGTGGCCCAGCCCTGGGAGAGGTTGCCGATGCGCTTGACCTCGCCGTTGCGGACGTACCAGATCTCGCCGTTGTCACCGCGCAGCTTGGTCACGCGCAGGCCGACCTCTATGACCTCGCCGGAGGCGACGCCCGCGTCGATCTGGTCGCCGACGCCGTACTGGTCCTCCAGGATCATGAAGACGCCGGAGAGGAAGTCCGTGACGAGGTTGCGGGCGCCGAAACCGATCGCCACGCCCGCGACACCGGCGGAGGCGAGCAGCGGGGCGAGGTTGATCTCGAACGTGCCGAGG
Source organism: Streptomyces sp. NPDC051576 (assembly GCF_040681835.1). Taxonomy (NCBI): domain Bacteria; kingdom Bacillati; phylum Actinomycetota; class Actinomycetes; order Kitasatosporales; family Streptomycetaceae; genus Streptomyces; species Streptomyces sp. NPDC051576. Next base: position 75,687 of record NZ_JBFAZO010000016.1, read on the forward strand.
ATCATCAGCGCGGCCGTGCCCAGGATCACGAACGACGCCACCGACCGGAGGACCGAGCCGATCGCCTGGGAGCGCTGGTGGCGGCGTTCCGCGTTGACCAGGAGACCGCCCAGTGCCGTGCCGTCCACCGACTGGACCGTCCGGTTCATCCGGTCTATCAGCTTGGTGATCGCCCGCCGCACCGTCATTCTCAGCACCGCCGCGATCACCAGGATCAGCAGCACCCGCAGACCGATCGCCAGCCAGGTGGACCAGTTCTGCTCCACCCAGCTCGCGGCGTTGGTGGCGCTCTCCTGGGCGTCCTGGAGCGTGGGCACGGTCACCGCGGTCTCCGAGGGGCTCGGAGAGGGCGACGGCGATGCGGCGGCCAGTAGGACGGCGGACAAGGACACGGCAGGTACCTCCAGGTGCTGCGTCTGCCTCCGGCATGGTCCGGCAGGAGCAAGGTCACGAATAGGTCACCGAGAAGGCAGGTCCACCACACTATCGGGGCATCGTGTGTGGATCGTTGCCATGTTCGGGGGAGAGGCTGTGCCCAGCGGGGAATGAACAGGTGGGACGAGTCCACACCCGTCCCGGCGCTGCATCACATGTGGTCGAAAACACTCCCAGCCCGTTACCGGGACATGGTGGCGCTTCCACCAGGCATGAGGGGAGACTGACTACAGATCGTCCCGGCGCGAGCCACGCGCCGCCGACGCACAAGGAGGCATCCGTGCCGCATGTCCTGGTCCTCAACGCGTCGTACGAGCCACTCGGCGTCGTACCGCTCCGCCGCGCGCTCGTCCTCGTCCTGGAGAACAAGGCTGTCTCCCTTGAGGAATCCGGCGCCTTTATGCACAGCGCAACCGTCACAGTCCCCGCACCCAGCGTGGTCCGGCTCAAGCGATTCGTACGGGTTCCCTATCGGGGGCCCGTTCCTCTTACCCGGCGGGCGCTGTTCGCGCGCGACGGGGGCCGGTGCATGTACTGCGGTGGCGTCGCAACCAGCGTCGACCATGTCATTCCGCGCAGCCGCGGGGGCAAGCACGTCTGGGACAACGTGGTGGCGTCCTGCCGCCGCTGCAACCACGTGAAGGCCGACCGACATCTCTTCGAGATCGGCTGGCGGCTGCGCCACAAACCCGCCCCACCATCCGGCCTGGCCTGGCGCATCATCGGGACAGGCCATAGGGACCCGCGCTGGCTGCCGTACTTGCAGCCGTACGGCGCGGAGGACGCGATGGCCCGGATCGACGGCATCTCCGCCTGACGATCCGGGCTTTTGTGCACCCCCTGTACGGCGGTACGGAGTCGTCCGCCCCGGCAGCCCCCCGTGCTGCCGGGGCGGACGGTCATGCGTAGCGCAGCTCGCCCTGCCGTACCGAGCGGCGCAGCAGCGGCAGTGAGGTGGCCGCCGCCAGCAGACAGCACGCGTAGACGCCGACCGGGACCAGCAGCGCGGTGTACGGCACCGGCACGCTCGTGTGCTGCGAGACGGCGGCGCCGTACCAGAAGCTGATCGCCGCGCCGCCGAGGCCCGCCACCGCGACCGCGGGCAGCAGTGGCAGCGCGGTCTCCAGGAGCAGCGCCCGGGACAGCACGGAGTGCGGCACCCCGGCGGCGACCTGCGCGGCCAGGCCCCTGCGCCGGGTGGCGAGGGACTCGGCGGTGCCGACGGCCAGGCCGGTCAGGACGAGCGCGAGGGCGAGGGCGATCGCGGCGGCCATGAGGTCGATGCCGGTCGTGTAGTAGCTCATGTGCGCGGCGAGGTGGCCCCGGTCGCGCTTGTCGGCCAGGTCCGCGAGCAGGATCTGGCGTACGCCCGCGAAGCCCGAGCCGACGACCGTCACCAGCAGGACCGCCGCATGGGTCCGGGCGGTCGCCCAGGGGTCCTCGCGCAGCCGTTCCGCCGCGATCAGCAGCGCGGGGCGCCCGGTGCCGGCCGCGAGGCCCTCACCCAGTTGGCGGGACGAGACCCCGGACAACCAGATCGCGGTGAGGCTGAGCAGCACCGCCAGGACGAACACCGTCACCGGGCCGAGCCCGAAGGAGACCGGGCTCCCGAAGACCGGGGTCAGGGCGATGCCCACCGCCGTCACGGCGAGCAACCGGACCGCCGTACGGAACAGCCGCCCCGGCCCGCGCACCGCCGGTACTCGCCGCACCCGGCCCAGCGGATCGGCCACCACCCGGCGCAGCGCCACCGCGCTCACCACCGCGCCCAGCACCGGCACGGCCGCCACGACCAGGACCGCACCGGCCCAGACCGTGCCGGACGGCAGCAGCGGTACGACGGCCGCCGTGGCACCCGCCGCACCGGCCAGGCAGGCGAGCCCCGACTCCAGCGCCGCGATCCGCCGCACCTGCCAGGGCCCGGCCCCCGCCAGCCGCAGCGCGGCCAGCCGCCGGTCCCGGTGTACCGCCCCGATCCGCGCGCACTGCCCGAGGAACCCGAGCACCGGGATCAGCAGCAGCCCGAGCGTGAGACTCACGTTCCGCCGGTCACTGGGCGAATCGAACAGCCCGGACCCGAAGGACACGGAGTAGAACCCGTCCAACGACAGCAGCCCTATGACGACCAGAGCGATCCCCGTCGCCAGTGCGGCCCCCGCCGCCGTGAGCCCGGCCCGCCACCACTCCCGCCGGTCCGAACCCCGGGTGAGCAGCCAGGCCAGCCGCAGATCGGACCGCAGGGACCTCACGCGGTCACCCCCGCCGTCGCCACGGTCCCGTCCGTCAGCCGGATCTCACGGTCCGCGTACGCCGCGACCTGCGCGTCATGGGTGATCAGCAGGACCGCCGTACCGCACTCGCGGGCCGTGCGGACCAGGGCCGTCATCACCTGCTCGCCCGCCAGGGAGTCCAGCGCGCCCGTCGGCTCGTCCGCGAAGACGACCTTCGGGCCGGTCACCAACGCCCGTGCCAGCGCCGCCCGTTGGGCCTGGCCGCCGCTCATCTCACCCGGCCGCAGCTCGGCCTGCCCGCGCACCCCGAACCGCTCCAGCCACTCACCGGCCCGCGCCTGGGCGTCGGCGCGGGTGGCGCCCGCGAGCAGCAGCGGCAGCGCGACGTTGTCCACCGCCGTCAGCTCGGGTATGAGCTGCCCGAACTGGAAGACCACCCCGAACTCGGTGCGCCGCAGCTCGCTGAGCCGCTTCTCGGGCAGTTCGTCCAGCCGCTCCCCGGCATACGTCACCGCCCCCTCGTCCGGGCGCACGATCCCGGCCAGACAGTGCAGCAAGGTGGACTTTCCGCTGCCGCTGGGCCCCGTGACGGCGAGGATCTCGCCGGCCGCCAGCTCGATCGAGGCGCCGCTCAGCGCCCGGCTCCTGCCGTGCGTCTTGGTGAGGTCACGGGCCGTGAGAAGCGGCACCTTGTCGTCCCCCATGTCGCTCATGCTGTGTCGACCTCCGCGGTCAGAGTGGTCAGCCGGGCCGCCGTCGTCGCCATCCAACGGAGGTCCGCGTCAAGGTGGTTGAGGGCGTAGTCCGCCGAGAGCACGGTCGCCAGGTCGCTGCCCTTGGCGGTCTTGACCGCCGTGAGTTCGCGCATCCGCTCCATGTGGGCGGCGCGTTGGGCCCGCAGATACGCCTCCGGGTCGCCGCCGGACAGGATCGAGACGACGACCTTGGCGAAGATCTCGTTCGTCACGAAGGGCGCGGGCGGCGCGATCTCCCCGGCCCAGCGCGCGAGTTCACGCGAACCGTCGGCCGTCGTCCGGTACGCCGTCCGCTCCGGGCCGCCGTCCGAACCGGTGCCGTCGATCTCCGCGAGACCGTCCCGGACCAGCCGCTGGAGGGTCGTGTAGACCTGCCCGTAGGCCAGTGGGCGGGCCCGCGGGAATCGTTCGTCGTGGCGTCGCTTGAGGTCGTAGCCGTGGCTCGGTCCCGAGGCGAGCAGGCCCAGCAGGATGTGGCGGGTGCTCATGGCCCTCAGTATGCACCCGATACATGTACTGAGTGAATAGTGATCAGCGGAAAACTACGGGGTGCGCGGTGCGGGAGTGGCCGCGGTGCCACCCGTGCCCCAACCTGGAGGTCTGCCCTCGCGTCCACTGGGTAGGGCTGCGGTAACCAGTCCGTCGCCCGATCCGACAAGGAGGCCACCGTGGCCGCTTCGGCATCACTTCCGCTCCCGGCCCGCTCCAAACGCACCGCGGAACCGTCCGCCGACCTCGAAACCGACCTGTTCTTCGTCGACGCAGAGGGAGCCTGGGCCGAGGCCCCGCTGACCAGCGAACCGCCGCTGGCCGACGCCGAACCCCTCACCAGCGAACCCCCGCTCGCCGACACCGTCCCGCTGACCAGCGAGTCCGCCGCGATGGGCGCGCCGCTCACCAGCGAGGCGGGACTGATCGACGACCCGATGACGACGAGCGGTGAATTCGCCGCCCTGGCCGACCCGTTCGCCGACCCGGACTCGACGAGGCCCTAGATGACAGCTTCCCGGCCGGCCGAACCCCTCGGCGAGGAGCTGTCCCGCCTCGCCGAACTGCACGGCGTCGCCACCGCCTACCGCCCCTCCCCGGACCGCACGGTCCCGGCAGCGCCCGGCGCGGTCGTCGCCGTCCTGGCCGCCCTCGGCGTCGACGCGAGCACCCCGCAGGCCACCGCCGCCGCGCTCGCCGCCCGCCAACAGGAGCTGGCCGAGCGGCTGTTGGAGCCGACCGTCGTGGGCCGCCACGGCAGTACGCCCGCCGCGCTCGACGCGCTGCCCGACGGCACCCGGCTGCACATCAGGACCGAGCAGGGCGAGACCCGGGCGAGCGCCGACCAACTCCCGCCCGGCATCCACCACTTGACCGCCACCGCGCCGGACGGCCGCACCGCCGAGGCCCACCTCGTCATCGCCCCGGACCGGTTGCCCACGCCCACCGGACGCTCGTACGGGCTGATGGTCCAGGTCTACTCCCTCCTCTCCCGGCACTCCTGGGGCATGGGCGACCTCGGCGACCTCGGTGAACTCACCGCCTGGGCCGGGCGGTCGCTCGGCGCCGGATTCGTCCAGGTCAACCCGCTGCACGCGGCCGTACCCGGCGCGCCCACCGACCCCTCGCCCTACCGCCCTTCCTCGCGCCGCTTCCCCGACCCGGTCTATCTGCGCGTCGAGGACATCCCCGAGTTCGCCTACGTCGGGGAAGCGGACCGGGACCGGCTGCGCGGACTCCTCGACCGGGCCGCCCGACTGCGCGAATCCGTCCTGGAAAAGGACGCGTTGATCGACCGGGACGCCGTCTGGGAGGCCAAACGGGAGGCGCTGGAACTCGTCCGCCAGGTCCCGCTCGGGCCCGGACGCCGCGCCGCCTACGTCGACTTCCTCGCCCGGGAGGGCGAGGCGCTGGAGGACCACGCCACCTGGTCCGCGCTCGCCGAGACGCACGGCTCCGACTGGCACCGGTGGCCCGCCGGCCTGCGCGACCCGCGCTCACCCGAAACCGCGCGCGCCCGCACCGAGTTGATGGACCGCGTCGACTTCCACTGCCGCCTCGCCTGGCTCACCGACAGCCAACTCACCGCCGCCCAGCGGGCCGCACGGGAAGCGGGCATGCCGGTCGGGATCGTGCACGACCTCGCCGTCGGGGTGCATCCCGACGGCGCCGACGCCTGGGCGCAACAGCGGTACTTCGCGGCCGGCATGTCGGTCGGCGCGCCCCCGGACGCCTTCAACTCCCTCGGCCAGGACTGGGGGTTGCCCCCCTGGCGCCCCGACCGCCTCGCCGAGTCGGGCTACGCCCCCTACCGCCGGCTGCTCCGCGCCCTCTTCCGCTACGCCGGCGCCCTGCGCATCGACCACGTCATGGGCCTCTTCCGCCTGTGGTGGGTCCCCCAGGGCCGCCCGCCCACCGAGGGCACCTACGTCCGCTACGACGCCGAGGCCATGCTCGCGATCCTCGCCCTGGAGGCCTCGCGCGCCGGGTCGGTCGTGATCGGCGAGGACCTCGGGACCGTGGAGCCGGGTGTGCGCGAGACGCTGCGGGAACGCGGGGTGCTCGGCACCTCGGTGCTGTGGTTCGAGCGGGACTGGGACGGTGACGGCCGTCCCCTCGACCCAGGGCGCTGGCGCGCCGACTGTCTGGCCACCGCCACCACCCACGACCTGCCGCCCACCGCGGCCCGCCTCACCGGCGAACACGTCGAACTCCGCGACCGGCTCGGCCTGTTGACCCGGCCGGTGGAGGAGGAGCGGATCGAGTCCGCCACCGATGTGGGGGAGTGGCTGGCCCTGCTGTCCGGGCTCGGCCTGCGCGAACCGGCGACGGGCGGCGGCCGGCCCGCGTCCGAGGAGGAGGCCGAGATCCACGCGGTCCACCGCTTCCTGCTGCGCACCCCCGCCCGCATGATCGGCGTCTGGCTCCCCGACACCGTCGGCGACCGCCGCCCGCAGAACCTCCCCGGCACCTGGGACCAGTACCCGAACTGGCGCCTGCCCCTCGCCGACGCGGACGGCCGCCCCGTGACCCTGGAGGAACTGGCCGCGTCGCCAAGACTGCACGCGTTGGTGGAGGTGCTGCGGGCGGGGCTGGATGCGGGCCAGGGGGGCGGTGGGGGCGGGGGCCCCTGAGGCCCGTACGCCGCATTAGTCACCCACGTACGCCGCCTACTCCACCCCCGCAGGCCCCATACGGCACCCCCGGGCGCGCGGCTCGTTCGGGCGTTCGCTACTTTTGCACCGTGGACAAGAAGAACGCCCTGCGCGCCGGCGCCCTGGCTGCCGGTACGACGCTGATGATGCTGCTCATGACGTCCCCCGCGCTCGCGCTCACCCGCGACGACGGTGACGACCCGGGCCACGGCCTGAGTGTCGCCGAGACGCTGGGGCTCTATGTCCTGTGCCCGCTCGCCCTGTTCGCGATCATCGCGGGCCTCGTCATGGCGCTGGACAAGTCCAAGGACCGCGCGCCGAAGGCCAAGCCGGGCACGAAGACCGGCGCCGAGGCCACCGCCGACGCGAAGGTCTGACCCCACCTTTACCGGAGGGCGTCCGCCTCACCCACAGCGGTGAGGCGGACGCCCTTCGCATGTACTCTCACGGGCTCGGTGCCGTCAGATAGCGCTGCACCGTGGGCGCGAGCCAGGCCACGATCTCCTCGCGGGCCAGAGCCACGGCCGGCGGGAAGCGCAGCACATAGCGGGTGAGCGCGAGCCCCAGGAGCTGGGAGGCGACCAGTCCGGCACGCGCCGGTGCCTGCTCCGGATCGGGGCACGCCTGCCGCGCGACCGGCATCAACTGGTCCCGGAAGATCTCCTGCATCCGCTCGGCCCCGCCCTGGTTCGTGGCGCCGACCCGGAGCATCGCCGTCAGCTCCTCGTTCTCCTCCCACATGGCGAGGAAGTGCGTCACCAGGGCGTGACCGACCTCGCCCCGCGCCGCCGAGGTCAGGTCCGGCAGCCGCAGGTCGTAGGAGACGGCCGCCGCGAAGAGGCCCTCCTTGTTGCCGTAGTAGCGCATCACCATCGACGGATCGATCCGCGCGTCCTTGGCGATGGCGCGGATGGTGGCGCGCTCGTAGCCGTCGGCGGCGAAGCGCTCTCGGGCGGCTTCGAGGATGGCGGCGCGGGTGGCGTCGGAGCGGCGGGGGGTGGTGGTGCTGGGACTCGCGTTGTCGCTGTCGTTCATGCCAACAAGCGTAGGCCAACAGGTGTTGACAGTCCAGGGAGCGGGTCCTAGTCTCGTCATCGAGCGTTGGCAAACAACCGTTGGCAAACGCACGTTGGCATCAGGAGGCCACCATGAACGGCACCGACACCAGCACGAGCACTGTCATCGTCGTGGGCTCCGGTCCCACCGGTCTTCTCCTCGCCGGTGACCTCGCCACCGCCGGTGTCCCGGTCACCCTGCTGGAGAAGCGCCCCGAGAACATCAGCAACCTGTCCCGCGCCTTCGTCCTGCACGCCCGTACCCTGGAGCAGCTCGACGCCCGCTCCCTCGCCGACGGACTCGAAGCCCTCGGCCAGCCCCTCGACCGGCTCCGCCTGTTCGGCCGCCTCACCGTCGACCTCACCCCTCTCCCCTCCCGCTTCAACCACCTCCTCGTCCTCCCGCAGTACGAGGTCGAGAAGGCGCTGCTGCGGCGCGCGGTCGAGGCGGGCGTGGACTTCCGGTACGAGACCGAGCTGACCGGACTGACACAGGACGCGGACGGGGTGACCGTCGAGGTGCGCGGGCCCGGCGGGGAGTCCGGGTCGCTGCGGGCCGCGTACGTCGTCGGCGCCGACGGGATGCGCAGCCCGGTGCGGAACGCGATCGGGCTGCCCTTCCCCGGCCATTCCGTCATCCGTTCCGTCGTCCTCGCCGACGTACTGCTCGACGAGCAGCCGGAGACCCTGCTCACCGTGGCCACCGTCGGCGACGCCTTCGCCTTCATCGCGCCCTTCGGGGACGGCTACTACCGGGTCATCGGCTGGAACCGCGCCCACGACGTCGCCGACGACGAACCCCTCGAACTCGACGAGATCAAGGAGATCGCCCGGCTCGCCCTCGGCCGTGACTTCGGCATGCGGGACGCCCGCTGGATGTCCCGCTTCCACAGTGACGAGCGCCAGGCTCCCTCCTACCGGGTGGGCCGCGTCTTCCTGGCCGGCGACGCCGCGCACGTCCACACCCCGGCCGGCGGCCAGGGCATGAACACCGGCCTCCAGGACGCGGCCAACCTCGGCTGGAAACTCGCCGCGGTGATCCAGGGCCACGCGCCCCGGACCCTCCTCGACACCTACCAGGCCGAGCGCCACCCCGTCGGCAAGGCGGTCCTGCGCAGCAGTGGCGGCATCGTCCGCCTCGCCATGGCCAAGCGCCCCTGGACCCTCGCCCTGCGCGCCGCCCTCACCACGGTCCTCGACCATGTGACCCGGGCCCGCCGCAAGGCCCTCGGCCAGCTCACCGGCATCGGCTTCGCCTACCCGGCCCCGCGCGGCGCCCACCGTCTCGTCGGCACCCGCGTCCCGGACGTGACCCTCGCGGACGGCGGCCGCCTCTACGAGGCGCTGCGCGGCGGCCGGTTCGTCCTCGTCACCCCGCAGGCCTACGGCACGAAGGACACCCGCGACGGCCGGCTTGCCGCGGAGCACTGGGCGAGCGACCGGCGTACGGCGCTCCTCGTGCGCCCCGACGGATACGTCGCCTGGGCCGCGGACGCCGTGGACCCGGCCGGGATCGAGGCGGCCCTCGCCGAGCACGTCGGCTGAACGGGGCTGCCAGGGGCGGCTACCGCTCGGTCGAGGACAGCAACTTCCGCAGCAGGTCGGCCAGTTGGCCGACCTGCTGCTCGTCGAGGCCGGACAGGGCCGCCGTCTGGACCGCGAGCCCGGAGACGACCGCCGTGTCGATCAGCGCCAACCCCTTCTCGGTCAGGGTGACTTGGAGACCGCGGCGGTCGTGCGGGTCGGGGGAGCGGCGGAGCAGTCCGGCCCGTTCCAGCTTGTCGAGGCGGCCGGTCATGCCGCCCGTGGTGAGCATCAGCGTCGCGGACAGCTCGCGCGGCGAGAGGGTGTACGGAACGTCGGCCCGGCGCAGGGTCGCGAGGACGTCGAACTCGCCGCGCGAGACGCCGTACGACGCGTATGTCTTCTCCATGCGGTCGCCCATGGCCCGGGAGAGCCGGAAGACCCGCCCGAAGACCTCCATCGCGGCGGTGTCGAGGTCGGGCCGCACCGCAGCCCACTGTCCGACGATCGCGTCGACGGGGTCCTTGTCGTTCATGGGACGAGTATCCGCTGCCCGCTAGGTCGGTCGCAAGAAAGCGGCTTGACGCTAAGTTGCTTAGCGGTAAGCTAATCACCATCGACCTACTTACCGCAGACCTACTCCGGCCTCTGCTGAAAGGCGCGTCTCCCATGGCCAGTCGCCCGGTCCTGACGGCCGCTCTCACCGCCCTCGCCCCCATCTCCTGGGGCACCACCTACGCCGTCACCACCCAGTTCCTCCCGCCCGACCGCCCCCTGTTCACGGGCCTGATGCGCGCCCTGCCCGCCGGCCTGGTGCTCCTCGCGCTCGCCCGGGTGCTGCCGCGCGGTGCCTGGTGGGGGAAGGCGACGGTGCTCGGCGCGTTGAACATCGGCGCCTTCTTCCCGCTGCTGTTCCTGTCCGCGTACCGGCTCCCCGGCGGCATGGCCGCGGTCGTCGGCTCGGTCGGGCCGCTGATCGTCGTGGGCCTCTCGGCGGGACTGCTCGGGCAGCGGCCGACGGCCCGGAGCGTGCTCACCGGCGCCGTCGCGGCCTTCGGTGTCAGTCTCGTCGTACTGAAGGCGGCCGGGGCACTCGACCCGACAGGTGTGCTCGCGGCCCTCGCCTCCACCGCGTCCATGTCCACCGGCACCGTGCTGACCAAGCGCTGGGGCCGCCCCGACGGCGTGGGCCCGCTCGCCCTCACCGCCTGGCAGCTCACCGCGGGCGGTCTGCTCATCGCGCCCGTCGCCTTCCTGGTCGAGGGGGCGCCACCCGCGCTCGACGGCCGGGCGGTCGGCGGCTACCTCTACCTCGCGCTGGCGAACACGGCGATCGCGTACTGGCTCTGGTTCCGCGGCATCGGCCGGCTCTCCGCGACCCGGGTCACCTTCCTCGGCCCGCTGTCCCCGCTGACCGCGGCCGTCGTCGGCTGGGCGGCGCTCGGGCAGGCGCTCACGCCTGTGCAGATGGCGGGGATGGCGGTGGCGTTCGGGGCGACGGTGGCCGGGCAGGTCGGGGCGCGTACCCCGGGCGTTCCCCTTCGAGAGGTAGCGTCACGCGGGAACGCCGTGACGCAACGCCGGAGGCACCCGTGGCCGAAGAGTTCTGCCCCAGTTGTGGCAAACCGCTCACCGCACGCGCGGGCCGTACCGGCCGCCGTTCCGTGTACTGCTCCGCCGCCTGCCGGCAGAAGGCCTACCGCGAGCGGCAGGGCAGCGTCGGACCCGGTGTCGACGGGCTGATCAAGGAGATCGGGCGGCAGGTGGAGGAGTTGGTGCCGCAGCCGCCCTCCGTTCTCTACTCCGGTGTGACGGAACTGTCGTCGTCCGTCGCGAAGTTGAGGCGAGTGGCGCGGACCGCGCGGGACACCGCCCAGGAATCCGTCACACCCGCGTCCGTTACGGAATCCCCTGCCGTCGCTCAAGTCCCGGTCGACGAAGGCGACTTCGCCGCCCTCGTCGAGTCCCACCGCCGTGAGATCCAGGTGCACTGCTACCGGATGACCGGTTCCTACGACGACGCCGAGGACCTGGTGCAGGAGACGTTCCTGCGGGCCTGGCGGGCCCGGGACACCTTCCAGGGGCGGGCCGGTGCCCGGACCTGGCTGTATCGCATCGCCACCAACGCCTGCCTGGACTTCCAGCGCCGTACGGCCCGCCGACCGAAGCGCTACGAACCGTTGCCCGGCATGAACCACGGCGGCGGGGAGCCGCCCGCCCGGATCACCTGGCTCCAGCCCTACCCCGACGACGAGTTGCCCTCCGCCGAGGAGCAGCCCGAGGCCGCCGCGGTGTCCCGCGAGACCCTCGAACTGGTCTTCCTGGCCGCCGTCCAGCATCTCCCGCCGCGCCAGCGCGCGGTGCTGGTGCTGCGGGACGCGCTCGGGCTGAGCGCCGCGGAGACCGGCGAGGCCCTCGACATGACCGTGGCCTCGGTCAACAGCGCGCTGCAACGCGCCCGCCCCACCCTGCGCGACCGGCTGCCCGGCCGTCGCGCGGACTGGACGAGCGCCGAGCCCACCGAGCACCAACGCACCCTGGTCAAGCGGTACATGGCCGCCGCCGAACGCCTCGACCTGTCCGAGGTCGCCGCCCTGCTCAGCGAGGACGTCACCCTCACCATGCCACCGAACCCGTTCTGGTTCACCGGCCGCGAGGCGATCGTGGAGTTCCTGAGCGTCAGCCTCGACGTCGACTCGCCCATGTTCTTCGGCCATTGGCGCCATCTCCCCGCCCGCGCCAACGGGCAGCTCGCGGCCGGGGGTTACGTCCGCCGGCCCGGTACGACGGTCTACCGCGCCCAGGTCCTCGACGTGCTCCGCTTCGACGCCGACGACCGGATCGCCGAGATCACCTCCTTCGAGCCGCACCTGTTCCCGGCCTTCGGACTGCCCCTGCGGCTGTGACCGATGAGTGGTGCGCGGTCCGTGCGTCTGTATGACCGACATCGACATCAGCCACTCGCAAGGAGATCCACCATGCTGCTCACCGACAAGACAGCGGTCGTCTATGGCGCCGGCGGCTCGATCGGCGGTGCGGTCGCCCGCGCCTTCGCCGCCGAGGGAGCCCGCGTCCACCTCGTGGGCCGCACCCGGGAGACACTGGAGGCCGTGGCCGCCGACATCAAGAACGCCGAGGTGGCCGTCGTCGACGCCCTCGACGAGACGGCCGTGACCGAACATCTCGCCCGCGTCGGCGACATCGACGTGTCCTTCAACCTCGTCTCGCGCGGCGACGTACAGGGCCTGCCGCTCACCGACATGCCCGTCGACGACTTCCTGCGGCCGGTGCTCAACGGCGTCCGCGCCAACTTCATCACCGCCCGCGCCGCCGCCCGCCGCATGGCCGAACGGGGCAGCGGAGTCGTCCTCACCCTCAACAGCGGCTCCGCGCACGGCAGTCCGATGATGGGCGGCACCGGCCCTGCCGACGCGGCGACCGACAGCCTGGTGCGCAACCTGGCGATGGAGCTGGGCCCGCGCGGGGTGCGCGCCGTGGGCCTGTGGGCGGCCGGCATCCCCGAGACCCTCACCGTCGAGAAGCTCGGCAAGGTCAACCCCGACCTCAACGAGGCGGCGATCCAAGGCATCCTGGACCACCTGTCGAGCCTGCGCATGACCCGCCGCAACCCCACCCTCGCCGAGATCACCGCGACCGCCGTGTTCCTCGCCTCCGACCACGCGGCGAGCATCACCGGCACGTTCGTCAATGTCACGGGCGGGATGTTCCCGGGGTGACGGCAAAGGGCGCCCGGCGGATCGCCGGGCGCCCTTCGCCGTCGTAGAACCGCTTACGAGGCAGCCGCGTCCGCCGCCTGGGCCTTCAGGGCGCGCTCCACGCCCGCGCGGGACTCCGAGACCAGGCGGCGCAGGGCCGCGTTCGGCTCGGCGGCCGTCAGCCAGGCGTCCGTGCGGTCCAGGGTGTCCTGGGAGACCTGGATCGAGGGGTAGAGACCGACCGCGATCTGCTGGGCGATCTCGTGCGAACGGGTGTCCCAGGCGTCCTTGACGGCCGCGAAGTACTTCTCCGTGTACGGCGCCAGCAGCTCGCGCTGGTCGGTCTGGACGAAGCCCGAGATCACCGCTTCCTGAAGGGCGTTGGGGAGCTTGTCGGACTCGACGACCTGCGCCCAGGCCTCCGCCTTCGCCTCCTCGGTCGGGCGGGCGGCGCGGGCGGTCGCCGCGTGCCGCTCACCGGCCGCGGTCTTGTCCCGCTCGTACTCGCCGGCGATCTCCGTCTCGTCGAACCGGCCCACGGACGCGAGGCGTTCGACGAACGCCCAGCGCAGCTCGGTGTCGACGGCCAGGCCCTCGATCGTCTGCGTGCCCTCCAACAGGGCGTCCAGCAGGTCCAGTTGCTCCGGTGTGCGAGCCGTGGACGCGAACGCCCGGGCCCACGCCAGCTGGTGGTCGCTGCCCGCCTCGGCGGCGCGCAGATGCGCCAGCGTGGCGTCCGTCCAGCGGGTGAGCAGGGCCTCGCGGGCGGCCGGGTCGGCGTACAGCTCGATCGCCAGCTTCACCTGCCGCTGGAGCGACTGCACGACACCGATGTCGGACTCCTTGCCGATGCCCGACAGGACGAGGGAGAGGTAGTCGCGGGTGGCGAGTTCGGCGTCGCGGGTCATGTCCCAGGCCGAGGCCCAGCACAGGGCGCGGGGCAGCGAGGACTCGAAGTCGCCGAGGTGCTCGGTGACGAACGCGAGCGACTGCTCGTCGAGGCGGACCTTCGCGTACGACAGGTCGTCGTCGTTGAGCAGGACGACGTCCGGGCGGCGCTTGCCGACGAGCTGCGGTACGGCGGTCAACTCGCCGTCCACGTCCAGCTCGACGCGCTCGTCACGCACCAACTTGCCGGTGTCGTCGTCGAGTTCGTACAGACCGACCGCGATCCGGTGCGGGCGCAGCGTCGGCTCGCCCTTGGCGCCGGCCGGCAGCGCCGGGGCCTCCTGGCGGATCGCGAAGGCGGTGATGACACCGTCCGCGTCCGTCTCGATCTCCGGGCGCAGGATGTTGATGCCGGCCGTCTGGAGCCACGCCTTCGACCAGGTCTTCAGGTCGCGCCCGGAGGTCTCCTCCAGCGCGCCGAGCAGGTCGGACAGCCGGGTGTTGCCGAACGCGTGGCGCTTGAAGTACGCCTGCACGCCCGCGAAGAACTCGTCCATGCCGACGTAGGCGACGAGCTGCTTCAGGACGCTCGCGCCCTTGGCGTACGTGATGCCGTCGAAGTTGACGAGGACGTCGTCCAGGTCGCGGATCTCGGCCATGATCGGGTGCGTGGACGGGAGTTGGTCCTGCCGGTACGCCCAGGTCTTCATGGAGTTGGCGAACGTCGTCCACGAGTGCGGCCAGCGCGAGTCGGGGGCGTAGGCCTGGCAGGCGATGGAGGTGTAGGTGGCGAACGACTCGTTCAGCCACAGGTCGTTCCACCACTCCATGGTCACGAGGTCGCCGAACCACATGTGAGCCAGCTCGTGCAGGATGGTCTCCGCGCGCAGCTCGTACGAGGCGTCGGTCACCTTGGACCGGAACACGTACTGGTCGCGGATGGTCACCGCGCCCGCGTTCTCCATCGCGCCCGCGTTGAACTCCGGGACGAACAACTGGTCGTACTTCTTGAAGGGGTACGCGTAGGCGAACTTCTCCTGGAACCAGTCGAAGCCCTGCCGTGTCACCTCGAAGATCGCGTCCGAGTCGAGGTACTCGGCGAGCGAGGGCCGGCAGTAGATGCCGAGCGGGACGCTCTGCCCGTCCTTCTCGTACACGCTGTGGACGCTGTGGTACGGACCGACGATCAGCGCGGTGATGTACGACGAGATACGGGGCGTCGGCTCGAACTCCCAGATGTCGTCCCGGGGTTCGGGCGTCGGGGAGTTGGAGACGACGGTCCAGCCGGTCGGCGCCTTCACGGTGAACTGGAAGGTGGCCTTCAGGTCCGGCTGCTCGAAGCTGGCGAACACGCGGCGGGCGTCCGGGACCTCGAACTGGGTGTACAGATAAGCCTGTTGGTCGACCGGGTCGACGAACCGGTGCAGCCCCTCACCGGTGTTGGTGTACGCGCAGTCCGCGACGACCCGCAGGATGTTCGGCCCTTCCAGCAGCCCGGCCAGCGCGATCCGCGAGTCCTTGAAGACCTCGTCCGGGTCGAGCGGGTCGCCGTTCAGCGTCACCTCGTGCACGGTCGGGGCGACCAGGTCGATGAAGGACCCGGCGCCGCCCTCCGTCACATCGAAGCGCACCGTCGTCGTGGACCTGTAGGTCCCGCCCTCCTGCGCGCCGGAGAGGTCGAGATCGATCTCGTACGAGTCAACGGTGAGCAGCTTCGCCCGCTGCTGCGCCTCTTCGCGAGTCAGGTTTGTGCCAGGCACGCGGTCATCTCCTCGTTATGTGTGGGTTGCGCCATCCTTCCACGGGACCTGACCGGAACGCGATGTCCGTATCCCGCCGGTGAGCGGGGCGGACGAGCGCGAGCCTGGAGCCATGACGGCATACACACCTCGCCCCATCGACCCGATGACCTTGAAGGACCTGCGCACTGCTGACGACGCGGGCCGCCGAATGGTTCCCGTGACCGATGAGGAAGGCGGCGCTCCGCTCCGCTGCTGCCTGCGCCGCAGCGCCCCCGGCGAGCACATCGCCCTCGTCTCCTACGCCCCCCTGCGCCGCTGGGCAGCGGCAACGGGGGCCGAGCCGGGGGCGTACGACGAGCAGGGGCCGGTGTTCATCCACGCGTCGGACTGCACGGGACCGACGCCCGCCTCTGCCTACCCCTTCGCCAACGCCCCCCGCGTCCTGCGCCGCTATTCGGCCCACGGCCACATCCTCGGGGGCCACCTGGTGACGGACCCGTCCGGGTTCGACCAGGCCTTCATGGAGGCGTTCGCCGAGCCGGGGGTGGCGGTGGTGCATGTGCGGGCTGTGGAGTACGGGTGCTTTCTCTACGAGGTGCGGGGCAGGTTGCGCGATCACTGATGCTGTCTGCGGTGAAGATGTCACACCTTGTTACCGTGGGCGGGCCATCGAATTGCTGCGGCGGTCACAGGCGGAGCAGGAGCACACAGAGGCGTTCACGGAGCGGGGCGGCGGCGAGTACGCGGCGCACCGGGATCAGCTCTCGGGGGACGGACCGACCGCCGAAACCCGGTGAACCCATCGTCGCGGATGAGCCCGCCCGCAGCAGCGTGGCTGTGGCCGACAAGGCGCGGCAGACAGCATCAGCACCTGGCCCTCTGAAACACACGGAGGGGCGCCCACCCGGCAACCGACCGGTGGGCGCCCCTCCGTCGTACCGCCTACTTGGCGCTCAGCTCCGCCGCCACCAGCTCCGCGATCTGCACCGCGTTCAGCGCGGCCCCCTTGCGGAGGTTGTCGTTGGAGATGAACAGGGCGAGGCCGTGCTCGACCGTCTCGTCGGGGCGGATGCGGCCGACGTAGGACGGGTCCTGGCCGGCCGCCTGGAGGGGGGTCGGGATGTCGGAGAGGGCCACGCCCGGGGCGCCGCCGAGGATCTCCGTGGCGCGCTCGACCGTGATCGGGCGGGCGAAACGGGCGTTGACCTGGAGGGAGTGGCCGGAGAAGACCGGGACGCGGACGCAGGTGCCGGAGACCTTCAGCTCGGGGATCTCCAGGATCTTGCGGGACTCGCTGCGGAGCTTCTGCTCCTCGTCGGTCTCGTGGAGGCCGTCGTCGACGAGCGAGCCCGCGAACGGCAGCACGTTGAAGGCGATCGGCCGCTTGTAGACCTGCGGCTCGGGGAAGTCCACCGCCGAGCCGTCGTGGGTCAGCTTGTCGGCGTCGGCGACGACCTTCAGCGCCTGGCCGTGCAACTCGGCCACACCGGACAGACCGGAGCCGGACACCGCCTGGTAGGTGGCGACGACCAGCGCCTCAAGGCCCGCCTCCGCGTGCAGCGGCTTCAGGACCGGCATCGCGGCCATCGTCGTGCAGTTCGGGTTGGCGATGATGCCCTTGGGACGGTCCACGATGGCGTGCGGGTTCACCTCGGAGACGACCAGCGGTACGTCCGGGTCCTTGCGCCAGGCGGAGGAGTTGTCGATCACGACCGCGCCCTGCGAGGCGACCTTCTCGGCCAGCGCCCGCGAGGTCGCGCCGCCCGCCGAGAACAGCACGATGTCCAGGCCGGAGTAGTCCGCGCTCGCCGCGTCCTCCACCGTCACGCCGTCCAGGACCGTCCCCGCCGAACGGGCCGAGGCGAACAGGCGCAGCTCGGTGACCGGAAAGTTCCGTTCCACCAGGATCCTGCGCATGACCGTGCCGACCTGACCGGTGGCTCCGACGATTCCGACCTTCACGGCGACTCCCTTTGCGTGCGTTTTACGTGGTCCAGCGTTTCCATGATGCGTCTCACCCGTGCCCGCGTGTCCAATCCTTTCGCCGCCCGGCCCGAGGAGTGGGACACCGGCACCGGCCGCGCCCGGCCCGATCCTCCGGCGCCGGCTCCCCGCGCTGCGAAGAAATCCGCCCGTCACCCGCCCACGGCCGCAAGCCGTTCGGCACGACGGTGTGACCCACGACTCCGACCGCCGTGGGAGAAAACTTCCTCGCGACGGTCCGAACGTTTCGGCCCGCTCCGGCGTCGTAGAGGAAACGCGGGAAGGGGAGGGGTGTCTGTGCTGCGCAGAAAAGCCCGCCGCGCCCAGGAGGCGGACGATCCGCTGGACGCGGCCCAGGAGCGGCGGGTGCGGGCGGTGCTCGCGCTCGGCGGGGTGCCGCAGGCGGACCTGGCGGACGGCGTCCAGCAGGTACGGCTGCGGTTGCTGGAGCGGGCGGCGAAGGGCGACGAGGCGCCGCGCGACGTCTCGGCGTGGGCGGCGGTCGTCGCCTCGAACCTCGCCATGGACTGGCACCGGGCCAAGCGCCGCCAGGAGCGGCTGGGGGAGCGGCTGGCCTCCCTGCGCCAGTTCGAGCACCCCTCCGACGAGGACACCAGCGTGCTGTCCCTGGCCGTCGCCCAGGGCCTGGACGAGCTGCCCGACCAGCACCGCCAGGTCCTCGTGCTGCGGTTCTTCGCCGATCTGCCGGTGCGCGGGATAGCCGAGGAACTCGGCATCCCGGAAGGCACGGTCAAGAGCCGGCTGCACTCCGCGGTCCGCGCCCTGCGCGACCGCCTGCACGAGGACGAGGTGGTGTGACGTGGCTGCCGAACACGACGCCGAGTACGACGGCGTGGACGCGCTGCTGGCCGCGATCACGGACGAGCCGCTCCCGGAGGCGGCCCGCGCGGACGCCGAGTTCATGGCCGAGCACCGGGCCGCGAAGGCCGATGTGGCTTTGCTGCGCGAGCAGTTGGGCATCATCGGGGAGGCGCTGGCGGCTCCCCCGGCACCGCAACCGGTGATCAGGCCCCGCCCGGCCCGCCGACGCCGGCCCGCCCTGCGCGCCCTCTCCTACGGCACCCTCGCGCTCGCGGTCGTCGCCACGATGATCACCGGGCTCGCCTGGCTGGTCGCCCACACCGGGGCGTCGGACTCCGCGTCGGGCAGCAGCGCGGACTCGAAGGCGGCGGGCGGCGCCGCGCAGGACAAGGGCTCCGAGACCCCGGGCCCGCTCTCCGACCCGGAGCTGTACGTGGCCTGCTCCCGCCTCCTCGTCGAGGGGACGGTGACCGAGGTGCGGCCGGGTTCCGACCCGAGTAAGCGGATCACGCTCGCCGTCACCCGCTCCTACCGGCCCGCCCACGGCCCGGCCGACGTCACGGTCGTGCTGCCCGCCGGGGCGGCTCCGGCGCCGCGCCAGGGGCAGCACGTGCTGGTCGGCGTCCCGAAGGGCGCGGACACGGCGACCCTCTGGGCCGTGGGCGACGACGCCGTCGCCACGGACCGCGCCGCGATCGTCGACGCACTCGCCGACGCCGGTACGGTCACCTGCCCGACGGGCTGACGAACGAGAGGGACGGGCGCCCGCACGGACGCCCGCCCCTCTCCTGTCGTACGTGGTGCTACGACGTCGTACGTGGTGCTACGACGTGACCTTCTCGATCTTCACGCTGCCCAGGCCCGCGACCGTGCCGCGCGCGTCGAGCAGTTGGACCTGGCCGAAGAACTCACGGCCCGCCGGAGCGGCCGCCAGGGCGGTGACGCTGCCGGAGACGGTCGCCGAGGCGCCCGTGCCGAGTGTGACCGGCGTGGAGTCGTCGACGCTGACCGTGCCGAGCGCGGCCGAGTAGAACACGTCCAGGTAGTCGTACGCGGTCGAGCCGGACGGCACCGAGTAGCCCGCGACCTCGACGGTGTACGTCCCGGCGGCGGGCGACGCGATGGACACCGCCTCCTCCGAGTCGCCGTCGGCGGAGGTGCCGACGACCGTCCCGGCGGCGTTCTTCACCGTCAGGTCCAGGTCCGCCGCCGTGTCCGAGACATTGCCGATGGACACGTCCAGCGAGGTGGCACCGGCGGGCACGTCGACCGTGGTGGTCTGGGTGACGCCCTCGGTGATGGTGGGCCGCGCGGTCAGCGAGGAGCCGAGCGGGCCGCCCTTCAACGTGCCGGTCAGGGCCGCGTAGTTGTTGGTCACCTTCCAGGAGGCGGCGGCCGGGGTGCCGACCTTCGCCTCGGCCACGGTCACGGTCTCCGGGTCGAAGGCAGCGCCGAGCACGGTGGCGTCCAGCTTGTACGGGTTGTCGAGGTACGGCGAGGTGCGGCGCGCCTCGACCTCGATCTCCCAGACACCGGCCTGCGGGTCGGCGTACGACCGCACGTCGGGCTTGCAGCCGTTGCCGTCGAGGTAGTTGTTGTAGCAGTACGGAGTACCGGTGTTGTCGACCGGAACGCCGTACGGGTGGATGGAGATGAACCGCGTCTGGCTGTTCGCCTTCAGCCCGCTCATCGCGACCTCAAGGGCCTTGGCCCCGGCCGGGACGGTCACGAAGTACGACTGCGTGCTGTTGCGCTGCACCGAACTCGACTTGGAGTAGGTGTAGTCGACGGGCGTGGAGACCACGACCGTCGCCAGGACCTGCTTGTCGACGCCCTCGGTCTTCGGGTCGTCGACCTCCAGGATCGCGCTCTTGATGCCCGAACTCCGCGGCGCCGCCTGCACCTTGACGGTCACCGGCTGGTTCAGCGGCAGCTTGACCTCGTCCGAGCCGACGATCCGGAAGGTGTCACCGGCGTTGTTCTCGAAGTGCAGCTCGTGCCGAACGGCCTTGTCCGCACCGGTGGTTCGCGTGATGACGACGTCGTACGTCTTCTTCGCGCCGACCTTGAGGCCGCCCTCGCGGTCGTAGAGACCGGTGCCGAAGCCGGGGGTCTTCAGCGCGTAGTCGATCGCCGTGTCGACGGGAGCCTTGACGGTGTACTCGTGGGCGGTGGCGCCGTCCTTGATGGACTTCCACGCGTCCACGATGTCGATGAGGCCCGCGCCCTCCTCGTACGCCTGAACACCCTTGATGTGATCGGCGGTCGAGGTGAGCGCCGTGCGCAGGGTCGCCGGGGTGAGCGCGATGTTCTTCTGCTTGGCGGCGCTCAGCAGCAGCGCGGAGGCGCCCGCGGCCTGCGGGGAGGCCATCGAGGTGCCCTGGAGCATCGAGTAGCCGGCCGGCAGCGAGTAGCCCGCCTCGGCGACCGGGGAGCCCGGCAGCCAGGTCTGGGTGGAGTTGATCGCGGCACCGGGCGCGACGAGCGTCGGCGTGAAGCCGCCGTCCTCACGCGGGCCGCGCGAGGAGAACGGCATCATCTGGTACGAAGTCGACACCTGGGAGCCGTAGTTGGCGGCCCACGTCTGCTTGGAGATCGTGGCGCCGACGGAGATCACCTTGTCGGCGAGGCCGGGGTCCCCGATGGTGTTCGCGCCCGGACCGGAGTTCCCGGCCGAGATCACGAGCTGCACGCCGTAGGTGTCGATGAGCCGCGTGTACAGCTCGTTGCGCGCGCCGCTGCCGTCGTTCAGCGCGGGCAGGCCGCCGATCGACATGTTGACGATGTCGACACCGCGGTTGACGACGAGGTCGATCATGCCCTCGGTGAGCGCCACGTTGGTGCAGCCGCCGGTCCAGGTGCAGGCACGGGACGACACGATCTTCGCGCCCGGGGCCTCGCCGCTCATCTTGCCGCCGAACAGGCCGTTGGCCGCGGTGATACCGGCGACGTGCGTGCCGTGCTCGGACTCGATGACCCCGATGTTCACGAAGTCGGCGGTCTTGCCGACCCAGGACCCGCCGTACGGGTCCATCGGGACGTCCTTGCGGATCTGCACGACGAACGGCTGCCGCTCGACGACGTCCGTCGCCGGGTTGTCGGTGCCGAAGTACCCGATCTGGTAGCCGTCCTTGTACGGCTTCATCGGGGTGTCGTCGCCGAAGTCCTGGTTGTTGTTCAGGTCGACCGTCACCGTCCCGGCCGCCGCGTCGTAGAGCACGCCCCACGAGTCGGTGGTGTCACCGTCCCGGTTCGCGTCGCCCGCCGCGTCACCACCGGTGGTGTACGACTCCTTGAACGTGCTGATCTCGTACGACCCCGCGGGCGCCGTCCACGTCGTACCGCCGTAGGTGAAGGTCGGGCCGGACACGGCCGTCACCATCGGGCGCCAGGTCTGGTCGCCGTCCACGATCGGGTCGGTCGAGGTGACCCAGTCGACGATCTTGCGCTCGCCGGTGGTGGTCTTCTGCAGCGCCGGGTGGCCGAGGTCGACGCCGGAGTCGAGGATGCCGATGGTGATGCCCCGGCCGTCCGCCTTCGGGTTCTTCTTCACGAAGTCGACGGCGCCCGTCTCGAAGGACGGGTTGTACGGGTTCTCGGCGGGGGTGCTCTTGCTCGGCCCGGAGTAAGTGGCCGTGGCCGTCGTCTTGGTGGCGCCCTTCGCCGTGTCCGCGCTCGGGGTCGGATCGTCGAGCGCGATCTCCTGCCGCAGGTCGATCGCCTGCACGGAGGACAGCTTCGCGGCGGCGGCGATCGCCGAGTCCGCCTTGCCGGTCGGGACGGTGGCGCGGACGTAGCCGAGCTTGTCGTAGGTGCGGCCCACGGAGCCGCCCTTGACCGCGTCCAACTGCCCGGCGACCTGCTCCGTCTGGCCGGGAGCGGTGGCGATCATCATCGTGACGTTCTTGTCGCCGTCGGCCTTGGCCGCAGCGAGCAGATCGGCGTCGTCCGAACCGAGCTTGGCGGCGGCGGACTTGACGGTGCCGTCGGCGGGAGTACTGCTCGACGGCGCGTCGGCGGAGAAGGCCATGGGTATCGGCCCGGCCGCGGAGAGCGCGGCGACGAGACCGGCGGCCACGGATATCCGGGCCACGCGTCTCTTGGGGTTGAGGGTCATCGGCATCCCTTGTAGGTGAAGAATCCAGTGCCGGACGAGCGCACAGCTTTACCCAAGGGACAGTTGTTTGGGAAGAGTTGACCGAAACGATAAGGACGTATGGGGAAAACCCCCTATGTGAACCGCCCCCGAATACTCGGCTGCCGATCCGGACCCGACGCGCTAGCGTCTCCGGGTGCGCAAGAAGCTGAGGGTCGCCGCCTACGCCGTCTGTGTCCGTGACGGACACCTCCTGCTGGCCCGCTCGCCCGCCGAGGGCGGAGGGTACGAGTGGGTGCTGCCCGGGGGCGGCATGGATCACGGCGAGCATCCGAACGACACGGTGGTCCGGGAACTGGAGGAGGAGACCGGCTACCAGGTCGAGATCACCGGGTTCCTCGGCATGGACTCGATCCATCACGTCATTCCGGACTACCAGGGGCTCAGCGTGGACCATCAGGGCCTGCGGCTCGTCTACGAAGGCCGGGTCGTCGGCGGTGAGCTGCGGGACGAGATCGGCGGCTCCACCGACATGGCCGCCTGGCATCCGCTCGACGACGTTTCCGACCTGACCCGGGTCGGGCTGATCGACGTGGCGCTGCGGCTGTGGCGGGAGCGGCCGGCCGTCGGGCGGGTCCCGGAATAGCTTCACTACCCCGCCAGATGAACACTGAGTAGCCGCCTCCCGGCGGCTCGACGAGCGTTCACGAACGCACAGGGGGCGCCAAGATCCACGTACGGTGATCGGCGCTACGCGTTGCCGTCTCGTTTACGCGCAGGTCATCCCCGATGCCAAGCATCCAGTACGAGCGGGAAGTTCGCGACCGCGATCGAAAACCGATCGACGCGAACCCCCGCGACCACTGCCGACGCAGTTCGTACTCGGGGAGATCGCGCCATGTCGCGCACACGCTCTGTCGCCAGCTCCGCGCTGGGGGTCAACCGCCGTACCGTCCTCGCCGCCACCGCGGCCGTGTCCGTCTCCGCAGGTGTCGGTTACGCCCTGAGGCCCACCGACAGCCAGGCCGCCACCACCGACGCCGCGGGCACCAACGCCGCCGAGGCGCCCGTCGCGCACTCCCGCGTCGCGCCCGCCGCACCCCTCGCCCCCTACACCAAGGGCACCACCCTCGCCACGGTCGCCGCCCCGCGCACCGGCTCCGGCTTCCGCCGCCTCGGCGACGGTGCAGGATGGAAGCGCGTCGTGCGCGCCGACCTCGCCGCCGCCAAGTCCGGGCGCGCGGGCCGCCGTACGGCACTCGCCTCGTTCGTGCAGTTCACCGACCTGCACCTGATGGACAGCCAGCACCCGCTGCGCCTGGAGTACCTGCGCTCCACCGACAAGCACGCCTGGCGCCCGCACGAGGCGCTCACCGTGCAGGGCGGGATCTCACTGGTCGAGCGGGTCAACGCGCTGCGCGGTGCCCCGGTGACCGGCTCCCCGCTGCACTTCGTGATGACCACCGGCGACAACACGGACAACAACGCCAAGTCCGAGCTGGAATGGTTCATGAAGATCATGAGCGGCGGCCGCTTCACCCCCAACACGGGTGACCCGCGTCACTACGAGGGCGTCCAGAGCAGCGGCCTCAAGCTGTACTGGCAGCCCGAGTCCACCCTCCGTGACGGCGACAAGCAGGTCGGCTTTCCGCACCTCAAGGGCTTCCTGGCCGCCGCGATCCGCGAGGTCCGCAGCCCCGGCCTCAACCTGCCCTGGTACTCCACGGTCGGCAACCACGACGCGCTGCCGCTCGGCTGCTTCGGCTCCCACGCCGACCCCTACCTCACCGAACTCGCCATCGGCGGCAAGAAGTTGATGACCGCGACCACGGCCGAGGCGAAGAAGCTCCAGAACTCGATCCGGGACGCCAAGGACCCCAAGGGCACCGGCTACCGCGACTTCCTCAAGGCGCACGCCCGCTCCATGCACTCGGTCACCCCGGACGAGAAGCGCGCCCCGTACACCCAGGCCGAGTACCTCAAGGCCCACCTGGACCCGGCCTACCAGGGCCTCGGCCCGGTCGGGCACGGCTACTCCTCCGCGAACGTCGACGCGGGCACGCAGTACTACGCGTTCCGGATCGCCGACGACGTGATCGGCATCAGCCTCGACACCACGGACGCGGGCGGGCATTACGAAGGGTCCATCGGGGCAACGCAGTTGAGGTGGCTGGACAAGACGCTCCGCGACAACAAGGACTCGTACGCGGTGATCTTCAGCCACCACACCAGCAAGACGATGGACAACACCCGCCCCGACCCGGCGCACCCGACCGAGCGCCGCTACGAGGGCTCGGCGGTCATCGCCCTGCTCGGCAGCCACCCGAACGTGCTGGCCTGGGTCAACGGTCACATCCACCGCAACGTGATCACCCCGCACTCGGCGCCCGACGGCCGCAGCTTCTGGGAGATCTCCACCGCCTCGCACGTCGACTATCCCCAACTCGCCCGTGTCATCGAGCTGGTGGACAACAAGGACGGCACGCTCTCGCTCTTCACCACGCTGATCGAGTCCGCGGCCCCGCACCGCACCGACTTCTCCGACCTCACCCAGACCGGCCTTGCGGCCCTCTACCGCGAGCTCTCCTACAACGCGCCGGGTTCCAGCACCGTGCTCGGCGGCGACGCGAAGGACCGCAACACGGAGCTGATCCTCAAGAAGAGCTGACCCGGGGAAAGGCCGAAACTCGCTCAACTGACCCATAGGCGGGCAACCTTCACGCCATCCCACGATACGTGCGGCGGTTGATGAGGAGCAGCACGCAGCAGACGAGGAAGCAGGCAAGTCCCGCGTACAGCAGGGGCGGGACCCAGAACCACACTTCTTCGGTGCTGTGGCCGCTGGTCCATTGGCAGGTGATGGACGGAGGGAAGCCGTCCACGTGCACGGAGGTCGTGCTGTAGTCCCGCCCGGCGTCCCTGTACACACCGTCGCCGGTCCTGTCGCCGCATACGTCCTTCGGGTTCGTGAAGGCGAGCCCGTAGAGGGTTCCGGCCCCGTAGGCGGCGATCGCGGCCGCGATGCCGATGACCGCCCAGCGGGCCGGCCGCGAGGGCTTCTTCCTGGTCACCCACAGCGCGTAGGGAATCGCGCCGACGGCGAAAAGGAAGATGGTGATCGCGGGTGGCCCGAAGAGAGCGAACACAGACACCATGCACCTGACATTAGCCCGCGGCGCCGATCCCGCCCGGCCCGTAAACCTCTCACGAAATAATCATCAAAATTGTTAACAATCCGTGGCTCCGCCTCAGGGTCCCGCCCTACAGTCTGGGACTCGTCAGTAACTTCCCGCACAAGGAGGCCCACAGGTGGAGATCAACCGTAGGACCGTTCTCCGGACCGCTACGGGCGCCGCCGCGCTGGTCGCGTTCGGAACCGCCGAGGGCGCGACCGGCACGGCTTTCGCCGCCACCTCGTCGTCGAGCAGCTCGTCGAGCACGGCCTCGGCGTACTCGCTGGAGTTCGATCCCACCGCCTGGTCGTACGACGCGACGAACGACGTGTACTACCAGCTCGGCAAGGTGTTCGTCACGAACCCGGCCGCCACGGACTACGAGAACCTGTCGATCTACGTTCCGGGCGCCTATCTGACGGCGACCAAGAACAGCGACGGCACGACGTACACCGCGAAGGCCAACCCGAAGGGCACCGTCGGCGCCTACTCGGGACGCACCGCGCCGATCGTGATCCCCGTCAACACCCCCGGCTACGCCGCCCAGAAGCCGGCCACGACCTACAGCTACACCAGCGTCTCGCAGTACCTGGAGGCCGGGCAGATCTACGTGTGGCCGGGCCTGCGCGGCAAGGACAGCTCGACCAGCACCCGCAACGACGCCGCCCCCTGGGCCCTGACCGACCTCAAGGCCGCGATCCGGTTCCTCCGGTACAACAAGAGCGTGCTGCCCGGCAGCACGGACGACATCGTCCTGTTCGGCATGAGCGGCGGCGGCGCCCAGGCCAGCGTGGGCGGTTCGTCCGGCGACAGCCCCCTGTACTACCCGTACCTGCGCTCCCTCGGCGCGGCGATGGAGGACGCCCACGGGCGCCCCCTCAGCGACGCGGTCGCCGGCGTCATGGCCTGGTGCCCGATCACCAACCTCGCCGAGGCCAACCTCTCCTACGAGTGGAACATGGGCCAGTTCGCCTCCACCGACACCCGCGCGTCCACCACGTGGACCAGCGCCTACTCGGCGGACCTCGCGAAGGCCTGGCCCAAGTACCTCAACCGCCTCGGCCTGCGCGACGAGCACGGCAAGCGCCTCCAGCTCACCGAGTCCAGCGACGGCACCTACCTGGCGGGCAGTTACTACGACCACCTCATCAAGGTGATCACCACCTCGCTGAACAACTTCCTCTCCGACAACACCTTCCCGTACACCATCACCACCCAGGGCGGCCCGCCCGGATCGGGCCAGACGGGAACCTCGACCACCTACGCGACGGTCGAGGACTACATCGCCTACCTCAACACCAGCAGCACGTGGGTCACTTACGACGCCACGACCAACACCGCCACGGTGTCGAGCCTCGAAGGCTTCGTCAACAGCCAGAAGAACGCGAACAAGCCGGTGGGCGCCTTCGACGGCTACTCCCGTGGCCAGGGCGAGAACAGCGTCTTCGCGATGGCGCTCAACGACCCGTCCCACTTCGCCCCGCTGACGCGTGACGTCATCCGCGCGAACGAGTCGAAGTACGCGACGTTCTCCGACTGGAACACCGACTACGGCTCCGCGTCGTACGACAGCGACTTCGCCCAGAAGGACACCGTCGGCAAGGACATGATCTGGCGGGGCAACGCCTACAACCCGCTGTACTTCCTCGCCCCCACCCTCGGCGGCTACCGCCGCTCCACGGTCGCCCGCCACTGGCGCATCCGCACCGGCATCATGCAGGGCGACACGGCCAACACCACGGAGATCAACCTCCAGTTGGCCCTGGAGAACTACGGCGTCGACTCCGTCGACTTCGCCACGGTCTGGGCCATGGCCCACACGGAGGCGGAGCGCACGGGTGACCCGGCGACGAACTTCATCAGCTGGGTGGAGACCATCGTCAAGTAGCCGTTGCTTCGCACACCCCGGGCGCCTGACCGAGCGGTTTCGGTCGGGCGCCCGGTTCGTTGTCAGAGGTGCGCGAGGAACGGTGCCCAGGCGGAGGCGGGGAGGAGGAGGGCGGGGCCGGTGGGGTTCTTGGAGTCGCGGATGGCGATGCCGGGGGTGTGAAGGGCGGCTTCGAGGCAGTTCTGGCCGGCATCGCTGTACGACGACTTGAACCAGGTGGCTTCGAGGCAGTTCTGGCCGCCGGAGTCACTGTAGGAAGACTTGAACCAGGTCTGGCCCGGGGCGAGTTCAGGGCTCATGAATCCGTCTTGTGGAGGTGGGCGAGGAACGGTGCCCAGGCCGTCGCGGGGAGGAGCAGCGCGGAGCCGGTGGGGTTCTTGGAGTCGCGGATGGCGATGTCGGGGGTGCGGAGGGCGGCCTCGACGCAGTTCTGGCCCGCGCCGTCACTGTAGGACGACTTGAACCAGGCTTGGTCCGGGGCGAGTTCGGGGGCGGTGGGGTGCGTGGGCATCGTCTACAGCTCTCGTTCTAGTCGGTGCAGGAAGGCTGGTGTGTCCTCGGGGGGCAGCGCTGATGCTGTCATGGCGTCGAACCGGCGGGTGAACCGGCCGACTTCGCGTGGCTTGTCCGATGTGGATACAGAACCCCAGGGGCTGTCGGCCTGGACGCGTGGCGGGAACTCCTTGCCGAAGTCGAGGATCGCGAAGTCATGAGCGGCGCGGTAACTCCAGCGGTACGGCAGGACCTGGATGGTGACATGATCCCATGACGTCAGCGTCTCCAGCTTTGCGTACTGCTCGCGCATCACATCGGCTCCTCCCACCGGATACCGCAGGGCGGCCTCTGCGAGGATGACGTGCAGCCTGATGGGGGCCTCTCGGGTAAGCACCCCCTGGCGTTCCATCCGTACTGCCAGGCTACTGCGGATGAATTCGGTTGTGGTCTCCTCGATCGGCTTCTGTACCTCATGCAGAGCGAGTGCGTATCGCTCGGTCTGGAGCAGGCCGTACACCAGACTTGGGTGGTACGCCTTCATGGACTGGGCCTCAGGCTCCAGGCCGACGAACGCCGGCATCCCCGCGGGCATCACCCCCCGATGCTGAGTGAGCCAATCCTGCTGACTGGACTCCCGGTTGAGGCTGATCAGCGAGTCGATGATCTCCTCGTCATGGACTCCGTACTTGGTGAGCAGCTTCCGTAGGTCGCCCACATTGCGGAAGTTGAGGGAGCCCGTCTCGATGCGTTGCAGGGACGGCTCGGAGATCCGCAGGCCCTGGACGGCATGCCGACGAGTCATTCCCGTTCCGGTCTCCGTCTCGCAGTTCTCCCGTAACTGACGCAGTTGCAGGCCGAGTTCCAGCCGTTGTGCCGTGCGCCCGCGTTTCGTAGCCATGCGTACCGCCTTTGTGCTCCAGCACCTTGTGCTTGCCGTCGTGTGCGGAGTGTTACATCCCGTGAATGGCCCGCGCAGCCGGTTGTGCAGATTCGGGCATAGTCCACTTTCTGAACTGCTGAATTTTCAGCGGTAGTTCGATTGCAGCTCCGGGTGCGGGACGAACAGGCTGGTGCAACCCCCTACTTGGAAGGCAGCCATGCACTGGTCCACCAGCTACCCGCTGACCACCCCCAGCGTCCGCCTCGCCCGCCTCCACGCCCGCCGCCACCTCACCCTCTGGAACTGGCCCGGCGACATCGAGGACGCAGTCCTGGTCACCTCCGAGCTGGTAGCCAACGCCGTCCGGCACGGCCGGCTCCCCGGACACGAGCTGTGGCTGCGGGTGGCCGTAGACGAAGAAGAGAAAAGCGAGCTGACGATCGACGTATCGGACCCCGTCCGAACCCTCCCCGTGATCCGCCCCGAGTCCGACGAAGCGGAAGGCGGCCGGGGTCTCCGAATCGTCTCCGGAGTTGCCGCCTCACTCGACTGGTTCCTCCGGGACGACCTGGGGAAGACCGTCCGCGCCCGCCTGGCCTGCGGCTCATTCCAATTGACCCGCGGATAACCAACCGGACTCAGACACGAGACACCGAGTTCATTCGTACGAAATGTCCGTGCCGCCTCATAACGGCTAACCCGCTGTTCACGGGGATGGCTCGATTCATACGCAAGGCGGGTGGTCGTGTGCGCGCTAGACACGAACTGCACGTGCTGTCGGTCTACGAAGGCTTCTTCTCCGGGGGAGCCCGAATCGTCCACAGCGACGTCATCATGGGACTCGTGGAGGGCGGCCAGCATCATTCGGTGCTGAGCATCCACGGCGAAGTACATCGAGAAGCGACCCGGCAGGCCATGGAGAACGACGCCTGCTATCAGCGACTGACCGCGGCCGGCGTCGGTGTCTCCACCCTCGGCCGAAGCTTCGGCGGCGACCGGGACCCGGACGGCACCGTCAGCGACTGTTTCACCGGCCCCGAGCTGGCCGACGCGGCCCGCGCCCTGGCCGACGCGGATGTCGTCCTCTCACTCAAGGAGCAGCCGCTCTCCCTGCTGAACCAGGCAGGTCTGCCCCGCCGCCCGGTCGTCGTGACCCTGCACCGTTCGGACCCCGAACACCAGGGTGCAGCCCTCGACGAGCTGAAGACCGCCATCGCGGACGGCAAGGTCGTCGCCTGTGTCTGCTGCGCGGAGTCCACCCGCGACGCCTACCAGGCCGCCGGCATCCCGCCGGAGGTCCTCCACGTCATCCCCAACGGTGTCGATCTGCTGCGCTTCCGGCCCGACCCGGCCCGCCGGCTCGCGTTCCGCGCGTCCCTCGGCATCCCGGACACCGCCCCCGTCGTGGTGTTCGCGGCCCGCTACGCCGCGATGAAGAACATCCCGCTCTTCCTCCGCGCCGCCCGCGCATGGCTACGGCGCGAACCGGCGGGCCACATCCTCATGTGCGGCACGGGCATGACCCCCGACAATCAGCCCGCCCTCTCCGCCGACATCGACGCCGCCTTCGGGGAGGACGGAAGAGAACTCACCGACCGGCTCCATCTCCTCGGCGTACGGCGGGACATGGAGACCGTCTACGCCGGCTCCGACGTCGTCGCGCTGACCTCGTCCTTCGGTGAGGCCGCGCCCCTGTGCCTGATCGAGGGCATGATGTGCGGGGCCGTACCCGTCGCCACCGACGTCGGCGACAGCGCCTCCATCGTCGCCGGGCACGGCATCATCACGCCCCCCGACCCGGACGCCATCGCGTCCGCGTGGACCGAGGCGGTCGTAGGCCGTACGGAGTTCGCCCGGGCGCATGCCCGCAGCCGTGAACGCTTCAGCCGTACGCGCATGATCGCCTCGTACGCCGCGCTCATCGACGGCCTCCACGCGGGGCACTCGACCACCACCGCGTCCCCTCCACCACTGCCCGAACCTCTGTAGGCACGCGTGAGGAGGGGCCACCGGTCCGACCGGTGGCCCCTCCTCTCCCCTCCTGATGCGGTCCCGGTCCGTCACTACCGGGGCAGCACCACGACATACGCGGCGGGATCGCGGTCGCCGGACGCCATCAGCGCCGTACGGACCACCGCCGCCTGCTGATCCATCGCGTCGCGCAGCTTCTTCGGCGTGATGTGGACGACCGTGATGCCGAGCCGTTCCAGGTGCTCGCGCTTGCGGGCGTACTCCGACCAGAGGGCGTCGTCGTCCTGCCGATGGCCTTGGCGGGGCGCGCGGGTGTCCAGCTCGACAGCCACCGCCTGCTCGGGCCAGTACGCGTCCAGGCCGCCGAGGTGCGGGCCGCCGGGCAGACGGAGATCCACGTTCCACACCGGGTCGGGGAGGCCGTACTCGCTCACCATCCGGTAGAGGCGGTCCTCCGCGATCGCGCGGCCCTCGGCCAGCAGCGAGTCCACCGCGTCCACCACGTGCGGGCGGCTGAGCAGCTTGGCGTTGTTCAACTCCCGTACCACCGCGGCCGGTTCGCAGTGGCCGCCGCGCACCGCCTCGGTGAGCAGCACGCGCACCGCGTTCGCGTCGGACAGTTCGGCCACCGCGTCCGCGAGGGCGCGCGGCACCGGGGCGACCGGGACGCCCTGCACCTGCTGCGGGGTGGGGAGCGCCGGGGTGCGGACGATGCGGGCGCAGCCCGTCGAGCGCAGTCGGCGCAGCCGGGGGACCAGGACGTCGATGCGGTCCAGGGACGGCAGCGGCGGGGCCGAGGTGAAGCCGTGCAGGGTGAGGGCGGCGAGGCCGGTGACCATCGTCTCGG
Organism: Streptomyces sp. NPDC051576; assembly: GCF_040681835.1. Classification (NCBI taxonomy): domain Bacteria; kingdom Bacillati; phylum Actinomycetota; class Actinomycetes; order Kitasatosporales; family Streptomycetaceae; genus Streptomyces; species Streptomyces sp. NPDC051576. The sequence goes on from NZ_JBFAZO010000016.1 coordinate 107,331, forward strand.
TGTACGTCCGGCGGTGCGGTTCCTCCGCGCCGGGCTGGACCGGGACCCCGGTCGTCCGCTCCCGTGCCGCGTACAGCAGCACCGCGTGCAGCTTCTCCTCGCCGGTGGGCGGGCCGGGGTGCAGCAGGACGACGCCGGGGAGGAGCTGCTGCCAGGGGCCGCCGGGGCGGCACTGCTCGTTCACCTCGGCGGCCGGGACGCCGTGCGAGCGGAGCTGAACCGTCGTCAGGACGCGGCGGTGCACCTCGGAGAGGTGGCTGAGGGGGCGGGGGGAGAGCGGGGTGTTGTGGTTCATGAACCGGGGTTTCCCGCGCCGGATCCGCTCCCTAACCGCTGTTACACACCCGTCGACAAATACGGACAACATGGCACTAAAGGACAGGCGTTCGGATGCCGAGTAGGCGCCGAAAACCCCTGGTCCAGATGGGTGGCACCAGGGGTTACGGCTGCGATTACCTGTATTCAGTAACGGTCACGCAGAGGCCAATCACAGGCCAAAGGATCAGTCCCTGACGGTGGCCGCCTGCGCCCGCAGCGCCCGCGCCAGATCGTCTCGCGCCTCCAGCACCAGCCGCCGCAGAGCCGGCGCGGCCCCCTTGTGCGCGGTCAGCCACGCGTCCGTCGCGTCCAGCGTCGCCTGCCCGTCCTCGGCGGTCGGGTGCGCCGGGAACAGGCCCCGCACCACGTCCACGCCGATCTGGATCGACCGCTCCTCCCACACCCGCTCGATCGCCGCGAAGTACTTCTCCGTGTACGGCGCGAGCAACTCCCGCTGCGAGGGCTGTGCGAACCCCGCGATGGTGGCCTCCACCAACGCGTTGGACAGGGAGTCCGACTCGACGACCTGCGCCCACGCCTGCGCCTTCACGGCCGCCGAGGGACGGGCGGCGAGACAGCGGACCTGGTGGCGCATGCCCGACGCGGTGTCGTCGCGGGCGAGTTCGGCGGCCACCGCGGACTCGTCCGCGACCCCGTGCGCGGTCAGCGGCTCCAGGAACGCCCAGCGCAGCTCCTGGTCGACGACCAGGCCCTCGATCTTCTCCGTACCGTCCAACAGGCCCTGGAGCAGCGCCAGTTCGTCCGGCGCCGACGCCACCGACGCATAGAAACGCGCCCACGCCAACTGCTGCTCGCTGCCCGGCTCGGCGTCCCGCAGATCCCGCAGCGCGATGTGCGTCAGGAGCTTCGCGCCGGTCTCCCGCCACCACGGCGGCGAGTAGTTGACCAGCGCCGAGTTCGCCCAGCCGTGCAGCATCTGGAGCACACCGATGTCGGTCTCCCGGCGCCCGAACCGCATCACCAGATCGATGAAGTCCGGCGCGAGCAGCAACGCGTCCCGCGTCATGTTCCACAGCGCCGACCAGCACAGGGCCCGCGCCATCGGGTCGGTGAGCGCGCCGAGGTGGTTGCGCAGGGTGACGAGGGAGGTCGTATCGAAGCGGGTCTTGGCGTAGGTGAGGTCCTCGTCGTTGACGAGGATCAGCTCCGGGGCGTCCGCACCGGCCAGTTCCACCACGACCGTGCGCGGACCGTCGACGTCCACCTCGGCCCGCTCGTACCGCACGAGACGGTCGTCCTCCATGCGGTAGAGGCCCACCACGACGCGGTGGGGGCGGAGTTCGGGGTGCGACTCGGCGGCCTCCTGGAGCACGGTCAGCTCGGCGATACGGCCGCTCTCCACGTCCAACACCACTTGCGGGGTGAGGGAGTTGACGCCGGCCGTCTGCAACCACGACCGCGCCCAGGACGCCATGTCCCGGCCGCTCGTCTCCTCCAGCACCGACAGCAGATCACCGAGGCGCGTGTTGCCGTACGCGTTCCGCTTGAAGTAGCGGCGCGCGCCCTCCAGGAACGCGTCCTGGCCGACGTACGCCACCAACTGCTTCAGTACGGAAGCCCCCTTGGCGTACGTGATGCCGTCGAAGTTGAGCTTCGCGTCCTGGAGGTCGCGGATGTCGGCGGTGATCGGATGCGTGGAGGGAAGCTGGTCCGCGCGGTAGGCCCACGCCTTGCGCCGGTTGGCGAAGGTGATCCAGCCGTCGGTGAAACGGGTCGCGCCGACCAGCGCGAACGCGCCCATGAAGTCGGCGAAGGACTCCTTCAGCCACAGGTCGTCCCACCACTCCATGGTGACCAGGTCGCCGAACCACATGTGCGCCATCTCGTGCAGGATCGTGTTGGCCCGCCCCGAGTACGACGCCTGCGTCACCTTCCCCCGGAAGATGTACTCCTCGCGGAAGGTGACAAGACCCGGGTTCTCCATCGCGCCGAGGTTGTACTCCGGCACGAACGCCTGGTCGTACTTCCCGAACGGGTACGGGTAGTCGAAGTGGTCGTGGAAGAAGTCCAGCCCCTGCTTGGTGATCAGGAAGACGTCGTCGGAGTCGAAGTGCGGCGCCAGCCCCTTGCGGCACATCGCGCCGAGCGGGATCTCCAGCGTCGTACCGTCGTCGAAGGTGCGCGAGTAGGAGTCCGTGACGTAGTGGTACGGGCCCGCCAGGAACGCCGTGATGTACGTCGAGATCGGCTTGGTCTCCGCGAACTTCCATACGCCGTCCGTGAGTTCACCGACGCCGTTGCTCCACACCGTCCAGCCTTCGGGCGCCCGCACCTCGAAGCGGAACGGCGCCTTGAGGTCCGGCTGCTCGAAGTTGGCGAAGACGCGGCGCGAGTCGGCCGGCTCGTACTGGGTGTAGAGGTAGATCTCGCCGTCCTCGGGGTCGACGAAGCGGTGCATGCCCTCGCCGGTACGGGAGTACGCGCACCGCGCGTCGACGATCAGCTCGTTCTCGGCGGCCAGGTCCTCCAGCTGGATCCGGGACCCGTCGAAGACCGCGCCCGGGTCCAGGTCCCTGCCGTTGAGCGAGACGGCGGTGACGCCCGGCGCGATCAGGTCCGCGAAGCTCGCCGCGCCCGGCTCGGCGCAGCGGAACCGGATGGTGGTCACGGACCGGAAGGTCCGCGGCCCCTCCCCGGCCTCGTCACCGACCGCCGAGCGCAGGTCGAGGGACACGTCGTACCCGTCGACGGACAGCAGTGCGGCCCGCTCCCGGGCCTCGTCGCGGGACAGATTCTCACCGGGCACGGGCGGTACTCCCTCGGCAGGTGTTCGATATGTGGACAGGGGTGATCCTGCCATGCACACCTGTCGCCGGGCATCGGGAATGGGCACGGGGCGGTCTGGTGTTGCCCCGGGAAACAGGCGTATTCCCTAGGAGAGACATGTCCGAGACCGCGACCACCTCCTCGACCGGCTCCGCGAAGACCCCCGTCGACTTCTGGTTCGACCCGCTGTGCCCCTGGGCCTGGATGACCTCGCGCTGGGTGCTGGAAGTGGAGAAGGTCCGGGACATCGAGGTCCGCTGGCATGTGATGAGCCTCGCCGTGCTGAACGAGGACCGTCTCGACGAGCTCCCCGAGCAGTACGCCGAGAACATGCGCCCTGGCGGCAAGTCCTGGGGCCCGGTCCGTGTCGCGATCGCCGCCCAGCAGCTGTACGGCAACGACGTCGTCGGCAAGCTGTACACCGCGCTCGGCACCCGCATCCACAACGAGGGCATGGGCGTGACCAAGGAGTCCATCGCCGCCGGCCTGGCGGACGCGGGCCTGCCGGCCGAGCTGATCGAATACGCCGACAAGGACACCTACGACACCGAGCTGCGCGCCTCCCACAAGGAGGGCATAGAGAAGGTCGGCCAGGACGTCGGCACCCCCGTCATCGCCGTCCCCGGTCCCGACGGCGAGCAGATCGCCTTCTTCGGCCCGGTCGTCACCCCCGCCCCCCAGGGCGAGGAGGCGGCCCGCCTCTGGGACGGCACGATCGCGGTGGCCTCGGTCCCCGGCTTCTACGAGCTCAAGCGCTCGCGCACCAAGGGCCCGGACTTCAGCAACCTGTAAGCCCGCGCGTACGGCTACTCCTCCGGCTTGGGAAAGAAGCCGCCGTCCTGCCAGTTGAGGTGCCGCTGAAAACGGCGGCACCCCGGGACGGCACACCGTATGTACGCCTCGGGGGCGAAGTCCGGCTTCTGCCCCCGGACGTACACCTTCTCCTTGTCGTCCAGATCACGGAACTCCCGCAGCGGCCCACGGCAGCCGGGACACCACTTGTGCACCATGTCGAACCTCCACGCGAGAGCGTAAGCGCCCCCGGGGCAGCACCGCAGCCCGAGATCAGACCCCGCCGCGCTCACGCCCCCGCGCTGCCGCCAGCCGTGCGAGATGGTCGGCGTACCCCTTGGCGTAGTACGCGGCCCGTCCCGGGTCCGGCTCGACGATCTCCGTCGGCCGGGTCCAGGCGGCCGTGTCGAGTGGAACTCCGTACCGCTCGGCCGCCGCGAGCACCGCACCCCGCGCCCCCACCTCGCCCTCCACGACCCGTAGCGGCCGGCCCAGGACATCCGCGAGAAGCCGCATCCAGGCAGGACTGCGCGTCCCGCCGCCGCACACCGCGAGGGAACCCGTCAGACCCGCCGCCTCCAGACAGTGCCGGGCCGCGTAACCGATGCCCTCGCAGGTCGCACGGATCAGATCGGCGGGCGTCGACTCCAGGGAGACGCCGGTGAGTTCGGCGCGGAGGCGGGGCTCGACGAAGGGGGCGCGCTCGCCGGACGGCGCGAAGTACGGGAGCACGCGGACGTCGTTGGCTCCGGGCGGGGTCGCGGCCAGGAGGCCATCCACCTCCTCGTGCCGGACACCCGTCGTCGACAGCACCCAGTCCAGCGCCGCCGTACCGACCATCGCCGGCATGGCACGCAGCCAGTGCCCCGGCCGGTCGAGGGAGATGTACAGGCCCGCCGGTTCGCCGGTCAGGTCCAGCTCGGTGGTCGCGACCAGGCTGGCCAGACAGGTCCCGACGATGAGCAGCCCGTCTCCGGGCTCCGTCACACCCGCGCCGAGCGCGCAGGCGGGCAGGTCGTACGGCCCGTTCGCGATCCGGGTGCCCGCCGGCAGGCCCCCCTCGCCGAGTGTCTCGGCTGTCGCGACGGGGTCGCTGACCGGGGGCAGCAGCCTGCGGCGCCGGGTCAGACCCAGGAGTTCGACGACACCGTTGTCGTACGACCGCGTCCGGGGGTCGAGGAACGGCATCGACGCGTCCGACACATCGGTGGTGGCGGGTGCCCCCGTCAGCCGCTGGAACACCATGTCCTTGCAGTACAGGGCGGCTGCGGCGGCGTCCAGCGACTTGGGCTCGTACGCCGCGAGCCAGGCCAGCAGCGGGCCCGGACACCCGGGGAACATCGCGCTCCCCGTCCGCCGGAACACCGTCTCGAACGTCCCGTCCGCCAGCCACTGGTCCAGCAGTTCATGCGCCCGCCCGTCCATCCAGGACGCCGCCGCCCGAACCGGCCGCCCCTCCGCGTCCACCAGCCACACCCCGTCACCCTGCCCGGTGAGCCCGGCCAGCTCGATCGGGCCGTCCACTTCCGCGGTGAGTTCACTGAGCACGGCGACCACCGCGCCGTAGACCTCGTCCATGTCCTGCTCGACGAACCCGCCGTGCATCGACAACTCCACGGGCCTTGCGGATACGGCGAGTTGACGGCCGGTGGTGTCGAAGGCGGCGGCCTTCACGGTGGATGTGCCTACGTCGATTCCCACGTACACAACAACCTCCTCGGAGTTGGTGACACTGCTCAGGTCAGGCTGTGTGCCAGCGGTTGCCCACGTGTCCAACGTCCCACCTCCGCCGCAGCGATACGCGCCGCCTTCTCCGCTACGGCCTGGGAGGCACCGCCCAGATGGGGAGTCAGCACAACCCGGTCGGGGAACCCGAACAGCCGTGACCCGGCGGGCAACGGCTCACGTGCGTACGTGTCCAGGGCAGCCGCCGACACCTGCCCGCTCTCCAGCGCGTCGCACAACGCGTCCTCGTCCAGCAACGGACCGCGCGCCACATTCACCACCACCGCGCCGGGCCGCAGCAGCGCCAGCTCGCGCGCACCGATCAGACCGCGTGTCTCGGGCGTCAACCGGGCGTGCAGTGCGATGACTTGGGAACGCCGGAGGAGTTCGTCCAGCGACGGGACGCGCAGCCCGTGGATCTCGCCGTGCACATAAGGGTCGTACACCATCACGCGCGCCCCGAACGCGCACAGCGCCCGGGCCACCCGGCTGCCGACCGCGCCGTACCCGACCAGCCCGACCGGCAGGTCCTCCAGCTCCAACCCGCTCCGCTCGTAGGTGTAGTAGGCGGCGCCGCCTTCCCAACTGCCCTGCCCGGCGAGGAGTTCATGCGCCTGCGGGATACGGCGCAGCGCCGCCAGCATCAGGCCGACGGTGAACTCGGCGGTCGCGGCGGCGTTGCGGCCGGGCGCGAAGCACACCCGTACGTCGTGGGACTTCGCCGCGTCCAGGTTGACGTTGACGGGCCCGCCCCGGCACACGACGACGAGCCGTAGCTCCGGACAGGCCTCCAGCACCCGCTCGGTGACCGGCCCCATCTGGGTGACGAGCACCTGGGCGCCGCCACCGGCGCGCAGGGCGTCGATCACCTCGTCCTCGGCATCGCTGGCCTCCTCGACCTCGGCGACGCTCCCGAAGGGCTCCAGCGGCCAGCCGAGGGTCAACTCGGTGGCGGTGAAAGGGTGTTCACGCAACTCCTCGGAAATCGCGGACGTGATCAGCGACGGCAGGACGAAATGGTCACCGGCGGCGACGACACGCAGGGTCTCGGTCATCGTGGGGCTCCCTCCCTCTTTGCCACGATGAACGGGGAATGCCGAATTCGTAACCCCTGTGGGAGGTCCGGATGATGTTCGAGGGTGAGGCCGAGGCGTGGCTCGGGATCGACCTGGGCACGCAGAGCGTCCGCGCGCTGCTGGTCACGGCCGACGGCACGGTCCTCGGTGCGGGTACGGCCCCGCTCACCGGCCGCCGGGACGGCGTACGGCACGAACAGGACCCGGGGGAGTGGTGGCAGGCGGTGTGCATCGCCTCCCGGGCGGCGCTGGCGGGACGGGAGCCGCCAGGTGCTCGGATCGCCGGCCTCGCGGTCTGCGGCACCTCCGGGACCGTACTCCTGACGGACATTCAAGGACATCCGCTCACACCGGGGTTGATGTACGACGACGGGCGCGCGGTGGCGGAGGCTGCGCGCCTGGGCATGCAGACGAGCTGGGCACTGCCGAAGGCACTGTGGCTGCGGGAGGCGTACGGGCGGGGACGGGTGACCCATCAACCCGACGTCGTCACGGCTCGGTTGACGGGCGGGGTGGTGCCGACCGACTCCAGCCACGCGCTCAAGACGGGCTACGACGCGGAGCGCGAGGCTTGGCCGCTCCAACTGACCGAGCTGGACGCAGTGTTGCCGGGCGTCGTACGACCCGGGACCCGGCTGGGTGAGGTGTGCCGGACGGCCGCCGAAGCGACCGGCATCCCGGCCGGTACCCCTGTGATCGCGGGCATGACGGACGGCTGCGCCGCGCAGATCGCCTCGGGGGCGCTGCGCTTCGGCGCGTGGAACTCGGTGCTCGGCACCACCCTGGTCCTCAAGGGCGCCTCCGCGAGCCCCGTCCGGGACGACGCCGGGGTGGTCTACAACCACCGTGCACCGGACGGGAGTTGGCTGCCGGGCGGGGCATCGAGCGTGGGTGCGGGCGCGCTGCCGACGGGGGTCGACCCGGCGTCGATGGACCTGCGGGCGGCCGCGTTCGAGCCGTCCGGCGCCCTCACCTACCCGCTCACCTCACGCGGTGAACGCTTCCCCTTCCTGGCCCCGGACGCCGCCGCCTTCACCCTCGGCACACCGACCTCCGAGGCGGACCGCTGGGCGGCGGTACTCCAGGGCGTGGCGTTCACCGAGCGCCTGTGCCTGGACTACCTCCACCACCTCGGCGCCGGGATAGACGGCCCGCTCACCTTCACCGGCGGCGCGGCCCGCAGCGCGTACTGGAACCAGCTCCGCGCCGATGTCCTCGGCCGCCCGGCCCGGGTACCGGAACAGATTCAACCAGCCCTGGGAATGGCGGTGTTGGCGGCCCACGGGACGACCGGGCTGCCCCTCGCCGAGGCCGCCGAGAACATGGTCCGCGTCCGCACGATCGTCGAACCGCGACCCGAGGGCACAGCCCGCTTCACCGAGCCGTACGCCCGCCTAGTGGCCGAACTGGAGTCACGCGGCTGGCTGCCGACACCGGTCGCGGCGCACGCCCGCGCCCGCCTGAACCTGGACAATGACGCCCCATGAGCACCATCACCGCCACCACTCTTCTCCTGGCCCGCCACGGGCAGACGGTCTGGCACGCCGAGAACCGCTACGCCGGCATCAGCGACGTCGCCCTGACGGACACGGGCGTCGCCCAGGCGGAAGCCCTCGGCCGCTGGGCCGCCGCGCACCCGGTCGACGCGATCTGGACCTCCCCCCTGTCCCGAGCCGTCCGCACAGCAGCCCCCGCCGCGCGTGCCCTGCACCTCACCCCCCACACCGAACCCGCCCTGACCGAATGCGACTTCGGGGTCGTGGAGGGCCGCACCCTGGTGGAGTTCGAGGCGGAGAACCCGGACGCGGCGGAGGCCTTCCGCACCGACCCGGCGGCTCATCCGTTCCCGGAGGCAGAGGACCCGACAGCAGCGGCCACCCGCGGCACAGCCGCCCTGCACCGCATCGCCGGCGCCCACCCCGGCCAACGCGTCCTGATCGTCGCCCACAACACCCTGCTGCGACTGGTGCTGTGCCGGTTGCTGTCGATTCCGCTGAGTGAGTACCGGCGGGTGTTTCCGCAACTGCGGAACGCGGCCGTGTCCGAGATCCGTATGACGGGGGACGAGACCGCGTTCCTTTCGCTCAACGTGCCGGTGTGAGCGGGTGGTTACTCGGCGACCGACGTGTAGTGCGACGCGTCGCCCTCCACCGAGTAGCTCTCCTTGCCCTCGATGCCGACCGGGACGTCACCGGCGACCGTCACGCGGTTGAGGCGGCGCGGCTGGTCGTCGTAGTTGTCGATGGCGTAGTGCTGGGTGATGCGGTTGTCGAACAGGACGAGCTGGTTCGGGGACCAGCGGTGGCGCAGGATGTTCTCGGGGCGGGTGACGTAGGCCTGGAGGATGTCCAGGAGCTTGCGGGACTCGCCCGTCGAGAGGCCTACGATCCGCTGTGCGAACCCGCCGATGAACAGGCCGCGTTCACCGGTCAGCGGGTGGACGCGGACGACCGGGTGGACGGTCCGGAACTTGATGGACGTGAACTGCGCGCGCTGCGCGGCCCGTTCGTCGTCGATCTGCTCGTCCGGTACGGCGTAGTCGTAGTCGTTGGTGTGTTCCGCCCAGAGGGTGTCCGCCAGGGCGCGCAGCGGTTCGGGCAGGTCGCGGTAGGCCGCCGCCGAGCTGGCGATCAGGGTCTCGCCGCCGTACGGCGGGATCGTGATGCTGCGCAGGGTGCTGGCCTGGGGCGGGTTGAGGACGAAGGTGACGTCGGTGTGCCAGTGGTTGGCCCGGCCGCGCTCGCTGTCGACGGGCAGCACGTTCGGGGCGCCGGCGACGGCGGACACCGTCGGGTGGGCGGTGGTGACGTCCCCGAAGTGGCGGGCGAAGGCTTCCTGGCCCTCGTCGTCGAGGTGGACGTCGTCGAAGACCAGGGCCTTGTGGGTGTTCAGGGCCTCGCGGATCGCCGCCACCTGCTCGGCGTTCAGTGGCTTGTTGATGTCGACCCCGGAGACTCGGGCGCCGATGTTCGCGGTGACCTTCTGGATCTCGATGGACATGGTGAAGTCCCTTCAGACTCGGGCGAGTTCGGGGTTGACGTGGTCGGGGGCGACGTACTGGTTGGCGGGGCGGGGGAGGCCGTAGCGCTCCCGGAGGGTCGTGCGGGGGCCGTACTCCGTGCGGAGCAGACCGCGGGCGCGGAGGACGGGGACGACGTGGTCCACGAAGGCGTCGAGGCCGGAGGGCAGGACGGCCGGCATGATGTTGAAGCCGTCGGCCGCGCCGCGCGTGAACCATGTCTCGATCGCGTCGGCGACCTGCTCCGGCGTGCCGGCGAAGGTGAGATGGCCGCGTCCGCCGCCGAGCCGGCCGATCAGCTGTCGTACGGTCAGGCGGTCGCGGCGGGCGAGTTCGACGACAAGGGTGTAGCGGCTCTTGGCGCCCTCGATGGCCTCCTCGGGAGGCAGGTCGGCGGGGAGCTGGGCATCCAACTCCAGGGTGCCGGGCTCCAGTTGCAGCAGGCTCTCCAGCCGTTCCACGCCGTGCGTGTACACGATGTGGTCCTCAAGGAGCCGTTCGTTCGCGCGGGCCTCGGCTTCCGTCGAGCCGAGTACGGGGACGATCCCGGGCAGCACCTTGATGTGCTCGGGGTCCCGACCGGCCGCCGCTGTACGGGACTTGAGGTCGGCGTAGAAGGCCTGTGCGTCGGCGAGGGTCTGCTGCGCGGTGAACACCGCCTCCGCGTGTCGGGCCGCGAACGCCTTGCCGTCCTCGCTCGAACCCGCCTGCACGAGAAGGGGGTAACCCTGCGGCGAGCGGGGGACGTTGAGCGCGCCCGCGACGCTGAAGTACGTCCCCTGGTGACGCGGTGGGTGGATCTTCGCGTCGTCGCCCCACACACCGGCCGCCTTGTCGGCGACGATCGCGTCGTCCTCCCAGCTGTCCCAGAGCTTGCCGGCCACCTCGACGAACTCGGCGGCGCGGGCGTACCGGTCGGCGTGCGCGGGCTCGTGCTCCAGACCGAAGTTGCGGGCGGCTTCGGCACCGGCCGTGGTGACGATGTTCCAGCCCGCCCGGCCGCCGCTGATGATGTCGAGCGAGGCGAACTTACGGGCCAGGTTGTAGGGCGAGTTGTAGGACGTGGACGCCGTGGCGATCAGGCCGATGTGCTCGGTGGCCGTCGCCAGCGCGGTGAGCAGGGTGAGCGGTTCCAGCGCGCCGGCCGGGCGCTGGGCCAGGTTGCTCCACAACTGCGGTCCGTCGGCCAGGAAGAGGGAGTCGAAGGTGCCGCGCTCGGCGATCCGGGCGAGGTGGATGTAGTGGTCCAGCTCGACGTGGGCGTAGGGGTTGCTCTCCGGGAGGCGCCAAGAGGCCTCGTGGTGGCCGGTGTTCATGAGGAAGGCGTTCAGGTGCAGTTGGCGCGGGCGGCTGGTCACGCGTGGTCCTCCGTCACACCGAGGGCGGCCAGGAGACGCTCTCGGTACTCGCCCAGTACCGGCTCCCGGTAGGAGCGTGGGTGGGGGTGGTCGATGGTCAGGTCGAGGCCGATCCGGCCCTTTTCAAGAACAAGCACCCGGTCCGCGAGGACGATCGCCTCGTCCACGTCGTGGGTGACCAGCAGCACCGAGGGACGATGCCGCTCCCACAACTCCCGCAGCAGCACATGCATCCGGATCCGGGTGAGCGCGTCCAGCGCGCCGAACGGTTCGTCGGCCAGCAGGAGTTCGGGCTCGCGGACCAGGGAGCGGGCGAGGGCGGCGCGCTGCGCCTCGCCGCCGGACAGTTCGTTGGGCCAGGCGCGCTCGCGGCCGGCGAGGCCCACCTCGGCGAGCGCTTCGCGGCCCTTCGCCGCCGCCTCCTTGCCCTCCGTCCCCAGCAGTACGTTGTCGAGGACCCGGCGCCAGGGCAGCAGCCGGGAGTCCTGGAAGACCACCGACACCCGCTCCGGGGCGGTGAGTTGACCCCGCCCGGCCACCTCGTGGTCCAGGCCCGCGATGGCCCGCAGCAGGGTGCTCTTGCCGGAGCCGCTGTGTCCGAGCAGGGCGGTGAACTGTCCGGCGGGCAGATCGAGGTCGATGTCGTCGAGGACCGTACGATCGTCGAACGACCGTGTCAGACCCCGGAGTTGGACGGCGGGGGCCACCGTCAGCTGCTGAGTGTGCGGCGCCATGACAGCACCCTCCGTTCGATGAGACGGACCACGCTGTCGGAGACCAGGCCGAACACGCCGTAGATCAGCAGGCCGACCAGGATGACGTCCGACTGGCCGTAGTTCTGGGCCTGGAACATCATGTAACCGAGGCCGCTGGTGGCGTTGATCTGCTCCAGGACCACCAGGCTCAGCCAGGAGCCGGTCACCCCGAGGCGCAGGCCGACGAAGAAGCCGGGCAGAGCTCCGGGGATGACGATCTGGCGGACGAACTGGAGCCTCGACAGGCCCTGGACCTCGGCGAGTTCGACATAGCGGTGGTCGATGCCGGACAGCGCGGCGTGCAGGTTGAGGTAGATCGGGATGTAGACGACGATCGCGATGATGGCGATCTTGAAGGTCTCGCCGATGCCCAGCCAGAGGATGAAGAGCGGGATCAGACCGAGGGTCGGGATCGCGCGGTTGAGCTGCACGGTCCCGTCGATCAGCGCGTCGCCGATCCGGCTCAGCCCGGCGGCGAGTGCGAGGACGACACCGGCGGTGAGACCGAGGGCGAAGCCGTAGGCGGCCCGCTCAAGGGAGGTCAGGATGTCGGTGGGCAGCGTGCCGTCCGTCCACAGCCGGCCGGCGGTCCGCACCACCGTCCAGGGCGCCGGGATCGCCGCCGGGTCCAGTTGTCCGGCCGCGGAGGCGAGTGCCCACAGGGCGAAGAAGAGCGCGGGGCCGATGATCCGGGAGGCGGGCAGGCGTTTGCCGGGGGCGAGGCCGCGGCGCCGCCTGCGGGGGGCGGCGGGTGCGTTCTCGGTGGCGGTCACCGGCGCGGTGGTCGTGGGCGCGGTCGCGTTCGTGGATGTGGTCATGGCCGTCACTTCCGGTACTCCGCCGCCACGGACTTCGCCGCGATGCCCTCGAAGCGCCGGTCGAAGAGGGAGTCGACCTTGAACTCCTTCACGAAGCCGCCCTCCGCCAGCAGATCGGCGGTCTCCTGCTCCCACTTCACGGCCTCGTCCCAACTGGGCGGGAACAACGGCTTGTTGGCGAGCTTCGTCACCGACTGGGCCTGCGCGAGAGTCAGGTTCTGCGTCTTGACGTAGAACTCCTCGTTCCAGGTGTCCGGGTTCTCGTACGCCCAGACCTGGCCCTGCGCCCACTGCGGGATGTACGCGGCGATCGCGGCGGCCTTCGCGGAGTCGGCCAGTACGGCGGACGGTGCCCACAACAGATTGAGCAGGTCCACGACGTCGGTGGTGATGACGCGGGCGCCCTTCGCCTCGTACTGCTTGAGGTAGGCCGGTGCCTGACTGTTGCCGAGCGGGGCGACGTCGACCTGGCCCGACTGGAGGGCCGTGAAGAACTGGTTGCTGGTCAGCGGGACGAGCTTCACGTCGTCGTACTTCAGCCCGGCCTGCTTCAACGCCCGCAGCAGGACGACGCCTTGGGCCTGGCCCTGCGAGAACGCCAGCTTCCTGCCCTTGAAGTCGGCGATCGTGCGGATGTCGCTGCCGGGCTTGGTGGCGAAGAGGTAGTTGGGCTTGCGGGTGAGGTCGATCGCCACGATCTTCGCGTCGAAGCCCTGGAAGTGCGCCTGGATCGGCGGGATACCCGCGTTGTTGGCGAGGTCCAGGGACTTGGCGCGGAACGCGTTGATGACATCGGGACCGGCCCCGATGTTCAGCCAACTCGACACGGTGAACGGCAACTTGGGCAACTTCGCCAGCTTGAACTGGAGTTGCTGGGTGTTCAGATACGAGGAGATCTTCAGACTCGTGCCGGACGGCACCTTCTCGGCGAGCGGGGCGGACAGACCCGCCCCCGACTTGGTGGCCGCGGCACTGCTCGTGGCGCAGCCGCTGAGGCCGGCGATGCCCGCGGCGGCACCCAGTACGGAGGTGAGGAAGAGCCGCCGGTCGACGCCGGGCGCACGGGAATTGGGCATGGAGAACTCCCTGATGGCAAGGATGACAAGGATGGCAAGGGTGAAAAGGCGGAATTCACGGCGTGGAAAGCCGGAGAAGGGAAATGCGCAGGATGAGTCGGGCGCCCCGGGGGCGCGTCAACGTGTCAGCAACAAGAAGTGCGACAACTCATCGGCAGGCTCATGAACAGGATGTTCCCGGTCACGCGTACCCCCTGTCAACATTCCGAGTTTCTGAATTAAATACGTCCCGGTGACACACTCAACGGATCCCGGTACAGCACGTCCAGAATCACCGAACCGCCCGCCACGGCCAGTACGGAATCCGGGAAACTCGTCGGTACGACAGCGGACGCGCGCGCGTCGCCGACCTCCTCGCGCAGCGCGCGCAGGCAGTCCTCGCGGTGGATGATCCCCAGCTCGGTGACGACCACCGTCTCCGGGTTGAGGATGTCGAGCAGCAGCCCGGCTGCCCGCCCGGCCATCCGCGCCCGCTGCGTCAACAGCCGTACGGCGAGCGGGTCTCCGCGCTCGGCGGCGGCGACGACATGGGTCGGGTTCACGCCGTCGATGAGCCCCGCCTCCCGGGCCCGGCGGCACAAGGTCCGTTCGCTCAGCTCCACTTGGAGGCAGCCGACCCGCCCGCAGTCGCACGGCTCCGTGCCGCCGCGCAGCGGCAGATGGGCGATCGCGCCGGCCTGTGAGCGGGGGCCGTGGTGCACCTCGTCGTTGGTGGCGAAGGCCGCGTCGACCACATTGCCGACGAAGAGATGCAGCACGCTGCGGCTGCCCCGGGCCGCCCGCCCGAACAGGCGCTCGGCGTTCACCAACGCCCGTGCGTGCCCGTCGACATGGACCGGCAGTCCGGTGCGGGCGCCGATCAGTTCGCGCACCGGCACGTCCCGCCAGCCCAGCAGCGGATGGTCGACGACGGTCCCGGAGTCCCGGTCCACCCAGCCGCCGGCGGCCACCCCGACACCCAGCGGTGTCGCCCCGGCGGCCTCCGTCAGCAGCGCGTCCAGCCCCTCGGCGGCCCGGGCCAGTACCCGGGACGGTTCGGCGAGGTCGTGGCGGTCGTGTCCGATGCGCCGTTCGGCGACCACTCGCCCGCGCAGGTCGAGCAGCGCGACGGTCGTATAGGGCACGGCCACATGGACTCCGCCCACGAGAAACCGTGATGAGTCCAGGTCGACGGGTACATGGGGTCGGCCCACACCGTTCGAGCGGCGGGGTGTGGCGGACTCCAGGATCAGGCCGAGTTCGCCGAAGCGGGCGCAGTAGTCGGTGACCGATGCCGGGGACAGCCCGGTCAGCCGCGCGATGGTGCTGCGGGCCACCGGGCCGTGCTCCAGCACCGTGCGCAGGACGACGCTCGCGTTGGTGCGCCGCCGGTCGCTGTCGGCGGCGCGGGGTACGGGGGAGTGGGTGGAACGGGATGTGAGAAGGGGTGCCGCGGTACGGGGCATGGGGATCTTCCTCGGGAACGGGTCCGACAGTGCGCCGTCGTCTCAGGTATCGAGGCGCACCGGATCCGCTCCGCCCGCCTCAGGGGCGGTAACAGGTCGCCGCGGCCTGGCGTCGCAGGTCGACATAGCGACGCGACGCGAAGTTCCGGGCCTGGGCAACCATGTGCTCGAAGCTAGCAAAACGGTCCACGGCTGCCCAGACGGTGACCGGTGTGCGAGACGGCACGGGGTGCGCGTGACCGGCATCACGCCCGAGCGCGTGTAGCGGGCATCCTTTGTCCGGAGCCCACCAAGTCCCCGATCCACCCTTTGTCGAGCGCTGACGGTGATCGGCCCGAAAGCCCTGGGATAGCGTCGCGGTGTCCCCCTGTACCCCCGTCAACCTGCGGAGTTCCCCTTGAGTACCGCCGTCGCCACCGCCCGCCCCGGGCAGGTCCTCGCCGACCTGCTGCCCGCCTCCCGCGTCCGGGACATCGCCCTCGTGCTCGGTGGCGCCGCGCTCACCGGCCTCGCCGCCCAGCTCTCCGTGCCCGTGCCGGGCTCCCCGGTGCCGGTCACCGGCCAGACCTTCGCCGCGCTGCTCGTCGGCACGTCCCTCGGTGCCGGACGCGGCTTCCTCTCGCTCGCCCTGTACGCACTGCTCGGCCTCGCCGGCGTGCCGTGGTTCGCCGGCGGCACCTCCGGGAGCGGCGCCTCCTTCGGCTACATCGTCGGCATGCTGCTCGCCTCCGCCGCCGTCGGCGCCCTGGCCCGGCGCGGCGCCGACCGCTCGGTCCCGCGCATGGCGGGCACGATGATCGTGGGCGAGGCGATCATCTACGCGATCGGCGTCCCGTACCTGGCGCTGAGCCTCCACCTGTCGACGAGCGCCGCGATCGCCGCGGGCCTCACCCCGTTCCTCCTCGGCGACGCCCTGAAGGCCGCCCTGGCGATGGGCGCGACGCCGACCGCCTGGAAGTTCGTCAACAAGCAGCGGTAGAGCACTCCGTGAGGCAGCGGTAGAGCACCCCGGGGCACGTGAACACACGTGCCCCGCGCTCCTGTCAGCCCACGGAGACCGTGTCGGTGTCCGTCTCGGCCGCGGTGACCGCGGCCTGCCCGCTCCGCATCCTCTCCTTCACCAGGGCGACGGCCAGCACCGCCGCCGCGACCAGCAGCGACAAGAGCACGGTCGTACGTCCGCTGCTCTCGCCCTTCGTGTCGGTGAGCATGTAGCCGAGGACGAACACGATCAGCGCGATCGTCGCCCACGTCAGATACGGGTACAGCCACATCCGCACGACGAGCTTCTCCGGCGCCTCGCGCTCGATGATCCGCCGCATGCGCAGCTGGGACGCGCAGATCGCCAGCCACACGAACAGGGCCACCGCGCCTGAGGAGTTGACGAGGAAGAGGAAGACGGTGTCCGGGAACGCGTAGTTGAAGAACACGGCGACGAACCCGAAGACGACGGAGGCGATGATCGCCGCCATCGGCACACCGCGACCGGTCGTGCGGGCGAACGCCTTCGGTGCGTCGCCGCGCTCGCCGAGCGAGAAGGCCATCCGGGAGGCCGTGTACAGACCGGAGTTGAGGCAGGACAGCACCGAGGTCAGCACGATGAAGTTCATGATCTGGCCGGCGTGTGCGATGCCGAGGGAGTCGAGGGCGGCGACGTAGGAACCCTGCTCCTTGATCGACGGGTCGTTCCACGGGAGGAGGCAGACGACGACGAGGATCGAGCCGAGGTAGAAGACGCCGATGCGCCAGATGATGCTGTTGGTCGACTTGGTGACCGCGCGCTGCGGGTCCTCGGACTCACCGGCGGCCAGCGTGGCGATCTCGCTGCCCATGAAGGAGAAGACGACCAGGAGGACACCGGTCAGGATCGCGCCGGGGCCGTTCGGCAGGAAGCCGCCGTGGTCGGTGAGGTTGCCGACGCCCGCCTTGTCCGTGTGGGCGCCGGGCAGCACGCCGAAGATCGCCAGCGCGCCGACGACGATGAACGTGCCGATCGCCACGACCTTGATCCCGGCGAACCAGAACTCGAACTCGCCGTAGGAGCCGACGGAAACCAGGTTGGTGGCGGTCAGCACCACCATCACGATGAGCGCCCAGCCCCACTGCGGTACGGCGGGTATCCACCCTTCGAGGATCTTGGCGCCGGCGGTCGCCTCCACGGCGAGCACGACGACCCAGAAGAACCAGTACAGCCAGCCGATCGAGAAACCGGCCCAGCGGCCGAGCGCGCGGTCGGCGTGCGCGGAGAACGAGCCGGACGTGGGGTTCGCGGCCGACATCTCGCCGAGCATCCGCATCACCAGCACCACGAGCGTGCCGACGAGCGCGTAGGAGAGCAGGATGCCGGGGCCCGCGGTCGCGATGCCCGAGCTGGAACCGACGAACAGACCGGCGCCGATGACGCCACCGATCGCGATCATCGACAGATGTCGGTTCTTGAGTCCTGCCTGGAGGCCGGAACCATCAGTCATGGGGGGAGTTCCTTTACGCCGGGTGCGGTGTCGGGTGCGACGGGTGCGTGAGCCCCCGGGCTGCTGCCCCGAAACAGGCATGTCACACTCGTCCCATGCGCGTGTATCTCGGCTCCGACCATGCGGGCTTCGAACTCAAGAACCACCTCGTCGAGTGGCTGAAGGAGGCGGGCCATGAGCCCGTCGACTGCGGACCGCACATCTTCGACGCCCAGGACGACTACCCGCCCTTCTGCCTCCGCGCCGCCGAGCGCACGGCCGCCGACCCCGAGGCCCTCGGCATCGTGATCGGCGGCTCCGGCAACGGCGAGCAGATCGCGGCGAACAAGGTGAAGGGCGTCCGTGCGGCTCTCGCCTGGAGCGAGGAGACCGCGTCGCTCGGCCGGCAGCACAACAACGCGAACGTCGTCGCGGTCGGCGCGCGCATGCACACGCGGGACGAGGCGGTGAAGTTCGTCGAGACGTTCCTGGCGACGCCGTTCTCCGAGGACCCTCGGCACATCCGCCGGATCGACATGCTGACGGACTACGAGACGACGGGGGACCTGCCGGAGATTCCGGCGCACCACCCGCAGCAGTAGGACGGATTTCGAGGCCCACCCGTCGAGCGACCGAGACGGGTGGGTTGGTGGAAAGGAATTACGTCAGTGCCAGAGGGGCACACGATTCATCGGCTCGCGCTGGACTACGGCGGTCACTTCAACGGGCGGCCCGTGCAAGTGACCAGTCCTCAGGGTAAGTTCAGCGACGCCGCCGCGCTCGTGAACGGCACGGCACTCACCGGTACGGAAGCGCACGGCAAGCATCTCTTCCTCGGGTTCCGGGACGCCGACTGGATCCACATCCACCTCGGCCTCTTCGGCAAGGTGAACTTCGGCGACGCCCCCGCGCCCCCGCCCACGGACACCGTCCGCCTGCGCCTCGCCAACGACACCTCCTACGTCGATCTGCGCGGCCCCACGACCTGCGCCCTGATCACGGACACCGAGAAGCAGGCGATACACGACCGCCTCGGCCCCGACCCGCTGCGCCCGGACACCGATCCGGCCCCGGCGTACCGGCGTATCTCCCGCAGCCGTACGACGATCGCGGCCCTGCTGATGGACCAGAAGATCATCGCCGGGGTCGGCAACGTCTACCGCGCCGAGGTGCTCTTCCGGCACGGCATCGACCCGTATCGCGCGGGCAAGGACATCACGCCCGCCGAGTGGGACGCGATCTGGGCCGACCTCGTCGCGCTGATGCGCGAGGGCGTCCGCGACAACCGCATCGACACCGTCCGCCCCGAACACACCCCCGAGGCGATGGGCCGCCCACCCCGCGTGGACGATCACGGCGGCGAGGTCTACGTCTACCGCCGGGCCAACCGGCCCTGCCACATCTGCGGCGGCGAGATCCGCACCGCGGACCTCGCCGCCCGCAACCTGTTCTGGTGCCCCAAGTGCCAGAAGCCGTAGGGCCGTTCTAGAAGCCGTGCGGCAGCCACGGCGCCACCGTCGAGCCGAACGCCAGTGACGCCTCCGCCAGCGCCCCCGTCCGCAGCTCCCGTACCCGCCCGGCGCCCGCGAGCGAGGCGAGGGAGATCCCGCCGAGATACGCGGCGCCCAACTCCCGTACGGACAGGGCGAGATCGGCCGGTTCCTCGGTGCTCTTGCAGGACGCGCCCTTCGCGTCGCCGGTGAGCCGCCAACGCCCTTCGTTCCAGGGGCAGAAGGCGTCCTCGACCTCGAACACCACGTCCAGGGGCGTCTGATAGGTGCGCGCCTCCAGCGCGGCCCCGAGGTCCACCAGCCGTACGTGCAGCGCGTCCACCTGCTGGACGGAACACCGGCGGACGTCGGAGACGAGATGCTGCCAGGGGTCGTCGACGGCACGGCTGCGCAATCTGACCCGGTCCGTCAGGTCGATGCCGAAGAGGAACCGCCACAGCGCCGCGTACGCCACCGGGTCCAGCGCCTCCAGATCACGCAGCACGACCTCGCCCTTCGGGCCCTGGACCTCCCACTCGGACCTCACGAAGTAACGCGTGTAGCCCACGAGTTCACCGTCGCGCTCGGCGACCACGCACTGGAGCGGCGACCCGCCCTGCCGCTCGCTCTCCGGGTCCAGCAGCGGAAGATCCTCCCACCCGGGCCGCCGCGCCAGCATCCCCGGCCGCCCGGCCACCCGCCGCGCGTACACCGCCTCGCACTGGTCGCGTACGGCGACGGGGTCGGCGTAGCGCAGTCGTACCTCGTCCGTGCCCGGGGGCACCGTCAGCCGCACCCGGGCGGTGTCGATCTCGGCGGTCGTCCGCATGCTCGCGATGCCGTAGCCGAACCGGCCGTAGATCACGGGCTCGGAGGCCGTCAGCACGGCGAGCGGTTCGCCCCAGGACCGTACGTCGTCCAACTGCCGCCGCATCATGGACGTGAGGATGCCCCGCCGCCGGTGCGTCGCGGCCACACTGACCATCGTGACGCCGGCCGCGGGTACACAGGCACCGCCGGGGACGGTGATCCGGAAGCTGAACGCGCCGGCCGTCGCCACACACGCGTCCCCGTCCCAGACGCCGATGGAGCGGTCGACCTCGGTGAGCCGGCCCCACAGCGCACGCTCCTCGGCCGGCTCCGGGGCGCCACCGAAGGCGGTGATCAGGGTGTCGTACCAGGTGTTCCACTCGTCCTTGCGCAGCACCCGCAACTCGGTCCGCCCGGCAGGCGTGTTCCTCGCGTCTGTCCCCATGGACCATGACTACCAGCGCGATACGGGACGAGCCAGGGAATTTCCGCTCGACGCCAGCGCGAGCGCCTCAGGTGAAGTTCACTGTGAAGTTGAACCTCGCAGGGGGGACAAGTGGGACCTCCCGTGCCAAGCGGCTGGTCGGATGGATAGGGTCCCGAACTAATGGCAGCAGGACGAGAGCGGCGCGCGGAGGCCGACACGTTCACGGCCCGGTTGAAGAAGCTGGTTCACCGGGTCCGCACCGGCCTGCGCAGAAGTGCCGTCGACTACTTCCGCGGCGACGGCTCGGACTGGGTCGCGCTGGCCGGGCTGCTGCTCACCATCCCGGTGATCGTGGGCATGACCCTCGCCAACGCGGTGTGGTTCTCACCGGCCGCGCTGGTCCTGCCGATCGTCGCGGGCGGTCTGCTGCTGCGTCCCGCGAGCCTGCTCGGCCTGTACGCGGCGGCGGCCACCGGACTGATCGTCGAGTCGGTGAAGCTCGGCCCGTACACCGAGGGCCCGTCGCGGGTGACCCCGGGCGTGGTGCTCGTGGTGGCCGCGTGCGGTTTCTTCGGGCTGCTGATCGCCCAGTTCCGCAGCCGGGTGGGCGTCCCCTGGCGGCGCGGCGGCACCATGCTGTTCGACCTGCGTGAGCGGATCCGGGTGCAGAGCAAACTGCCTCAACTGCCGCAGGGCTGGCACCGGGAGATGGCGCTGCGGCCGGCCGGCGGTCAGTCGTTCTCCGGCGACTTCGTCGTCGCGGCCCGGACCAACGGCGGCCGGACGATGGAGGTCGTCCTCACCGACGTCTCCGGCAAGGGCATGGACGCGGGCTCCCGCGCCCTGCTGCTGTCGGGCGCCTTCGGCGGCCTGCTGGGCTCCCTGCCCCCGCACGCCTTCCTGCCCGCCGCCAACGGCTATCTGCTCCGCCAGGACTGGGACGAGGGCTTCGCGACCTCGATCCACCTCGTCCTGGACCTCGACTCCGGCGACTACGAACTCTTCTCCGCCGGCCACCCGCCGGGTCTCCAGCTCAGCGCGGGCAGCGGACGCTGGGAGGAGAAGGCGGCGGAAGGACCACTGCTGGGTGTGTACGACGGCGCCCAGTTCGACCCCGTGAAGGGATCGCTGCGGCCCGGGGACGTGCTGATGCTGTTCACGGACGGCCTGGTGGAGACCTCCGACCGCGACATCGTCGAGGGCATCGACCGCCTCACCGGCGAGGCCGACCGCTATGTCGCCGGCGGTTTCCACGGTGCCGCCTGGCATCTGATCGAGGCGGTGGCCAAGGACGTCAACGACGACCGCGCCCTGCTGCTGGTCTGCCGCGAGGGCCCGACTGCGGCGGCACAGGCGCTGGCCCGATGACCGCGCTCCTCACCCCGACCGAGGTCGAGGCCCTCGCCCGCGCCGCCCACGAGGGCCAGACCGACAAGGCGGGCCGCCCCTACGCCGAGCACCTGCGGGCCGTCGCGGAGGGCGTCCGCGCGCGGGGCGGGGACGCGGACCAGATCGCGGCGGCCTGGCTGCACGACTCCGTGGAGGACGACGCGCTCACCGAGCGGTGGCTGGAGGAGGCCGCGCTGAGCCGTCGTACGAAGGACATCGTGCGCGCGGTCACCAAGCGGGCCGGGGAGCCCCCGGAGGCGTACGCCCGGCGCATTCTCGCGACCCCCGGCGCACTCGTGGTGAAGGAGGCGGACCTGGCGCACAACGCGGACCCGGCCCGCCTCGCGGTCCTCGACGGACCGACCCGCACGCGACTGACCGAGAAGTACGCACGGATGCGCGCACTTCTCGGTCTGGGGACTCCTGACTAGACGCCGGCCTTCTCCAGCACGGGCTGCGGCCCCGCTTGCCCGAACTGCTCGCGGCCGCGGGCCTGTTCGGCCGCCTCACGCCTGAACGCCCACTCCATGTCCGGCTCGATGACGAAGCGGAACACCCGCCGTACGGGCGGGGTGCACAGCAGGGTGACGGCGGTGGCCGCGAGGGTGGTCACCAGGGCGACGCCGTAGGGCCGGTGCAGCCAGGCGTGGTCGAACAGGCCCGCGTAACCGGCCCCCTTGATCAGGAAGCCGTGCAGCAGATAGCCGTACAGCGTGCCCGCGCCGAGCGCCGTGAACCAGGTCTTCCGGCTCGGCACCCAGGAGTAGAAGCCGGCGGTCAGCAGCACCGAGCAGGCGAACATCAGGAGCATCATCACCGGCCCGGCCCACCAGGGCGCGCCGAACTCCTGCGCGGAGTCGTGGTGGTAGAACCAACCGGCGTTCATCCGGGGCACCGCCCACCAGCCGAACAGCACGGCGCCCACGAACAACGGCACCGCCAGCATCCGCACCTCACGGCGGCGCACCAGCCGGAAGTGCTCGGGCTTCAGGACCAGGCCGAGCACGAAGTACGGCAGGAACTGCGCCAGCCGCTGCAGGTCGAAGTCGTCGGTCATGTCCGGGGTGCAGGACGCGAGCATCGCGATGCCCAGGGCGAGCGGCAGCGGGTGGCGGACCAGTTTCCAGATTGGGGTGGTCAGCCGCCAGATGAACAACGCGCAGAGGAACCAGGTGAGATACAGCGGGTCGAGGAGGGTGATCTTCTGGTGCGGGTCGTCGTTGGCGTACCGGCCGAAGAGCGAGTACGCGATCTCGAAGAGGATGTACGGCACCGCGACACCGGTGAGGAGCCGCTTCAGGCGGTCGGGGCGGAAGTCGAAACTCCGGGAGAAATAGCCGGAGATGATGATGAAGGCCGGCATGTGGAAGCTGTACACGACCATGTACAGACCCTGAAGCGCTCTGCTGTCGCCCTTGAGCGGCTCCCAGGAGTGCCCCATGGCGACCAACAGGATCGCCAGGTACTTCGCGTTGTCGAAAAACGCGTCGCGCTGTTTGTGCTGTTCGTTCTTTTCGTTCTGTTTGCTCTGTTCGTTCTGGCCGGGAGGCGTGGCAGCGTGGAACATCTGAGGCACCCTAGCGTTGCCCGTGGGAATCGGTAAAACCATCGGGCACGCGTCCGAAATCTGTGCACGATGTCATGATTCATACCGATCAAAAGGCGCAAAAGAGCTTGCCGGGAACGGTTGTTCGTGTGCTGCTGCCAATAATTCGAACGGGCTGCGAACGGACCTGTTCCGAACCTTTGAGGCCAACGATGCGTCACCCGCCGCATAGGTGGGCCGCGTTGGTGGCACGATGGTTCTGGCGGGGGTGCGCGGCACGGCGTCCCCGGGCCGGGATTGCGGACCGACCGAGGGTGTGATCAGTTGTGGCCATTTCACTGTCTGTGGTGCTGCTGTTGGCGATCATCCTGGTGGTGTTGATCCGAGGGGGATCGATCAAGGCGGGCCCAGCCATAGTCGCGATCCTCTTCGGCTTCTTCCTCGCCTCGACCGGGATGGCACCGTCCATCAACCGGTTCATCAACTCGCTGGCGGAGACGATCAACTCGATCAGCTTCTGATGGAGGGGCGTGCGCGGCGGCGAACGGCCGCGGGTCCACGGCCCCGGAAACGACCGGAGCCAGGCGGAGGATCGATCCTCCGACCTGGCCCTGAGTCGTGTGGAGCGGGCGACGGGAATCGAACCCGCGTAGCTAGTTTGGAAGACTAGTGCTCTACCATTGAGCTACGCCCGCACATGACGCGCCGCAGGTCAGAAGACCGCGGCACAGAGAGCATCGTAGCGGGTCGGGTGCCGTTGGCGCACACCCCGATTCCCCGCACCCCGGCGCTCGGGAAATGCGGCGGCCCCACTGCCTGCGGGCATGTACCCTACGTCTCGCACCAGACGGGGTGTGGCGCAGCTTGGTAGCGCGTCCGCTTTGGGAGCGGAAGGCCGTGGGTTCAAATCCCGCCACCCCGACCACCTGCCGGACCTTCGGGACCGGTTACCACGCGAGGCCTCGCGAGTACCTCGTGAGATCGCCTTTTGGGGCGTCCAGTCGCTGCGGCTACTATGCAAGCTGCGCGCCCGTGTGTCTCACACTCTGAAGTCCTCCGGGCGACCAGAAACCGCCGGACCTGTCTGGGTCCGCAACCCAAGAAGTCAGCCCCCAAGGAGACCGAACCGTGAAGAGCGCCGTGGAGACCCTGAACCCGACCCGGGTTCGGCTCAGCATCGAGGTGCCCTTCGAGGAGCTCAAGGACAGCCTCGACGCGGCGTACAAGAAGATCAACCAGCAGGTCACGGTGAAGGGCTTCCGGAAGGGCAAGATCCCGGCGCGCGTCATCGACCAGCGGTTCGGCCGCGGTGCGGTCCTGGAGGAGGCGGTCAACGACGCGCTTCCGAAGTTCTACACCGACGCGGTCAACGAGGCGGAGCTCAACCCGCTCGGCCAGCCCGAGGTCGACATCACGGAGCTGAAGGACGGCGAGACGCTGAACTTCACCGCCGAGGTCGACATCCGCCCGACCATCGAGATCCCGGACTACTCCGGCATCGAGGTCGAGGTCGACGCCGTAGAGGTCAGCGAAGAGGACATCGACAAGTCGGTCGAGCAGCTCCGCGAGCGCTTCGCCTCGACCGCCCCGGTCGAGCGCGCCGCCGCCGACGGTGACGTCGTCACCCTCGACCTGGAGGCCAAGGTCGACGGCGAGGTCCTGGAGGACGGCGTCGCCGAGGGCGTCTCCTACACCATCGGCTCCGGCGAGCTGCTCGACGGCGTCGACGAGGCCGTCACCGGCCTGGAGGCCGGCGGCGAGGCCACCTTCGCCTCCGAGCTCAAGGGCGGCTCCGGGGCCGGCCAGGAGGCCCAGGTCACCGTCAAGGTCACCCAGGTCGCCGCCCGCGAACTGCCCGCGCTGGACGACGAGTTCGCCCAGCTCGCCTCGGAGTTCGACACCCTGGAGGAGCTGCGTGCCGACAGCCGCAAGCGCCTTGAGAACATGAAGCAGTACGACCAGGCCACGCAGGCCCAGGAGCGCGTCCTGGAGAAGCTGCTGGAGCTCGTCGAGGTGCCCGTCCCCGAGAAGCTCCTCGAGGACGAGATCAACACCCGCAAGCACAACCTGGAGCACCACCAGCTCGGTCAGATGGGCCTCGACCTCGACAAGTACCTGGAGATCCAGGGCAAGACGGCCGAGGAGTTCGACGCCGAGACCAAGGAAGCCGCGGTCAAGGGCATCAAGACGCAGTTCGTCCTCGACGAGCTCGTCAACAAGGAGAAGCTGAACGTCAACCAGGAGGAGCTCACCGAGCACCTCATGCGGCGTGCGGCCTCCTCCGGCATGTCCCCCGACCAGTTCGCCCAGGCGGTCGTCGAGGGCGGCCAGGTTCCCCTCCTGGTCGGCGAGGTCGCCCGCGGCAAGGCCCTGGCCGTCGTGGTCGAGGCCGCCACGGTGAAGGACACCAACGGCGAGATCGTCGACCTGGACGACGAGGACGAGACCGCAGACGCTGCCGAGACGGCCTCGGAGACGGCCGAGGCCGCCGCCGAGGAGTCGACCGAGGCGTAAGCACGCGCACACAAGGGCCCCGGGGACATCGCGCCCCGGGGCCCTTGCCCTTACCCGGGGTCTCATCAGCGCAGTACATGCGCTGACAGCGAACAGTTCCCTTTGCGGGATTCTCCGAAGGGACCCGCGCGTTAGGGTCCATGAATACGCGGGCAGGGGAGTCCCCGTTGCCCCCGGCAGTACACGTGAGACGGCCCGGCGCCGTCGTAAAGACGAGCAGGTGGATACGTGACGAATCTGATGCCTACAGCCGCCGGCGAGCCCTCCATCGGTGGCCTCGGCGACCAGGTCTACAACCGACTGCTCGGCGAGCGGATCATCTTCCTCGGCCAGGCGGTCGACGACGACATCGCGAACAAGATCACCGCACAGCTCCTGCTCCTTGCCTCCGACCCGGAGAAGGACATCTTCCTGTACATCAACAGCCCCGGTGGTTCGATCACGGCGGGGATGGCGATCTACGACACCATGCAGTACATCAAGAACGACGTGGTGACCATCGCCATGGGTATGGCGGCCTCGATGGGCCAGTTCCTGCTCAGCGCGGGCACCCCCGGCAAGCGCTTCGCGCTGCCGAACGCCGAGATCCTGATCCACCAGCCCTCGGCCGGCCTCGCCGGTTCCGCGTCGGACATCAAGATCCACGCCGAGCGGCTGCTGCACACCAAGAAGCGGATGGCGGAGCTGACGGCCTTCCACACCGGCCAGACGGTCGAGCAGGTCACCCGCGACTCGGACCGTGACCGTTGGTTCGACCCGATCGAGGCCAAGGAGTACGGCCTCATCGACGACATCATGCCCACGGCCGCCGGAATGCCGGGCGGCGGCGGTACCGGGGCCTGAGCCCCGACACAGCCCCCAGCCGACCGCCACAGCCCCCAGGAGAGAGACAGTGAACGACTTCCCCGGCAACGGCCTGTACGACCGCGCACGCGCCGAATACACGGCCCCGGCCGCCGAGTCCCGTTATGTGATCCCGCGCTTCGTGGAGCGCACCTCGCAGGGCGTGCGCGAGTACGACCCGTACGCGAAGCTCTTCGAGGAGCGGGTGATCTTCCTCGGTGTCCAGATCGACGACGCGTCCGCGAACGACGTCATGGCGCAGCTCCTGTGCCTGGAGTCGATGGACCCCGACCGGGACATCTCGATCTACATCAACAGCCCCGGCGGCTCCTTCACCGCGCTGACGGCGATCTACGACACGATGCAGTTCGTGAAGCCGGACGTCCAGACGGTCTGCATGGGCCAGGCCGCCTCCGCCGCCGCCGTCCTGCTGGCCGCCGGCACCCCCGGCAAGCGCATGGCGCTGCCGAACGCGCGCGTGCTGATCCACCAGCCCTACAGCGAGACGGGCCGGGGCCAGGTCTCCGACCTGGAGATCGCGGCCAACGAGATCCTCCGCATGCGTGGCCAGCTGGAGGACATGCTGGCCAAGCACTCGACCACCCCGCTGGACAAGATCCGCGAGGACATCGAGCGCGACAAGATCCTCACGGCCGAGGACGCCCTGTCGTACGGCCTGATCGACCAGATCATCTCCACCCGGAAGATGAACAACGCCGACGTCCGCTGACCCGGACTCTGTATCGTCTACCGCCTCTTGGCGCGGTCCACGTGGAAGTGAACCGTGCCAAGGGGGGCCCGAACGGGGGGCCCGGCAAGGTACCGTCGGACATAAGGCAGCACCAGGAGCCGCTGTACCCAGGCGGCTCCCAGGCGAAGGGGAAGCACACCGTGGCACGCATCGGTGACGGCGGCGATCTGCTCAAGTGCTCGTTCTGCGGCAAGAGCCAGAAGCAGGTCAAGAAGCTCATCGCAGGGCCCGGTGTGTACATCTGCGACGAGTGCATCGACCTCTGCAACGAGATCATCGAGGAAGAACTCGCCGAGACGAGCGAGGTGCGCTGGGAGGAACTCCCCAAGCCCCGCGAGATCTACGAGTTCCTCGAGGGCTACGTCGTCGGCCAGGAGTCGGCGAAGAAGGCACTCTCGGTCGCGGTGTACAACCACTACAAGCGCGTCCAGGCCGGGGAGAACGGCGGCGGCCAGAGCCGTGAGGACGCCATCGAGCTGGCGAAGTCCAACATCCTCCTGCTCGGCCCCACCGGCTCGGGCAAGACCCTCCTCGCGCAGACCCTGGCCCGCATGCTGAACGTCCCGTTCGCGATCGCCGACGCGACCGCGCTCACGGAGGCGGGCTACGTCGGCGAGGACGTCGAGAACATCCTGCTGAAGCTCATCCAGGCCGCCGACTACGACGTCAAGAAGGCCGAGACGGGCATCATCTACATCGACGAGATCGACAAGGTCGCGAGGAAGAGCGAGAACCCCTCGATCACCCGCGACGTCTCCGGCGAGGGCGTCCAGCAGGCCCTGCTGAAGATCCTGGAGGGCACCACGGCCTCGGTCCCGCCGCAGGGCGGCCGTAAACACCCGCACCAGGAGTTCATCCAGATCGACACGACGAACGTGCTGTTCATCGTGGGCGGTGCCTTCGCGGGCCTGGAGAAGCTCATCGAGTCCAGGGCCGGCGCCAAGGGCATCGGCTTCGGGGCGACGATCCGCTCCAAGCGGGAGCTGCAGTCCAAGGACCAGTTCGAGGACGTCATGCCCGAGGACCTGGTCAAGTTCGGCATGATCCCCGAGTTCATCGGCCGCCTCCCCGTCATCACCTCGGTCCACAACCTGGACCGCGAGGCCCTGCTCCAGATCCTCATCGAGCCGCGCAACGCGCTGGTGAAGCAGTACCAGCGCCTCTTCGAACTCGACGGTGTGGAGCTGGACTTCGAGCGCGAGGCCCTCGAAGCCATCGCCGACCAGGCCATCCTCCGCCAGACCGGCGCCCGCGGCCTGCGCGCCATCATGGAGGAAGTCCTCCAGGGCGTCATGTACGAGGTCCCGTCCCGCAAGGACGTGGCCCGCGTCGTCATCACCGCCGACGTCGTCCTCTCGAACGTCAACCCGACCCTGATCCCGCGCGACGCGCGGGGCCGCGGCCCGGGCGAGCAGAAGACGGCGTAGCCGCACCCCGGTTCACCGCGAAGGGGCCCCGGTCAGTTCCAACTGACCGGGGCCCCTTCGCGGTTGAGTGGCGTCTACGTCATCAGGCCTTGACCCGGACGTCGTTGCGGAGCTTGGCGGCCATGGCCGACGTGCTGTCGATCGTGCCGCCGCTCCCGGCGGCGAGTTCGGCGACCCCGAACGCGCTGACGACGGCGACCGTGCTGTGGTCGCCCCAGATGCACATCGGCATCTTGATGGTCTTCGCGGCGCCGGCGCTGGTGGTCGACGTGTCGTTGTTCGTGAACTCGGCGACCTGGCACTTCATGATGCCGTTGGAGAAGCCCGCGGGAGTGACCTTCTCCGGGCTGCCGACCAGCTTGCCGTTGCTGCTCTCGCCGCTCTGGTCCTTCTCCGACTCCGTCTTGACCTTGGCGAACATGGCGTCCACGACGGCCTCCGGGTCGTCGATCGAGCCGTACACACCGTCGAAGGAAAGGGTCTTCTGGGACAGGCCCGTGCCGTTCTCGTAACCGGCGCTGACCTCCACCGGGTTCTTCACGCCCCACTTCTCGAAGTCGGCCTTGTCGTCATCGGTCATCGAGTCGGCGTCGGAGGCGTCGTTGTCGGACTTCTTGTACGTCCCGTTGACGACCGTCGCCGGAGCGGTCAGCTTGTGCGCCCCGTCGTCGGCGACGCCGCCGCTGCCACCGCCCCCGCCGATCACGAAGTACGCCCCCACCGCGATCGCGGCCACGACCGCCACCGCGCCGATGACGATCCCGGTCTTCTTCTTGCCGCCGCCGGGCGCCGGCGGCTGCGGGACGCCGTAGGGAGGCTGGCCGTAGGGCGGCTGCTGGCCGTACTGCGGTTGCGGCTGGCCGTAGGGGTTCTGCGGCGGGACGCCCTGCGGGGGCTGCTGCGGGTAGCCGTAACCGGGCTCGGCGGGAGGGGCCTGCTGGGGGTAGCCGTAGCCGGGCTGAGGGGCGCCCTGCGGCGCCTGCTGGGGAGGCTGGCCGTAGGGACCCGGCTGACCGTACGGACCGGGCTGCTGAGGCTGCCCGCCGTACGGGCCCGGCTGGTTGTAGCTCATTCTGGGTTCCCCTCCAGATGCTTATGTGTTCCTGACATCCTGGCGCAGGCACAGGAGGCACACGGCTTCGGGGGCCGCACCGTTACAGAACAAACGCGTTTCGGGACACCCCCGCGACACCCCTAAACTGGGCCCGTGACCGAGAACGCTCAGCAGCAGCCACCAGCGCCCGACTCCGAACTGCCGACCCAGTACGCGCCGGCCGATGTAGAGGGGCCGCTGTACGAGCGCTGGGTGGAGCGGGGTTACTTCGAGGCGGACGCGAAGAGCGAGAAGCCGCCGTACACGATCGTCATCCCGCCGCCGAACGTCACGGGCAGCCTGCACCTGGGGCACGCGTTCCAGCACACGCTGATGGACGCCCTGACCCGCCGCAAGCGCATGCAGGGTTACGAGTCGCTGTGGCTGCCGGGCATGGACCACGCGGGCATCGCCACCCAGAACGTCGTCGAGCGCGAGCTCGGCAAGGAGGGCAAGTCCCGCCACGACCTGGGCCGCGAGGAGTTCGTCGAGCGCGTCTGGCAGTGGAAGGACGAGTACGGCGGCAAGATCCTCGGCCAGATGCGCCGGCTCGGCGACGGCGTCGACTGGACCCGCGAGCGGTTCACCATGGACGAAGGTCTGTCCCAGGCCGTCCAGACCATCTTCAAGCGGCTCTACGACGACGAGTTGATCTACCGCGCCGAGCGCATCATCAACTGGTGCCCGCGCTGTCTCACCGCGATCTCGGACATCGAGGTCGAGTACCAGGACGACGACGGCGAGCTCGTCTCCATGAAGTACGGCGAAGGGGACGACACCATCGTCGTCGCCACGACCCGGGCCGAGACGATGCTCGGCGACACCGCCGTCGCCGTCCACCCCGACGACGAGCGCTACAAGCACCTGGTCGGCCGGCACATCAAGCTGCCGCTCACCGACCGCACCATCCCGGTCGTCGCCGACACCCATGTCGACCCCGAGTTCGGCACCGGCGCGGTCAAGGTGACCCCGGCCCACGACCCGAACGACTTCGCGATCGGCCAGCGGCACGGCCTGGAGTCGCTGACCGTCATGGACGAGCGCGGTGTCATCACCGTCCACGGCCCCTTCGAGGGCCTGGACCGTTTCGAGGCCCGCTCCGCGATCGTCGCCGCGCTGCGCGCCGACGGCCGGATCGTCGCCGAGAAGCGGCCCTACGTCCACTCCGTCGGCCACTGCTCGCGCTGCAAGACGACCATCGAGCCGCGCCTGTCCATGCAGTGGTGGGTCAAGGTCGCCCCGCTCGCGAAGGCGGCCGGCGACGCGGTCCGTGACGGCCGGGTCAAGATCCACCCCCAGGAGATGGAGAAGCGCTACTTCGACTGGGTCGACAACCTCCACGACTGGTGCATCTCGCGGCAGTTGTGGTGGGGACACCGCATCCCGGTCTGGTACGGCCCGGAGGGCGAGGTCGTCTGCGTCGGCCCCGACGAAGAGCCGCCCACCGGTGAGGGCTGGACCCAGGACTCCGACGTCCTGGACACCTGGTTCTCGTCCGGCCTGTGGCCCTTCTCGACCCTCGGCTGGCCCGAACAGACCCCGGATCTCAAGAAGTTCTACCCGACCGACGTCCTGCTCACCGGCCACGACATCATCTTCTTCTGGGTCGCCCGGATGATGATGTTCGGCCTGTACGCGATGGACGGCGAGGTCCCCTTCAAGACCATCGCGCTGACCGGCCTGGTCCGTGACCAGTTCGGCAAGAAGATGTCCAAGTCCTCGGGCACCGCGGTCGATCCGCTGGACTGGATGAACGCGTACGGCTCCGACGCCGTCCGCTTCACCCTGGCCCGCGGCGCCAACCCCGGCACGGACGTGCCGATCGGCGAGGACTGGGTCCAGGCGTCCCGGAACTTCGCCAACAAGATCTGGAACGCCACCCGCTTCGCGCTGATGAACGGCGCCACGGTCGACGGCCCGCTCCCGGACGCGTCCGGGATGACGGCCACGGACCGCTGGATCCTCTCGCGCCTGAACGAGACGATCGCCGAAGTCGACGCGCTCTACGACGACTTCCAGTTCGCCAAGCTCTCCGACGCCCTCTACCACTTCGCGTGGGACGAGGTCTTCGACTGGTACGTCGAACTCTCCAAGACGACGTTCCAGGCCGGCGGCGAACCCGCGAAGGTCTCCGGCCGCGTCCTGGGCGAAGTCCTCGACGTCACCCTGAAGTTGCTGCACCCGATCGTCCCCTTCGTCACGGAGACGCTCTGGACCACCCTCACCGGCGGCGAGTCGATCGTCATCGCCGACTGGCCCACCGACAGTGGCTTCCGGGACGCCGCCGCCGAGCGGGAGATCGAGACGCTCCAGCAGGTCATCACCGAGGTCCGCCGTTTCCGTGCCGACCAGGGTCTCCAGCCCGGCCAGCGCGTCCCGGCCCGCCTCACGCTGGACGGCACGGCGCTCGCCCCGCACGAGGCGGCCATCCGCCAGCTCCTCCGTCTCCAGCCGGAGGGCGACGCCTTCGCGGCGACGGCCACCCTGCCGGTCGGGGGTGCCACGGTCGCCCTCGACCTCTCCGGCACGATCGACGTCGCGGCGGAGCGGAAGCGGTTGGCCAAGGACCTCGCCGCCGCCGAGAAGGAGAAGGCCCAGGCGACGGCCAAGCTCGGCAACGAGGCGTTCCTGGCGAAGGCCCCGGACAACGTCGTGGACAAGATCCGCGGCCGCCTGACCAAGGCGGACGAGGACATCGCCCGCATCAAGAGCCAGTTGGACGGCCTGCCGGAGGCGTAAGCGCCCGGGAGGGGCGCGGGGAACTCCGCGGCGACCAGCCGCAGCGTTCCCCGCGCCCGCCCAACAGGACCAGCCGTCCCCTTCCCGGGCCGCACCCCTAAACTGGGCCCTGTGACCGACAGCGACCCCTTCGACGAGATCATCGAAGCCGAGACCGACCGCGACCCCGACCTCGCGGTGATCGAGGCCGGCAGCCGCACCCTCCGCGCCCAGGGCACCGGCGCCCCCGAGGCGGACGTCCCCGGACGCCCGGAGGACCCCGCGCTGGACAAGGCCCTGCGCGAGGTCGAGGCGGAGCTGGCCACCCGGTGGGGCGAGACGAAGCTGGAGCCGTCGGTCAGCCGTATCGCCGCGCTGATGGACGTGCTGGGGGAACCGCAGCGGTCGTACCCCTCGATCCACATCACGGGGACGAACGGCAAGACGTCCACGGCCCGCATGATCGAGGCGCTGCTCGGCGCCTTCGAGCTGCGGACCGGCAGGTACACCTCCCCGCACGTCCAGTCGATCACCGAGCGCATCAGTCTCGACGGGGCGCCGATCTCCGCCGAGCGGTTCATCGAGACGTACAACGACATCAAGCCGTACATCGAGATGGTCGACGCGCAGCAGGAGTTCCGGCTGTCGTTCTTCGAGGTGCTGACGGGGATGGCGTACGCCGCGTTCGCGGACGCGCCCGTTGACGTGGCCGTGGTGGAGGTGGGGATGGGTGGCTCCTGGGATGCCACCAACGTCATCGACGCCGATGTCGCCGTGGTCACCCCGATCGATCTCGACCACACCGACCGGCTCGGCGGGACGACCGGTGAGATCGCCGTCGAGAAGGCCGGCATCATCAAGCAGGACGCGACCGTGATCCTGGCGCAGCAACCGGTGGACGCGGCGCAGGTGCTGCTGAAGAAGGCGGTGGAGGTCGACGCGACCGTGGCCCGGGAGGGGCTGGAGTTCGGGGTCGTGTCCCGGCAGGTCGCGGTCGGCGGGCAGCTCCTCAACCTGCGGGGCCTGGGCGGGGAGTACGAGGAGATCTACCTCCCGCTGCACGGGCCCTACCAGGCGCACAACGCCTCCGTGGCGCTCGCCGCCGTGGAGGCGTTCTTCGGTGTCGGTGCCCAGCGGCCCGATCCGCTCGCGATCGACACGGTCCGCAAGGCCTTCGCGTCCGTCACCTCGCCGGGGCGGCTGGAGGTCGTACGGCGGTCTCCCACGGTGGTGCTCGACGCGGCGCACAACCCCGCGGGCGCCCGTGCCACCGCCGAGGCCGTGGCGGAGGCCTTCGACTTCAGCCGGCTGATCGGCGTGGTCGCGGCCAGCGGCGACAAGAACGTACGCGGACTGCTCGAAGCCTTCGAGCCGATGTTCGCCGAGGTCGTCATCACGCAGAACTCCAGTCACCGCTCGATGGACGTGGACGAGCTGGCCGCCATCGCCGTCGAGGTGTTCGGCGACGAGCGGGTGCAGGTCGAGCCGCGGCTGCCCGACGCCCTGGACGCCGCGATCACGCTGGCCGAGGAGGAGGGCGAGTTCGCGGGCGGCGGGGTGCTCGTCACCGGTTCCGTCATCACCGTGGGCGAGGCCCGACTGCTCCTCGGGAGGGGCTGACTTCCGTGCGTACGCTCTGTTCCTCGACGCTGATCGGCGAGTTCTTCGTGATCGGCTTCGCCGGTCTGGTCGCAATGAAGGACCCCGACCTGACCACGTCCACGGTGTGGACGGTCTGCGGTATCGCCATGTTCCTGTCCGTCGCGCTGTGCGGCGTGGTGACCCGGCCGGCCGGCATCGCGCTGGGCTGGGCGCTCCAGGTCGCGCTGATCGCGGCGGGCTTCGTGGTGCCGTCCATGTTCTTCCTCGGGGCGATCTTCGCGGCCCTGTGGTGGGCGTCGGTGCACTACGGCCGGAAGATCGACGAGGCGAAGGCGAGGTTCGCCGCGCAGGCCGCCTCCACTACACCTGACGCTGCGTAATGGGCGCACGGACACGCCCTGTAGCCTCGGCTTTGTCGTGAGACGCCCCGCACGCACCATCATGATCCGAAGGAGCCCCGTCGTGACCCAGCGCACCCTCGTCCTGCTCAAGCCCGACGCCGTTCGTCGTGGCCTGACCGGCGAGATCATCAGCCGCATCGAGCGCAAGGCCGGCTGGCAGATCACCGCGCTGGAGCTGCGCACCCTGGACCAGGACACCCTGGAGCAGCACTACGGCGAGCACAAGGGCAAGGTCTTCTACGAGCCGCTGGTGGAGTTCATGGCCTCCGGTCCGGTCGTGGCCCTGATCGTCGAGGGCGAGCGGGTCATCGAGGGCGTGCGCGCCCTGGCCGGTCCCACCGACCCGATCGCCGCCGCGCCGGGCTCGATCCGCGGCGACTTCGGAGTCATCGTCCGGGAGAACCTGATCCACGCCTCGGACTCGGAGGAGTCCGCCGAACGCGAGGTGAAGATCTTCTTCCCCGGGCGCGCCTGAATCTCCATCAGTAACCCACATGCCTGACCAGGGACGGCCGCGTTTTTCCGGCCGTCTCTTGGCATATGCGTGCCGATCGGGGGAACGCATGCCCCCGATGGGCCGTCTCCACAAGCGAGGCGACACCTCACATGCTGACAATGGCGAAGACCCTCGCGCAGTGTTCGTGCAGGCGCGTCTACGATGGAAGCCTTCACGTCACAGCACCCACTTCGCCGACCTGAAAAGCCCTCAAAAGCTCCCAGGAAGGCCAGACGAATCCTGATGGGGAACTCAATGTCGTTCATCGGCCGTGACATGGCTGTCGACCTCGGGACCGCCAACACGCTGGTGTACGTCAGGGGTCGCGGGATCGTACTCAACGAGCCGTCCGTCGTCGCGATCAACACCAACACCGGTGGCATTCTCGCGGTCGGCTCCGAAGCCAAGAAGATGATCGGGCGGACGCCGGGCAACATCGTTGCCGTGCGCCCGCTGAAGGACGGTGTCATCGCCGACTTCGAGATCACCGAGCGCATGCTCCGCTACTTCATCCTGAAGATCCACAAGCGGCGCTACCTCGCCCGTCCCCGTGTCGTCGTCTGTGTGCCCTCGGGCATCACCGGCGTCGAGCGCCGTGCCGTCATCGAGGCGTCGTCCCAGGCCGGCGCCCGCCAGGTGCACATCATCGAGGAGCCCATGGCCGCGGCCATCGGTTCCGGCCTGCCGGTCCACGAGGCCACGGGCAACATGGTGGTGGACATCGGCGGCGGCACCACGGAGGTCGCGGTCATCTCGCTCGGTGGCATCGTCACCGCCCAGTCCATCCGCGTCGCGGGCGACGAGTTGGACAACGCGATCATCCAGCACATCAAGAAGGAGTACTCGCTCCTCCTCGGTGAGCGCACGGCTGAGCAGATCAAGATCACGATCGGTTCCGCGTACGACCTCGACGACGACCAGCACACCGAAATCCGCGGCCGGGACCTGGTCTCCGGCCTGCCCAAGACCGTCGTGATCTCCGCCGCCGAAGTCCGAAAGGCGATCGAAGAGCCCGTCAACGCGATCGTCGACGCGGTGAAGACGACCCTCGACAAGTGCCCGCCGGAGCTGTCCGGCGACGTCATGGACCGCGGAATCGTTCTGACCGGCGGCGGAGCCCTGCTGAAGGGTCTCGACGAGCGCCTGCGCCGGGAGACCGGAATGCCGATCCACATCGCCGAGGACCCGCTGGACAGCGTGGCGCTCGGTTCCGGCAAGTGCGTCGAGGAGTTCGAGGCGCTCCAGCAGGTTCTGGACGCCCAGCCGCGCAGATGACGTAACGCTTCGATTCCGCCGTACGGGATGATCTCCTCTCGTGCGGCGGATCGTTGATACGGAGGCATAGGCTCCGTCATAAGTCTCTGTAGCCATCCGCACGCACAACACCTGCATACCCGAACCTCCGCACATTTCTATGAGGAAGGCACGGCCGCCGCACGTGAGGGACACACGAGAGAGCCGGCTGCTCCTGGTGCTGCTGATCGCCGTCGCGTTCGCGTTGATCACGGTGGACATCCGGGGAGGGCAGGACTCGCCGGTCGAGGGTGCCCGCCGGGCCGCGGCCACCGTGTTCGGCCCGATCGAGAACGGCGTGTCGTCCGCCGTCAATCCGGTGGGTGACGCGGTCTCCGCGGTCCGCGACTCCGGTGCGCGGCACGACCGGCTCGCGCTCCTGGAGAAGGAGAACGCGGCCCTCAAGGCGAAGCTCGGGAGCGACGACCGCAACCGCAGCCGCCTGACCCAGCTCGACAAGATGCTGAAGGTGGCCGGCGAGGGCCAGTACGGCATCAAGGGCGCCCAGGTCATCGCGATAGGAGCCGCCCAGAGCTTCTCCTGGACGATCACCATCGATGTCGGCGCCAACGACGGCATCAAGCGCGACATGACCGTCCTCAACGGCGACGGACTGGTCGGCCGCGTCACGACCGTCGGCCCCGACGCCTCCACCGTGCTGCTCGCCAACGACCCCGACTTCACCGTCGGCACCCGCATGGAGGGCAACGACGAACTCGGCTTCGCCTCCGGCGAGGGCGACGGCCCGCTGCGCGTCGAACTCCTCAACGGCAAGGCGGAGGTGCAGAAGGGCGACCGGCTGGTCACCTTCGGCTCGCAGGCCGACAAGCCGTTCGTGCCCGGTGTCCCGGTCGGTACCGTCTCCCGCGTCGACCCCTCCGGCGGCGGCCTGACCCGCACGCTGTACGTCACGCCGTACGTCAACTTCACCAAGCTCGACATCGTCGGCGTGGTCGTGGAGGCCCCGAAGAAGGACCCGCGCGACACGGTCCTGCCCGCGAAGCCCAAGCCGACCCCGACCCCGACGGTGACCGTCACGGTCACCCCGTCCGCGAACGCGCCGGTCGACGGCCAGCAACAGCAGTAGGAGCTCCTCCCCATGCGTGTCAACCGGATCCTGCTCTCCGTGCCGCTGGTCGTCGTCGCCATGGTGATCCAGGTGAGTGTCCTCGCCCGCCTCCACCTCCCGGGCGCCGTCCCCGACCTGCTGCTCCTCACGGTCCTCGGCCTCGCCATGGTCTACGGCCATGTCACGGGCGCCCTCATCGGCTTCGGCGCCGGCCTCCTCGCCGACCTCGCCCCGCCCGCCGACCACGCGGCCGGCCGCTACGCGCTCGTGCTCTGTGTGATCGGCTATCTCGCGGGCCTCACCAAACCGGAGAACGGCCGCCTCAAGTCGGCGACCGGCCCGATGGCCGTCGTGGTCGCCGCCGCGATCGGCGCCACCCTCCTCTACGCCGGTGTCGGCGCCCTCGTCGGCGACACCGCCGCCCGCCATGTGGGCCTGGGCAGCCTGCTGTTCACGGCCGCCCTCTACGACCTGCTGCTCGCCCCGTTCGTCGTCCCCGGCGTCATGGCGCTGGCCCGGCGCGTCGACAACGACCCGCTCGCCGAGACCAACGCCGCCAAGTCGGCCGACATCTCCTCGGGTTGGCTCTCCTCGGGCACCGGCCTGAAGATCGGCGGCCAGCGCGGCGGACTCCGGATGAAGACGGCCCGCGCGCGGGTGGCCCGCGCCGGGCGCATCAAGGGGGTCAAGCGGCTTTGAGGACAGGGGAGTTGGCGTACGGCCTCACAGCCACGTCGTATATGACTCATACACGCACCGACTCGCACACGTACTGAGAGGGGGCGGCAGCACGCATGACCAACATCCCGGAGACCGGACGGACTCCACGGGTTCAGATCAGGCTCGTCGTCATCCAGATCCTCGTCCTCTCCCTCCTCGGCACCCTCGGCGGGCGCCTCTGGTACCTCCAGATCCGTGAGGGCGCCGCCTACCAGAAGGAAGCCTCCGGCAACCACGTCCAGCAGGTCGTCGATCCCGCGGTGCGCGGTTCGATACTGGACGCGCGCGGTGTGCCCCTCGCCGACAACGAGACCCGGCTGGTGGTCTCCGCCTCCCGCACCGACCTGCTGAAGCAGGCGGACGACGGCAAGGCCGTCCTCACCAAGCTGGCCGGCGTGCTGGGCCTGAAGCCCGAGGACGTGATCCAGAAGGTCCGGCTGTGCGACGCCAAGACCCCGCAGCCCTGCTGGAACGGCTCGCCGTACCAGCCGATCCCGATCACCGACGAGGCCACCGCCAAGCAGGCCCTGCAGATCCGTGAGCGCTCCGAGGACTTCCCCGGCATCACCGCCGAGCCCGAGGCCGTCCGCCGCTACGCCGCCCCCGGCGACGCCAACGCGGCCCAGGTCCTCGGCTATCTCTCGCCGGTCACCGACGACGAGATCACCCAGGCCAAGGACTCCGACTCGCCGTATCTGCGCTCCGACCAGGTCGGCCGCTCGGGCCTTGAGCGCCAGTACGACAAGGAGCTGCGCGGCAAGGCCGGCGTCACCCGCTACGAGGTCGACAACCTCGGTCGCGTGATCGGCAAGGCCAAGTCCGACGCCGCGCAGCCCGGTTCGAACCTCGTCACCAGCATCGACGCCCGGGTGCAGCGCGTCGCCGAGTACCAGCTCGACAAGGCGATGAAGGGTGCCCGCCAGCAGTTCGACAAGATCACCGGCGAGAACTACAAGGCCGACTCCGGCGCCGTGGTCGTGATGGAGGCCAAGACCGGCCGGATCGTCGCCATGGCCTCCGCGCCGACGTACGACCCGAACGTCTGGGTCGGCGGCATCTCCGCCAAGGACTACAAGGCCCTCACCGGCAAGAACTCCGACTACCCGCTGCTGAACCGGGCCATACAGGGTCAGTCGGCGCCCGGTTCGACGTTCAAGGTGGTCTCCACGGCCGCCGCGGTCGAGGCCGGCTACGAGTGGGACGGCGGCTACCCCTGCACCAGTTCGTACTCGGTGGGCGGCCAGGTCTTCAAGAACTTCGAGGGCGAGAACTTCGGCCCGATCTCCCTGGGCCGCGCGCTGGAGGTCTCCTGCGACACCGTCTTCTACGGCCTCGCCGACGCCCAGTGGAAGAAGGACGGCGGCATCAACCCCAAGAAGGGTGAGCCGAAGGACTACTTCTACAAGGCGGCCCACCAGTTCGGCCTCGGCAAGACCACCGGTATCGACATCCCCAACGAGGTCACCGGCCGCGTCCCGGACCGCAAGTGGAAGCAGGAGACCTACGAGGCCAACAAGGCCTACTGGTGCAAGACCGGGAAGAAGGACGGCACGTACGTCCAGAAGATCGCCTACGAGAACTGCCTCGAAGGCAACAAGATGCGTGAGGGCGACTCGATCAACTACTCCATCGGCCAGGGCGACACCCTCGTCACGCCGATCCAGGAGGCCATGATCTACGGCGCCCTCGCCAACGGCGGCACCGAGTACGTCCCCACCATCGGCAAGGCCATCGTCAGCGCCGACGGCAAGACCGTCCAGGAGATCAAGCCCAAGGTCAAGGCCAAGCTGCCGATCAGCCAGGCCACCCTCAAGGGCATGGACAAGGCGCTCGCGGGCGTGGTCACCAGCGGTACCGCAGCCTGGAAGTTCCAGGGCTGGCCGCAGGACAAGATCGAGCTGCACGCCAAGACGGGTACGGCCGAGGTCTACGGCAAGCAGACGACGTCCTGGCTGGCCACGTACTCCAAGGACTACACGGTCATCATGACGATCGCCCAGGCCGGTACGGGTTCGGGCGCCTCCGGTGAGGCCGTGCGCAACATCTACAACGCGATGTACGGCGTCCAGGCCGACGGCTCCATCGACAAGAAGAAGGCGCTGCTGCCCTCGCCGCAGACGAGCCTCCCGAAGGTCCGCGCCGACGGCACGATCGCCTCTCCGAAGATCACCGCCGACCCGGCCAAGGAGCTGGAGAAGCAGCAGCAGAAGGCGACCGAGGAGGGCGTCACGGCCGCGGACGAGACCCAGCCGCCGGCCACCTCGCCCACGCCGACCACCGCCAACAGCAACACCCGAAGGCGCCCGCGCAGAAGGGGAAACCGGAGGATGCTCACATGACCGGCAACAGCTTCTCCGTCTCCGGATACGGCCCCGAGCGGGCCGGCTGGACCCGGGTCTTCGCCCGAGACTCGCTGGCCCGTCGGCTGGACTGGCCGATACTGCTGTCGGCGATCGGCCTGTCGCTGATCGGTTCGGTGCTGGTCTTCTCGGCGACCCGCAACCGCACCGAGATCAACCAGGGCGACCCGTACTACTTCCTGATCCGGCACCTGATGAACACCGGCATCGGCATCGCCCTGATGATCGGCGTGATCTGGGTCGGCCACCGCACCCTGCGGGTCGTCGTCCCGTTCCTCTACGGCGCCTCGGTGTTCGGCATCCTCTTGGTGCTCACCCCGCTGGGCTCCACGGTCAACGGCGCGCACTCCTGGATCGTGCTCGGCGGCGGCTTCTCGCTCCAGCCCTCGGAGTTCGTGAAGATCACGATCATCCTGGGCATGGCGATGGTGCTGGCCGCGCGGGTCGACGCGGGCGACAAGCCCTACCCCGACCACCGCACCGTCCTCCAGGCCCTGGGCCTGGCCGCCGTCCCGATGATGATCGTGATGCTGATGCCCGACCTCGGGTCGGTCATGGTCATGGTCATCATCGTGCTCGGTGTGCTGCTGGCCTCCGGCGCCTCCAACCGCTGGATCTTCGGCCTGCTGGGCGTGGGCGCGATCGGCGCGGTCGCGGTGTGGCAACTGCACATCCTGGACGAGTACCAGATCGCCCGCTTCGCCGCCTTCGCCAACCCGAGCCTCGACCCGGCCGGCGTCGGCTACAACACCAACCAGGCCCGTATCGCGATCGGCTCCGGCGGCCTCACCGGCGAGGGCCTCTTCCACGGCTCCCAGACGACCGGCCAGTTCGTCCCCGAACAGCAGACGGACTTCGTCTTCACCGTCGCGGGCGAGGAGTTGGGCTTCGTCGGCGCGGGCCTGATCCTCATCCTGCTCGGCGTGGTGCTGTGGCGCGCCTGCCGCATCGCCCGCGACTCGACCGAGCTCTACGGCACGATCGTCGCCGCCGGAATCGTCGCCTGGTTCGCCTTCCAGGCCTTCGAGAACGTCGGCATGACCCTCGGCATCATGCCCGTCACCGGCCTCCCACTGCCCTTCGTGTCCTACGGCGGCACCTCGATGTTCGCGGTGTGGGTCGCGGTGGGTCTGCTCCAGTCGATCCGGGCCCAGCGACCCATGTCCGCCTGACCGCCACCCGCGCATACGCCCGGGTTTCCCCCCGGTTCATTTGGGACGCCCTCTGCCATCCCGGCCGGTCAGCAACTAGATTCAGGTCATGGCGGACACAAAGCGCGAGATCGAGCGTAAGTACGAGTCCGACGAGAGCGGTCTGCCTGACCTGACCGGCGTCGCAGGGGTCAAGACCGTCATCGACAAGGGCGTCGCGAGCCTGGACGCCGTCTACTACGACACGGCCGACGAACGCCTCGCGGCGGCCTCGATCACCCTGCGCCGCCGCACCGGCGGCTCCGACGCGGGCTGGCACCTGAAGCTGCCGGTCGAGCCCGGCGTCCGCGACGAGATCCGTGAACCGCTCTCCGACACCGTGCCGCGCACCCTCGCCGGACTGGTCCGCTCCCGGGTCCGCGAGGCCGAGCTGGTGCCCGTCGTCCGCCTGCGCTCCGACCGTGACGTACGCCATCTCGTCGACGCCCAGGGCACGTTGCTCGCCGAGGTCAGCGTGGACGCCGTGCACGCCGAACGGCTCACCGACGGCGGCGGCACCGCCCAGTGGACCGAGATCGAGGTCGAACTCGCCGACGACGGCGACCCGGCCTTCCTCGACAAGGTGGAGAAGCGCCTGCGCAAGGCGGGCGTACGGCCGTCGACCTCGGCCTCCAAGCTCGCGCGGGCGCTGCGGGAGACCACCCCGAAGAAGAAGCGCCGCAAGACCCCCGCGCCGCAGGAGCCGGCGACCGCGGGCGACCACATCCTCGTGTACGTCCGCGCCCAGCGGGACGCGATCCTCGAACTCGACCCCGCCGTACGGCAGGACGCCTACGACTCCGTGCACCGCATGCGCGTCGCCACCCGCCGCCTGCGCAGCACCTTCCGCTCCTACGGCAAGGTCCTCGACCGTACGGTCACCGACCCGATCGGCGAGGAACTGAAGTGGCTGGCAAGCGAGTTGGGCGTGGACCGCGACCGCGAGGTGATGACAGAGCGCCTGACGTCGGTCCTCGCCGAACTGCCCCGCACCCTGGTCTCCGGCCCGATCCGCACCCGGATGCGCACCTGGGCGGGCGCCCGGCGCGGCGGCTCGCGACGCCGGCTGATCGGCGTCCTGGACTCCAAGCGCTATCTCGCGCTCCTCGACACCCTGGACGCGCTGGTCGCCGAGCCTCCCCTCCTGCCGGATGCCGCCGGCAAGCCGGCCAAGGTGATCGGCAAGGCCGTACGCAAGGATCTCGGCAAGGTCTCCGCGCTCGTCGAGCAGGCGCTGGCCACCGCCGAGCCGGGCACGGACCGGGACCTCGCCCTGCACGAGGCCCGCAAGAAGGCCAAGCGCACCCGGTACGCGGCGGAGGCGGCGACCCCCGCGCTCGGCGACCCGGCCCGCACCCTCGCCAAGTCCATGAAGTCCCTGACCAGCCTGCTCGGCGACCACCAGGACAGCGTGATGGTCCGCCTGACCCTGCGCGAACTGTCAGCCGTGGCGCACGCGGCGGGGGAGAGCTCGTTCACGTACGGCGTGCTGTACGGACGGGAGGAGCAGCGGGCGGCCGGGGTGGAGGCGGCGCTGCCGGAGGTGTGGAAGGGGATCGTGGCGGAGGCGTCGGTCTGAGCGTGCGGGGGCGGCACGGGATCGCGTTAGTCTTGATGGTCACCCCTGTCTGCTCACGAAGGTTCCCGCGATGCCTGCCGAGTCGGTTTTCCCGCAGCTCGAAGCCTTGCTCCCGCATGTGCAGAAGCCGATCCAGTACGTCGGCGGCGAGCTCAACTCCACGGTCAAGCCGTGGGAGTCGTGCGATGTCCGCTGGGCCCTGATGTACCCGGACGCGTACGAGGTCGGCCTGCCCAACCAGGGCGTCATGATCCTCTACGAGGTCCTGAACGAGCAGGAGGGCGTCCTCGCCGAGCGCACCTACAGCGTGTGGCCCGACCTGGAGGCGCTGATGCGGGAGCACCGCGTCCCGCAGTTCACGGTCGACAGCCACCGCCCGGTCGGCGCCTTCGACGTGTTCGGGTTGAGCTTCTCCACCGAACTCGGCTACACGAACATGCTGACGGCCCTGGACCTGGCCGGCATCCCGCTGGAGTCCAAGGACCGCACACTCGACGA
Source organism: Streptomyces sp. NPDC051576 (assembly GCF_040681835.1). Classification (NCBI taxonomy): domain Bacteria; kingdom Bacillati; phylum Actinomycetota; class Actinomycetes; order Kitasatosporales; family Streptomycetaceae; genus Streptomyces; species Streptomyces sp. NPDC051576. The sequence goes on from NZ_JBFAZO010000016.1 coordinate 151,166, forward strand.
CCCGATCGTGCTGGCGGGCGGCCACGCGGCCTTCAACCCCGAGCCGATCGCGGACTTCGTCGACGCGGTGATCATCGGTGACGGCGAGCAGGCCGTCCTCGACATGACGAAGATCATCCGAGAGTGGAAGGCGGAGGGCCGCCCGGGAGGCCGCGAGGAGGTCCTCTTCCGCCTCGCGAAGACGGGCTCGGTCTACATCCCGGCGTTCTACGACGTCGAGTACCTCCCCGACGCCCGTATCGCGCGGGTCGTCCCCAACAGGTCGGGCGTCCCGTGGCGGGTGTCGAAGCACACGGTCATGGACCTGGACGAGTGGCCGTACCCCAAGCAGCCCTTGGTGCCGCTCGCGGAGACGGTCCATGAACGCATGTCGGTCGAGATCTTCCGCGGCTGCACCCGCGGCTGCCGCTTCTGCCAGGCGGGCATGATCACCCGCCCGGTGCGCGAGCGCTCGATCACGGGCATCGGCGAGATGGTCGAGAAGGGCCTGAAGGCAACGGGCTTCGAGGAGGTGGGCCTCCTGTCCCTCTCCTCCGCGGACCACTCCGAGATCGGCGACATCGCCAAGGGCCTCGCGGACCGCTACGAGGAAGACAAGATCGGCCTCTCCCTCCCCTCCACCCGCGTGGACGCCTTCAACGTCGACCTGGCGAACGAGCTGACGCGCAACGGCCGCCGCTCGGGCCTGACCTTCGCCCCCGAGGGCGGCAGCGAGCGCATGCGCAAGGTCATCAACAAGATGGTCTCGGAAGAGGACCTGATCAGGACCGTCTCCACGGCCTACGGCAACGGCTGGCGCCAGGTGAAGCTGTACTTCATGTGCGGCCTGCCGACCGAGACCGACGAGGACGTCCTCCAGATCGCCGACATGGCGATGAACGTGATCGCCGAGGGCCGCAAGGTCTCCGGCCAGAACGACATCCGCTGCACGGTCTCGATCGGCGGCTTCGTCCCCAAGCCTCACACCCCCTTCCAGTGGGCCCCCCAGCTCTCGGCGGAGGAGACGGACGCCCGCCTCACCAAGCTCCGCGACAAGATCCGAGGCGACAAGAAGTACGGCCGCTCGATCGGCTTCCGCTACCACGACGGCAAGCCCGGCATCGTCGAGGGCCTCCTCTCCCGGGGCGACCGCCGCATCGGCGCGGTCATCCGCGCGGTCTACGAGGACGGCGGCCGCTTCGACGGCTGGCGCGAACACTTCTCCTACGACCGCTGGATGCGCTGCGCGGAGAAGACCCTGCCCGCCTTCGGCGTGGACGTCGACTGGTACACCACCCGCGAGAAGACCTACGAGGAGGTCCTCCCCTGGGACCACCTCGACTCCGGCCTCGACAAGGACTGGCTCTGGGAGGACTGGCAGGACTCCCTCGACGAGACGGAGGTCGAGGACTGCCGGTGGACGCCTTGCTTCGACTGCGGGGTGTGCCCGCAGATGGACACGTCCATTCAGATCGGGCCCACGGGGAAGAAGCTGCTGCCGTTGACGGTGAAGCAGCCTGCGGGGAGTGGGCACGCGCACTGAGGCAAGGCGGGCGCTTGGGCGGGTGTCAGGTGAGACGGCCGCCGATGCCGGAGCGGCCTGCGGGGGTGGTCAGTAGGGCGACCGTCACCTGCTCGCGGGTCTGTTCGCCGAGTACGGTGGCCGCCGCGTCCGTGATCGCGGTGATCAGGCGTGCGGGTGCGTCCGGTACGTCAGGGTGTTGGTAGGCCGCTTCGCGCAGGCTGAGTGTGATGTTCGGGGCGGCTTGGTCGGTCGGGCTGCCGCCGATGCCGCGTCGGCGTCGGGGGATTCCGATGAGGTCGACTGCCACCAGGCGGCCGAACTGCTCGCCGTAGACGGATCCGACCGCGTCCGTGAGGCCGCGGATCAGGCCGTCCTCGGTCTTTTCGTCGAGGGCGGTTTCGCTGATGTGCACCGTGAAGTGAGGCATGGTGGAACCTCCGTTCGTGCCCGTGGTGGCGGGCAGGTCGGGTGGTGATGTCAGATGTCTTATGCCTTTGTTAGCAAAGCACCTTTGTAGTTAAAGGTAAATGCTGGGGGTGCCTGATGGCCGGATCCGTGCGGCGCGAGACCGAAGCGGGTGACGTGGACGCCGCGGTGCGTGAGCTGCTGTTGCTCATGCCGCGGATGGTGAGCCGGGTGAAGCGCATCCCCGTGCCCGAGGGACTGCGGTCGCAGTCGTTGGCGCCCCGCCATCTCTCGTTGCTGTCCTGTCTGCTGTTCGACGGACCCATGACCGTCAACGACCTCGCCGCGCGGCTGGAGGTGGCGCCCACCACGGTCAGCCTGATGGTCGGGGACCTGTACGAGAAGGGCATCCTGGACCGCCGCGAGGATCCGTCCGACCGGCGGCGCCGGATCGTGGCCATCGCTCCCGAGCGGCACGACGCGATCGCCGCCTGGCTGGCCCCCGGCGCCGCGGCCTGGCACCGCGTACTCACCCCGCTGGCTCCGGCGCAGCGGCGTCTGTTCGTCGACACCCTGCGCGCCTATGAGGCGGCGGTGGCGGAGGAACGTGAGCGCTGAGAAGGGGGTGCCCGGAGGTCCGCCGACCTTCGGGCACCCCCTCTTCTGTGGTGCGGGGTCCGTCACACCCCGCCGTTGACTGCCCCCGGGGACGGCTGCAGCGTCACCTTGGTCCAGGGGATGGGGACGCCCATGGCGTTGTTGCAGTTCAGGGTGGCGGGGTTGGTGCTGTTGACCTCCACGCAGGTGGTCTCCCAGACCTGGCCCGTGGTCGTCATGACGTCGAACTTGATGGGCGCGCCCGTGTTGGCGCTGTGCCCGTTGATGGCGACTCCGCAGGGGAGGCCGACGGCGCCGCCCGCCGGGTAGTTGGCGTGGGTGCTGAGGTCGGTCCAGAGGAAGGGGCGGGCGTTGGTGCCTCTGAGGTCGTGGATGCCGGCGTAGGTGTGTCCGCCGGTCAGCGCCACCCGCAGTTCGAAGTTGTTCGAGTCCTGCTGGGCGTCGATGTCGGAGCACGGCCCCGTCGCGCCCGTGGGACCGGTGGAGCCGTGATCGCCCTGTGGTCCGGTGGGACCGGTCGGCCCGGTGACTCCCGCGGGTCCGGTCGGGCCGGTGGCTCCCGTGGCGCCCTTGGGCCCGGTCGGTCCCGTCGGGCCCTTGCAGTCGCCCTTGCCGCCCGCCTCGGTCGCCGCGGTCTTGTGGTGGTGGCCCGGCTTGCAGTGGTCGCCGCCGTGCCCGGTCGCCGCCGGGGCCCCGTCGGTCACGCTCCGCGCCGCCGCGGCGGCCGGATCGACCGCACCGGCGGCCAGGACCAGCCCCAGCGAGGCCACCATGCCCGCCTTCTTGAAGCGGTCCCGGGCCAGCGGCCCCAGTGCTGCTGTCCGGAACTCAGGACTCGACCTCATCGTCATGCTCCTCTCGATCGGTTCGGGTGATGTCCCGAATCCGAGTGCGAGCTTGACCTGGGTGGACCGGGCTTATCAGCGCGGCGGTTCGGACGCGCCCATTTATCGTCGTATCGGACTAATCGGTGCGTTCTGATGGGGCATTTTTTACCTGTGATCACCCGTCCGGGCTCAACCGCGGCTGTTCGGGGGTCCTAGGACGTGGTCATCCGTGTGGATGGACGGTCGGGGAGCGGGCGCGTGCCACTGTGGCGCGCGTGTTTCCGACGGGGCGTCAGCAGTCCGGGACGGGTGAGGCCGTGAAGCAGCAGACCCTTTGCCTGTGCATGATCGTCAAGAACGAGTCGCTCGTGATCGAGCGCTGTCTGGAGGCCGTACGCCCGCTCGTCGACTACTGGGTGATCTCCGACACCGGCTCGACGGACGGCACGCAGGACCTGATCCGCAAGGTGATGGACGGGCTTCCCGGCGAGCTCCACGAGGAACCCTGGGTCGACTTCGGCCACAACCGCACCCGGAACGTCCAGCGCGCCCGCGGCAAGGCCGACTACCTCCTCACCCTCGACGCCGACCATGTCCTGCGCCAGGACGCGCCGCTGCCCCGGCTCACGGCGGGGTCGTACATGCTGCGCTACGACGGCCCCGGCACTCAGCACCGTTTCAAGCACCTGATGCGGGGCGACTGGCTGTGGCGCTACGAGGGTGTCACCCACGAGTACCCGTGCACCGACGAGCCCGACACCCAGGAGAACCTGGACGCGCTCGTCGTCGAGGACCATGCCGACGGTGGGTGCCGCAGCGACAAGTTCGAGCGCGACGCACGTCTGCTGCGGCGAGAGCTGGAGCGCGACCCGGGCAATCCGCGCACGGTCTTCTATCTGGCCAACACCGAGCGCGATCTGGGGAACGCCAAGGAGGCGATCGCCCTCTACGAGCGGCGCGCCGGGATGGGCGGCTGGGGCGAGGAGGTCTACTGCTCGCTTTTGGAGGCCGGGATCCTCAGGGCGGAGCGGACCGACGACTGGCCGGGGGCGATGGACGCGTTCTCCCGGGCCTGGGACGGACGCCCTCAACGGCTGGAAGCCTGCTACGAGTTGGCGTCCCGGCTACGGATCGCGGGCCGCTACCGCACCGCGCACGCCCTGCTCGGCGATGTCGTCGGCCGACCGGAACCGGGTGATCTGCTCTTCACCAAGCCCTGGGTGTACCGCTGGGGGCTCCTCTTCGAGTTCTCGATCACCGCCTACTGGGTGGGTGACTTCGCGGCCTCCGTCAAGGCGTGCGACAGGCTGCTGGCGCTGCCGGACCTGCCTGCCGCCATCCGCCAACAGACCATGGCCAACCGGGAGTTCTCCGCCCCGCACGTCGCCAGGGCGAGGAACAAGGCGAGGGACAGGGCGAGGAAGAGGTAGGCGACGGCTACGTCTGGGACGCCGAGGTCAGCCAGGTCCCCACCACCGTCAGCGTTCCCTCCCCGGAGTCGGACTCCACGTCGGCGGCCAGGTCGGCGATCGTGACCGCGCGCAGGGCGTCGCGGCGGGCCGACTCGGCGGCGGCCATGGTGCGGGAGATCGGGCAGGGGGTGGTGCATGCCTCGCGCGGGGTGGCCATCGGGCCGCGTTGGCGGATCTCCGTGCAGACGAAGGCCGGGTCGGGGCCGTCGATCGCCTCGACGACGTCGAGCACGGTGATCGACGCGGGGGAGCGGGTCAGGACGTAGCCGCCCGACTTCCCCTGTACCGATCGCACCAGGCCGGCGCGGGAGAGGGCCTGGAGCTGTTTGGCGAGGTAGGTCGGCGACACGTCATGGAACTGGGCCAGGCGCGCGGCCGGTACCGGATCCTCCGTCGAGGTCAGGACAACGCAGCAGTGCAGGGCCCACTCGACTCCGCCGGACATCTTCACCCGCTCATTTTACCCGGACAGCCGTTGACTCGGACATCTGTTGTCCGGGTATTATCCCGAAGGGAACTCGGATAGAAATTGTCCGGGTTTCAAGGCCGGGGTGCCGCCGGAACCGTCCGGCGGTACATATCGGACGTGAGTCGTCTACGGAAGGCGTGTGTCATGAAGATCGCAGTCATCGGCGGAACCGGGCTGATCGGGTCGCAGGTCGTGAAGAACCTGAACGCGGCCGGGCATCAGGCCGTGCCGCACTCCCAGTCCACGGGCGTGGACATCATCAGCGGTGAGGGGCTGGAGGCGGCCGTCGCGGGCGTCGACGTCGTCGTCAATCTGACGAACTCACCGACCTTCGACGACGCCTCCCTCGGCTTCTTCCAGGTGTCGATGGACAACCTGGTCGCCGCCAGTGAGAAGGGCGGGGTCGGCCACTTCGTCATCCTGTCCATCGTCGGGGTGGACCAGGTGCCGGGGCTGGACTACTACCGGGCGAAGGTCCTCCAGGAGGACATCCTCAAGGCCGGGTCGGTGCCGTACTCCATCGTCCGCGCCACGCAGTTCATGGAGTTCATGGACGCGACCCTGGCCATGACCACCGACGGCGACACCGTCCGCCTGCCGCGTACGCCGGTCCAGCCGATCGCCGCCGCGGAGGTCGCCGCCGTCGTCGCCGAGGTCGCCGCCGGCAGCCCGCTGAACGGCGTCCTCAACATCGCGGGCCCGGACGTCTACCCCCTCGACGAACTCGGCCGGCTCACCCTGACCGCCAAGGGCCGGACGGGCACCGTGGTCACCGACGACACCGCCGGCATGTTCGCCGCCGTCCCCGGTGCCGTCCTCACCCCGCAGGCCGGCGACGACGCCCGTGTCACCGCCACCCACTACACGGACTGGCTGGCCTGAGCCGAGCAGAAGTCCGGGGCGGGCTAAGGCTGTTGGCTCTGGGTGGCCGAAGCCGACGCCGGTGGGTAACTCGGGTGCAGTGAAGAGGGAAGCGGGGCCAGCGACTCGCACAGCGAGGTCGGGAACGCGGGCTCCGCACGGTGTACGGCCGCGCAGCCGCCGCTCGCGGTCGCCGTGATCGGGGACCAGCCCGAGGGCTTCGCGCGGAAGAACCAGCGGTCGCCCAGTCGCGAGGAGCAGCCGGACGGGGACGCGGTCGTGTCGCCGCAGACCGGGCCCGTACGCCAGGAGAAGTCGAGGACCAGCCACTTGCCCTCGCAGTGCTCCGAGTCGAGGTAGGTGTGCTCGGGGGCGTCGGCCGCCTTCAGCGCCTGCTCGTAGGAGGCGCCGGTGCAGCCGGTGGCCGCCGGGTGGCAGCCGAGCTCCCCGCACAGCCGTAGCGCGGGCAACTCGGCGCCGTCGGCGGTGAATACCACGTCGTGGTCGACGACCAGTTCCTGGCTGCCCAGGGGTTCGCGCAGCCGGACCCGTGTCGAGCCCGTGCGCTCCCCGGTGCATCCGGAGCGTCTGTCCGAATCCGGTGAGGAGAAGGTGACCTGGACCCACACGTGGTTTTCCGTGGGTTCGGTGAGCACCGCCTTGAGCGCCCGCACGCACGGGCCCTTGCCGTCGGGCAGTTGGACGTCGAGGGTCAACGTGCGCTGGTCGGCGCCGAGTCGGGCCGCGGTGACCGCGGCGGGCTGCTCCGTGGTCCAGGGGAGTGACGCGGTCGGCGTCGCTCCGTCCGTGTCGCCGGCGACCTGCGTTCCGCAGGCGCCGAGGAGCAGCACGGCCACGGCGCAGAGTGCGGCGGCCACCGCCGCTCTTCGCGTTCCTTCCGGTTGCACGAGTGCTCAATCCCCCCTGATGGCACGGACGTTGACGCCAGCTCCTCAATATAGGGAGTGAGCAGGTCTCAGCGTGCGGCGACCCAGTCCGCCACCGTCGTGACCTCCGCCTGCGTCGGGAACACCTTCTCCGTGAGGACCCGGTGCACCTCCGGGTCGTTGTCGAGGCAGCCGTCGGACAGGACGGTGAGGGCGAAGTCCAGGTCGGCCGCCTGGCGGAGAGTGGACAGGACGACCCCGCTGGTGGCGATGCCGGTAAGGACCAGGTGGTCGATGTCGTTCGCCCGCAGGACCATGTCGAGGTCACTGCCGGCGAACGCGCTGACGCGGCGCTTGGTGACGAGGATGTCGCCGGGCTCGGGGGCCACGTCCGGGTGAATCTCGTTGGCCTGGCCGGCGGCGGCCGACGCGGGGGAGCCCGCGAGCCTGCCGAACATCTTGTTGCGGGCGCTGATCTCCGGGGCGCCGGGGCGGAATCCGACGGTCACGTAGATCACGGGGACCCCGCCCGCGCGGGCCGTGCCGATCGCCTCGCGCAGACGCGGCAGATAGGCCGGGTCGGGATAGCGGTCGACGATGACGCGCTGGACGTCCATGACGAGGAGGGCCTGCTGGGACACCGTTGTCCTTTCATCGGGGGGCTGTTGAGCCAAGTCATCAGGTGATTACTTGCTTAACGTAACCATGCCCTGTAGTCATGTCAACGAGTGATTACTTGACCCGTCCGAAGGAGATCGCCGGTGATGACGAGCGAGGCCGACGGGCGTCGGCGGCGGGACGCGGCGGCGACCCGGCAGGCGCTTCTGGAGGCCGCGAGCAGCCGGTTCACCCGGCTCGGCTACGACCGCACCACGCTGCGCGATGTCGCCGCCGACGTCGGGGTCAACCTCGCGCTCATCAAGCGGTACTTCGACTCGAAGGAGGGCCTGTTCAAGGCGGCCCTGGCCTCAACTCCCCGGTTCCTGGGGCGGGACGAGGAGTTCCCGCACGACCGGGCCGGCCTCGCCGAGGCGCTCAGCCGCCAACTGTCCGCCGGGGCCTGGCCGGAGTTCGGCGAACACCCCGTCCTGCTGCTGCTCCGCGACTCCGGGGACGAGCGGGTGGACGCCCTGCGCCGGAAGGCCCTGGACGAGTTCAGCCGCCAGATCCTCCAAGCGTCCGGCGCGGGACCTGCGGGGCAGGACGACGAACGGCTGCTGCGGGCCCAACTCCTCGTCGCGCTGGGCGTCGGCGTCGCCGTCGTACGGTCCGCCGTAGGTCTGCAACCGCTGCGTGACGCGACCGCCGAGCAACTGGCCGCGCCCCTGCGGGAGATCGTCGACGCGCTGCTGACGCCCCCTGCCGACGACCGCTGAACTCCCGCACAATGCACGGGTGGACGACATCACGATCCGCCCCGCCGAACCCGCCGAGCTGGACGTCGTCGCAGGGCTGCGGTGGCGGTGGGTGCTGGAGAGCGGACACCAACCCGTCACCACCCGTGAGGAGTTCGTACGCCATCTTGTGAACTGGGCGGCGGAGAACACCGGTTCGCACCGGTGCGTGGTCGTCGTACGGGGCGGCGTGATCATCGGGATGGCGTGGCCGACCGTCGTGCAGCGGGTGCCCAGTCCGCGTGCCCTGCGGCGGGCCAGCGGCGATCTGCAGTGCGTGTACGTGATCCCCGGCGAGCGGGACGGCGGTGTCGGCGGGCGGCTCGTGGAGGCGGTGCTGGCTCGCGCCCGTGACCTCGGCCTCGAACGTGTCACCGTGCACTCCTCGCCCCGGGCGATCCCCGCGTACGCCCGCCGCGGCTTCGCCTCCTCACCGCGTCTGCTGCACACCGACGTCGCCCGCACCGACCCCTACCCTTGACCGAAACTGGATCCGGACGGGGCGTTGCGGCGTCCTGGCAGATATGGACACCCCTGTGAACTTCGAGAAGCCGTCCGCGCGGCCCCCGGTTCAGCCGCCCGAAGGGTGTCTCGCCGTCGCGATCCGTGTTCCCGTGCGGATCGTCGTGCTCGTGCTGGTGGTGCCGATGCGGTTGGTGTGGGACGCATTGGTGGTCGGCGGGCGGTTCCTGCACCGCACGGTGCTGGGGCCGTTGGCGCGCGCGGTGTTCGTGTGGCCGTGGGTCGCGCTGTGGCGGTATGTCGTCGTGCCCGTCGCCAAGGCGGTCGGGTGGCTGGCGAAGGTGCTGCTGATCGTTCCCCTGGGCTGGTTGTACCGGCACGTGCTGACCCCCTTCGGGCATGCCCTCGGCTGGACCGCACGCGGGATCGGCGCCGGGCTGGCGTGGGTGTACGCGCGCGTGCTCACTCCGGTGGGGCACGCGTGCGCGTGGGTCGTCGACGGGGTGGCCGCTGCGGTGGCCTGGCTCGGGCGGTATCTGCTCGTCGTACCGGCCCAGTGGTTGTACGCGTGGGTGCTCGCGCCGGTCGGGATTGCCATTGCCTGGTGCGGACGAGGGCTGCTGTGGCTCTTGAAGACCGTCGGTACGGGGGTCGGTGTCGCCTTGTACTGGGTGGCTCGGATTCTGCTCGTGCTGCCCGCCGTCGCCCTCTGGCGCTGGGTGCTGGCACCGGTCGGGCGGGTCCTCCTCGTTGTCGGACGCGAGGTCCGGGACGCCCTCGGGCATGCCTGGCGGATCGCGGGGCACGTCTCGCTCGCCGTGGGGCGGGCGCTGGGGACCCTCTTCCGGTGGATCTTCGTGGAGCCGGTGAGCTGGGTGTACCGGACCGTTCTCACCCCGGTCGGGCACGCCGTACGGGACCTGGTGCTGCGGCCCGCCGCCGAGGCCGCGCGCGGTGTGGGGCGGGTCACCCGGCAGGCGCTGGCCGCCGCGCGCGAGTCCGCCCGGCAGGCCCGTGCCGACTTCCGGCGGATGGTTTTCGGCGAGCCTCGACAGCCGCTGCCGGTGGAGCGACGGGAACCGACGGGCGACGAGACACGTACTCTTGGTAGGAGTACGACCGTTCTCACGAAGGACTAGGACACTGGGCAAGCGACAGCCCGAAGGCCCGCCGCCCGCACCCGCGGTGCAGCGCATCCGACTGCGCTACACCAAGCGCGGCCGCCTCCGGTTCACCAGCCACCGAGACTTCCAGCGCGCCTTCGAGCGTGCGCTGCGCCGCGCCGAGGTGCCGATGGCGTACTCGGCGGGGTTCACACCGCACCCGAAGGTGTCGTACGCCAATGCCGCACCCACCGGCACGGGCAGTGAGGCGGAATATCTGGAGATCGCGCTCACCGCCGAGCGCGACCCCGACAAGCTGCGCGAGCTGCTCGACGAGTCGATGCCTGTCGGGCTCGACATCGTCGACGCGGTCGTGGCCCGGACCTCCGGGCTCGCCGACCGGCTCACGGCTTCCGTGTGGGAGCTGCGGCTCGACGGGGTGGCGCCCGAGGACGCCGAGCGCGCGGTGGCCGCGTTCAACGCGGCCGAGAGCGTGGAGGTCCAGCGCATGGCCAAGAACGGCATGCGCACCTTCGACGCCCGCCCCGCCGTAGCCAGTCTTGAGACGCTCGGTCCACAGGCTGATAGGCCTACCGACCAGGCCTGTGCGATACTGCGGCTGGTTGTTCGGCACGTGACGCCTGCCGTTCGACCCGACGACGTCCTGTCCGGTCTTCGCGCCGTGGCCGACCTGGCGCCGCCGGTCGCCGCAGCGGTGACCAGGCTGGCGCAGGGGCTGTTCGATGAAGAGACCGGCACGGTGACCGACCCGCTCGCGCCCGACCGCGAGGCAGCAGTGACCGGGAATCCCACGGTCGCCGAAGCTGCCGCCGCGAAGGCGCCGGCGTAGGGAAGGTTCCGCGTAGGGACGGACGTCGTAAGCGCCGCCCTCGGACTCGGGAGCCACCTGGGTCGGGCAGCGCACCGACCACAAGACTTTCGCCAGGCCGTCCGCAACTGGGCGTACGGAACCGGCGAGACAGGACACAGAGAGCTCCCGTGCGGCGCCCGCGCCCCGGACGGCGGCACCGCGCAACGCGCGAGCCGCGGACGTCACCGGCATCATCGCCGGACCAGGTGCGGCGCCCGGGAGCCTGACGGGAGAAACGCCCGCATGCTCGAACCGACCGAACCCGCCGAGGGTTCCGAACTGAACACCCCCAGCGACACGCTGCCGCCGCGCCGCAGGCGCCGCGCCGCGTCTCGCCCTGCGGGACCGCCGACCGCCGCCGAGGGCGCGGTCGAAAACGGCGCTCCGGCCATACCGGCCGAGGCTGTCGACGAGACCCCCGAGCCGGTCGCGGCCGAGGCGCCCGCCGTCGTGGCAGCGGAAGCAGAGGCCGAAGAGGCCGCGCCTGCCGCTCGTACGCGCCGTCGTGCGACCCGGCGGGTGTCCGCGCCCGCCGGTGCGCCCGAGGCCGCCGAGACGCCCGAGGCGGCCGAGATCGTGGTGCCGGCCGTTGCCGCCGCCGAGCCCGCCGTCGTCGAGGAGGCCGCGCCCGTCGTGGCCGGGGACGATGCCGCTCCGCCCCGCACCCGCCGTCGCGCCACCCGCCGGGTGACCGCGCCCGAGACCGTCGCCCCTGAGGCCGTGGTCGAGCCGGTGCGGGAGACCGCTGAGGCACCCGCCGTCGTGGAAGCGGAAGCAGAGGCCGAAGAGGCCGCGCCAGCCGGTCGTACGCGCCGGCGTGCGAGCCGTCGTGCCTCCGCGCCCGCCGGTGCGCCGGAGGCCGCCGAGGCGACCGCGGTGACCCCCGTGTCCGAAGAAGCGACCGAAGAACCGACCGAAGGTGCCGCGCCCGCGGCGTCCGATGAGGATGCCGCCCCGCGCCGGAGCCGTCGTCGCGCCACGCGCCGTGTGTCCGCGCCTGCCGGGACGCCCGTGGGCGAGGAGGCCCCTGTGCACGACGAGACCCCCGCGGAGACCGCGGAGACGAACACCACCGCCGACGCTCCCGCCGAGGACTCCGGGCCCCGGCGTCGCCGCCGGGCCGTGCGGACCGCCGCCGGAGGGTTCTCCGCGCCCGCGCCCAAGAAGGGCAACGGCGCCGAGGAGGAGGACGGCCCGCGCCGCCCCGCCCGGCCCGCCGTGGCCGTGTTCCGGGCGCCCGTCTTCACCGAGCCGATGTTCCAGACCCCGGAGCGGGCCGCCGCCGCTGCCGCCGAGGCCACTGACGACGACGAGGAAGAGATCGTCGTCGCCGAGCCGGTCGCCGTGGAGGCCGTCGAGGAGGAGACCGGCGGCCGTCGCCGTCGGCGTCGCCGGGGTGCCGCCGCCGAGGCGGAGCCCGAGGCTCCGGCCGTGGCCGAGGCCGTCGTGGCGGAAGAGCCGGAGGAGGCCGACGAGGCCGCCGAGGACTCCGCCGACGACGAGGCCGAGGAGACCGGTTCGCGCCGCCGCCGCCGTCGCGGTGGCCGCCGTCGTCGCCGGGGCGAGTCCGCCACCGGTGAGGACGAGGGGGAGGACGGCGAGGAGTACGCGGCCGAGCAGGCAGCGCAGGATTCCGAGGACACCGCCGAGCAGGTCGAGGAGGACGCCGAGGAGGCGGACGACGACCAGGGCGGTTCCGGGTCGAGCAGCAGCCGCCGTCGGCGTCGCCGTCGCCGTCGCGCCGGTGACTCGGGCGGCGAGGCCGAGACGTCCTCGTCGGCCGACGACCCCGAGCGCACCGTCGTCAAGGTCCGCGAGCCGCGTGCCAAGAAGGACGACCACCCCAGCGACGAGGTGCAGTCCATCAAGGGCTCGACGCGCCTCGAAGCCAAGAAGCAGCGCCGCCGCGAAGGCCGCGAGCAGGGGCGCCGACGCGTCCCGATCATCACCGAGGCGGAGTTCCTGGCCCGCCGTGAGGCCGTCGAGCGTGTGATGGTCGTCCGGCAGAGCGGTGAGCGCACGCAGATCGGCGTCCTGGAGGACGGTGTGCTCGTCGAGCACTACGTCAACAAGGAGCAGTCGACCTCGTACGTCGGCAACGTCTACCTGGGCAAGGTCCAGAACGTGCTGCCCTCCATGGAGGCCGCGTTCATCGACATCGGCAAGGGGCGCAACGCCGTCCTGTACGCCGGTGAGGTCAACTTCGAGGCGCTCGGCATGGCCAACGGCCCGCGCCGCATCGAGTCCGCCCTGAAGTCCGGGCAGTCCGTGCTCGTCCAGGTCACCAAGGACCCGATCGGGCACAAGGGCGCGCGGCTGACCAGCCAGGTCTCCCTTCCCGGGCGTTACCTCGTGTACGTCCCCGAGGGCTCGATGACCGGCATCAGCCGCAAGCTGCCCGACACCGAGCGGGCCCGGCTGAAGACCATCCTCAAGAAGATCGTCCCCGAGGACGCGGGCGTCATCGTGCGCACCGCCGCCGAGGGCGCGAGCGAGGACGAGCTGAGCCGCGACGTCGAGCGTCTCCAGGCGCAGTGGGAGGACATCCAGAAGAAGTCGAAGAACGGCGGCTCGAACGCGCCGTCGCTGCTGTACGGCGAGCCGGACATGACCGTCCGCGTCGTGCGCGACATCTTCAACGAGGACTTCACCAAGGTCATCGTCAGCGGTGACGAGGCGTGGGACACCATCCACGGCTACGTCTCGCACGTCGCCCCCGACCTCGCCGACCGGCTGTCCAAGTGGACCTCCGAGGTCGACGTCTTCGCGACGTACCGCATCGACGAGCAGCTGATGAAGGCCCTGGACCGCAAGGTCTGGCTGCCGAGCGGCGGTTCGCTGGTCATCGACAAGACCGAAGCGATGATCGTGATCGACGTCAACACCGGCAAGTTCACCGGTCAGGGCGGCAACCTCGAAGAGACCGTGACCAGGAACAACCTGGAGGCGGCCGAGGAGATCGTGCGCCAGCTGCGGCTGCGCGACCTGGGCGGCATCGTCGTCATCGACTTCATCGACATGGTCCTGGAGTCCAACCGGGACCTGGTGCTGCGGCGCCTGCTGGAGTGCCTGGGCCGCGACCGTACGAAGCACCAGGTCGCCGAGGTCACCTCGCTGGGCCTGGTGCAGATGACCCGCAAGCGCGTCGGACAGGGCCTGTTGGAGTCCTTCTCCGAGACCTGCGTGCACTGCAACGGCCGTGGCGTGATCGTGCACATGGAGCAGCCGACCTCGGTCGGTGGCGGCGGCAAGCGCAAGCGGCGCGGGCGCGGTGGTGACGGGGCCGGGCAGGACGCCCACGACACCCACGAGCACGACACGCACGAGCACGAGTCCGACGAGGTCGAGACCGAGGCGGAGGTGGCGGCCGAGGTCGCCATGCCGGTGCCGTTCGCCGAGACGGAGTTCCGGCCGGACGAGGACCTGTACAGCAGCGCCGCCGAGGCGGAGGCCGCGGCCACTCGCGGCGGGCGTTCGCGGCGCCGGACGAGCCGGCGGGCGTCGGCCCCGGCCGGTGCGCCGAAGGCGGAGTCGCGGCAGCCGCGCGAGGCCCGTGAGGTGCGCGAGGCCCCCGCGGAGGCCGAGCCGGCCGCCGTCGCGCAGGCCGAGCCCGTCGCCGTGGAGGACCCGGTGGTCGAGGCCCCGGCCGCTGTCGAGGCCCCCGTGGTCGACGACGCGGCGCCCAAGGGCCGTACGCGGCGCAGGGCGACCCGCAAGGCGACCGCGCCCGCCGGTTCACCGGCCGGGTCCGAGGAGGCCGCCGTGGTGACGGTCACCGAGGCCGCCGCTCCGGTCGTCGAGGCACCCGCCCCCGTCGAGCAGCCCGAGGCGCCCGCCGAGAGCGCGGCTCCGGCCCGCCCCCGGCGTCGTGCCGTGCGCAAGGCCACCGCGCCCACCGCGTCCGAGGAGGCGGCCGTCGTGGTCGTACCGTCGGCCGTGACGGAGGAGGCCCCCGCCGCCGAGGCGGAGGCCGAGGCTCCCGCCAAGAAGACGGCCGCTCGCAAGGCCGCCAAGAAGGCCCCGGCGAAGAAGGCGGCCGCCAAGAAGACGGCGGCGACCAAGACCGCGGCCAAGAAGACGGCCGCTAAGAAGACGACGGCCAAGAAGGCCGCCAAGACCACGTCGAAGAAGACCGCGGCGGCGGAGCAGACGACTTCGTCCGCCGTCAGCGCCTCCACCGACGAGGACTGAAACCCGGGGTGTGCGGCCGGCCCATGTGACCGGTCGCACACCCGCAGGGGCCCGGTTTGACCTGTTCGGCCGTGGCCCCGTAGCCTTGACCGTCGGCGTGTCCACAGGTGACACGCCACATCCCCGTAAACCTCTTCCTCCCGGGCGTGTTCCGCCGGGAGAGGCTGTCTGCTCTGCAGGGCGGCTGGACTGCGGGGGTGCCGTTCCCGAGCGAGAGAGTGAGATCCGCGTGTACGCCATCGTGCGCAGCGGTGGTCGCCAGCACAAGGTTGCTGTCGGCGACATCGTTGAGGTTGACAAGATTTCCACTGCCCAGGTTGGCGACACGGTCGAGCTCTCGACCCTGCTCGTTGTCGACGGCGACGCTGTGACCAGCGACCCGTGGGTCCTGGCCGGCATCAAGGTCCAGGCCGAGGTCGTGGACCACCACAAGGGCGTCAAGATCGACATCCTTCGCTACAAGAACAAGACCGGTTACCGCCGTCGTCAGGGCCACCGCCAGCAGTACACGGCGATCAAGGTCACTGAGATCCCCGCGGCTGCGAAGTAAGGGACTGAGGAGAGATGGCACACAAGAAGGGCGCATCGTCCACTCGGAACGGTCGCGACTCCAATGCCCAGCGGCTCGGCGTGAAGCGCTTCGGCGGTCAGGTCGTCAACGCGGGTGAGATCCTGGTCCGCCAGCGCGGCACCCACTTCCACCCCGGTTCGGGCGTCGGCCGTGGCGGCGACGACACGCTGTTCGCGCTGAACGCCGGTGCGGTGGAGTTCGGTACCCACCGTGGCCGCAAGGTCGTGAACATCGTTCCGGTCGCCTGATCGGAAGCTTTCGCGAGGCGGACCTCACTTCCCCTGGTGGGAAGCGGGTCCGCCTTTCGCGTGTTAGTACAAAGACACCCCGTACGTAACTGGAGGCACATCCCATGACCACCTTCGTGGACCGCGTCGAGCTGCATGTCGCCGCGGGTAACGGAGGCCACGGCTGTGCCTCCGTCCACCGTGAGAAGTTCAAGCCGCTCGGCGGCCCGGACGGCGGCAACGGCGGGCGGGGCGGGGATGTCATCCTCGTCGTCGACCAGTCCGTGACCACCCTGCTCGACTACCACCACTCCCCGCACCGCAAGGCCACCAACGGCAAGCCCGGCGAGGGCGGCAACCGCTCCGGCAAGGACGGCCAGGACCTGGTCCTGCCGGTGCCGGACGGCACGGTCGTGCTCGACGGCGCGGGCAACGTGCTCGCCGACCTGGTCGGCCACGGCACCTCGTACATCGCCGCACAGGGCGGCCGGGGCGGCCTCGGCAACGCGGCGCTGGCCTCGGCCCGCCGCAAGGCCCCCGGCTTCGCGCTGCTCGGTGTCCCCGGTGACCTCCAGGACATCGTCCTTGAGCTGAAGACGGTCGCCGACGTGGCACTGGTGGGCTACCCGAGCGCCGGCAAGTCCTCGCTGATCTCCGTGATGAGCGCGGCCAAGCCGAAGATCGCCGACTACCCCTTCACGACCCTGGTCCCGAACCTCGGTGTGGTCACGGCCGGCGAGACGGTCTACACGATCGCCGACGTGCCCGGCCTCATCCCCGGCGCCAGCCAGGGCAAGGGCCTGGGCCTGGAGTTCCTGCGCCATGTCGAGCGGTGCAGCGTCCTCGTGCACATCCTCGACACCGCGACGCTGGAGTCCGAGCGCGACCCGATCTCCGACCTCGACACGATCGAGGAGGAGCTGAAGCAGTACGGCGGGCTCGACAAGCGGCCGCGCATGGTCGTCCTGAACAAGATCGACGTACCGGACGGCAAGGACCTCGCCGAGATGGTGCGGCCGGACCTGGAGGCGCGCGGCTACCGCGTCTTCGAGGTGTCGGCGGTCGCGCACATCGGACTGCGTGAACTGTCCTTCGCCCTCGCGGAGTTGATCGCCGCCTCGCGCGCCGCGAAGCCGAAGGAGGAGGCGACCCGGATCGTCATCCGCCCGAAGGCCGTCGACGACAGCGGCTTCACGGTCGTACAGGAGGAGGACGGACTCTTCCGCGTGCGCGGCGAGAAGCCCGAACGCTGGGTCCGCCAGACCGACTTCAACAACGACGAGGCCGTCGGCTATCTCGCCGACCGGCTCAACCGCCTCGGTGTGGAGGCGGAGTTGATGAAGGTGGGCGCACGCTCCGGCGACGGCGTCGCGATCGGTCCCGAGGACAACGCGGTCGTCTTCGACTGGGAGCCGACCGTCATGGCCGGCGCGGAGATGCTGGGCCGGCGCGGCGAGGACCACCGGCTCGACGAGCCGCGGCCGGCGACGCAACGCCGCCGCGACAAGCAGGCCGAGCGGGACGAGGCGGCGCAGGAGTTCGACGAGTTCAAGCCCTTCTGAGCCGTCCTGCGTCCGGTGTTCTGATCGCCCGTCAGGCGTGACCAAAACTGGCTGAGACCCGTTGCTCTTCGAGCAACGGGTTTCTTGCTGTGTGCTCATTTGTCATGGACGCGATACTTACTGTTCAACGGGTGGGACTCCGCGCACTGTGAGGCTTCAGGGAACCCAAGAGGCCAACGTCGCAAGGGAGTTCACGATGACCGGAGCCGTATCACCCGATCGACGACGTTTTCTCGCGGCCGGCGCGGCGGTGCTCGGGGCCGCCGCCTCCGCCCAACTGTGGCTGCCGACCTCGGCCCGAGCAGCCGAAACCCCGCTGCCCGACGGTGTGTTCAGCCTCGGCATCGCCTCCGGCGACCCGCTGCCCGACGGTATCGTGCTGTGGACGCGCCTCGCCCCCGACCCGCTGAACGGCGGCGGGATGCCCGACCGAGTGGTCCCCGTGGAGTGGGAACTCGCCGAGGACGCCCGTTTCAGAAAGAGCGTGCGCCGGGGAATCGCGCCGGCCCGGCCCGAGTACGGGCACAGCGTTCACGTGGATGTACGGGGACTGCGCCCGGGCCGTGACTACTGGTACCGCTTCCGCACCGACGGACAGATCTCCGCCACCGGCCGCACCCGCACCGCGCCGCACGCGAACAGTTCCGGCGGCCGGCTGCGCGTCGCGCTCGCCTCCTGCCAGAACTGGCAGAACGGCTACTTCACGCCGTACGCCGACATGCTGGCCCAGGACCCCGACTTCGTGCTCTTCGTCGGCGACTACATCTACGAGTCGGCGCCGTCGAGCGCGGGGCCGCGCCGGCACGAGGGGACGGGGGAGCCGTACACCCTGGTCCAGTACCGCAACCGGTACGCGCAGTACCGCGCCGACCCGGACCTGCTGGCGATGCACGCCAACACCCCCTGGGTGGTGACCTTCGACGACCACGAGGTGGACAACGACTGGGCGGGGGAGGTCCCGCAGGACCCCGCGCAGCAGTCGCACGACGCGTTCGTGGCCCGGCTGACGGCGGCCTTCCAGGCGTACTACGAGCACATGCCGGTGCGTGCGAGCGCCATTCCGAGCGGACCGCACATCCAGATGTACCGGCGCCTGGAGTTCGGCCGGCTGATGCGGCTCAACGTGCTGGACACCCGGCAGTTCCGCAGCGACCAGGCCACCACGCAGGCCGGCGCCGAGGACCCGTCGATGACGATGATGGGCGCCGAGCAGAAGGAGTGGCTGCTGCACGGGCTGCGCCACTCGCCGGCCCGCTGGAACGTCATCGCCTCGCAGATCATGATGGCCGAGACGGACACCCTGCTCGGCGCGGGCAAGCAGTGGTTCTACGACGCCTGGGACGGCTACCAGGTCGAACGCAACGCCCTGCTGGAGGACTTCGGGAGCGTTCGCAACCCCGTGGTGCTCAGCGGCGACCGGCATCTCACGATGATCAGCGACCTCAAGGAGGACTTCGCCGACCCGGACTCCGACGTCGTCGGCGCCGAGTTCGTCGGTACGTCCATCTCCAGCAACGGCGACCAGGACCAGGCCGCCTTCCACGCCCAGTGGGACCCGCTGATGGCGGACAACCCGCACTGGAAGGTGATCGACGCCCACCGCGGCTACCACCTGTTCGACATCCGCCGGGACGGCATCGACGCGAAGGTCAGGGTCGTGGACACCGTGCTGAAGCCCACGGCCGTGCCGAGCACGTATGCCGCACTCCGGGTGGAGTCGGACGACCCCGGCGTCCGGGTCGTATGACACCTCTTTGCCGCATCTTCGTATGAAGTGCGTGTGAACGGAGCCTGGGACTCATCTGTGTCCCAGGCTCCTCTCAGGTCAGACTCAGGAACAACTCTTACCGTCCGTTAACCATGGAGACGGATTGCATTAAGGAAGCGTTGCCCGTCGGGACCCGGCTGCTGCACATCGGACCGCACAAGACCGGGACCACCGCGATCCAGGGCGCGCTGTTCGCCGCGAAGGACACGATGCCCGAGCACGGCGTCGACTTCCCCGCGCACAGCAGACACCCGATGGAAGCGGCCCTCGCCGCCTGCGCCCGGCCCGCGATGATGGGCGACACCGTGCCCACCGACAAGCACTGGACACGGCTCCTGGACGCCGTCCGGGCCACCGGCGGTCGCACCTCGGTGATCAGCAGCGAGTTCTTCGCCGACGCCGAGGACGACGAGACGATCGCCCGGATCGTGGAGCAGCTCGGCGGCGAGCGCGTGCACATCCTGATCACCCTGCGCCCGCTGGTGCGGATCATGCCCTCGCAGTGGCAGCAGTACGTGCAGAACGGCCTGCGCATGGGCTACGGCAACTGGCTGGAGCACATGCTCCGCAAGGCGCCCTACGAGCAGCCCAACCCCAGTTTCTGGCGGCGCCACCGGCACGACCGGCTGGTGGAGCGGTGGACGCGGGCCGTGGGTCCCGAGCGGGTCACCGTCGTCGTGGTCGACGACAGCGACCGGGACGGGCTGCTGCGCACCTTCGAGGCGCTGCTCGGACTGCCCGCGCAGCTGCTCCGGCCGGTGCCGGACGCGGCCAACCGTTCCCTCACCCTCGCCGAGACCGAAATGCTGCGGAAGCTCAATGTGGAATTCCGCGGCAATGGGCTCCCCGACGAGCTGTATTCCAAGCTCGTGCGCAACGGCGCGGTCATGCATATGAAGAATGCGTGCAGCCCCACCCCGCAGGACGTGAAGATCACCACGCCCCGGTGGGCCGTCGAGGCGGCGGGCACCCTCGGTGCCGAGATGGCCGCGACCATCGCCGCCACGGGCGTGCGGATCGTCGGTGACACCGCGCTCCTTTCGGCCGTACCGCAGGCCGCCGAGAAGGCGCCCGCGGCGCCGCGGATCGCGCCCGAGGTGGCCGCTCAGGCGCTGTACGGGGCGCTCGCGGCGGCGGCCGCCGCGCCCGTGCGGCACACCGCGCCGGCGAAGGCGCGGACCGTTCACCAGACGTCGTCGAAGGAACTCGTCCGCGTTCTCGGTCACCGTTGTCTGAAGAAGCTGCGGCGCCGCTGAGTGATGCCCCCGCACGGCTACCAGCAGTACAAGATGAATGACAGATGACGCGTACATATGCGGCGGAGGTCACTCGCCTTGCACTGCGGTAACCGTGAGTGGGACCATTTGCGAGTTCCCCATTGTCCCGAGGTAGGTCAAGGTCACCTGTGTCGCACATAGCCAAGCCCCGCACCACCGCAGTGATCCTGGCCGGTGGCACCGGTCAGCGCGTGGGTCTCTCGATCCCCAAGCAGCTGCTGAAGATCGCCGGCAAGGCAGTCATCGAGCACACCCTGACCACCTTCGAGAAGGCCGACTCGATCGACGACATCATCGTCCTGATGGCGCCGGGCTACGTCCCCGACATCGAGAAGATCGTCGCCAAGGCCGGCTTCAAGAAGGTCACCCGGATCATCGAGGGCGGCTCCACGCGCAACGAGACCACCGAGCGCGCCATCGCCGCGCTCGGCGAGGGCCTGGCCGAGGGCGAGGACCGCAACGTCCTCTTCCACGACGCCGTGCGCCCGCTGCTCTCGCGGCGTGTGATCGACGACTGCGTGGTCGCCCTGGAGCGCTTCCAGGCCGTCGACGTGGCCATCCCGTCCGCGGACACCATCATCGTGACCCGCACCCACGGCGACGACGGCGAGTTCATCACCGAGATCCCGGACCGCTCCCGGCTGCGCCGCGGCCAGACGCCCCAGGCGTTCAAGCTGTCCACGATCCGCCGCGCCTACGAGGTCGCCGCGGGGGACCCCAACTTCCAGGCCACCGACGACTGTTCGGTCGTGCTCAAGTACCTGCCGGACGTGCCGATCCACGTCGTCGCGGGCGACGAGTACAACATGAAGGTCACCCAGCCCGTCGACGTCTTCATCGCCGACAAGCTCTTCCAGCTCGCCTCCACGGCCGCGCCCGAGCAGGTCGACGAGGAGGCCTACCGCCACCTGCTCACCGGCAAGACCCTGGTCGTCTTCGGTGGCTCGTACGGCATCGGCAAGGACATCGCCGAGGTCGCCGAGGGCTACGGCGCCACGGTGTACGCGCTGGGCCGCTCCACCACCGGCACGCACGTCGAGAACCCCGAGGAGGTCGACGACGCGCTGTCCAAGGCGTACGCCGAGACCGGGCGCATCGACTACGTCATCAACACCGCGGGCGTGCTGCGCATCGGCAAGCTGGCCGAGACGGACAACGCGACGATCGAGGAGGCGCTGAAGGTCAACTACCTGGCGCCGGTGCAGATCGCCCGTTCCGCGTACAAGTACCTCGCCGAGACCAAGGGCCAGCTGCTGCTGTACACCTCCAGCAGCTACACCCGCGGCCGCGCCGAGTACAGCCTGTACTCCTCGACCAAGGCCGCGATGGTCAACCTCACGCAGGCCCTGTCCGACGAGTGGGCCGGCGACGGCATCCGCGTCAACTGCATCAACCCGGAGCGCACGGCCACCCCGATGCGCACCAAGGCGTTCGGCCAGGAGCCCACGGGCACGCTGCTCTCCTCCGAGGCCGTCGCCCGCACCTCCCTCGACGTGTTGCTGTCCGAGCTGACCGGCCATGTCATCGACGTCCGCCAGCAGGACCCGACGGCCGGCGCGGCCAGGGCCTCCGGTTTCGAGGCCGCCCTGGCCTCGGTGCTGGACGTCCAGGACGGCGTTTAATTAAGCCTGACTCTGAGATCCCGGTAAATTACTCAAAACCCCCAAGAGCAGGTTTATCAGTGATTTCCACCGCCATCCGCGTTGCCCGGGTGGGCAGCGCGGCCGAGCTCGCCGCCGCCGTCCTCATGATGCTGGGCTTCCCCGCCCTCATGCTGGCCGCACTCGTCCCGAGCGTCCCCGCCTTCGCGGCCGCGGCCGTCGTGACGTACGTCGCCGACCACTATCTGCACCGCCAGGGCAGCTATCTGGTCAACCGCCTCAGCAAGGTCAGAGCGGGCCTCTCGATCCGCTTCCTGATCCGCCAGCTCCTGCTGATCCTGCTGCTGGCCCGCATGGACCTCACCGACCACCTCATCTTCTACGGCGCGATCGCCTGCTTCATCGCCTTCTACGGCCTCCAGGCCCCGCACGGCGCCGTCGTCACGCTGATCCGCAACCGCCGCCGGATGCCGGTCGCCACCCGCAACGTCGACCTGGGCTCGCGCATCAACATCCCGGACGCCCCGCCGTTCGGCCTGCTGGAGCGCTCCGCCGAGAAGATGCTCCACCTCGACCTGTTCGCCGTCATCGGCCTGCTGATCTCCGCGCAGATGGACTCCGCCGTCGCCGGGTTCATCGGCATCGGCCTCACCCTGGTCCTGGGCAGCCTCTACGTCCTCGCCCTCGTGCCGTACATACGGGGTACGAAGATCCCGCCGACGCCCGAGGTCATCCTCGAAGCCGTCGACGACTGGCTGCACGAGTACAAGCCGCAGACGGTGCTCTACTTCTCCGGCTCCAAGGACTCGGCGTACCAGGTCAACATGTGGCTGGAGACCATGGAGGAGCTGGACACCCGGCCCCTGGTCCTGCTCCGCGAGCGAGTCATACTGCAGAACCTCGCCCCCACCAAGGCCCCGGTCATCTGCGTCCCCGGCGGCGTGCACCTGATGAACATGGACCTGTCGACCGTGCGCGTCGCGCTGTACGCGGCCAACGTCGGCAAGAACATCCACCTGCTGCGCGTCCCCACCATGAAGCACGTCTTCATCGGCCACGGCGACAGCGACAAGCTGGCCAGCGTCAACCCGTACAGTAAGGTCTACGACGAGGTGTGGACCGCCGGCCGCGCGGGCCGCGACCGCTACGCCATCGCCGACGTCGGTGTCCGCGACGACGACATCGTCGAGGTCGGCCGCCCCCAACTCGCCCCGATCCAGCCCTTGCAGGGCGTGCCCGAGGACCGTATCCCCACCGTCCTCTACGCGCCGACATGGGAGGGCTGGGACGACAGCCCGGGCAACACCTCGCTCCTCCTCGCGGGCGAGAACATCGTGAAGAAGCTGCTCAAGGCCGACCCGCCGGTCCGTGTCCTGTACAAGCCGCACCCCTTCACCGGCACCGTCAGCCCCGCGGCCGGCTCCGCGCACCGCAAGGTCACCGCCCTGGTGGAGAAGGCCGCCGCCCAGCGCGCCACCGACCCCCGCTTCACCGCCGACGCGGCCGCCCAGACGAAGGCCAAGGCCGACCTGGCCCGCATCGAGGCCCGGATCACCGAGTTGACCGGCGGCGCCGCCGACAAGGGCGACGAAGCCGAGCTGACCCGCGACGGCGTGGTCGACCTGGTCAAGTACGAGGAGATCGCCCGGCTGCGCGCCGAGTGGAACGACGCGTACTGGAACTCCTTCGGCACCTTCGAGCATCGGGTCATCTCGGGCGCCGAGCCGCGCCTGTACGACTGCTTCAACGTGTCCGACGCGATGGTCTCCGACATCTCCAGCGTGGTCTCGGACTTCATCGCGAGCGGCAAGCCGTACGCGGTCACGGACTCCGCGCAGTTGGGCGTCGAGGAGTTCAAGCGGCAGAACACCGCGGTGCGCGCCGCCGTGATCCTCTCCAACAAGGCAACGGAACTGGGCGAGTTGCTCGCCGCGGTCCGCGCCCCGGAGGCCGACCCGTTGGCCGAGGACCGCAAGGAACTCAAGGAGTACCTGCTCGGCCCGGACGAGCCCACGTCCATCCAGCAGTTCAACACGGCGGTGGCGAATCTGGCGCTGAAGTCCCAGGCCCGCAATGTGGGCCAGGAGCGGGCGGCGGCGAGCGGTGAGACGGCGGGCGCGGCGGAGGCCCACCTGTCGGCGGACCCCACGGTCGGCTGACGTACGCAACGACTGACTGAGTGACTGACTGACTGACGTCGGCTTTCGGCCAGGATTTGGTCAAGAAGAGCCCGGTTTTCGAGGAGTGATCCTCAAAAACCGGGCTCTTTTGCGTACCCCCTGCTGACGGAGGACAACCGATCCGCCCGTTCGTCCGTCTTCGAGATGGCGATCCAGTGAACGAAGGGGGACGCGACCGTGTCGCAGCCTGATGTGACCGTGGTCATCGGGGCGTACGAGGCGATGCCGTATCTGGTCGAGTGCCTGCGCTCGGTCGAGGCGCAGACGCTGGACCCGGCACGTATCGAGGTCGTCGCAGTGGACGACGGCTCGACGGACGGCACGGGGGAGTACCTGGAGGATTTCGCCGCCCGCGCCGCGACCCACGTCACCGTGATCCGCCAGGAGAACTCCGGCGGCCCCAGCTCCCCGCGCAACGTCGGCCTCGGCAAGGCGACCGGGCGCTACGTCTTCTTCCTCGACGCCGACGACCGGCTCGCCCCCGAGGCCCTGGAGCGCATGGTCGAGATGGCCGACCGCAACGGCACGGACGTGGTGCTCGGCAAGGTCGAGGGCATCAACCGGGTCCCGCCCAAGGCGGCTTGGGTCGAGACGCTGGAGCGCACCGACGTCTTCCACTCCAACATCAAGTTCACGCTGAGCGCCCAGAAGCTGTTTCGGCGGGCGCTGTTGGAGCGGCACAGCATGCGGTTCGACGAGTCGCTGTTCACCGGCGAGGACGCGCTGTTCACGATGGAGGCCTATCTGCGGGCCGACGGCGTCTCGGTGATCGCCGACCACGTCTGCTACTACCTGGTGGGCCGCGACGACGGCAAACACGTGACGAAGAGCGGGAGTTACACCCTGCGCTTCGACTCCGCGCGCGCGTTGATGAACCTCATCGCGGAGATGGTCCCGCCGGGGGTGGAGCGCGACAAGCTGATGGTCCGCCCCTTCCTGGTCACCCTGCTCCCGCAGTTCGGCCCGAAATACCTCAAGGACAGCGAGCAGATCAGACGCCACAAGTTCGAGCTGGCCAAGCCCCTGATGGCCGCCCACTGGACCGACGAGGTCGCCCTCCGCCTCAAGGTCGACGAACGCCTCCGCCTCCACCTGGTGGCCCACGAACGCCCCGAACTCCTCCTGGATGTCGTGGAGTTCATCAAGTCGAGGAAACGCCCCGACGCGGTCGTGGAGAAGCGGGGCCGCCGCGTCTACCTGGCGTATCCGCACTTCCGCTCCGACTCGGCGGGCCTGCCCGACTCCCTGTATCTCGCCGAACCCCGGGAGGCTCGTGGGGTGGAGGGGTACCGGGAGGGGACGGCGGGCGCGTTGCTCCGCAGGGCGGCGCGGAAGGTGCGCAGGGTGCTGAGGACCCGGGTGAGGGCTGCGGCGGTGTGAGGTGAGCCGGCTGGGTGCGGGCGCGACCAGCCCCCACCCGTACCGTGATTCCCCCTGTCCGGGACCTGGACCGATGTGCGGTCGGCGGCCCGGTTCGCGTAGATTGCCGCGCGGGGCAGCCGGACCTACGCGAGGGGAAGTCAGCACGTGGCAGGGGCAAGGCAGGCCGTGACCGAGGCCCGCAGGATCGTCGTCAAGGTGGGTTCCTCCTCGCTGACCACCGCGGCCGGCGGTCTGGACGCCGACCGGGTCGACGCGCTCGTCGACGTCCTCGCCAAGAGCCGCAGCGGGGGAGAGAAAGAGGTCGTCCTCGTCTCCTCCGGCGCCATCGCCGCCGGGCTGGCCCCGCTCGGACTGCGCCGCCGCCCCAAGGACCTGGCCCGCCAGCAGGCCGCCGCCAGCGTCGGGCAGGGCCTCCTCGTGGCCCGTTACACCGCCTCCTTCGCCCGCTACGGCATCCGCGTCGGACAGGTCCTGCTCACCTCCGACGACATGAGCCGCCGCTCCCACCACCGCAACGCCTCCCGCACCCTCGACAAACTCCTCGCCATGGGCGCCCTCCCGATCGTCAACGAGAACGACACGGTCGCCACCGACGAGATCCGCTTCGGCGACAACGACCGGCTCGCCGCACTCGTCGCCCACCTCGTCCACGCGGACCTGCTGGTCCTGCTCTCGGACATCGACGGCGTCTACGACGGCGATCCCAGCCGGCCCGGCACCTCGCGGATAGCGGAGGTCAGGGGACCGCAGGACCTCGCCCACGTCGAGATCGGCAGCGCGGGCAAGGCAGGCGTCGGCACCGGCGGCATGGTCACCAAGGTCGAGGCGGCCCGTATCGCCGCCGCCGCGGGCATCCCCGTCGTGCTCACCAGCGCGGTCCACGCGGCCGACGCGCTGACCGGCGGCGACACGGGCACGTACTTCCACGCCACCGGAAAACGCTCCGCGGACCGGCTGCTCTGGCTCCAGCACGCGTCCACTCCGCAGGGCTCGCTGACGCTCGACGACGGCGCCGTGCGCGCGGTCGTACAACGCCGGATGTCCCTGCTGCCGGCCGGAATCGCCGCCGTGGAAGGGGAGTTCAGCGCGGGCGACCCCGTCGAACTCCGGGACGGTGCCGGGCACGCGGTCGCCCGGGGCCTCGTCAACTTCGACGCCAAGGAGATCCCCCAGCTGATCGGCCGCTCCACCAGGGAACTGGCACGGGAGCTGGGACCGTCGTACGAGAGGGAAGTCGTACACAGGGACGACCTGGTGATCCTGCACCCGTAAAACAACCGAAACGTCCGCCTCCCCCGGTGGACCTTCCGTAAAAGCGCCACGCGGACGCCTTCGGCCTGCTCAACTTTGTCTCAGGGACACATTCCGCGCGAGCACAGCAGCTCGACCATTGCGTAAGGAGGCCGTCGTGAGACGAGTGCGCCCTGGGGCGGCGGCGTCCCGCGGTGGTGCCACCTCCCGCGCGCCCGGCGAGGAGCGCGCGCTGACGAGCGTCGCGGCCGGCGCCCGGTACGAGGGCGGGGAACCCAAGGACGTCCCCCGCCTGTGGCATGTCACCCTCAGCGTCTCCGGCGGCGAGGCCCCGCTGAAGGAGGTGCGGCGCGGCCTGGAACAGCTCGCCCACGACCACCCCTTTCTGCTGACCAGCCGCTACGCCAACGACCACGCGGAGATCCGCTACTGGGAAGAGGCCCGCGACCTGCACGACGCGGCCGCCGTGGCCCTCCGCCTGTGGGGCGAGCACCGCCAGACCGCCCAACTGCCGCCGTGGGAGATCGTCGGCCTGGAGGTCATCGACCGCGAGACCTACCACCAGCGCATCTCCGAGGGATACGGCCCGCTGCCCGCCACCCCGGTCGGCGTCCACCCGTTCTGACGCCCCTTGTGGGGTCTCGCGGTTTGGGACAACCGGTGGACGCCTCCGCCGGGCGCACTACCCTTCCCTCATGACCACGCTCTCGCCGTACGACTCCATGTCCCCGGTCACGCGGGCCGCGTACCGCGCCAAGTCCGCCGCCGCCGACCTCGCACCGCTGCCGCGGGCCGAGAAGGACGACGCGCTGCTCGCCATCGCGGACGCGCTGGAGGTCCGTACGAGCGAGATCGTCGAGGCCAACGCCAAGGACATCGCCAAGGCCCGCGCGGCCGGCACCAGCGAGGCGATCATCGACCGGCTGACGCTGACACCCGAGCGCGTCCGGGCCATCGCCTCCGACGTACGGGACGTCGTCGCGCTCCCCGACCCGGTCGGCGAGGTCGTCCGCGGCTCGACCCTCCCGAACGGCATCGACCTCCGCCAGGTCCGCGTCCCCCTCGGCGTCGTCGGCATCATCTACGAGGCCCGCCCGAACGTGACCGTGGACGCCGCCGCGCTCTGCCTCAAGTCCGGCAACGCGGTCCTGCTGCGCGGCTCGGCCTCCGCCTACGAGTCCAACACCGCCCTCGTGCGCGTCCTGCGGGACGCCGTCGGCGGCGCCGGACTGCCCGCCGACGCCGTGCAGTTGGTGCCCGGCGAGAGCCGCGAGAGCGTCCGCGAGCTGATGCGCGCCCGGGGTCTCGTCGACGTCCTGATTCCCCGCGGCGGGGCCTCCCTCATCCAGACCGTCGTCTCCGAGTCCACGGTCCCCGTGATCGAGACCGGCGTCGGCAACTGCCACGTCTACGTCGACGCCGACGCCGACCTCGACATGGCGATCGACATCCTGATCAACTCCAAGGCCCAGCGGCCCAGCGTCTGCAACGCCGCCGAGACCCTCCTCGTCCACCAGGACATCGCCCCCGAGTTCCTGCCGCGGGCCCTTGACGCCCTCGCGGAGGCCGGTGTCACCGTGCACGCCGACGAGCGCGTCCTGGCCTACGCCAAGGACTCCGAGGCCACCGTCGTGGAGGCCACCCCGGAGGACTGGGACACCGAGTACCTCTCCTACGACATCGCCGCCGCCGTCGTCGACTCGCTCGACAAGGCCGTCCAGCACATCCGGCTGTGGAGCTCCGGCCACACCGAGGCGATCGTCACGACCTCCCAGCAGGCCGCCCGCCGCTTCACCCAGTTGGTCGACTCCACCACCGTCGCCGTGAACGCCTCCACGCGCTTCACGGACGGCAGCCAGTTCGGCTTCGGCGCGGAGATCGGCATCTCCACCCAGAAGCTGCACGCACGGGGCCCGATGGGCCTGCCGGAGCTGACGAGCACCAAGTACATCGTCACCGGCGACGGCCACATCCGCCGCTGAGGCACATGGCACCCGGCATATGCGCCGGGCATACCGGCTCGTGGTGGGAGACACGTCTCACCCAGCGGATGAATTTCCATACCGTCTGCCCAAATTGACCCCCCAGGTCTACTCTGGAGAGGTGCCGGAGGACGTGGGGGGCACGCCGTTCCCTGACGGCTGGGAGCCCGACGACGACCACGACCGCGGAATGTCGGACGAAGAGTTCGCATCCGTGGTCTTCGACGAGGCCTTCGTACGGGCGGCCGTAGTACACGAGCCGACCGCCGTCGAGCGCCTCCTCGCCGCCGCGCAGGCCAGAGCCGAGGCCTCCGAGGCAGAGACCCGCCGAGCCCAGCGCGGCAGAGGCGCACGCGGCGACGACGACCTCTTCGAGGACGCCTACGGACGCCAATTCGGCCATGATCCGGAACTCGACGACCTGGACGACACCGACCTCGTCGAGGGCCGCTACGGCGCCCCGGGAACCTACGGCAAACAGGTCCGCTGGCACCGGCCCGTCGCCTGGCTGCTCGCCCTAGTGATGGGCATCGGCATGGTCGCCCTTGCCTTCTCGGCGGTCTACCGCGGCGCGTCCTCGGGCAACCGGGACCGCGTCCCGCCCCCGGCCTCCACCGGCGTTGAACAGGGCACGGCGGCGGCACCCTCCGCTTCCGCCGACAACTCCCAGCCACCGCTCTCGGCCGCCCCGCGCAAACCCTGAGCGGTCGGTGAGCGGCCCGGTGAGAACCTGTCAGAACTTGTCGTGTACCAGGGCGTTTACCTGAGGCTCCGGAGACCTACTCTGAAAGTATGGGCGGTCCAGGAGACCCACCCGAGGGGACACCCGAGGGCGCTCCCGGTGGTGGTGAGGACGAGTACCGATCCGTCGTATTCGACGAGTCGTTCGTCCGCGCTGCCCGGCTCCAGGAGTTCTCCGCCCAGGAGCGCATGGCCGACCACGCGCCCGCCGTCCGCCGCCGCCCGGCCCTGCGCCGCGGCCTCTCCCGCCAGGCACTGATCCTCGTCCTGCTGATCGCCGTCGCCTTCGGCACCGCGATCTACATGGGCGTACGGCACCCCTACACCACCCCTGCGGCCCAGCAGCCCGCCGAGCCGCTGCGGATGACCGTGATCCCGCTCTCCCCGCAGGGCACGGTGCCGGGGGCGGCCGACGCCGAGTTCCTCTACGCGCACTCTCCGGCCGCGCAGTTCGGCATCGGCGGCGAGGGCATACCGCTGCCGGCCGCGCGGCGCACCGCGCACTTCTCGGACAGCCAGGTCGTGGCCGCCCTGAGCACCGCCAAGGACTACATCGTGGAGTCCTCGCTCTACCCGGCCGTGCTCACCGGCGGACAGATCCGCCCCGCGCGCGTCCTCGTCGACCCGGACCAACTCGACCAGTTCGACCAGAGCTTCGAGCACCCGACCGCCGACGGCCGGCACGAGCCCACCGGATGGCTGGTTCGCTTCGACCCCTCACGCGTCCAACTGGCCGACCGCAAGATCCGCGTCCAGGCCACCCTGGAGGCCACCGAGGTCGACTCGGCCACCCTTGAGGTCACCGCCGACGGAACCTTCGTCTACGCGCTCCGGGCCACCGGCTCGGCGGGCTCCGGCGACAGGGCCCAGGTGTCCCTGTTCACCGTCCGCCGCGAGCTGCACTTCCGCTTCGACCGCGACGACCTGCGCATGCACCAGGCCCAGCTCGTCGTCTCCTACCTCCAGGCCGGGCCCCTGTCCTGCGCCGAGGACTCCGCGACCCATCTGCACCCGCTGCTCGCCGGCCAGACCGCCAAGGCGGGCGGCCCGGCCGGCACGGACCCCTTCGCGACGGACAGCGCCACGGCCCTGTGCGGATCACTGGCGGCCGGCGCACAGCCGAAGGTGTGAGGTCGGTGTGGATCGGTGAGAGCGGTGCGGGTCAGTCCTCGTCGCGCGGCGGCGTGTCAGTGGGCGGCTGCTCCGTGCCGTTGGCCGACTCGGACGGCGGTCCGTCCGCCGGGCTCGAACTCGCGAAGCCGCCGAAGCCGCGCCGCACCCGGCCGCCCAGGTCGCCCGCGCCGCCCGCGATGTCGCTGACCAGCTTCATCAGCGGGTCCTTGGAGCTCTTCACATTGGTGGCGTAGCTCGCCGCCGACTCGCGGAACGAGTCCGTGACCGAGGTGTCCTTGTCCTCGCTGCGCCGCGGGTAGTGGCCGTCCATGATCCGCTGGTAGTCGCGGGAGGCTGCCCACTTCTTGAGCTCGGCCGCCCGCACGGTGGTGAACGGGTGGGAGCGGGGCAGCACATTGAGGATCTTCAGCACCGAGTCGCGCAGGTCGCCGCCCGACTCGAACTCCTCGGCCTGCTGGAGGAACGCGTCCACGTTCATCTCGTGCAGGTGGTTGCCGCCCGCGATCTTCATCAGGCCGCGCATCGAGGCCTTCAGGTCCTGGCCGACCAGCAGACCCGCGCGGTCGGCGGACAGCTCCGACTTGCGGAACCACTCGCGCAGCGCCGTCACGATCGCCAGGATCGCGAGGTTGCCCAGCGGGATCCAGGCGACCTTCAGGGCCAGGCTGGTCAGGAACAGCAGGATCGTGCGGTACACCGAGTGGCCGGAGAGGGCGTGGCCCACCTCGTGGCCGACGACCGCCCGCATCTCCTCCTCGTCGAGCAGCTCGACCAGGCCGGTGGTGACGACGATGATCGGCTCGTCCAGGCCGATGCACATCGCGTTGGGCTGCGGGTCCTGGGTGACGTACATCGGCGGGACCTTCTCCAGGTCCAGGATGTAACAGGCGTCCCGCAGCATGTCGTTGAGGTGCGCGAACTGCTGGTCGGACACGCGCACCGAGTCGGACAGGAACAGCAGCCGCAGACTGCGCTCGGGCAGCAGCCCGCTGAGCGCCTTGAACACGGTGTCGAACCCGCTCAGCTTGCGCAGCGCCACCAGGGCGGAGCGGTCGGCCGGGTGCTCGTACGCGCGCGAGGAGATCCCCGGGAAGCGCCTGCGCTGCCTGCTCGGTACGTTCTCGTGCCCGTTCTGCTCGTGGCCGTCTTCGGACATGTGGTCCCCCATGTGCGTGTGAGTGCCCTGAGTGCCCCCGAAGCAGAGCCCAGCCTAGGCGGAGATACCGTTGACGGGCAGTACAGCGAAGGAGTCAACGCATGGAGCCCCATTCCGCAGCCGCCTGGCTGGCAGAGGCCGCGAGCGCCGCCCCCCGGCAAGGGTCGGGGGACCTGCTCAAGGTCGTACTGATCGTGATGTTCCTCGGCTGCATCCTGACCGCGTGGTTCCTGCTGCGCGGGTACAAACAGAAGGACGACTGAGACGCCCGTCGAGTTCCCCCTCGCGTTCCTTGTCGAGTTCCCAATGGCGGAGTCGGCGTGATCGCCGTCGGGCCGCCCGCTTACGATGGGCCGACATCTTTATCCCGCCCACACCGGATAGGTTCTGCCGAAGATGAGCTTCCACAGCACCGCTGCCCAGTTGGCCACCCTTGCCGCCGAGGGCGAGGGCGGTGGCAACCACGAGAGCCTCCAGCCGATCATCACCGGTGGCGGCGCGTTCATCGTCCTGCTGCTCCTGCTGTGGATCACCACCCGCTTCAACCGTGACCGCTAGGCCGGCCCGGTCCACGGTGGCTCACGAGGCCTTCATATCGGGCCGGTAGGGTCTGCACGCATGGGAGAGCAGGACATGCCTACCGGCCCGGTGCACCACAAGGCCGACGGCCCGCGCAACAACGGCCCGTCGAACCCCGGCAAGCGCCGGCTCGGCGTCATGGGCGGGACGTTCGACCCGATCCACCACGGACACCTCGTGGCGGCCAGTGAGGTCGCCGCGCAGTTCCACCTGGACGAGGTGGTGTTCGTCCCGACCGGCCAGCCCTGGCAGAAGACCGACCGCAAGGTCGCGCTCGCCGAGGACCGCTACCTGATGACGGTGATCGCGACCGCCGAGAACCCCCAGTTCTCGGTGAGCCGCATCGACATCGACCGCGGCGGCCCCACCTACACCACGGACACCCTGCGCGACCTGCGCGCGCTCAACCCCGACGCGGACCTCTTCTTCATCACCGGCGCCGACGCCCTCGGCCAGATCCTGACCTGGCGGGACGCGGAGGAGCTGTTCTCCCTCGCGCACTTCATCGGGGTCACCCGGCCCGGCCACACCCTGACCGACCCGGGTCTCCCGGAGGGCGGCGTCTCGCTGGTCGAGGTTCCCGCGCTCGCCATCTCCTCAACAGACTGCCGTGCGAGAGTCGCCAAGGGCGATCCCGTCTGGTACCTGGTGCCCGACGGAGTCGTGCGCTATATCGACAAGCGCGAGCTGTACCGCGGCGAGTGAGCCGAGAGGGGCACCGGTGAACGACCGATACGACGCCGGGTACGGCGGCGACCAGTACGAACTCGTCGGCTACGACGAGTACAACCAGCCTGTCTACCGGCAGGTCCCGGCCCAGCAGGCCCAACAGCCCCCGCAGCAGCAGCCGTACGACCCGTACGGGCAGCAGCAACAGGGCTACGGCTACGACCCGTACGCGACCGGCACCCAGCAGCGGACGCCCGACTACGACACGGGCACCCAGCAGCCGGCCGCGCCCTACGACCCCTACGGCACCGGGACGACGACGGCCTACGACCCCTACGGGCAGACCGCGACCAGTGGACAGCAGCCCCGGGTCGCCGAGCAGACCGCCTACATCCCGCAGCAGGCCGGGCCGGCCGAGGACACGGAGGCCCCGGACGCGCGTGAACGGGACTACCACACCGGGCAGTTCGCCTTCGTGGAGGAGCCGACCGACGACTCCGAGGACGTCATCGACTGGCTGAACTTCACCGAGAACCGCACCGAGCGCCGTGAGGAGGCCAAGCGCCGGGCCCGCGGCCGCCTGGTCGGCCTCGTCGTGGTCATGGCGCTGGTCGTGGCCGGCGGTGCCGGCTATCTCTGGTACGCCGGGAAGCTCCCCGGAGTGTCCTCGTCCGCCTCGAAGACGGGCACCACGACCGCCGCGGGCGCCCAGAACCGCGACGTGATCGTCGTCCACCTGCACAACACCTCGGCGGGCGGCACCTCCACCGCGCTGCTCGTCGACAACACCACCACCAAGCAGGGCACCACCGTGCTGGTGCCCAACTCCCTCGCCCTCACGGACGACGACGGCAACACGACGACGCTGGCCAAATCGGTCGACGACGACGGCTCCTCCGGGACACGCGACGAACTCGACACGGTCCTCGGCACCAACATCGAGGGCACCTGGCGCCTGGACACCCCCTACCTCCAGAACCTGGTCGACCTCGTCGGCAACATCAACGTCGACACCAACGCCGAAGTGCCCGACCCGGCCGCGACGAAGAAGGGTGCCGCGCCCCTCGTCCACAAGGGCAAGGACCAGACCCTCAGCGGCAAGATGGCCGTCGCCTACGCCACCTACCGCGCCTCGGGCGAGGCCCAGAACGCCCAACTGGAGCGGTTCGGCCAGGTCATGCAGGGCGTCCTGCGCCAGTTGACCTCCGACCCGACGGCGGCGACCACCACGGTGCAGACGCTGGCCCAGATCCTCGACCCCTCGCTCACCGACAAGGACCTCGGCACCTTCCTCGCCAAGCTCGCCGACCTCGCCAAGGGCGGCGACTACAAGACGGCCCTGCTGCCCGTCCAGAACGACGGCACCATGACCGCACAGGCCTCCGCCAGTGTCGTCAAGGACGTCCTCGGCGGCAGCGCGAAGAGCCCCGACGAGGGCTCGGCGGTCCGGGTCGCCGTCCAGAACGCCACCGGCGTCAAGGACGACACCGAGAAGGCCCGCGTCGTCCTCCTCAACGGCGGCTTCACCTTCCTGGAGGCCGGCACGACGTCCGGGACCTCGGCCACGTCCAAGATCACGTACTCCGACGCGGCCGACAAGGAGAACGCCACCGAGGTCGCCAAGACCCTGGGCCTGCCCACCAGCACCGTGACCAAGGGCACAGTGTCCGCGAACGCGGACGTCTCGGTGGTCCTGGGCGAGGACTACAAGCCGTCGTCGTCATCGTGACGAAGGCGCGGCGGCTGTGACGGAGAGCACGCCCCGGAGGCCCGAACCGGAGTTCAGGCCGACGTCCGGGGCGTGATCCGTCGTTAACGTGGGGTGCCGTCCACGGTCCGTGAGACCCTTGAGGTCTGTTGACCGCCGACCGAAAGCCGCGTAGTGACCGCCACTGACCGCTCCATCGAGCTCATCACCGCCGCCGCCCAAGCGGCCGCCGACAAGCTCGCGCACGACATCATCGCCTACGACGTCAGCGACGTGCTGTCGATCACGGACGCCTTCCTGCTGGCCTCCGCTCCCAACGACCGTCAGGTCAAGTCGATCGTCGACGAGATCGAGGAGCGGCTCAGCAAGGAACTCGGCGCCAAGCCGGTCCGCCGCGAGGGCGACCGCGACGCCCGCTGGATCCTGCTCGACTACGTCGACATCGTCGTCCACGTCCAGCACAGCGAGGAGCGGGTCTTCTACGCCCTGGAGCGGCTGTGGAAGGACTGCCCCGAGCTGGACCTCCCCGCCGACGCCAAGGCCACCCGCGGCAAGTCCGCCGAGCACGCCAAGCTGCAGGCCGAGGAGGACGCCTCCGAGTTCGGGGAGGTGCGGTGAGCGTCGGCGCGGACGGCCGGAAGGCGGGCCGGGGCCGCCGCGTCATCCTGTGGCGCCACGGCCAGACCGCGTGGAACGTGGAGCGCCGCTTCCAGGGCACCACGGACGTCGAGCTGACCGAGACCGGCATCGGCCAGGCCCGCCGGGCCGCCCGGCTGCTGGCCTCGCTCGGGCCCGACGCGATCGTCGCCTCGGACCTGAAGCGGGCGGCGAACACGGCCGCCGAACTGGCCGCCCTCACCGACCTCGACGTCACGCACGACGAGGGCCTGCGGGAGACCTACGCGGGCGTCTGGCAGGGCCTGACGCACGAGCAGATCATCGCCCGCCACGGCGACGAGTACGCCGCGTGGAAGCGCGGCGAGCCGGTGCGCCGAGGCGGCGGCGAACTGGAGACCGAGGTCGCCGACCGGGCCGCCCCCGTCGTGCTGCGGCACGCCGAGAAGCTGCCCGAGGACGGCACCCTCGTGGTGGTCAGCCACGGCGGCACGATCCGCACCACCATCGGGCGGCTCCTCGGTCTGGAGTCCCCGCACTGGGAGAGCCTCGGCGGTCTCTCCAACTGCTGCTGGTCCGTGCTCGGCGAGGGCGCCCGCGGCTGGCGCCTGCTGGAACACAACGCCGGCACGCTCCCGGAACCGGTGCTCGGCGACGACGACTGAGCTGCGCCGATGGGCCCCGACCCCGGATTTCACTTTCCGGCAGGTCGCAGGCTAAAGTTCTTCTTGTTCGCCCGCCGAGCGGGAAGAACACAAGGGGCTATAGCTCAGTTGGTAGAGCGCCTGCATGGCATGCAGGAGGTCAGGAGTTCAATTCTCCTTAGCTCCACAGATCGATAGATCGACACTCTTCAGTTGTCAAAGATCCCGTCCCGCTCAGGGGCGGGATTTTTTCGTTGCCATCGCCGTTGCTGTCGCTGTCAGCGTCTCCGCGCGCCGCCGAGTCTCCTCATCGGC
This sequence comes from Streptomyces sp. NPDC051576, assembly GCF_040681835.1. Taxonomy (NCBI): domain Bacteria; kingdom Bacillati; phylum Actinomycetota; class Actinomycetes; order Kitasatosporales; family Streptomycetaceae; genus Streptomyces; species Streptomyces sp. NPDC051576. The sequence continues at coordinate 187,593 of NZ_JBFAZO010000016.1, forward strand.
CGGGGTGTAGACCACGATCCGGCATTCCGGCATGCCGTTGACCGACAACGACACCGACGTCATCCGCATCTCGCCCACCTCCGCGTGCCGGAACGTCTTCACCCGCCGCCCCGGCTCCGCCACGTCCCCGCTCTCCCACAGCCGTGCGAAGAACGGACTCGCCGCCGACAGCCCCCGTATGAACTCCTCCCAGGCGGGCTCGCCGGTATGCAGTCCGTAGGCCGAGCGCAGTGTCGCCACCATCACGGGCAGCTCCGTCTCCCGGAACAGCAGGGGACACTCCTCCTCCGGCAGCGCGAACAACCTCCACATCACGTTGGGCACTTGATCCGCGGGCAGCGGCTCCGGCCAGAACATCGTCCGGTAGACGGCGTTGGCGGCGAGGATGTCGTACCGCGAGTTGTAGACCACCGCCGGGCGCGGGTCGAGGGCGTCGAGGATGCCCTGGATCTCCGGACCCACTGACCGCGCGATCGCCTCCGGCGGATGCGTGAACGGCACCTCGGCCAAGTGGTACAAGTGCTCCCGCTCCGGCGGGTCGAGCCGGAGCGCGCGGGCCACGGCGTCCAGGACCTGCGCGGAGGCGTTGATGGGGCGCCCCTGTTCGAGCCAGGTGTACCAGGTGACGCCGACGCCGGACAGCTGCGCGACCTCCTCGCGGCGCAGCCCCGGCGTACGCCGGCGAAAGCCCGGCGGCATGCCGACGTCGTGCGGTGTCACCCTGGCCCGCCTGCTGCGCAGAAACGCGGCCAGCTCAGGTCGGCGGCGCTGTGTCGTCCCCATCGTCACAATCCCCCATACTCGACGCCCCACTTGAGCCCTGCCAGGTGCTGGCAGTACCAGCATCAGCGGGCTCTCGGCACCCGTACCGGCTCGCCCCCACGCTCGACGGCATGACGACAACACCCCGGACGGAACCGGATCCCGCACCCGTTCCAAGTCCTGCCACCAGTAAAGCCCCCGGCACTGACAATCGCCGTGGGCCGCTGCTCGCGCTGCTGCTCGCGGCCCAGTTCATGGCTCTGCTCGACGTGTTCATCGTGAACGTCGCCGCCCCCACCATCGGCACCGAACTCCACGCGTCCGGCGCCGACTTGCAGCTCGTCATCGCCGGCTACACCATCACCTACTCGGTGCTGCTCATCACCGGAGCACGCCTCGGCGACCGGCTCGGCCATGCCAGGGTCCACCTCGCCGGGCTCGCCCTCTTCACCGCGGCCTCGCTCGCCTGCGGCCTGGCCCAGGGCTCGACCGAACTGATCGTCTTCCGCCTGGTGCAGGGTTCCGGCTCGGCACTGATGATTCCGCAGGTGCTCAGCCTGATCCAGCGCACCTTCACCGGCGAGGCCCGGGTGCGCGCGCTCGGCGTGTACGCGGCGGTCATCGCCGTCGGCGCCGCGGCGGGCCAGATCGTCGGCGGCGTGCTCGTCAGCGCCGACCTGTTCGGCACCGGCTGGCGGCCGGTGTTCCTGGTCAACGTGCCCGTGGGCGTCGTACTCCTGGCCGTCGGCAGGCGCGTACTGCCGAAGGACCGTCGGTCGGAACCCGAGCGGGTGCGGGCTTTCGACCTGCCGGGGCTGGTGCTGCTCGCCTCGGCCGTGTCGCTGCTCACGGTGCCGCTGGTGCTGGGTCAGGAGGAGGACTGGCCGCTGTGGTCGTGGCTGTCGCTGATCGCGGCGGCGGTGCTCTTCGCGTCCTTCTGGGTCTACGAGTCCCGGCTCGCGCTGCGCGGCGGCGCCCCGCTGATCGCGCCCCGTGTGCTGCGTCACCCCGGCATGGGTCTCGCCGTCTTCCGGATCTTGGCGGTCATGGCCGTCAACGGCGGTTTCCTGTTCGCGCTCACCCTGCACGTGCAGGGTGGTCTCGGCTTCAGCGCCCTGCGCTCGGGGCTCACCTTCGCGCCGACCGCGGTCGTCTTCGGGGTGGTCGGCCTGACCTGGCGCAGGTGGCCGGCGGCCTGGCAGCGTGCGCTGACCCCGCTCGGATTCGTGATCACGATGCCCTCCGTCGCGGGAGTCGGCCTGGCGTTCGAAGGCGGCGAGCGCGGCGGGGCCGTACTGTACGTGGCGTACGTCGGTGTGGGGGCCGGGCTAGCGCTCGCCTTCAGTCCGACGCTGACCCGGGCCCTCGCCACCGTGCGGCCCGAGGACGCGGCGGACGCCAGCGGTCTGCTCTCCACGGTCGCGCAGTTGGGTCAGCTCATCGGGGTCGCCGTTTTCGGCACACTGTTCTTGAACCGGCTTGAGTCACTTGGGGCCCCGGGGGCGTATACCTCTGCGGAGGCGCTTTTGGCGTGCATGTTCGCGCTGGCGGGGACGGCCGCGGTGGGTGCCGTGTCCGGACTGGTACTGAGGCGTCGCTGACCGTATTGGTCCGGCCGTGGCAGAATCAAACGGCCGGAAGGGGGCGCGGCCCGACGGGAGGGAGTAGCGATGCCTGCGAGCATCATCGAGGAGGTCGACCACCTCTTCGATGCGGCGTTGATACGAGATACGATCACCCGCCTGAGCTGCCCTTCCTGCGGTTCCGCCCACGTGGCCCAAGTCCTCGGTGACAACGGCGGAGTTTCCTACGTGTGCACGGCCTGCGGCCACAGCTGGAGCTGATCGATGGGTGCACACAGGCGAAAGTGCGACTGGTGCGGCAGTGGGACGCCGATCGTCCGTGACATGGAACCGGTGAATCCCGACTACCAGTACTGGTGCGAGGAGTGCGCGCGGGCGCTGATCATAAAAGGCGACCCGATCGAGACGTACCGCGAACTGGAGGGCGAGCCGATCTACGGTCGGCTCCTCGAAGAGCACTGCACTTTGAAGCGGTTCTATTCGTTCGTCACCGCTTGACTACGGCCGGGACCCGCGAGGAGGTCCCGGCGGACGGAAACGATTTGGTGGTGCACCGGGTCCACCGGTACTGTTGGCGTCGCCGCCAGGGAGACCCGGTGGCGCGGACGATATGCGGCTCCGCCGCGTGGCCGCAAGGGGCTATAGCTCAGTTGGTAGAGCGCCTGCATGGCATGCAGGAGGTCAGGAGTTCAATTCTCCTTAGCTCCACAGAAGTCGAAGGCGGGTCATCCGAGAGGATGTACCCCCATAC
>NZ_JBFAZO010000017.1:0-35009 GCF_040681835.1 Streptomyces sp. NPDC051576
CACTGGATTTTTCCATGGGGACTATTGTTTTAGGCCTGCGGTTGGTGTGCGCCTTGGAGGGCGGCTGGTCGTTGTCCGCGCCCCCGCCACCGTCGACGCGTTACTACGGTCCTCGCGGAGGGGCGAGTTGGCTTGCGAGTCCGGGCGGGGGCGGGGGGTTGGCCTGCGGGCCCGGTCGACCTGCCCCGGCGCCCAGTGCCCCGTCGGTGGCGGACGTCCCCCGCCCGGCAGCCGCGCCCGCGCCCCGTCGCCCTCGACGCCGAGGCACCTGGAGCGGAGCCCACACCAGGCTGCGCCCCTCAGCCGGCCGGACCGGCGTCTCCAACACGGCATCCTGCGGCGGGCGTCGGGCCGCGCCGCGAAACCCGCTCGCCGAGCAGCACCACGCAGGCCGCGACCGTCACCAGGCCGCCGGTGAGGAACGTGCTCTGTGCCCCCGCGAGCGGCAGGACGAGTCCGCCGAGTGCGGCACCCGCGGCGATAGCGGCGTTGCAGGAACCGGAGTTGGCCGCGAGCGCGATGTCCGTGCAGCTCGGTGCACAGTGCAGCATCGCGTGCTGGGTGGTCATGAAGACGGGATCGAGTGCGCCGCCCATGAGGACCAGAACGCGACCGCCGCCACCGGTTCGCCACCGGCCGCGTACAGCCCGAGCATGCCCACCGCCTGCGTAGCCACAGCCGCGCCTAGCGCAGCCTGCGGAAAGCGGTCTCGCCGCCGGCATCAGGGCCGCAAGGACCGCCGTCCTGCGCCACATGGCCGGTCGCCCCTGCTCCATGGCCCCATCCATGTGGTCACCCCACATGGCTCACCCGCCCCACCGCAAACGAGATTCACCAGCAGCCCCACATCACAAGGGCAGGGTGACGCAGGTCACATCAATTCATTCGCGGTTCCGCGTAATGCGCAGGGCACCTGCGTGGTCGTACAGGCACACGGCAATCCGGCCGACCTCACGCCCGCAGGGGAGACCGCCCATGGACATCACCCTCGAACAGCCCACCCGAGCCCGGCTGATCACGGCCGACGACACGGAGCTTCCCGTGTCCGCCACGCTCCGGTACCTCGCGTCGGACCCGCTGGCCGTACACCTCGACTTCCCGCCCGAGGTGTCCCTCGACGGCGAGGGCGTCACCTGGACCTTCGGCCGGGCGCTGCTGGAGGAAGGGCTGCGCAGGCCGGCCGGCGGCGGTGACGTGCACCTGTGGCCGTGTGGCGGAACCCGTACGGTGCTGGAGTTCCACTCACCGTTCGGGCTCGCCCTGCTCCACTTCCACACCCCGGAACTGCGCCGCTTCCTGCTGCGCACCTACGACGTGGTGGCCACCGGACAGGAGGACATGGACGCGGTCGTCGACCAGGGGCTGAGCGCCCTGTTCGGAATCGTCTGAGCTCAACTCCACCGGCACGATCTCGGACGTGAAGGGCCGCCTCGACAACTGGGTCTCGGGCGTCGGCAGCGTGCGTTCGCTCGGCAACCTCGACCGCGCCGACATACCCGTCCACTACGCGCCGGCCGACAACTACACCGTCTGCGACGCCTACTTGTCCTCCACCCTCAGCGCGACCGGCCCCAACCGCACCTATCTGTGGAGCGGCAAGGTCGAGTCCTGCAGCTGTGACGGCGGTGACGAGTCCGGCCCGACCTGGCAGACCTACGCCGAGTCGCTGAAGAACGCCGGAGTGACCTGGAAGGTCTACCAGAACGCGGCCGACAACCACGGCGACAACGGCTGCGCCTACTTCACGAACTTCGCCAACTCCGACATCGCCGCCGCCATCAAGGCCGACGTCGTCGCCGGCACCCTTCCGCAGGTCTCCTGGGTCGTCCCCAACCCGGCCTTCTCCGAGCATCGACGGCTACTTCGACCACGTCCCACCACCCGCCCCGCCCGCGGGCACGGACGGCGACCAGCGTCATAGGCCTCTCCACCTGCGGCCCGCTGCCCAACCCGGTGCCGACGAACAACGCCCTGCCTGCCCAGGAGACCGGCACTCGGCCCGCCCGCGAGCTGCCGTACCAGCCCAACGGGTACCTGGATCACCTGGAGTTCGGGTCGAGCGGCAAGATCCTCGCCTGGTTCGCAGCGGCAGGTATGACCTCTCCATGGTCGGCCCCAAGCCGTCGAACCGGGCACCGGCAAGCTCGCGATCTACTTCAGGATGGCCAACTCGGGCTCCGCGTCAGTGAAGTTCATCATCACCTCCAGCCACTACCGCGGCGACGGGCCCTGGACCTATACGGTCACCGTCGACTCCGACGCGAGCTGGCCGCGCCGGTTCACCGGACACCTGGAGTCGGGCACGGCGAGTGTCAGCGGCTGAAGTCGGTGTACAGCTCCGGGCGCGGGGCGAGTTCGACGGTCACCCGGCCGCCGCTCTCCAGTGCCCGGACCCCGGCCTCGGCGACGGCGGAGGACGCGTAGCCGTCCCAGACGCTGGCGCCGGTGACACGGCCCTGCCGGGTGGCGTCCACCCAGGACTGCACCTCCCGGTCGTAGGCGTCCGCGAACCGCACGAGATAGTCGAGCGGCACGTCCTCCTGCACACTGCCCCAGGTGGTGACGGCCATCGTGCGGTCCTCGCCGATCCGGGCGCTGCCCGCCTCGCACACGGCCTCGCAGCGCACCTGGTAGCCGAAGCCGGAGTTGACGAACACCTCGACGTCGACCAGGGCGCCGCCGTCGGTCTCGAAGAGCACGAGTTGCGGGTCGAGCAGACCCTCCGGGGCGTTCGCCGACGAGCGCGGGCTGAGCACGGTCACCGCGGTCAGCTCCTGGCCGAGCAGCCAGCGGGCCGCGTCGATCTCGTGCGAGACCGAGCTGTCGATGAGCATCGCGGAGGTGAAGTAGGGCGGCGAGGACACATTGCGGTGGGTGCAGTGCAGCATCAGCGGGCGCCCCAACTGCCCGCCGTCCAGCAGGGACTTGAGCCGCTGGTACTCCGCGTCGTAGCGCCGCATGAACCCGACCTGCGCCAGCCGTCGCCCGAGCCTCACCTCGGCCTCCACCACGCGGAGCGCTCCTGTGGAGTCGGGCACCATGGGCTTCTCGCACAGCACCGGCAGCCCGCGGGCGAAGGCGGCGAGAAGTGCCTCCTCGTGCGCGGGACCCGGTGAGGCGATGAGCACCGCCTCCACCCCGGGGGCGTCGAGCGCGGCCACGGCGTCCTCGTGCACCGTGACCGCGTCCAGACCGGCCACCGCCTCCTTGGCGCGATCCGTGTCCGGATCGGCCACCGCGGCGACCCGGGCACCGCTCACCACCTGGTCGAGCCGTCGTATGTGGTCGGCTCCCATGTGCCCCGCACCCAGCACGGCCACGCCCAGCAGGTCACCCACGTGTGCTCTCCCTCTACGTCGACGATCACGCCGTAGCGTACGCCGGAGAGGAGGGGCGGTCTCAGGGGGAAGGCGCTGATCAGTAGCGCAGCACGCCCGCGATACCGTCCGCGTCGTTCAGGGCGCCGTCGGGGACGAAGCGGACGTCGGCGCCGGTCTCCAGGCACTGCTCGACGATCTCGTCCACGATGTCCTCGCGGGCGTCCAGGTCGTCGCTGTCGGCCGGGACCAGATGGTCGCCGTGGTCGTCGCGGACCGTGACGCGGTAGTTCTCCTCGACGGCCAGCAGCCGGACCCGGCCCTCCCGGGCGTTCTGCCAGACCTCGTCGACGCCGGCCGCGAACTCCTTGCGCCCGCGCGCAGATTCGAGCTCCCGGGTCACCGTGACGGTGCTCTTGCGCGCCTCGGCGTCGACCAGCGGCCGTACGGCCTGCCACACGGCGTCGGGCGTGCCGTGCGCGAGGCCGCCGCGCGGGACGTGCACCGCGCCGTTGGTGGCGCCGCCGACCTCGGCCAGTGCGGACAGCGCCGCCTGGTCGCCGGTGATGTAGAGCGGGCGCCGGTGCTCGCGCAGGATCCTGCCCATCGCGGTATCGGCCTCACGCAGGAAGTGGCGGGTGTCCTCGTGGCGGAAGGTGCTCGGCAGGTCGCCGATCCGCTCCTGCCGCTCGGCGTCGAAGTTGTCCCGAGTGTCGCGGGTCAGCGGGAAGCCGCCGATGCGCTCCTCGGTGACCCGGTCGACCCCGCCGTTCCACAGCGTTATGCGGTCGGCGGAGACCGACAGCACCCAGAACGACCGCTCGGAGGCCTGTGCCGAGACGAGATTGCGGGTGAGGAACGTGTCGGAGAGCACCACACGTTCGGGCACCGGCCTGGCGAGGGACCACACCTGGTGCTCACCCGGCGCGGCGAAGATCACCAGACCGTCCTCGGCGTGCGCCAGATCGACCTCGGCGAGGGCCTGGTCGAGCTGCCGGACGACATCGATGCGCCGTTCCCGCGGAACCGCGGGATCGGCCTCCACCTGCTTCTTGGCCTCGGCCAGCACATTGCGCAGCCGGACCGGATCCTGGGCGTTGTCGGGCTCGCGACGATGCGTCGGCGTGAGCACGGAGACCGCGGGGTAGGGGCGCGGGCGCCGCAGATCGGTGAGGGTGGCGGGACTCAGTGCGTGCTCCATAACAGCACGATAGGGCCGATTCGCGGATGGGGCATATGGGGGAAGCCCACCAGGCAATGGGGACAATTGGTTGCTAACGTCCCTCGGGTGACGCAAGCCGCCACCACCACCGAGCCCCGGACCACGGCCGCCAAGCTGAGCCTGCCGACGTTGACCACCATGGTCGTCGGCTCCATGGTCGGGGCCGGGGTGTTCTCGCTCCCGCGCCGGTTCGCGCAGGAGACGGGTGTGGCCGGCGCGCTGATCGCCTGGGCCGTCGCCGGCACGGGCATGCTGATGCTCGCCTTCGTCTTCCAGACCCTCGCTGTCCGCAGACCCGATCTGGACGCCGGTGTCTACGCCTATGCCAAGGCCGGGTTCGGCGAGTACCTCGGCTTCTTCGCCGCGTTCGGCTACTGGGCCAGCGCCTGCGTCGGCAACGTGACGTACTGGGTGCTGATCATGTCGACGATCGGCACGATCGCACCCGCGCTCGGCGAGGGCGACACGGTCCTCGCGGTGGTCCTCTCCTCGGTCGGGCTGTGGTTGTTCTTCCTGCTGATCAGCCGCGGGGTGAAGGAGGCGGCGGCCATCAACCGGATCGTCACCGTCGCCAAGGTAGTGCCGATCCTGGTCTTCGTCGTCCTCGCGCTCTTCTACCTCAAGCCCCATGTCTTCGCGGAGAACTTCGGCGGCGCCGACTACGCGGGCTCCCTGTTCCAGCAGGTCAAGGGCACCATGCTGGCCACCGTCTTCGTGTTCCTGGGTGTCGAGGGCGCCAGCGTCTACTCCCGGCACGCACGGCGCCGCGAGGACGTCGGGCGCGCTACCGTCCTCGGCTTCCTCAGCGTCTTCGCCGTCTTCGCGTCGGTGACGATCGTGTCGTACGGCCTGATGCCGATGGGCGAGATCGCCGAACTGCGGCAGCCGTCCATGGCGGGTGTGCTGGAGCACGCGGTGGGTACCTGGGGGCAGGTCTTCGTCAGCGTAGGGCTGATCGTCTCCGTGCTGGGCGCCTATCTCGCCTGGACGCTGATGGCCGCAGAGGTGCTGTTCGTCGCCGCCAAGGACGACGACATGCCGCGCTTCCTGAAGAAGTCCACGGCGGCCGACGTACCCGTGCCCGCGCTGGTGATGACCACACTGCTGAGCCAAGTCGTCCTGGTCGTCACCTACTTCTCCGACGACGCCTTCAACTTCGCGCTGGACCTCACCAGTTCACTTACCCTGATCCCGTTCCTGCTCGCGGCCGGCTTCGCCGTACGGATCGCACTCGCCGAAACCCGGGGCGGCCGCGGCGAGTTGGCGGTCGCCGTGCTGGCCACGATCTACACCGCGTTCCTCATCTACGCGGCCGGGTTCAAGTACCTCCTCGTCTCGCTCATCATCTACGCGCCCGCCACCTTCCTGTTCGTCAAGGCCCGCCGGGAACAGGGACGCGCGCTCTTCTCGGCCCCCGAACTCGTGATCCTCGCCGTCTCGATCGCGGGCGCCGTCGTCGGGATCATCGCCCTGACGCTGGGCTGGATCAGCCTCTGACCTCGCCCCCGTCCCCCGGAAAGGTGCATCGTGACCAGCCAGGACAGCGTGAACCGACATGAGTACGGCGTTCATTCCGAGGTCGGCAGACTGCGCAAGGTACTGGTCTGCGCCCCGGGTCTGGCCCACCGCAGGCTCACCCCGACCAACTCCGACGACCTGCTCTTCGACGACGTGATGTGGGTCGAGAACGCCCAGCGCGACCACGCCGACTTCGTCAACAGACTCCGCGAACGCGGCGTCGACGTCGTCGAGTTGCACGAACTGCTCGCCCAGACCATGACGATCCCCGCCGCCAAGGACTGGCTCCTGGACCGGAAGATTGTCGCCAACGAGGTCGGACTCGGCCTCATCGACGCGACCCGCGCCTATCTGGACAGCCTCGAACCCGCCGAACTGGCCAAGTATTTGATCGGCGGCCTCGCCACCACCGACCTCCCGGACGACTTCCGCACCGACCACATCGCCCTCGCCCGCGAGTCGACCGGCGTCCGCGAATACCTGATGCCACCGCTGCCCAACACCCTCTACACCCGCGACACGACCTGCTGGCTCTACGGCGGCCTCACCCTCAACCCCCTCTACTGGCCCGCCCGGCACGACGAGACCCTCCTGATGAAGGCGATCTACACCTTCCACCCGGACTTCGCGGGCTCGGTCGTCTGGTGGGGCGACCCCGAACTCGACTGGGGACAGGCCACGTTCGAGGGCGGCGACATCATGCCGGTCGGCAACGGCGTGGTCCTCATGGGCATGAGCGAGCGCACCTCGCGCCAGGCCATTACCCAGGTCGCCAAGGCGCTCTTCGACCTGGGAGCCGCCGAGCACGTGGTCGTCGCCGGTATGCCGAAGCTGCGCTCCGCGATGCACCTCGACACCGTCTTCACCTTCGCCGACCGCGACCTGGTGACCCTGTACCCGACCATCATGGACGCCGTCCACACCTTCTCCCTGCGCCCCGGCGACAAGGGCCCCGGCATCGACATCGTCGACGAGGGCACGACCCCCTTCACCGACGTCGTCGCCAAGGCGCTCGGCCTGCCCGGACTGCGGACCGTGGAGACGGGCGGTGACGTCTACGCCTCCGAACGCCAGCAGTGGGACAGCGGCAACAACGCGGTCGCGCTGGAACCGGGCGTGGTCTTCACCTACGACCGCAACACCCAGACCAACACCCTGCTGCGCAAGGCCGGCGTCGAGGTCATCACCATCGTCGGCGCCGAACTCGGGCGCGGACGCGGTGGCGGGCACTGCATGACCTGCCCGATCGTGCGGGACCCGGTGGAGTTCTGAAGTTCCCTTCAGAGCCCGGATGTTGGGCAACTCTTTGCCCTTGGCCGATTCCTGACGAGCTCCGCCCGGTCGAGCGCCGGTCCAGGGACCCCGGGGGCGCACAACGCGGCCGAAAGTGCGTGGGTGTGACGGGCATTCAGGTTACGGCTGTGTTGACCGGCCCCGTGCGGGGGCACACGCTCGTCATATAGGTGCTCGATACAACTGGTTCGCCGGGGTCCAGGTCACCCGCGAGGGAAGACGCAGGTAGGCGACCTGTTCTCGATGGACCGGACGCAGGAGGTAACGCATGTGTGGCATCACCGGCTGGGTCTCCTTCGACCGTGAACTGCGTACCGAGGCAGCGACATTGGATGCGATGACCGAGACGATGGCCTGTCGCGGCCCGGACGACCGAGGCGTCTGGGCCCAAGGTCCGGCGGCCCTCGGGCACTGCCGGCTCGCGATCATCGACCTGCCCGGCGGCCGCCAGCCGATGACCGCCGAGACGGCGAACGGCACGGTGGCGCTCGTCTACTCGGGGGAGACCTACAACTTCACCGAGCTGCGCCGCCAACTCGCCGACCGGGGACACCGGTTCACCACCGAGTCCGACACCGAGGTCGTCCTGCGCGGCTACCTCGAATGGGGCGACGCGGTCGCCGAACGCCTCAACGGCATGTACGCCTTCGCGATCTGGGACGGCCGCCGCGACCAACTCGTCATGATCCGCGACCGTATGGGCATCAAGCCCTTCTACTACCACCCGACGCCCGACGGCGTTCTCTTCGGCTCCGAGCCGAAGGCGATCCTCGCCAACCCGCTCGCCCGCGCCAGGGTCACCCTGGACGGCCTGCGGGAACTCTTCACCATGATCAAGACACCCGGACACGCCATCTGGGACGGCATGTCCGAGATCGAGCCCGGCACCGTCGTCACCGTCGACCGCTCCGGCCTGCGCCGCCGCGTCTACTGGCAGTTGGAGACCCGCCCCCACACCGACGACCGGGACACGAGTGTCGCCACCGTCCGAAGCCTCCTCGACGACATCGTGCGCCGCCAGCTCGTCGCAGACGTACCCCGCTGCACCCTGCTCTCCGGAGGCCTGGACTCCTCCGCCATGACCGCGATCGCCGCCCGCCAACTCGCCGAACACGGAGAGAAGGTGCGCAGTTTCGCCGTCGACTTCGTCGGCCAGAGCGAGAACTTCGTCGCCGACCAACTGCGCGGCACCCCCGACACGCCGTACGTCCACGACGTGGCCCGCGCCTCGGACACCGACCACCAGGACATCATGCTCGACGCGCAGACCCTCGCCGATCCCGACGTGCGGGCGAAAATGCTCCGGGCGCGCGATCTCCCCCTGGGTTTCGGCGACATGGACTCCTCGCTGTACCTGTTGTTCCGCGCCATCCGCGACCAGTCCACGGTCGCCCTGTCCGGCGAGTCCGCCGACGAGGTCTTCGGCGGCTACCAGCAGTTCTTCGACGAGGAGGCCCGGCGCGCGGACACCTTCCCCTGGCTGGTGCGCTTCGGCCGGGACTTCGGGGACGACTCCGACGTACTGCGCACCGACCTGACCAAGGCCCTGGACACCGAGTCGTATCTCGCGGACGGCTACCGTGATGCCGTCGCCGGCGTCCAACGCCTCGACGGCGAGAGCGACTTCGAGTACCGCATGCGGCGCATCTGCCACCTCCATCTCACCCGGTTCGTCCGCATCCTGCTCGACCGCAAGGACCGCGCGAGCATGGCCGTGGGCCTGGAGGTCCGGGTCCCGTTCTGCGACCACCGGCTCGTCGAGTACGTCTACAACACGCCCTGGTCCCTCAAGTCCTTCGACGGCCGGGAGAAGACGCTGCTCAGGGAGGCCACCGCGGACGTCCTCCCGAAGTCCGTGTACGACCGGGTCAAGAGCCCGTACCCGTCCACCCAGGATCCCAAGTACGCGGTCGCCCTCCAGGACCACGCCAAGGATCTCCTCGCCCGTCCCTCGCACCCGGTCTTCGACCTCGTCGACCGCGAGAAGCTCCGGCGGACCGCCCACCGCGACGCGCCCATCAGCACCCAGGCGGGCCGCCGCGGACTGGAACGCGCCCTCGACCTGGCGCTCTGGCTGGACCTCTACACACCCGAGATCTCAGTCGCCTGACCTGTCCGCCGCGCACGAGCTCCCGCTGGGCGGCAGCGAGCCGTACAGCAGGAAGTCGTTCACCTTGGTGTGCACGCACTTGGACGACGCGTAACCGGTGTGGCCCTCACCCTTGTTGTCGAGCACCACAGCCGACGAACCGAGCCGCTGGGCCGTCTCCACGGTCCAGCGGTACGGCGTCGCCGGGTCGCCCCGGGTTCCGACGAGCAGCATCTTCGACGTGTCCACGTCCTTGACGTAGTCGCGGATGTAGTCGGTGCCCTTGGGACGGCCGTAGCACATCAGCACCTCGGTGAGCCGGTAGCGGCCGAAGACCGGAGACGCCTCTTCGTACTCGGCGCGCAGCCGGCCGAGGTTCCTGGTGATCTGCTCGGCGGTGGGGCGGTCGGGGTCGTCGGCACAGTTGATGGCCATCAGCGCGGCCGGGAGGTTGTCGAGCGGGACGTCCTGCGCGTCGACGAGCCCGCCGCCCCCGCCGAGCCGGGGCAGGCCGGTGCCGCCGGAGGAGAACGCCATGATGGCGCGCGTGTCACCGTCCTCGACCAGCGCGGCGATGGCCCGCTCCAGCGTCGGCCACAACTGCCGGCTGTACAGCGCCTGGCTGATGGAGCCCACCAGGTCCTGGCCGGAGAACGGGTCGCCGAAGTCCGACTGCACCGGTTCCTGGTCGAGCGAGCGCACGAGCTGTACGACCCGGTCCGGCGCCGAGCGCGCGTCCGTCCCGAACGGGCAGGCGATGTCCTGCACACACCAGGTGAGGAAGTCCTCCAGTGCGGTCTGCTGCCCCTCGGCACCCGCGACACCCTGCTCGGAGAGCGGTTCGGTGAGGGTGTCGACCCCGTCGAGCACCAACCGGCCCACCTTCTTGGGGAATTGGGCCGCGTACACCGCCCCGAGCCGGGTGCCGTAGGAGAAACCGAGGTAGTTGAGCTTCTTGTCGCCGAGGGCCTGGCGCATCACGTCCAGGTCCCGGGAGGCGTTGACCGTGCCTATGTGGGGGAGCACCGGTCCGGAGTACTTGGCGCAGGTCTCGGCGGCCTTCCGCAACCGCTTGAGGACGACCTTCGGATCAGCGCTGTCGATGTCCGCCGGTTCCTCGTCCGTCGCGGCCGAGCCCTGGTCGGCGCCCGCGCCACAACTGACGGGCGAGGACTGGCCGACGCCGCGCGGATCGAAGGTGACGACGTCGTAGCCGTTCGTCAGATCCATGAACTCCTTGCCGCCCGAGGCGAGTTCACTGACTCCGGCGCCGCCGGGACCGCCGAAGTTCAGCAGCACGGAGCCCCGCGACTTCCCGGTCGCCCGATAACGGGCCAGCGCGAGATCGAGCGTCGCGGCGCCGGGCCTGGCGTAGTCCAGCGGGACGGTGACCTTCCCGCACCGCAGATCCTTGGGCGCGTCCATGTCCTTGCACGCGGTCCACTTCACCTTCTGCCGATAGAACCGCGACAGGTCGGGCTGCGGCCGATCGCCGGCCAGCGCGACCGCGGGCAGCCCCGCACCGAGCAGTGCCAGTGCGAGGACCCCGGTGAACGCGCGGCGCCGGAACGCGGGCCGCGATGACAGCTTGGCCAGCATCAATGCCTCCAAGAACGCGCCGTGACCAGCGCCTTCGATCACGATAAGCGGGCCTCGCGGGCGCCGCCTCCCGGCGGGCGGAACGGAGAGAGGTGCCGTATTCTGCGCGCCTTCAATAGGTCTAAGCGGTTGTCCGACTAATGCCGCTAATGCATTTCGATCTCTCGTCGGCCGTCACGAGACGGTTGTTACGAGTAGTTCGATAACCCTGACGCTCGATGGAGTGAAAGGCCGATAAGCCATAACTCGGATGGTGCGCCCGCGTTTTATCCGGTGCGGGTGTGTGCCCGCTACATCTCTGGAAGGCAGGGAACCTATGAAACGGGTTACCCGAAACGGTGTGATCGCCTTCGCCGCCGCATCCGGTGCGATGGCAGTGGCTGGGCCGGCGTTCGCCGATTCCGTGGCGGACGGCACCGCGGCCGGTTCGCCCGGGGTGATCTCCGGCAACACCGTCCAACTCCCTGTGCACGTTCCGGTGAACGTGTGCGGGAACACCGTGAACGTGGTGGGGCTCCTCAATCCCGCGGCGGGCAACAGGTGCGCCAATGAAGGCGGCGCGAAGAAGGGCCGGGGTGGGGAGAACCCCGACGGGCCGTCCGGCGGTGCCGCCGCGCAGGGCGACGGAAAGGATTCTCCGGGTGTGCTCTCCAGCAATGGTGTGCAGCTCCCGATCCATCTGCCGGTGAACGTCAGCGGCAATTCCGTGAACGTGGTCGGCGTCGGCAACCCGAGTGTGGGCAACCAGTCCGGAAACACCTCGGGCGACCACCCCCGCCACCACCCCCCGCGGCCGACCCCCGAGCCGCCCGCGCCGTCGAAGCCGCACCCGGCACCAGAACCGGGAGCGCAGATGGAGCCGCACCACACATCACCCGCCGCCGAGGCATCGCTCGCCCACACGGGCGCCGACGACATCCTCCCGGCCGCCGCCACGAGTGCGGCCCTCCTCCTGGGTGGCGCCGCCCTGTACCGGCGCTTCCGCCCCAGGGCAGGACGCTGACCCCAGCACCCGCGCCAGGACGGAAGGCCCCACCGGGTACCTGACCGGTGGGGCCTCCGCCGTCCGGCGCCAGTGGGTCAGATGGGCTCGCCGCGCAGGATGCTGTACCGGACCCCGTCCCGCCAACGCCCGTCCCGGTACGCGACACTCCGCAGGACGCCCTCGCGGGTGAACCCGGCCTTCTCCAGGGCCCGTTGCTCGGCGAGGTTCTCCACCTCCGTGTCCGCCTCGACGCGCATCACCAAGGTGTGGGCGAACAGATAGCGCACCAACTGCCGTTGCGCCTCGGTCCCTATGCCCTTTCCGCGGGCCTCGGGCAGCAGGGTGATCCCCATGTTCCAGTAGTGGCACGTCGGGGTCGGCGTGACCTTCCGCCAGGCGACGAACCCCACCCGCTCCTCGCCCAGGACCACCATCAGATACGACCTGTCCGCACCGAGCAGACGGTCCTCCGACCACTGCCGTCGCCAGCGCCGGGCATCGCTCCAGCCGTACCACTGGAACTCCGACGCGGCCTCCGGGTCGCTGAGGAAGCGCTCCATCACGGCCAGGCCGCCCTCGTCCACCGGTCGCAGTGAGATGGTCTCCGAGCTCATACGGAACAAGGGTAGGGGATGCCAACTCATAGGAACCGTGCGGCAGTTCGTCCGTCTCGTCCTGCGGTGCCCGGAGGAGTGCGTGGGCCGCCTTCCGGAACGCGGACAGCAGCCGGCTGTGCTCGCCCGCCCGGGTCGCCAGGTCCCTCCACGGCCTGGATGACCGGACCGCCGGGCGGTCCGGGGGATTGACCCACCAGAAGGCGGACCAGAAGCAGACAGGGTGGCGCCGCTCCAAGCGGGCACCTTTTGGACGCGAGTAACAAGCCGATCCGCCCCCCGGCCGACGGCACCTAATCCCGTTGCCGGGCGTGTCCACGGATGGTGAAGTGGCCCCATGGATCACGCCGAGGTACTCGCCCTCCACGACCGCGACCTGCGCGAAGGCGCCCGACCCGACGGTCCCGGGGCGTGTGTCGAGCGAGCCGGGGGAGTGGTGCGCCAGGTCGCCGGTGAGCACGGCTGGAACGGGGTCCTGTGGTCGGATCTGGACGACACGGGCGCCGACGCGGCGATCGCCGAGCAGATCGCGTACTTCACCGGGCTCGGCCGCGCCTTCGAGTGGAAGCTCTACGGCCACGACCTGCCGTCGGATCTCGGGCAGCGGCTGACGGCGGCAGGGTTCACGCCCGAGCCGCAGGAGACCCTGATGGTCGGCGAGCTCGCCGCCCTCAACATCGACCCTCAACTGCCGGACGGCATCCGCCTGTTGGCCGCCACCGACCGCGTCGGCGTGGACCTCGTGGCGGACGTCCACGAAAAGGCATTCGGCACCGACAGCTCCCGGCTGCGGGCCCGTCTGCTCGACCAGCTCGCCGCCGACCCGGACACGGTCGTCGCCGTCGTCGCCCTCGCCGGTGACGAACCGGTGAGCGCGGCGAGGATGGAACTCGTCCCCGGCACCCAGTTCGCCGGCCTGTGGGGCGGCGGCACGGTCGAGGGCTGGCGGGGCCGCGGCATCTACCGCGCCCTGGTCGCCCACCGTGCCCGTATCGCCGCGGACCGTGGCCACCGCTACGTCCAGGTCGACGCCTCAGACCAGAGCCGCCCCATCCTCGAACGCCTCGGCCTCGCCCCGCTCACCACGACCACCCCGTACCTGTACGAGCCGTAAAGCTGCAGGTCGGACGGGTGATGTCACATCCGCGCCGACCCCGTCCGTCGCATCGGTATGACGACGAACCAGAGCGAGAACAGCGGCCGGAGCATCCTCCTCGCCGGCGCGAGCGGCGTCCTCGGCGGTCACATCACCAGGGCCCTCACCGATGCCGGCCACCAGGTCACCGGCCTCGGCCGAGGGCCCGGCAACGGCATCCGCGCCGACCTCATGGACCGGGACGCGCGGCTCCGCGCGATCGACGGACACCACTTCGACACCGTCGTCCACGCCGCGACCGCCCTGCGCAAGGCGCCCCTGCGCCACCGCGACATGTACGCCACCAACGCCCTGCGCATCGAGGGCACCGCCCACCTCGTCGAGGCCGCCCGGTCCACCGGCGCCCGCCGGTTCATCACCGAGTCGATGGTCTTCGGCTACGGCTACGGGGACTTCGGCACCCGCCCCCTCACCGAGGACGACCTCTTCGGCCCGCGCGGCACGACACCGGAGCTGGAGAAGCACATCGAGGGCATGCGCACCAAGGAGCAACTCACCTTCGAGGCACCGGACCTGGAGGGCATCGCACTCCGCTTCGGCCTCTTCTACGGCCCTGGTGGCACCGACGCCATCCTCCCCATGCTGCGCAAGCGCCAACTCCCCGCCCCCGACGATCACGGCCGGGTCCTGCCCTGGATCGAACTCACCGACGCGGCCCGCGCGGTGGCCGCCGCCGTCGAACACGGGCACCCCGGCCAGGCGTACAACGTCACCGATCGCACCCCGCTCGGCTTCCGCGCCCATGTCCTGTGCGTGGCGGGGGAGTTCGGGCTGCCGAAGCCGATCGCGCTGCCGCTGTGGGCGGTCCGGCCGATGGGGTACGCGCACACGATGATGACCAGCAGCCAACGGGTGTCGAGCGTGAAGGCCGAACGGGAGCTGAGCTGGACCCCCGTGTACCCGTCCAGCCGTGAGGGCCTCGCCGCGCTGCGCGCCGCCCGGTGACCAGTACGCGGGTCGCCTACAGATCGAGTTGGTACTCCACCGCACGATGGGTCGGCGCATACCCGAGCGCGTCATTCACCGCGCGCATGGGCGCGTTGCCGTCCGCCGTGTCCGTGAGCAACCCGGCCAGCAGCGGGTGGAGTTCGTGGGCGCGTCGGATCGAGGCCGCCTTCATCCAGCGGGCGAGACCGCGGCCACGATGCGCGGGCAGTACGGCCGTACCGTAGTGCTGGGCGTCGCCGAGTCCGTCGCCCGGCACGACCAGTTCGGAGAATCCGACGACCTGGCCGTCGGCCGTGTTCACGGCGGCGACGGTGTGCAGCAGTTCCCCGCGCCGTGCGACCGCCTCGGCCGCCGCGACCAGCCGCTCCACATCCCAGACGACGGTGCCGTAGTCCGTGCCCTCCATCGGCATGTCGTCCATCGCGGTGCGCGCCCGAGCGTAGGAGAGGGCGAGTTCGTCCGGGACCGTTCCGTCCCACCGCGTCAACTCGTAACCGGAATGCGGATGTTCGGCCTGTTCGCCGATCGCCGCGAGATCCGCGTCGGCCAACGACAGCCGGGCGTACGTCAGCGCCAGCACCGGACGGAAACCGCGGGCCGGCAGGAACTCGTCGGCGGGTGAACCCTGTTGGGCCTGAGCGACGATCGAACGCCGGCCCTCCGCACGGGCCGTCGCGACGGCGGCCGCCAACAACCGTGTCCCGACGCCCTGTCGGCGCTCGGCGCCGTGGACCGCGATCTCCAGTTCAGCCAGATGCGCCTGCCCCTCCTTGAGGAACAGGCGCAGCGAAGCCGACCCGACAGGTACGCCGTCGGCGTCCTGGGCCAGCCAGAGGAGACGACGGCTCGACGGGCCGGACTCCGGATCGACGAGCGGAATGACACGTGGCGACAAGGGTTCTCCGTCAGGGGTGCGGGAAGCGGGGGAGCGGGCGGCGGGCCCGCAGAAGCTAGCCGCCGCCCGTTCTCACCCGCAACACAATTCCCGCGCACCCCTCAGCGGCGCACCCTCGTCCGGTCCAGCGCGGCAATGCCGACCGCCGCCAGGCCGATCTGGATGAGCCACTCGATCCAGTCGACGCCCTTGGTGTCGGCGACACCCAGACCCGAGGCGATCGCCGCGCCGATGAGAGCGGCGACGATGCCGACGACGATCGTCAGGATGACGCCGATGTGCTGGCGCCCGGGGACGACGAGCCGTCCCAGCACGCCAATGATGATGCCGATGATGATGGCACTGATGATGCCCGAGATCTCCATCTCCGCCCCTCTTTGTCGATATCCCCGCTCTCACCTTGTGCCCGCTGGACGCCGAGCCACTCCGCCCGTGTTTTGTTGCCTGTTATTGCCGCGACTTTCTGTTCACCGCCCCTTCATGCCATGTACCTTTCAATCGTTCAACGCGTGTAGAACTCCTCAACTACCGTTCTACGCGCGCAGATCAGGCGCCCGCACCGCAGCTTTCCCCATCCCCTCACGGAGGTTCGCCGGATGCTTGGATCAAGAAGATCCCGCCGCAGACTCACCACCGCCCTCGCCGGCCTGGGGCTTCTCGTCACGGGAGGCGCTCTCCAGGTCACCACCACGGCCACGCCCGCGCACGCGGCCACCACGCACCGGGTCCTGTTCGACGACGGCCACGCCGAGGAGGCGGGCAACGCGGACTGGATCATCTCCACCAGCAAGCCCGACCCGCTCTCCCAGGACTCCTCGCCGTCCTCGGAGACGGACTGGACCGGGGCGCTGTCGTCGTGGGGCGTCGCCCTGCAGAAGACCGGCAACTACAGCATGAAGACCGCCACCAGCGCGCTGACGTACGGCGGTTCGTCGACGACCGACCTGTCGAACTTCGACACGCTGGTCCTGCCGGAGCCCAACACGCTGTTCACGACGGCCGAGAAGACCGCCATCATGAACTTCGTGAAGGCCGGCGGCGGCCTGTTCATGATCTCCGACCACACCGGCGCCGACCGCAACAGCGACGGCTACGACGCGGTCGAGATCTTCAACGACCTGATGACGAACAACAGCGTCGACTCGACCGACCCGTTCGGCTTCTCCATCGACACCCTCGACGTCAGCTCCGGCTACCCGGCCGCGATCAGCGACAGCACCGACCCGGTCCTGCACGGCTCCTTCGGCACAGTCACCAAGAGCCTGATAGCCGACGGCACCACGGCCACCCTGAAGCCCGCCGACAACTCCTCGGTCAAGGGCCTGCTCTACCGCAGCGGTTACTCCGGCAACACCGGCGCCTTCTTCGCCACCAGCACCTTCGGCAGCGGCCGCGTCGCCTTCTGGGGCGACACCTCACCGGTCGACGACGGCACCGGCCAGTCCGGCAACACGCTCTACGACGGCTGGAACGACACCGGCGCCACCAACGCCCCCCTCGCCCTCAACGCCACCGAGTGGCTGGCCGGCGCGAGCGACAGCAGCGGCGGTGGCGGGGGTGGTGGCGGCACCTGCACCGCGGCCCAGCTCCTCGGCAACCCCGGCTTCGAGTCCGGCAACACCACCTGGACCGGCAGCAGTGGCGTCATCACCAACTCCAGCAGCGAGGCCGCCCGCACCGGCTCCTACAAGGCCTGGCTCGACGGCTACGGAGCGGCCCACACCGACACGCTCTCCCAGTCGGTGACCATCCCGTCCGGCTGCTCCGCGACGCTCAGCTTCTATCTGCACGTGGACACCGCGGAGACCACCACCAGCACCGCCTACGACAAGCTGACGGTCACCGCCGGATCCACCACCCTGGCCACGTACTCGAACCTCAACGCGGCCTCCGGATACGTCCTGAAGTCCTTCGACGTCTCCTCCCTGGCCGGCACCACGGCCACCATCAAGTTCAGCGGCGTCGAGGGGTCGACCCTCCAGACGTCCTTCGTCGTCGACGACACCGCGCTCAACGTGAGCTGAGCCGACCGGACGGTCCCGGCGAGCCCGCCGGGACCGTCCGCTCCGGTGTGTTCCAGCCGGAGACCCGCACCCGTGGCACCGATCCGTGCAGATCGGCCGTCCGGTAGGTCACCGTCAGCATCCTCGACTCCCCGGGCCACAGGCTCACTTCGTTGTCGGACCACTTCACCGGCAGCACCGGCTTGCCCGCCGAGTCCACGAGATGGACATCGGTGAGAAGCGAAGGCGTCTTCCCCGCCCCCGAGTTGCGCACCGTGACAGTCGTGGTCGAGGTGCCGTGCGCGTCCGTGTCGGTCGACGCCGTCGTCGAAACGGGTACCTGGGCCATCGAGTTGAGTCCCTTGAGGTCGGCGTAGCTCGTCGTCGGCGTGTAGTACCAGTCGGTGTGCGCCCAGTCGAGGGTGTCGGGTTCGGTGGAGAGCCAGTACACGTTCCGGCTCACCTCCTTCCCGGACGCGTCGGTGAGCGTCAGCCGTACCAGGTACGTCTTCGACAGCCCGTTCACCGATGCGGGCAGGGTGAGCGCGGTGGTGTGGGCGCCACCGCCGGAGACCTTCACTCCGGCCACCGTCCTGTCGTACTTCTGTGTCCCGTCGGTGTTGAACAGTGTTGCCCGCGTGGTGAGTCGGCCTGCCGACCCGTTCCGGTTGTTCACCACGACGACCGAGCGGTTGTCGTACGAGTACTGGATGTGCAGCGGCTCGTTCGCCTTCTTCGCGCCGAAGTAGGCGCCGCCCTGGTCGAGGTAACGGTCCATCAACTGCCAGTGCAGCGAGGTCCAGCCGCTGTTGAACATCCAGTAGACGACCCCGGTCGAGGGCTTCGAGGCGTCGGTGGCGTTCCGCTCGTACGCCTCGAACTGGGCGCGTACGTTCTCGTACTGCGCGAGCTGGGCCTTGCGCACGTAGTCGGGCAGGCTCGTCGGTGGGCCGTAGCGGCCGGTGAGGGCGTTGTCGTAGAGCCTGAGGGTGTTGAAGACCGGCGACGGGGAGCGGTGGTACTGCTTGGCCGCGGGGTCTTTCCAGAGGGTGGCCAGTTCGGCCGGGGTCATCAGCCGGCGCAGGGTGTCGAGGGTGGGGATGTCGGGGCCCGCGCTGGTCTCGGAGTTGAAGCCGGTGGCCCCGCCCTCGCGTTTGGCGTACCAGTAGTTGGGTGGGATCCAGTCGTACGGGCCGGTCATCTTCATGCCCGAACCGCCGCTGATCGGCGAGGAGTTGTCGGATGCCGCCGCGACCACCGGGAGATTCCAGTCGGCGGCCTTCAAGGCGCCCAGGTAGGTCTTCTCGATCGTCGCGTCGGGGGCGAAGTCGCTGCCGATGAGGAAGGAGATCACGCTCGGGTGGTCGCGCAGCCGGGCGGCCTCGGCGGCCATCGACGCCTTGGCGACCGGATAGTCGGCGGCGGTCCACTTGTCGCCGGTCTCGTCGCCGTTGACCTGCCCCTCCCACTTGTCGCAGCACTCCCAACCGGGGAGGGTCAGGATGCCGTAGCGGTCGGCCAGGTCGAAGAACTCGTCCGGCTCGATGTGCCCTTCCAGCCGGATGGTGTTCAGGCCCAGGTCGAGGGCGTACTTGAGGCGGTCCTCGACATAGGTCCGGTCCCAGCGCAGGAACTCGTCGGGCGACCAACCGCCGCCCTTGATCAGCAACTTGCGGCCGTTGATCCGGTACTGGCGGTCGCCGGAGGGGTTCAGCGGGGCCTGGACGTCGCGGATGCCGAAGCTCTCGTGCGCCGTGTCGGACAGGGCGCCGTTCACGGAGGCGGTGAGGCCGAGGTCGTAGAGCGGTTGCCCGCCCATGCCCGCGGGCCACCACACCTTCGGGGAGTCGAGACGAAGACCGAAGGCGACGGTCCGCGTCTCGTGGGCGGCGAGGGAGACGGTCTTCTCGAAGACCCTGCCGGCGACGCTGCCCCTGACCTGTGCAGTGACGGGCGCACTGGAGTCGTTGCGCGCCTGTGCCTTGACCGTCAGGTCGGCGGTGGCGAGCGAGGGGACGGCCAGTTTGGTGACCACATGTGCGTCGCGCAGCGCGACCGGGCCGCCGCGTCGGACGAGGACGTCACGGACGATGCCCATGTTCTGGTCGGAGGGCGGCTGGATCCAGTCGATCCAGCCCATGGTGAGGTTCTTGTTCGGGTCGTTCGGGCGGATGCGGAACGCGACCGTGTTGGTGCCCGAGCGGACGAGTGAGGTGATGTCCAACTCGTGGTGTGTGTAGGCGCCGTTGACGTCGGCGGCCTTGGCGACCTGCTTGCCGTCGACGTAGACGTCGGCCGCCGAGATCACCCCGCTGAAGTCGAGGTACGTGCGTTGCGTGCGGTCGGCGACCGTGAAGTCGCTCCGGTACCACCACGGCACCTGGAAGTCGGCCTTCGGGATCTTCCGCTGGTTGGTGGAGTAGAAGGGGTCCGGGTGGACGCCGTCGGCGATCAGGGCCGCGAGGACCGTGGAGCGCGCGCCGGCCGGGTGCCAGCCGGTGGTCCGGTAGCCGGGGGAGGAGACGGTCGCGGGGGAGTCGGTGACCTTGGCGGACGACTGGATCGTGTAGCCGGACAGCGGGGTCGCACTTCCGGCGGTCGAGCCCACGGTGGTCACCTGGGCCGGCGCGGGAGGCGGGGACGGCTCCCGCGCCCCCGCCCACGCGCCGGTGGTGAGGGAACCCAGCAGGCCGAGGGCTACCGCGGCCGTGGTGAGACGGCTCCTGAGAAGTGGGGGGACGGCGGGGCGGTGGAACACGGCGGTCTCCAGCCTCGTCAAGTTAGGAAGCTTTACTAACCGTGTCCGAAGGTAGGGCGCCCGGTGAGGCCTGTCAATCACCGTTGCGCTTGGGCGAGTTGTTCAGGACGCCGAGTGCCGCTCGAAGACCAGGTCCCGCGCCGTGCCCAGCGCGGTGGCCACCGCGCCCAGCAGGACCGCGTCCTCGCCGAGCGCGCTCGGCACGATCTTCGGCCGGAGCGGAGTGAGCGCGCGAAGGTTCTCCCGGACCGGGCGCAGCAGCAGATCGACGCTGTGTCCGACGCCGCCGCCCAGGACCACCAGGTCCGGATCGAGCACGGCCGCTGCCGCCGCCACCGTGTGCGCGATCCGCTCGCCCTCCAGCTCAACGGCCTTGGCGGCGGCGGGATTTCCCTGCCGGGCCGCGTCGAACACGGCCTTCGCGGTGAGCTGCTGTCCGCTCATGCCGAACATGCGGGCCGCCTCGACGACCGCCACCCCGGACACGGCGTCCTCCAGCGTCTCCGGCTTCTGCTGTCCGGGCCACGGCAGGAACCCGATCTCCCCGGCCCCGCCGTGCGCCCCCGTGAACAGCCGCCCCTCGCTGACCACACCCATGCCGAGGCCGGTGCCGATCATGATGTAGGCGAACAGCCGGCTGCCCGCGCCGACGCCGTACGTGTACTCGCCGAGCGCCGCGAGATTGGCGTCGTTGTGCACCTCCAGCGGGATGCCCAGCTCCTCCCGCATCCGGTCGAACAGCCCGGCCCGCCCCCACCCCGGCAGATGCATCGCGAACCGCACCCGCCGCCGCTGCTCGTCGTACACACCCGGCGTACCGACCACCGCGTGCACCACCGCGGCCGGTTCGACCTCGGAGTTGGCGACGACCTGGTGCGCGGTGGCGACCACCAGCTCGGCCATCGCGCCCGAACTGCGGGCCCGGTTGCGGACGTCCGCCCGGGCCACCACCTCGCCGTCCAGATTGGCGACCGCGACCCGCAGCCAACTCCGCCCGACGTCGATGCCGAGCGCGTACCCGGCGGACGGGTCGGGGGCGTAGAGCACGGCGGTCCGGCCGCGCTCGGGGGCCTGTGTGCCGACCTCGTGAACGAGCCCCGCCTCCGCCAGGGCGGCCAGCGCGCTGGAGACCGTGGGCTTCGACAGGCCGGTCTCGCGGGCGAGTTGGGCGCGCGAGGCGGCACCGGCGGTGCGCAGCCGGTCGAGCAGCAGCCGCTCGTTCGCGCTCCGCAGCCGCTGCCGGCTCCAGGGCTGTTCCTGCAGCTCTACGGCGTCGCTGGCGGGCATCGCACCATTCTCACGCATCGGGGACACCCTCTTGACGAGTCTAGTAAGGCTCCTTAACTTTATCGCCCAGTCGGCCATGGTCGACCAGAGCCAGCCACCGGATACCGGCCCGCACGCCGCACCCCTTCTCCCGCCCCCCGAGCCACGCACACCCTCAGGAGCCCCCATGTCCGGTAGTCCGCCCCCAGACGGCGGGTTCGTCCGCCGCGTCGGCCTCTTCCAGGCCACCGCCATCAACATGAGCCAGATGTGCGGCATCGGCCCGTTCGTCACGATCCCGCTGATGGTCGCCGCGTTCGGCGGCCCGCAGGCGGTGATCGGCTTCGTCGCGGGCGCGATCCTCGCACTGGCCGACGGACTCGTGTGGGCCGAACTGGGCGCCGCGATGCCCGGCTCCGGCGGCAGCTACGTCTATCTGCGCCAGGCCTTCCAGTACCGCACCGGCCGGCTGATGCCGTTCCTGTTCGTCTGGACGGCGATGCTCTTCATCCCGCTGATCATGTCGACCGGCGTGGTCGGCTTCGTGCAGTATCTCGGCTATCTGGCACCGGACCTGGGCAAGACCTCCGGCGACCTCATCGGCCTGGGAGTGATCGCCCTGGTGATCCTCCTCCTCTGGCGCGGCATCGAGAACATCGCCCGCATCACCGCCGTCATGTGGACCGTGATGATCGCCTCCGTGTTCCTGGTGATCCTGGCCGCCGCCACCCACTTCAGCGGCCACCTCGCCTTCACCTACCCGGCGCACGCCTTCGACCTGGGCAGCGACCACTTCTGGCTCGGCTTCGCGGGCGGCCTGACCATCGGCATCTACGACTACCTCGGCTACAACACCACCGCCTACATGGGCGCCGAGATCAAGGACCCCGGCCGTACGCTGCCCCGCTCCATCCTGTTCTCCATCGTCGGCATCATGGCCATCTACCTGATGCTCCAGATCGGCACCCTCGGCGTCATCGACTGGCACCGGATGACACACGCGAACGACATCGCCTCCACCTCGGTGGCCTCCGCGGTCCTGGAGAAGACCTGGGGCAAGACCGCCGCCGACACGGTCACCGTGCTGATCCTGATCACCGCCTTCGCCTCGGTCTTCACCGGCCTCCTCGGCGGCTCCCGGGTCCCCTACGACGCGGCCCGCGAACGCGTCTTCTTCCGCCCCTACGCCAAGCTCCACCCCAGGCACCGCTTCCCGATGCTGGGTCTGGCCACCATGGGCGTGATCACGGCGATCGGCTTCCTCATCGGCCGCCACACCGACCTCGCCACCCTGATCCAGCTCCTGACCACGGTCATGGTCATCGTCCAGGCCCTGGCCCAGATCATCGCCCTGACGGTCCTCCGCAAACGCCAGCCGACCCTGCGCCGCCCCTACCGCATGTGGCTCTACCCCGTGCCGAGCATCGTCGCCTTCGTCGGCTGGTGCGTGATCTACGGCTACGCCGACAAGAACTCCCCGGGCCGCCACCCCATCGAGTGGTCCCTGGCCTGGCTCGCCCTGGGCTGCGTCGCGTTCGTCGTCTGGGCCCGCCTGGAGAAGGTGTGGCCGTTCGGCCCCAAGGAGATCACTGAGGAGTACCTCACGGAGACGGCGGCGGATCCGGAACCGGCGGGCGCGTAGGGGGTGTTGGGCCATTGCCGGGCTAGGGGAGGGCGGTTGCTCGGTGTCGGGCGCGAGTTCTCGCCGCGCCGGGTGCAGGCCCTCGTGCTGGAGGCACTGGGTTTGCGCCGGCTGTGGTGAGTGGGGGCATCGCCCCCGCACCCTTGCGTGGCGTCCCGAGGCAGCCGGGACTTCGCGGACCCGGAACCAGCAGGCGCCTAACAGCCGTTCACCCACCCCGTCGCCGCCAGCACCTCACCCGCGATGTCCACCACCGAGCGCCCGTCGGTCACCACCCGCACAGTGTCCGCAGGTGCCCGCTCGTCCAACAACCGTGCTTTACGAGCGCTGTTGGCCATCTCCCGCTCCAACTCACTGCCGATCTCCCGCCCGTTGAGCCGCTTCGAGGCGGTGATGTCGGACGCGGTCAGCAGTACCCGTACGATCCGCACGTCCGCGCCCATCGCCCGACGGAACTGCCCCGCCGCTTCCCCGAGCACGCTCATCGTGTTCGTGTACACGAGCCGTCGATGGCCCAGCGCCGCGTAATTCCCCCACACGGCCGTCAGGTTGGCCTCGCCGATCGCCGCACGGTGCGGATCGCCGTCCGGCGCCGGATGCACCTGCCCCATGAAGTCGCCGTCGATCACCGCGTGGGCGACCTGGGCCGCGCGCAGCCGCGCCGACACCTCCCAGCCCACGGTCGTCTTCCCGACCCCGGCGCGTCCCCCGATGAGCAGTGCCTCCGCGTGATCCATACGAGCAGCGTGCCAAGCGATACTCGTGCGGTCGAACGAATTCGGGGAGGTGGGGCACGTGGAGGAGTCGGCGCTCGGCGGAGGGGCGGTCAACATGGTCGTACGGGTCGGGGAGACCGTACGCCGTACGTCCTCCGAACGGTCGCGCCATGTCACCGGACTGCTCGCGCTGTTCGCGCGGCGGGGCTGGGCGGGTGCGCCGTGTTTCCTAGGCACGGACGAGCAGGGGCGGGAGGTGTTCCGGTACATCGAGGGCCGGGCGGCCGTCAGTCCCGAGGAGCGGTCGGCCGCCCGCACCGACGACGGTCTGGTGCGCGTCGCGCGTCTCGTCCGCGCCTTCCACGACCTGACACACGGCACACCGGAGGCCGGCGACCAGGACGTCGTGTGCCACAACGACCTGGCGCCCAAGAACACGGTCTACGACGCGACCTGGCGCCCCGTCGCCTTCGTCGACTGGGACCTCGCCGCTCCGGGCGAGCGCGTCCACGACGTCGCTCATGTCTGCTGGCAGTACCTGGACCTCGGCCCGGGCATCAACGACGTGACCGAGGCCGCCCGCCGGATCGCGCTGATCTGCGAGGCGTACGGACTCGACGACACCGGTCGGCTCCTCGACACCGTCCTGTGGTGGCAGGACCGCTGTTGGCGGGGTATCGAGGCCGGTGCCGAGCGCGGCGAACGAGGCATGGCCGGCCTGCGGGCGAATGGCGTCGTGGACGAGATCCGGGACGCGTACGACTGGGTGGTCGCGCACCGGCGTGAACTGGGCGCCCTGCTGGGCTGAGGGGCCGTAGCCGATCCGAGCGCACGGCGGACGGCACGGCGCGCCTTGACATGCAAGTAATTGCCTGCATAACTTTGGGTGTGCGATCCGAACACGAACCAGGGATGGACGCGGTCTTCAAGGCGCTGGCCGACGACACCCGCAGACGTCTGCTGGACCGGCTGCACGAGCACAACGGGCAGACGCTCGCCGAGCTGTGCGGGCGCATCGACATGACCCGGCAGGCGGTGACCCAGCATCTGGCCGTCCTGGAGGCGGCCAACCTGGTCAGCACGGTGCGGCGGGGGCGGGAGAAGCTGCACTACCTCAATCCGGTCCCGCTGCACGAGATGCAGGAGCGCTGGATCGACAAGTTCGAGCGCCCGCGACTGCGCGCGCTCGGGGTCCTGAAGCTACGAGCCGAGGAAGCCATGACCGACAAGCCGACATTCGTCTACGTCACCTACATCGCGAGCACCCCCGAGAAGGTCTGGGACGCGCTCACCGACGCCGATCTGACCGCCGCCTACTGGGGCCACAGCAATGTGTCCGACTGGCAGCGGGGTTCGCGCTGGGAACACGTGCGCACGGACGGCTCCGGCATCGCCGACGTCGTCGGCACCGTGGCCGAGAGCGAGCGCCCGACCCGCCTGGTCACCACGTGGAGCTCGCCGGAGAACGAGGGCCAGGAGGACAAGTACTCCCGGGTCACCTACGACATCCGGCGGCACGAGGACATCGTGCGCCTCACCGTCACCCACGAGGACCTCGCCGACGAGGGCGAGCTGTCCGACGTCTCCGGCGGCTGGCCCGCGGTGCTGTCCAATCTGAAGTCCGTCCTCGAAACCGGCAGCCCCCTCCCGCAGGCGCCCTGGCTGGTGCCGGGCGACCACTGAAGGGGGCGGGGCTTCCTTCCGGAGTCCGGGGTTCTGGTCCGGGGTTCCTACGGCTTGGGGGTGCTCCGCGCCGCCGTACCGGCGCACACCAGGCCCATGAGTACGGCCAGACCACCGATGATGACGTTGTTCAGGATGACGCCCTTGTCGGGGCTGTCGCCGACGATCCACGGCGAGATGATCATCCAGACGCCCAGGGCGCTCATCGCCCAGCTCAGGCCGTACATGCGCTCCGGCGCCCTGGTGAACCCGAGGGCCAGCAGGCCGATCGCGATGCCGATGATCAGGTTGTGCGGCACGAGCGCGGGCTGGCTCGTCGTGTAGTGGAGTATCCACGGGGATACGGCGCAGTACAGACCGAGCAGGAACACCGGTCCGTCCACGAGCGCCACATCGCGTCCACCGAGCATGCGGGCGTAGCGCGCCTGCATTTCGGAGACATCAGGGTGGCTCGTTATGTCACCTCTGGTGTGCGAGACGTTGGCCATGACTCGTCTCCTTTGACTTGCTGGCCCGACCGCGTCTGATGCGTGCGGTGAGCGGTAAGAGCCGCTTTCCGTCCATTCTGCTCTTATTTTCCCTTTATGTGTAGAGGTCAGGCTGTCGGGTGCCCTGCTGTCGGAGGGAGCGCCGGAGCTGGTGGAGACCGCGCCGGGCATGACTCTTCACCGTGCCGAGCGGCCAGCCGGTGCACTCCGCGATCTGGGTCTGGGTGAGATCGTCGTAGAACGCCAGCCGCAGGACCCGCTGCTGGGGCGCGGGCAGTCGGGCCAGTTCGTGCCCGACCAGGACGCGGTCGAGTACCGCCTCGGGACGGCGGGTGGCCGGATCGGCGAGGGCCAGGGCCGACCCCGCGGCGGTCACGAGATCCGTGCGGCGGGTCCGGGCGGACAGCGCGTCGGCGATCTTCCGCCGGGTGATGCCGACGATCCAGCCGCCCATCGTGCCGCGCTCGGGACGGAAGGTGTGCCGCCCGCGCCACACGCCGAAAAACACCTGCTGGGTCACGTCCTCGGCCTCCCGCGCGTCGCCCAGGGAACGCCAGGCGAGCGTGTGCACCAGCGCCGACCAGCGCTGATACGCGGCAGTCAGGCAACTCTCGTCGCCGGCGGCCAGCCCACGGGCCAGTTCCTCGTCGTCGAGCGGTCCCTCCGTCGCCGCCCGTCGGACGGCCGTGTGCTGCGGGCTCATGACGACGGCTCCTCACCTCGGACGGTATTGCCCCGGTGTGTCCATCGTGCGAGCCGGAGATCAACGGCTCAACTCGCATCGATTCTGCGTCGTACAGTCGCCGTGTGAGTGAGTCGCACGCCGGTACCGCCGCCGCCCCCCTGACGACCGGGGCGCTGGCCCGCAGGCTCGGGGTGTCGCCCACCACCCTCCGCTCCTGGGACCGCCGCTACGGCATCGGCCCCGCCGTCCGCGCCGACGGACGGCACCGGCGCTGGGCCCCCGAGGACGTGGCGGTGCTGGAGAGCATGTGCCGGCTCACCTCGGCGGGCGTGCCACCGGCGGAGGCGGCCCGGGCCGCGAAGGAGACCACCGGACAGGCCATGGATCCGCCTGTACGGCGTGGTTCGCGGGCGGCCGGCCCGCTGCCCCTCGGCGATGTGCGTCAGGAGTGCCGCGGCCTGGCCCGCGCCGCCGTACGCCTTGACGCACCGGCCGTGGAACGGCAACTGGCCGCCGCCGTCGAGCGGTACGGCATCGCCGTCGCCTGGCAGGAGGTGATGGTGCCCACGCTGCACGCGGTGGGGCGCAAGTGGGAGTCGTCAGGGGACCGTTACGTCGAGGTGGAGCATCTGCTGTCCTGGCATGTCTCCACCACCTTGCGCCGATGCACCCCGTCCCCGGAACGGCAGCCGGACGCCTCGCCCGCCGGGCCCGTCGTCCTGGCCTGCGTACCGGGTGAACAGCACACCCTGCCGATCGAGGCGCTCAACGCGGGACTCGGCGAACTCGGCCTGCCCACAAGGATGTTCGGCGCGGCCGTGCCCGCCGAGGCGCTGACCGCCGCCGTACGACGGCTGGGGCCGGCGGCCGTCGTCCTGTGGGCGCAGTCGCGGTCCACGGCCGACCTGCCGCTGGCCCGGCACGTCGTCGCCATCCGGTGGGGTGTGAAGGGCGCGCGCCGACAGCCCCTCGTTGTCCTGGGCGGACCCGGCTGGTCCGGTGCGTGGCCGCGTGGAATGCCACGGCCTACGAGCCTCAGGGACGCCGTGGAGATCCTGGCCGGCGCGTACGCGTCCGAGCGCTGAACCTCACTCGTGGGCCCGGGCTTTCCTGAAGCGCGCGAGGCCTTCGGAGAGGTCGACGATCGGGGCCGGGTAGTCGTCGAGCGCGGCGCGGTCCAGTCCTTGGAGCTTCCACGGCTCGTGCACCAACGCCCCGTCCACACCGGCGAGTTCGGGGACCCAGCGGCGGACATACGTGCCGTCAGGGTCGTACCGCTTGGCCTGGGCGACGGGGTTGAGGACCCGGTTGGGGCGGGTGTCGGTGCCGGTGCCCGCCATCCACTGCCAGTTGAGCTGGTTGTTGGCGATGTCGCCGTCGACGAGAAGGTCGAGGAAGTGGCGGGCGCCGACACGCCAGTCGACGTACAGGGTCTTGGTGAGGAAGCTCGCGGTCAGCAGCCGTCCACGGTTGTGCATCCAGCCCTCGTGGCGCAGTTGGCGCATCGCCGCGTCGATCAGCGGATAGCCGGTGCGGCCCTCCCGCCATGCCTCGATGTCCGCCCGGGCGGTGCGCTCGGACCGCCAACGGTCGTGCTTCGTACGGTAGTCGGCGTCGGCGGCCCCCGGCCGGCCCGCCAGCACCTGGCGGTGGAAGTCCCGCCACGCGAGCTGCCGTACGAAGGCCTCGGCGCCCGGGCCGCCCGCTCTCCGCGCCCGGTGCACGAGTTCCACGGGGGACAGGGTTCCGAAGTGCAGATGAGGCGACAGCCGGGAGGTGGCGTCGCCGGCCAGGTCGTCGTGCCGTTCGTCGTAGGCGTCGATTCCGGTGCGCAGCCACCTGGCCAACTGCCTGCGGCCCGTGGTCTCCCCGCCGGTCGCGAGGCCCGGCGAGAGCCCCAATACGTCGGCACGGGAAGGGAGTTCCTCCGAGCCGACGCCGTCCGGGACCCGTACGGTGCGCGGTGCGGCGAAGGGGTCGCGAAGCCGCAGTTCGGACCAGTGCCGGAAGTACGGGGTGAAGACGGCGAAATGGTCCGAGGAGGCCGGGGTCACCGCGCCGGGAGCGACGGCCGTGGTCACCGTCTCGTGCACGTGCAGCCGCCGTCCCTCGGCCTCCAGGGCGCGGCGCAGCCGCTGTTCGCGCCGGTGCGCGTAGCCGCTGACGTCGGCCGCCATGTGCACCTCGTCGGCGTCCGTCTCGGCGGCCACCTTGCACACCTCCTCGACGACGTCGCCGGAGCGGACCACCAGCCGGCCGCCCCGCTCGCGCAGACCGGAATCGAGGTCGCGCAGGCAGTCGGCGAGGAACGCCAGCCGGTTGGGCGCCGCGAACCCGGCGTCCGCGACACCCCGGTCGCGTACGAAGAGCGGCACCACCTGACGGGCCTCCGCGGCGGCCCGCAGCGGGGGATGGTCGTGCAGCCGCAGGTCGGAGGTGAACAGGACGATCGAGACGTTCATGACACGAACTCCGGGAGGAGGGGGCGGGCAGGGAGGCCGGTGAGTGCTTCCGGGGCGGAGGGGCCGGCGGATGCGGAGGTCACCCGACCGGCGTGTGCGTCCCCGCCGGTGAGGTCGGTGTCCGGGCCGCGGCTCCCGCGATGTTGCGTGCCATGCCGCCGAACACGGCCGTGTGGAAGGGCGCGACACTCCACCAGTAGGCGTGCCCCAGCAGACCGTGCGGGTGGAACAGGGCCCGCTGCCGGTAGCGGGTGGAGCCGTCGTCGGCCGTCTCCGCGTACATCTCCAGCCAGGCCAGACCCGGCAGCCGCATCTCGGCCCGCAGCCGCAGCAGATGCCCGGGGCGGATCTCCTCGACACGCCAGAAGTCCAGCGAGTCACCGACCCGCAGCCGGGCCGCGTCCCGCCGGCCCCGGCGCAGACCGACACCGCCCACCAGCCGGTCCAGCCGGCCTCGTACGGCCCAGGCCAGTGGGAAGGAGTACCAGCCGTTGTCCCCGCCGATCCCCTCGATCACCCGCCACAGGGCCTCGCGCGAGGCGTCGACCGACAGCTCCCGCCGGTCCGTGTAGAGGCTGCCGCCGGCCCAGTCCGGGTCGGTGGGCAGCGGGTCGCTCGGCGCGCCGAGTACCGACGCCGACGACCAGCGGGTGGTGACCCGGGCGTCGCGGACGCGCTGGAGGGCGAGCCGTACCGCCTCGTCGAAGCCGAGCGGATGCCCGGGAAGGTCGGGCACATACGGCGCGATGTCGTGCTCGCGGCAGACGACCTCGTGGCGCAGCGACTCGGTCAACGGCCGTGCGATGGACGCGGGTACGGGCGTCACCAGGCCGACCCAGTGACTGGACAGACCGGGAGTGAGCACCGGAACGGGAAGGATCAGCCTGCGCGGGAGACCGGCGACGGCCGCGTACCGGGTCATCATCTCCCGGTAGGTGAGGACGTCGGGACCGCCGATGTCGAAAGCCCGGCTGACCTCGGCCGGCATCCGCGCGCTGCCGACGAGCACGCGCAGAACGTCGCGCACCGCCACGGGCTGGATGCGGGTGCGCACCCAGCTCGGCGTGATCATCACCGGCAGCCGTTCGGTGAGGTAGCGCAGCATCTCGAACGAGGCCGAACCCGAGCCGATCACCACGGCCGCGCGCAGGACCGTGGTGGGCACGCCCGAGTCGAGGAGGATCCGGCCCACCTCGCTTCTCGACCGCAGATGCGGGGAGAGGTCCTGTTCCGGTACGCCCGAGGGGGTCAGGCCGCCGAGATAGACGATGCGCCGCACCCCCGCGGCCCGCGCCCGCTCACCGAAGATCCGCGCCGCCTTCCGGTCGGTGTCCTCGAAGCGGTCGCCGGTGCCGAGTGCGTGCACGAGGTAATAGGCGACGTCGATGCCGTCCAGGGCGGTGGCGACGGACTCGGCGTCCGTGACATCGCCGCCCACCACGTCCACGTCTCCCGCCCACGGATAGTCGCGCAGCTTGCCGGGGGTACGGGCCAGGCAGCGGACGCGATGGCCCTCGGCGAGCAGCTCCGGAACCAGCCGGCCGCCGATGTAGCCCGTCGCGCCGGTCACCAGGCAGCGCGGGCCCGGCCCGGTGTCGTCAGTGTGCATCGATCCACTGTCCTTCGTGTCGGTGGGCCCCTGGGATCACTTCCCCGCGCGCGGCCGTGTCGGATGCGCGGTTCGACGGAGGATCACGCCACCGGCCCTGGCATGTACGTGCGGATCGCGGGCAGGCGGATTTGTACGACCAGGTGTCGTGGCGAGACGAAGGCCGGAACCGGAGGTGAGTGCCGTGACGGGCGCGAAGGTGCTGGAGCGGTTTCCCGCAGGAGCTCCGCGTGGGTCGTGGCCCGCGGAGGAGTTCGCGGCCAGGCGCCGCGCCGAGGGGGAGCCCGCCAGGGTCGTCATGGACCTCAAGTCCGACGCGTTCCTCGTGGTGGTTCCTACGCGCGACGAGGACTGACCAGGCCTCAGATGCCCGTCCCGCCCAGTTCCCGGGCCCGCCGTACGAACGCCTCGTGCAGATCCCCGGCCGCCTGCGGCACCGACTCCGCACGACGACGGCGCAGCATCAGCAGCACCCGGGCCGTGGCACCGGCGATCGGCCGGTGGGTGATCGCGCCGAGCCGCTCCAACGGATCTCCTACGACACTGAAGTCGGGCAGGACCGTCACCCCGAGCCCCTCCGCGACCATGAGCTTGCCCATCTCGGCGCCGTCGGTCGAGTACGCGAAGGCCGGGCTCCGACCATGGAGCAGCCGGTGCACATAGCGGTGCATCACATAGCCGGAACGCATACCGATCAGCGGCTCGGTGAGTAGGTCCTCCACACCGACGCTCGGCCGGGACGCCAGCGGACTGTCGGGGCGCACGCACACCACGGGCAGGCCGGAGAGCAGCTCGGTGGACTCGAAGTCGGTCGGCATGTCGTCGCCGTCCAGGTGGTTGACCAGACCTAGATCGAACCCGCCCTCTGCCAACGCTCGGTGGATGTCGGTCTGTTGGGCGCCGACCACCTCGACCTGGGTGAGCGGATGCGAGGCACGGAAGTCGCGCACCACGGGCAGCAGCAGCGGCACGGTCGCCGCGTTGACCGTGCCCACCCGCACCATGCGACTGATCCGGTGCTGCTCGCCCGCCGCCGCCCGCAGCCGGTCCACCGCGTCCAGCACATCGACGATCTTCGGCAGCAGCTCCCGGCCCTCCGCGCTCATCGTCGCGCCGGACCGTTTGCGCTCCAGGAGATCGACGCCGAGTTCGCGTTCCAGATTCCGTACGGTCTCGCTCAACGCGGGCTGTGACAGGCGTAGTTCCTCGGCGGCCCGGCGCAGCGAGCCGAGCCGGGTCACGGCCGCAATGTATTCCAACTGTTCGGTCCGCATGCCCGCAGAATGCGGCCGATTTCCCGGGCCGTTCAAGGGTTTCCCTGTCACACCTTCGTGAAATTCAATGGTCCGCGATACGAGACCGGTCGGGTTCTCCTTGACGCTCCTCGCCGACGGCTGCCACGATCGACGGCATGAAGATGCGACTGGACCTCACGCGGCGACGCCACGTCGACCTCGCGCGCGTCTCCAGCGCCTCCTGTTGCACCGCGGCCTGATCCCCCTCCCTTCCGTCCTGTGATCCGCCGCCCCCTTTTCGCTCCCGCCTGAAATTCGCCGGATTTCGCTCCGGCCGGATTCGGCGTGCCCGGAAACATATTCCGCAACAGGAGTTCCGCATGCCCGCAGCGCCCCTGAAATTCGCCTACTGGGTCCCCAACGTCAGCGGGGGACTCGTCACCAGCACGATCGAGCAACGGACCGACTGGGGCTACGAGTACAACCGCGAACTCGCCGTCCTCGCCGAGAACAACGGCTTCGAGTACGCACTCAGCCAGGTCCGCTACATGGCCAGCTACGGCGCCGAGTTCCAGCACGAGTCGACCAGCTTCAGCCTCGCCCTCCTCCTCGCCACCCAGCGCCTGAAGGTCATCGCCGCCGTCCACCCCGGCCTGTGGCACCCCGGCGTCCTCGCCAAACTCGGCGCCACCGCCGACCACCTGTCGAACGGCCGCTTCGCCGTCAACGTGGTGTCCGGCTGGTTCAAGGGCGAGTTCACCGCGCTCGGCGAGCCCTGGCTGGAGCACGACGAGCGCTACCGCCGCTCCGAGGAGTTCATCCAGGCACTGCGTCAGATCTGGACCGAGGACCACACCGAACTCGCCGGTGACTTCTACCGGTTGCGCGACTTCTCCCTCAAGCCCAAGCCCCTCAACACCCCCGAACGACCGCACCCCGAGATCTTCCAGGGCGGCAACTCCACCGCCGCCCGCGCGATGGCCGGCCGCGTCTCCGACTGGTACTTCTCCAACGGCAAGGACTTCGACGGAGTCACCGAGCAGATCGCCGACGTACGACACTCGGCGGCCCAAGTCGGCCGCACCGCACCGAAGTTCGGCCTCAACGGATTCCTCATCGCCCGCGACACCGAGGCCGAGGCCCACGACACGCTCCGGGAGATCGTCGCCAAGGCCGACCGCGAGGCCGTCGAGGGCTTCGGGGCCGCGGTGAAGCAGGCCGGGCAGTCCTCCGCCGAACGCAAGGGCATGTGGCAGGACTCCACGTTCGAGGACCTCGTGCAGTACAACGACGGCTTCCGCACCGGGCTCATCGGCACCCCGGAGCAGATCGCCGAACGGATCGTCGCCTACAAGAAGTTGGGCGTCGACCTGCTGCTGCTCGGCTTCCTGCACTACCACGAGGAGGTCGAGTACTTCGGCAAGCGGGTGCTGCCGCTCGTGCGTGAACTGGAAGCCCAACTCCCGGACGCCGAGCCCGAGTCCGTCTCCGTCCACGCCTGAGCGCGCCCCACCGCGAGAGAGGTCGTCCGACATGAGCACCGTCACGCCCACCGACTGGCAGACCCGCCAGGCCCCGAAGACCGCCCAGGACTGGATCGCCCGCGCCGCCGAGGTCGCCGCCGTCCTCGACACCGACGCCGCCGCCCGCGACCGGGCCGGCGCCACCCCGTACGCCGAGGTCCAGCTCCTCAAGGACTCCGGCCTCGTGACCCTGCTCGGCCCCACCGAGCACGGCGGCGGAGGCCAGGACTGGCCCACCGCCTACCGGGTCGTCCGCGAGGTCGCCAAGGCCGACGGCTCCATCGGCCAACTCCTCGGCTACCACTACCTGTGGAACTGGGCCGCCCGCCTGGTCGGCACCCGCGAACAGTGGGAGCACGTCGAGGCCCAGGCCGCACGGGGCCGCTGGTTCTTCGGCGGCGCCGTCAACCCGCGCGACAAGGACGTCACCGTCACCGAGGACGGCGACGACCTCGTCTTCACCGGCCGCAAGTCCTTCTCCACCGGCAGCAGGGTCTCCGACGTCACCGTCCTCGAAGGCGTCCTCGAAGGCACCGACCAGCACGTCTTCGCCATCGTGCCCTCCGACAGCGAAGGCCTGACCTTCCTCGACGACTGGGACAACATCGGCCAGCGCCTCACCGAGAGCGGCGGCGTCATCCTCGACGGGGTGCGCACCCCGTGGTCCTCGGCCGCCGGCTACGTCGACAAGCGGTTCCGGCCGCGCACGTACAACACCCTCAACGTCCCCACCATCCAACTCGTCTTCGTCAACTTCTACTTGGGCATCGCGGCCGGTGCCCTGGAGACCGCCGCCGGCTACACCCGCACCAAATCCCGCTCCTGGCTGCACGGCGGCTTCGAGCGCGCGGTCGACGAGCCGTACGTCATCGACACCTACGGCGACCTCACCGCGAAGCTCTGGGCCGTCGAGGCGCTCGCCGACACCGTCGCCTCCGAGGGCCAGCGGCTGCACGACGACCCCGACGCCGTCACCGAGCAGACACGCGGCGCCTTCGAGGTACGGGTCGCCGCCGTCAAGGCACGCGCGACCGATGTCGCCCTGGAGATCGGCAACCGCGTCTTCGAGGTCACCGGCGCGCGCTCCACCGCCACCTCGGAGGGCCTGGACCGCTTCTGGCGCAACGTCCGCACCCACACCCTGCACGACCCTGTCGCCTACAAGCGACGCGAAGTCGGCCGCTGGGTCCTTGAGGGTGAACTGCCCGAACCCACCTGGTACTCCTGACCCGCAGCCCTGGGGTGGCCGCGCAATAGAGGGGCCCCCACCGAAACGAAAAATATAGGAAGACCGCAAAATATA
>NZ_JBFAZO010000017.1:35019-165753 GCF_040681835.1 Streptomyces sp. NPDC051576
GGACTATATGGGCCGCACCCATGGAGTTCAGCACCGGGCGGAGCGCGTAGTCGATGGCCCGCACATGTGCGGGCACCCCACCTCCTCGAAAGAGGAGGCATCCCCGAAAGAGGACCCATGGCCACCGTCCTGTCCGTCTCCGGCAGCCCCTCCGTCTCCTCCCGCACCAACCGCCTCCTGCGCCACCTGGACAAGCGGCTGATCGCCCAGGGCCACGAGGTGATCCCGCTCGACGTGCGGACCATCCCCGCAGAGGCCCTGCTCGGCGCGGACTTCCGGCACCCTGCCATCGTCGAGGCGACCGAGTTGTTCGCCCGTGCCGACGGAGTGGTCGTCGGCACGCCCGTCTACAAGGCCTCCTACTCCGGAGTCCTGAAGGCGCTGCTCGACCTGCTCCCGCAGTACGCCCTCACCGGCAAGACCGTGCTGCCCCTCGCCACCGGTGGGTCCACCGCACATGTGCTGGCCATCGACTACGCGCTCCGCCCGGTGCTGAACTCCATGGGTGCGGCCCATATAGTCCAGGGCTGGTTCACCCTCGACAAGGACATCACCGCCCACGAGGACGGCTCGCTCACCGTCGCCCCGGGCACCGCCGAAGCCCTCACCCAGGTGCTGGACCAGTTCTCGACGGCCCTCGGCCGCACCCCCCTCCTGGCGGCGGCGGGCTGACCACCATGACCGACCACGGGACCACCCACGAGCCCGGCCACGAGCCCGCCCATGTGATCGCCGACGACGCCGAGGCCCTCGTCCTCGCCGCCGCGCTGGCCGACGAGTTCCGGGCCACAGCCTCGGCCCGCGACACCGAACGCAGGCTTCCGCGCGCCGAGTTGGACCGGCTCTCCGCATCCGGACTGCTCGCCGTCACCGTGCCCGTCGAACACGGTGGCGCCGATGTCAGCGCCCGGACCCTCGCCGAGATCTTCCGCCTGCTCGGCTCGGCCGACGGCAGTCTCGCCCAGATCCCGCAGAGCCACTTCGCCTACGTCAATGTGATCCGCCGTCAGGGCACCCCGGATCAGCGGAAGTTCTTCTTCGCCGAACTGCTCGCCGGCCGCCGCTTCGGCAACGCCCAGTCGGAGGCCGGCACCCAACACGTCCAGGACATCCGCACCCGGCTGACCCCTCGGCCCGACGGCTCGTACGAACTGACCGGCGTCAAGCACTACTCCACCGGCGCCCTCTTCGCCGACTGGATCCCCGTCCTCGCCCGCGCCGAGCACGACAACCTGCACGTCGCGTACGTCCCGAGCGACGCCGAGGGCGTCACGATCGTCGACGACTGGGACGGAATGGGACAGCGTACGACGGCCAGCGGCACCGTCCGCCTGGAGGCGGTCGCCGTCCCGGCGGACCGGGTCCTGCCGCATCACCTCACCTTCGAGGGCCCCCAACTCCACGGCGCTGTAGCCCAGTTGCTGCACGCGGCCATCGACACCGGGATCGCCGGCGGAGCGCTGGCCGAGGCCGCCGAGTTCGTACGGACGAAGAGCCGCCCCTGGTTCGAGA
The DNA here is from genome assembly GCF_040681835.1 of Streptomyces sp. NPDC051576. Lineage (NCBI taxonomy): Bacteria > Bacillati > Actinomycetota > Actinomycetes > Kitasatosporales > Streptomycetaceae > Streptomyces > Streptomyces sp. NPDC051576. Next base: position 36,532 of record NZ_JBFAZO010000017.1, read on the forward strand.
GCGGGGTGGAGACCGCCGCCGAGGACCCGCTGCTGATCCAGCGGTTCGGCGAACTCGCCCTCCAGGTAAGGGCGTCCGAGGCCCTGCTGATCCAGGCGGCGGCAGCCGTCGACGCGGCGCGCGCGGCCCTGAACGACGACTCGGCGGCGGAGGCCTCCGTCGCGGTGGCGGCGGCAAAGGTGCACGCGGCGCAGACGGCCGTCGAGGTGGCGGGCGCCCTGTTCGAGGTGTCGGGAACGCGCTCGGCCCTCAACTCACTGAACCTGCACCGGCATTGGCGCGACGCCCGCACCCACACGCTGCACGACCCGGCGCGCTGGAAGATCCAGCACATCGGCAGATATGTGCTCAACGGCACCAGGCCACCCCGCCACGGCCTCCTCTGACCCACCCTCAGGACAGTCCGGATCGGAGACCCACATGTCCCTCACCTTCCACTGGTTCCTCCCCACCAACGGGGACAGCCGCCATGTCGTCGGCGGCGGTCACGGCACCCCCGCCACCGCCTCCGGACGGGACCGGCCGCCGACGGTCGCCTACCTCAGCCAGATCGCCCGCGCGGCTGAGGACCTCGGTTTCGAGGGCGCTCTCACCCCCACGGGCGCCTGGTGCGAGGACGCGTGGCTGACCACGGCGATGGTCAGCCGGCACACCGAACGGCTGAAGTTCCTGGTCGCCTTCCGGCCCGGCTTCGTGTCCCCGACGCTCGCCGCGCAGATGGCGTCCACGTTCCAGCGACAGACCGGCGGACGACTGCTCCTGAACGTCGTCACCGGCGGCGAGAGCCACGAGCAGCGGGCCTACGGCGACTTCCTCGACAAGGACGACCGCTACCGCCGTACCGGCGAATTCCTGGACGTCGTCCGGCAGTTGTGGGACGGCAAGACCGTCGATCTGACCGGCGAGCACCTGCGCGTCGAGGACGCGAAACTGGCGCGGCTGCCCGAGCCGGTGCCCGAGGTGTACTTCGGGGGCTCGTCGCCCGTTGCCGGAGAGATCGCCGCCAAGTATGTGGACGTGTACCTCACTTGGGGTGAGCCGCCGGCCCAGGTCGCGGAGAAGATTGCCTGGATCAGAGGGCTGGCGGCGAAGGAGGGACGGTCGCTGCGGTTCGGTATCAGGCTGCATGTGATCACGCGGGACACGTCCGCGGAGGCCTGGGCCGAGGCGAACCGGCTGCTCGAAGGGTTCGACTCCGAGACCGTGAAGTCCGTACAGGCGGGGCTTGCCCGGAGCGAGTCCGAGGGGCAGCGGCGGATGCTGGCGCTGCACGGCGGGAGCCGGGACGGGCTGGAGATCCACCCCAACCTGTGGGCAGGGATCGGGCTGGTCCGCGGCGGTGCGGGGACGGCGTTGGTCGGCAGCCACGAGGAGGTCGCCGAGCGGATCAAGGAGTACGCGGCGCTGGGGATCGAGGAGTTCGTGCTGAGCGGATATCCGCATCTGGAGGAGGCGTACTGGTTCGGGGAAGGGGTGCTTCCTCGGCTGGCAGCGGAGGGGGTCTGGAGGCACCCGGTCGGGGAGCGGAAGGGGTCTTCGGCGCAGGTGCCGTTCGCAAGTTGATGTCTGTGGCAGCCGGTGGCTATTTAGGTACAGTGGACTGTACTCAAAGTCCGGGTCCCGACAACCAGCCCCCGAGATCTGCACGTCAACGAAAGGCACGACATGATCACCGTGACTCCAGGCGGTCCCCTGACCCTGGCCGACGACCTCACCCTGAGCCGGATGGGCTTCGGCGCCATGCAGTTGGCCGGCCCCGGGGTGTTCGGTCCTCCCAAGGACCGCGCCCAGGCGCTGGCCGTGCTGCGCGAGGCGGTCGAGCTGGGCATCACCCATATCGACACCAGCGACTTCTACGGTCCCTTCGTCGTCAACGAGCTCATCAAAGAGGCCCTGCACCCCTACCCGGCCGGCCTGCACATCGTCACGAAGGTCGGGGCCCGACGTGACGAGACTGGCGCCTGGACCATTGCACAGCGCCCCGCCGACCTCGCATCCCAGGTCCGAGAGAACCTCCAGCACCTCGGCCTCGACGCGCTGGACGTCGTCAACCTGCGCATCCCCTCCTTCGACGGCCCCAGCGACGACTCCATCGCCGAGCCGTTCGGCGCGCTGGCCGACCTGCGCCGGCAGGGCCTGATCCGCCATCTCGGGCTCAGCGGCGCAAGCGACACCCAGCTCACCGAAGCGCAGACCATCGCTCCGGTCGTCACCGTGCAGAACCTCTACAACCTCGCCGACCGGCACGACGAGGCGCTCGTGGACCGTTGCGCCGCCGAGAACATCGCCTACGCCCCGTACTTCCCCCTCGGCGGCTTCAACCCGATCCAGTCGCGCGCCCTCGCCGACGTCGCCGCCCGGCTCGACGCCACACCACAGCAGGTCGCCCTCGCCTGGCTGCTCCAGCGCTCTCCCGCCATCGCCCTGATCCCGGGCACCTCGTCCCCGGCCCACCTCCGCGAGAACATCGCGGCCACCGACCTGGTCCTGCCCGCCGACGCGGTCGCCCGACTCGACACGATCGGCGGCAGCGGGCCGGCTTGAGGATGACCCCGCGCCCCTCCTGGGGCCTGTTGCGAAAGGGATCGTCTGTCAGACCTGCCTGGGATGCTCCGAGCATGGAGATGACAGTGCGGCTGCCGATCGACTGCTCCGATCGGCAGAGAATGGTGACTTGGTGGGCCGAGGCCCTGGGCTACGAGAGGTCGGAGTGAGACGCAAGCCAGTCCGGTCTGGCTGCGCCTTGAGTTTCAGTCATACCGCTGCCCCTGACGCCCGAACATCCCCGGCCACGCACCTTCGCCGGCACGAACCTCCTGGTCATCAACCTTTAGACGCCGCGCCGTCGTCGGTACATGACCACCGCCAAAGCTATGGCCAGCATGGCCACCCCCACGAGGAGGGGGACCAGGTGACGCCGGTACAGCGGCGCGGGGGACGCGTCCAGCGGGATGGCCGCGGTGTCGTTGCCGGGGGTGCGGTCGTACGGGTTGTACGTGCGGATGGTGCCCTGTGCGCCGGGGACCTGTCGGTCGATGCGGATGTGGAACGCGATGGCGGTCGTACCCCCCTCGTGCCTCACCTCGTAGAAGTCGTCGGAGCCGATGTCGCAGACGTACGGCCCACCGCGCCTCTTGGGCCGCGCGCACGCCCACTCGCTGCCGTCGCCCTCGAAGACGTACGGAATGGAGGTGACCGTGGTCCCCTCGGGCGGGACCACCTCGAAGCCGCCCATCGACTCGCCGGACTCCAGCCGCCCGGGTCCGAGGTCGCGCAGTCCGAGCCGTACTCTCACCGTGTCACCGACCCGGCCGCGGACGGTCGCCGTCACCGGCTCATAGTCGGCCTGCACGGTGGTCTCGACGCTCACGCTGCCGGTGGCGCCCGTGAGTTCGCGGGCGGCAGCTCCGGTCAGCTCTCTCAGGGTCAGCAAGGCGTCCGTGCCGCGCACGGTGAGGTCGTCGGGGCGCTCGGGCTCTGACGACCAGGTGTAGGAAAGCGAGCCCCCCAGCTCTCCGGGTCCGGCCGTGTACGTGATCGGGGAGCTGGTGGCGTACGCGGTGTGCGGTGCGGCCCTGAAGTTGAACCTGCACCACGCCACGGTGGCGTCGGAGTCGAACCAGCAGTTCTCGGGGCGCGACTTCAGCCGTAGCCCGTCCCCCGCGTTGACCTTCAGGGCGACGCCCCGCTCGGCGGTGAACCGGGTGCGGTTGGCGAACTGTGGGGTCAGCGGCACGGAGGCTCCCGGAGCCACTCCCCGCACCGTCTTCGTCTTCCCGGGTGTGTGCAGCGTGGGGCCGCCCACCGTCATGCGGGTGGTGCCGGTGACGGGGGCCGCGTTGTCGGCGGTGACGGTGTACGTCACTGTCCCGCTGTCGCCCGGCTCGACTCCGTCCACGCCGTGCAGGGTGAAGGGCGCGTTGGCCTCCCCGTCGCCGTTCTGCACATCGCCGTACTCGCAGGTGAACACGCGGTTCTTGCCGGTGCAGTTGCCGTAACCGCCCTTGCCCGCCGTGGCCACGCCCCTCAGGCCCGCCGTGTCCACGACCACCCTGACGTTGTGGGCGGGGCCGCCGTCGCTGCGCACGACGGCCACGGGGACGACGAAGTCACTGTTCGCGGCCTCGGCGCCTTCGTCGGCGTGGTACATCAGGAAAGCCGCCGGAGCCTCAAGCCGCAAGGCGACCTTGTCGGACCCGTCGGCCGCGGCAGGCGTCGAGAGCAGGCCGAGGACGGCGGCGAGGACGGCCACCAGAGGGGCCGGGCGTCTGGTGAACCGTATTCGTCGGGGCATGCGGGCACTATGCCAGCGATTCAGCGACGCCCATGCCGCCGCCAGGCCCTCTAGGGCCTGCATCGGAAGTGGGTTGGAGCGACTCGGTATCTGGGCATACAAGCCTGTCTCGCAAGATTGGCAGCGGTCGATGGGCAGGTGCTGGTAGTAGTCGGCCGTGGCAGGAGATCTGTGGACCCCAGTGATTTCGATGGCCGGTGTGGCTGTAGGTGGGGCGTTGACGTATCTGACCCAGCGCACGACGCAGCAGGCAGCTGACCGCGCTGACGAACAAAAGCGGGCTGCGGCGCGGTCGGAGGAGCGGCGTGCCGAGCAGATCAGGACCGTGCTGGAGTTCATCCGGTGCGCGCTGGCGGCTGAGGGCGTTGCGCATGCGCGGCCACCACAATGGGACGTCGGTGATGACTGGTATGTGACGGCCAGGCCGGCGATGGACGGTCTTCGAATAGCCGAGAAGAGCATCGAGTTGCTGTGTGCCCCAGGCCTGCACTCACCGACGACCGCCTACGCCCGCGCTCTTAATCAAGCGGTCTGGCAGGAGCGTGACGAGGGGAGCCTGGCCGAGCGCCTGGAGCCGTTCAAGGCGGAGTTTCTCGCTGCAGCCCGCCGCAGCCTGACCTGACCTCGCAGGTAGGCGCGGTTCTTCCGGGAGGCATACGCCTTGTCGGCGCGCACTCGATTGGGCCGGGTGCGCGGTCGTCCGGGCCCGATGCGGGACACGCGGACCTTGTCCAGGACGGGCTCGAACTGCGGGGAGTCGCCGCGCTGCCCCGCCGTGATGACGATCGACAGCGGCCTTTGCCGCTGCTCAACAGCCAGATGCAGCATGCTGGTGGGCGCGGACGATGGTGGAATCGACGTTGAGGTCCCAGGTGATCAGGCCCTCGGCGGCGGCCCGGGCCTGCAGCTCCGTGAAGATCCGCTGCCAGGTGCCGTCGCGCTGCCGTCGGCGGAAGAGGTCGTACACCCGGCCCCATGGCCCGTACTCGACAGGTATGTCCCGCCAGGGGACACCGGTGCGGACCCGAAACCGTACGCCGTCGATCAGCTGCCGCCCGGTCCATATCGGTGGTCGGCCGGGCTTCTTGGTTCTGGGCAACAGCGGCTCCAGTACCGCCCACTCCCCGTCCGTCGGATCTCCACGCACCACGAATCAAGATCACCTCATGTCAAAGATCCACTTTCGATGCACGCCCTAGGCGAGACCACCGGACAGTGCGGTCAGATGAGCCCTCCTCGACTCCGTCGTCTGGCCCTGGACCAGGAGGAACAGGGCCTCCCGCGCGAGGCGTTGGGCCCTGCTCGTCAGCGACAGGGATCTGCCGCCTCCGGCCACCACCGCTGCCGTGGTCGCTGCCATCAACACCTCGTACGCCTGTGTCCTGAGCGCCAGCCGTTCCGCCAAGTACTCATGCGGTACGGGGTGTTCGGCCAGGGTGTAGGCCTGCCGCCGTACCTCGTCGAGGCGGGTGCGCAGCTGACCGGAGGTGTCGTCGTCCAGCAGGCTCAGTGCCGCCTGCGCGACTCCGAAGACCGCCGGTGACGCGTTCGTCGGTTTCGGGCGGTCGGTCGCCGCCCACTCCTCGTACGGTGCGCGCAGGACCACGGCCTCCTCGGGCAGCCACAGCCCGTCCAACTCCAGTGACACCGTCCGGGACGCGGTGAGGGCCGCCAGCCGCATCGGCTCGGACGCCCGCATCCCGTCCTGCTCCCGTGCCTCAGTGAACGCGAACAACGCCTCGTCCGCGTCCGTCACCCCCGCGAGCAGCATCACGTCGTTCAGGCCCCAGCCCGTGTACCAGGGCACCGTCCCGTCGAACCGCCGGCCACCCCGCTCCCGCGTCACCCGGACCGGGATCCGGGGATACGCGCGCAGGTGCGCGTAGGCCACTCCCGACATCAGCTCGCCTCGCGAGAGCGGGCCCAGCAGCCGCTCCCGCACCGGCAGTTCACTCTTGGCCAAGGTCATGACCGGCGTGTGGTGCTGGGTCTGCACGAACCAGGTCGAGCAGCACGCCCCGGCCAGGATCTCCGCCGTCTCCCGTGCCACCGCACCGGGCGCGGCCGAGCCGCCGTAGGCCACGGGTGCGCTCACGCCCAGCAGGCCGGACCGCTTGATCGCCTCGATATGGCTCGCCGGGACGCCCTCCTGGTCGACCTGTTCGGCGTGCGGGGCGAGGAGGTCGTCCGCGAGTCGGCGGGCGCGGGTGACGAGAGAAGGGGAGGTCATGCGGGTGATTCTCCCGACCGGCCGCGCCGACCACACGCGCCACGCCATGTCGGCCCGTGTCGCGGGACACGGGCCGACATGGGGGAGTAGCGGAGTGATCAGTCCGCCGAGCGTACGGCGGGCATCGCGAGGTCCACCGGACCCGTCGCCCCCGGTCCGCTCTTGCAGGAGTCGTGGCAGTCCTTCTCCAGGCTGCAGCACAGGGAGCAGATCGCGCCCGCGTGGAAGGGGCAGTTGGCCACGTCGGGGCGTTCGAAGGCCGTCGTGCAGACCGTGCAGGTCAGTTCCACGGCCGAGGGGAGGCCGTCGGGGCCGAGGAGCGGCTCGTCTAGGTCGTCGAGGCGGGCGATGTAGTACTTGCCCTTCGTGAGGACCGCGAACAGGGGCGAGAGGACCATCGCCAGGAACAGGGCGATGAAGGGGGAGTACGCCTTGCCGTAGTCGCCGAACGCCTCGAAGTACGCGGCGATCGAGACGGCCGAGGCGATGAGCATCGAGCCGAAGCCGACCGGGTTGAAGTTGTACAGGTGGGCGCGCTTGAACTCGATGTACGAAGGGCTCAGGCCCAGCGGCTTGTTGATGACCAGGTCGGCGACGACCGCGCCGATCCAGGCGATGGCCACGTTGGAGTAGAAGCCGAGGACCGTGTTGAGGAAGCCGAAGACGCCGCCCTCCATCAGGGCCAGGGCGATACCGACGTTGAGGAAGATGTAGACCACGCGCCCCGGGTGACGGTGGGTCAGGCGGGAGAAGAAGTTCGACCAGGACAGCGAACCCGAGTACGCGTTCGTCGAGTTGATCTTCACCTGGGACAGGATCACGAAGAACGTGGCCAGGCCCAACGCGACCGGGGCGGCGAAGGTCTTGAAGCCGGACACGTACTGCTGGATGGGCTCGTTGGCCTTGGCCAGACCCACGCTGCCCGCGATGTAGAAGGCCAGGAACGCGCCGCCCATCTGCTTCGCCGCGCCGAGGACCACCCAGCCCGGGCCCGCCGAAAGCACCGCGCCCCACCACTTCTTGGCGTTCTGCGGGGTCTTGTCGGGCATGAAGCGCAGGTAGTCGACCTGCTCACCGATCTGCGCGATCAGCGACAGCGCCACACCGGCGCCCGCACCGACACCGAGCATGCTGATGCTGGAACCGGTGGGGGAGTTGCCCGCGAAGTGGGTGAACTGCGAGAACTTGCCGGGCTCCTGGATCGCGATGGACACGAACGGCGCGACCATCAGCACCAGCCACACCGGCTGGGTCCACACCTGCATCTTGGAGAGCGCGGTCATGCCGTAGATCACCAACGGCAGGATGATCAGCGAGCAGATCAAGTAGCCGACGGCCAGCGGGATATGGAGGCCCAGGTCCAGGGCCTGCGCCATGATCGAGCCTTCGAGGGCGAAGAAGATGAAGGTGAAGCTGGCGTAGATGACCGACGTGAGCGTCGAGCCGAGGTAGCCGAAGCCCGCGCCCCGGGTCAACAGGTCCATGTCGATGGAGTACTTGGCCGAGTAGTACGAGATCGGGATGCCGGTGAGGAAGATCGTCACCGCCGCCGCGAGGATCGCCACCATGGCGCTGGAGAAGCCGTTCGAGATGGCGATCGAGCCGCCGATGGCGAAGTCGGCGAGGTAGGCGATGCCGCCCAGGGCGGTGGTGGCCACCACGTAGGGCGTCCAGCGCCGGAAGGACTTCGGCGCGTAGCGCAGCGAGTAGTCCTCCAGCGTGTCGTTCTGCGCCCAGTCGTTGTAGGTCCGTCCGGCGGCCGTTGCAGGCGCCTCTTTGTCGACGATCTCCGTCACGACGCTTCCCTCTTCCACGGGTGTGGTCATCTCCCGGACAGCCCGGGGGAGTTGGACGGAAGAGTCACGCCGAATTGTTTCCCGGCCGTTTCGCGGACTTTAAATGGAGGAGTTTTCAAAATTCTTTTGGCGACGCGCGTAGATTTAATCAATGCTTCCTGTGGAAACTATTCCTGGAGGAAGGTAGTCTCGATCGGAGCAGGTGGGGGAGGTCAGAGTTGGGCGACGATGTCGAAGTCGAAGGCGTCCGCCCGCGCCAGGTACAGCCGTTGGCGGAGGTGATTGCCGTGCAGCCGCAGTACGCCTCTCGGGCCCTCGTACGAAACGGTGCCGCCCAGCGCGCACATGGCGCCCACATCGAGCGACCGTGCCTGCTCGGCCAGTGCCGCCAGCAGCCGTACGCCCTCGAAGCACGACTCGCCGAGGCTGCCCACGACGGGTGCCTCCACGCCGAACCGGGCCGCGTAACGCCCGCTGAAATCAAGGCTTTCGGCCGTGGCGAGGGTCTCGAAGTAGCCCGCCGCCGCCCACAGTCCCTCGGTGGCCTCCGCGCCGGTGGCCAGCAGGATGTTCTCGTCCATGTGCGTGCTCAGCCGCAGACACCGCTGGTGCAACCCGTGCGCGGCGAACGCCCGGTTGAAGCGTGCCGCGTCGTCCCCGACCAGGAGCATCAGCACGGCGTCCGCCTCGCACCGCTCGATCCGCCGCAGCACCGGCCCGAATTCGTACGTCTCCAGCGGCACGAACACCTCGCCCCGCACCCGGCCCCCGCACTCCCGCGCGTAGCGGCGCGCGGCCCGCGCGGTGACGCGCGGCCACACATAGTCGTTGCCCACCGTGCACCAGCGGCGCGCGCCGGTCTCGCCGGTCAGGAACACTCCGGGGGTGCGCTCGCCGCCCTCGTACTGTGCGGTGTAGACGTACGGCACCCGGCCCGCGATGCGCGGCACCAGCGCCTTGCGGACCGCCGAGGTGTGCCAGCCCACCACCGCGTCCACCGCGCGCATCGACACCAGGGCCTCGACCTCGGCCGCCACCTGCTCCGCCGGCGCGCCGCCGTCCACCACGACCAGGCGGACCTCGCGGCCCAACACCCCGCCGGCGGCGTTGAGTTCCTCCACGGCGAGTTGCGCGGCCAGTTCGCAGGACGGGCCGAAGACGCCCGCCGGTCCCCGCAGGGGTACGACCAGCGCCACGACCAGAGTCCTGGTCGGACCGCTGATCCGCCCGGGCGGCAGGGGATGCACCGGAGCACCTCCGTGAGGGTGTGAGGGCACGGATGTCCGTCCCGGCCCCGGCACCCTCGCTGAGGCTCGTAATCTGAACCGCACAGTAGACCTACCGGAAGGACAGCGGCAATGTCGTCCGTACCGTCGCCGGGCCTCGCCCACCTGCTCGCGCACGCCGAGCGGCGCCTGGGCCGGCGCATGGCCGCCGTACTGGCCGGGGAGGACTGCTCGGTCGAGCGGTGGCGCGTCCTGTCGATCATCGCGGACGGCAAGGGGCACCCGATGACCGAGATCGCCGACCAGGTCCTCATGCCCGCCCCGAGCCTGACCAAGCTGGTGGACCGGATGGTCGCCGACAACCTGGTCCACCGCCGCCCCGACCGGGCCGACCGCCGCCGGGTCCTGCTCCATCTCACCGCCCGCGGCCGCACCCTCCACCAGAGCGCCGCGCACCGCCTCCTCGCCGACCAGACCCGGCTCCTCGACGCGATCGACGACCACGGCGACCTCGTACGACTGCTCGCCCGGCTCACGGCGGTCCTCGACCAGGAACCCGCGGACGAACCCACGGAGAAAGTCCTGCCGGTTTCCTGAGGCGCGGTGTCGATCCGGGGGCACGGCATTCGTGTAGGAGGTGAAAGAACCCCACCGCGAATCCCCGATGCCCCTGGAGGACGTCATGCAGCACTACCTGCTCAGCGTGATCACACCGACCGACGGACAGATGCCCTCGCCCGAGGAGATGGCGGAGATCGGCCGCAGGCTGGAGATCTTCCACGGCGAACTCCAGGCCGCCGGTGCCTGGGTCTTCGCCGGCGGGCTGCACGGCCCGGAGACGGCCACCGTGCTGCGCCCCAAGGACGGCAAGGACGGTGACGTACTGATCACCGACGGCCCGTACGCCGAGGGCAAGGAGTACCTGGGCGGGATCTGCCTGATCAAGGCGGCAGACCTGGACGCGGCCCTGGAATGGGGCAGGCGGGCCACCTGGGCCACCACCCTGCCCATCGAGGTGCGCCCCTTCGTGAACGCGTCCGAGGGCTGATGTCGTTCACCACCGACGTCGAGGCCGTCTTCCGTGCCGAGTACGGGCGCGCGGTCTCCGTCCTGGTCCGCTTCCTCGGCGACATCGACCTCGCCGAGGAAGCGGTCCAGGACGCGTTCACCACGGCCGTACAGAAGTGGCCGGAGACCGGTGTGCCGCCGAGCCCGGCCGGATGGATCATCACCACCGCACGCAACCGCGCGATCGACCGGCTGCGCCGCGAGTCCTCGCGGGAGGCCCGGCACGGCGAGGCCGCCCTGCTGTACGCGTCCGACGCGCCCGCCGAGGAGGGACCCGTGCGCGACGACCGGCTCCGCCTGATCTTCACCTGCTGCCACCCCGCGCTCGCCACCCAGGCGCAGGTCGCGCTCACGCTGCGGCTGCTCGGCGGGCTCACCACCGCCCGGATCGCCCGCGCCTTCCTGGTACCGGAGCCGACGATGGCCCAGCGCCTGGTCCGCGCCAAGGCCAAGATCCGCGACGCGAGGATCCCGTACCGGGTGCCCCGCGACGCCGATCTCCCCGACCGCCTCAAGGGCGTCCTGGCCGTCGTCTACCTGATCTTCAACGAGGGGTATACGGACTCGCCCGAACTGTGCGCCGAAGCCCTGCGCCTCGGCCGTCTTCTGTCCGAGCTCATGCCCGATGAGCCCGAGGTGACCGGCCTGCTCGCGCTGATGCTGCTCGTCGAGTCGCGCCGGGCCGCCCGGGAGGGCCCGAACGGTGAGCTGGTGCCGCTGCCCGAACAGGACCGCGCCCGCTGGGACGGCGAGCTCATCGCCGACGGCCAGTCACTCGTCCGGCGGTGTCTGCGGCGGAACAACCCCGGGCCGTACCAGATCCAGGCCGCGATCAACGCCGTGCACAGCGACGCGCCGACCGCCGACGCGACCGACTGGCGACAGATCCTCCAGCTCTACGACCAGCTCATGGCCCTCGCCCCGAGCCCGGTCGTCGCCCTCAACCGGGCCGTCGCGGTCGCCGAGGTGGACGGCCCGGGGCAGGCCCTCGCCCTCGTGGACGAGCTGGCCCTCGACGACTACCACGTCCTGCACGCGGTCCGTGCCGACCTGCTGCGCCGCCTGGGGCGTGGCACCGAGGCCGTGCGGGCGTACGAGGCGGCCATCGCCCGGACGGCGAGTGCGGCGGAGCGCGGCTACCTCGAACGCCGCCGCGAGGAACTCGTCCGCGTGTGACAGCCTCGGTGCGGAGAGCGACCTTCTCGGCGCCGGAATTTATTCCGGCCCATCAATGGTTGGTATATACACCTGACCGTCGAGATTCCCCACGCACCACCAGCGAGGCACCGTGAACCAGTCCAGCCCCGAGCAGCCCGCCGACATCGTGGCCCGGCTGCGCGCCACCTTCCGCACCGGCCGCACCAAGCCCGTCGCCTGGCGCACCGCCCAACTGCGCCGCCTGCGCGACCTGCTCACGGAACACGGCGACGACCTCGCCGCCGCCCTCCACGCCGACCTGGGCAAGAGCGCCGCCGAATCCCAGCGCACCGAGATCGGCTTCACGATCCGCGAGATCGACCACACCCTCGACCACCTCGACGAGTGGCTGAGCCCCGAGTCCGCCCCCGTGCCGGCCCACCTCGGCGTCGACGCCACGGCCTGGACGCAGTACGACCCGCTGGGTGTCGTCCTGGTGATCGCTCCCTGGAACTATCCGCTCCAGCTCCTGTTGACCCCGGTCGTCGGTGCCCTGGCCTCCGGTGACGCGGTCGTCGTCAAGCCCAGCGAGATGGCCCCGGCCACCTCCGCCGCCATCGCCCGGCTGCTGCCCGCCTATCTCGACACCGACGCGGTCGCCGTCGTCGAGGGCGGTGTCCCGGAGACCACGGCCCTGCTCGCCGAGCACTTCGACCACATCTTCTACACCGGCAACGGCGCCGTCGGCCGTATCGTTCTGCGCGCCGCGGCCGAGCACTTGACCCCCGTCGCCCTCGAACTCGGCGGCAAGTCACCGGCGTTCGTCGACCGGGACGCCGATCTCGCGGTCGTCGCCGACCGGTTGGCGCGCGGCAAGTTCCTCAACGCCGGCCAGACCTGTGTGGCCCCCGACTATGTGCTGACCGACCCGGAGACCGCCGCCGCGCTCGAACCCCTGCTGGCGAGCGCGGTCGAGAAGGTCTACGGCGCCGACCCGCAGACCTCCGGCGAGTACGGCCGTATCGTCAACGAACGTCACTTCGACCGGCTCGCCGGACTGCTCGACTCCGGCCGGGTCGTCGTCGGTGGACGCAGCGACCGTGCGGACAAGTACATCGCGCCGACCGTGCTCGCCGACGTGGACCCGAAGGCGCCCGTCATGGCGGAGGAGATCTTCGGCCCGATCCTGCCGATCGTCACCGTCCCCGGCCTCGACGCGGCGATCGACTTCATCAACGACCGCGACAAGCCCCTCGCCCTGTACGTCTTCACGGACTCCGACGGCACCCGGGCCCGGATCGCCGCCGAGACCTCCTCGGGCGCCGTCGGCTACGGCCTCCCGCTCGCCCATCTCACCGTCTCCGACCTGCCGTTCGGCGGCGTGGGGGAGAGCGGCATGGGCAACTATCACGGCCGCTACTCGATCGAGACGTTCAGCCACCGCAAGGCGCTGCTGGAGAAGCCGCTGAACTGAGCCGACGAAGGGCATGCATCACCGGTCGCTTATATAAGTGGCCGGTGATACTTTTCTGTCCATGCACGCATTCGATGTGCTCGGGGACCCCGTGCGCCGCCGCATCCTGGAACTGCTCGCCGAGGGCGAGCAGCCCGCCGGAACGGTCAGTGATGTCGTCCGGCGGGAGTTCGGGATATCGCAGCCCGCGGTCTCACAGCATCTGAAGGTGCTGCGGGAGAACGGATTCGCGACGGTACGGCCGGACGGCACCCGGCGCCTGTACGCGGTCGACTCCGAGCCGCTGCGGGACATCGACGCCTGGCTCGACCGCTTCCGTCGCTTCTGGACCCCGCATCTGGACGCCCTGGCCACCGAATTGGCTCGGGGCAAGCGTGAGCGCCGGCTCCGTGAGGCCGACGACACCCCCGATTCTCCGACGAGTTGAGGTGCACCCCATGATCGACGTGACTCATCAGATCAACTCCGTGAGCCGCCGGGTCGGCCGGCGCGACTTCAAGGCCGGCGAGGCCCGCGTGGTCACCATCGGCCAGTCCTACGACTCACCGCCCGAGGACGTCTGGGACGCCTGCACCGACCCCGACCGCATCCCGCGCTGGTTCCTGCCGGTCACCGGTGAGCTGCGGCTGGGCGGGCGCTACCAGGTGCAGGGCAACGCGGGCGGCACGGTCGAGCGCTGCGACCCGCCCAAGAGCTTCTTCGCGACCTGGGAGTTCGGCGGCGAAGTCAGTTGGATCGAACTGCGGTTGACACCGGAGGGCGACGGAACGCGCTTCGAGCTGGACCACATCTCCCATGTCGACGACCAGAAATGGGCCGAGTTCGGACCGGGCGCGGTCGGCGTCGGCTGGGACTCGATCCTGCTCGGGCTCGGCGGTCATCTCTCGGGCGGCGACTCCGTGAAGCCCGAGGACGCCATGGCCTGGCTGATGTCCGAGGAGGGCCGCCGCTTCGTCACCGAGAGCAGCGAGGCCTGGTTCGCGGCGAACGTCGCGAGCGGCGAGGAAGAGACGGTGGCCCGCGCCGCCGCCGACCGGACGACCGCGGCCTACACGGGGGCCGATGCCGAAGAACGCACCGACTGAACCGCAGACCTGGAGCCGATCACCGTTGTAGCGTGCGCGCTGGACGGCACGGGTGATCGGAGCCAGGGATGAACGACGGCGAGACGGTGTTGGTGACCGGCGGCAGCGGATTCGTCGGCAGCCATCTGGTCCGGCGACTGCTGGAGCGCGGCTACCGCGTGCACACCACCGTGCGGTCCCTCGGCAACGAGGCGAAGGTCGCGCCGCTGCGGGCCCTGCGGGACCAATTCCCGGGCGCGCTGGAGCTGTTCGAGGCGGATCTGCTGGCGGCGGGCTCCTTCGACGCGGCGATGGACGGCTGCCGGGTCGTGTTCCACGTCGCCTCGCCGTTCCTGATGCCGGAGAAGATCAAGGACGGTCACAGGGACGTCGTCGAACCCGCGCTCACCGGCACCCGGAACATCCTCGCCGCCATCCAACGCACGCCCACCGTCGAGAAGTTGGTGTTCACCTCCACGGTCGGCGCGATCTTCGGGGACTACGCCGACGTACGGGCCATGAAGGACGAGATCCTCACCGAGGAGTACGTCAACACCACCAGCACGGTCGAGAACAACCCGTACCACTACGCCAAGACGGTCGCCGAGCGCGCCGCCTGGGACGCGGCACAGGCGCAGGACCGCTGGACCATGGTCGCCGTCAACCCCGGCCTGATCCTGGGCCCTTCACTCACCCCGGCCTCCGACTCCGGCAGCCTGTTCCTCCTCGACGAGCTGTTCAAGGGCTACTTCTTCTACGGGGCACCCGACTTCAGCTTCACCGTCGCCGACGTCCGGGACGTCGCGGACGCGCACATCGCGGCGGCCGAACTCCCCGACGCGCACGGCCGGTACATCGTCGCCGCGACCCGCATGGCGTCCTTCCTCGACATGTCACGAACCCTGCGCCGGCGCTTCCCGCGCAACTACCGCCTGCCCCGCCACGGCCTGCCGCACTGGCCGGTGCGCATCCTGGGGCCCGCGTTCGGGCTCACCCAGGACTACATCCGCAAGCACCTCGGGATCAGGTTCACGGTCGACAACCGGCGGAGCGTGGAGGAACTGGGCATCGTCTACCGGCCGTTGGAGGAGACACTCCTCGATCACTACCTGGCCTGGCGGCAGTTGAGGGCGACGCGATGACCGTCCTCGGCTGTTAACCGCGACGACCGGTCATGGCTCTTGACTGGTTCAGACCAAAGGCGCTTGGGTGTGGCCCGATCACCTTTTCGGTGTCATGAGCCTGACCACACTCGACCGAAGGGCACTCATGCGAACCCCCCACGCCCTGCTCGCCATCACCGCCGCGCTGGCCGCGGCGATCGCCGCCCCACCGGCCGGCGCCGCCGACGCGGCCCCCTCGCCGGGCACCTACTACGTCCAGAGCGCCACGACCGGGCTCAACGCGGCCGACAACGGGGGAGCGGTGGAGCAGCACAACCCCAAGGGCAACGAGGACCACCAGCAGTGGAACCTCCGGACGAGCGGATCCTCGTACGTCCTGGAGAGCACCGACGCGGCCGGAAGCTGCCTGGGCCGCTCGGGCGGCCAGGCCCGGACCGTCGCCTGCACGAGTGCCGACGCGGCCTGGCAGATCACGCCGACCGGCGGCGACCAGTACACGCTCCAAGTCCCGGGCACGACAAGCTACTTGACCGTGGGCGCCAAGCCCTCCGGCGCCAACTACCCGGCACAGTTGGCCATCGGTACGTCCGGCGGCCTCGCCTCCTGGTACCTCACCCCGGTCACCTCGCCCACCAGCCCGATCCCGGCACAGGACCAACGCACCCTGGACCAGGTCACGTTCCTCACCGCGCACAACGCCTACGCCAACGGCGTCGACGGCGGCTTCGCCCCGCCCTTCGTGAACTTCTTCCCCAACCAGTCCCGGGGTATCAACCAGCAACTCTCCGACGGAGTACGGGGGTTCATGCTCGACATCCACCAGACCTCCGACGGCGCGATCCTCTGCCACGACAGTTGCACCCTGGTCAGCAAGCCCGTCGCCCTCAACGTCGACCTCCAGCGCATGGTGGACTTCCTCAAGGCCCACCCCGACCAGTTCGTCACCGTCTTCCTGGAGGACTACGTCGACCCGGGCGTCCTGCAGAGTGAACTCGCCCGCGTCAACGGCCTGTACGACGTCCTCTACCGCCCCGACCAGACCGGGGTGAAGCAGAACGGCTGGCCGAAGATGGCGGACCTGATCGCGGCCAACCACCGGCTGCTGATCTTCACCGACCACAGCCGCGCCTCCGACGAGTCCGCCGGACTGACCCGGGACAGCTTCGGCGTGATGTACCAGCGCGAGTGGACCGTCGAGAACTACTGGTCCATGGGCTCCGGCGCGAGCTCCTCCGACTGGTCCTGCTACAGCCGCTGGTACGGCAGCGACCTCAACGTCCCGCTCACCCAGACCTATTCGGGCTTCCGCCCGCTGTTCGTCATGAACCACTTCCGGGACGCCACCATCGCCGGCACCGCACAGACCGACAACACCAAGGTCCTCGACCGGGCCCAGCGGTTCTGCCAGCCGGCCGCCCGCAAGAAGCCCAACTTCCTCGCCGTGGACCGCTACGACCTCGGCGACCCGGCCTCCGCCGTCAACTCCCTGAACACGTACACGTATCCGTAAAGCGATGGCGGCCGAGCGGTGGGCGTGTGCGAAACTCCGCTGATGACTTCGGAGAAGATCACCGCGGCCGCCGCGGGCACCTGGAAACTCGGCGACCTGACCGTCAACCGCGTCGGCTTCGGCGCGATGCGGCTGACGGGCAGCGCCGCCTTCAATCTCGGGGCGCCGAGCGACCGCGACCGCTCGATCGCCGTGCTGCGCAAGGCCATCGAGCTGGGTGTGAACCACATCGACACGGCCGCCTTCTATTTCTCGTCGCTGCGCTCCGCGAACGAACTCATCAACACCGCGCTCGCCCCCTACCCGGACGACCTCGTGATCGCCGCGAAGGTCGGCCCCTTCCGCACCTACTCGGGGGAGTGGGGCACTTCGGCCCGCCCCGACGACCTGCGCGGCCATGTCGAGGAGAACCTGCGCCAGCTCGGGCGCGACCACATGGACGTGGTCTATCTGCGCCGGATGGGGCAGGACTCGATCGCCGAGCACTTCGGCGCGCTCGCGGACCTCCAGGAGGAGGGCCTGGTCCGGCATCTCGCGCTCTCCGACGTCGAGCCGCGGCACCTCGCCGAGGCGCAGGCGATCGCCCCCGTGGTGAGTGTGCAGAATCGGTTCGGGCTCGACTCCTCCCGACCCGAGACCGAAGACATGCTGCGGATCTGCGGCGAACAGGGCATCGCCTTCGTGCCGTTCTTCGCCATCGCCGGCGATGGCGGGGCCAAGGGCGCCACCACCGCCCACGACGACGAGGTACTGGCCATCGCGGACGCCCATGGCGTGACCCCGGCGCAGATCCGCCTCGCCTGGTCCCTCGCCCAGGGACCGCACGTCCTCGCCATCCCCGGCACGGGCAACCCCGACCACCTCGTCGAGAACGTGGCCACGGGCGCGATCCGGCTCGCCGAGGACGAGCTCGATCGCCTCAACGAGCTGCACAGGAAGGCCGGTTGAGCGAGAACGGGGCTCACGCCAGCCAGGTGCCGTCCCGCATCAGGTGGCGCCCGGACAGTTCGTGTTGCTCGTGCCACGCCTGGACGGCGAGCGGCCTTACCCGGAAGAAGGAGTAGGGCGCGCGGTCCTCGCGGGGATCCCAGCCGTACTTTGTGCGCAACGCCTCGACCGCGACGGCCGGGACGACCTCGGCGGTGAAGGCCGTCGCCTCGCCGTCGATGAGCACGACGTCCCGGGTGTCCGCGAACGCGAGCCGGGTCCGCCGCCCGTCGGCGAGATTGCGGCCCGTGGGGTTGGTGGGCCGGGTGGACAGCCAGACGGCCCGTCCGTCCCAGACGAACCACAGCGGCACCAGACAGGGCAGCCCGTCGGCGTCCGCCGAGGCCACCCAGATGTCCGACTCCCGCTCCAGCCGGGCCAGTACGTCACGCCTGCGTTCCTCGGGGCCGCGGGGCGGCACGGTGATCTTCATGCCGGGGACGCTACCGGCGGGGCTCGCGTGGCGCCTCGGGCCAGGGGCGTAGGACTTCAGGCCCTGTCGGCACCTTCCCGTCGTCCGGCCGGGCCGTGAATGTTCCCCCGCGTACCAAGGGCGTGCGAGGTGTACCCACCCGCCGGACCGGGCCCGGACTCGACTACGTCCGGTGCGCGGGCCCGGGCACGGCACACCTTCGGCCTCTGGCCCGGGGACCCCGGAGCACGCGTCCGAAGCCGCCGGGCCCGTCCTCCGGGGGAGATGGTGACAACGGGACCCGGCCCTAGGGTGCCCTGGTGTCAGCCCAGTTGCTCGTGCAGGAACGGCACCGTGCTCGCCCAGGCGCGGGTGGCGGAGTCGGCGTCGTAGGACGGGCGGCCGTCGTTGAAGAAGGCGTGGCCGGCCGGGTAGAGGCGCAGGTCCGCGGTGATGCCGGCCTGGCGCTCGATGGTCTCGCGCAGGGCGTCGAGGCTCTTCGGGGGGATGCTCTCGTCCAACTCGCCGTAGTGACCGAGGATTTGTGCCTTGAGGCGGGAGAAGTCGGGCAGCTCGCCCTGGATCACGCCGTAGAAGGGCACCGCCGCGCTCACCCGCGGGTCGGCCGCCGCGAGGTACAGGACGAAGCCGCCGCCCATGCAGAAGCCGACCGCGCCGACCGTGTCCGAGGTGACCTCGGGCAGGGACAGCAGATGGCCGACCGCGCCGGAGAGCAGTTCGACACCGGTGGCGACGGGGAGGGCCCGCATCATCCGCAGGGCCTCCTCGCTGTCGTGTGCCACGTTCCCGCCGTAGAGGTCGGGGGCGAACGCGACGAAGCCCTCACGGGCGAGCCGGTCGGCCACGTCGGCGATGTGGTCGGTCAGGCCCCACCACTCCTGGATGACGATCACGCCAGGGCCGCGCCCGGACGGCGGCAGCGCCAGGTATCCGTGGGCGGTGCCCCCGGCGCTGGGAAAGGTGACGTTCTGACGGGCCGGGGCTCCGGTCGACTTCGGCAGCTCGGAGGACAAGGCGCTCAACTCCTGTACGGCAGTGCTCGATGGGATCGTCCCTTCCATAATGGGCTCCCGGGACGGGCGCACGGATGCGGTGACGGCACGGCACGCGGGTGACTACAATTCTGTAGACGATCCACTGAACGGTGGACGAGGACGGGGTGAGGATCGTTCCCATGGCCGACGCGAAGGACGAACGCCGACCGGCGGGTGAGCTGGAGGCCACCGTCATGGCCGCCCTCTGGGCCGCCGGTGACCCGCAGACCCCCGGGGAGGTGCAGCTCAGCCTCGGTGCGGATCTGGCCCGCACCACGGTGACGACGATCCTGACCCGGCTGCACGGCAAGGGTGTCGTCGACCGAAGGCGCCGGGGCCGCGGCTACGCCTATTTCCCGGTGCAGGACGCGCAGGGGCTCACCGCCCGCCGTATGCACACCGAACTCGACCGGGACGGCGACCGGGAGACGGTCCTCGCCCGTTTCGTCGCCCAGCTCAGCCCGGACGACGAGCGTGTCCTGCGTGTCCTCCTCGAATCCGGCGAGCAATGACCGCCCTCCTGCTGCTCCCGCTCGTGCTGCCGTTCGCGCTGCGGCCAGTGGCCCGGCGCGCACTGGAGCGGCTCGCGCCGGGCACCGCGCTGTGGCTGCTCACCGGCTCCGCGGTGGTCGCGGCCTGCTGCTCCCTCGCCGCGCTCGGCGCGTTCGTCCTGCCAGGGCTGCTGAGGGTGCCGTTGTTCGCCGCGCTCGGTGAACTCGTCCACCCGTTGCGCACCTCCGCCGACGGTCTGGTCGTCCCGGCGGCCGTGCTGTCCGCCGGCGCGCTCGCCGTGTGCGCCTGGTCGCTGGTCCGCTGGGCGCTGCGCCAGTCCCGCGCCTTCCGCGCCGCCCGCACGGAGGCCGGGCGAGGGCCCGTCGCGGGGGACCTCTGTGTGGTCGACTCCCCGCACCCGGACGCGTACGCCCTGCCCGGGCGGCCGCACCGCATCGTCGTCACCGCCGGGATGCTGCGCAGCCTCGACGCCGCCGAGCGCGAGGCCCTGTTCGCGCACGAGAGGGCGCACAACGCGGGCGGCCACCACCACTTCCTGCTCGCCGCCGAACTCGCGGCCCGCTGCCACCCCGCCCTCCGCCCGGTCCGCGACACGATCCGGCTCGCCGCCGAACGCGCCGCCGACGAGGCCGCGGCCACCGCCGTCGGCGACCGGCGTCTGCTCGCCCGTGCCATCGCCCGCGCGGCACTCGCCGGACAGTCGGCCCGCTCCGGGCGCCCGGACTTCGTCCCCGGCGCCACGACCGGCCCCGTCCCGCACCGGGTCAAGGCCCTCCTCGCGAACCCGCGCCCCGCTCACCGCACCGCCGCCTGCGGACTCGCCGCCCTGCTCGTCGCCTGCGTCACGCTCTCCGCCGCCGCCTCGGCCACCGAGATGATCGACGTCCACCACCGGGTGGAGGTGGCGCAGGGCGAGGAAGCGAGGTGAGGGGCGGTTCGGCGGGGCGCGTGGCTTCGCGGGTCGTCCGCGGGTGCCGGTGCAACCCGTGGCGTCCGCTGGTCGGCCTCCCGCGTTCCCATCGGCCCTCCGGTGCGCACCCCTCCAAGGCCCTCGAAGTCCCCCGGTACCACCCTCACCGAATCGGACTGGCGCCCACGACGTTTTACGTATAACCTCACCCGTCAATCCCCCCGAACGGAACCCGCGCGGAGAACCCCCGATGAGCCGTATCGCCCTGGTCACCCTCGTCGTCGACGACTACGACGACGCGATCCGCTTCTACACCGAAGCCCTCGGCTTCCGCCTCGTCGAGGACACGCCCCGCCCCGACGGCTCCCGCTGGGTCGTCGTGGCCCCGCCCGGCACGGACGACACCGGCACCGGGCTGCTGCTCGCCCGCGCCAAGGGCGAGGACCAGCGTGGCCGGGTCGGTGACCAGACGGGCGGCCGGGTCGGGTTCTTCCTGCACACCGACGACTTCGCCCGCGACCACGCCCGGATGACCGCCGCGGGCGTGACCTTCCTGGAGGAGCCGCGCCACGAGTCGTACGGCTCGGTCGCCGTCTTCCAGGACCTGTACGGAAACCGCTGGGACCTGCTCCAGCCCGCAGCCTGACCGAACCCGCTCACCCGAACCGCCGAGGAACCACCGCACATGACTTCTACGCGCATAGACACCGACCTTCTCCGCCGGCTCCCCAAGGCCGTGCTGCACGACCACCTCGACGGCGGCCTGCGCCCCGCCACCGTGGTGGAGCTCGCGGAGACGGTCGGTCACACGCTGCCCACCACCGACCCGGACGAGTTGGCCGCGTGGTACTTCGACGCCGCCAACTCCGGTGACCTGGTGCGCTACATCGCCACCTTCGAGCACACCCTCGCCGTGATGCAGAACCGCGAGGGCCTGCTGCGCACCGCCGAGGAGTACGTCCTCGACCTCGCCGCCGACGGCGTCGTCTACGGCGAGGTGCGCTACGCCCCCGAGCTGAACACCGGCGGCGGCCTCGCCCTGGCAGAGGTCGTCGAGACCGTCCAGGAGGGTCTCGCGGCCGGTATGGCCAAGGCCGCTGCCGCCGGAACGCCGGTCCAGGTGCGGACGCTGCTGTGCGGGATGCGAATGTTCGACCGCGTCGCCGAGGCCGCCGACCTCGCGGTGGCCTTCCGGGACGCCGGCGTCGTCGGCTTCGACATCGCCGGAGCCGAGGACGGCTTCCCGGCCGCCGACCACCTCGCCGCCTTCGAGCACCTGCGCCGCGAGAGCGTCCCGTTCACCATCCACGCCGGCGAGGCCTACGGCCTGCCCAGCATCCACCAGGCCCTCCAGGTGTGCGGCGCCCAGCGCATTGGCCACGGCGTCCGTATCACCGAGGACATCGTCGAGGGCAAGCTCGGCCGTCTCGCGGGCTGGGTCCGCGACCGCCGCATCGCCCTGGAGATGTGCCCGACCTCCAACCTCCAGACGGGCGCGGCCACTTCGATCGCCGAGCACCCGATCACCGCCCTGAAGGACCTCGGCTTCCGCGTCACCCTCAACACCGACAACCGGCTGGTGTCCGGTACGACGATGACGCGCGAGATGTCCCTGCTGGTCGAGGAGGCGGGCTGGACGGTCGAGGACCTGCGCACGGTCACGGTGAACGCCCTCAAGAGCGCCTTCATCCCCTACGACGAGCGCAAGGCCCTCATCGAGGACGTCGTCCTGCCGGGCTACGCCTCCGCGCTCTGAAGCAGCCCCCGCACATACGCGGCCTGTCCGACGTGCTCAAGATCGTCGGACAGGACGCTGACCAGCCGTACTCCCAGAGTGACCGGCGGGTCCCAGCGTTCGTCCACGATCCGCTCGTAGTCCTCCGGGGCCAGTCCGCGCAGATACGCCAGCGTCTGCTCGTGCACGGCGTCGTAGTACCCGGTCAACTGCCCGGCCGACTCGACCCGCACCTTGCCGACCTTCGCCGAGGTGTGGCCGTATCCGATGTCCCGGGGCGGCAGGTCGAGCCCGAAGCGCTTCTCCCAGCCCTGGGTCAGCCACACCTGGTCGAGGCCGGCGGCGTCGCCGACGTGGTCGTCCTGGACGCGGGTGAGATGCCAGATCAGCCAGGCGATGGAGTTGGCGTCGGCGGTCGGCCGGGCGTGCAGTTGGTCGGGTGTCAGGCCGTCGAGGGTGGCGTGGACCTCTTCCTGGACGCGGCCGAATCCGTCAATGAGGATGTCGTTGGCATGCATACGACCACCATCGCGCATCGCCGTCGTTCACGCGGCCGGAGTCCCCGTTTCGAGGAGGGTCATCAGGGCCCGGGCCGCCGGACTGGTCGCCTGCGGAGGCGGCAGCAGGGCCACCGTCTCGTAGACCTCCTCGCCGGGCCCCTTCAGGGAGAGCGCGGTCAGGGTCTCGCGCTTGTGACGGAAGTGCCGGGGGACCACCGCGACACCGAGGTTCTCGTCGACCAGGTCGAGGAGGCTGTGCACGTCGTTGACCTCCAGGGCGACCGTCCGTCGTACGCCCGCCGCGGCGAAGGCCGCGTCCGTGGTGCGCCGTGAGGCCCAGTCCGGGTGGAAGTCGACGAAGACCTCGCCGCCGAGGTCCTCCGGAGTGACCGCCGCGCCGCTCTGTGCGAGCCGGTGGCTGGGATGGCACAGCACGGTCATCGGCTCGCTGGTGAGCGACACCGAGCGCAGTTGGTCGGTGTCCGCCTGGGTGCGGTAGGCGAAGGCCAGGTCGAGCCGCCCGGCCGCGACCTCCTCCGCCAGCGCCCCGGAACCCGCCTGCCGCAGCCGGATCTCCACATCGGGATGCCGGCGCCGGAACGCGGCCAGCAGCCCCGCCACATGCACCCCGGCGATGCACTGCTCGGTGCCCAGGGAGAGGGTGCCGCGCAGCACACCCTGCACCGCGGCCACCGCCTCGTGAGCGGAGCGCACCTGCGCCAGAATGCGCTCGGCCTCCCCGAGCAGCGCCCGGCCGGCCTCGGTGAGCGTGACCCGGCGGGTGGTACGCACGAACAGCGGGGTCTGCAACTCCCGCTCCAGGGCGCGGATCGACGCCGACAGGCCCGACTGGGACACCATCAGCCGCTCCGCCGCCCGGGTGAAGTGGTGGTCCTCGGCGACGGCGATGAAATGCTGAAGATGACGCAGCTCCATGATTGAGAAGCGTAACCGCTGAATTCCATCGGATTCTTCTGTTGGACCACTGCCCGCAGGTCACGAAAGAGTGGGTGGCGGTTCCCTGGAACCGGTATCCCGTGTGCCAACCCCTCTGGAGTCGCGTTGTACACCGCACACCCCGACCGCTACGCGGACCTGCCCTACCGGCGCACCGGACGCAGCGGTCTCAAGCTCCCCGCGATCTCGCTCGGTCTGTGGCACAACTTCGGGCCCGACCGCCCGGTCGACACCCAGCGCGCCATCCTGCGCCGCGCCTTCGATCTCGGCGTCACCCACTTCGACCTGGCCAACAACTACGGCCCGCCGCCCGGCGCCGCCGAGTCCGCCCTCGGCGAGGCGCTGAAGGCGGACTTCGCGTCCTACCGCGACGAGCTGGTGATCTCCACCAAGGCCGGCTATCTGATGTGGCCCGGCCCCTACGGCGAATGGGGTTCGCGCAAGTACGTGCTGTCCTCGCTGGACCAGAGCCTGAGCCGCATGGGCCTGGACTACGTCGACATCTTCTACTCGCACCGCCCCGACCCGGAGACTCCCCTGGAGGAGACGATGGGCGCCCTGCACTCGGCGGTCCAGCAGGGCAAGGCGCTCTACGTCGGCATCTCCAACTACTCGGCGGAGCAGACCCGGGAGGCCGCCCGCATCCTCGGCGAGCTCGGCACCCCGCTCCTGATCCACCAGCCGCGCTACTCGATGCTGGACCGCCGCCCCGAGGACGAGGGCCTGCTCGACGCCCTCGATGAACTCCAGGTCGGCTCCATCGTCTTCTCCCCGCTGGAGCAGGGCCTGCTCAGCGCCCGCTACCTGGACGGCATCCCGGAGGGTTCCCGGGCGGCGAGCGACAGCCCCTTCCTGAACTCCGACGCCGTCACCGAGGACCTCGTGGGCCGGCTGCGCGCCCTCGACGAGATCGCCAAGGGGCGCGGCCAGACCCTCGCGCAGCTCGCCCTGGCATGGGTGCTGCGCGGCGGCCGGGTGACCTCGGCGCTCGTCGGCGCGAGCAGCCCGCAACAGATCGAGGACAGTGTCGCGGCCACCCGCGACCTGGACTTCGACGCCGACGAGCTGGCCCGCATCGACGCGATCGTCAGGCCGTAGCGCAGGAGTCGGTCAGGCCGTCAGGCGTTCGCTGACCTCCCAGAGCCGGGCCGCCGCCTCCGGGTCCGCGGCCCGGGGCAGTACGCCGGGGGTGTTCTCCCCGGCGTACCAGGCTGCCTCGTTCTCGGGGGTCACCAGCGGGCTGATGTCGACGTTCTCGCAGTAGACCCCGCCGAGACCGGCGAGTTGGGGGCTGGTCGCGCACCAGACGCCGGTGGCGGAGCCCTGCTGGACGGTCTTCATCTGCCGCTCGGGATCGCGGACCGGCCTGCCCTCGTCGTCGATCGTCCCCGCGGCCCGCAGGAACTCCGGGTCGATGTGCTTGACCAGTCCGGTGTCGATGATCAGGCCCGGGTGCACGGAGAACGCCCGGATGCGGTGCTCCTTCCCGCGCCGGTCCAGCTCCACCGCGAACAGGGCGTTGGCCGTCTTCGACTGGCCGTAGGCCGCGAAGGGATCGTAGTCCCGGTGCTCGAAGTGCAGGTCGTCGAAGTCGACGCCGCCGAAGCGGTGGCCCCGGGACGAGAGCGCCACGACCCGCGCGCCCCGCGCCGCGACCAGCGCGGGCCACAGCCGTTCGGTCAGCTGGAAGTGGCCCAGGTGGTTGGTGACGAACTGCGCCTCGTGACCGCGCGCGTCCCGCGCCAGCGGAGTCGCCATGATCCCGGCGCTGTTGACCAGCAGGTGCAGCGGACGTCCGGAGTCCAGGAACCGCTGTGCGAAGGTGTCGATCGACGCCGGGTCCATCAGGTCCAAGTGCTCGACCTCGGCTCCGGGCAGGGCCTCCAGCGCTGTACGCGCCCGGTCCACGTCCCGTGCCGGTACGACGACCTCGGCGCCGGCCGCGCGCAGCAGACGGGCCGTCTCCAGTCCGATGCCGGAGTAGCCGCCGGTGACGATCGCGACCTGGCCGGTCAGGTCTATGCCCTTGATCACCTCCTCGGCGGTGGACGCGGCGCCGAAGCCGGAGTTCAGGGGCTGCTGTGCGGTGGTCATGTCGGGTCTCTTCCCATCTCTGCTCATCGGCTTGAGCTGTCCGGACCACCGTAGAGTGACGGATCCGTACGATGAATACTTGAGAATCCGCATTACTTGCGTGATAGTTCGAGCATGTCCGTGGATCCGCTGTCCGACGCCCTCGCCGTCGCCGACGCCCGCAGTGTGTTCTCCGGCGGCTTCACGGCCGGCGGGGACTGGGCCATCCGACTGCGCGGCCGCGACCGGCTGAAGGTGAATGCCGTGGTCCGGGGCGGCTGTCTGCTGGTCCGCGAGCCGGCCGGCGAACCCCTGCGGCTCACCGAGGGGGACGTGGTGATCTCCGACGGCGGACAGCCGTACACGCTGTGCAGCCGGCCCGGGGTCGAGCCCACCGACTCCGAGGACGTCGTCATGGACCCGGCGACCCGGATGGGCCGGCTCGGGCCGGGCGAGGACGTGGACGTCGTCTGCGTGTCCGGGCACATCGACCTGAGCCGGGACCGCGGGGACCTGCTGCGGCGGGCGCTGCCGGAACTCGTCCACGTACGGGCCGACTCGCCCGAGGCCGGTGTACTGCGGTGGCTCATAGGGCAGTTGGCGGCCGAGATGCGGACCCGCCGGGCCGGGGTCGAACTCGTCTCGGCCCAGCTCGCGCAGTTGATGTTCGTCCAGGTACTGCGGGTCTGTCTGGCCGAGTCGGACGGGCTGCCGCCCGGCTGGCTGCGTGCCATCGCCGACGAGCGGCTCGCCCCGGCGCTGCGCCTGATGCACGGCGATCCGGCCCACCCCTGGCAGTTGGAGGAGCTGGCCCGGGCGGCGGCGATGTCCC
Organism: Streptomyces sp. NPDC051576; assembly: GCF_040681835.1. Lineage (NCBI taxonomy): Bacteria > Bacillati > Actinomycetota > Actinomycetes > Kitasatosporales > Streptomycetaceae > Streptomyces > Streptomyces sp. NPDC051576. The sequence goes on from NZ_JBFAZO010000017.1 coordinate 63,429, forward strand.
GCACCACGTTCGCCGTACGGTTCAAGGAGGCAGCCGGGGTGCCGCCCCTGACGTATCTGCTGAACTGGCGCATGAACCTCGCCGCCCGGGCCCTGCGCCAGGACACCGCCCCGGTCGGGGCGCTCGCCCGGTCCGTCGGCTACACCTCCGAGAGCGCCTTCAGCAACGCCTTCAAACGGGCGGTCGGGGTGGCCCCCCGGCGTTACCGCGAGGAGGCTCTGGCTAGGAGCTGAGCCGTTCTTCGAGCCGTACGGTGACCCGGTCCCCCTCGCCCTTTCCGATGGCCTTGCGGAGATCGGCTTTCACGGGCAGTTTGTGGGTGCCGTCGCCCAGGGCCATGAACGAACTGCGGAAAGGGTGGCCGTCGATCGTGCCGCGGACTTTCACGAGACCGCGGGTTCCGAAGAACGCGACGGACTCCGGCCAGACCAGATAGGTCCAGCCGGCGTCGTTCGGGCTCTTGATCAATTCGGCGGTGAATTCCTCGTTCAACGGGGTGTTGGTGCTCATGACGTCCTCCGCTCGGGGTGGCCTGCGGAACAAGAGACCGCCCCGAGCGGCGAAACTCATCGCGGACGCCGGCTCTCAGGCGCCGGCGGGCACCCGGTCGAGGAAACCGAGCACGGAGCGGATACGGCCGTCCGCGTCCAGCGTGATCACGTCGAAGCCGGCGACGGGAGCCGAGCCGTCAGCCTCGCTCACCAACTCCCAGGCGAAGCGCGCGGTGTCGTGGTGCCCGTCGACCGTGGCCAGCGGACGGAAGGCGAACCCCGGAAACTGCTCTTGGGCTCCGGCGATCAGCGCCGCGATCTCCGTGTGGCCGGTGACTGCCGCCAGCGGGTCGGTGTAGGTACCCTCGACGGACCAGGCGGCGGCGACCGCCTTCGTCAGCGCCTCCGGATCGCCCGCGTTCCAGGCCTCGAAGTAGCGGGCGACGGCATTCTCGTACCGGTCGGTGTTCTCGGACATGGTGAATCAGCCTCCGTCGAGGTCGTTCGTACTGGTCAGGGGCCGGGTATCGGTCTCTGCCGACCCGGTGCCTCCACCATGCCGGGGCCCGCGCGAAGCGTCGATTACCCCTCGGGTAATGGCGGCGGGAGATCGCCGGAAAGGGCCTCCGAAGCATTTCGGCCAAAGAAGGCTGTGAATATGCCAAGAGACTGGCTAAAAAGTCGTGGTGACAGTGTTTCAGGAGTGAACATACTCGACTGCTAGGACACTTCTTCACGATGCGAATCCGCCATCGTGCGCACCACCTGAGCCACCCGAGCCGCCAGCAGAGCCGCATGGAAAGCGAGGCCCGACCGGCATTCGAGACACGCGACGGGGGAGTGATCGTGCACGACGAATTCCTGTGCCATGTCACCGCGTACGGCAGTTGCGGCGGACAGCGCGTCGGGGTGCCCTTGGGGACCTACCGCGCTCCCACCCTGGCACTGGCCCTGTGGTGGTTACGGGACCGGGCGGTCTGGATGGCCGACCGGCTCGACCCGCAACCCGACAACCCGCGCTTCCCCAGGAGCGCCCTGGTACCGGTCGCCGACTCGGTGGTCGACGTACCCCGGGCACTGCGCACCTGGAGCCGTGACGTGTCCCAACAGGAGGTCGTGGCCTACGAGTTGGCGGCCGGACGATTAGTCCGGATCGCCATCAGTGACGACACCACCGAGTACGAACTGCTCGCCGAATCGGTGGACGCCCTCCGTATGCAGCGGACCGCTCCGGCACTCGTCGTTCCTGTCGCCTGACACGTGTCGCCCGTGGCGCAGCCCTGACCGCTGACCGGGCACACATATGGACGAATCGGTAGAATTCAGGGCATGTCAGAGCGGCCGATGGCGCCGGCGGCGCCCGAACTCCTGCTGGAGACCGAGTCGGGCTCCACGGTCATGACCCCGGGCCGCGACTACCACGTCGGGCGCGATCCCCTGAGCGACATCGTCATCGACGACGCCCGGGTCTCCTGGCACCACGCGGTCCTCCGCCCCGAGGCCGACCACTGGACGCTGGCGGACGAGCACAGCACCAACGGCACCTACGCCGACGGCCGCCGCATCCAGGAGTGGGGCGTCGGCCCGGGCAGCGTGATCCGCTTCGGCAATCCGGCCGACGGCCCCCGCGTCGTGCTGGCCGGCCGCCCCGCCCCGGCCCCGGAACGCCCCTCGGCCGTGTCCATGCCCGCCTTGACCGGCACCTTCAAGCAACCGACCACCGTAAGGCCGCTGCCCGCCCGTACCGTCCGCATCGGCCGGGCCGCCGACAACGACCTCGTCGTCGACGACCTGACCGTCTCCCGCCGTCACGCCGAACTGCGCGCCCTCGCCGACGGCACCTACGAGATCGTCGACCTCGGCAGCCACAACGGCACCTACCTCAACGGCCAGCCCGTCGCCCGCGCCCCGATCGGCACGGGCGACATCGTCGGTATCGGACACTCCGCGTTCTGTCTCGTCGGCGACCAGTTGCAGGAGTACGTCGACACCGGCGAGGTCTCCCTCGACGTGCAGGACCTCACGGTCGCCGTCGACCACGGCCGCAAGGTCCTCCTCGACCAGGTGTCGTTCCCGGTCGGCGAGAAATGCCTGCTCGCCGTCGTCGGACCCAGCGGCGCCGGAAAGTCCACCCTCCTCAACGCGCTCACCGGCCAGCGCCCCGCCGACCGCGGCACCGTCCTGTACGACGGCCGCGACCTCTACCGGGACTACGCCGAGCTGCGCCAGCGCATCGGCCTGGTCCCGCAGGACGACATCCTGCACGCCCAGCTCACCGTGCGCAGCGCCCTGTCCTACGCGGCCGAACTGCGCTTCCCGCAGGACACCGCCAAGGCCGAGCGGCGGGCCCGGGTCGACGAGGTGATCCGTGAACTCGGGCTCGAACAGCGCGCCGGGCAGCCCGTGCACAGCCTCTCCGGCGGCCAGCGCAAACGTGTCAGCGTGGCCCTGGAGCTGCTGACCAAACCGTCGCTGCTCTTCCTCGACGAACCGACCTCCGGTCTCGACCCGGGCATGGACCGCTCGGTGATGCACATGCTGCGCGGCCTCGCCGACGACGGCCGTACCGTCATCGTCGTCACCCACAGCGTCCTCAGCCTCGACGTGTGCGACCGGCTCCTGGTGCTCGCGCCCGGCGGCAGGGTCGCCTACTACGGGCCGCCCGGCGACGCCCTCGCGTTCTTCGGCTTCGAGCACTGGCCGGAGGCCTTCGAGGCCTTCGAGCGGGATCAAGAACGGGACTGGGCGCGGGAGTTCGCGGAATCGCCCTTCCACCGCCAGTACATCCGCAACTCGACCGCGCAGCCGCACCAGCTCGGCGACGGCCCGGTCGCCGTGGCCCCACCGCCCAGACCCCGCAGCCGCGGCGCCCAACTCGGCACGCTGGTACGGCGCTACACCGCGGCCCTCGGCGCCGACCGGACCTTCCTCGCCATCATGATCGCGCTGCCGTTCGTGATGGGCGCGATGGCCCGCGCGCTCGCCGGGAGCAAGCTGACCCAGGAGACGGCGATGAACGCGCTGCTCATCCTGTGCGTCGGCGGAGTCCTGACCGGAGCGGCCAACGCGGTGCGCGAACTCGTCAAGGAACGCGCGATCTACCGGCGCGAGCGAGCCGTCGGCCTGTCCAGATCGGCCTACCTGCTCTCCAAGGTCGTCGTCCTGGGCGCGATCACCGTCGCGCAGGCCGTGGTGCTCACCCTGGTCGGCCTGTTCGGCGTGGATCTCAACGCGCCGGGCGGTAAAGGGGTGTTGATGCCACCACTGATCGAGATCACCGTGGCCGTCGCACTGTTGGCGTTCACCGCGATGATGCTCGGCCTGCTGGTCTCCGCGATGGTGCGCAAGGAGGAGGTGACGATGCCCCTGCTCGTGCTGCTCGCCATCGTCCAAGTGGTGTTCTGCGGCGCCCTGTTGAAACTGCACGGCGTGCCCGGCCTGGAACAGCTCTCCTGGCTGGTGCCCTCGCGGTGGGCGCTCGGCGGGATGGCCGGCACCGTCGGCCTTGCCCGGATCGTGCCGGGCGAGCTGACCGCCGATCCACTGTTCCGGCACTCGGCCGGGGTGTGGCTGCTCAACATGGGCATGCTCATCGTGCTGTCGCTGCTCTTCGGCCTCCTGGTGTCCCGGCTGCTGCGGCGGCACGAACCCGCCGTGATGCGGAAGTAGGGGCCACCACGATGACCATGACGCCCATGACGCCGACCCCCGGATTCCGGCCGACGCACGTCGTCCCCGAGCACGGGATGCCCGCCTGGGAGGCCCCGGACCCCGCCCGCCCCACCGTGCCGCTCGACGCACTGCTTCCGGTCCAGCTCCTCGAACGGCGCGGCGACTGGGCCCACGCCCTGTGCTCCAACGGCTGGTCCGCCTGGGTCGACGGCCGCCAGCTGATCTCCGTCGCCCAGGAACCACCGGCGGCCGGCGGCCCCCTCACCCGCACCGCCGACCCACGCCCTCTGCTCGCCCGCGCCGAACAGGCCCTCACCCGCTACCGGAGCGCCGTCGAGGACCTCGCGGGCGGCGGCCTCGACGGCGCGTCCTTCGCGGCCCGCACCAAGGGCCTGCGGATCGGGGTGGTCGTCGACGGCGAATCCGTCTGGCTCTACGACGCCGACCACGAACGCTGGGTGCACAGCGACGGCACCCGCATCAGCACCTTCGCCTCGGACGACGGACCCCGCGCCGAACCGGCCGACCCCGGCCACGCCCCCACCCAGGTCGTGAGCCCCGATGGCCCGTGACGCGAGCCTCTTCTCCGGCCGCCCCTCCGAACTCGTCGGGCAGCAGATCGCCGGCTACCGCATCGAGGACGAGATCGGCCGCGGCGGCATGGCCGTCGTCTACCGCGCCCACGACCTGCGCCTGGACCGCACGGTCGCCCTCAAACTGCTGGCCCCCGAACTGGCCCGCAACGACACCTTCCGCAAACGCTTCACCCACGAGTCCCGGGTCGCCGCCGCGATCGACCACCCGCACATCGTGCCCGTCTTCGAGGCGGGCGAGACCGACGGCGTCCTCTACATCGCCATGCGCTACGTCGCCGGCAGCGATCTGCGCCATCTCCTGGACCGTGCGGGCCCGTTGGCGCTCCCGACGGCCGTCCGCATCGCCACCCAGGTCGCGTCCGCGCTGGACGCCGCCCACGAACACGGCCTGGTCCACCGGGACGTGAAACCGGGCAACATCCTGGTCGCCCGCGGCACCGACAGCGACCACCCCGAGCACGTGTACCTCACCGACTTCGGCCTGACGAAGAAGTCGCTGTCCCTGACCGGCTTCACGACGGTGGGCCAGTTCGTCGGCACGCTCGACTACGTCGCCCCCGAGCAGATCTCCGGGCGGCCGGTCGACGGGCGCTGCGACGTGTACGGCCTCGCCTGCGTCGTCCACGAGACCCTCGCGGGCCGGCCACCGTTCCGCCGCGACGACGACATGGCCCTGCTCTGGGCCCACCAGTACGACCTGCCGTCCCCGCTCACCGAATCCCGCCCGGACCTGCCCGCCCACGTCGACACCGTCTTCGCGAAGGCACTGGCCAAGAGCCCCGACGACCGCTACGACTCGTGCCTCGCGTTCGTCACGGACCTGCGCGGAGGCATCGCCGGGCACGCGCCCACCGAGGTCGACCTGCGGGTAGCAGCCGGAGCCGTGCCGAACGAGCGGCCTCCGGAACCGCCGTCATGGGCGGAACCGGTGTTCAGACGACGCCCCTAGTCACAGCCCGGTCTCCGGTGCCGGCCCGTTCAGTGGCACTCGTCGCGCCACCAGCTTGCGCTGCGAGATCCGCCAACCCGCCCCCACCCGCACCACCGTGTCGATGTACGTCACCGACCCGCACGACCCGTCCGCCTTGACCCCCAGCCCCTTCGACCGGACCCGGACCCGTCCCTCGACCGGCTCCTCGATCACCACGTTCGTGACGTGATGCGCGACGGGGTTCCCGGCACCCAACGCCAGTGCCGCGTCCACGAAGGCGGTGAGACCGGTGACCGTGCCCTGGCCGAAGTCGCTGAGGTCGTACTCGACGTCCGGGGTGAACACCTCGGCCACCCGGTCGAGTTCGCCCTCGTCGACCAGGTGGCCGTGGAGTGCGATCAACTCCTGGATGGCCAGGCGGTCTTCGAGAGCCAATGCCATGTCTGCCCTTCCCTCGGCTGCGCGCACACTCTCACGCCGGACGCCGAGGCCGCGCGGGAATTTCGACCTCGCCCCGCTTCCGCACCGGCCGAGCCACCAACGCCCCCAGGAACCCCGCCACGAACCCCCACAGCGCGGCCAGCCCCACCGCCGACCACAGCTCCGGCTTCAGGAACAGGTCGCCGGAGAGGCCGCCGCCCACGTCGCCGATGCCGAGGAGGGAGAGGCCGTAGTGGGCGGAGACGCGGCCGACCAGGCAGATCATGAGGACCGCGAGGGCGAGGGCGACCGCGAGGTGGACGGCGTGCTGCCAGGCGCGGACGTGGGACGGCGAGCGGACGGCCATCAGGAACGCGGCGGACAGGAGCAGGACCGCGTTCACGACGAGGAGCCACCACACCCGGCCGTCGTAGGCGGCGAGGGAGCGCAGGTTCAGGGTGGAGACGTCCGGGGTGCGCAGGACCTCGTCCAGCAGGTGGGGCATCGGCAGGCCGAAGGGGCCGTGCACCCGGCCGTTCCAGGTGGCGCCCAGGCCGATCGTCAGGGCCAGCCAGACGAGGTTCGGCATGCCGAGCAGGATCAGGGCGAGGGACTGGGTGACTTGGCCACGTGTCGCCGCGACCACGAGGCAGACCACGATGCCGAGCGCGACGTAGACGAGCAGAAGGGCCACCACCGCGTACGCGGCCGGGCGCACCGACGCGTGGAAGCGCAGCAAACGGGCGGGGAGGGGTGCCCCCGGCGACACGAGGAGGGCGAGCACCAGGACACCCGCCAGCCACAGCAGACCGAACAGGACCGTCTGTGCGACGTCCGCCTCGAAGCCGACCTCCGGTGACGCGCCGAGCAGGTCGCCGATGTCGCCGAGGGTTCCGTTGCCCAGGGAGATCGAGAACTTCTGGCGCGCGCCGAGGGCCAGTCCGATCAGACCGAGCAGCCACAGGACGGCGACACGGGCTGCCCAGCCGGCGAGTTCCCCGGCCGAGGCGACCGCGCGGTGCCGCAGCGGCCGTAGGAAACCGGCGGCGGTCGTGAGGGCGCCGGCCAGGGTCACCGAGAGGGGGATGACGGTCAGGCCCGCCTTCGTGTCGGCGAGCGAGCCCGCGTTCCCGGCGAGTTTCACCGTGCCGCCGACCGCCGTCACCACCGTCGCCGTGACGACCCGGGGGAAGGCCCCGTCCGGGAGGTCCGTCGCGCCCGCCGCCCACAGGCCCAGCGCGGCGACCACACCCATGGTGAGCAGCCCGGCCAGGACCGTGGTCAGGGCCTGGACCCAGCCGTGGCGGGCGACTGCCTGGTCAGAGGGGGTTTCGGGGCTCACGCTGCCACCGTAGGCAGCGCTCGCGGAGCGCGCCCGCCGGGAGGGCCGTCCGCGTCGGCTTGCGAGCGGACCGGGACCGGAGCACACAATGGGTTCGTTGCGGATAAGTGGATATAGCGGCATGAACCATCAGAAATGCCGCTCTAGCCCGCGTCGGGAAGAAGAGCTCGTGAGCGTCGAACCTCCGTCTTCAGGCCGCCCCACCGGACCGCCCTCGGGTCCGCTGTCGGGACCCTCCCAGCCGCCTTCGGGCCCGCCCTCGCAGCCCACGGGCGGCGGTGGGCCGGGCGCACCCGAGCCACATCGCCCCTGGTGGAAGTCGGCCCCACGCGTCGCGATCCTCACCACCGCCGTGGTGGCCGCCGTCGTCCTCGCCGTGGTCCTCACCACCCGCTCCGACAGCGGCGGCTCGACCAGCACGGCGACCAAGGGCGAGGTCTTCCTCCAGGCCGCGGCGAAGACCGGCCCCGACCCGTTCACCGAGTCCTCGGCGACCGAGAACTCCGCCCCGCCCGTCTCCGCCTCACCCACCGCCTCGGAACCGGCGAACGCGGTCCGCGGTGTCGAGGGCGGTGCCCCCGGCCTCTACGGCGGCACCCAGAACGTCTCCAGTTGTGACGTGGAGAAGCAGATCAAGGCCCTCCAGGCGGCCCCCGCGAAGAACACGGCGTTCGCGTCCGTCGTCGGCGTCCAGCCCGCCGGAGTCCCCGCCTACCTGCGCTTGCTCACCCCCGTACAACTGCGCATGGACACCCGCGTCACCAACCACGGCTACCGCGACGGCGCCGCCACCAGCTACCAGGCCGTCCTCCAGGCCGGCACCGCCGTCCTCGTCGACGGCCACGGCGTGCCCCGCGTGCGGTGCGCCTGCGGCAACCCGCTGTCGCCGCCCGTCGCCCAGCAGACGACCCCCAAGCCGACCGGCGACACCTGGTCGTCGTACCGGCCGCAGAACGTCGTCGTGGTCACGCCCGCACCGCAGATCATCAACATCTTCGTGATCTACGACCCCCACAACGGCCACTGGTTCGGCCGCCACCACGGAGACACGGGCCGGCACGACCACCGGACCCCGGCGCCGCTGAACCCGGCCAGCCCCTCGGTGACCGTGTCCCCGCCGACCTCGCCGTCCTCCAACTCGCCGTCGCCGTGCGCCTCCTCGGCCCCCGGCACTCCGGGAACGCCCGGCACGTCAACGAGCCCGTGCCCGCCGACGTCGAGCAGCCCGTCGTCCCCGTCCTCCCCGTCCTCCTCGTCCCCGAGTACGGAGTCGCCGTCCTCCGAACCGCCGTCGACCGAGTCCTCCGCCGCCTCGTCGGCCTCGTCGTCCCCACCCGAATCGCTCGCCTCCGACACGACGACCTCGGCGTCGACATCGGTCTCCACCCTCAGCGCGCCGGTTTGGTCGGCGACGAGTCCACCGTCACTCTGATAGGGGGACTGCCGAGCGTGTTGCTGGGTACGAGCACTGATGCGACAGCAACAGACCGGCGCCCGCTTTCGAGAGAGACACGCATGATCGACCACCGGGACGGGGTAGTGATACCGACTCGTTTCGACGTGCCCGTGGAACCGCTGAGGCGGGCGGCGCACTACACCGGCGAACCAGGCTGCATCTCTGCGGCACGGCACCTCACGCACATGTTCCTGGAGCAGCTCAGGACAGAGTGGTGCGCCACGATCGACGACCGCGCCGACAGCGAACTGCTGCTGGTCGTGAGCGAGTTGGTCACCAACGCGGACCGGCACAGCAACGGCCCGTACATCCTGGAGCTGGAGGGCACGGACACCGCGGTGACGGTGTCCGTCTGCGACAGCAGCATCGCCCTGCCCCGGCTCTTCGCCCGGGACCCCGAGCGCATCGGCCGGCACGGTCTGGAGATCGTCCACGCCCTCGCCGCGCAGGTGACGGTCGAACGGGTACCGGTCGGCAAGCGGGTCCGGGCCGTGGTGCGGCTGAGCGGCGAGGACCGCTAGAAGCTCAGGTCCCGGTGCGGGTGGCGGTGATCACCTCGTGCAGGTATCGCTTGGTGACCCGGCCGCCGTGCCGGGTCTCCAGCAGCTCGCGGAGACATGACAGAAGGCCCTCGCGGGAGGGCTCGTCCAGGGCGAGATGGTTCGAGTACGTGAGCAGGACGTCGAGGTACTCGTCGGTCGTGTACGTGATCTCCCGTGCGCCGCGCCACACCCGCACGCCCTCGAAGTGCTCCGAGCGCTCGAACTCGCCGGTGTCCGTCACGGACTCGTCCTCGGTCGGACTCCGGAAGCCGGGCGGGGTGGTCGGGTCCCAGCGTTCGTAGCAGCGCTGGGAACGGTCGAAGAACTCCTGCGTGCCGCCCGCGACATGGTGGGTGGTGACGACCGCGAACGTCCCGCCGGGTCGCAGCGCGGACGCCACCCTCGCGACCCGCGTCCTGGGATCCAGCCAGTGGTACGCCGTCGCGATCACCGCCAGGTCGAACGGCTCGTCCGGCAGCTCCCACCGCTCGAAATCCGCCACCCGCACCTCCGCCCGCGGGAACGCGCTCAGATTGCGCCGGGCCACCGCCGCCAGCGACGGACCCAGCTCCACGGCGGTCAGTCGGCAGCCGAACTCGGCCAGCGGGACGGTGAGTTGGCCGGTACCGGGGGCGATCTCCAGGACCCGGCTGTGCGGGCCGAGAGCGGCGGTGCGGGCCAGTTCCTCGACCAGCGGGCGCGGATACCGGGGGCGGGCCCGGTCGTAGCGCTCGGCCGCCCCGTCGAAAGTGTCGCGCAGCACCGTTCTCGCACCCTTCGTCCCGGCGATTCCACCCAGGGCAGAATGCTCATCCCTTGCCCTGGCGTCCAGCGCTTTTAGTCTGAGGGGGTGAGCAACCAAGCGCCGAACCAAGCCCGCGTGATCCCCCTGCGCCCGCACGAGCCGGCCCCTCACCTGCCGGAGCCGACGGTTCCAGCGCCCAAGGAGCCGCTGTGGCGCGACCTGGTCGGTGACGTCCTGCGGCGCGAGCGTCTCGCCCAGGAGCGCACCCTGAAGGACGTGGCCGACGCCGCCCGGATCTCCATGCCGTATCTCTCGGAGGTGGAGCGGGGCCGCAAGGAGGCCTCCTCGGAGGTGCTCGCGGCCGCCGCCCACGCCCTCGGTCTCGACCTCGGCGACCTGCTGTCCCTGGCCCGGGACGAATTCACCCAGCACCGCAACAGGCAACGGAGCAGGGTGAGTTCGCCGTACAACGGGCTGTGCCTGGTCGCCGCCTGACGAGGTCGCTCAGGCCGCGACGAGGCGCCTGCTGACCACCTCGTCGGCGAGGCCGTACGCCACCGCCTCGTGCGCGGTGAACACCTTGTCGCGGTCCATGTCGGCGCGCAGCGTCGCGATGTCGTGGTGGGTGTGCCGGGACAGCACCTCCTCAACCTGGGCGCGGATCCGCACCATCTCCTTCGCCTGGAGGGCGAGATCGGAGACCATGCCGCGCTGCCCGCCGCTCGCCGGCTGGCCGAGCAGTACCCGCGCGTGCTCCAGGACGAACCGCCGCCCCGGGTCGCCGCCCGCGAGCAGCACGGCCGCCGTCGAGGCGGCCTGGCCGACGCAGAAGGTCGAGATCGGGGCCTGTACGTACGTCATCGTGTCGTAGATCGCCATCAGCGAAGTGAACGATCCGCCGGGGGAGTTGATGTAGATCGCGATCTCGCTCTCCGGGGACGACGACTCCAGATGGAGGAGTTGCGCGATGACGACGTTGGCGACGCCGTCGTCGATCTCGGTGCCGAGGAAGATGATCCGCTCGGCCAGCAGCCGGCTGAACACATCGTAGGACCGCTCGCCCTGCGGGGTCCGCTCGACGACGTTCGGAATCGTGTACGTCCCCATGTCAGAGCCCCATCCGTCGCTTGGAGGCGGCCGGGCGCACGTCGGCCAGTGAGGCGACGACCTGGTCCACCATGCCGTACTCCTTTGCCTGTTCCGCCGTGAACCAGCGGTCGCGGTCGCCGTCGCGGGAGATCGTCTCCTCGGTCTGGCCGGTGTGCTGGGCGGTGAGGCGTTCGATGGTCCTCTTCGTGTGCTCCAGGCTCTCCGCCTGGATCTCGATGTCGGCGGTGGTGCCGCCGATGCCCGCCGACGGCTGATGCATCATGATCCGCGCGTGGGGGAGCGAGTAGCGCTTGCCGTGGGCGCCGACGCTGAGCAGGAACTGGCCCATGCTCGCCGCGAAGCCCATCGCCAGCGTCGACACGTCGTTCGGGATCAGCTGCATCGTGTCGTAGATGGCGAGGCCCGCCGTCACCGAGCCGCCGGGACTGTTGAGGTACAGGCTGATGTCCGTGCGCGGGTCCTCCGCGGACAGGAGCAGCAACTGCGCGCAGACCCGGTTCGCGGAGACCTCGTCGACCTGGGTGCCGAGGAAGACGATCCGCTGCCCGAGCAACTGGGCGGCCAGGTGGTCGTCGAAGCGTGAGGACGGGGTGTCGAGTTCCTCGGCGCGTGGCATGAAGGGCGGCGCGAGACCGGCGGTGAGTGGAGACATCGGTCCTCCTTGTCGAGGCTGTGTGATGTCTCCACTGTCGACCGGGAAGCGCCCGAACTGCGGGTTTCTAGGCTGGTAGCAGATTCGCCGTGGGCAGAGCGGTCACTTCTCGCGGAGTTGGCGGAAGAAGGCCTGGACGTCGGCGGCCAGCAGGTCCGGTTCCTCCATGGCGGCGAAGTGGCCGCCCCGGTCGAGCCTGGTCCAGCGCACGATGTTCTCGGTCCGCTCGGCCTTGTGGCGCAGCGGGAGCTGGATCTCGGCGGGGAAGACGGCGAGTGCGGTGGGGACGGTCGACGGGAGGGTGGGTGCGGCGGCCCGCGCGCCGGTGGCGTGGGCCCGCTCGTAGTAGATCCGGGCGGCCGAACCGGCGGTCCCCGTGAGCCAGTACAGCATCACGTTGGTGAGCAGCCGGTCCCGGTCGACGGCCTCCTCGGGCAGTTCCTCCGAGTCGGTCCACTCCCTGAACTTCTCGACGATCCAGGCGAGTTGGCCGACCGGCGAGTCCGTGAGGCCGTAGGCAAGGGTCTGCGGGCGGGTGGAGTGCAGGACGGCGTATCCGGTGCCCTCACGCGACCAGGCGGCCCAGCGGCGCCAGGATTCCAGGGCGTCCGCCCGCTCCTCGGGGCCGAGCGCGGCCAACTCCTCGGGGGTGGGTTCGGTGAGCGCCTGCGCACCCGGCAGCAGGTTGAGATGGACGCCGATCACCCGGTCGGGGTGGGCGCGGCCCAGCTCGCGGGAGATCGCCGAGCCCCAGTCGCCGCCCTGCGCGCCGAACCGCTCGTAGCTCAGCCGGCTCATCAGCTCGGCCCAGGCGTCGGCGATGCGGCCCGCCTCCCAGCCGGTGTCGGCGGGCGGCCCGGAGAGGCCGAACCCGGGGATGCTCGGCACGACCACGTGGAAGGCGTCGGCCGGGTCGCCGCCGTGGGCCGCCGGATCGGTCAACAGGCCCACGATGTCGACGAATTCGACGATCGAGCCCGGCCAGCCGTGGGTGAGGACCAGCGGGGTGGCGTCCGGTTCCGGGGAGCGGATGTGCGCGAAGTGGATGTTCGAGCCGTCGATGGTGGTCGTGAACTGCGGCCACGTGTTCAGCTCGGCCTCGGCCGCACGCCAGTCGTACTCGTGCCGCCAGTACCGCACCAGCTCCCGCAGATAGCCGGCCGGTACGCCGTACGCCCAGCCGGTGCCGGGCAGCTCGTCGGGCCAGCGGGTGCGGTCGAGGCGGGCGTGCAGATCGTCGAGGTCGGCCTGGGGGATGTCGATGCGGAACGGGCGGACGCTGTCTGCCTGCGGATACGTCATGGACTGCGAGCCTAGTCGCGGGCCGGGGGTCGGCCATCTGGATTATTCGGCCGCCCGACCGATGAGTTTCGCGGGGAGGATCGGTCGATACAGATGACCGTGTTCGATGCCCCAGGAGCCCATGGAGGAACGCATGACCACCGACGGATTCACCACGTGTCTCTGGTTCGACGGCCAGGCCGAGGAGGCCGCCCAGCTCTACGTGTCGATCTTCAAGAACTCCAGCATCGGCCGCACCAGCCACTACGGCCAGGGCGCCCCGCAGCCGGAGGGCTCGGTGCTCACCGTCGAGTTCACGGCCTTCGGCCAGAAGTTCGTCGCGCTGAACGGCGGCCCGGAGTTCAAGTTCACCGAGGCGATCTCCTTCCAGATCCCGTGCGAGAACCAGGAGGACATCGACTACTACTGGGCGAAACTCATCGAAGGCGGCGGTGAGCCCGGCCCCTGCGGCTGGCTCAAGGACAAGTTCGGCCTGTCCTGGCAGGTCGTCCCCAACCGGCTGATCGACATGATCACCGACCCGGACCCCGCGAAGGTCGCCCGGGCGACCGAGGCGTTCATGAAGATGAGCAAGTTCGACCTCGCCGCCTTGGAGAAGGCCTTCGCGGGGGAGTGACCCGGTTACCTCGGCTGCGCCAGCGCCGCCACCTCGGCGGCGCTCAGCGCCCTGCCGTACACCCGGAGGTCGTCGACGGCGCCCTTGAGGTACGGGTCGGCGTACTGCGACCTGCCGACATACCCGGCCCGGATGTGGTTGCCGAAGCGGCGCGGCTCCACGGTGACGGCCGCGTTCCGGCCGGCCTCCGCGCCGTCCACGTACAGGACCGCGGTCCCCTCGCCGTAGGCCACCGCCACATGGACCCAGCGGTCGGTGGGCAGCGGGTCGGCGTCGATGCGCTGCTCGGCGCCCGCCCCGCCCGCGGTGATCGCGTACCGCAGGGTGCCGTCGCCGCTGAGCGGGGTCAGGAACATGTTGGCGGTGACACCGGTACCGAGGTCGAGGATCCGGCTCCAGACGCCCGGCCGGCCGTCCAGCCGGACCCACGCGGCCAGCGAGTAGGCCGAGGCTCCCGCCAACAGGTCCTCGGCGAGGGCGACATGGCCGTCGACACCGTCCAGCGCGACCGCGCCGCCGAGGCGGCCGTCGCTCAACCATGAGGCGCCGCCGACCAGTTGGGCCGTACGGCCGTTGCCCGTCGCGTCGGACGCCGTGGTCCCCGAGGTCTCGTCGAAGCGATGCCAGGCGGCGAACTCCGGGGGAGGGGGCGGGGGTTCGCCGGTCAGCCAGTACACCGAGTAGTGCTGGTGATGGACGCGGGCGACCGGCAGCAGGGGCACCTCCACGCCGTCCGCGCGGGCGGTGAAGCGCAGCGGGTCCGAGGACTCCTGCCGTAAGGAGTCGACGTCCAGGCGGGACAGCCACGGGTCCGCCTGGTCACCGAACGCCCCGGCCAGCACCACCGGCCCGTGCAGCACGGCCCGGACATCGGGGTCGTCGGGGGTCGCCTCGACGACCGTGCGCATCGGCAGGGACACCTCGACCCGGTCACCGGTGCGCCATGTGCGGTCCAGGGTGAGCCAGGTGCCGGGCTTCGGACGGGCGGGCAGCGGACGGCCGTTGAGGGTGGCGCGGGCGCCGGCGGCCCAGGCCGGGATCCGCACGCGCAGCCGGTGCGCGGCCCGGCCCGCGGTGACCGTCAGGGCGGTGGTGGAGCGGTCCGGGAAGCCGGTGGTCTGCCGCCAGGTGATGCCCCGCTCGTGCCAGACGACCTCGGACGGGATGAACAGGTTGACCAGCAGGCCGAGTTCGTCGTGCGTGTAGATCGTGTCGGCGAACTTGGCCTGCGTCTCCATGCCGGTGCCGTGGTCGCACGAGAAGTTGTCGTAGTCCGTGGAGTACACGTCCGGATCCGCGCCCATGAACGACGGCTGGCGCTTGAACGAGCCGGGCGCGAGACCGGTGTAGTAGATGTTGAAGCCGTGCTCGGAGTCCGGGTCCTGCTCGCCCAGCATCTGGTTGAACAGGACGCGTTCGTAGAAGTCGAGCAGCTCCGTGCGGTCCGGCGTGTGCAGGTGCAGCAGCCGGGTCAGCTTGAGCATGTTGTAGCTGTTGCAGTTCTCGCAGGTGTTGTCCGACAACTGCCCTGCCACGACGTCCGGTTCGTGGAATGCCTCGCCGTTGCTGTTGCCGCCGATGACGTACGAGTGGTGCCCGGTGACGATCTCCCAGAAGTTGGCGGCGATCGTCCGGTACCGGTCGGGCAGGCCCTCCTCCCACAGCCGCAACGCGCCGACCATCTTCGGGATCTGCGTGTTGGCGTGCAGTCCGGCGAGTTGGTCCTCGTTGCGGGCGAGGGGGTCGAAGACGCGGGCGTGGGTGAAGCGTTCGGCCGCCTCGAGCCAGACGCCGTCACCGGTGAGGGCGTGCAGATCGGCGAGCACGTCGTTCATCCCGCCGAACTCGGTCTCCAGCACCCGCTGCATCTGCTCGTACGACAGCCTCGCGGTCCGCGCGTCGACCCAGCGCGCCTGCTGCAGCACAACGTCCAGCGCCTGCTCGTTCCCGGCCAGCCGGTATTGCTCGACGAGCCCCGCCATGATCTTGTGGATCGTGTAGTACGGCGCCCACACCCCGGTCCCGGCCTCCAGCCGGTCGAAGAAACTCTCCGGGAACGCGGACAGATAGCCCGTGCCGAACCCGGCGGCGGGGGAAGCCGCCTGACACTTCGCCAGTTCGGCGACCAGCGCACGACCCTTGGAAATCAGCGCCGTGTCACCGGTGTTGGCGTACGCGAGGGCGAGTCCGGAGAGCAGATGCCCGGTGGAGTGGCCGCGCAGCTCCACGTCCGGTCCCTCCCAACCGCCGCACGGCTGGGCACTGCTGGGCAGGCCGACATTGGTGCGGAAGGTGTGCAGCAGCCGGTCGAGGTCGACGAAGCGCAGATAGGCCGAGTTGCGGCGCTGGTTGTCCCGGAACGGACTGTCCAGCAGGGTCACGGCGGCGAGCGGGAAGGGGCGGGTGCGGGTGGCCGTGGCTCGGGGTGTGGCATGGGCGGTTCCGCCGCCGGTGAGGGCGAGGGCCGCCGAGGTGGCACCTGCGGCCGCGAGCAACTGACGTCTGCCCAGGGGTGGGGTCATCACCAAGGTCCTTCGCATGCCGAGGAGTCGGGGCGGCGGTGTCCCTCCATCGCCCCAACTCTGTTCGAAATCACGGATGTTGTGCGACATGCTGTGCGCTGGACACGCTATGCGCCTGCTGTGTGATGTCAACAGGGCATGGAGGGGCGGCGGTTGCCGGTGGGGATCAGGTGTCGCTGTTCAGCAGCAGGGCGTGCAACTCGGCCGCCCGTCCGGCCAGTTGCTCCGCCTGGCCGGCCTCGGCGCGGGTGCGCGGCCGGGGCAGGGTGATGTCGAGGACCGTACGGATCCGGCCGGGGCGGGGCGTGAGCACCACCACCCGATCGGCGAGCAGCACCGCCTCGTCGACGGAGTGGGTGACGAGGACGACGGTGGACGGATGCTCACGGTGCGTCCGCTGCAACTCGGCGCACAACTCGTCCCGGGTGAGCGCGTCGAGCGCGGAGAACGGCTCGTCCATCAGCAGCACCCGGGGCCGCAGCATGAGCGACCGGCACAGTGCCACCCGCTGCTGCATCCCGCCGGACAGCTCGTGCGGCAGGCGCCGCTGGAAGCCGTCCAGGCCCATCGTCTCGATCAGCCCCAGCGCGAGTTTCCGCGCGCCGTTGCGCCGCTCGCCCGCGATCTCCGCAGGCAGCAGCACATTGTCCAGCACCGACCGCCACGGCAGCAGCGCCGGACGCTGGAAGAGGACGGCGCAGTCGGGGCGCGGCCCGGTGACGGCACGGCCGCCCACCATGACCTCCCCCCGCGTCGGCGGCACCAGCCCGGCGATCAGCCGCAGCAGCGTCGACTTCCCGCAACCGGAACGCCCGACGACCGCCACGAATTCACCGTCGTCGGCCTCCAGATCGATGCCGTGAAGCGCTTCGACGGAGCCCCGCCGATGCGTGAACTCCTTGGAAACGCCCCGTAATTGGATCACGCGTCGACTCCCGTCGGCCGCCGTGCGCGGAGTACCGAAAATCGCTCTGCTGGATTGTGGCATACCCGCGTACGCTTTTCCGGATCGCGCCCCCCGGCGATAACCCCCACCGACTGCCGTCGTCCCCCCACCCATTCCCCACCGGGGAGGTCGCATGATCCGCTCGAACCGTACGACCACGGTGCTCTGCGCGGCGCTCACGCTCCTGGCCGCCGCTGCCTGCGACTCCAACTCCGGCTCCAAGAGCACGAGTTCGGCCAAGGAACACATCACCTACGTCACCGCCTTCGGCGCGGCGGGACGGGACGCGTTCGCCTGGGTGGCCGAGCAGAAGGGCTATTTCCGGGACGCCGGAATCGACGTACAGATCGAACTCGGAAAAGCCGCCGGAGAGAACCTCAAGGCCCTCGCCTCCGGAAAGGCGCAGTTCACGACCCTCGACCTGACGGGCGCGATGATTTCCGCCGGGGCCAAGAACTCCACGGCCTATCGCGACTTCCGCGCCGTGCTCGCCGTCCATCAGCGCACCCTGGTCTCCATCATGGCGATGCAGGGCTCGGGCATCGCCACCCCGAAGGACCTCAAGGGCAAACGGATCGCGGCCGCCGCCAACTCCGTGAACCAGATGCTGTTCCCCGGTTATGCCAGGCTCGCCGGCATCGACGCCACCGGCGTCCGCTGGATCGCCGTCCAGCCCGTCCAGTTGGGCCCGGCCCTCGCCAGCGGTAAGGCCGACGCGCTCAGCACGTTCCTCATCGGCCGGCCCACCATCGAGAAGGCCACCGTGCAGGCCCGGTCGAAGCATGTCGTGGTGTTCCCCTACAGCACCTACCTGCCCGACCTGTACGGCAACGCGACCGTCACCTCGGCCTCCCTCGCCGCGAAGAGCCCGGACCTGGTCAAGCGCTTCCGCACCGCCCTGCTCAAGGGGCTGAAGTACACGATCCAACACCCCGACGAGGCCGGGAAGTTGCTGCACGCCAAGCACCCGGAGACCGACGCCGCGGCCGCGACCGCGGAGATCAAGCTGATGACACCGTCCGTGACGGCCGAGGGCACGGAGAACATCGGCCTCATCACCGAGACACGGATGCAACGGGCCATCGCCAGTCTGCAGAGTGCCGGTGTCATCCAGCCCGGGATGACACCGCAGGACGTCGTCGACTTCGCCGCCATGAAGACGAGTTGACGGCCGTGGAGACCCCGCTCTCGTACGTCTTCGACAACGACCACCCCGAAGCCGTCGACCGGCACGGCCAACTTCCGGCCATCCTGGACGAGTTCACCATCTCGCGGCTCTCCTCCCTCGGCGACCTGACCGGTCTGCGCTGTCTGGAGACCGGTGCCGGGGGCGGCAGCATCGCCGCCTGGCTCGCCCGGGCGACGGGACCCACGGGGCGGGTGCTGGCCACCGACGTCAACACCCGCCATCTGCCGCCGAGTCCGCCGTACGACGTGCTCGTGCACGACCTGGAGGGCGAACCGGTGCCGGACGGCCCCTGGGACGTGATCCACGCCCGGCTGGTGCTGCTGCACCTGCCCGGACGGGAGACCGTGCTGCGCGGGCTCGCGGAAGCCCTCGCGCCCGGTGGCGCACTGGTGGTGGAGGACTTCGAGACGACCTTCCGCAAGCTGGTGCTGGCGGCCCCCACTCCACAGGCCACCCAACTGGTCGACCGCTACCACGAGTTGCTCGTCGAGCGTGTGCTGCCCGCCCACGGCAACGACCCCACCTGGGCAGGACGGGTGCCCGCCGTCATGCTGGACGCGGGCCTCACCGACATCGACACCGTGATCCACTCCCGGTCCTGGCCGGGCGGCACCGCGGGCGCGCTGCTGATCGGCGCGAACATCGCCCAGGCGCGGGAGGACTTCCTGGCGGCGGGCATGACCGGGGCCGAACTGGACGAGCTGAGCCGACTGGTCGCCGACCCCCGGCTCCTGCTGCGCGGCCACTTCACCTACTCGACCATCGGCCGCAGGCCCCCGGCGTGAGACGCGTCCTGTCGGCGGGCCCGCCGCTCCTGGCGGCGGTGTGCGCGCTGGCGGGGTGGTGGCTGGCGACCGTCGTCTTCGGCATCCGGCCGTTCCTGCTGCCGTCGCCGCCCGACGTCGTCCACGCCTTCGACCGGCTGCCCGGGTATCTGCTCCGCCAGACCTGGCAGACGTTCACCGAGACGGTCGTCGGCTTCGGCCTCGCCGTCGGCGCGGGACTGGCGACCGCCGTTCTGCTCACCGCCTCCCGCGGCGTGGAACGCGCGGTCATGCCGCTGCTGGTCGCCGTGAACGCCGTCCCGAAGATCGCGGTGGCACCGCTCCTCGTGGTCTGGCTCGGCTTCGGGACGGCGCCGAAGGTGTTCATGGTGGCCCTGCTCGCCTGGTTCCCCGTGGTCGTGTCGGCGATGGCCGGGCTGACCTCGGTCCCCCTGGAACTGACCGAGCTGGCCCACTCCCTCACCGCCTCCCGCTGGCAGACCTACCGCAAACTCCGCATCCCCTGGGCCCTGCCCCAGGTCTTCACCGGACTGCGCCTCGGCGTCACCCTGGCCGTCGTCGGCGCGGTGGTCGGCGAGTTCGCGGGCGGCGACCAGGGCCTCGGCTACGTCATCGTGGCCTCCGGCGGCAACGCCGACACCCCCCTCGCGTTCGCCGCGATGGCCTTGCTCAGCGCCATGAGCGTGCTGCTCTTCTACGCCGTCGTCCTCGCCGAGCGGGCA
Source organism: Streptomyces sp. NPDC051576 (assembly GCF_040681835.1). Classification (NCBI taxonomy): domain Bacteria; kingdom Bacillati; phylum Actinomycetota; class Actinomycetes; order Kitasatosporales; family Streptomycetaceae; genus Streptomyces; species Streptomyces sp. NPDC051576. The sequence goes on from NZ_JBFAZO010000017.1 coordinate 83,468, forward strand.
CTGCTGCCCTGGGCCCGCGAGATCACCGGCTGAGCCGACCCGGCGCGACTCCTCCCCGTAACCACTGCGTTTCGGACGTTAATTTCCGTGCCCAAAGGGTTGGCGGGAAACCATCCCCTCGTTATCGTTCACGCACTTCACTCAATCGTTCCGCTGAACGAATAGCTGAACGAATAGCGACAAGGACGGTCGGTACATGTCCGACATCCACCACCCGGGCCGCCGGTCGGTACTCGCCGCGGGCGCCGCCTCGGCCGCGGCGCTCGGCGGGTCCTGGCTGCTGACCGGCTGTACCGGGGCGGCGGCCGCCCCCGTCCTGCCGGCCGCCGCCCAGAAGGGCGCCCCCGACCGAGGCGGCACCCTCCGCATCGCCCGGCCGCCCGCCTCCGACGCCGAGACGCTCGATCCGGCCAGCTCGCTGTCGGCGTACGAATACCTGGGCGCCCTCTACAACCGACTCGTCCGCATCGGCACGGACGGCGAGCTCGCCCCCGACCTCGCCGAGTCCTGGGAGCCCGACGCCAAGGCCCGCACCTGGACCTTCCGCCTCCGCAAGGGCGTCACCTTCCACAACGGCCGCGCCTTCACCTCCGCCGACGCCGCCTACACGCTGCGCCACATCCTGGACAAGGCGACCGCCTCGCCGCAGGCCGCCGTGCTCGCCCCGCTCATCGATCCGGCGAAGCTGGGCACGCCCGACGCCCACACCCTCGTCGTCCCGCTGAAGACGCCGAACGCCGAGTTCCCCAGCCTGCTGACGCACTACAACTGCTACGTCGTCCCGGACGGCAGCGCGAAGTCCGTCGGCCGCACCGGCATCGGCACCGGCCCCTTCAAGCTGGAGTCGTTCGCACCGGCGGGCCCCGGCCGCGTCACCGCCTACGCCGACCACTGGGCGGGCCGCCCGGTCCTCGACGCCATCGCCTTCTACTCGGTCGCCGACATGTCGGCGAGGTCAAACGCCTTGCTGGCAGGCCAGGTCGACCTCCTCTCCCAGACCAACCTCGACTTCGCGACCGCCCGCCTGGTCGCCGCCTCCGACCGCGCCACCATCGCCCGCGTGAAGAACGCCCAGTGGTACGTCCTCCCGATGCTCACCACCGAGAAGCCCTTCACCGACGTACGCGTCCGCCAGGCCATGAAGCTCGCCTACGACCCCGAGCACGTCGTAAAGGTCGCCCTCCAGGGCGCGGGCACGGCGGGCTGGGACAACCCGGTGCCGCCCAGCGACCCGGCATACATCTCCGCGCACCCGAAGCACGACCCGGAACAGGCCAAGTACCTGCTCAAGCAGGGGGGCCACGAGGGTCTGGCGATGGACCTCTACACCTCCTCCTACGACCCGCTGTTCACGCCGATGGCGCTCGCCTACCAGGACTCGGCGAAGCGGGCCGGCATCCGGATCAAGGTCAAGACGGCCTCCGCGGACTCCTACTACACACAGATCTGGATGAAGAAGCCGCTGATGGCCACCTACTGGTTCACGGGCCGTCCCGTGGACCAGCTCTTCACCCAGATCTTCCGCAGCGGTTCCTCCTACAACGAGACCGCCTGGTCCGACAAGGGCTTCGACGCCGTGCTCGACCGGGCCCGCGCCGAGCTCGACGACACCAAGCGGCGCGAACTGTACGGCGAGGCGCAGACGTTGGTGATCGAGAGGGGCGGGGCGATGACCCCGATGTTCGCCGACCGGCTCGTCGGCATCTCCCGCAAGGTGCGCGGATACGCCGAGCACGGCTTCGAGTTCGACTACCTCGGCATCGGCCTGAAGGGAGCCTGACCATGCTCTCCTTCATAACCCGCCGCATCGCAGCGGCAGTTGGCACCCTCTTCCTCTCCTCCGTCCTCGTCTTTCTCGCCGTCCAGGTGCTGCCCGGCGACGTCGCCACCCAGATCCTCGGCAAGGACGCGACCCCGGACGCGGTGGCCGCCCTGCGCACCGAGCTGGGGCTCGATCAGCCCGCCTGGGAGCGGTACTTCCACTGGGTGCGCGGCGCCCTGCACGGTGACTTCGGCACCTCCCTCGTCTCCGGCAAGGCCGTCGGCGGCGAAGTGTCCATGTACCTCGGCAACTCCGCGCTGATCGCCGTCGTCACCGTCCTCTTCGCGGTCACCGGCTCGATCGTCCTCGGCATCCTCGCGGGCCTGTACCGCGACCGCTGGCCCGACCACCTCATCTCCACCGTCAGCCTCATCGGCATGAGCGTCCCCGAGTTCGTCGTGGCCACCGTCCTGGTCCTGTGCTTCTCGGTCGCGCTCCCGTGGTTCCCCGCCGTCGTCCTCTACGGCCCCGACGCCACGGTCGGCCAACTCCTGCCCGCCGTATGGCTTCCCGCCCTCGCACTCGCCGTGGTGATGGCCGCGTACATCGTCCGCATGGCCCGCACCTCGGTCATCGACGTGATGGCCACCGAGTACGTCACCACCGCCCGCCTCAAGGGCCTGACCACTTGGCGGGTCGTCACCCGGCACGCCCTGCCCAGCGCCCTGCTGCCCACCCTGCACGTCATCGCGCTCAACATCGCCTGGCTGGTCGGCGGGGTCGCCGTCGTCGAGAACGTCTTCAACTACCCGGGCATCGGCAAGCTGATGCTCTCCTCGGTGCAGAACCGGGACCTGCCCACCATCCAGGCCATCGCCCTGATCAGCGCGGTCGTCTACGTCGTCTGCAACCTCGCGGCCGACCTGGCGACCATGGCCCTCGACCCCAGGCTCCGCACCCGAGGGAGGACCCGATGACCACGCTCGACACCGCACCGACCATGACCGCACGCGGCACCCGCGCCTGGCGCACCCTGACCACCTCCCGCACGGCGCTCGTCGGCCTCGCCATCGTCGCGGTACACGTCCTGATCGCCCTGCTCGCCCCCCTCCTCACCTCCTACGACCCCATCGCCAACGACGCCAACCACGCCCTGCTCGGCCCGAGTTGGAGCCACTGGGCCGGCACCGACCAGTACGGCCGCGACGTCCTCGCCCGCGTCCTGTACGGCGGCCGGTACGCCCTCGGCATCTCCGTCGCGGCCACCCTCCTCACCGTCGCCCTCGGCACGGTGATCGGATGCGCGGCGGCCCTGCGCGGCGGCTGGTTCGACGACGTCCTGGGACGGGTGCTGGACGCGATCCTGTCCATCCCGGCCGTCCTGGCACTCCTCGTCGTCGTGACCGCCCTCGGCACCGGTCCGGCGGTCATCGTCCTCGCCGTCGCGATCGTCTACGTCCCGCAGGTCATCCGGGTCGTCCGCGGCGCCGCCCTCGCGGTCGTCCCCGCCGACTACGTGACCGCGGCCCGCGCCCGTGGCGAGAGCACCTGGTCGATCCTGCGCCGGGAGATCCTGCCGAACATCACGGACGTGGTGTGCGTGGAGTTCGCGATGCGGGCCTCCTGGGTCGTGCTGCTGATCTCCTCCCTGTCCTTCCTCGGCTTCGGCGCCGACCCGCCCACCCCCGACTGGGGATTGATGGTCGCCGAGAACCGCACCGCCATCACCGTGGTCCCCATGGCCAGCCTCGCTCCCATCATCGCCCTGGCCACCCTCGTGGTCGGGCTCAACCTCGCGGCCGACGGCCTGTCCAAGGCGTGGGGCGTCGACCGGATCAGGGAGGGCTCCTGATGACCCCGATCGTTTCCGTCAACTCCCTGTCCGTGGCCTACCGTTCGGGCGGCCGGGACGTACCGGTCGTGCACGAGGTGTCGCTCGACGTCGCCGAGGGACGCACCCATGCGCTGGTCGGCGAGTCGGGCAGCGGCAAGTCGACCGTCGCCGCGACCCTCCTCGGCCATCTGCGGCACGGCTCACGGATCACCGCAGGATCGGTGCAGGTGGCCGGCGCCGACGTATTCGCCCTGCCCGCACGGGAGTTGCGGCGCCTGCGCGGCGGCACGGTCGCGATGGTCGGCCAGAACGCCGGCCACGCCCTCACCCCCTCCATGCGCATCGGACGGCAGATCGCCGAGGCGGGCGGAACCGTGCCCGTCACGGACCTCCTCGAACAGGTCCGGCTGCCGCGCCCGGCGGAACTGGCCCGCCGCTATCCGCACGAGCTGTCCGGCGGCCAGCAGCAGCGCGTCGCCATCGCCATGGCCATCGCCGCCCGCCCCAAGGTGCTGGTCCTCGACGAACCGACGACCGGCCTGGACGTCGTCACCCAGCGCGGCGTCCTCGACCTGATCGCCGCCCTGCGCGACGAACTCGGCCTGGCCGCCGTGCTGGTGAGCCACGACCTCGGCGTCGTCGCCCACATGGCCGACGAGGTGACCGTCCTGCGAGCGGGCCGGGTGGTGGAGTCGGCGCCCACCGGGCAGCTCTTCGCCCAGCCCCAGGACCCTTACACCCGGCGCCTGTTGGCGAGCGTGCCGCGCCTGGACGACACCGGCCTCGCGGTCGTCGGCGAGACGGGGGAGCGCGAGGTCAGGCCGAAGGCGGAGGTACCCGCCGCCGCCCCGGTGGCCGTGTCGGTTCAGGACGTCACCATCGACTACGGCAGCACCCGCGCGGTGCACGGCGTCTCCTTCGACGTCCGGCGCGGCGAAGTCCTCGCCCTCGTCGGTGAGTCCGGCAGCGGAAAGTCCACCCTCGCGTGGACCCTGGCCGGATTGCGCACCCCCTCCGGCGGCACCATGCGCCACGAGGACGGCGACCTGGCCCGACCGGCCCAGCGACGGCCGCTGTCCCTGCGCCGCCGGGTCCAGCTCGTCTTCCAGAACGCGGACACCTCGCTCAACCCCCGCCGCTCCGTGGGCGACGCGGTCCGGCACCCCCTCCGGTTCTTCGGCACCGCGACCGACCGCACCGACGCGGCCGAGCGGGCCCGGAGGCTCATCTCCGACGTACGGCTCGACCCTGCCCTCGCCGACCGCCTCCCCGCGCAGCTCTCCGGCGGCCAACGCCAACGCATCGGCATCGCAAGGGCGTTGGCGGGCGAGCCGGACGTGCTGATCGCCGACGAGATCACCACCGCCCTGGACGTCTCCGTCCAGGCCGATGTGCTCCGCCTCCTCGACGACCTCCGGCGTGAACGCGACCTGGCCTGTCTGTTCATCAGCCACGACCTGGCCGTCGTACGGGGCATCGCGGACCGCGTCGTCGTACTGCGCCACGGAGTCGTCGTCGAAGAGGGCCCCACGGAAGCCGTGTTCGCCGACCCCCGCCACCCCTACACCCGCCAACTGATGGCCGCCGCCCTCGAACCCGACCCCGACGCGCGGCCCTACGTCGACGACACCGCCGACTGGGCCGACGCGGCGGACGGGGACGACATCTGGACCGACCACGGCGAGGACGGCCACCGCGTCCGACGCTGGCGCCTGGTCAACGCCCCTGTGGCGGAAGGAGTTTCGTGAAGTACCGCGAGCAGTTCGAGCGCCGGGTCGTCCGCGAGGACGTCTGGATCCCCACCCGGGACGGAAGCACCCGGCTGCACGCCCGTGTCTGGCGCCCCGCCGACGCCGAGTCGGACCCGGTGCCCGCGCTGCTCGAATACCTCCCCTACCGCAAGAGCGACTGGACCGCGCCCCGCGACGCCCAGCGCCACCCCTGGTACGCGGGCCACGGCTACGCCTCCGTCCGCGTCGACATCCGGGGACACGGCGACAGTGAGGGCGTCCCCGGCGACGAGTACGACGCCCAGGAACTCGCCGACGGCGTCGATGTCGTCAACTGGCTTGCCGCGCAACCGTGGTGCATCGGCAAGGTCGGTATGTTCGGCATCTCCTGGGGCGGTTTCAACTCGCTCCAGATCGCGGCCCTCGCCCCCGAGCCCCTCAAGGCGATCGTCACCGTCTGCTCCACCGACGACCGCTACGACAACGACGTCCACTACACCGGCGGCGCCGTCCTCGGCATCGACATGCTCGCCTGGGCCGGCACCATGCTCGCCTTCGCGTCCCGCCCGCCGGACCCCGCGAACGTCGGCGCGGACCGCTGGCTGCCGATGTGGCGCGAGCGCCTCGACGCCCTCGAACCCTTCCTGCATACCTGGCTCGCACACCAGCAGCGCGACGACTACTGGAAGCACGGCAGCGTCTGCGAGGACTACGGCGCGATCGACGCGGCCGTCCTCGCGGTCGGCGGCTGGAACGACCCGTACCGGGACGCCGTCCTGCGGCTCGTCGAGCACCTGCCCGAGGACCGCGTCCGGGGGATCGTCGGCCCCTGGTCGCACCAGTACCCCGACCGGGGACTGCCGCCGGGACCCGCGATCGGCTTCCTTCAGGAGACCCTGCGCTGGTGGGACCAGCACCTCAAGGGCATCGACACGGGAGTCATGGACGAGCCCCTGCTGCGGGCCTGGATCACCGACCCGGTCCCGCCGCGGACGTCGTACGACGTGCTGCCCGGTCGATGGGTGGGCGACGTCAACTGGCCGAGCGACAAGGTGCGTTGGGACTCAAGGGCCCTCGGCGCCGACACCGAGCCCGTCCTCGTGCGCTCCCCGCAGCACACCGGGATCGACGCCGGGCGCTTCTTCCCCTTCGGGAACGCGAGCGATCTGCCGCCGGACCAGCGCGAGGAGGACGGCCGCTCGGTCTGCTTCGACTCCGAACGGCTCACCGAACGGGCCGAGATCCTCGGCCGCCCGCGTGTCCGGCTCCGCCTCGACAGCACCACTCCACGGGCCCATGTCGTCGCCCGCCTCTGCGATGTCGCCCCGGACGGCTCGTCCACGCTCGTCACCCGTGGCGTGCTCAACCTGCTGAGCCGGCACGGGCGTGACCGCGCCGTCGAGTGGACGCCGGGGACGTACGAGGACGTCGAGTTCGAGCTGACCGGCATCGGCTACGCGATCCCGCCGGGGCACCGGATCCGGCTCGCCGTGTCCGACACATACTGGCCGTGGGTCTGGCCGCACGGCGAGCGGGGCGAGCTGCGGGTCGTCCCGGCCGACAGCGCCGTACTGCTGCCCCTGCGGGAGGCAGGCGACGAGCCGGTGATCCGCTTCGAGGAGCCCGAACAGGCGGCCCCGCTCGACGTGACCTACGACCGGCCGGCCGAGCCGACGCCCGAGCGGCTGGTCACGCACGATGTCGCCAAGGGGGAGTGGACGCTGGAGGTCGACCCCAACTACGGGGGATCGCGGACGTATCCGGACGGGCTGCGCTACGAGGAGAGCGCGCGGGAGACGTACCGCATCCGGAGTGACGACCCGCTGTCCGCGCGGGCCGTGTCGGAGTGGCGCGTCCGGTTGCGGCGCGGGGACGAGTGGGACGCTGAGATCATGGCGCGGACGGAGCTGCGCGCCACGGCCGACGACTTCGTCATGGACAGTCGCGTCGAAGCACGGGCGAACGGAGAGACAGTGGCCAAGCGCGCATGGCACCGCACCACCCCGAGGACGTCGGGATGACCGCCGCCAAGCAGCCCCAGCCGGCCGCCAAATCCCCGCGTCGTGCCGTCGCCGCCGCCGACCGCACCCGGCAGCCCACCGAGGTGCGCCGCCGGCTCATCGTGGAGGCGGCCGTCCCGCTGATAGCGGAACGCGGCTACGCGTCCGTCGGTGTGCGGGACGTGGCCGCCGCCGCCGGGGTCTCCGTCGGCACCGTCACGTACCACTTCGGCAGTGTGCAGGAGATCCTCTCCGAGGCGATGGTCCTGCACATCGAGCGCTACTACGCCGAGTTGAGCGAGGCCGCCGAGCAGGCGACGAGCGGGGCCGAGGCGCTGCGGCTGCTCGTGGACGCCCTGTTCACCGAGGACACCGACCGGCACTGGAGGATGTGGTTCGACTACTGGAACGCGGGCGAGCAGGGCACGGACGCGGCGTTCAGCAGCGGACAGGCCCGGCGGTACGAGGACTGGCATCGGCAGATCCGCGCGCTGGCCGAACGGGGCGTCGCCGACGGCGAGTTCGGCTCCGACGACCTCGGCGGCTTCACGGTCCGCTTCGCCGCCCTCGCCGACGGCCTCGCCCTCCAACGGCTGCGGCAGACACCGCCGTTGAGCACCCAGGACGCCCGCCGGCACCTCAACCGGCTGATCGAGACGGAGCTGGGGCGCCGATCACCCGGGTGATCTCGCGGGCGATCCGCAGGATGCCGGGGGAGGGGACCGGACACGGCCTGGGCTTCGAGGTCGTCGGCACCAGGCAGAAGTGCAGGTAGTCCGTGTCGAGGTGCAGGGCCGTGCGGTCGTTGCCGGGCTGGGTGCAGTAGTCGGGGTGGGCGCGCTCGTAGGCGGTGCAGGGCAGGTACTGGGCCCAGGTGTAGCGGGCTCCGGCGGGACTCACGGTCCTGCCGGCGTCGGCGACGGTGTCGCCCGTGGACCTGGCCTGTGCCGCGTAGAGCGCGTTGACGGCCCGGACGCGCTCGGGCGTGATCGGGTCGGGGCCCTGCAACACCCAGACGATCGTGGGGCGTCGCGCGCCCCCTGCGGTCGCGATCTGCGCGGTGAGTTTCCTGATGTCGGCCTTGTAGCGGGCGAAGTACGTCTCCCGGTCGGCGGCGTAGGTGATCCCGTCCATGCAGGGCGTGTAGGCCCACGCGTTGCCCCAGAACTGCAGCACCACGTAGTCCGGATGGAGCGAACGCACCAGCGCGGCGGCCTTGTCCGCGTCCGGGACCAGTGAACCCGTCCTCGCGCCCTCCAGGTAGTCGCACGGAGTCGTCCCCGAGTACGGGGCGCTCGTGTACGTCGCGTCCAAGGTGTCGCGGAGCTCCCGCCCGAGCACGTTCTGGCTCTCCGTCGCGAGGGAGTCCCCGAGGTACAGCACGCCCGGTGCCGACTTCGCGGGCGCGCTGGGCGAGGCCGGCTCCTGCCGGGGTGCGGTGGTCGGCACGGAGGGTGTGGGCGGGGCTGCTTCGGGCCCGGACGCCGGGTCCGTGCACGCGCCGAGCAGCACCGCGGCCAGCACCACACCCACGATCCACGGCTTCCGCATACGGCAACTCCCGCCCCGGGCACCGGAAAACGGCACCCCAGGCAAGCACAGCCCGGCGGAATGAGGAAGACGTGACCGCCGGCCGCCGAGACCTCAGATCCGGTCGGCCACGATCAGCAGATACTGGAAGCTGCCGTTGCGGTAGGCGCTCAGGAAGGTGTCCTCGATCCCGGTGACCAGATGGTCGGCCCGCCTGCGCAGCGCCCAGTACGGGATGGCGTCCTCGGTCAGGTCCTGGACGTGGACCGGCACCAGCCGGTTGCGGGCCATCGCCCGGAAGTACTCCGACCGGGGGTGGATGTCGCAGATGTAGTGGGCGTTGATGAGGGACACCTCGCGCGAGGCCCGGCCGTAGGTGTCGTTGTAGCAGCCGGTGATCACCGCATAGCGTCCGCCGCGGCGCAGCAGCCGGGCGTGCTCGGCGAACAGCAGGTCCAACTCGACGTACATCGTGGACTCGTTGTTCCACGACGCGGTGAACTCCCCTGTCGGGAAGCCGGTGTCGAGCATGTTGCGGTGGTGGTAGCGGACCTTGCCGTCGATGCCCCGTTTGCGTGCCTGCGCGTTGGCGAACTCGGCCTGCTTGGCGGAGATGGTGACCCCGTCGGCCCCGCAGCCGTAGCGCAGATGTGCCACCACGCTGCCGCCGCCGCGCCCGCACCCGGCGTCGAACACCCGGTCCTCCGGGGTGAGTCGGCCGAGCCAGGAGGCGAGCAGTTCGGCCTGGGCGTGCTCCAGGCGGTGCAGTTCGGCGGTGAGCCGCTCCCGGCGCCGGACGGGATCGGGCTCGTCGAGCACGGACTCGTCGGCCCCGCCGATTCCGTAGTGGTGGTGGTACAGGTCGTCGATCTGTCCGAGGTCGAGGTTGACCGGGTTCTCTTCGGCGTTCCAGTAGTCCGCGACACGGGTCTGGTACGTGGACTGGGTCGGCACCGGTGCTGCCGTGGTGCCGGCGTCGGTGGTGGTCAACGGTGACTCCTAGCGAGGTGCGTCTGACAGGACGTCAGGGGTCGGGCTGTTACCAGTAGTTGGGCAGGTGGTAGCGGTGGGTGTTGGTCGCGTGCCACTCGTGGTTGCCGGCCACCCAGGCGGCCAGGCCCTCGGTGTACCGGCCGAGGAGGGGCGAAGTGGCGGACAGGACCGCGGACTCCTCCTCGAAGGCGTCCATGACCCGGTTGTGGATCTCGACGGACTTCAGATAGGCCGCCTTCAGCCCGCGCCGCTCGTTCGCGGCGACGACCTGCGGCAGGTTGAGGTGGGTCGGGTCGCTCGCGAGTTCCTTCGTGAACGAGTAGAGGTCGTTGACGATGGTGGTGGCGTTGCAGGCGAGTGCCGTGACCCGCTGGACCTCGTGCCGGGCGTAGACCTGCTCGGGCAGTTCGTAGCCGTCGATCGCGTCGACGATCGACAGACAGGGCCGGAAGTTGTTGAACTGCCGCATCACCAGGTACTCCCAGACCCGCGGCGCGTAGCGGATCTCGGCCCAGGCGGCCTCGGCGAGATAACCCAGGTGCAGCCGGGCGATGTCGTGCACGAACCGGTCGGTCTGGCTCGGGGTGGCCAGCAGCGCGTAGTCCTTCAGCGCGAAGTGGTACGAGCGCAGCGGTCCGTCGGCCTGCACGCCCTGGCGCCATTCCGCCTCCAGTTCGGGGGTGCCGTGGAACGGGTCGAGCGCCGACTGGGCGATGATCAGCCGGCCGCCGAGCCCGCGGTGCGCGCCGCCCTTGCCCTCGTCCTCCTCGCAGTAGCAGTTGTCGACGATGTTCTCCGCGAGCAGCAGCTTCCCGGCGGCGGTCAGCCGCTCCAGGTCGGCCGCCCCCGGGTGCTGGAGCACCACGGCCCGGCCGAACTGGAACCCGGCGAAGTCCCCGTTCCACGCCGTGGGGAACAGATCGAGGCCGCGCGCCCAGGCCTCCAGCCTGCGGTCGATCTCCGCGGCCTTCTCCGGGTCGGCGGGCGCAGTCGGCCGGTACCTGAGGCCGGGGATCGCCCCGGTGCGACGGGCGCGCACCGTACCGGCCGGGCTCGGCGGTCCGGGCAGGGGGAGGTAGGTCGTGGCGGGTGTGGTCATGGGGTGCTCCAGGCCGTCATTCGGCGGTGCGGCCGATCTGGACGTTTTCGAGGATGCCCGCCGCGTCCGGGACCAGGATGGCCATCGAGTAGTACGCGGTGACGAGGTAGCGGATGATCGCGGCGGCGTCGATGCCCATGAAGCGGACGTTCAGGCCGGGTTGGTACTCCTCGGGGATACCGGTCTGGAACAACCCGATCACGCCCTGGTCGGCCTCCCCGGTGCGCAGCGCGATGATGCTGCTGGTGTGCTGGGGAGAAACGGGGATCTTGCCGCACGGGAGGAGCGGGACTCCGCGCCAGGCGGGCACCTCGTGCCCGTCGATGCTCGTCGTACCGGGCACCAGCCCCCGCTTGTTGCACTGCCGGAAGAAGGCGGCGATCGCCTTCGGATGCGCGAGGAACACCTTGGTCCTGCGCCGCATGGCGAGCAGTTCGTCGAGGTCGTCCGGGGTCGGCGGACCGGTGAAGGTGCTGATCCGCTGGGTGTAGTCGACGCTGTGCAGCAGCCCGAACTCCCGGTTGTTGACCAGCTCCCACTCCTGCCGCTCGCGGATCTCCTCGATGGTGAGCCGCAGTTGCTGCTGGGTCTGGTCCATCGGGTCGTTGTAGAGATCGGCGACCCTGGTGTGCACCCGCAGCACGGTCTGGGTGAGGGACAACTCGTATTCACGCGGGGCGAGTTCGTAGTCGACGTAACCACCGGGCAGCGTCGGCTCGCCGATGTGACCGGCCCGCACCGGCACATCGGCCTCGCCCTTGCGGTTCATCGGCAGCCGCTGCCGCTCGGCGTAGGCCTCCAGATGGGCCGCCAGCGACGGCACCCGCTCGGTGAACTCCTCGACGACGTCCCACGGGAGCACGAGCAGCACGCCCGCGGTCTCGGCGCGTACGGAACTCAGCCACAGCGGGTCGGACTGCCCGATCGCCTCGTCGCCCATCTGGTCGCCGTCCGTGACGACGCCGATGACCTCCTCCTCGTCGTACTTGCCGGCCGTGTAGCGGGTGAAGCGGCCATGAGCGACCAAGTAGGCCTCCGTGACGGGCTGTCCGGCCTCGAAGAGGACCTGGCCGGCCCGGACCTCCCGGACCCGGAACCGGCCCGCGACCTCCTTGAGGACCTCCGTGTCGGAGTAACCGCGCAGCACGGGCAGTTCGGTGAGCGTCTCGGGGATGACCCTGATGTCGTCGGCGCCGTTCTGCTCGAACCGCACCCGGCCGCGGCCGACGCGCAGTTGGAGCCGCCGGTTGACGCGGTAGGCGCCGCCCTTGACGTCCACCCACGGAAGCATCTTCAGCAGCCATCGCGAGGTGATGGCCTGCATCTGCGGTTCGGACTTGGTGGTGGTCGCGAGCTGTCGTGCCGCGTGGGTGCTGAGGCTGGTGAGCTGTCCGTCGGCGGTCGCTTCGGTGGTGGGTTCGTTGACGCTTTCCGGAGTGGACACATTCCCTCCCGGGAGGTGAACAGGGGTGAGCGCGTCGGGGTGCCGTCGTCGATGGCGATGGCGTCGTCGGTGTACAAGGCAAGCAGCCGTGACAAAGGCCGGTAACCGCGCGAAGGGGGCGGCTTCACGCCCTGGAGTTCGTAAACCGTCGATGGGGGCAGGGGCCGGAAGGGATCGTTCCCACGCCCCGGCGCGTGGGGCGCGCAAACGCCGCACCCACGCGAAACGCCTTGCGCCGCCTACCTGTTGAGGTCGTTCACCAGCACCGCGGCCCCGTCGAAGCGGCCGGCCTTCAGATCCGTGAGCGCCCGCGCGGCCTCGGAGAGCGGATAGGTGTGGGTGGTCGCGTGCACCCCGTAGCGGGCGGCCACATCGAGGAACTCCCTCGCGTCCGCACGGGTGTTGGAGGTGACGCTGCGCAACTCCCGCTCGTAGAACAGCTCGCGCTCGTAGCGCAGCGGCGGAATGTCGCTCAGGTGGATGCCCGCGACCGCGAGGACCCCGCCCCGGTCCAGAGCCCGCAGGGCGACCGGCACGAGATCACCGACCGGGGCGAACAGGATCGCGCTGTCCAGCGGCTCCGGCGGCGCCTCGTACGCGTCGCGTGCCGAGGCGGCCCCCAGGTCGAGGGCGAGTCGCCGGGCGGCCCGGCCCCGGGTCAGCACATGCACCCTCGCCCCCTCGGCGAGCGCCACCTGCGCGCACAGATGGGCGCTGCCCCCGAAACCGTAGAGACCGAGCCGTCCGCCCGGCGGGAGCGAGGCGCGGCGCAGCGCGCGGAAGCCGATGATCCCGGCGCACAGCAGCGGCGCCAGGGACACGTCGTCGAGGCCGGCGGGCAGCCGGTGGGCGAACGCGGCCGGTACGGTCGTGTACTCCGCGTAACCGCCGTCGGCGTCCCAGCCGGTGTACTCGGAGCGCGGGCACAGATTCTCGGCCCCGCGCGAGCAGTACCCGCAGTCGCCGTCGGTACGGCGCAGCCACGCCACCCCCACCCGGTCACCGACCGCCCAACCGGAGACCGCCGTCCCGAGGCCCGCCACCTCCCCGACGACCTCGTGCCCAGGAGTCACCCCCGGGCGGTGCACCGGCAGATCCCCCTCGCCGACATGCAGATCGGTACGGCACACCCCGCACGCGTGCACCCGCACGAGCAGTTCGTCGTGCGCGGGCACCGGAACAGGCCGTTCCACGAACCGGAGGGAGCCGTGCTCGACCGGCCCCGGATCGCCGACCGTCCATGCGCGCATCGTCGTCGCATCCGCCATGCGTCCAGTGTGGAACGGACTCCGGCGTTCGGCGCGCGCCCCGCTCCCCGGGTGACTAGCGTGAGAATTCGGACAACCCGACCTACCGGAGAGGGCCACAGTCATGGCCGTACAACCTGAGGGAACCCCCTGTTGGGCCGACGCGATGTTCGGCGACGTCGAGGGAGCCAAGAGTTTCTACGGCGACGTCCTCGGCTGGACCTTCGGCGAGGCGTCGTCGGAGTACGGCAACTACACCCAGGCCTACGTCGACGGAAAGGCCGTGGCGGCCGTCGTACCGCCGATGTCGGGACAGGAGGGGCAGTCGCAGTGGTGCCTCTATCTCGCGTCACCGGACGCGACGGCCACCGCGGCGAAGATCCGGGAGAACGGAGGCGAGGTGCTGATGGAGCCGATGCGGGTCGGCGACTTCGGCACGATGTGCCTGGCCCGTGAGCCCAGCGGCGCCGTCTTCGGCGTGTGGCAGGGCGGCACGCACGAGGGCTTCGAGGCCGCGGGCGTGCCCGGCGCCTACGCCTGGGCCGAAGTCTTCACCCGTGAGCCCGAGAAGGCGGACGGTTTCTTCCCCGCGGTCTTCCCCTACTCGGCGAAGCAGATGGAGGACGACAACGTCGACTTCCGCGTCTACAACCTCGGCGAGAACACGGTCCTCGGCCGGATGAGGATGGGCGACGAGTTCCCGCCCGAGGTGCCCTCGTACGTCAACGTCTACTTCACCGTGGACAACTGCGACGACGCCGTCGCCAAGGCCACCAAGCTCGGCGGCGTCCTCCGCTTCGGTCCGATGGACAGCCCCTTCGGACGGTTCGCGGCGCTGAGCGATCCGCAGGGCGCCTCGTTCTCGGTGATCGACATGTCGACCACCCAGGGCGAGATGCCGGGGATGACGGACGTCTAGCCGGGCAGCTCGCTCGTCACCGACACCCGGTGCACCACGGCGAACCCCCAGGGGACGCTGAAGAGGAGCACGAGAAGCAGGCCGAGGACGAGCGGTGCCGGGCGCAGCGCGCCCACGCCCACACAGAGGACGGCCATCGCGGCGCAGATGCGGGCCAGTGGCCGGTAGAGCCCGGGGTCCTCGTCCCAGACGCGCAAGGACGCCGCGAGCACCATCGTCGCGCAGAGGACGACGGCCGCACCCCCGCCGAGCACCCAGGCCGTGGCGGCGGGGGTGCGGCCGTCGTGGGCGTGCTCGACGAGGCCGACCATCGCGGCGCCCATGGCGGCCACCGCGGCCGTGAGCGGCAGATGGATCGTCATCCACTGGAGGGCGCCCGCGCGCGTGGGCCTCGGGAGCCGGTGCCCGGCGAAGTCGAAGTAGGTCCACCAGGCGCCGAATCCGACGACGACGGCGACGAGCCCGACCGCGAGGGTGAGCGCGTTGGTCGGCTCGTGGGCCAGTCCGTCGACCACCCCCGTCACGTTCTCGCCGAGCACGATGATGATGAACAGCCCGAACCGTTCGGCGAGCGAGTCCGTCACAGTGTGCCCGACCACCTGCCCCGGAACGGCCCTGCCGAGCACGAACACGAACCCCACCAGATATCCGGCGGCCAGCACACCCCACGTCAGTACTCGGGCGTCCGCGGGGAGCGCGGCGCTCGCCGCCAGGACGAGCGCGCAGAGCGCCGTACCCGTCACGAACAGCGCGCTGGGGCGCCGGAATTCGGGACTGTCACCGCGCGAGACCAACAGCCACAACAGCGCCAGCACCCCGAACAGCACCCCCGCGTCCACGGCGAACGCGGCGCCCCGCGCCCCGCCCGCCTCGGGGATGAACGCGCCCAGTGGGACGAGCACCAGGATCTGGAGCAGGAACGTGCTCCGGCCGCGGGCGTCCTCGCGCCCGTGCAGTTCGTGATGCAGGCTGCCGTTCAGCCAGGCGATCCACACCAGCGCGAACACCGCGGCGAACAGCCCGAGACCGTGCCAGGCGAGATCCCCGGCCAAATGGTGGGCGGCCTGGGCGACCAGCACGACCACGACCAGGTCGTAGAAGAGTTCGAGCGGCCCGACCACCCGCTCGCGCGGCTGCTCACCGTGCGGACGCGGAGGCCGCCACAACTGACGCCGGAGCCGGGCCCACTGCTCGTGTCGCGAGGTCATGCGCGCAGCGTAGAGCCCGGCGGACGGGATCTTCGGATACGGCCCACAGCGGGGCCGCGTCGGTTCGGGGGGACGCGGAAGCCCTCGCGCGGTCATGGCATGATCGGGCGTATGCGTGAACGTGTGGTGGCCGCGTGCGACGGGGCTTCTAAGGGAAATCCCGGGCCGGCGGCCTGGGCCTGGGTCGTGTCGGACGACAAGGAGAGCCCGGCCCGCTGGGAGGCGGGGCCGCTCGGCAAGGCCACCAACAACGTCGCCGAACTCACCGCGCTGGAGCGCCTGTTGGCGGCGACCGCACCGGACGTACCGCTGGAGATCCGGATGGACTCGCAGTACGCCATGAAGGCGGTCACCACCTGGCTGCCCGGCTGGAAGCGCAACGGCTGGAAGACCTCCGGCGGCAAGCCGGTCGCCAACCAGGAACTGGTCGTCCGCATCGACGAGCTCCTCGACGGCCGCTCGGTCGAGTTCCGTTACGTCCCCGCCCACCAGGTCGACGGCGACCCGCTGAACGACTTCGCGGACCGCGCGGCCAGCCAGGCGGCCATCGTCCAGGAGCCCGCGGGCAGCGACCTCGGCTCCCCACAACCGCCCCCCTCGCCCGACACCCCGAAGAAGCCCGCCCGTGCCGGCGGCGTCAAGTCGCCCCGCAAGAGCGCCGGTTCGGCCTCCCGCACCATCAAGGCGAAGTTCCCCGGCCGCTGTCTGTGCGGCCGCGCCTACGCGGCCGGCGAGCCCATCAGCAAGAACGCCCAGGGCTGGGGTCACCCGGAGTGCCGTACCGCTGAGGCCTGAGGTCTGAGGCCGAATCGGTCCACTTGTCCACTTGTTCACGTCCACGACGTTCGGCGCGCCCCCATGCTGCTACTCTGCGGATCCACTTGACCACTTTGAGTAAAATCCAGGGGTGTGCGCGTGAAGGTCGCCTGTGTCGGAGGCGGGCCCGCCGGCCTGTATCTCTCGATCCTGTTGAAGCGGCAGGACCCGTCCCACGACATCACCGTCTACGAGCGCAACCCCGAGGGCTCGACCTACGGCTGGGGCGTCACGTACTGGCGCGGACTGCTCGACCAACTCCGGGCCTGTGACCCGGAGTCGGCGCAGGCCGTCGACGAGCACTCGGTGCGCTGGAGCGACGGCGTCGCCCGCATCCGGGATCTGACGACCACTCAACCCGGTGACGAGGGCCACGGCATCGGCCGCCACCGGCTCCTCAAGATCCTCGCCGAACGCGCCCGATCCCTGGGCGTACGGCTGGAGTTCGACCACGACATCACCGCCGACGACCTCCCCGACGCGGATCTGATCGTGGCCGCCGACGGCGTCAACAGCGCACTGCGCTCCCGCCACGCCGACCACTTCGGCACCGACCTCAAGCCCGGCCGCAACCAGTACATCTGGCTCGGCACCAGCAAGGTCTTCGGCTCCTTCACCTTCGCGTTCGTCGAGACCGACCACGGCTGGATCTGGTGCTACGGCTACGCGTTCGGCCCCGAGGGCAGCACCTGCGTCATCGAGTGCGCACCCGAGACCTGGAGCGGCCTCGGCCTCGACACCGCGGGCGAGGCCGACGGACTCGCCCTGCTGGAGAAGCTCTTCGCCGACCTCCTGGACGGCCACTCCCTGATCGGCCGCGCCTCGGCCGACGGCAGC
Organism: Streptomyces sp. NPDC051576; assembly: GCF_040681835.1. NCBI lineage: Bacteria > Bacillati > Actinomycetota > Actinomycetes > Kitasatosporales > Streptomycetaceae > Streptomyces > Streptomyces sp. NPDC051576. The sequence goes on from NZ_JBFAZO010000017.1 coordinate 100,887, forward strand.
GCCCAGTGGCTGAACTTCCGCACCCTCACCAACCGCACCTGGCACCGCGGCAACCTCGTCCTGCTCGGCGACGCCGCCCACACCACCCACTACTCCATCGGCGCCGGCACCACCCTCGCCCTGGAGGACGCCATCGCGCTCGCCGACGCCCTGCGCGACCACACCGACCTGCCACAGGCCCTCGCCGCCTACGAACAGCGGCGCAAGTCCGCCCTGTTGTCCATCCAGAGCGCGGCCCGTTACAGCGCCCAGTGGTACGAGAACCTCCAGCGCTACATCCACCTGCCCCCGCACCGCATGTTCGCCCTGCTCGGCCAGCGTCACTCGCCCCTGCTGCCGTACGTCCCGCCGCAGGTGTACTACGGCCTCGACAAGGCGGCGGGACGGCTGGAGGCGCTGCGCCGGTTCAAGCGCTGGCTCGGCCCCCGGCTGGCGCGGACCGTGCACGCTCGGGCGCTCGCCTCCCGCAAGTAGGCCGCCCGTCGCGCGCGGCAGGGCCCCCGCGAGCGGTCCGAGGAGGTTGGGTGAATGGCTATTCACCAGATATGGTGAATAGCCATTCACCTTCTTTTCTTGTCCGCTGGAGTGCCCATGGGCCAGCCCGTTCCGATACCCCACCCGCCCGGCACCAGCACCGGGCGGCCCCCCTTGCGGGACCGGCTCACCGTGCCGGTGCTGGCGTTCGGCGGGATCCTCATGGCGGTCATGCAGACCGTGGTCGTACCGCTGCTGCCGTCCCTGCCCCGGCTGACCGGCTCCTCCGCCGGCGCAGTCTCCTGGATGGTCACGGCGACCCTGCTCTCCGGCGCCGTCCTCACCCCGGTGCTCGGCCGGGCCGGCGACATGTACGGCAAGAAGCGGGTGCTGACGGGCGCCCTCAGCCTGATGACCGTCGGCTCGGTGATGTGCGCCCTGTCCTCCGACATCCGCGTACTGATCGTCGCCCGCGCCCTGCAAGGCGCGGCCGCCGCCGTCGTACCGCTGTCGATCAGCATCCTGCGCGACGAACTGCCCCCCGAGCGCAGGGGCGGCGCGGTGGCGCTGATGAGTTCCACCGTCGGCATCGGCGCCGCGCTCGGACTGCCGCTCGCGGCACTGATCGTCCAGTACGCCGACTGGCACGTCATGTTCTGGGCGACCAGCGCCCTCGGCGCGCTGGGCGTGGCGGCGATCTGGTGGGCGGTGCGCGAGTCGCCCGTCCGGGAACCGGGCCGCTTCGACGTCCTCGGCGCGCTGGGGCTCGCCGCAGGCCTTGTGTGTCTGCTCCTCGGGGTGTCGCAGGGCGGTCAGTGGGGCTGGGGGAGCCCGCGGATCCTCGGGCTGTTCGTCGCCACCGTCGTCGTGTTCGGCCTGTGGTGGTGGCAGCAGTTGCGCACCGAACTCCCGCTGGTGGACCTGCGGTTGGTGTCACGGCCCAGGGTGGGCCTGTCCCACGTGGCGGCCCTGCTGACCGGTTTCGCGTTCTACGCCAACTCCCTGTCCACCGCACAGTTGGTGCAGGCGCCCAAGGCCACCGGGTACGGGCTCGGACTGTCGATCGTCGAGACCGGCCTGTGCCTGCTGCCCGGCGGCGTCATCATGCTGCTGCTGTCCTCCACGTCGGCCCGGATCTCGGCGGCCCGCGGCCCGCGCGTCACGCTCGCCATCGGAACCGCGATCATCGCGCTCGGTTATGTGGTGCGCATCATCGACAGTCGCGACCTGTGGACGATCATCCTGGGCGCGACCGTCGTGGCCACCGGCACCACCTTCGCCTACTCGGCGCTGCCCACCCTCATCCTGCGCGCCGTCCCGGCGGGCCAGACCGCGTCCGCCAACGGCGTCAACGTCCTGATGCGCACCATCGGCCAGGCCGTCTCCAGCGCCGTGGTGGCCGCCGTGCTGGTGCACCACACCAGCCTGGTCGGCGGGCTCCCGCTGCCCACGCTGCACGGATACCTGATGGCGTTCGGCATCGCCGGAGTGATCGCCCTGGTGGCGAGCGCGGCGGCACTGACCATCCCGGGCGACGCCGCTCCCGACGACACCCGACCCGCCCGGGACCGTGCCGAGGGCGCGCGGGACCAGGCGCTGGAGGGAGCATGAGTGCCGTGAGCACCACTCCACCCACCGCGTCCCCGCCCGCACGCCGCGACGCCGAGGCGACCAAGGCGGCCATCCTCAGGGCCGCCCGCTACCTCCTCGCCCGGAACGCGCACGCCGACATCACCCTCAAGGCCGTCGCCGAACGCGCCGGTGTGAGCGCCCCGTTGATCCTCAAGTACTTCGGCAACAAGGACGCCCTCTTCGCCCGCGTGATGTCCTTCGAGACCGACGCGGACGCCCTGCTGGACGCCCCGCTCGACGGACTCGGCCGCCACATGGTCCGGCACGTCCTGGTCAGTCAGCGCGAGCGGGGCGCCGACCCGCTGCTGCGCATCGCGTTCGCGCCGCTCCAGGGCGACCACGGCGACATCCTGCGCGTCAACTTCCGCGCCCAGGTGGTCGACCGCCTCGCCGACCGCCTCCCCGGCCCCGACGCCGCCCTGCGCGCCGAACTCGCCGTCGCGACCATCCTCGGCCTCGGTGTCATGTACGGCATCGCCCGCGGCACCCGGCTGCGCGCGACCGCGATCGACACCATCGTGGACCGCTACGGACCGTCCGTGCAGGCGCAGTTGACGTCCTAGCGGTGCTACCCGAACAACCGGTCCAGAAAGGCGTTCCCGAACACCCCGTGCGGGTCGAGCCGGTCGAAGGTCCCCGCCGCCTGTCCCCACACCGACTCCCCGAACGAGGCCGGGATCGCCGTGTTCAGCACCTCCGCGTCGCTCCACGCGGCCTGCTCGGTGTACGCCCAGCCCTTGGACCACTCGACCCGGGTCAGGGCGTCCGTGCCGTCGTACGTGCGGTACAGGAACTGCTCCAACTCCCGCAGGAACTCCTCCGCGTACGGAGTGCCGGGCAGCGTCAGGACGTCCAGCCAGATCGCCGTGTCCCACTCGGGGTGCTCGGCGCTGGGCCGTAGCGCGGAGAGCAACGGGGCTCGGGCGCCGGTGAGTTCGGTGTCGGCGGGGTGGTCGAGGCCGGTGACCCGGATCTCGACGGTGCCGTTGACCGGGAAGCGGTTGAGCGCGGCGTAAGCGGTGAGCCGCTCCCGGTAGAACTCGGTGAACTCGTGGACCACGCGCTGTACTTGGGCCCTGGTGGTGAGCACCGCGTAGCCGTTGGCGGTCTCCCGCAGTGTCGTCGGTTTGACGTAGAGCAGCGTGTTCTTCGACGGCCCCCAGATGTCCGCCGACAGGGTCGTCGTCAACCCCAGGGCCGCGTCCAGTTGGGCGTTGCCGAGCACCGGCGCCAGATACCACGCGGCATCGGACAGGATCCGCCCGACCAGATCCGCCACCACCTTGGGCACGTTGTCGGAGAACGGGTAGTTGTACGGCGACGTGACGTGCCGCGAGGTCAGCGGCCGGGTCGGTGCCACGCTCCACACCTTCAGCCAGGGGAACTCGGTGAACGCGAACCAGATCGCCTCGGCCCGTCCCGACTCGTCCAGGAAGCTCGCGAAGGTGCGCCCGCCGGACCCGGGTGCCGCGAACAGTTCGGTGGCCGGGATGTCCGTACGGCTCACACAACGCAGGTTCGCGTTCGACCCGACGCGCAGCACGACCTCGGTGACCAGCGAACGCCCCAGATGGGTGAGCAGCGCCGCACAGTCCCCCTCGTCGCGGGTGTAGGTCCGCAGGGCGTATTCGCCGGTGTCCGCGTCCCACACCACCGCCGTCAGCGACAGGACCAGATTGCTGAGCGACCCGAAGGTGTGCCCGGCCGTCCGCTGCTCGCCGTCCGCCGGAACGGCCGTGCCGTGCGCGTCGATGGCGAGGGCGCCGCCGAGGGTCAGATCGCCGGGCGCGGGCGCGGCGGTGAGACCGAGGCCCTGCCCCTCCAGGTAGGTGAGCAGCGCCTCCAGGGTGACTCCGGTGCCGGCCCGGACGGCGGAGGCCGAGTCCAGGGACACGGCGGTGAGGTGCGGGGCGGTGTCGACCAGCAGCACCGGCGCGTCCGACGCCGTACCCGACTCGATCGTCAGCGGCGACCAGCCGTGCGAGGAGCCCCGGGCACGCACCCTCCAGCCGTGCCGCCAGGCCCAGTTGACGACGGACACCACCTGGTCGGCATCGGTCGGCGCGCACGCCCACAGTCCGTCGGCGGTGATCTCGCCCACCCAGTTGCGGTACGCCGAGCGGTAGAGGCCGACCTCGGCCGGGAAGTCGGGCAACTCGGCCGCCGCCAGCGCCGGATCGGCCGTCAGGAGGACGGGTACGGCGGCCAGGGCGGCAGCGGAGCGGAGGAAGCCGCGACGGGTCCAGGCAGAGGAACTGCCCTCTCCCGACCGGAGGTTGTTCGGCACATGATCGGTCACGCGCACACGCTAGGGTCCGGTTGACACGAGTAGGCAATATGCCGACCCCTTTCACTCGTGTGAGTGAAAGGTTCACAGGTGACGGCCCGGAGGACGCCGTTCCGCGCATGTCAGTGGCGGATGACAGACTGACGGCATGGACGAACGGGTAATCGGCAGGTCGCAGCAGCAGGCATCGGTGGTCGGTCTCGGCACCTGGCAGTTGGGCGCCGACTGGGGAGACGTCGACGACAAGGAAGCCCTCGCGGTGCTGGAGGCGGCCGCGGAGTCCGGCGTGACCTTCTTCGACACGGCCGATGTGTACGGCGACGGACGCAGCGAGCAGACCATCGCCACATTCCTGAGCGGCCGGCCCGATCTGCACGTCCTGGTCGCGACCAAGATGGGCCGCCGCGTCGACCAGATCCCCGAGAACTACGTCCTCGACAACTTCCGCGCGTGGAACGACCGCTCCCGCCGCAACCTCGGCGTCGACCGCATCGACCTGGTGCAACTGCACTGCCCGCCGACGCCGGTGTACTCCTCGGACGAGGTGTTCGACGCCCTCGACACCCTGGTCGCAGAGGAGCGCGTCGCCCGGTACGGCGTCAGCGTCGAGACCTGCGAGGAAGCCCTCACCGCGATCGCCCGGCCGAACGTGACCAGCGTGCAGATCATCCTCAACGCCTTCCGCATGAAGCCCCTGCTCCAGGTGCTCCCGGCCGCCCAGGAGGCGGGCGTCGGCATCATCGCGCGCGTGCCCCTCGCCTCCGGTCTGCTGTCGGGCAAGTACACCAAGGACACGGTCTTCCCCGACAACGACCACCGCACCTACAACCGGCACGGCGAGTCCTTCGACCAGGGCGAGACCTTCTCCGGCGTCGACTACGCGACGGGCGTCGAGGCCGCCGCCGAGTTCTCCGCCCTCGCCCCGGAGGGATTCACCCCGGCCCAGCTCGCCCTGCGCTGGATCATCGACCAGCCCGGTGTGACCACGGTGATCCCCGGCGCCCGCTCACCCGAACAGGCCCGCGCCAACGCGGCCGCCGCAAAGCTGCCCGCCCTGTCCGAGCACACGCTCACCGCGATCCGGGACCTCTACGACCGCCGGATCAAGGACCAGGTGGAGAGCCGCTGGTAGGACCGGCTCCGTTTGAAGGTCATGCGGCGCGGTTACCCGTGCCGCATGACCCAGGTGGAGCGGCGTACGGGGCGCGACGAGACCGCGGAGGAGCGGGCGGACCGGATGTGGGGAGAACTCATCCAGGAGGTCCGCGTCGCGCAGACGGGCGTACAGATCCTGTTCGGCTTCCTGCTCACCGTCGTCTTCACCCCGAAGTACGCCCAGCTGGAGCACGCGAACCAGGTTCTCTACATCGTGACCGTCGTCCTCGGCGCCACCGCCACCGGAGCGCTGATCGGCCCGGTGTCCCTGCACCGCCTGGTCTCCGGCCGGCAGGTGAAACCCCAGGCGGTGCGCTGGGCGTCCCGGATGACCTTCGTCGGCCTCGTCCTGCTGCTCGCCACCATGGCCTCCGCTCTGCTGCTGATCCTCCGGGTCGCCACCCACGACGCCTATGTGCCCTGGCTGGTCGCCGGGGTGGCTACCTGGTACGCGCTGTGCTGGTTCGTAGTGCCGCTGTGGGCGCGGCGGCACGAGCGGACCCGGTGACACCGAGCCGCGCCATCTGCCGGTCGTGGACACGGCCGAGCAGCAGCACCGAGACCGTGGCCCCGATCAGTGCGCAGAACATGTCCCACTGGGTGTCCCAGACATCGCCCTGAGTGGCCAGGAAGGCGTCCGCGCCGTGCCCGCCGATCACGGCCGCCGCCCACTCGAACAGCTCGAAGAGGGCGCTGAACGCGAGACACGCGCACACCGTGAGCGGCGCCAGCCAGCGGCTGCCGCGCAGGGGCGAGGTGCGGGTGAGCACCTCGCGTACCAGGACCGCCGGTACGAAGCCCTGCATCAGGTGGCCGAGACGGTTGTAGGGATTCCGGCTGAGGCCGAACGTGTCCCGGACCCAGTCGCCCACCGGCACCTGCGCGTACGTGTAGTGGCCGCCCACGGCGAGGACCAGCGCGTGCGCCGCTAGCAGACAGCACAGCAGGCCGGTGAGCGGGAAGCGGCGCCAGGTCAGGACGATCACCGGCAGCCCGACGAAGACCCACACGGTCTCCAGGAACCACGTCGTGCGGTCGTGCGGATGCCATGCCGAGACGGCCAGGCCCGCGACCACCAGCGCCACCATGAGGGCGGGCAGCCGGCGCGGCGGCGCGGAAGGAACGACGGACACGATGGGGCTCCCTTGTCGTGGGGAGCCCCATCGTGTCCGAAGGTCCGGGCCGCTACATGAGTACGGCTACTCAGCCGGCGTGGTGGAACCGCGCAGCGCGGTGAGGCAGCTGCCGATGGCCTGCTGGAGTTCCTCCAGACGCTGCACCATGTCGTCCTCGTAGAAGTCCTGGGCGTCGTCGAAGGTCAGCTCCTCGAACGCCTTCGTGGCCTTCTGGAGACTGCTGTAGAACTTCGTCCGCCGCTCCTGGACACGGAGTTCGGGGTCGGCCTCCACCGCCTCGACGACCAGGTTCTTCATCGTGTCGTAGGCCTCGGTGGCCCACTCGCCGGTGTCCTCGCCGTCCTCCAGCTCGTCCAGCAGCGACAGGTGCCGCTCGGCCTCCTGGCGCAGGTCGACGGGCGCGTCGACGGTCTGGCCCGCGGGCGTCTTGATCTGGCCCGACTCGGCGATCTGGCGTACATAGCCGATCCGGTCCGCCGACCGGCTCTCCGTCGCCACCGCCTTCTTCAGGTCGTCGGTGCGCACCACGTCCCGGGCCAGCTCCGACTGCAGCTCCGGGTCCTCGCGGACGCGGTCCAGGAGCGCCTGCCGGGCCGCCCGCGCGGTCGACGGGTCGGCGAGGATCGCGGCACGCAGCGCGGTCGGGTTCTCCGCGACCTCCAGCGCCTTGGTGGGCCGGATGCCCTCGGCCTCGGCGGCCTCGGAGATGGCGGTGCCGCGCTCGGAGGCCGCGCTGGACCGGGAGACGTAGTAGTTCAACCACACGTCGGCGTCCGGCAGTTCGACCTCCTGGCCGGGTGCCAGCTCCTCGAAGTGCGGGACGAGACCGTCGTCCGCGGCCCGGTCCCAGGCCTTGTAGTAGCGCATCACGCGCTCGGGGGAGCAGTCGGCGAGTTCGGCGAACTCCTTCGCGGACACCTTCGGCGTCTCGTCCGCGCTCTGCCCGCCGGGCCGCACGCTGCGCGCCACCTTGAGGCCGAACGCCCAGCCGCCGGTGCGGGCGTAGGCTCCGAACTCGTGCGCGTCCCGGGCGACGAGGCCGGCGTCGTCGAGGGCGGTGAAGGACGTCTCGGCCTGGTCGATCACTACGGTCAAGGCGGACTCTCCTGGGCTGTTGATGAGGCTTGGTGCGAACAGGCAGCCTATATCCACCCATTGCCGCTGGTTTGAGCGCCCGGCCCTCGCGTCGCCGTCAGTCCGCGTCAGTCCGATTCCCGCCGGAAGGTCTTGAAGAAGGTCTGCAGGGCCTGGCGGTTGGCCGCGTCGTTCCACTCGTCGGCGGGCGTCGTCCACCGTAGCGAGAAACTCCGCCCGCCGCCGATCAGGAACCCGCGTCCGACAGTACGCAGCCGGGCGTCGCCGGTTCCGGAGAGCCACTCCAGGTCGGCGGCCTTGTCGCCCTGGAACGTGGTGGCCCTGATGTCGCCGATCTGCTGGAAGCCCTCGGTCTGCCTCAGCCCCGGCAGGACGTCGTCCCGCCACACCGCGACCGGGTCCGGACCCGCCTGGGTGCTGTATGTCACGGCCAGCGTCCGCGGGTCGCCGGAGGCACCGAAGGTCACGCGGTAGGCGGCATCCGACGCCCGCTGGGTCTCCAGCGCCTTCCAGCCCTTGGGGAGCGCGACGGAGAAGCCCTGCGGCGCCTTGAACACCCGGAAGCCGGCCGGCAGCGCCGAGGTGGTGGGGGAGGGGGACGCGGTGACCGAGGGCGAAGCGGACGCGGCGGGGGAGGTGGGCGGCGTGGGCGAGGGCGTGGCGGACGGGCTGGAAGCGTTCCCGTCGACATTCTCGCCGGAGGTGGAGACCGGGGCGGAGGCGGACGGCCGCGGGGAGGGGGCGGTGGCCGCCGAGGACTCGGTGCCGGGCAACTGATGGGTGGCGGCGAGGACGGCGACCGTGACCGTGCCCACCGCGAGGGCGGTCCCGGCGGCCATGCCGCGCCCGCTCCAGGTGGTCCCCGCCCCGCGAAAGGCGTCGTAGGCCCGTCGCAGCCGGGGCAGTTGGACCGGTTCCCGGTCGGCGTACGGGTCGTCGTCGAGGATGCGGGTGAGGGCGTCGCGGACCACCTGGCGGGTCGGCCGCTCACGGGATTCCTTGCGCAGCAGCCCCTGCACGACCTGCGCCAGCGGCCCGGCCCGGGACGGGCCGCGCATCGGGAGCCGGTCCACTCCCTTGAGCGTCGCCTCGGGGCGGCCCCGGTCGCGGAACGGCGGGTGGCCCTCGACCAGGGTGTAGAGGATCGCGCCCAGCGCCCACAGGTCGGCGGCCGGTCCGATGCGCTCGTCGCGGGCCTGTTCGGGGGAGGCGTACGACGGCGCGGTCACGCGCGGGGCGAGGGTGGCGCCGGCGAGGCCGAAGCCGGTGAGGACGACCGTGCCCCGGTCCCGCACGAAGACCTGGCCGGGGCTGAGTTCGCCGTGTGTGATGCCCTCGCTGTGCGCCTCCTCCAGGATGTCGAGCAGTTCGAGTCCTATGCGGGCGGCCCGCACATAGTGGAACGTGCCCTGCTGGGCGAGGAGTTCACCGAGCGGCGTGCCGTCGATCCAGTCGGTGACCGTCCACAGTGTGCCGGCCTCCTCGATCGCGTCGACGACCTGGGCGACCCGGGTGGGACTGAGCAGGACCATGATCTCGGAGGTGCGCAGGATGGCGGCGGTGGTCCGCCGGGAGCTCTCCTCGTCCAGGGCGGCGGGGAGCGTCACCTGTGTGAGGAGGCAGGGGCGTTCGGCGGCCGTGTCCTCGCCGTACCAGGAGACACGGTTCGTCTCCCGGTGCGCGACCTCCATGAGCCGGTATCTGCCGGCGACCAACTCGTGTACGGAGACATGTGTCTCGACCATGGCCATCCCTCGCTGAACCCCTGGCTCTCATTCCTTTCCCAGTGGTACGGAGGGTGTGATGGGGTGGTTCAAAGGAAGCCCAATTACCCGGTGGTTCTTGCCTTTTATTCAATCGCGGCGAGCAGGTGTGCGAAAAAAGGGAGTCGCGAGGGAGGTCCCAGGTCGCCGCTCGTGTCGCGGGGCCGGTGAATTCGCCTCCGGGGCCCGGCGAGCGAAATACCCCCGCCCCGACCTGGTGGTAACCAGCGGTAAACGCAGGCGTGAAGACCGCGAATACGGGCCCCCTTTTGTCGACAACGTAGTCAACGGTCCCGCCGAAGACCCGCTGACGGGAAGTCAGGAGAGCCCGAAGCGGTCCGACCAGTCCGCGACGTCCCCCACCGTAGCGTTGCCCCCGCACACCACGAGACCGAGCCGGGCGCCGTCGCCGACCCGCTCCAGCACCTGCCGTGCCGCCGGCAGCAGACAGCCCGCGGCGGGCTCGGTCCACACCTTGGCGTGCTCGGCGAGGTCGAGACACCCCTGTACGGCGTCCCGGTCGGGGACGGTCAGCACCTCGGTGACGAGGGCCGACACATGGTCGTACGTCAGTTGTGACACGGCCGGCGCGCTCAGCGTGGTCACGATCGACGACGGTACGACCGGCACCGGACCGCCCGCCGTGAGCGCCGCGGACATGGCCTCGGCGCCCTCGGTCTCCACACCCCAGATCCGCACACCGGGGCGGCGGGCGTGCAGGGCGGCGGCGATCCCGGCGATGAGCCCGCCGCCACCGATACTGACGAGGACGTCGGTGAGTTCACCGGCGTCCTCCGCCAACTCCAGCCCCACGGTGCCCTGTCCGGCGATCACCACCGGGTCGTCGAACGGGTGGACCAGGGTCAGCCCCTCGTCCCGCAACCGGTTCACCAGCTCGAACGCGCTCGGCATGTCGTCGGTCAGCCGCAGCGACGCGCCCGCCGCCTCCACCAGTGCGACGGACCGCGCCGGCGCCGAACGCGGCATCACCACCGTCGCCTTGACGTCCAGTGCCGCCGCCATCACCGCGAGCGCGATCCCGTGATTGCCGCCGCTGACCGCCACCACCCCGGCCGCCAACTCGCCCTCACCGAGCGACAGCAGCTTCGCCGTCGCACCGCGGGCCTTGAAGGACCCCGTGCGCTGCAACAACTCGAGCTTCGCCGCGACCGGAACACCGAGCAGCTCCGAGAGCCCGAAGCTCTCCACGGTCGGGGTGCGTACGACGTGTCCGGCGATCCGCTCGGCGGCGGCTTCGATCTCCGAGATGCCGATCAAGGCAGTTCATCCTCCCGGCACGGGGCAAGGTGGTCCGCGCCGTATCCGACCCTGACGCGTCAAGGACGCGCAGGTCAACACGTTTCGGAGTGCACGGCACGGACCATCCGCCCGGACCTCAGTGCTGCTGCGCCTTCTGCGGAGTCTCCTCGCTGGGGCGTACCACGACGAATCCCTCGCCCTGGAGCATGAGTTGGACGGCTTCCCCGGAGCCGCCGCGCAGCATCGACCCGATGGACTGCGAACGGTGCAGCGAGGTCTGGAGGTTGGCCGACCAGCCGACCACCGCGTCCGTGTCGACGTACACCGGGTACTGCGGCGAGACGGGTATCACCAGCGGGTTGCCCTCACAGACCAGGCCGAGCTTGCCCTGCCCGGTGAAGACGCTGTTGAAGAGACCGCCGCCCGCGATGCCGGAGCCCTTCACCGTCCTGATCGCGTACGACAACGAGGCGTCGAAACACAGGACGTTACGGCCGTTGACGGTGAACTCGTCCCCGGGGTCGATCTCGACCACGAAACAGTTCTGCGCCTCGTGCGCGAACCATGCCTCGCCCTGCCCGCGCACCGCCATCAGCGGCAGACCCTCACCGGTGACCGCGCGCTTGAGCATGCCGCCCACGCCCTGGCCCTTGCGCTCGAACTGGAGATTGCCGCGGTAGGCGATCATCGCCCCCTGCCGGGCGAGCATCTCGCCGTTGACCGCGTACCTGATGCACTTGGCATTCTCCACGGTCATGCCCGGCGCGGTGGCCGGCTGCACCATGTGCTCACTGGAAAACAGATCACCCTTCATGCGGGCATCCTGTCCCGGAAGATCTCATTCCGCCAAGATCGTGGCGCGGTCGACCGCGCGGACCGGTCAGGCTCCGAAGAGTTGCGTCCAGTACGTCCCCATCTGCCCGCCGCCCGCGAAGCCGATACCGATGTGGGTGAAGTCCGGCTTGAGGATGTTGGCGCGGTGACCGGGGCTGTTCATCCAGCCCTCCACGACCTCGGCGGGGGAGCGCTGACCGCAGGCGATGTTCTCGCCGATCGTGCGCCTGCGCGAGCCCGCGGCGGCGGCCCGGTCCCAGGGCTGGGAACCGTCGGGCGAGGTGTGCGAGTAGAAGGCGCGCGCCACCATGTCCGTGCTGTGCGCCTGCGCGGCGGCGGCGAGGAGTGGGTCCACGGCCAGCGCGGGCAGTCCGGCCCCGGCCCGCTCCCTGTTCGTCAACTCGACGACGCTCGCCGCCGTTTGAGCCAGGTCGCCCGCGGTGAGCGGCCTGGCCCACAACGCCGTCCAGTAGATGTCGCCGGAGCGGGGGTCGACGGCCTGGGCGAGGCCCGCGTGCGTGAAGTCCCGGTCCAGCAGCGTGCGGCGGGCCTGCTCGGTGCGGAGGCAGTAGTCGACGAACTCCTCGGGGGTGCGCGGACCGGAGACCAGGTGTTCGCCGACGGTGAGATAGGCGTATCCGACGTGGACCACCCGCTGGTACACGGAGGTGCCGTCACGGCTCTCGGCGCTCAGGTTCCCGGCGGCGGCCATGTCGGTGACGTGGGCCTGCGCGGCGGAGGCGAGACGGGCGTCAGGGGACACGGGCGGTGAACCGACGTCGGCGCGGGCGGAGTTGACCACGCTCAGGAAACCGGTGGGGTCGGGTGCCGGGCTCGGTCGGGACGCCGACCGGGGTGCGGGTACGGATGCGGACCCCGATCGTCGCGGGCTGGTGTCGCGGCGGGGTGCGAGTGGCGTCGTGGCGGCACCCCCTGCTCGTGCGACGACACCCGACCCTCGTGACGTCGTAGCGGCGCCGCCGCTTCGCCCGGAGGTTGACGCTTCGGCGGGACCGGGAGTCGCGTCCTCCACGATGTCCACGCCGAAGTCCCGCGCGATGCCCGCGAGTCCGTCGGCGTACCCCTGCCCCAGTGCGCGCAGTTTCCAGCCCGGGCCGCGCCGGTACAGCTCGGCGAGAAGCAGGACCGTCTCCCGCTGCGGGCGCGGCGGGGTGAAGCGGGCGAGGCGCCGGCCGTTCGGGTCGGTGAGGTGGAGAGTGGGTGCCGGGAGGCGGCCCAAGGGGGTGCCGGGGTCGGCGGGGCTGATGACGACCGTGACCCGGGCGGCTCCGGTGCGCAGACGGGCCGGGTCGACGGTCAGGGTGTCTCCCCGCAGACGGGCTCCGGGCGCGGTCGGCTGGTTGTAGAACACGAAGTCCGCGTCGCCGCCGACCTTGCCGCTCTCGTCAGTGATCAGCGCCGACACGTCGAAGGGGCCGGGCACCCGCAAGGTCAGGGCGCCGCCAGGGAGAGGCAGATTGCCGCCCGGCACCAGCTCGTCCATGGCGCTGCCCTCGCTGTTCGTGCCCGGTGGGGGAGTCCGTCCTCCACTCAACGTCCCGCCGATGCGGGAGGGTTCCCGCACGACGTGCTGGGGGCGGGCGAGGCTGCCCGGCCCGCCCCCACCTTCACGCGGACTCAGTCCCGGGCGATCCCGGGAGCGATGTCCTCGTAGGCCATGTGCCGTTCGGTGACGTAGGAGCCCCGGCCGGTTTGCGACGAGCCCTCGATCGCCTTCGTCCGCTTGCCGCAGAACGCCGACTCCAGGGTGCCCGCCATCGTGTTCAGCACCGTGCCGTTGTTGGAGGTGTTGGCCAGCGCGGTGAGGCTGCGCCGGCCGTCCTTCGAGGTGAAGGAGTAGGTGTAGAAACCCTGGACCGCGCCCGTGTGGCCGTACACGGAGATGCCGCAGGACAGATCGCGGCGGCGCAGCCCGAGGCCGTAGCGCGTCGTGCTGTTGACCGGGGTCCAGCGCTCCATCTGCGCGAGCTGTGCGGCGGAGGTGAGCCTGCCGCCGAGCAGTGCGGAGAAGAAGGTGTTCAGGTCGCGGGTGGTGGAGATGACCGCCCCCGCGCTCTGCGCCCAGGACACCGTCTGGTCGGTGGCGTCGACGAGTTCCGCGCCCGCCCGGTCCGGGGTGAGATAGCCGCGGGCGTGCCGGCCCGGGATCTTCGTGTCCGGATGGACGTAGAAGGTGTCGCGCAGCTTGAGCGGCTCGATGATGCGCTTGCGGTACTCGGTCGCGACGGAGTGGCCCGTCAGTTTCTCGATGAGCATCCCGGCGACCACGAAGTTGGTGTTCGAGTACGAGTAGGCGGCGCCGGGCGCGTTGGTGCGCGCGTGCTTCAGGGACAACTGGACCAGTTGCCGGTAGGTGAAGACCTTGTCGCGCACGGCCTCGAAGCCGGAGACCGAGCTGGCGAACATCGAGTTCGTGTAGTCGTAGAGGCCGCTGCGGTGGCTCAGCAGATGCCGCACGGTGATCCGCTTGTCGGGCAGCAGCCCGGGGAGGTAGCGGTCGACCGAGGCGTCCAGGTCCAGTTTGTGGGCGGCGGCCAGTTGGAGCAGGACGACGGCCGAGAACGACTTGGTGACGCTGCCGATGCGGAAGCGGTCGGCGTTGCCGATGGCCCGGCGGGTGGTGCGGTCGTCGATGCCCGCGGCCGCCGTGCGGACAATCCCGTGGTCGTCGATGCGGGCGATCGCCCCGGGCGCGCCCTGGGTGGTGAGTGTGCGCAGCACGGCACGCAGGCCCGCCATGTCGGGGGCGGGGAGCGCGACCGCCGCGCGGTTCTTCGAGTCCGGCTCGTGGGTCGCCGCGTGCGCCGGTACCACCGCGAGCGTCAGCAGTGCCGCCGCCGATGCCGTTGCCCTGCGCGCCGTTCTTGAGACCAGCCAGTCCATCCGGTCCATCCGGTTCTCTCCCGTTCTCTGTATGCGAGATCGGTCACAGTCGCGCGAGGCAACCTTCTCGCATCCCGTCACATCTCCACAGGCGACGCACAGTTGGTCACTCGCTGATCACTGAGCGACGTGGATATGCAAAGTATTGCCGTGAAAGGTGAGGAAACCGCTCATTTCGGCTTTACATGCACATGACGGATCCGCAAGGGTTTCGCCTCGGGGCCCGACCAGCCCCCTGGGTGCGTTCAACAGCGCCCTGTCTCAAGGCGGTTGGTGATCCGGCTGCCTTCGTACGGAGGAGCCCTCATCCATGCGTAGACCCCACATACGCAGCCTGGCGGTCGCCGTCGCGGTGACGACAGCCGCCACGGGCCTGGCCGGAACGGCCTTCGCGGGACCGGAACACGCGGTCGCCTCGACGACCGCCACCACCGCGGCGTCGGTTGTCTCTGCCGCGCGTGCCGCCGCCTTCGCCCACGCGTCCGCGACCGGTGTCACACCGGGCGACGTACTCCGGGCCCAGGACGTGATGATCGACCCCGAGGGTGCCCGCCATGTGCGGTTCATACGCACCCACCAGGGCATGCCGGTCCTCGGCGGCGACCTCGTCGTCCATCTGTCCCACCGGCTGGCCTACACCGGCGTCACCCGGGCGGCCGATCAGAGCGTCGAGCCCGCCGCCACACGCGCCGAACTGACGGCCGCTCAGGCCGAGGCGAAGGCCGCCGCGGTCGCCAAGGGCGAGGCGGGCACCGCCCACCTCGTGGTCGACGCCCGGGACGGGGGAGCCGCCCTCGCCTACCAGGTGCCCGTCAGCGACAGCACCACCGCCGAGGCCGC
Source organism: Streptomyces sp. NPDC051576 (assembly GCF_040681835.1). Lineage (NCBI taxonomy): Bacteria > Bacillati > Actinomycetota > Actinomycetes > Kitasatosporales > Streptomycetaceae > Streptomyces > Streptomyces sp. NPDC051576. Next base: position 116,267 of record NZ_JBFAZO010000017.1, read on the forward strand.
CGGCACCCGCACGGTCGTCATCGACGCCGTCACCGGCAAGGTCCGCAGCAACACCCCCGACAGCGACGAGTTCCTCTCGCCCAAGCTGCTCGACACCCTGCGCGAGCGCGGCGAGAGCCTCAACCCCGCCACCGGCACTGTCCCGTCGGCGGTGTCGCTCACGTCGGCCGCCGCGGCCCGCGCGGTCCACTACCCCGTCGCCGCCTCGGGCACCGGCACCTCCCTCTTCGTCGGCAAGGTGCCGCTGACCACCACCCGCACGGCACGCACCAGCTACCTCCTCAAGGACCCGACCCGCTGGGGCACCGAGACACGGGACGCCAAGGGGCAGGAACTGGAGAGCTTCGCCCGCGGCAAGGCGTTCACCAGCACCACCAACAAGTGGGGCAACGGCGCTGTATCCCACCGCGACAGCGCCGCCGTGGACGCCCAGTACGGCATCACCGCGACCCTGGACTTCTACAAGAAGACCTTTGGCCGCAAGGGCATAGAGAACAACTCCAAGGCCGCGCGCGGCATGGTCCACTTCGGCGACAAGGTGGCCAACGCGTTCTGGGACTCCACCTGCGACTGCATGCTCTACGGCGACGGCGACGGGGACATGTTCAAGAAGCCGCTCGTCGTCCTCGACGTCACCGGCCATGAACTCACCCACGGTGTCGTGGACGCCACGGCAAAGCTGGAGCCGACCCGCGTCGACGCGGACGGCAACCAGTACGGCGAACCGGGCTCCCTGAACGAGTCCCTCGCGGACATCTTCGGCTCCAACGTCGAGTTCAGCGCCAACAACCCGAAGAACCCGCCGAACTACCTGATCGGCGAGAAGCTCGGCCTCGCCCAGAAGTTCCTGCGCCGCCTCGACCACCCCTCCCTCGACAAGCTCGAAGGCACCATCGACTACTGGTCGCCGCAGACCTACGACGCCGAGGTGCACGCCGGGTCCGGTGTCTCCTCGCACGCCTACTACCTCCTCGCGGAGGGCAGCGGCCGCAAGACCGTCGGTGGCGTCGCGTACGACTCGCCCACCTACGACGGCTCGACGGTTACCGGCATCGGACGCGCCAAGGCCACGGCGATCTTCTACCGCGCGCTCACCCGCTACATGGTGTCCACCACCGACTTCCACGACGCCCGCACCGCGACACTGAAGGCGGCGGCGGACCTCTACGGCGCGAACAGCGCGGCCTACCGGACCGTCGACAAGGCCTGGGCCGCCGTGAACGTCACGGTCGCCAACACCCCCGCCCCCAGGCGCTGATGACCGTCCGGGCGCCCTGCCACGAGCGGGGCGCCCGGCCTCACACCCACTGCTTCTCGACCTCCTCCGACACCGTGAACACGGCCTCGCACGACGGGCAAGTCGCCTTCCCGAAGACGTACGTCAACGCCGTCGCGACCTCCGTCCGCCCCGACTCGACCGCCTCGCCGTGCAGCCGCGCACCGATACCGTGGAGTCCCTCGGGCGCGGCCGGTATCAGCTCCGTCCGCCCCTCCGTGTCCGGCTCCCGGCCCGTCCCGGTCACGTAGTCGCCGGCCGAGGTGAAGACGCCGTACGAGCCGAACGCGACGAACATGCTCTCCTCGCACTCGGGGCACGCGAGGTCGTACTCCTCGCTGTTCACACCCTCCAAGGCCTCGGCCCATATCCCGCCGTCCTCGAAGGCGAGCACGGCCATCTGGAGGTAGACGAAGGTGTGCGCGTCCTGCGTGGGGTCGGCCCGCAACCGGCGTGCCACGTCGAGGAGTTGACTGATCTCGTCCGCATACCGCTCGCGGCTGTCCTCGTCCGGGTCCGTGGCGATCAGGCCGGCCATCGTGACCGCGTGGACCGGCCCGCCCGGTGCCCGGCCCAGTGCGATGTCGACAAGCACGGGCATTGCCGCCCAGCTCGCGTCGTACACCGAACCCTGGTGACACAGCGAACCCCACAACTCCTGCCACACCGCGTCGTCCTCAGTGCCGCCGAGGCGCGCGAAGAGGTCCGGGATGTTCTCGGCGCTGCCGTAGGCGTGGGTCAGCCCGGACCAATTGATCGTCGTCATACGGCGATTGTGCCGCCCGGCACCGACAACGCCCCTTCGACGAATCCTGCTTCTTTTATTGACGGCGGAAAAGAACGCATCTAGGTTCCGGCCATGCGCTCGATCCCCCGTACCGAGTCGTTCCCGGCCCACACGCCGGCCGTCTCACAGGTCTTCACGACCGTTCTGTCCCACGGCCCCCTCACCCGGCTTGAGGTGGCCCGTCGGGCGGGGCTGTCGGCGGCCGCCGTGACCAAGGCGGTCCGGCCGCTCATGGAGGCCGGGTACCTGGCGGAGGGCGCCGACCAGGACGCGCCCCCGGCGCTCGGACGGCCCGCGAACCTCGTACGGGTCGACGGCGGGCGGGCGTTGTTCATCGGGGTCAAGGTGACCGGCGACGAGATCATCGCGGTCCTCACCGACCTGTGCTGCCGTATCCGCGTCGCCCGCCATGTGCCGCTGACCGACCACGACCCCAAGGCGGTGCTGGCCTCCATCGCGGACCTGGCCCAGGAACTCCGCACCCAGGCCGACGAGTTCGGCGTACAGGTGCTCGGCCTGGGGCTCGCGGTCTCCGGTGACGTGGACCGCGGCGAAGGGGTCGTCCGCTACTCGCCGTTCCTGGAGTGGCATGACGTACGCCTCGCCGAACTGGCCGCCATGACCACCGGGTTGCCGGTCACCGTCGACAACGACGTACGGGCGCTCACCGTCGCCGAGCAGTGGTTCGGCGCCGGCGCGGGTCTCACCGACTTCGCCGTGGTGACCGTCGGCGCGGGTATCGGCTGCGGACTGGTCGTGCACGGCCAGGTCGTCGCCGGCGCCCATGGGGTGGCGGGCGAGATCGGCCATGTGGTCGTCGACCCCGCCGGGCCCCGCTGCCACTGCGGCAACCGCGGCTGCGTCGAGGCGATCGCCGGGGACGCCGCGATCGTCGCCCGCGTCCGGGAGGTGACGGGCGTGCAGGTCGCCGACACCTCGGAGGCCGTGGCCCTCGCCCACCGGGGCGACGCCGGAGCGCGCGAGGTGTACGCGCGCGCCGGCGAGGCGATCGGCCGCGGCATCGCCACCGTGGCCAACCTGCTCGGCCCCGAGCGCGTGATCATCTCCGGCGAGGGCCTCGCCGCCTACGACCTGTTCGCCGAACAGATCCGCGACTCCTTCGCCGCGGCCGCCTTCGGCTCCGCCGCCCGGTGCGACGTGCACACCCGCCCCCTGCCCTTCGACGAATGGGCGCGCGGGGCCGCCGCCACCGCGATCCAGTCCTTCATCCGAGCCGCCGACTAGCCCGACAGATCACTCTCCGCACCCGCACAAGGAGCCGATGATGTCTTCCCGTACGTCCTTCCGCGCCCTGAGATCCATGGTCGTCCTGGCTCTCACCGCGGGCTTCGCCACGACCGTCCCCGCGGCCGCGCAGGCGGACCCCCCCGCGCCGGTCGCCGCCAAGCCCTATATGGGCTGGTCGAGTTGGAGCATGCAGTCGTCCAAGTACCCCGGCCTCAATCCGGACGGCGACTACAGCTACCTCACCGAGGCGAACGTCGCCAAGCAGACCGACGCCCTCGCCGGCAAGCTGAAGAAGTACGGCTACGACTACCTCAACATCGACGCCGGCTGGTGGATGGACAAGACCTGGAAGTCCGGATACGACCAGTACGGACGCCAGAAGGCCGACCCGGTCCGCTTCCCCAGCGGCATGAAGGCCGTCGCCGATCGCATCCACTCCAAGGGCCTCAAGGCCGGCATCTACCTTCCCGCCGGCCTGGAGAAGGGGGCCTACGGCGACGGCAAGACACCCATCTGGAACGCCGACGGCTGCACCACCGCCGACATCGTCTACAGCGACCTGCGCACCACCAACGGCTGGGACAGCGCGTACAAGATCGACTTCTCCAGGCCCTGCGCCCAGAAGTACATCGACTCTCAGGCCCAGTTGATCGCCGGCTGGGGTTACGACTTCCTCAAGCTGGACGGTGTCGGTCCCGGCTCCGGAAAGAGCGGCGACCAATACGACAACGTTGCCGATGTGGCCGCCTGGAACAAGGCCATCACCGCCACCGGACGCCCCATCCACCTGGAAGTCTCCTGGTCACTGGATTACGGACACGCGGCCGACTGGCAGAAGTACTCCAACGGCTGGCGCATCGACACCGACGTCGAGTGCTACTGCAACACCCTTGTCACCTGGGAGAACTCGGTCGACGACCGCTGGGACGACACCCCCGCCTGGACCGACAAGGCGGGCCCCGGCGGCTGGAACGACCTCGACTCCCTCGACGTCGGCAACGGCGCGATGGACGGCCTGACCAAGGCGGAACGGCAGAGCTACGCCACCCTCTGGGCCGTCGCCAAGTCCCCGCTCTTCACCGGTGACGACCTGACCCGCCTCGACGACTACGGCCTCTCCCTGCTGACCAACCGCGAGGTCATCGCCGTCGACCAGAGCGACGCGCCGCCCGCCCGTCCGATCACCCCGTCCGACTCCCAGCAGGTCTGGGCCGCGAAGAACCCCGACGGCACCTACACCGTGGCGCTGTTCAACCTCGCCGACTCTCCCGCCGCCGTCTCCGCGAACTGGACGGCCCTCGGCTTCACCGGCAAGGCCGCCGTCCGCGACCTCTGGAACCACGAGGACCTGGGCACCTACACCAACAAGGTCACCCAGGCCCTGCCCGCCCACGGCTCCCGCCTCTTCACCGTCACCCCGCACGGCAGCGCCGTCACCGCGACCGCCTACGAGGCCGAGGCCACCACCAACACCCTCAGCGGCAACGCCGTCGTCGCCGACTGCTCGGCCTGCTCCGGCGGCCACAAGGTCGGCAACCTCTACGTCGGCGGCAAGCTCACCATCAACAACGTCGTCGTCGCCAAGGCCGGCACCTACCAGGTGAAGATCGCCTACGTCAGCGGTGATGCCCGCTCGGCCGCCGTCTCCTCGAACGGCAACGGCGCCACCAGCCACAAGTTCCCGTCCACCGGCGACTGGGGGACCGTCGGGACGGTCAGCGTGCCACTGACCCTCAAGGCGGGCGCCAACACCATCACCTTCGACAGCGGTTCGGGCTACGCGCCGGACATCGACCGGATCGACGTACCCAAGTCCTCCTCCTGAGCCGACCCTTTCGGAGCCCCGCCATGTCCAGTGCACCGTCCGCCCTGCCCAGACGTAACCTGCTCGCCCTCGCCGCGGCCACCGGCGCCCTCGCCGGCCTGCCCGCCTTCACCGCCTCCGCCGCACCGCAGCGGCCGGCCAACACCTCGTACAGCAGCGGCACTTCACGCCACACCCTGTGGTGGCAGGCCCCCGCCGCCGACACCTCGATGATCGAACAGGGCCTCCCCGTCGGCAACGGCCGGCTCGGCGCCCTCGCGAGCAACGACCCCGGCCACGAGGTCCTCCTCGTCACCGACGCCACCATGTGGACCGGGGGCCTCAACGACACGCTCGACTCGGACGGCCAATTCCCCTACGGCCGCGACGACTTCGGCTCCCTCACCCTGCTCGCCCGGCTCACCGTCGACATCCCCGACCACGACCTCGGCGCGGTCTCCGGCTACCGCCGCACCCTCGACCTCGAACAGGGCGTGGTGAGCGCCTCGTACGTCCGCTCCGGAGTGACGTACGAGCGGCGGCTCTTCGCCAGCCGCCCCGACGACGTGATCGTCCTGCACCTCACCCAGAGCGGCGGCGGACGCTACACCGGCACCGTCGACCTCGCGGGCACCCACGGCGAAACGATCGATGACGCCCGCTCGTTCGGCGCCACCCTCGGCAACGGCCTGCGCTACGGCGCCGCCGTCACCGCGTACGGCACCGGCGGCAGCGTCACGGTGACCGGCTCCCGCGTCGCCTTCTCCGGCTGCAAGGACGTCACCGTCCTGCTCAGCGGCGGCACCAACTACGCGCCCAACTCGGCGGCCCACTACCGCGATCCGTCCCTCGACCCGCGGAAGCTGGCCCGCACCAAGGTCGCCGCGGCCGCCCGGCACTCGGCGGACACCCTGCTGCGCACCCATGCCGCCGACCACGGCGCGCTGTTCGGGCAGTTGGACATCTCGCTCGGCACGTCCTCCGCCGACCAGCGCGCCCTGGACACCTGGGAGCGCATCCAGGCCCGCGCCCGGGATGGCGCGCCCGACCCCGAACTCGAAGCCGCCTACCTCCAGTTCGGCCGGTATCTGATGATCGCCGGCTCCCGGAACAGTCTCCCGATGGGCCTTCAGGGGAACTGGCTCGACGGCAACGACCCCGACTGGATGGGCGACTACCACACCGACATCAACATCCAGATGAACTACTGGATGGCCGACCGCGCCGGACTCTCCCAGTGCTTCGACGCGTTCACCGACTACTGCGTCGCCCAGTTCCCGTCCTGGACCGACCTCACCCGCAGGCTCTTCAACGACTCCCGCAACCGCTTCCGCAACTCCAGCGGCAAGAACGCCGGTTGGACCGTCGCCTTCTCCACCAACCCGTACGGCGGCTCCGGTTGGTGGTGGCATCCGGCGAGCAACGCCTGGCTGTGCAACAGCCTCTGGGAGCACTACGAGTTCACGCGGTCGCGATCCCACCTGGAGAAGATCTACCCGCTCCTCAAGGGTGCCTGCGAGTTCTGGGAGGCTCGGCTGCTGACCATCACCCTCCCGGGCACCTCCCGCGAGGTACTGGTCGACGACAGCGACTGGTCGCCGGAGCAGGGTCCGCAGGACGCCAAGGGCATCACCTACGCCCAGGAACAGGTGTGGACGCTGTTCGGCAACTACTGCGCGGCGGCGGCCGAACTGAAGGGGGACAAGGAGTACGCGGCGACGATCGCCGAACTCCGCAAGCGGTTGTATCTCCCGCAGGTGAGCCCGAAGTCCGGTTGGCTGGAGGAGTGGATGTCCGAGGACAACCTCGGTGAGACCACGCACCGGCACCTCTCGCCGCTCATCAACCTGTTCCCCGGCGACCGCATCCGCCCCGACGGCTCCACCCCGAAGGACATCGTCGCCGGCGCCACCGCCCTGCTCACCGCCCGCGGCATGGAGAGCTTCGGCTGGGCCAACGCCTGGCGCAGCCTGTGCTGGGCGCGGCTCAAGAACGCCGACAACGCCTACCAGCTGGTCGTCAACAACCTCCGCCCGTCCTCCGGCGGCAGCAACGGCACCGCCTTCAACCTCTTCGACATCTACCAGACCGAGCCGGGCCGCGGCATCTTCCAGATCGAGGCCAACTTCGGCACCCCCGCCGCGATCATCGAGATGCTGCTCTACTCCCGCCCGGGACATCTGGAAGTGCTCCCCGCCCTCCCCGACGCCTGGGCCGAGTCCGGCTCCGTGACGGGTGTCGGCGCACGCGGCGGCTTCGTCGTCGACCTCCACTGGCGGAACGGGAAACCGACCGAGGTGAAGCTCCGCAGCATCGGCGGCCGGACCACGACGGTCGCCTTCGGCACCACCAGCCGGACGGTGAGCCTGTCACCCGGCGCGTCCGTCACACTGCGGGACCTGGCCCGGTGACGGCCCGACGGGCACGACTGCGCCACGCGGTGGCACTGCTCCTGCTGGCCGCAGCCTTCCAGGCCGGGCCCGCACAGGCGCAGCCGCAGGCACAGGCACCGGCGAAGCCCTCGAACGCCACGAAGGACGTCATCACCTGGGGAGCCAGCGCCGACCACCTCGGTGACGGTGTCGCCGACCGCGGCTACCGCCTGGTCGTGCACACCAGCGTCGGCGGCGGCGATCTGCGCATCCGGCTCTCCAACGCCTTCGGCGACCGGCCGGTGACCTTCGACGACGTCTACGCGGGCGTCCAGCAGACCGGCGCCGCACTGGTGCCCGGCTCCAACCGCCCGCTCACCTTCGACGGCGCCCGATCCGTCACCATCCCCGCCGGCGCGGTCGCCTACAGCGACCCGCTGTCCGGCAGGCTGCCCGCCGCGACCAACCTGGTGGTCAGCATCCACAGCCCGGACGCGGCGGGCCCGGCCACCGGCCACGGCATGGCCATGCAGACGTCGTACGCCACCCAGGGCGACCACACCGCCGAGGAGGGCGCCGCCGCCTGGACCGACACCACCGGCTCCTGGTACTACCTCGACGCCGTCTCCGTACGGCCGAGCGCGGGCACCGGCGCCGTGGTCGCACTCGGCGACTCCATCACCGACGGCTGGGCCTCCACCACGGACGAGAACCGGCGCTGGCCGGACTACCTGGCCCGACGGCTCCAGAGCGCCCACACCACGGTCAAGGGAGTGGCCAACGAAGGGATCTCGGGCAACAAGGTCCTCGCCGACGGCGCCGGGCAGAGCGCCCTCAACCGGCTCCAGCGGGACGTCCTGTCCCAGCCCGGCGTCCGCACGGTGTTCTTCTTCGAGGGCGTCAACGACATCAAGTCCCACAGCGGTGTCACCGCCCAGGACATGATCGCCGGCTACCGCGAGGTGATCGCGCGGGCGCACGCGGCCGGGAAGTGTGTCGTCGGCGCCACCGTAGGACCGTTCGAGGGCTGGTCCGAATGGGACCCGGCCGCCGAGGCCGTACGACAGGAGGTCAATCAATTCATCCGGGACAGCGGGGAGTTCGACGCCGTCACCGACTTCGACCACATCCTCCGCAGCCCCTACGACCACGAGAGGATCCTCCCCTTCTTCGACGGCGGCGACCATCTGCACCCCAACGACAAAGGGATGGCGGCCATGGCCGACGCCGTCGACCTGAAGAGTCTCGACTGCGCGAAGTGATCCGAACGTCAGCCGGACGCCGTCGCCTCCGGGGTGATCAGGCCCTGGCGGTAGGCGATCGCCACCGCTTCCGTGCGGCTCGCGGCGCCCAGCTTCGCGAGGATGTTGGACACGTGGACGCTCGCCGTCTTGCCGGTGATGAACAGCTCCTCGCCGATCTGGCGGTTGCTGCGGCCGAGGGCGAGCAGCCGCAGCACGTCCCGCTCGCGGGCCGTCAGCGGCGAGGGGCGGTCCCCGGCGTCCGAAGCCTGGTCGCCGAGACGGCCCCGGCGGACCAGCGTGTCCACCTGGGCGAGCAGGGGTGCGGCACCGAGCCGGGTGGCCGTCTCCCGGGCCGCACCGGCCTGGGCGGCGGCCTCCTCACGGCGGTCGGCCGCCAACAGGGCTTCCGCGAACCGGAATTGGCAGCGGGCCCGCTCGTACGGGTCGCCGTAGTCGAAGGCGGCCACCGTCTTCTCCCAGGCCGCCGCGTCCGTTCCCGTGGCCGCCCGTACCCACTCCGCTTCGGCGCGGGCCAGCCAGGCCATCCCCTCGGGTCCCTGCGGAAGGCCGTTCCGTCCCTCCGTCGCCGTGGTCCGCGCCAGCTCGACGAGCTCCGTCGCGGTGTCCGTCCAGCGGCCCGTCCCCGCCTCGTCACCGGTGAGCCGCAGCGCGGCGGCCCGGTCGGCGACGGCGGACAGGGCGAGCGCGGCGAGCCGGACCGTGACATCGGGACGCCGGCCGGAGTCGTCGGTGAGCGCCGTGACCGCCGCCCGCATCCGCTCCACGGCCGCCTCCGGATCCCCCTGGAAGGCGGCGGCATCCGTCAGCACGATGCCCGCCACCAGCGCGGCCATCCAGTCGAACGGCCCGTCCAGCAGGGCACGCGCCCGCTCGGCGGCCCTCGAGTCACCCCGCGCCAGCGCCACATACAGTGCCGGCCCCATGGTGAAGCCGCCCGCACGCGGCAGCACCTGCGCGTCGCTCGCGGCGACCTTCGCGCACTCGTCCCAGCGGCCCAGCGTGTACAGCACCAGCAGGTGGAGATAGCGCATCTCCAGCGGATACGGCGACGAGAGCAGCCCGGCGCGACGGGCCCGGTCCAGCCCCTCGGTGAGCCAGGGCAGGCACTCCTCCAGGTCCCCGGACTCGAAGCTGCCGATGGCGAGGTTGAACAGGGCGCGCATCTCCAGGGGCGCGTGTCCCGCGCGACGGGCCAACTCGCGTGCCTCCGCGAGCCGTTCGCGCCCCTCCCGGGTGCGTCGGCCGCCGCCTTCGAGTCCGGCCAGCGAGATCAGCAGATCGGCCCGGGCGTCGTCCAGCCGGAGTTCCTCGGCAGTGCGCAGGGCCTGGCGGGCGACCCGCAGCGCGATCTCGTCCTCGCCGACCTGCCGCGCCGCCATCACATGCGTGGCCGCCGCCCACACCCAGGTCCGCGAGGGCGGTTCGGCGGGGATCATCGCCAACGCCTCGCTGCTGTAGGCGAACGCGGCCGTCAGGCTGTCCACGCCGATGAGATTGCCGGCCAGGGTGTAGCGGACCCGGGCGGCCAGCTCGGAGTCGGTGTCCTGGCCGATCCCGGCGAGTGCGGACCGGGTGAGGGAGACCGCCCGGTGCGCGTCCCCGGCGTGCGCGGCCGCGGCCGAGGCGCGCAGCGTGAGGGTCACACTGTCGATGCCCTCGCGGGCGGGCCGGGCCGCCGGGTCGACCGAGGTCCACAGGTCGAGGGCGGTTTCGAGATGCCGTAGCTCCTCGGCGGGCGCGCCCACCCGCTGGGCGTGGTCGGCGGCCTCCAGCGAGGCGGCCAGGGCCTCGGCCGGATCATGGCTCTCGCGGTAGTGGTGGGCGCGCTCGGCCGCGCTCTCGGCGGGGTGCCCGCGCCCGGCGAGGAGACGGGCGAACGAGCCGTGCAGCCGGGACCGCTCGCCGGGCAGCAGATCCGCGTACACCGCCTCGCGGGCGAGGGCGTGCCGGAAGGAGTACGTGTCACCGTGCCCGGGGACCAGGAGCTGCCGCTCGACGGCCTCCCGCAGCGCCGACTCCACCTCGTCCTCCGGGAGTTGGACCGCGTCCCGCAGCAGGTCGTACTCGACCCGGCGTCCGGCGACGGCCGCGGTGCGCAGCACCTGCTGGGCGGTGTCGGAGAGTTGCTCGAACCGGAACAGCAGGACGTCGGCCAGACCGCTGGGCACCCCGCCCGCCTCCAGGTCGGTCGCCGCGAGCAACTCCTCGGCGTAGAAGGCGTTTCCCTCGGCGCGCTCGACGATCCGGCGGACCGTGCCGTCCGGCACCGGAGCCGTGCGCAGGGCGCGCACCAGCCGGGCGACCTCCGCGTCCCCCATGGGCCGCAGCTCCAGGCGCTCCACGGCGGGCAGCCGCACGAGCTCGGCCAGCAGGGGCCGTAGCGGATGCCGGCGGTGGAGGTCGTCCGCGCGGTACGAGGCGAAGACCGCGAGGCGGTGGGTGGGGGCCCCGCCGGCCGGACGCTGGAGGATGCCGCGGCTGAGCAGGAAGCGCAGCAGGTCGCGGGAGGACTGGTCGGCCCAGTGCAGGTCCTCCAGGACCAGGAGCAGGGGAGCGAGGTCGGAGAGGTCGGCGAGCAGTCCGGCCATGCCCTCGAAGAGCCGCAGCCTCCCGCCCGCGTCCCGGGCCGCGTCCGTGCCCGCGCCGAGCAGCCGGTCGACCGCCGGATGCGCGGCCAGGGCGGCGGCGAACCGCTCGTCGTCGGCGAGCACCCCGAGGATCTCGGTGAACGCCAGATACGGCAGACCGACGTCACCGAGATCGACACAGTGCCCGGTGAGCACCGTCATCCCGGCGGTCGCGGCCCGCCCGGCGATCTCGTCCAGGATCCGGGTCTTGCCGACGCCCGCGTCCCCGGCGACCAGCACGGCCCCGGCCGTGCCCGCGCGGGCACGCTCCAGTACACCGGTGAGACGGGCCAGTTCCTCGTCCCGGCCGATGAGCGGCGCGGCTGCTACGGATTGCGACACGTCCCCATCCTGGCACGCGCCACCGACAACGCACCTGGCCACCGGGCAGGAGGCACCTCCCGCGCGATGGGCCGGTTCAGCGCAGCGTCTCGGCCCAGTTCGCCGGCACCCGTCCCGCCGGACCGGGCGTCGGCTGGTCCTTCGGGTGGCTCACCGGGGCGGCGAGTTCGGGCCCGGAGTCGTACAGCTCGGAGGTGCCGAAGTTCCAGAACCAGTTCTCGCCCGGCTCGTAGCTCTGGATGAACGGGTGTCCCGTGGACTGGTAGTGGGCGGTGGCGTGCTTGGCGGGGGAGTCGTCGCAACAGCCGATGTGACCGCACTGGGCGCACCGCCGGAGGTGGAACCACCAGCCGCCGGCCGCGTCGCACTCCACGCACCCGGCACCGCTCGGCGGGACACTGGGGTCGATTCCGGTGATGTCGTTCATGCGGACTCCTCGGGCGTCTCGTTGTCCGTGGCGGTGAGGGGGAGCAGGACCTGGAAGCGGGTGTCGCCCGGTGCCGACTCCACCTGGAGCGTGCCGTGGTGCTTGTTCACGACGATCCGCCAGGAGATGTCCAGACCGAGGCCCGTGCCCTCGCCCACCGGCTTGGTGGTGAAGAACGGATCGAAGATACGGCCGCGGATCTCCTGCGGCACACCCGGTCCCGTGTCACGGAACTCCACCATCAACTGGTCGCGCACCAGGGCCGTCCGTACCGTCAACGTGCCTTCCCCGCCCGCGCTGTTCATGGCCGAGACCGCGTTGTCGATCAGATTCGTCCACACCTGGTTGAGCTCGGCCGGGTAGGCCGGGATCCTCGGGAGCGTCCGGTCGTACTCCTTGACGACCTTGATCCGGTCGCCGAACTTCCCCGCGAGCATCAGCAGTGTGCTGTCGAGGAGTTCGTGGACGTCGGCGACCTGGTAGGGCGCGCGGTCCAGCTGCGAGTACTGCTTGGCGGCACCGACGAGATTCGAGACGCGGGTCGTGGAGTCCTCGATCTCCGTCATCAACAGCTCTGTCTCGACCGTGTAGTTGAGCCAGCCGATCGCCCCGGGCAGGATCTCCGCGTCGACGGCCGCCGCGATCTGGTCCAGCCACTCGACGTCGAGACCGGCCTGCACGAACGTCGGCGCGATCTGCCAGCTCTCCGTGATGCCGTGGTCGTCGAGCCAGTCCGTCAGCTCGTCCTCGCGGTCCGAGGCCTCCAGCGGGCTCAACGAGGGTGCCTTGGCGACCCGTTCGGCCGTGCGCTCCTGGATGTCGATGAGGTTGGCGAGGTCCTCGCGCGAGTACGGGCCGGAGGAGATGACACGGAGCTTGTGCCGCATCTTCGCCACCCGCTCCCGCAGCGTCGAGGTGGCCCGGACCGCGGCCGCCGCCGGGTTGTTGAGTTCGTGGGTCAGCCCGGCCGACAACGAGCCGAGCGCCAGCAGCCGTTCACGCTGGCTGATCGCCAACTGGCTGCTCTTCTGGCCGAAGAAGAGCCCCTCCAGCAGATGGACCGCCATCGGGAACCACTCGCTCATGATGGCCGCGAACGTCTCGGCGGGCAGCACGAAGAACCGCGTCGGCTCCGTCACCCGCATCGAGTTGAGGTACACCTGCTGCACCCGGTCCCCGATGTAGGCCTGCATCGCGCCCGTGTACACCCCGCGTTGCGAGGTCCGGGCCACCTCCACGTCGTCGCCGCCGACCCGGCGCGACAGCACCACGGTGCCCTCGATCATGACGTAGAAGCAGGTGGCGGGATCGCCCTCGGTGTAGACGGGCCCGGCCTCGAACAGCTCCACCCGCCCGTCGCAGCACAGCCTGCCGAGCTGCTCCGGCGTCAGCTTCTCGAACAGGAACAGCGTGCCGATCTCCTGCGGGCTGCACGGCAGCACCTGGCCGCTCATGACTGCTCCAGGTAGCGGTGGACGAGCATCACGGCCATGGCTCCCTCTCCGACGGCGGACGCGACACGTTTCGCGGACTCGGCGCGCGCGTCGCCCGCCACGAACACGCCGGGAATGTTGGTCTCCAGGTGGTACGGCGGCCGGTCCAACTCCCAGTCCGCGGGCGGCTTTCCGTCCGCGGTGAGGTCGGGCCCGGCCAGGATGAACCCGCGCTCGTCGCGCGCCACCGCGCCGTCCAGCCAGTCGGTCAGCGGGGCCGCGCCGATGAACACGAACATCCACTGCGCGTCGACGAGTTCGGTCTTCCCGCTCTCCGTGTCGCGCAGGGTGAGCTGCTCCAGGTGGTCGGAGCCGTGCGCGGCGTCCACGACCGTGCCGGTGCGCACGGAGATGTTCTCCGCCTCGTTGATCTGCTGGATCAGGTAGTACGACATCGACGCGGCCAGCGAGGAACCGCGCACCAGCAGGGTCACCGACTTGGCGCCCCGGGCCAGGTACATCGCCGCCTGCCCCGCCGAGTTGGCGCCGCCGACGATGTACACGTCGTGCCCCTGGCAGGAGGCGGCCTCGGTGAGCGCCGAGCCGTAGTAGACCCCGCAGCCCGTCAGGTCGGGCGTGCCGGGCGCCTCCAACTGCCGGTAGGACACACCGGTCGCCAGGATCACGGCGTGCGCGGCGACCGCCGAGCCGTCCGCGAACCGTACGACCCGCGCCGACCCGTTGGCCTCAAGCCCCGTGACCTCGCGCGCGGTCAGGATCTCGGCACCGAACTTGGTGGCCTGCCGCCTTGCCCGGTCGGTGAGTTGAGCCCCCGACACACCGTCCGGGAAGCCGAGGTAGTTCTCGATCCGCGAACTCTGCCCGGCCTGGCCACCGGTGGCCGACCGTTCCACGAGAACCGTGCGCAGCCCCTCCGAGGCCCCGTACACGGCCGCGCCGAGCCCGGCCGGTCCGCCGCCGATCACGACGAGGTCGTAGAAGTCGGCCGTGGGCGTGGTCGCGAGCCCCACCTCCGCGGCCAGCTCGGGTGCCTCCGGCTCGACCAGCACCGACCCGTCGGCGGTGATGACGAGCGGCAGCCGCTGCCCGTCCTGCCCGGCGGCGGACATCAGCCGCAGCCCCTCCGGGCTGTCCGCCGCGTACCAGCGGTACGGAACCTGGTTGCGGGCCAGGAACTCCCGCACGTCCGAGGAGCGCGCGGACCAGCGGTGCCCGACCACCTTCGTGGCGGGCACCGGCCGGTAGTCGCTGTTCCGCCACGCCTCCAGGAGGTCGTCCAGGACCGGGTAGAGCTTCTCCTCCGGCGGGTCCCAGGGCTTCAGCAGATAGTGGTCGAGGTCCACGACGTTGATCGCGTCGATCGCCGCGTCCGTGTCCGCGTACGCGGTCAGCAGCACCCGGCGCGCGCCCGGATAGACATCGAGGGCCTGCTCCAGGAACTCGATGCCGTTCATCTGCGGCATGCGGTAGTCGGCCAGGATCACGGCCACGAGATCCCCGCGCAGTTTCAGTTCGCGCAGTGCGTCCAGCGCGGACTCCCCGGACTCCGCGCGCACGATCCGGTACGACTCGCCGTAGCGCCGCCGCAGGTCACGGGCGACGGCCCGGGACACTCCCGGGTCGTCGTCCACGGTCATGATGACGGTCCGCGCGGCTTCGGCGGCCTGTGCCATACGTCTCCCACCCCGAGTGGTCGGCTTCACGGCACGGCGGCGCCGTTGTCACCGCGCCGGCTCCCGACCATCGTATGTTCGATCGCCCCGGTGCGCTCCGCTACACCCGATACGGCGGCCTCAGCGGCGCCGGGAGCGCAACACGCAGAACTCGTTGCCCTCCGGATCCGCCAGCACCACCCACGACCGCTCGCCCTGCCCGACGTCCGCCGTCCGTGCGCCGAGTGCCAGCAGCCGGATCACCTCGGCCTCCTGGTCGTCGGGCCGGAAGTCCAGATGCAGCCGGTTCTTGACCGTCCTGCTCTCGGGCACCGGCACGAACAGCAGCCCGGGCAGGCGGTCCGGCTCCGGGCGGATCTCGAACTCGTCCGGTGCCTCGCCCACCACCACCCACCCGAGCGCCTCGGCCCACCAGCGCCCGAGCACGACGGGATCGGCCGCGTCCACGACCACCTGCTCCCACTCCAAGGTCATGCGCGCAGGGTAGTGAAGACTGGGTCCGGTACAGGTGACCGCAACACAGGGAGGCCGCGGGATGACACGCCCGATCACGGCAGGGGTCGACGGATCGGCGGAGAGTCTCGCCGCGCTCGCCTGGGCGGGCCGGGAGGCGGTACGGCGGGGGCTGGCGCTGCGGGTGGTGCATGTCTGGCGGTACGAGCCGCATCAGGCGCTCGGCGCCGGGGACCGGGACACCCAGGACCGCTGGGTGCGCGACGCGGCCGCCGAGGCCGCCCGGACCCTCGCCGAACGTCACCCGGAACTGGACATCACCACCGACATCCTGGAGGGCGACCCCGTCGCCACGCTGACCGCCGCCGCTGCCGACGCGGAACTGATGGTGCTCGGCTCGCGCGGGCACGGGCCCGTCGTCGGCTTCCTCCTCGGTTCGGTCGGACAGCAGGTGATAGCCGATGCCGTACGGCCTGTCGTGCTCGTGCGCGCAGGGGACGAGGCGTCCGGGGAGGCCGCCGGGCGCGACATCGTCGTAGGTCAGCAGGGCGACCCGGAGGACAGTGCCGCCGCACTGGGCTTCGCCTTCGCGACGGCGGCGGCCCGCGGTGCCACCGTGCGGGCGGTACGGGCGTGGACCCTGCCGCCCGTGTTCGCCTACAGCCCGGGCTCCCTGAAGCTCCTGGACGAGGTCGGCGGCCTCGAACCGTACGAGAAGCAGGCCCTCGCCGAGGCACTGGAGCCATGGCGGGAGCGCTTCCCCGACGTCCCCGTGATCGAGCACGTGGAGATGGGCAGCGCGGGGCAGGTGCTGCTGGCGTTGGCCCGGCGGGCGCAGTTGACGGTCGTCGGGCGGCGCGCCCACCGGACGGCGGTGGGCGCGCGGATCGGCTCGGTCGCGCACGGGGTGCTGCACCACGCGGAGTGCCCGGTGGCCGTGGTGCCGTCGCCCCGGGCCTGAACCCGGGTCAGACGGTGAACGCGGTGCGGAAGCGGTCCAGGGCGCGCTCGCTGTCGCTCTCCGAGGCCCAGGCCTCCATCGCGACCGTGCCGTCGTAGCCGATGTCGGTGAGGGCGCGGGCGATCGCCGGGTAGTTGATCTCGCCGGTGCCGGGCTCCTGGCGGCCGGGTACGTCGGCCACCTGGATCTCGCCGATCAGGTTCAACAGGTGTGCCTTGCGGACGAGTTCGATGAGGTTTCCCTCGCCGATCTGGGCGTGGTACAGGTCCAGGTTCATGCGCAGACCGGGACGGTCCACGGCCGCGACCAGGGCCAGGGTGTCGGCGGCCGTCCCGAAGGGGACGCCCGGGTGGTCGACCGCGGAGTTGAGGTTCTCCAGCGTGAAGGTGACCCCGTTGCTCTCGCCCAGCTCGGCGAGGCGGGTCAGGGTGCGGTGGGCGGCGATCCACATCGGACCGGTGGGCTCGCCGCGCACCGGCACCACCGGCAGGCCCTCGGAGTCGAGCCCCGTGCCGTGCAGGTTGAGGCGGGGGCAGCCCAGTTGGTCCGCTGCCTTGACCGACTCCTCGGCGGTGCGCAGGAGTTCGTCGGCGCCCGCCTCGTCGGTGAGGCTGCCCCGGATGTAGCCCGTCATCGACGAGAACTCGGCCGGGGTCCGCGAGAGCGCGTCCAGGTCGTGCCGGGTCCAGTCCCAGATCTCGACCTGGAAACCGGCCTCGTGGACGCGCCGCGCCCGCTCGTGGATCGGCAGGTCCCGGAAGACCATCTCGGCACAGACCGCCAAGGTGTACATGACTTGCTCGCCCTCTTCTAGAACGTTCTAGACGGCAGTAGTACGCCATCGCCCGATGTCCGTGTCAAGGCTTCACGGGGGAGAGGTTCTAGAACGTTGTAGAACCTCTCCGAGCAGCTACGATCCTCCGGACGAACACACCCCGACCCCTCGACCGGGAGGACATCCGTGCCGGCCAACCCCGCGGTGCCCGACGGCAAGCGGCCCACCCTGGCCCATGTCGCGGCCCGCGCGGGCGTGTCCGTCGCGCTGGTCTCCATCGTGATGCGCGGTGCCTACGGCGCCAGCGCCACCACGCGTGAGCGGGTGCTCAGGGCCGCAGAAGAGATCGGTTACCGGCCGGACACCCGGGCGAGGGTGCTGCGCAGCAACCGCTCACGGCTGCTCGGTGTGCAGTTCGGGCTGCGCCATCCCTTCCACACCGACCTGGTGGAGGGCATCTACGCCGCCGCCGAGCCGGCCGGCTACCAGGTCGCCCTCAGCGCGGTCGCGCCCACGCGCGGTGAGCGGCAGGCCGTGGAGGCGCTGCTCGCCGACCGGTGCGAGGCGCTCGTGCTGCTCGGCCCCGAGGTCCCGGCCGCCCGCCTCGCGCACCTGGCGACCCAGGTGCCGGTGGTCTCGGTGGCCCGGCGGCTGCGGCCCGCCCCGCCGGGCGTGGACGTCGTCCGCACCGCCGACGACGAGGGCGCCCGCCAGGCCGTGGACCACCTCGTCGCGCTCGGCCACCGGGCCGTCGCCCACATCGACGGCGGCCGGGCGCCCGGCGCCGCCGACCGCCGCCGCGGCTACCGCACCGCGATGCAGCGGCACGGCCTCGCCGGCCACGTCCACATCGTGCCGGGCGGGCCCACCGAGGAGGACGGTGCGCGGGCGGCCCGCGCCCTGCTGGCGGAGAAGTCCCGGCCCTGTGCGGTCCTCGCCTTCAACGACCGCTGCGCCACAGGCGTCCTCGACACCTTCCTGCGGGCCGGTGTCACCGTCCCCGGCGAGATCTCCGTGGTCGGCTTCGACGACACCAGCCTGTCCCGCCTCGCCCACATCGACCTCACCACCGTCGCCCAGGACGTCCCCCGCCTCGCGGAACTCTCCGTCGGCCGCGCGATCGCCCGGCTGGACGGGATCGACGTACCGGACGGCGAGCAGGTCGTACCGCCCCGCCTCGTCGTGCGGGGCACCACGGGCCGGCCCGGGTCACCCCGGTGAGGTCGGCTCCAGGGTCTCGCGGGCCTTCGGCAGGATGTTCTTGACGTAGTCCGCGACCACCGTGTCCAGGTCGATGTCGTGCTGGGCCCGCTCGGCGAGATACCAGCGGTGTTCGAGCAGCTCGTGGTAGATCTCGGCCGGGTCCATAGAGCCGCGCAGTTCTAGCGGCACGGCGCGCACGGTCGGCCGGAACACGTCCCGCACCCAACGGTGCGCGAGCACCTCGGGCCGGGCGTTGAGCGGATCGCCCGGGGCGTAGTCGTCCTGGGTGGCCATCCAGCTCTCCAGGTCGTTGAGCAGCCGCCGCGCCTGGTTCTCCTCGGCGTCCAGGCCGGTCAGGCGCAGCAGTTGACGCTGGTGGTGGCCCGCGTCGACGACCTTGGGCACGAAGGTGACCGTGTCGCCGTTCGAGGAGTGCTCGATCTGCATCTCGGCGACGTCGAAGCCGAGTTCGTTCAGGCGCCGGATCCGGCGTTCGATGAAGTGGTACTTGCCCGCCGGATACACCGAGACCCGGGTCAGCTCCTCCCACAGGCTCTGGTAGCGGGCGCAGATCTCCATGCCGAACTCGATCGGGTCGACGGCCGGGTGCAGCGCCCCGGACGCCTCCAGGTCGAGCAGTTCCCCGCTGATGTTCACGCGGGCGAGGTCGAGGTCGTACTCCCGCTGTCCGTCGCTCAGCCGCGGGTGCAGATCGCCGGTCTCGGCGTCCACCAGATACGCGGCGTAGGCGCCCGCGTCCCGCCGGAACAGCGTGTTGGACAGCGAGCAGTCGCCCCACGCGAACCCGGCCAGGTGCAGCCGCACCAGCAGCACCGCGAGCGCGTCCATCAGGCGGTGCATGGTGGCCGGGCGCAGCGTCGTCTCGAACATAGAGCGGTACGGCATCGAGCCGCCCAGGTGCCGGGTGATCAGCACCGGTTCCAGCGGCTCGCCGAGGGCGTCGGCGCGTCCGGTGACCACGGCGAGGGGGTCGACGGCCGGGATGCCGAGCCGGTCCAGGTCGCGCAGCAGCTCGTACTCGCGCAGCGCGGGCCGTTCCGCCAGCTCCTTGACGGCTATCACCTCGCTGCCGGCCCGGGCGTAGCGCACCACGTGGCGGGAGATGCCGCGCGGCAGGGGCACCAGGTACTCGTCGGGCCACTCCTCCAGGGGAACGTCCCACGGGAGTTCCAGCAGGAGGACCGGATGCTCCGGGTTGGTCGCGTTGATCTGCAGGGCCATGAGGTGACCTTAGATCGCGTGTTCGCGGGCGCGCTGTGCCGCTCCACGGACCGGACCGGTGTGCACGGGGCCGTGGCCGGGCAGCAGCGTGTCGGCGTCCAGCGCTTCGAGGACGTCCAGCGAGGCCACGGCACGGTCGCGCTCGTGATGGAACATGTCGGGCAGCAGTTGCGGGCCCTTGATCCGCGAGGTGGGGTGGCCGCTCACCAGGGCGTCCCCGGAGATGACGATCCCGCGCTCCGGGAGGTGGAAGACACAGTGCCCGCTCGTGTGGCCGGGGGTGTGCACGGGGACGGGCCGACCGGGCAGGTCCAGCGGGCCGCCCGCGCCGGGAAACGCCTCGGCCGTGGCGACCGGATGCTGCTCGGTGCCTCCGACCCGGATCGTGTGCACCATCCACGGCAGCACTCCCGGACGCCAGACGTTCCTCAGCACGTCCGCGACGGTCACCTGCTGGAGGAACTCCCGGCGGGCGTGCGGCACTTCGGCCTCGTGCGCGTACACGGGCGTGCCGTGGGCGCCGTGCAGGTACGCGGCCGAACCGAGGTGGTCGTTGTGGGCGTGGGTGATCAGCACCGCCGCGACCGCCTTCGGTGAACTCCCCACCTGCTCAAGGGAGTCGAGCACGAGCTCGCGGTCCCCGGGGTAGCCGGTGTCCACCAGCGTGGCCGTGTCACCGTCCTTGAGGATCACCCAGTTGGTGTTGCTGCCGTGCACCAGGTAGGTGCCGTCGGCGACTTGGTGTACTTCTGCCCGCATGATCGTCCCTTGCGTGGTGGTGCGTACGGGGACAGCCAACCAGACGTGCGCGTTCCCGGCGCGCGCGGGGGAAGCCGCCTCCGGCACCGTCCGCCGGAGGCGGCCCCCGCGTGCCTCCGAAGCGGCCGCCTCTCCGCCTCAGCGCACGCCGTGCGGGCGGAACTGCACGCTGATGCGTCCTCCCGCGGCTCGGGTGGTCTTGGGGACGCAGTGCTCCCAGGTCCGCTGGCAGGAGCCGCCCATCACGATCAGGTCGCCGTGCCCCAGCGGGCGGCGCACCGACTCGCCGCCGCGCAGCGGACGCAGCAGCAGATCACGGGGCGTGCCCACGGAGAGGATCGCCACCATCGTGTCCTCCCGGGCACCCCGCCCGATCCGGTCGCCGTGCCAGGCCACACTGTCCCGGCCGTCCCGGTAGTAGCACAGCCCGGAGGTCGCGAACGGTTCGCCCAACTCCCGTGCGTAGTACGCCGAGAGCGCGTCCCGCGCCTCGGCCAGCACCGGGTGCGGCAGCGCGTCCCCGTCGTCGTAGAAGGCGAGCAGTCGTGGTACGGCCACCATCTGGTCGTACATCTGACGGCGCTCCGCGCGCCACGGCACCTCGGCGGCCAGTTCCTCGAAGAGGGCGTCGGCGCCGCCGAGCCACCCGGGCAGCACGTCGATCCAGGCGCCGAAACCCAGTGCGGTACGGCGTATCCCGTCGAGGGAGCCGAGGCGAGGCCGGTCGGTCTGGTCGAAGAGGGAGCCCTGGAGGTGGTGCGCGGTCATGGAACCAGCGTACTCCTTATTCGAATATCTGTTCCCATGAAAATCGCGGCCTTTCGATACACGACCTTTCGATACATCGGTGTATCGGATACATTCGCGTATCCAGCAGCGGACGCACGGAGGGACCGGGCATGGCGGCGGAGGCGACGGCCAAGCGCGTGACCAGGCGCCGGGTCCGCACGCGCGCCAACCTGCTGGACGCCGCGTTCGCCGTGTTCGCCGCCAAAGGGTTCGGCCGGGTCTCCATCGAGGAGGTCTGCGAGGCCGCCGGCTACAGCCGGGGCGCCTTCTACTCGAACTTCGCCACCCTGGACGAGCTGTTCTTCGCGCTCTATCAGGAGCGGGCCGACCTGATCGCCGAGCAGGTGGCCGGCGCCCTCGCCCTCGACGGTCCCGACCTCGACGTGCCCGCCGCCGTGGACCGCGTCACCGACGTGCTCCTCCTCGACCTGGACTGGCTCCTGGTCAAGACCGACTTCCTGGTGCACGCGGCCCGGGACGCCGAGGTCGCGCAGACCCTGCTGGACCACCGGGCGCGGCTGCGCGGGGCGATCGCGCACCGGCTCACCCGCGCCCGGGGCCTGGCCGAACTCCCCGCCGTGCTCGGCGACGTCGACGCGGCGGCACACGCCGTGGTCGCCGCCTACGACGGAGTCACCACCCAACTGCTGCTGGACAAGGACGTGGAGCACGCCCGCGTCTGGCTCAAACAACTACTCACCGCCCTGCTGACCGACGGCAGCGGCACATCCGAATGAGGAAGGCGGCGATCGCATGGACGCGGACGTCATCGTGGTCGGAGCGGGTCTCGCGGGACTGGTCGCGGCCCATGAACTGACCAGCCGGGGACGCCGGGTCGCGCTCGTCGACCAGGAGAACGCCGCCAACCTCGGAGGGCAGGCGTTCTGGTCCTTCGGCGGCCTGTTCCTCGTCGACTCCCCGGAGCAGCGTCGCCTCGGCATCAAGGACTCCTTCGACCTGGCCTGGAACGACTGGCAGGGCAGCGCCGGCTTCGACCGGGTCGACGACGAGGACGCGTGGGCGGTGCGCTGGGCGCGCGCCTACGTCGAGTTCGCGGCCGGCGAGAAGCGGCCCTGGCTGGAGAGTCACGGCATCAAGCTGCTGCCCACGGTCGGCTGGGCGGAACGCGGCGACCTGCGCGCCCACGGACACGGCAACTCCGTCCCGCGCTTCCACGTCACCTGGGGCACCGGCACCGGAGTCGTCGAACCCTTCGTCGACCACGCGCGCCAGGCCGCCCGCGACGGACTGCTCACCTTCTACCACCGCCACCAGGTCGACGAGCTGGTCGTGGCCGAGGGCGAGGCGCGCGGCGTGCGCGGCACGGTCCTCGCCCAGGACGACTCGGCGCGGGGCGTCGCTTCCAGCCGCGAGGCGATCGGGGAGTTCGAACTCACCGCGCAGGCCGTCGTCGTCACCACCGGCGGCATCGGCGCCAACCACGACATCGTCCGCCGCTACTGGCCCGAGCGCCTCGGCACCCCGCCCGCCGAGATGGTCACCGGCGTCCCCGCCTACGTCGACGGGCGGATGCTCGACATCAGCGCCGAGGCGGGCGTACGGCTGGTCAACCGCGACCGCATGTGGCACTACACCGAGGGCCTGCAGAACTGGAACCCGGTCTGGCCCGGCCACGGCATCCGCATCCTGCCCGGCCCGTCCTCCCTGTGGTTCGACGCTCTCGGCCGCCGCCTGCCCGACCCGTGCCTGCCGGGTTACGACACCCTCAACACCCTCAAGTACCTGCGCACGACAGCGGACTTGGCGGAGCACGACCACTCCTGGTTCATCCTCACCCAGAAGATCATCGAGAAGGAGTTCGCGCTGTCGGGCTCCGAGCAGAACCCCGACATCACCGCCAAGGACAAGAAGGCGGTCCTGCGCGACCGGCTGCTCGGCAAGGGCGCCCCGGGCCCGGTGGACGCCTTCCTGCGCAAGGGCGCGGACTTCGTGACCGCCGGCAATCTGGAGCAACTGGTCGAGAAGATGAACCAGTTGACCGACAAGCCGCTCCTGGACGCGGCCGTGGTGCGCCGCCAGATCGTGGCCCGCGATCTCCAGATGGCCAACCCGTACAGCAAGGACTCGCAGATCCAGGGCATCCGCAACGCCCGGCGCTACATCGGCGACCGCCTGGGCCGCGTCGCCACCCCGCACCGCATCCTCGACCCCGCGGCCGGCCCGCTGATCGGCGTCAAGCTGCACGTCCTGACCCGCAAGACCCTCGGCGGCATCCAGACCGACCTCGACTCCCGCGCCCTGGGCTCCGACGGGCAGCCGATCGGCGGTCTCTACGCGGCGGGCGAGGTGGCCGGCTTCGGCGGTGGTGGCGTGCACGGCTACAACGCCCTCGAAGGCACCTTCCTCGGTGGCTGCCTCTTCTCCGGGCGCGCGGCGGGACGCGCGGCGGCCCAGCAGACGGCCTGACCGGGCGCTGGGGCCCGTCTCCTCAGTCGTCGAGGAGGCGGGCCAGCACCGAGGCGTGGCTCTCCTGCGGAGACCTGACCGCCGTCAGCAGGGTCACCGGCCCCATACGGACCAAGTTCCGCAGCGTGTGCAGGAGTTCGGCCGCCTCGGGCGCGTTCAGCTCCGCCTCGTAACGGCCGCTGAACTCCTCGTAGGAGCCCTCGCCCGCGTGGTACCAGCGGCGCAGTTCGGCGGACGGGGTGAGGGCCTTGGGCCACTCGTCGACGCGGGCCGCGTCCTTGGACAGACCGCGCGGCCACAGCCGGTCGACCAGGACACGCACTCCGTCCTCCGGCTCGGGCGGATCGTAGACACGGCGCACGCGGACGGTCACGGGCAGGGCTCCCTCGGGCGGCGGTGGTGCGGCGAGCCTACGACCGGGGACACACCAGGCGCGGCGGCGACGCGGCGTAACTTGACCTGAATGAGAGGGATTCCGATCGAGGCCGCCGCCTAGTCTCTGAGACGGATGATCACCCCTCTCACCCTGTAGGAGCGCATGTGACGCACCTCCGGCAGCAGTCCACAAGACGCACCGCGGGTCTCCGGCGCGGCGCCGTCGCCGGGACCGTCCCCGTCGCCGTCGCGGCCCTGCTCGCGGCGGCCTCGCCCGCGGGCGCGACGACGATCGGCTCGTCCGGCGCGGGCGACCCGTACTTCCCGCTCTCCGGCAACGGCGGCTACCACGTCGCCCACTACGGCCTGACGCTCCGTTACGACCCGGCGAGCCACCACCTCGACGGCAACGCGGTCCTCACCGCCCGCGCCACCGAGCAGCTCACCCGCTTCGACCTCGACCTCGACGGACTCAAGGTCACCGGTCTGACGGTGGACCACGTCAAGGCGGGCTTCCGCCGCGACGGACAGGAACTCGTCGTCACCCCGCGCAGGGCCCTGCGCAAGGGCCAGGAGTTCCAGGTCACCGTCACCTACAACGGCACCCCCCAGCAGGTCACCGACCCGGACGGCTCGGCGGACGGCTGGATCACCACCGACGACGGCGCCTTCGTGGCCGGCGAGCCGCAGGGCGCGATGACGTGGTTCCCGGCGAACAGCCACCCCAAGGACAAGTCGTCGTACGACTTCACGATCACGGTCCCGCAGGGCCGCACCGCCGTCGCCAACGGCGTGCTCCTCGGGCAGCGGACCGCCCACGGGAAGACCACGTTCCGCTGGCACGCGCCGGAGCCCATGGCCGCCTACCTCGCCACCGCCACGGTCGGCAAGTTCAAGGTCGAGCAGTACACCACCCGCGACGGCGTCAAGGTGTACAACGCCGTCGACCCCCGCGAGGCCACCGCCGCCGCTCCCGTCCTGAAGCAACTGCCCGCCGTCCTGGAGTGGGAGAGCAAGCTGTTCGGCCCCTATCCGTTCCGCTCGGCCGGGTCGATCGTCGACCACGCCCCGGACGTCGGCTACGCCCTGGAGACCCAGGGGCGGCCGATCTACGACTCGGCGCCGGACCTCGCCACCCTCGTGCACGAGAACGCCCACCAGTGGTTCGGGGACTCCGTCTCCCTCACCGCGTGGAAGGACATCTGGCTCAACGAGGGCTTCGCGACCTACGCGGAGTGGCTCTACAGCGAGCAGCACGGCGGCAGGACCGCACAGCAGACCTTCGACGCGCTCTACGCCCGCAAGGCGACCGACGGCCTGTGGGCGTTCCCGCCCGGCGACCCGGGCAGCGGCGCCGACATCTTCGGCACACCGGTGTACGACCGCGGGGCCATGACCCTGCACGAACTGCGCCTGGCCGTCGGCGACAAGACCTTCTTCGCGATCCTCCGCGCCTGGGCAGGCGACCACCGCTACGGGCACGGCACCACCGCACAGTTCATCAGCCTTGCGGAGAAGAAGTCGGGGAAGAAGCTGGACGTTCTGTTCCACACCTGGCTCTACACGAAAGGGAAACCGGCCCAACCGTAGGAGCTGACGAGTTCCTCACATGTGTCGGTCATCGTCGACTCATGATCACTCGTATGTCCCCGGTCGCACTGGTCGCCGCGTCCCTTCTTCTCACGGGCTGCGGCGGCGGTGCGCTGGCGGCGACGGACCACACGTCCGCCGCCGCTCCCGCCGCCGCCCCCGCGGCCTCGCCCTCGCCGTCGTCGGAGATATCCGCGGAGTCGGCCCCACGGCAACTGCCGGGCGTGGGGGCCAAGACCCTGGCCCGGATACCCGCCGACACCCGGCAGGTCGTCCTGGTGACCGGCCGGGGCAAGGACTCCCCCCTCTCCACACTCGCCCTGTACGAGCGCACCGACACAGGCTGGCAGCCGGTCGCGAGCTGGGCCGCGCACAACGCCCTCAAGGGCTGGTCGGACCACCACATGGCCGGTGACCTGCGCTCGCCGATCGGTGTCTACTCGCTCACAGACGCGGGCGGGCTGCTCAAGGACCCGGGCACCAAACTGTCGTACGACCAGGGGACGGGCTTCACCTCGCCCGGCACCGGCTTCGAGGGCGAGTCGCTGGCCGGCTCCTTCGACTATGTGATCGCCATCAACTACAACCGGCAGCCCGGCACTTCACCCCTCGACTGGACCCGCCCCCTCGGCTCCTCGCGGGGCGGCGGCATCTGGATCCACGTCGACCACGGCGGCCCCACCCACGGCTGTGTCAGCATCGCCGAGAACCACATGAAGGAACTCCTGCACACCCTGGACCCCGCTCAGCACCCCGTCGTCGTCATGGGCGACGCGGCCTCCCTCTCCCACTGACCGCCTAGGATCCGCCGAGTGTGCGCACATGTGCTGGTCGCCGAGGACGACGAGATGCAGGCCGAGCTGATCCGCCGCTCCCTGTTGACGGAAGGCCACACCGCGACCGTGGTCCACGACGGGGCCGCCGCCATCGCGGCGGCCCGGGAACTGCGACCCGACCTCGTGGTGCTCGACCTCATGCTGCCCGTGATCGACGGCTTCGGGGTCTGCCGGGTGCTGCGCGGCGCCGAGGACGGCACGGACATCCCCGTCCTGATGCTGACCGCCCGCTCCACCGAGGACGACGTCCTGCTCGGCCTGGAACTCGGCGCCGACGACTACATGACCAAGCCGTACAGCCCCCGCGAGCTGATGGCCCGCATCCGCACGGTACTGCGGCGCAGCGGCCGGACCACCGAGGACCGCCAGGAGGACACCGTCGTACGGGCGGCGGGTCTGTCCGTCGATCCGGTCCGGCACGAGGTGCGCTGCGACGGGGCGCCGGTGGACTGCACACCGGCCGAGTTCGAGATCCTGCTCGCGATGACCACCGAGCCCGAACGGGTCTTCTCCCGGCGGCAGTTGCTGCAGTGCACCCGGGGCCTGGACCGGGCGTCCACGGAGCGGGCGGTCGACGTCCACATCATGAACCTGCGCAGGAAGATAGAGGCCGACCCGCGTCGGCCGGCCCGGCTGCTGACCGTGTTCGGCGTCGGCTACAAGCTGCGCGGCGGTCGCGCGTGAGGCCCCGGATACCGTTGCGCAAGCGGCTCCTGGTCCGGCTGCTCGTCGCCACCGTGCTGATCGCCCTCTGCTCGGTCGGCGCGACGGCCTGGCTGGCGGTGGAGACCACCACCCGGGCCATCCAGGAGGAACAGGGGCAGGACCTCAGGGACGACATGCGCATCCTCGCGCAGCTCAGCGGATACGCCGCGGCGCACCCCGACTGGAAGGGCGTCGCCCCCACCCTGCGCGCCCTGTCGAAGAAGATGGGCCGCCGGATCGCCCTCACCGCCTCCGACCGCACCCTCATCGCCGACTCCGCACCGCACGGCACCTCGCTGCCGCCCCGCGCCGCCGCCACCGTCGACCCGCTGCACACCGACACCTACTCGGAACCCGGCGCACAGCGCAGCGGCGTCGATCCCCGAGTCGTCGGGCCGTACCGGCTGACGGCCGCGGAACGCGTGCGGCTGGAGAAAGAGGCCAAGGAGCAGCAGCAGTGCTACGCCAGGTTCGGCGTCGCGAAGAAGGTCACGACGACGCCGAGCGGCCGCCCCGTCCTCACCGACACGGACGCGACGGCGAGCGACGGCCCCGCACCCACCTCGGACGGCAGCGACACCTCCGACTTCCTGCCCGAGAAGTGCGGCTACAACGGGCTCAACACGGCGACGGCCACCGAGGAGAACGCGCTGGACGACCTGATGGCGGACGCCAAGGACTGCCTCAAGCCGGCGGGCGGCGACGCCCTCAAGGTCTCGTACTACGGGGTCGACGTCACCGACAAGAACCTCGCCTCGCGCTACATCACAGCCCCGTACTCCAAGCTGCCCGCAGCACAGGCGCGCGAGGCGGGCGCCTGCCTGGACGACGCGCGCCGCGCCCAACTCGACCCCTACGTCGCGCCCGTGGCCGAGCTGTTCCTGGGCGGCGGCGACACCACCGCGCCCCGCTTCGACGTCTCCCCGGCGAACAAGATCAAGGTCGTCGGCGCCGCCGCCGCGGTCCTCGCCCTCACCGTCCTGGTGACGGCCGTCGTCGCCACCCGGCTGGTGCGCCCGCTGCGCGCGCTGACCGAAGCGGCCCAGCAGCCGCCGGAGCTGCACGTCCGGGTGCCGGTGCGGACCCGGGACGAGACCGGCATCCTGGCCGAGGCGTTCAACGACCTGACCGAACGCAGGGAACGCATGGAGGCCCAGCGCAAGGCGATGGTCAGCGACATCGCCCATGAACTGCGCAGTCCGCTCACCAACATCCGCGGCTGGCTGGAGGTCACCCGCGACGGCTTCGTCGAACCCGACCCCGCACTGCTCGGTTCCCTGCACGAGGAGGCGATGGTCCTCCAGCGGGTCATCGACGACCTCCAGGACCTCGCCGCCGCCGACGCCGGCACCCTGCCCCTGCACCGCGAACCCGTGCGCGTCCACGACCTCGTCGACCAGGTCGTCGCCGCCTACCACGTCGCCGCGGGCACGGCCGGGGTCGCCCTGACCGGCAAGTCGGACGACACCCTGTGGCTGCACGCGGACCCGGTGCGCATGCGCCAGGTGCTCGGCAACCTCGTCTCCAACGCCCTGCGCCACACACCGGTCGACGGCAGCGTCACCCTCACCGCGTGGCGCGACGGCGACGACATCGTCCTGACCGTCGCCGACACCGGCATCGGCATCGCGCCCGAGGACCTCCCGCACGTCTTCGAGCGGTTCTGGCGCGCCGACCAGTCCCGCAGCCGGCGCACCGGGGGCAGCGGCCTCGGCCTGTCCATCGTCCGGGACCTGGTCGCCGCCCACAGCGGCACGGTCGAGGCGGCGAGCGAACCCGGCGCGGGCTCCGTCTTCACCCTGCGACTGCCCAACTCACGGCCACCAGAAGGTGATTGACGTGCCGTCACCTCCTGTGTGCCGACCGGGCATCGAGCCCGCTCACTGCTCCCGCAGCCCCCAGGGCGAGCCGTAGGCCGTCAGCAGGTCCAGGAACGGGCCGGCCGGGAACGCCTCCGGGCCCAGCACGCCCGAGCCGGTCCACGCGCCCGTGGCCAGCAGCTCCAGGGCGATCACCGGGTTGATCGCGGTCTGCCAGACCACGGCCTGGGAGCCGTACTCCGCCATCGACCACTGGTTGTCGACCACGTGGTAGAGGTACACCTCGCGCGGCGCGCCGTCCTTGGTGCCGCGCACCCAGGTGCCCGCGCACGTCTTGCCGTGCATGCGCTCGCCCAGCGTCGCTGGGTCGGGCAGACAGGCGGCCACGACATCGCGCGGCGACACGGCCACCGGCCCGTCGGCGCTGGGCACGGTGACCGGCGCGGTGCGGTCCAGGCCCAACAGGTGCAGGGTCTTCAGCGTCTCGATGAAGTCGTTGCCGAGCCCGTACTTGAAGGTGACCCGCCGTGCGTCGACCCAGCGCGGGACGAGCAGCACCTCCTCGTGCTCCACGTTCACGCACTCGACCGGGCCGATGCCCTCCGGGAAGACGAACACCTCGGGCTCGCTGAACGGTTCGGTGGTGAACCAGCCGCGGCCGGCCTCGTAGACGACCGGCGGGTTCAGGCACTCCTCGATCGTGGTCCAGATGCTGAAGGAGGGCGCGAAGTCGTAGCCGTCGACGGTGAGGTTCGCGCCGTCGCGGATGCCGATCTCCTCGATCTCGTCGAAGAGTTCATCGGCCGCGTAGCGCGCGAAGACGTCCGAGAGACCCGGTTCCACCCCCATCCCGACGAGCGCCAGCGCACCGGCCTCCGCCCAGTCGGCCGCCTCCTCGAACTGGGCGTCGCCGAGCTTGACCCCGCACTCCTCGTACGGACGCTCCGGATGCGGCCGGGACAGCGACATCGCCATGTCGAGATAGTTCGCCCCGGCGGCACGCGCGGCCCGGAACAGGGGGAGGACGAAGCGCGGGTCGGTCGCGTTCAGCAGCACGTCGCACTCATGCGCCCGCAGCGCCGCTTCGACCGCCTCCGGGTCGCTCGCATCAAGCCGCTCGGCACGGAACCGTGCGCCGTCGGCCCCGAGCGCGGCGACCGCTGCCTCCGCCCGGGACAGGTCGTAGTCGGCGACCACCATCGCGTCGAAGAACGGCCGCCGGGCCGCGATCCGGGTGACCGCGGTACCCACACCGCCGGCCCCCACGAGCAGTACACGCATGGCAAGAACTCCTTCACCGCAGAGGTACGAAAGTCGACGAGGCCCTGCCGGAGATGGAACGCCGGTCTCGTGGATAAGGTCAATGGCGTTGGCATAAGGGTGCACAAGGGAGGCTTTCCGCGATGCCGAAACCGGTGGTGCCCGAGGAGAGACGGCGACGGCGCCGTCCCACCAAGAGCGGCACCGTCCTCTCCGAGCGACTCATCGTCGACACGGCCCTGCGCATGCTCCGCGAACACGGCAGCGCCGGCCTGACCGCCCGCCGCCTCGGCCTCGCCCTGGACGCCGACCCCAGCACGCTCTACCGCTACTTCCGGGGCATGGACGAACTGACCCTGGCCATCGGCGACGCCCTCGTCGGGCAGGCGCTGCGGGGCTGGGAACCTACGGGGGAGTGGCGCACGGACCTGCGCGCGATCGGCCTGCGCATCCACGCCGCGTACGTCGCCCACCCACAGGCAGCCCAGCTCACCGCGAGCCGAGTCACCGGCCGGCCCAACGAACTGGCCGCCGACGAGGCCGTGTTGGACGTACTGCGCACGGCCGGCTTCCCCCTGCCGCACACGGTGCGGATCTACCACGCCTTCATCGACCAGACCCTGGCCTTCGCCGCCCTCGACGCCGCGTCCCTGGCCCTGCCCAGCGCGTCCCTGCGCGCCGACGAGGCGATGTGGCGCTCGACCTACGCCCGCCTGCCCCGCACCACCCACCCCCGCATCGCCGAGGCGGCCCCGCTCTTGGCGACGCGGATGGTCGAGAGCGCGTATCCGACGGCGTTGGAGATGCTGCTCGACAGCGCGGCGGCGCAGCTGGCGGCCGGGCTTACTTGACGGCGCGGCTCTCGCGCCGTGCTGCCGCCTCCGGCCCTGGCCGCTCTGCGGCTCGGGCAGCCGCACGGTACCGCTGCCGGGGCGCGCGCCACTCCTAGCTGCCGCAAGCCCGCCGTCCGATCTGCCTCCGCGTCGCCGTCCGACCCGTCTGCCCCCACCCACCTAGCGCCGCAACGCCCGCTCCGCCGCCCCCGCGACCGCGTCCGCCACCGCCGCCAGCGCGGGCGAATTCAGCTTCCACTGCTGCCAGTACAGCGGTACGTCCACCGATCGCCCCGGCGCGAAGTTCACCAGCCGCCCGGCGCTCAGCAGCGGCACGGCCTGCATCTCGGGGACCATGCCCCACCCCAGCCCGGCGGCGACGGACTCGACGAAGCCCTCCGAGGTCGGCACGAGATGCCGTACCGCGCTCGCCGCGCCCTTCCCGCGCCGCAGCCGCCGTACGAAGGCGTCCTGGAAGTCGTCCCGCCGGTCGAAGGTGATCACCGGTGCCTCGGTGAGTGCGTCCCGCAGGGGCTCCGTCAGATACGCCTCCCTGAACTCCGGGTTCGCCACCGGGAGATAGCGCAAGCGCCCCAACGCCCGTACCGAGCAGCCCGGTACGGCGTCCGGGGACGAGGTCACCGCCGCCATCACCAGGCCCTCGCGCAGCAGGGCCGCCGTATGGGCCTCGTCCTCGCGGCGCAGCTCGAAGCAGACCTTCAGCTCGCGCGGCACGTGGGTGAGCGCGCCCAGGAACCAGGTGGAGAGCGAGTCCGCGTTCACCGCCACCGACACCCGGGTCGGCTCCCCGGCCCCGCTCATCCCCAGCTCGGCGCGCGCGTCCCGCTCCAGACGGGCCAGTTGGCGGGCGAACCGGACGACCACCTCGCCGGACTCGGTCGTCTGGACCGGCTTGGTGCGCAGCAGCAGGACCCGGCCCGTGCGCTGCTCCAGGGCCTTCACCCGCTGGCTGACCGCCGAGGGAGTCACACGCAGGGCGGTGGCCGCCGCGTCGAAGGTGCCCTCGTCCACCACCGCGAGCAGCGTCCGCACCTGGTCGAGAGGCAGTTCCGAGACCATCACGAGCACTAATGTTACGTAAGAATCTTTAGCTGTACTCCGGATGTCCTTGTCCCTAGCGTCGACGGAGTGACCAACGCTCTGTCCGCCGCAGCCGCCGGCTTCGGCACCGGCCTCTCGCTCATCGTCGCCATCGGCGCACAGAACGCCTTCGTCCTGCGCCAGGGCATCCGCCGCGACGCGGTCCTCGCCGTGGTCGGCATCTGCGCCCTGTCCGACGCGCTCCTGATCGCGCTGGGCGTCGGCGGGGTCGGCGCGGTCGTGGTCGCCTGGCCGGGCGCGCTCCGGGCGGTCGGCCTGATCGGCGGCGCGTTCCTGCTCAGCTACGGCGTCCTCGCCGCCCGCCGTGTGTTCCGGCCCGCCGCATTGCACATCGAGGGCGAGGCGACCGGCTCGCGCCGCCGGGCCGTCCTCACCTGTCTGGCGATGACCTGGCTCAACCCGCACGTCTACCTCGACACCGTCTTCCTGCTCGGCTCCATCGCCGCCGACCGGGGCCCGCTGCGCTGGACCTTCGGACTCGGCGCGGTGTGCGCCAGCGTCTGCTGGTTCACCGCGCTCGGCTTCGGCGCCCGGCTGCTGAGCCGCTTCCTCGCCAAGCCCTCGGCATGGCGGGTGCTGGACGGCCTGGTCGCCGCCACGATGATCGGCCTCGGCGCAACTCTCGTCGCCGGAACCTGAGATCGCGGATTCGGCAGCCACAGGCGGTGCTGCGATAGTGAACCCCGGCAGAAAGATGTAGCGAGCAACCAGGAAGCCCGTGGACACCAGCGAGAGCACCGACAGCGGCACCGAACCCGAGGCCGACAAGGACGCGGAACGGGCGGCGGCACCCCGGCGCGGCTGGCGCCGCTGGGCGATGGACACCCGCCCGCTGCGCATCCCCGCCTACCGCCGCCTGTGGTCCTCGACCATCGTCACGGCCGTCGGCAGCCAGCTCACCGCCGTAGCCGTACCCAAGCAGATCTACGACATCACCGGCTCCTCCGCCTGGGTCGGCGCCGCCAGCCTGGCCGGGCTGCTGCCGCTCATCGTGTTCGCGCTGTGGGGCGGCGCGATCGCCGACAGCATGGACCGCCGCAAGCTGCTGCTGATCACCAACAGCGGCATAGCCGTGACCTCGGTGCTCTTCTGGATCCAGGCCGCCGTCGGGCTCGACTCGGTGGCCGTGCTCATGGTGCTGCTCGCGATGCAGCAGGCCTTCTGGGGCCTCAACGCGCCTGCCCGCAACGCCTCCATCGCCCGCCTGGTCCCCTCGGAGCAACTGGCCGCCGCCAACGCCCTCGGCTCCACGGTGATGCAGACCGGTCAGGTCGTCGGGCCGCTCCTCGCGGGCGCGCTGATCCCGGTCATCGGCCTGCCCGAGCTGTATCTCATCGACGCGCTGGCGCTGTGCGTCACGCTCTGGGCGGTCGTGCGGCTGCCCTCGCTGCCGCCCCTGGAGTCCACGACACCGCGGCGCGCCGGCTGGCGGGAGATCGTCGCCGGTTTCCGCTACATCTCGCTGCACAAGGTGCTGCTGCTGTCGTTCCTCGCCGACATCATCGCGATGGTCTTCGGCATGCCCCGCGCCCTGTTCCCGCAGCTCGCCGCCCAGACCTACGCGCCCTACGGCGAGGGACTCGCGCTAGGCATGCTGTTCGCGGCGATCCCCATCGGAGCGGTGGTCGGCGGGCTGTTCTCCGGCACGTTCTCGCGGGCCGGGCGGCACGGCTGGATGGTGATCGGCGCGGTCGTCGCCTGGGGCGCGGCCATCACGGGGTTCGGGCTGAGCAGCAACCTCTGGATCGGAGTGGTGTTCCTCGCTGCCGCGGGTGTCGCCGACATGGTCTCCATGGTGTTCCGCGGGGCGATCCTGCTCTCCGCCGCCACGGACGAGATGCGCGGCCGTATGCAGGGCGTCTTCACCGTCGTCGTCGCGGGCGGCCCCCGCCTGGCCGACGTCCTGCACGGCACCGCGGGCTCGGCCTTCGGCCCCCGCACGGCGGTCGCCGGCGGCGGCATCCTGGTCGTGGTCATCATGCTGACCCTCGCCTTCACGGTCCCGGCGCTGCGCCGCTACCGCATCTGAGGGCGCGCTCAGACATGCCGGCGGAGCGCGTAGTGCTCCATCAGCTTGCCCCGGGTCAGCTCCAGCCGGTGCGCGAGGATCTCCGCGACGATCCGGACCAGGGAGAGCCCCAGCAGCGGATCCTCCACGCACAGGGCGAGAACGGCCGACGCGTCGAACTCGTAGGCCCGCACGGCACTGAACGCCTCCGCGCCGAAGTCCCACTGGTACGGCGGGAACAGCCACGACCAGCCGAGCAGATCGCCCGCGCCGAGACTTCCCACGGTGACCCGTTGCTGAGGCGTCACCCGTTGGTCGAGCGAGACCGCGCCGGAGCGGATCACCCAGAAGCGGTCGGCCGTGCCGCCCGCCTCGAAGATCCGGGAGTCCTCGGCGAACGACACCTCCTTCGCGAGCTCCATCAGCCGTTCGCGCTGGGTCTGGGGCAGGGCGGTCAGCAGTTTTATCGCTTTGGTCATGGCACAGGGCTCCTCGCCGGCAGCGGATCCGGAATTCTCCCTACGCCCATTTGAGCCTCTGCCGACGCCCCGGGCACCTCGGGGGACGGAATCAGGGCATGAAAAAGCCCTGGCTGGACGGGGGAGACCAGCCAGGGCCGTAAGCGGTGGCGCGGGGGACGGTACGGTCGACC
The DNA here is from genome assembly GCF_040681835.1 of Streptomyces sp. NPDC051576. Taxonomy (NCBI): domain Bacteria; kingdom Bacillati; phylum Actinomycetota; class Actinomycetes; order Kitasatosporales; family Streptomycetaceae; genus Streptomyces; species Streptomyces sp. NPDC051576. The sequence continues at coordinate 151,352 of NZ_JBFAZO010000017.1, forward strand.
CCGTGACCACGTATGAATGAACCGTAAACCATCGGTGGGCATTTCGTACCCGACTCAACGGGTCGCGTGACCGGTTTCACTTCGCGGCATGCCGTCCGGGGGCCACGATCTCGTCCAGCACCCGCAGTACGACCTCGTAGGCCACCTCCCGCACCGGGTCGCCCTGCTCCGACCACGTGCGTGTTTCCCGGGCGGCGAAGGCCCGGGCCCGCTGGATGCGCCGCAACAGTTCGTCCGAGTCCACGACATCACTCATGCCCGTCGCCTACCCCCGTGCGGCCGGTTCACCGCGTCGGCTCCGCGATCGGCACGCCGAGCGGGCGGGCCAGGCCGACCACGGCCTCGTCCAGGCGCTGCAGATGCCGCAGCACCCGGTCGGTGACCCGGCCGTAGCGCGGGGTCTGCGGGGTGCCGGGCCGCAGCAGGGACGCGATGCTCGGCCCGGTCTCGATCCGGCCGACGGCGTCCTCGCCGGCCACGTGTGCGCCGATCACCCCGATGTTGTGCACGATCCGGCGGCCCGCCTCCCTCAGCCGCGGATCGGCCGCGATCGACGGATGCGTCGGCAGCAGCTCGGCCGTCGCCGCCAGATACCGCGCGTGATAGGCGCAGGTCTCCAGCAGCGCTACGACATACCTCGCGGTGTCCCGGCGCGCCCGCAACGGCGTGATCGGATGGGTCAACGGCTGTGTGGAGGCGCTGAGATCCGCCAGCGCCTGGTCCAAGTCCCGTGCCTTGTCGAGCAGTTCGGCCGCGGCCCCGCCGCTGAGCTGGTCGACGGCGGCCTCGGTGACGTCCGTGAGCCGCGCCAGCACGGTCCCGAGCAGTTCGTTCGTACGTCGGTCCGTGTGCACCGGCAGCACCAGTGCCGCCGCGACCACTCCGCAGGCCGCGCCGAGCGCCGTCTCCTCGACCCGCAGCACCAGCACCGACGCGCTGTAGGTGTGCAGCAGCGTGTAGAGCAGACCCAGCATCGCGGTGACGAAGAAGGACATCAGGGTGTACGACAGCGGTGCCGTGTAGAACATCGCGAAGATGAACAGCAGCACCAGCGCGAACGCCGTCCAGGTGTGGTGCCCGACCAGGCCCGCCAGACCGATACCGGCCACCACCCCGAGGACCGTGCCGAGCAGCCGCCGGTAGCCCTTGACGAGGATCTCGCCGGTGGACGAGGTGTTGAGGAACACGATCCAGCAGGTCAGCACCGCCCAGTACCAGCGCTGGCCGGACAGGAACTCGCCGCCCACGATCGCCAGCGACGACCCCACCGCCACCTGCACCGCCGCCCGCGTCGTCGGCCGCCGCAGCCCCGTCCGTTCCGCGTCCTCCCGCTCGGTCTCCTCGCTGCCCGCGATGGCCACGTCCTCCGCGTCCAGCTCCTCGCGCGAGCGGGTCGTCGCGGGTGTGTCCTCGGACTCGTCCTGCGGCCCGTCCACGGCGATCCGCAGCCCCAGCACCGCACGCGCGGCCTCGCCGATGCCCCGGAACACGTCCTGCACGGCGTCCGGGGCGGGTGGCAGGTTCTCCTCCTCGCGATAGCCCAGCAGCCAGTTGCGCACCCGGGCGAGCGCGGTGCCCGCGTCCGGGCCCGACGGGCGCAGCACGAGCAGGCGCAGCGCCTCAAGATCGCGGCGCAGGGTGTCGGTCGCCTCGTCCCGCACCGGCAGCCGGTCGGCGAGGGGGACCGGCGCGCCCGGCAGATGCAGGGTCAGCGTGTGCCCCCGCTCGGCGCTGCGCGCGGTCAGCAGGAGCAGCCCCAGCCGCTCGGCCGCGACCTCGGCATCCGCGATACGACGCTGCACGAGCCGTGCCACCGCCTCGTCCGAGGTCCCGTCCTCCAGCCGGCCCTGGATCAGCAGCGCCGTCTCGTGCAGCCGCGCGGTTCCCTCCCGCACATCGGCGAGGGCCTTCTCCATGTCGTCGGGACCGGCGTCGAGCAACGCGAGCTGCGCGGTCACCAGTTGGGCGAACCGCGCCCGGAACGCCCGCCGCAGCCGGTCGAGCGTCCCGACCGGTGTCTGAGGCACCAGCGCGAACCGCACCAGCGCGCTGCACGCGAAGGCGACACCGATCACGCCGTACAGCTCCGGCAGGGCGGAGACGCTCGCGCCGACGAACAGGGACAGGAAGTAGATCTGGAAGCCGATCAGCCCGAGCGCGGTGCCGCGGTCGCCGAAGCGGCGGCTGTAGACCGCGCCGAAGATCAGCAGGACGAAGAAGACGTCACCGGCGACCACCCGCGAGTTCAGCAGCGCGCTGAGCGACACCGAGGCCAGCGCCACCGGCAGACCGAGCGCGAGCGTCACCGCCTGCTGCCCGCGCTGCTTCTCGCGGATGGCGAACGTGGAGACCATCGCCGACATCGCCCCGGCCACCAGATGCGGCACCGAGGCGTGCAACAGGGAGAGCACGACCAGCGTGAGCGCGATCGAGGACACCGTCCGCAGCCCGGCCGTCAGCCGCAGCAGCCCGGGATCGGACGCCGCGACGCGATCCCGCACCCGTGCCCACGCCGCCCGTCCCGCTGCCCTCACGCCGCCGTACTCTCCCCGGGTTCAGACCAAGATCCGTACCACCGATGCTACGGCTCCTGGGGCCCGGACCCTTCGATGCGGTCCCGCACCTGCTCCGGCGAGAGATACGAGTCGGTGTACTCGAAGTCCTTCAGCGTCGCCGGTTTGCGGGCCTGGAATCCGGTGCGCACGAAGTCGTCGCCGGCCAGGGCGTTGAGCGTCCAGTTCGTCGCCACGCGGACCTTGGCGACGTTGGTGCGCAGCGCCGACCAGTGGTAGCCGCGGGCCACGAACTGGGCGGGCAGACCGCGCAGTTCGATGCCGAGCGGCTTGGACACCGCGTCCGTGCCGCCGAGGTCCACGACCAGCCCGAGGTCCTTGTGGACGTACGGCTTCAGGGGCTGGTTGCGCAGGGTCGCGATCACGTTGTCGGCGACCACCTTGCCCTGGCGCATCGCGTGCTGCGCGGTCGGCGGGCAGATCGCGCCGTCCCCGCCCTTGGCCTCGTCCGGCACGGCACCGGCGTCGCCGAGAGCGAAGACACCGTCGTGCCCGGGGAGGTTCATGTCGGCCGTGACCGCGAGCCGCCCGCGCACCGTCTCCGCGCCCAGCGTGGCGATCAGCGGGCTGGCGACCACCCCGGCCGTCCAGATCAGGGTGCGGGTGGGCACTACCCGGCCGTCGGTGAAAGTGACTTCCTCAGGCCCCGCCTTGGCGATGGAGACACCCAGGGAGATGTCGATACCCCGCTTGGTCAGGATCTCCTGCGCGCTGCGGCCGAGCTTGTCGCCCAGCTCGGGCATCAGCTTCGGCGCGATGTCGATGAGGTGCCACTTGATCAGACCCGGGTCGAGCCGCGGATAGCGCTTGACCGCCGCGTGCGTCAGCTTCTGCAGACAGGCGGCCGTCTCGGTACCGGCGTAGCCCCCGCCGACCACCACGAACTGCAGCCGCGAGGCCTTCTCCGCCGGGTCGTCGCTCGCGTCCGCGAGATCGAGCTGGGTGATCACGTGGTCGCGGATGTAGGCGGCCTCGGCGAGGGTCTTCATGCCGAAGGCGTGATCGGTCAGCCCGGGGATGTCGAAGGTGCGGGTGATGCTGCCGGGGGACAGCACGATGTAGTCGTAGGGCTCGTCGACGATCTCGTCGTTGATCGTGCGGATCACACAGACCTTGGCCTTGAGGTCCACACCGATGGCGCCGCCCGGGATGATCCGGGTGCGGTACCGGCTGCTGCGGCGCAGCGAGACGGCGATCGACTGCGGGGTCAGGACGCCGGAGGCGACCTGGGGCAGCAGGGGCAGATAGAGCTGGTAGGAGAACGGTGTCACCAGCGTGACCTCGGCCTCCTGAGGGGTCAGTTTCCGTTCCAGACGGCGAACGCACTCCACTCCTGCGAAGCCTGCGCCAACCACCAGGATCCTCGGTCGTGTCACGGTGTTCATCCCTTCTGCGGCTCCAGGCGGTCCGCCTCGACGCCGTACGCCTGCCCCGGATCGCTGCTTCGCACCACATCGATCCCACCGTGCGGCAAGCCGTTCCGCCAGTTGAGCGCGGCAGGCAGTCGAACGCGTGGAGCACCAGCATGCCCCGCCGACGCCCGGCGTACGCCCCGGGCGCGTGAACAAAAGAGGTACGTGAATCAGCTTCGACCCGCCCTTGGGCGACCGGAACGGATCGTAGAGTGCACGCCATGTCGCACACTCAGCCCGACCCGGGGTCGGGCTTCCGCACCCAGAACATCGACGCCGGCAACGTGACGCGGCTGGTGGCCGCGCTCGACATACAGGAAGCCAATCCGGGCGTACGACGGCTGCGTGCGTGGGCGCACGAGGCGCTCGCGCCGGCCGGTGGCGAACGGGCTCTCGACATCGGGTCCGGCACCGGCTCGACCACCCGCGAACTGGCCGCGGCGGTCGGCCCGAACGGGTCCGCGCTCGGCGTCGAACCCAACCCCGGACTGCGGGCGATCGCCGAGGAACGGGCCGCGTCGGCCGGCAACCCGGCCCGCTTCACCGACGGCGACGCGCTGTCCCTGCCCGTGCCCGACGCCTCGGTGGACGTCGTCTGGTGCGAACGGGTGCTCCAGCACCTCGCGGAACCGGACAAGGCGGTCGCCGAGATGGCCCGCGCACTGCGCCCCGGTGGACGCGTGGCCCTGCTCGACACCGACTGGGCGACCACGATCCTGCACCCCGGGGACCCGGAGATCATGGCGGCGTTCACCTCGGGCGCCCTCACCGGGGCCGCCAACCCCTACTCCGGGCGCCGGCTCGTCGGCCAGCTCAGCGCGGCCGGGCTCGTCGTCGACGACCGGGGTTCGCAGGCGCTGCTCCAGGACCACCGGTCGGTCGTCTGGCCGCTGGTGCGCATGCTGGGCGAGTCAGCGGTGCGCCGCGGCGCACTGACCGAGGCCCAGCGCGACCGCGCCTACGCCGACCTCACCGACGCCGCCGAACAAGGCGCGCTGCACATGTCCGTGACGATGTTCGCCGTCGTCGCCCACCGCCCGGAGTGACCCCCGGCCGGTGGTCTCACCGGAACACGTTGTCCGAGTCGTCCCAGCCCGTGAGCTGTTCGTCCGTCTGCGGCTGCCGCGGGGTACGCGCGCGTGCCTGGTACATCGCGTCGATCTCGAACGCGTAGTGCCGCACGATCGCGTCCCTGCGCAGCTTCATCGACGGCGTCAGCAGCCCGCCCGCGACGTCGAACGGCTGCGGGAGCACCCGGAACACCCGGATCGACTCGGCGCGCCCCACCGGGCTGTTGGCCGCCGCCACGGCCCGCGTGATCTCCTCCCGCAGCGCGTTCTCCTCGCGCGCCTCCCGGCCCCGCGCTTCGCTCTGCAGCGCCAGCCCGGCCCGCCAGTGCGCCACGAACTCCGGGTCCAGGGTGAGCAGAGCCCCCACACAGGGACGGTCGTCGCCGACGACGACGGCCTGATGGATCAGGGGGTGCATCCGCAGCCGGTTCTCCAGGGCGGCCGGCGCGACGCTCTTGCCGCTGCTGGTGATGATGATGTCCTTCTTGCGGCCGGTGATCGTCAGATACCCCTCGGTGTCCAGCCGCCCGATGTCGCCGGTGGCCAGCCAGCCCCCGTGCAGCGTGGTCCGGGTCGCCCGCTCGTCGTTGATGTAGCCCTGGAACACCGAAGGACCGTGCACCATGATCTCGCCGTCCTCCGCGACCCGGATCTCCGTGCCCGGCAGCGCCTGCCCCACGGTGCCGATCTTCTCCCGGCCCAGCGGCTGCATCGTGATCCCGCCGGCGGTCTCCGTGAGGCCGTAGCCGTCGTGCACGAGGATGCCGATGCCCGCGTAGAACAGGGAGAGTTCACGGTTGAGGGGAGAGCCGCCCGAGGTGGCGCGCACCACCCGGCCGCCCAGCGCGGCGCGCAGCTTGCGGTAGACCGTCCGCTCGAACACGGCGTGCTGGAGCCGCAGATCGAAGCCGGGGCCCGAACCACGGCCGAGTCTCTGTCTCTCCTCGGCCGTGGCGAAGTCCCGCGCGGTCGCCGCCGCCCGCTCGAACAGGGCGCCTCGGCCGGTCTGTTGGGCCGTACGGAGAAAGTTCTTGTAGATCTTCTCGAAGATCGACGGCACGGCGTACAGATAGGTGGGCCTGAACGAACGCAGCGACGACACCAGCGCCGCCTCGGTCATCTCCGGCTCGTGCGCCATCACCCAGCCGCCGCGCATGCACATGCCCTGGATCATCAGGCCGTACACGTGGGAGAAGGGCAGGAAGGCGAGGACCGCCGGCTGTTCCCCCGGCAGGGCCGCCGTGTGCGACCAGCCCGCGAGCAGTGTGTCGCAGGGGCTGGCCAGGCTGCGGTGGCTCAGTGCGCAGCCCATCGGGCGGCCCGAGGTGCCCGAGGTGTAGGCGATGACCGCGGTCGAGTCCGGCATCACGATCCGGCGCAGCGAGTCCACCGTGGTCTGCGGGATGTACGTGCCCCGCTCCACGAGTTGGGGCAGCGCCCCGGCGTCGAGCTGCCAGACGTGCCGCAGCAGCGGCAGCGCGGCACACACCGTGCCGACCGTCATGATGCCCTGCTCGTCCTCCACCACCACGGCCACACAGCCGGCGTCCCGCAGCATCCACTCGACCTGCTCGCGCGAGGACGTCGGGTGCACCGGCACGACCTCCGCGCCCACCGCCCACAGGGCGTGGCTGAGCACCGTCCACTCGTACCGGGTGCGGGCCATGATCGCGACCCGGCTGCCCGGTGAGATCCCGGAGGCGATCAACCCCTTGGCCAGATCGACGACTTCGTCCCGCAGCTCGACGGCCGTCACCTCCTCCCACACCGTGGCGGAGGGGTCGGGCCGGCGGGCGATCAGCGGCAGGGTGGGATGGACGGCCGCCGTCTCGAAGACGCTGTCGGCGAGGCCGCCGCTGAGGGTCGACGTGGCGGCAGGGGTGAGGGGGGAGGTGAGAGGTGGAGCGACGGCGAAGTCGCGCATGCGCTGCTCCTGGGTTGTACGGGGCGTGACTCTGCCGATCATTACTGTTATCGACGGTGCTCGAATCTAGCCCAGGTGTGAGCGATTGGTGTGGGGAACAGGGAAGTGCCCTTACGGAGTTTGGTGGTTGAGTGGGACCGGCACGACAGGACGGGGGGCGCGCGGACATGGACGTGATGGATCTCGGCGAGTTGAGGGCACGAGATTTCGGCTATCTGGACGCCGAAGGACACACCTATCTCGACTACACGGGCGCGGGACTCGCCCCGAGTTCCCTGGTGCGGGCCAGCGCGGCGCGGATCACCGGGAGTGTCTTCGGCAATCCGCACTCGGAGAGCCCCGCCTCGCGCGCCTCGGGCGACCTGCTGGCCGACGCCCGCGCCGCGGTGCTGCGGCACTTCGCCGCCGACCCGGCCGAGTACACGGTGGTGTTCACCGCGAACGCGACGGCCGCGCTCCGCCTGGTCGGCGAGTCCTATCCGTTCGCCCCCGGCGGTCGGCTCGTGATGCTGCTCGACAACCACAACTCCGTGAACGGACTGCGGGAGTACGCGCGCGCCGCCGGCGCGAAGACCGTGTACGTACCGGTCCACGGCCAGGAGTTGGCCATCGACGAGCAGCGGATGCGCACCGCGCTCACGGCCCGCAGACGCCGACGCGGACTCCTCGCCTACCCGGCGCAGAGCAACTTCACGGGCGTACGCCACTCCCTGGACTGGATCGCCACGGCCCAACAGCACGGCTACGACGTCCTGTTGGACGCCGCCGCGTTCGTACCGACCAACCCCCTCGACCTGTCCCGCTTCCACCCCGACTTCACCGTGGTGAGCTGGTACAAGGTGTTCGGCTACCCCACCGGCATAGGCAGCCTGATCGTCCGCCGCGAGGCCCTCGCCCGGCTGCGCCGCCCCTGGTTCTCCGGGGGCACCATCTACGCCGCGAGCGCCCAGGCACAGTGGCACGTCCTCGCCGACGGCGAGGCGGCCTTCGAGGACGGCACCGTCAACTTCCTCTCCATACCGGACATCACGGCCGGCCTGGAGTGGATCGACGCCATCGGCATGGACCGCGTGCACGACCATGTGGCCCGGCTGACCGGTCAACTCCTCACGGGAGTCGCCGGGTTACGGCACAGCGACGGCTCCCCGATGGTGCGGGTCTACGGCCCCACCGACAGCGGACCCGCACGCGGCGGCACCGTCGCCCTCAACCTCCTCGACGCACACGGCCGGGTGATCGACGAACGCATCGTCGCCCAGGACAGCGCCGAGCACCGCATGTCCCTCCGCTTCGGCTGCTTCTGCAACCCGGGCGCCGGAGAGGCCGCGTTCGCCCTGCCCCTGCGCAGCCTCCGCTCGGCGGCCCGCAGACCGATGGGCTCCCTGGAGGAGTACCTGGACGTGCTGGGACTCCCGTCCGCCGGCGCCGTCCGCGTCTCCGTGGGCGTCTCCTCGCAGCCCAGGGACGTGGACACCTTCCTGGAGTTCGTCACGGACACCTACCGGGACCGCGTACCTACGGTGGCCGGCCTCACCGACCGGGCGGGCTGCTGAGCGACAGGCCGGATCACCGCCCCGCGCGAGCCGCCGACACCCCCTGACGGCACCTGCGCACCAGCACCGCCCAGGTCGCCGCCAGGAACAGCACGGTGAACCCCGCCAGGATCAACCAGCCGTGCCCGGCCGGATGCGCGAACGAGTCGCCGTAGGACCGCAGCAGCGGCGGACCCGCCGGGGAGCCGCCGTCGCGCCACAGGCTCTCCAGGCCGATCGCGCCGCCCAGTGCCTCGAACGCCCAGCGGTTGGTCATCGCCCAGCTGATCGCCTCGCCGACCGGCGCCATTCGGGGCACGGGCACGAAGGCCCCGGAGAACAGCACCTGCGGGAAGCAGAGCAGCGGCAGCATCAGCGTCGCCTGGCCCGGTTCCGTGACCGCGGCCGAGGTGAGCAGCCCGAGGGCGAGTGCGGCGGCCGAGGCCAGCACACTGGTGAGGAACAGCGAGGCGTACGTCCCCCAGCCCGCCGCCGGCAGCCGGTCCAGCGCGCGCAGCACCGCCAGCAGCAGCGCGTCCGCGGCGGCCAGCACCGGCAGCACGGTGGTCAGCTTCGAGGCGACGTACGGTCCGATCCGCACCCCGGCCAGCCACTCGCGGCGCAGCACCGCCAACTCCGGGCAGATCTGCAGCAGTCCGTACGTCAGCCCGAAGAAGAACGCCCCGAACGCGATCCAGAACATGATCATCGCCGTGGACCCGGGATCGGGCGCCGCCGGATCGAACGCCCCCGCCCGGAACAGCACCGCGAACATCGCCACGATCATTACCGGCGAACCCACGAACACGGCGACCGACAGCCGGTTGTGCACCAACAGGGCCGTCGTACGACGGGTCAGCAGCGCCCACTGGCGTACGGCGCCGACGCGCGGGAGACGGTGCGCGGCAGGCGCCGGAAGCCGGCCGGTGGGCGCTGCCGGGGCCGACCGCTCGGCCCGCTTCCCCTCCGCCACCGCCGCGTACACGTCCTCCGCCGTCTCCGCGCCGAACGCTCCGAGCAGCGCGTCCGGCGGGCCCACGAACGCGACCGCCCCGCCCGGCGACAGGAACACGACCTGGTCGCAGCGCGGCAGATCGGCCAGGACATGAGTGGTGATCACGACGGTGGTACCGGCCTCGGCCAGCCGCCGCAGGGTGGCCAGCAGAGCGGCCCCGGTGACCGGATCGAGCCCGGAGGTCGGCTCGTCGAGGAAGAGCACCCTCGGCCGGGTGAGCAACTCGGCGGCTATACAGGCCCGTTTGCGCTCCCCACCGCTCAGCGCGCGAACGGGGGTGTCGGCGCGCCGGGCCAGCCCGAGGACGTCGAGAACCTCCGCCACCCGCTCCGGGACCGCCCCGCCCGGCATCCGCAACCGTCCCGCGTACTCCAGCGTGCGCCGCAACGGCAGCTCACGGTGGATCACGTCCTCCTGCGGCACATACCCGAACTCCGGCCCGGGCGGCCCCGGTCGGGCACCGTCGTGCAGCACGTCACCCGAGGTGGGGCTCTGCAGTCCAGCCAGGGTCTGCAACAGCACCGTCTTGCCCGCCCCGCTGCTGCCCGCGATCACGGTCAGCCGCCCGGCCCCGACCTCGAACGACACATCGTCCAACACCCGCCCGGCGCCCCGCACGTCCTGCGAGACGCTCCGCAACTCCAGGTGCAGGCCGGTGACTTGGGTGGGGTCGGGGTGAATCGGCGTCGGCATGGGAGCAGCATGTCACCCCGGTGTCAGCCACACCGTCGCGAGAGGCGGGAGGGTGAGCCTGATGTGACCGTCCCGCGGTTTGACCGGGTCGGGGCTGGTCACGTCACTGCCTCCGTAGCGGGCGGCATCGGTGTTGAGCGTCTCGCGCCAGGCGGGAACCTCGTCCGGGACACCGAGGCGGTAGTCGTGGCGGACGACGGGGGAGAAGTTGCTGACGGCGAGGAGAGGGGAGCCGTCGGCGTCGTAACGGAGGAACGCGAAGACGTTGTCCTCGGCCGCGTCGCCCACCACCCAGCGAAAACCGGCGGGCCGGGTGTCGAGCTGCCACAGGGCGGGGGTGTCGCGGTAGACGGCGTTGAGGTCGCGGACGAGGCTCTGGACGCCCCGGTGGTCGGGCTCGGCGTCGTAGGAGGGGTCGAGGAGCCACCACTCGGGGCCGTGGGATTCGGACCATTCGGCGCCCTGGGCGAACTCCTGACCCATGAAGAGGAGTTGCTTGCCCGGGTGGGCCCACATGAACCCCAGATACGCCCGGTGGTTGGCGCGCTGCTGCCACCAGTCGCCGGGCATTTTGGAGACCAACGCCTGTTTGCCGTGGACGACTTCGTCGTGCGAGATGGGGAGCACGTAGTTCTCGCTGTACGCGTACACCATCGAGAACGTCATCTCGTGGTGATGGAACTTACGGTGGACGGGCTCGTGCGCGATGTAACCGAGCGAGTCGTGCATCCAGCCCATGTTCCACTTCAGCCCGAAGCCGAGACCGCCGGTGTCCGTCGGCCGGGTCACGCCGTCCCAGGCGGTCGATTCCTCGGCGATGGTGACGACGCCGGGCACCCTGCGGTACACGGTCGCGTTCATCTCCTGGAGGAAGGCGACGGCGTCCAGGTCGTCGCGCCCGCCATGGACGTTCGGGGTCCACTGGCCCGAGTCGCGGGAGTAGTCGAGGTAGAGCATCGAGGCGACCGCGTCCACGCGCAGGCCGTCGATGTGGAACTCCTGGCACCAGTAGACGGCGTTCGCCACCAGGAAGTTGCGCACCTCGGTCCGCCCGAGGTCGAACTCGTACGTCCCCCAGTCCGGATGCTCGGCCCGCCGCGCGTCCCCGGGTTCGTACAACGGCTCCCCGTCGAAGCGGGCCAACGCCCAGTCGTCCTTGGGGAAATGGGCGGGTACCCAGTCCATGATGACGCCGATGCCGGCCTGATGCAGTGCGTCGACGAGGTACTTGAAGTCGTCGGGGGTGCCGAGGCGGGCGGTCGGGGCGTAGAAGCCGGTGACCTGGTAACCCCACGACCCACCGAAGGGGTGCTCGGTCACCGGCATGAACTCGACGTGTGTGAAGCCCAGGTCGTTGACGTAGGCGGGGAGTTCGACGGCAAGTTGACGGTACGTCAAGTCGGGTCGCCAGGAGGCGAGATGCACCTCGTACACGGAGAACGGCGCTTCGTGCACCGGTGTTTGACCACGTCGGGCGAGCCACTCCTTGTCGTTCCACTCGTGGTGCGAGGCGGTCACGATGGACGCGGTGGCGGGAGGCACCTCTGTCCGGCGTGCCATCGGGTCCGCCTTGAGGAAGCGGTCCCCGTACCGGGAGGTGATCTCGAACTTGTAGCGGGCGCCCTCGCCCACACCCGGCAGGAACAGTTCCCACACACCCGACGAACCGAGCGAGCGCATCGGGTAGGCGGTCCCGTCCCAGGAGCTGAAGTCCCCGGCGACACGCACCCCTTGAGCGTTCGGCGCCCACACGGTGAAGCGGGTACCGGCCACTCCGTCGTGTGTCATCGGCTCCGCACCGAGCGCCTTCCACAGCTCCTCGTGCCGCCCCTCCCTGATGAGGTGCAGATCGAGGTCACCGAGCGTGGGCAGGAATCGGTACGGGTCATGCACCTCGTGCTCGTCGTCCTCCGTGTACGACACAAGGAGCGTGTACTCCGGGATCGCGTCGAGCGGCAGCACGCCGGAGAAGAGCCCGCCCCCTTCCGAGGCGAGCGGGCTGCGCGCCCCGTCGACCACGACACTCACGGCACGGGCATACGGTCGCAGCGCCCGGAACCCGACCCCACCGGGAACCAGACGTACGCCGAGCAGCGAGTGCGGGTCGTGGTGGGCGCCGGAGAGGAGGCGTTCGCGGGCAGCGGGGTCCAGGGGGGTGGAGGGGGTGGGACCGCCTGCCTTCGGGGAGACCAGAAGGGTCGTGGGCGGGGAGGTGGCTGCGGTCGGGCCCTCGTGTACTTGGGTGGCACGCGCGGGCGAGCCGCTTGTTTCCGGTGTGCTTGACGTGGTCGGGCCGCAGGCCCCCGCTGTGGCGGGCCCGGTCGGTTCGTCCTGCTGCCGGTCGGCGGGCGTGGACGGACCGCCCGTCTCCTGAGGTGACGTGTCTCGCAGGGCCACGGAGTTCAGCCTCCTCGGACGGCGAGACGCTCGATCGCCGCCATGGGTACGGGAAGCCAGTCCGGACGGTGTCTGGCCTCGTACAGCACTTCGTAGACCGCGCGGTCCGTCTCGTACGCGCGCAGCAGGGCGTGCTTGGTGCGGGGGTCCCAGCCGGCCCGGGCGGCGTAGCCCGCACAGTAGGCCTCCCGGCAGCGGCGGGCCCACTCGGGGCGCCAGGGACGGCGCTGCCGGGCCGCGTAGTCGAAGGAACGCAGCATGCCGGCGATGTCCCGGACCGGGGACTGCGCGCTGCGCCGTTCCGCCAGCGGCTTGGACGGCTCGCCCTCGAAGTCGATGACGAACCAGTCGCGGCCGGCCCGCAGCACCTGCCCGAGATGCAGGTCGCCGTGGATGCGCTGGGCGGGCGGCCCGGCATCGCGGCCGACGAGCGCGCCGAAGGCGGTCCGCAACCCCGGAACGAACGGCCGCAGAGCGGGAACCGAGTGCGCCGCGGCCTCCAGACGCTCGGTCATCGCCGCCGCCGTACGCTCGTTCTCGGCACCGGCGCCGGACGCGAAGGCGGCGGCCAGCGCGAGATGGACATCGGCGGTGGCCTGCCCCAACTCATGGGCCTCGGTGGTGAATTCGTCGCCGGAGGCGAGTGCGCGCAATGCCAGCGCCCAGCCGTCCGAGGCGTCCGGCAGGAACGGCTGGAGCACACCGAGCGTCGCGGCCCGCGGCTCGGCCGTCCGGAACCACGCCACCGGTGCGGGAACCCGTGTACAACCCTGCGCCGCCAGCGCGCCCGGCAGCTCCAGGTCCGGATTGACGCCGGGCTGGATGCGCCGGAACACCTTCAGGATGTACCGGTCGCCGTACACCAGTGAGGAGTTGGACTGCTCGGCGTCCAGCAGCCGGGGCGCGAGACCGGCCGGCACCGACACCGACGGGTCCGCCTCGAAGTGCAGGGGGCCCGCCGTACCGGGATGCCGCAACCGCTCCAGCAACAGCTCCGCCGACCGCGGATCCTGCAAGGCGTCGTACACCGCGAGCCCGGCCAACGGACCTTCGTGCACGCGGCCGATGAAGGCCCGGGCCAGCCGCGGTGAGACGTGTTCCCGCACGCCGAGCAGGAGTTGGTAACAGTCGCCGGGCGGGGGAGTGCCGCCCGGCGCGGGAACTCCCGTGTGGGAGGCGTGGACCAGCAGATGGAGACAGCCCGGGAAGAGCTCCGTCGTGGACAGCACGTCGAGGTCGGCCACCGGCCGGTCCTTGCCGGCGAACCAGCGCTGCCCGGGCAGCCATTCGCGCAGCAGCCCGGTGAGCGTGGCCGCGGGCCGGTCGACGCCGGGGCCGCTCGGTCGGCGGGGTGCGGTGGTCTTCGACATGGTCACGTGTCCTTTCGCCGGCACATCCTCAAAGGCGTCGGCCGATGCGGGGAGCGACTCGCGAGAGCCGGAACCAGTAGAAGCCGTGCCCCGCGAGCGTCAGCAGATACGGCAGTTCACCGATGGCCGGGAACCGCACCCCACCGATCAGCTCCACGGGATGCCGACCGTTGAACTCCCGCAGATCGAGCATCGTGGGCTGCGCGAAACGCGAGAAGTTGTGCACACAGAGCACGAGGTCGTCCTCGTACTCGCGCAGAAACGCGATCACCGCCGGGTTCGAGGACTGGAGTTCCGTGTACGAGCCGAGGCCGAACGCCGGGTTCTGCTTGCGGATCTCGATCATGCGGCGGGTCCAGTGCAGCAGCGAGGAGGGCGACGACATCGACGCCTCGACGTTGGTGACCTGGTAGCCG
>NZ_JBFAZO010000018.1:0-165123 GCF_040681835.1 Streptomyces sp. NPDC051576
GCGGCGCCGGGCAGCAGCACCGACATGCCCACGATGGCGACCGGCACTTGACGGTCCGTCATGCCGGACATGTCCGGTGGTCAGCCGAGCAGCTTGGTCGCCAGGGTCGCCGCGTTGTACGAGCCCCAGCCGGTGGTGAAGTCCCAGCCGCTGGCGGCGGAGTAGGCGCCGTTGCTGCCGCTGGTGATGTCGTGGAAGCCGGTGCCGTTCGCCGTGTAGAGCGCGGGGTTGGCGAAGCCGAGGTTGGCCTTGCCGGCCGCCGCGGCCTGCTGGTTGTAGAGCGCGCCGAAGGCCGCCCACTCGGGCGCGGCGGCGCTGGTGCCGCCGACCGTGCCCCAGCTGCCCTGCGAGTAGATCGAGACACCGGGGCTCGGGTTCGCGAGCGCCGACACGTCCGGGACCTGGCGGTAGCCGCCGCCCGCGCTCTTCTGCACCGCGGTCTGCCAGCTCGGGATCTTGAAGACGGAGGACTTGCCGCCGCCACCGTCCGACCAGGCCGTCTCCTTGCTCCACGCGTTGGCGGAGGTCACGGTCAGCGTCGTGCCGCCGACGCCGGTGACGTACGGGTCGGCGGCCGGGTAGTCGACGGTGGTGGTGCCGTCGCCCGCGTCGTCCGAGCCGTCGTCGCCGGAGGCCGCGTAGAAGCCGAGGCCCTCGGCCGCGCCCGCCTTGAACACGGCGTCCACGGCGTTGATGTTGGAGGTGGTGCGCTGGCTCTCGGAGGCACCCCAGCTGATCGAGGTGGTCGGGATGCCGCTGTCGACGATGGCCTGGTAGGTGTCGACCTCACCCGCGTCGGAGTTGGGACCCTCGAAGACGGTGACGTTCGCCTTGGGGGCGATCGCGTGCAGGACCTCGATGTCCAGCTCCACCTCGACCTGACCGTCACCGAGCGCGCCGGAACCGCCGTCCACCTTCGACACGGTCGGAGTGGGCGAACCCAGGCTGTAGTTGGTGTCGTACTTGGTGATGTTGGACTGCTGGAAGCCGTCGAACTCCAGCAGCGCGATCTTCTGTCCGCTGCCGGTGTACGTCCCGGAGACGTTGTAGCCGCCCTTGATCTGTGCCGGGGTGTAGCCGCCGCCGGGCCCGTTGTGCGGGTTGACCTTGGCGGACCCCTGGTGGTGGAGCTGGGCGCGGTTGTTGAGGCCGGTGACGTCGCTGACGAGGCCGGCGATGCCGGTCGGCAGGGTCGGCGCGGTCTCGTTGGCGTAGAACGCCCGGCCCGACTTGGCGTCCTTCCAGGTCGACAGCTTGGTGCCGAAGGCCTTCTCCAACTGGGCCGCGGTACCGCTGGCGTCGACCAGCAGGTTCCCCGAGTGGACGGTGCCGACGGTGAGCCCCTGGGCGCGCAGATACTCCTTGACCTGCTTGACCTCCGCGTCGGTCCGGCCGAACCGGGCCGCGAACTGGGCCTTCGTCAGATAGTGGCCGTACGAACTCGACCGCGGATTACTGACGTTGGCCACGAAGGTGTCGAGTGCCTTGTCGTCTCTGGGCGTCAGGCTGATGGCCACCGATATCCGCTTGCTCGCGGAGACCGCGCCGGTGCGGGCCGCGTCGTGGGTCAGGCCCTTGAGGACATCTCCCGTGATGGCGGCGCGAGTCGTGTGCGGCTGGGCGGCGGCGTAGGCACTGGGGACGGCGGCGGCGAGCAGGGCCGGTACGGCGACCAGGCCGACCAGTTTCAGGCGTGACGTCACTGGGGTCCTCCGAGGAGTGGGGGGTTGCTGTCCCGGAAGCGGAACTGCTTCACCGTAGGAACATCAGCCCCACCCGCATAAGCGGGGGAACCCTTGCATCACGTGTTAACGGGACGTGTCAGGTGACGCGTCGACCCGGCTGACCGACCGTCACAGTCTGGGCCGTGGGCCGCTGTTGGTCGTCGTCGACGACGCTGACGGCCGCCGCTCCGGAGGCGATGACGGCGACCGCCATCGCGTGGGCGAGCGCGGTGCGCGAGCGGACGCCGACCTTGCGGTAGACCCGAGAGAGGGTGCCCTCGACCGTCTTGACGCTGATGAACAGCTCTGCCGCGACTTCCCTGTTGGTGGCCCCGCCGCCGACCAGCTCGGCGATCCGCGCCTCGGTGGGCGTGAGTTCGGGCCGCCCCTCACCGTCCCGGTCGCCGGCCTCCAGCCGGGCCAGCTCCTCGCCGGCTCGCGCCGCCAGCGGCAGGGCGCCGATGCGCGTCGCCGTCTCCAGCGCCTCGCCGAGAGCGGTCCGCGCCGCGTTCCGGTGCCGGGCCCGGCGTTCGACGGCGCCGAGCGCGATCAGGGTGCGCACCAGGTCCACGGGCAACGGGAGTTGACGCAGCCGGTCCACGGCGACCCGCAGCCGTACCGCTCCCTCCTTCGCCCGGCCGAGACCCGCCTCGCGCAGTCCCTCCGCCCGTTCCAGAGCGGCCAGTACGCTGCCGGGCGCGTCGTCGGACAGCAGGGCGCGGGCCTCGTCGAGCACGGCCCCGGCCGCGTCCGTCTCGCCCAGCACGACCAGGGCCTCGGCCAGATCGCTGTACCAGTGCAGCAGGGGAGGATCGGCGGCGGACATGGCCGCGCCGAGTTCCTTCACCCGGAGCAGCGCCTCGACCGCCGCCGCGGCTCCGCGCGGGTCGCCGACCAGCAGCTCGGCCTGGCCCAGCACCGCCAGCGCGCGCAGCAGGAACAACTGGTCGCCGTCCGCCTCCGAGGCCCGCACCGCTTGCTCGGCGAGTCGCCGGGCCTCGTCGGCGGTGCCGCCGACGGTCGCCGCGAGCGCCGCCGCGTACAGCGCCGGAGCGGCCTGTACGCCGGTCTCGGCCACGGCGCGAGAGCAGCGGGCGGCGGTGCGCAGCGCCTCCTGGCAGTGCCCGGCGCGCACCTGGATACGGGTCAGCGCGACCAGGGTCGCCATGACCTCCTCGACCCCGGCGAACTCCCCTGTCTCCGCGAGGAGTTCGGATACGCGCTCACGTGCCTCGGTGACCTTGTCGGAGTCCAGGGCGAGGATCGCCCGCATCCGGATCAGTCCCCAGCTCTCGGGTCCGGCACCGGCGCCACCGGCCAGGGCGAGGGCTTCCTCCAACGCGACGTCGGCGGCGACCGGTTCGCCGCCCAGCGAGCGCACCCGGGCGAGGGTGGCGAGCGCACCGACGCGGGTGTCGGTGTCACCGGCCACGGCCGCCTGCCGGGCGGCGCGCCGGGCATGCCGGGCCGCGTCCGCCAACTCCCCGCACAGCAGGCCGCGTACCGCCGCCCAGTGATGCAGCCAGGCCTCGGCCTCCGGGTCCCCGGCCGCGTCCCGCAGCCCCTCCTCGATCAGGGCCTGCGCTCCCTGCAACGCCTGCCCGGCGTTGCGCAGCAGGACCAGCCGGGCCCGCACCCGCTGCCGCGCGGAGCCCGCCCCGGCGAGCACCGTCTCGGCCGCCTGCCCGGCCTCCTCCAACTGCCCCGCGTCACAGGCGTATTCGGCCGCCGCCAACAGCCGGTCGGCGTGCTCGGCGCGACGGTCGCCGGGAGTGTGCCGGGCCGCGAGCCCGGCCAGTTCGAAGGCGGCGTCGGGCGAGCCGCCGCGCCGGGCGGACTCGGCCGCCGACATGAGGGTGCGGGCCGTGGTCTCGTCCTCGTACGGGCGGGCGAGAGCCAGGTGCCGCGCCCGCTCCACCGGCTCGGTGACCGCACGGGCCAGCAGGGCGTGCGCCTGGCGGCGGCGGTACTCCGGAGCGTCGGCGTGGACGGCGGCACGGATCAGCGGATGCCGGAAACGTACGGTCCCGTCGGCGTCGGCCGCTGCGACCCCGAGCCGTTCGGCCGCTGCGAGGTCCGAGGCGGCGTCGTGGAACCCGGCGGCACGCAGCACGGTGAGACTGGGACGGGCGGCGACGCTCGCGACGAGGAGGGCACGGCGCGCGGACTCCGGCAGCCTCCGCACCTCGTCCAGCAGCGGGGCGCACAGCCTGCGAGGCACGGGCAGCGTCCGGCCGAAGCCGACCGGCGCTCCGTCGCGCGGGGCCGCCCGCCCCAACTCCAGTGCGTACCAAGGGTTTCCGGCGGCGATGTCCTGGACGGCCCGCAGGACCGCCGGCGGCAGCTCGGCGCCGAGGGAGGTGCGCAGGAGGTGTGCCACCTCGTCGTCCGTCAGGGGCGGCACGGGCAGTTCGACGGTGCCGGGCGGACAGCAGCGCGCACGTTCGGGCTGCTCGCCTTCGGCCACCCGCTCGGCGGCCACCACCTGTATGTCGAGGCCCTCGATCCGTCGTACGGCGAAGGTGAGCACTTCTGCGGTCGGCCCGTCGAGCCAGTGGAGGCCGTCGAGGACGAGGAGCACCGGACCGGCGGCGGCGAGGGCACGCAGCACGTCGAGGACGGCGACGCGCACCGAGAGCCGGCTCCGGTCGTCGTCCGGCTGTTCGCCGCGCAGCAGGGCGGCCCGCAGCGCGGCCCGGGGTTCGGGCGCCAGAGCCTCCAGCAAGCTGCCCGGCACCCGCGCGAACAGGTCGACGAGGCCCGCGTACGGGAGTTGGGCGTCTTCCTCGGCGGGCGAGCACCGCAACACCGTTCCGGACGGCTGGACTTGAGCCCCGGAGGATTCGACGAGGTCGGCCACGACCACGGACTTGCCGATCCCCACAGGGCCGTACAGAAGCACTCCATGACGGACCGTCAATTCGGCCCGGGCGGTGTCGAGCAGCTCGCAGCGCCCGGTCAACGGCCGTACTTCCACGGCGCGTCCAGTGTCCCCAGGCATCTCGGCATGTGTTCATGACAACCGTTGCGGAATCGCCTTGTCAATGAGGATCGCCGGGAGGCGCGTATGGGAGGCTACCCGGCCCGGCGTGTCGGACGATTGGCGCATGATCTCTATTTGAGTCGCTATACGTGACGTGTTTCCTGCTCCACGGGCCGCCATGAATGCGTGAATCAGCAGATGGGCCGTACAAAAGCCTAGTCAGCGGAAGCCGTGCGGAAGTGGGAGAGAACGATGACTGATCATGCAGCCGATCTGGTGATCCGGGCCGAAGCCATCCACACGCTGGTGCCCGACCAGGCACCGCAGCGGGCGCTGGCCGTACGGGGCGACCGCATCGTGGCCCTCTCGTCCGACCCGAACGGCCTCGACCACTGGGTGAGCGCGCGCACCACGGTGCGTGACCTGCCCGGCGCCACGGTGCTGCCGGCCTTCGACGACACCCACACCCACCTGATCCTCGCCGCGCACGGCGCGCATGACGTTCCCGTCCACCAGGCCCACGACATCCCCGAGTTCCTGGACCTGATCCGCGAGCGCGCCAAGGTGACCCCCGAGGGCGAGTGGATCCGCACCACCACCAACTGGCAGGAGCTCAACCTGGCCGAGCGCCGCATGCCCACCGCGGCCGAACTCGACCGGGCCACCGACCGGCACCCGGTCCTCGTCAAGCGCGGAGGCCACAACGACGTCGTCAACAGCTACGCGCTGCGCCTGGCTGGGATCACCGAGGACACCCCCGTACCGCCGGGCGGTGTCATCGGCCGCGACGCCGACGGCAGGCTCGACGGGCGGCTGATCGACAACGCCATGGGCTTCGTTGAGCGGCTGGTCCCGAGCCAGGACCGGGCGCGGCGCATCGACGGACTGCGCCTGGCGAGCGCCCAGTACGCCGCCACCGGCATCGGCACCGTGCGCGACTGCATGGTCTCGCCGGCCGACTACGACCTCCTCCGGGCCGCCCGCGAGGAGGGTGCCCTCAACGTTCGTGTCCGGGCCCTGATCTCGGCGCTCGGCATGACCAGCGCGGCCCAGGTGGAGGACCTCCTCGACGTCATGGAGGAGTGGCGGTACGACTCCGACCCCATGCTGCGGGTGTGGGGCGTGAAGTTCGGGCTCGACGGCGGTCTGGAGGCCGGTGCCACCGAGGAGCCGTACGTCTGTGACCACGCCTTCTCCGGCACCCTGATCT
The DNA here is from genome assembly GCF_040681835.1 of Streptomyces sp. NPDC051576. Lineage (NCBI taxonomy): Bacteria > Bacillati > Actinomycetota > Actinomycetes > Kitasatosporales > Streptomycetaceae > Streptomyces > Streptomyces sp. NPDC051576. The sequence continues at coordinate 5,918 of NZ_JBFAZO010000018.1, forward strand.
GGGAGCCCGACGCGCTGGTCGAGGCCGTCGAGGCCGTGGTCCGCCGTGGCTGGCGGGTCGGCACCCATGCCTACGGGGACCGTGCGGTCCGCACCCTCCTGGACGTCTACGAGCGCGTCCTCGCCCGCAACCCCGGACTGCCCGCCGGCTCGCTGGTGATGGAGCACGGCGGCCTGGCCGGCCCCGAACAGCGCGCCCGCGCCGTCGAGTTGGGCATCCCCGTCACCATCCAGCAGCCGCTGCTGCACGACACCGCCGAGGTGGAGGAGGGTTTCTGGGGCCCGGAGCGCGTCGCCCGGCTCTTCCCCGCCCGCGGCTGGATCGACCTGGGCGCCGAGGTCAGCGCCGGATCGGACTTCCCCGTCGGCCAGTTCGGCGCCATGCGCTCGGTGTGGGGCATGACCACCCGCCAGACCGTCATCGGAGTCAAGGGCCCCGAGCACGCCATCGCCTACGACGAGGCCGTCACCCTGCACACCGCCAACGCCGCCCGCCTGAGCGGCGATCAGGACCTGCGCGGAACCCTCGCACCGGGCCGGCTCGCCGACCTCACCGTGTGGGACCAGGACCCCGCGCGCTGCTCCGACGAGGTCCTGCGCGATCTGAATCCCACCCACACGATCGTCGGCGGCCGGCTCGTCACCCCGTAGGGGAAAGCGTTCCGTCAGCCGGTCGGCAGCGTCCGTATCGCGGCGATGTCGAACTGGAGACGCACCTTCTCGCTCACCATCGCACCGCCTTCGGCCAGCCGAGAGTTGTAGGTCAGCCCCCAGTCGGAGCGGTCGATGGTGGTGGTCCCGTCGAAGCCCACGCGCTCGACGCCGAACGGATCGGTGACATGGCCGATGTAGGTGAGTTCCAGGACGACGGGACGGGTCGTCTCCTTGATGGTGAGGTCGCCGAGCATGCGGTAGACATCGTTTCCCGCCATTTGCACCGCGGTGCTCGCGAACCGCATACGCGGGAAGTTGGCGGAGTCCAGGAAGTCACGGCCGACCAAGTGTCCGTCGCGTTGTTCCACACCGGTGTCGACACTGCCGGTCGACACCACTATCTCGGCCCGCGAACGGGCCGGGTCGCGGCCGTCGAAGTAGAGCCGGCTTTTGTATTCGGTGAAAGACCCGCGCACGGTCGTCACCATGGCGTGCCGGACGGAGAATCCGATCCGGCTGTGCGCGGGGTCGATCATCCACTCTCCGGTCAGCGCTGCCAGGGCGGGATCGGGCCGGCCGGAGGGGGAGGAGGGGAACGCCGGTGGGGCGGCGGGGTTTTGCGGAGCTGCGGGGGGTGCCGAGCGGCGGAGGGGCGCAGCGCGGGTGAACAGGTTCATGCTTCACGTAGTTACTGCACGGGTGAAATCGCCGCAAGCCTTCATGGTGAACCGACAGCAGCGCGAATGGGCACTGACACGGTTAAATGCCGCGACCTCACAGGCCGTTGCCACATTTCTCACACATATTCGTCACCCGAAAAGCAGTGACCGTCATTTCAGCGCACCGGGAACCCGAACGAATAACCCTGCTGCTTCAGCCACGGCAGGATCTCGCGCAGGGCGGCCACGGTCTGGGAGCGGTCGCCGCCGGCGTCGTGGAACAGGATGGTCGGCCCGTTGGACAGTTCGGACTTGACGGTGGCGATGATGGCGTCGGTGCCGGGGAGTTCGAAGTCCTTGGAGTCGACGTTCCAGCCCAGCGGGCGCATCCCCTGCGAGGCGGCAAGGTGCCGGCTGTAGGGCGTGAAGGCGCCGCCCGGTGCCCGGTAGTACTGCGGCCGCACACCGCCGGACGCCTTGGTGATCATGCTCGCGGCGTTCAGGATCTCCTGCGACTGGTAGGACTCGGACTTCTTGTCCATGGTGGTGTCGTGCGAGACCGTGTGGTCGCACAGCCGGTGCCCGGCCGCGACGACCGCCTTGACCAGGTCCGGGTGGGCCTCGGCCTGTGTGCCCACCATGCAGAAGGTGGCCTTCACGCCGTTCTCGCGCAGCACTTGGAGCACCTCGGGCGTCCAGGTCGGGTCTGGGCCGTCGTCGATGGTGATGTTGACGCCCCGCGCACCCTTGTCGGAGGCGTGCACGATCTCCTCCGACACGGTCGCGATCCGCGCCGGCGCCGAACTGGAGGCGCCGGGACGGGCGTTGTGCTGCCCGTCGACGATTCCGGCCTGCGCGGTCCACACAGAGGTGGCCGCCGCCACCGCCGTCACCCCGACCGCCGCCGCGAGTACCCGCCCGTACCATCCCCGCCCGCCATGCCGCGCCATGTCCGCCCTGTTCCCTGTGCTGTTGTCCGGTCGCTTGCATTCGTCAGGACGGGATAAACGAGCGGACGGATCCCTCTGTTACGGATCACGGACAATTTCGCGGGAGTTCCGGGACGGAAGTTGACGTTGGTCACCGCAGGGCGAGCAGGCCGCGGAAGTTCTCCGGGATCGGAGCGAAGCGCAGCGCCATCCTGAGGTCCTCCGGACGGTCCACAGCCAGGCGATAGCGGGTGCACAACAAGTGGCACAGGCCCATCAGTTGGACGGTGCCGATGTTCGCGCCGACGCATTTCTTGGGCGCCCAGCCGAACGGCACATAACAGGTACGGTCCGCCGGCCCGTGCGGCGCGCCCGGCAGGAAACGGTCCGGATCGAAGACGTCCGGCCGCTCCCACACCCGCTCGTCACGGTGGATCAGATGCGGGCTCAGCAGATACCAATCGCCGGGCTCCAGTCGGGTCCTGCCGAAGTCGAAGGGGAACTTGCTGCGCCGGACCAGCAGCAGCGGCGGGCTCCACAGCCGCAGCACCTCCTTCACGAACCGGTGCGTCACCGGGGCGGCGTGCGTCGGTGCCGTACGGAACTCCACCGGGTCCACCGCGCCCAGTTCCTCGGTGAGCCGCCGCTGCCACTCGGGATGCCGGGCGAACTCATACAGCAGACTCGCCGCGGCGGCGCCCGGCGGCCCGCCGATGGCGGTGAGGACCGTGGTCACCACGTCCAGCGCGCGGTCCATGCCCAGTTGGGGCAGCATGTCGACGAACGGGTCGGTGAGATCCCGCTCCCGCTGCCGCCTGCCGTGCGCGCGCTGTCGCAGCACCCTGCGCACGACGAGCCCGGATCGCACCTGCACGGCGATGAACCGCAGATGGTGCCAAAACCCCGCCGGAGTGGGCGAGATGAGCCGTAGCAGTTTCATCTCCAGGTCCCGGCGGACCAGATCCTCCTCGCCCGGGGTGAGGCCCGACAGCGCGACCGGCAGCATGGACCGCAACGCCACGTCCTGGGTGAGCATCACCAGGTCGACGTCGTCGCCGAGCCGCTCGTCGATGATCCGCTCCATGCGGTCGATCAGGGCGCCGTGCTGCTCCGCGGTCGCCAGCGAGTGCAACTGGGTCAGCCAGGCCGAACGGACCTGGCTCCACGGCACCTCGGGACTGCGCCGCCGCCGCACCATGTCGATCAGCCGGTCGTGCATGACGTACCGGTGCCAGTTGGTGGCGCTGACCCGCCGCGCCGCCTCCGGCTCGAACACGCCGAGCCGGGTGTCGTCGACCCAGAAGATCCCGTCCTCGGCCGCGCTGCGCCTCCTTATGGAGTGCAGGAAGTCCTCGGGGTGCTGCGGGGTGGTCATGGTGAACGTTCCCCTCGTGGGGCGCGGGGAGCCGGCCGCTCGGTGGTTCCCCGCGCCGGGCCGGTCAGATGTGGTGGTAGATGTACCAGAACAGCCCGTACGAGCCTCGGACGTTGAGGACGGACTTCGCCTTGAGATACAGGGCGTGCATGCGCGTTCACCTCCTTCCGGGACAGTCGGAGCGATCGGTCAGCACCGCCGTGAAGCGCGGCGGAGCGAGCGCCGGGCCCACCTGAGGACCGGCGCCGTCATGGGGGGTGACCGACAACCGCCGGTCACGGGTGACGAGTTCTACGAGGTCTTCGAGCAGCCGCATGGTGACGGTCGCTCCGGCACAGGTGTGCGGCCCGTGCCCGAACGGGAGATACGCGCCGTCCGGCACGGCCGAGGCCCAGCGCTCCGGCACGAACTCGTCCGGCCGCTCCCAGTACCCGGGATGCCGGTGCACGAGATAGGTGCAGACGGCGAGTTGATCGCGCGGGGCCACCTCTGTCCCGCCCAGCTCCTGCACCTGGCTCGGGGTCCGCGCGAACAACCACGCCACCGGCCACAGCCGCAGCGCCTCCCGCACCGTCCAACTCGGCTCCGCGGCAAGGCGATCGGGATGTGTGCCGAGCAGATACACCGACCAGCCGAGCGCGAACCCGACCGAGCCGACGGCGGCGAACAGGAAGGAGAGGAACACCTCGGCGAGATCCTTCGGGTCCGACCCCGGCCCGCTCTCGTCCACGACGACGTCGAGCAGGTCGCGAGGCTCGTGCGCGACGCCGAACCCCCGCTGCCTGGAACGGATTTCGGTGTGCAGCACGTTCAGCGCTCGACGCCGGAAGAGCAGCCGGGACACCGGCGAGTGACGGCGCCGCGCGCCGGCCAGGACCGCGCGATGGACGATCTGCTCGACGGTGGAGTGCAGTTGGGGCGGCGCGTCCGGGTGCAGCAGGACGTCCCGCAGATGCCGGAACACGAGCAGGTTCCCGGCGTCCGGCCAGACACTGCTGGGGGAGAGGAGTTCGGTCACCAGGTCGGGTAACTCCCGCCGCCGTAGGTCCAGATGACGGCGCATCAGGGCGCGGGCCGCGCGCCCGATCCGGATCTGTGCCGCACGCGGCCCGAAGTCGCCGTGCCGGGTCCGGTAGAAGTCGGATGCCTCGGCGACCACCGCGTCCCGGTTGCCGAGCACCGCCCGGGCGGACTCCGGCCCGGCCACACAGACCATCCCCGAGGCGGAGCGCCACACGTCGTGAACACCGTCGAACTCCGCGCTCAGCAGGGCCAACGGGTCACGGCCGCGGGAGAGGATTCCGCGGGGAGCGCGGGCTGGTTCGCCCTTCCCCTCACGTGTCACGGACGGCTCCATGGTGCCTCCTCCGAACCAACGGCAGCGGTACACCTGGCGCGGTACGCGTGACGCCCCGGCCGATGGGAACAGCCTCCGGACGGCAAGGTGGTCTGTCGCCCGCTGTGCCGGTGAGCGGAACAGGGCGCGGGCGCCGCGATGAGTTTCGGTCGGCTCGCGAGTCAGTACTCGGTGACCGTCGTAGGACTGCGACAGGACGTCGTACGACGCTGCCCGCCACGAGAGACCACAAGAGACCACGAGAGAGCACGGAGGTCCCCCATGACGACCGCTCCCCATGACGCGAGCAAGCCGCCGATCGTAGATCTGGCCACCTGGGAGGCGGAGCGCGAGAAGCTGCTGCTCCGCGAGAAGGCGCACACCCATGAGGGTGACGCGATCGCCGCGGCCCGGCGGCGGCTGCCGATGGTCGAGCTCGACGGGACGGTCGAGGTCACCGGCGCCGACGGACCGGTACCGTTCCTCGACCTGTTCCAGGGGCGCGACGAACTAGTGGTGTACCAGCACATGTGGCACGACGGCGCGCCCCACCAGGGCCAGTGCGAGGGCTGCACCACCACGGCCTGGCACATGAAGGACGCCGTCTACCTCAACGCCCGGGGCGTCTCCTACGCCGTCGTGACCACGGGTGCGTGGGACGAGGTGGCTTCCTATGTGGAGTTCATGGGATACACGGAGCCCTGGTACTCGGTACGGGGCGTGCCAGCGCCGATCGGCGGCGGAATGGGACACATCGTCTCCTTCCTGCGTGACGGCGACCGTGTGTTCCTCACCTACTCCACGACGGGCCGCGGCAACGAGCCGGTCAACGGCTCCCTCGCGCTGCTCGACATGACGCCCTACGGTCGCGGCGAGGCGTGGGAGGACAAGCCCGAGAGCTACCCGCCCGAGGAGCGCCCGGCTTGCTGGTACTGGCGCTCGGACGCCGACGGCGTCGCCACCTGGGGTCCGACCAGCCGCCCCGTCCCGCAGTGGACCCGCCCCGGCGCGACCCCCGTGGACACCCTGGGCCGGCACGGCGACTGCCACTGACGGACCCCTTGTCCGCCCTTGACGCCCGTCACCACCCCACCTAGCCTCGGCTGAACACGTCTAGACAGGTAGGTCGACGATGGCGGACTCCCGGACTTCCCAGTCCCGGCAACTTCAGGTCGAGACACACGGCCTCGACGTGATCGGCGACGCCGAGCGCAAAGGCACCCCGCGCACCCTTTTTTGGCCCTGGTTCGGAGCCAATGTCTCGATCCTGGGCCTTAGCTACGGTGCCTTCGCGCTCGGCTTCGGGATCTCCTTCTGGCAGGCGCTGGTCGCGGGCGTGATCGGGATCGTCTTCTCGTTCCTGCTCTGCGGGTTCATCGCGGTCGCCGGCAAGCGCGGCTCCGCGCCGACGATGGTCCTCAGCCGCGCCGCCTACGGCGTGCGCGGCAACCGCCTGCCTTCGGTGATCTCCTGGGTCCTCACCGTCGGCTGGGAGACCGTCCTCACCGCCCTCGCGACCATGGCCACCGCGACCGTCCTCGACCGGCTCAGCTGGGGCGGCGGCACGGGGACCAAGGTGGTCGCGCTGATCGTGGTCGGCGCGCTGACCGTCATCGGCGGAGTCATGGGCTTCGACCTGATCATGCGGCTCCAGACGGTGATCACCGTGGTGACCGGCGTGCTCACCGTCGTCTACATCGCGCTCGTCGCCGACCACATCCACTGGAGCACGGTCAGCGCCCTGCCGGCGGGCTCCGCCCAGGAGTTCATCGGCGCGCTGGTCTTCATGATGACCGGCTTCGGCCTGGGCTGGGTCAACGCGGCGGCCGACTACTCCCGCTATCTGCCCCGTAGTTCGTCCAGCAGAGGCGTGATCGGCTGGACCACCTTCGGGGCCTCCGTCGCCCCGCTGCTCCTGCTCGTCTTCGGTCTGCTCCTCGCCGGTTCCTCCAGCACGCTCAACAAGGCGGTCGCCGCCGACCCGATCGGCGCGCTGACGACGATCCTGCCCACCTGGTTCCTGGTCCCGTTCGCCGTCGTCGCGGTGCTCGGCCTGGTCGGCGGCGCGGTCCTCGACATCTACTCCTCGGGGCTGGCCCTCCTGTCGGCCGGCCTGCGGGTGCCGCGCTATCTCGCCGCGCTCGTCGACGGCGTCCTGATGATCGCGGGCTCCATCTACATCGTGTTCTTCGCCGACGACTTCCTCGGCCAGTTCATGGGCTTCCTCACCACCCTCGGCGTCCCCATCGCCGCCTGGTGCGGCATCATGCTCGCCGACCTCGCCCTGCGCCGCCGCGACTACGACGAGGGCGACCTCTTCCGCCCGGCCGGCCGCTACGGCGACATCCAGCCCGTACCCCTCGTGCTCACCCTCGCGGCCACCGCGATCGGCTGGGGCCTGGTCACCAACACGGCGGCGAGCTGGCTGACTTGGCAGGGCTATCTGCTCGACCCGTTCGGCCTCGGCGGCAAGTCCGGCGCCTGGGCCTACGCCAACCTCGGCGTCCTGGCCGCCCTCGCCCTCGGCTTCCTCGGCACCCTCGCCCTGGGCCGTGCCCGAGTCCGGCGCCAGGAGGAACAGGCCGCGAGCCCGGAGGCGGTGGCCGCCGTATGACCACCGCATTCGGGCACCTGGCCGTCATCGACATGCAGCGGGTCTTCGCCGAACCCGACAGCCCGTGGGCCACCCCCCGCTTCGAACAGGCCGCGGCAGGCGTACGACGGCTGCTGCCGGCCTTCGGGGAACGTGTCACCTTCACCCGCTTCCTGGCCCCCGCCAAACCCGAGGGCGCCTGGCAGGCCTACTACGACCAGTGGCCCTTCGCCCTCCAGCCACCGGACGCCCCGCTCTGGCGGCTGACCGACGAATTCGCCGTGCGGGCACGGCACTTGGTGGACGCGTCCACCTTCGGCAAGTGGACCCCGGAACTCGCCGAACGCGTCGCCCCCACCGGCCGGCTCGTCCTCGCCGGCGTCAGCACCGACTGCTGCGTCCTGTCCACGGCACTCGCCGCCGCCGACGCCGGAGCCGAGGTCCTGGTCGTCGCCGAGGCCTGCGCCGGTGTCGACGACGACTCCCACGCCAAGGCGCTGCACCTCATGGACCTCTACCGCCCGCTGATCCGGGTGGCCACCGTCGCCGAGGCGGTCGGGGAGGCCTCGTGACCGGCGTCCGACTCAAACACCAGCACATCAGCGAGGTCCTCGCCAAGGAGATCCGCAGCGGCCACCGCCCCGCAGGCGAGCAACTCCCCGGCGAACACACGCTGGCCCAACGCTTCGGCGTCAGCCGTACGACGGTCCGCGCGGCCCTCGCCGAACTCAGCGAGGCCGGACTGATCGCCACCCGCACCGGCAAGGGCTCCTACGTCCTCTTCGACGGCCGCCCTCTGGACGACCACCTCGGCTGGGCCCACGCGTTGGCCACCCAGGGCATCGACACGAGGGTCCGGACCCTCGCGGTCGACGCGCGGCGGGACGAGCACCTCGCCCGTGAACTCGCCCTGAATGCATCCGAGTTCGTGTGCGTGGAGCGGATACGGGAACTGGTCGCGGACGCGGTCGTGGTGTCGTACGAACGCAGCTTCCTGCCGCCCGTGCCCGGAGTACGGGAGCTGCCGACGCGCGGCCTGGACCAGGAGTCGCTGACCGATGTGATGCTGCGGGCCGGACTGCGGCCCGACCACGGCGAACAGCGGGTGAGCGGGCGGCGGATCGGCCGGCGGGAGGCGGAGCTGCTGCGCCGCGAACCGGGTGACTGGTTCCTCGACACGCGGCGGACCAGCCGGGCGGCCGACGGCTCCCTCGTCGAACATGTCGTGAGCCTCCTGGACCCCGACCACTTCCAACTGACCCTAGCCTTCGGCTGAACCACCCCGGAAAGCCCCCATGACCCTCCAGAGCCGCGCCACCGGAGCCCTCTACGGACTCGCCCTCGGGGACGCCCTCGGCATGCCCACCCAAATGCTGTCCCGCCCACGGATCACCGCACGCTACGGCCCGGTCCTGACCGGCTTGCGTCCGGCCGACCCCGACCATCCGCTCGCCGCCGGCATGCCGGCCGGAGCGGTCACCGACGACACCGAACAGGCCCTGCTCCTCGCCGAGTTGCTGCTCGACGGCAAGGGTCGCGTCGACCCGGCGGAACTGGCCCGCCGTCTGGTCGCCTGGGAGGACGACATGCGGGCCCGCGGCTCGCTCGACCTGCTCGGCCCGTCCACCAAGCGCGCGGTGGAGCAGGTCCTCGCGGGCACCCCCGTCGACGAGGTGGGGCGCTACGGCACCACCAACGGCGCGGCGATGCGGATCGCCCCCGTGGGCATCGCGGTGTCCGTCGCCGACCCGGCCGTCCTGGTGGACCGGGTGGTGGAGGCGAGCCGTCTGACCCACAACACCGGGGTCGCGCTCGCCGGTGCCGCAGCCGTGGCCGCCGCTGTGAGCACGGGACTTGACGGGGCGTCGGTTCCCGAGGCGGTCGAAGTGGCCGTGTCGGCGGCCCGGTTGGCGTCGGGGCGCGGACACTGGGTGGCCGCCGCCGACGTCGCCGAGCGGATCGCCTGGGCGACCGGGCTGGTGCGGGGTCTCACGGAGGCCCAAGTCTGCGAGCGGGTCTACGCGTTGGTCGGGACGAGCCTCGCCACGCAGGAGTCCGTACCCGCCGCCTTCGCCGTCCTGGCCGCCTGCCCCGAGGACCCCTGGCGGGCCGTACTGCTCGCCGCGTCCCTCGGCGGCGACTGCGACACCATCGCCGCGATCGCCGGGGCGGTCGGGGGCGCCTGCCACGGAGTGGACGCCTTCCCGGCCGACGCGCGCGAGACGCTCGTACGCGTCAACCCGAAGCTCGCCCTGGACGCGACGGCCACCGCCCTGCTCGGCCTGCGGGATCGGTCATGAGCAGCAGGCTCTGGCACCTCGGCAACGTCCTCGTCGACCTGGTCCTTGAGGTCCCCGCCCTCCCCGAGCGGGGCAGCGACGTCCTCGCCACCCGCACCGAACACACCCCCGGCGGCGGCTTCAACGTCATGGCCGCCGCCGCCCGCCAGGGCCTTCCGGTGACCTACGCCGGAGCGCACGGCACCGGCCCCTTCGGCGACCGGGCCCGCGCCGCGCTGCACGCCGAGGGCATCGACGTCCTGCTCGCACCGCGCCCGGAACCGGACACCGGCTTCGTGGTCTGCCTGATCGACGCGGACGGCGAGCGCACCTTCGTCACCAGCCCCGGAGCCGAGGCCACCCTGGCCGCCGCCGACCTGGTCGAACTCCGGCCCCAAGCAGGCGACTTGGTGTATGTCACCGGATACGGCCTGCTGTACGACAGCAACCGGGCGGCCCTGCTCGACCTCCTGCCCCGACTGGATCCGACTGTCACGCTGGTCACCGACCCGGGCCCGCTCGCGGCCGAAATCCCTGAGATCGCATTGGAGTTGCTGCTCGCGCGCTCCGACTGGTGGAGCTGCAACGCCCGCGAGGCCGCGCTGCTCACCGACGTCGCCGACCCGGCCGAAGCCGCCCGCGCTCTCGCTTCCCGCCTGGGGCGCGGCTCGGCGCTGGTCCGCACCGGACCCGACGGCTGCCTCGTGCACGACGGCGAACGCCTCGTCGCGGTACCGGGGTTCGCGGTGGACGCCATCGACCTCAACGGCGCGGGCGACGCGCACACCGGTGTGTTCATGGCCGCCCTGGCCCAGGGTCTTGACCCGGTGGCCGCCGCCCGCCGGGCCAACGCGGGCGCCGCCCTGGCCGTCACCGCGCCGGGCCCGGCGACCGCACCGGACGCGGCACGACTCGACGCGTTCCTCGACTAGGCGCTGTCCACGGTCAGTTGCCGTCGCGGCGGGAGACCTCGACGTTCTCCAGGATGCCCAGGGCGTCCGGCACCAGGACCGCGGCCGAGAAGTAGGTGCTCACCAGATAGGAGATGACCGCCTGTTCGTTGATGCCCATGAAGCGGGCGTTGAGGCCCGGCTCGATCTCGTCCGGCATACCCGTCTGATGGAGGCCGATCACCCCCTGGTCGTCCTCGCCGGTACGCATCGCGATGATCGACGACGTACGGGACGCACTGACCGGGATCTTGCCGCACGGCAGCAGCGGCACCCCGCGCCAGGCGGGCAGATGGTGGCCGCCGACGTCGATGCCGCTGAAGTAGACACCGCGCTTGTTGCACTCGCGGCCGAACGCGGCGATCGCCTTCGGATGGGCGAACAGGAAGCTGGTGTCGCGCCGCATGCTGAGCAGTTCGTCCAGGTCGTCTGGGGTCGGCGGCCCGGAGTGGGTGGAGATCCGCTGGTCGTAGTCGGCGTTGTGCAGCAGTCCGAAGTCCCGGTTGTTGACCAGCTCGTTCTCCTGCCGCTCGCGCAAGGCCTCGACGGTGAGCCGGAGTTGCTGCTGGGTCTGGTTCATCGGCTGGTTGTAGAGGTCGGTGACGCGGCTGTGGACGCGCAACACGGTCTGGGCGACGCTCAGTTCGTACTCGCGCGGGGCGAGGTCGTAGTCCACGAACGTGCCCGGCAGATCCGGCTCGCCGACATGCCCGGAGCTGAGCGCGATGGCCGCCTCGCCGAACGGGTTGACCGGTCCGGGCTCGTCCGCGCCGAGCGCCTCGACATGCGCGCGCAGCACCGCGTGCCGCTCCGCGACCGCCTGGTACGCGGTGCGGGGCAGCGTCAGCACCGTGGTGGCCGTCGCCGCGCGGGCCGTGAACTCCCAGACGCCGTCCGGTTCGGCGAGCGCCTGACCGCCGAAGGTGTCGCCGTCGGCGAGCAGACCGACGACCGCCTCGTCGCCGTACGGCCCCTCCCCGAGCCGCTCCACCTTGCCGTGCGCGACCAGGAACACCGAGTCGGCGGGGCGGCCCACCTCGACGATCAACTGACCCGGCGCGTACTCCCGTTGTTCGAACCGCTGGGCCAGCGCGTCGAGCGCCTCGGGGTCCGAGAAGCCGCGAAGCGGCGGGAGTTCGGCCAACTCGGCCGGGACGACATGCACTTGTGCGCCGGTCTGCACGAACGTCACCCGTCCGTCGCCGCGCGTGTACGACAGGCGGCGGTTGACGCGATAGGTGCCGCCGGGCACGTTCACCCAGGGCAGCATGCGGGTCAGCCACCGCGAACTGATGCCCTGCATCTGGGGTTCGGACTTGGTCGTGGTCGCCAGGGTGCGTGCCGCGGCGGTACCGAGGCTCTGCTGTTCCCGATCATCGGGAGCCGCTTCGGGCGCGGTACCGGTCTCGACCGACATGGTGCCTTCTCTCCTGTCGCGCGGATGACGGAATACCTGCGTCCCGTCACGTTCCGTGCGTACAGCTACCCGTGATCGGTCACGACGAGTGATGATCCCGGGCGGCGGTCGAGGCACATGCCGTTCGCACGTGCCCCCGCGCGACCCCTGGTTGACCCGGCACCACCCGTTCGGGGGATCCGATCCGGGACGGCTCGCAGCGACTTGCCGCGCTCACCGGTCAGCCTCCGGCCGAGCCGCAGCGCCGGCGCGAAGATCTCGCCGCCCGCTTCCGCCGAAGATCGGCCGGAACTGCCCCCTGTGGTGGGGTAGTCCGGCCCGTTTCGGAGGAAAGATCCCTCGGGGAGATTTGGTGACTCGGATTCGGTATCCCGGATGCGGCGACCCGGATTCGATGACTCTGCAAGGGGGCGCGATCGTCGTGAGGGTCGTCCTGCTCGGTACCGCCGCGGGCGGCGGCTTCCCGCAGTGGAACTGCGCCTGCGCGCTGTGCGCCGCCGCCCGCGACGGAAAACTGCCCGCGCGCACCCAGGACTGCGTTGCCGTCACCGGCAACGCGCGCGACTGGTGGCTGCTCAACGCCTCGCCCGACATCCGCACCCAGCTCACCTCCACCCCCGCGCTCTGGCCGGGCCCCGGTCCGCGAGACACCCCCGTGCGCGGTGTACTCCTCACCGACGCCGAGCCCGACCATGTGGCGGGCCTGAGCGTGCTGCGCGGGGTGGCGGGCCTCAGGGTGTACGCCCCGTCGCCCGCCCTCGCCGCGCTGACCCCGGGCCGGGTCGTCCTCGACCGCTACGCTCCCTGGGAGTGGGGCGACAGCCTCGCCGAGGGCGGGTTCGTACTGGCCGGTGGCCTGGTCGTCACCGCGCACCCGGTGGGCGTCAGGGCCCCCGGGTACGTGCCGCCCCGCCCGTCGGACGACCGCTGGGTGACGGCGTACCGCATCGAGGACCTGGCCAGCGGCGGGGCCCTCGTCTACGCACCCCGCGTCGCCGCCTGGACGGACACCCTGGACGACCTGCTGACGTCGGCGGACTGCGCCCTCCTCGACGGCACCTTCTTCATCGCCGACGGGACGGCGACGAAGGGACACCTGCCGGTCTCGGGCCCCCGGGGCAGCCTCGACGCGCTCGCCCGTCACCCCGGTGTCCGCCGGATCTACACCCACCTCGACAACACGAACCCCCTGCTCGACGCGGGCTCGAAGGCGCGGGCGCAGGTGAACGGGGCGGGGGTCGAAGTGCTCATGGACGGTGACGAGTTCGTGGTGTGAGACAGGTACGGGGACCCGCCCCCTACCCCTGCGGGTCGTCCAACATCCGTGCCAGCACACCCCGTTGGAGCGGCAGTACCTCCGCGTGCAGGTCGCGGCCCTTACGGGTGAGCGCGACCCACACCCCGCGTCGGTCCTCCACGCAGACGGAGCGTGCCACGAGGCCGTCCTTCTCCAGTCGTCCGATGAGACGGGAGAGCGCGCTCTGGCTGAGATGGACCCGTCCGACCAGGTTCTGCACCCGGCACTGGTCGCCGTCCTCGGGCGACTCGGAGGCCAGGATGTCGAGCACCTCGAAGTCGCTCGCGCCCAGGCCGTGCGGGTGCAGTACACGGTCGATCTCGCACATCGTGCGCGCGTGCACGGACAGGATGTCCCGCCACTGTTGCTCCAGCCGCCGGTCGTCGGCCGTTTTCACTGCCATAACTGAACGGTAACACCGATCCGGCCACTTATTGAGGGCGCAACTAGTGCATGTGCAAGTAGCGGTGTGCTACGACGCCGGTGTCAGGCGGCCGGATTCTGGGTGAGCCCGACGAAATTGCCGTCCGCGTCCTTCACGAAGGCGATCAGCTTGCCGCCGCCGACGTCCTGGACGTCCTGGACCAGCTCGGCCCCCGCCGCCACCATGGCCGCGAGCCGGGTCCGGATGTCGTCCACGGTCCAGTACGGCACCGGACCGGTCATGCCCCTGGCGTGCCCGTTCGGGTCGAGACCGACGTCCTGCCCAGCGGCCTTGTAGCCGACGTAGTACGGCTCGTCCGCATACGGCTCGACCCCCAGCAGGGCGCCGAACAGGGCCTTCGCGCTGTCGAGGTCCTTGACGGGGTAGATGATCGTGTTCAGTCCGTCGGTCATGGCGAGCTCCTCCGTGAAGCGTGAAGCGTGGACCCGGATGTCCGGGTGTTCCGACGGATTTCGTCGGTGAATTCAGGCTAGGACGGGGGAGGGGGCAGGGGCTTCTCGAATCCTGACCGGGTGGGCCGGACGGCCGCAGAGTCCCCGCTTCAGCCGATCGGCTCCGGCATCGGCACCACGTCGTAGGCGAGGCGGATCGTGTCTCCCGTGACGGGGTCGCCCAGTTCCACCCGCCAGGACTCGGCGAACTGGTCCACTCCCTCGGCCATGGGGATCGTGCCCGAGATGAGGACGGTTCCGGGGGTCAAGTCACCCCGGGAGCGCAGTACTTCGGCCCAGTATCCAGGGGTGAGCAGCTCGGCGAGGGTTCCGTGCTGGATCTCGGTCTCCTCGCCGGCGTGGGTGACCCAGGCGCGGAGCGTCAGGTCGTCGAGGCGGGACTCCACCTCGGCCAGTCGCCAGGCGCGCCGGGCGAGCACGTCGGGTCCGGCGTTCTTGCTCCAGGCCACGCCGTGCACTTCCAGGTCGCGGTCGGTGTGGTCGCAGGCGGCGGTGAGCAGCAGCTCCCCGTCGGCGGCCACGACCAGGGCCCACTCGGCCTCGCCCGAGGTGCGGGCGTGCTGGGCGGCGACGTGGTCCGTCTGCTGGGCGAGGTAGGGGGAGACGGGATAGAGAGCCGGGGTCACGGACGGCGCGGGGACGCCGAGCTCGGCGAGTTCCGCGACATGTGCGGCGACATCGTCCTGGCTGCGTCCGGCGTAACCGGCGTTGAGCACGTGCACGACATCGACGTCACGGGTCGAACCGTCGGGCAGTTCGAAGGTCAGCAGGGCCACGAGTACTCCTGGGTAGGCGTGTTTCGGCCTGGTCAATTTCCGGCGCGGGGGTTGCGCATACGACCTGTATACAAGAAGTATGCCGAAAGGTCGATGTCTCGATGTCCCCTCGACGACGCAAGGACGGGAAGCATGCAACACCCCCAGCAGGCCGCCGCGCCGGTACCGGCCGGCCGCTCCGGCATCCGCCGGGCCTTCATCGCCAGCCTCACCGGAACAGCACTGGAGTGGTACGACTTCGCGGTCTACTCCGCGGCCGCCGCCCTGGTCTTCGGCGATCTCTTCTTTCCCTCGAAGAACCCCCTGACCGGCACATTGCTGGCGTTCTCCACCTACGCCGTCGGCTACGTCTCCCGCCCGCTCGGCGGCTTCGTCTTCGGCCGCCTCGGCGATGTGATCGGCCGCAAGAAGGTCCTCATCGCCACCCTGGTCCTGATCGGGGCGGCCACCTTCCTGATCGGCGTCCTGCCCGCCTACGGCACGGTCGGCATCGCCGCCCCGATCGCGCTGGTCGTGCTGCGGTTCGCACAGGGCGTCGGGGTCGGCGGCGAATGGGGCGGCGCCGTCCTGCTCTCCAGCGAGTTCGGCGATCCGCGGCGTCGCGGGTTCTACGCCTCCGCCGCCCAGGTCGGCCCACCCGCGGGCAACCTTCTGGCCAACGGCGTGCTGGCGGTCCTCGGGGCCACGCTGAGCGAGGATCAGTTCGAGTCCTGGGGCTGGCGGGTCGCCTTCCTGCTCTCCGGAGTCCTGGTCGGCTTCGGCCTGTGGATCAGGGCGAAACTGGAGGAGACCCCGGTGTTCAAGGCCCTTGAGGCCGAGCACAGCCGCCCGCAGACCCCGGTCCGCGAGGTCTTCACCACCCAGCCCCGCGCCCTGTGCGCCGCGATCCTCTGCCGGGTCGGCCCCGATGTCCTGTACGCGATGTTCACCGTCTTCGTACTGACCTACGCCACCGACGAGTTGGGGATGTCACGCGGCTCCGCGCTGACCGCCGTACTCGTCGGCTCCTCGCTCCAGATCTTCCTCATCCCGCTCGCAGGCGCCGTCTCGGACCGCGTCAACAGGCGCCTGCTGTACGGCTGTTCCGCCCTGGCCGCCGGCGTCTGGCCGTTCGTGTTCTTCCTCCTGATCGACGGCGGCAACCGCGTCCTGCTCGTCCTCGGCGTCGTCGTGGGCCTGGCCATCCACTCCCTCATGTACGGCCCGCAGGCGGCCTTCATCGCCGAGCAGTTCTCGCCCCGCCTGCGCTACACGGGCTCCTCACTCGCCTACACCCTCGCGGGCCTCATCGGCGGCGCGATCGCCCCGCTCCTGTTCACCGCCCTGCTCAGCTCCTACGGCAGTTGGGTCCCGCTGGCGCTCTACATCGCCGTCGCCTCGGCCGTGACCGTCGTCGGCCTGTCCCTGGGCCGTGACTCGGCCCAGGCGGTGGACGAGGACGTACGACTGGCCGACGCGCAGGAGACCGCGCCCGCCGTACGCGTCCCGTGACCTTCTCCTTCCAACTCGCCCCAGAAAGGCGGCGCCCCGTGCGCATCGCACTCGGCCAACTGGTGACCGGACCCGAGCCCGAGAAGAATCTCTCGCTCATCGAGGACGGGACGACGCGCGCCGCCGAGGCCGGCGCCGACCTCGTCGTGTTCCCCGAAGCGTCCATGGCCTGCTTCGGCACCCCGCTGGCAGAGGTCGCCCAACCCCTTGACGGCCCCTGGGCCAACGCGGTCCGCGACATCGCGGCAGCCGCCGGCATCGTGGTGGTGGCGGGCATGTTCACCCCGGCCACCGACGGCCGGGTGACCAACACCCTGCTGGCCACGGGACCGGGCGTCGAGGCGTCGTACGAGAAGATCCATCTCTACGACGCGTTCGGCTACGCAGAGTCCAACACCGTCGCGGCGGGATCGCGGATCGTGACGATCGACGTGAAGGGCGTACGGCTGGGCCTCGCCACCTGCTACGACGTCCGTTTCCCTGAGCTGTTCCGGGCGCATGCCGACGCGGGGGCCGTGGCGACGCTGTTGGCGGCGTCCTGGGGTGCCGGCCCGGGCAAGCTCGACCAGTGGGAGCTGCTGGTGCGGGCCAGGGCGCTGGACGCGACGGTGTGGGTGATCGCCGTGGACCAGGCCGACCCGGCCGGCGAGGGCGCCGTCGTCCAGGGGACGGCGCCCACCGGCATCGGCCACAGCAGGGTCGTAGGACCCGACGGGAGTGTGCGCCACCGCCTCGACGCGCAACCGGGAATCCTGGTGGCGGATGTGGACGTGGACGAAGTGGCGGCGGTCCGTGAGAAGACCTCGGTGCTCGCCAATCGACGACTGGGGGTACAGCGATGAGCAAGCCGGAGCTGGAGTTCCACTTCCCCGCCGGGCCGTGGACTGCCCCGCCGGGTGCGGGAGTCGGCGTACGGGAACAGGTGCTGGCCGAGGACGCCCGGGGCGAGCGCCGCACCACGCTCGTCCGCTGGGAGCCGGGTACCGACACCTCCGAACAGGGCGTGGCGCACCACGAGTTCTGGGAGGAGGTCTACATCCTCGAAGGCGCCCTGCACGACCTGACGCTCGACGAGACCTTCCCGCAGGGCACGTACGCGTGCCGCCCGCCCGGCATGCCGCACGGCCCGTGGACGGCGCCCGACGGCGTCACCATGCTCGTGTTCACCTATCCCGCGGATACGGACACGGACACGGGCACGGCGGCCTAACCGGCGAGCAGCACCTTCAAGGTCGAGCCCAGATGGTTGTCGATCGCCGCGCACGCGGCCTCCGCGTCACCGGCGGCGAGGGCGTCCAGGATCGCCTGGTGCTCGTCCAGCACCGCTTCCTGGCGTCCTCGCTGGTTGAACAGGGCCACGACCCCGGCCCGGACCTGACGGCTGCGCAGCCCGTCGTAGTGCCGGTCGAGGAGGGCGTTGCCCACGGCCGACACGAGCGTCGCGTGGAAGAGATGGTCCACGGCGATGAACTCCTTGGCCTGACTGGGGCCGCTCAATACCCGCTGCCGATCCAGGAGTTCGGCCAGTTCCCGCACAGGAGCCGTGCTCGCGCCGATGGCCTGCTGCGCCGCGTACCGCTCGACGATCCCGCGCAGCTCCATCAACTCGGTGATCTCCCGACCCGAGAGCGGCGCGACCCGAGCACCCCGCTTCGGCACCAGCTCGACCAGGTCCTCGGCCGCCAGCAGCAGCAGCGCCTCGCGGATCGGCGTGCGCGACACCCCGATCCGATCGGCGATCTCCTGCTCCGAGAGGAACGCACCCTGCATCGCCGGGTCCGTGAGCACCGAGTCCTTGAGGTACGCGTAGGCCTTCTCCCGACCGGATGTCACCGCTGCCCCCAGAGAGATCGCATACACCTTGTATACGGAAGTTACCACGGGCGTCGGCGGTCGGCTCGGGCGCGGCGGTCCTGGACGGGGAACCTCGGAGCGACCTTCGGGAGGTTCCTCGTGTCTGCCTCGGACGGCTCACGGATCCACCCGCGATGCGCCGTCGCCGCGCCTGAGAACGACGTGCGCCGGTCTGAACGGCAGACTCCGCTGGATCGGTCCTCCTCGCGGCGAAGAACGCGGCGAAGAACGGGCCGGTGGAGGGTTCCCGCACGGACCGGGACATCGCGCGTCCGGACGCCGACTGACCTACCTCTGCGCGGACGAGTACGGCCAACCGGGTACGCGCCGCTGACGACCCGGCCGCGACCCGCCACCGGCCGGTACGTCAACTCCCGTGGCACGCCAAGCTGTTGACTCAGTTCTCCATGAGGACCCACGCCCTCACGTCGACTCCCGCTTCACCAACTCCGTAGGAAGAATCACCGCAGCGGTGTCCTCGCCCCCGATCTGCGCCAACAGCACCCGCACCATCTCCGCGCTGATGCGGTCGAACGGCTGCCGCATCGTGGTGAGTTCGGGACTGGACGCGAGTGCGGCGGGGGAGTCGTCGAAGCCGCCCACCGAGACGTCCTCCGGTACCCGCCGCCCGGCCCGCTCCAACGACGTCAGCACGCCCCGGGCCATCAGGTCGGAGGCGACGAACACCGCGTCCAGGTCCGGGACTTGGGCGAGCAGGCGCTCGGCGCCCTTCTCGCCGCTGAGGCGGCTGTAGTCGCCGGAGACGACGAGGCGGTCGTCCACCTCGACGCCAGCCTCGGTGAGCACCTCCTTGTAGCCGGCGAGGCGCTCGACACCACCCGGGGTGTCCAGCGGTCCGGTGACCGTGCCGATGCGGCGGCGGCCGAGGGAGAGCAGGTGCCGGGTCATGTCACGGGCACCCTCCCGGTCGTCGGCGGCGACATAGCTGATCTTGGAGCCGAGCCCGATCGGCTTGCCGCACGCGACCAACGGCACGCCCGCCTCGCTCAGTTCCTCCGCCACCGGGCTCCCGGAGTGGCTGGAGACCAGCAGCACCCCGTCGACATGCCCGGAGGTGATGTACCGCGTGATGCGCCGCCGTTCGTCCTCGGTGCCGGCCAGCATCAGCAGCAGCGGGACGTCGTGCGCGGCCAGCGCCTGGGTGCAGCCGCGCAGCAGGATGTTGAAGTTGGGGTCCTCGAAGAACTTCTCCTGCGGTTCCGTCAGCAGGAAACCGACCGAGTCCGAGCGCCCGGTGATCAGTGAGCGGGCGTGCCGGTTCACGACGTAACCCGTCCTGCGGATGGCCGCGTTGACGGCCTCCTGCGCGGCCGGGCTGACATAGTGCCCGCCGTTGAGGACGCGCGACACCGTGCCCCGCGAGACACCTGCTTCGCGCGCCACGTCATGGATCGTCGGCGCCCTGCGCCGACCCCCCGCATTGCTCATGGTCAAGACTCTACGGCTCCCGGGCCCGGAGCCAGAAGCACCGACATGGGAGCGTTCACAGCATAGAACCATCAGGGACCCTTGTCAGCGGTCACGGCTGTGCGGTTATGTTGGGGTCGTGCCCTCGGGCGCACTGTGTGCACGTTCCCAAATGATCGACTACGGGAGAGATCCATGCCGGAGACCACACCCAGGGGCCTCACCCGGCTCGCCTTCGGTGGGGACTACAACCCCGAGCAGTGGCCGGAGAGCGTCTGGCAGGAGGACGTCCGGCTGATGCGGGAGGCCGGCGTCACCATGGTGAGCGTCGGGATCTTCTCCTGGGCGCTGCTGGAACCCGAGCCCGGTGTGTACGACTTCGGCTGGCTCGACCGGCTCCTCGATCTGCTGCACGAGAACGGCATCCGCGCCGACCTCGGCACACCCACCGTCGCCCCGCCCGCCTGGTTCTACCGCGCCCACCCCGAGGCCCTGCCCGTCACCGCCGACGGCACCCGCTACGAGTTCGGCTCGCGCGGCGCGATCTGCCACAGCAACGCCGACTACCGCGCCGCCGCCGCGGACATCACCACCCGGCTCGCCGAGCGCTACGGCGCCCACCCCGCCCTCGCGCTGTGGCACGTCTTCAACGAGTACGGCGTCCCCGTCTCCGCCTGCTACTGCGACTCCTGCGCCGTCCACTTCCGAAGCTGGCTGACCGCGACGTACGAGAGTGTCGACGGCGTCAACGAGGCCTGGGGGACCGCCTTCTGGGGCCAGCGTTACGCTGACCTCGGCCAGATCAACCCGCCGCGGCTCACCCCGACCGCCGTCAATCCGGCCCAGGCGCTGGACTACCAGCGGTTCGCGGACGCCACGATGCGCGAGAACTTCGTCGCGGAACGGGACATCCTGCGCCGCCTCGCGCCCGGCATCCCGGTGACGACCAACTTCATGGCCGCCCTCAGCCAGTGCGAGTCCGTCGACTACTGGGCCTGGGGCCGCGAGGTCGACCTCGTCACCAACGACCACTACCTGATCACCGACGGCCGCCGCACCCACGTCAACCTCGCGATGGCCGCCGACCTCACCCGCTCCGTCGCGGGCGGCGCCCCGTGGCTGCTGCTCGAACACTCCACCTCGGGCGTCAACTGGCAGCCCCGCAACCCGGCCAAGGCCCCCGGCCAGATGGCTCGCAACGCGCTCTCCCACGTGGCGCGCGGCTCGGACGGCGCGATGTTCTTCCAGTGGCGCCAGTCCCGGCGCGGCGCCGAGAAGTTCCACTCGGCGATGCTCCCGCACGGCGGCACCGAGACCCGCGTCTGGCGCGAGGTCGTCGAACTCGGCGCGTCCGTCGACAAGTTGACCCCGATCCGCGGCACCCGCACCCGGGCCGACGTGGCCGTCCTGTGGGACTGGCAGTCGTGGTGGGCGCAGAAACTGGAGTGGCGTCCCAGCGAGGACCACGACGCCCGCGAGCGCGCCGACGCCTTCTACGAGGCCCTCTACGACCGCCACCTCACGGTCGACTTCGCCCACCCGGAAGCCGACTTGTCGGCTTATCCCCTTGTCGTCGTACCCGCCCTGTACCTGATGACGAAGGCGGCCGGCCGCAACCTGAAGCGGTACGTCGAGCAGGGCGGCACCCTCGTCGTCTCCTACTTCTCCGGCATCGTCGACGAGCACGACGCCGTCCACGAGGGCGCCTATCCCGGCCCGCTGCGCGATGTACTGGGCCTGACCGTCGAGGAGTTCTCACCCCTGCTGGCCGGCGAGCGGGTCCGCATCACCGGCCCCGACGGCTCCGAACTCACCGGCGACGTCTGGACCGAGTTCGTGGTCCCGCGCGGCGCCGAGACCGTGTGGACGTACGCCGAAGGCCTCACCGCCGACCACCCGGCCGTCACCCGGCACCGCCTCGGCGAGGGCACCGCCTGGTACGTGTCGACCCGGCTCGACGCCCACGGCCTGGACGCCCTGCTCGGCTGGGCGACCGAGGACGCCCGGATCGCCCCGCGCGCCGACCTGCCGTACGACGTCGAGGTCGTCCGCCGCGACGGAGAGTCGGGCGCCTATCTCTTCGCGATCAACCACAGCGCCGCGGATGTCAAGGTGCCGCTGGGTGCCGACGGCACCGAGCTGCTGACCGGTGAACGTGCCGCGGGCGGCTTCGCCGTGCCCGCCGGCGCCGTGCGGGTCGTGCGACTCGACGGCTGAACGGACTCCCCTCCGCCCGTGAGAGCCGCGAGCCGCGGGCGGAGGGGGACCTCTGCTGCTCGGGCACCTCCCGCCACCTGAACATCTCCCGTCACTCGTGCACCATGTGGTGTCGCACCATGTGGCCTCACACCGTGTCCTGCTGGGAACGTGTCGGCGGTTCCTCCTGCTCGGCGTCCGCCGCGTCCGGTTCTTCCGACTGCACGCGGAACGACGCGTCCGGGTCACCGAACCGCTCGCACAGCAGCCGGCCCACCAGTGCGCCGCCGTAGAGCACGAAGCCCACGCCGACCAGCCAGGACTCCACCACCAGGACGGTGCCTACCGGGCCGTAGCTCACCGCGTTGGTGACGAGGAGCGGGGTGAACACCAGGTACGAGAACCAGCGCAGGCCGACCAGGCCCGCCATCGTGGCGAGCGCGCCGGGAAGCAGGTAGCGCCATTGGACGTGGCGGTTGAGCAGGAAGTGCGGACCCCACCAGAAGAACAGCAGGCCGGCGGCCATGCTCAGCAGGATGCGGGGCGTGCCCTCCAGGACGTTGCGGGTCTGCACCTGCGCGTACAGGTAGACCATCAGCATGACCAGCCAGATCAGTTGCCGCCAGATGCGATGCCACGGGGCGCCGGTCGGGTGCCACACGTGTTCGTAGCCGCTCTGCACACTCGACGCGAAGGACAGGCCGAACAGCGCGAGCAGCGCCACGCTGAGGGCGCTGGTGGTGCCGATCACCTTGCGGGGCGGGGTGAAGACATCGGTGAGCGCGCGGGCGGACCGGCCGGACAGGTCCATGCCGTCCACCAGCCACAGCGCGAACCCGCCGTGCCCGAGCGGATCGGCCGCGGCCACCACGATCAGCAGGGGCGCCAGCGTGACCAGGGCGAGCGTCGCGAACCCCATGGCCCGGTGCAGGAGTTCCAACTCCCGCCCGCGCCGGTGGAGTTCGGCGAGTCCGAGTCGCTGCCACGCGGTGCGCATCCCGTTCACCTCGGAGATCCCGCAGGGCGGGTGGCCGACCATCTCATGAGGGCCCCCTTCTCACCGACCGACAGCATGATCCGGGTCACCGGGAATACGCTCGGCAAACCTGACCCCAGACGTGACGTGGGGACGCGGTGACCGGGAAGAGAAGCAAGCGTACGCGTACCGGCACGCCCCGTCCGACCCCACGCAGGAGGTTTTCGTGGACCGACCCGAGGCACTCTTCGCCCGCCGCTACGTCGCGATCGGCGGCCGTGGCCCGGAGGACGTGGTGGCCGACGCCCGCGGCCGGGTGCTGACCGGCGTCGAGGACGGCCGCATCCTCCGCCTCGACGGGCTGATCGACCCCGAGGCGGTGCGGGTGGAGACCCTCGCCGACACCGGCGGACGCCCGCTCGGCCTCGAACTCCTCCCGGACAACGGCCTGTTGGTGTGCGACGCGGAACGCGGACTGCTGCGCGTCGACCTCGGCGACGGCTCCGTACGCGTCCTCGCCGACACGGTGGCGGGGGAGCCGCTGCGGTTCTGCAGCAACGTGGTCGCGCTGTCCGACGGCAGCGTGTACTTCACCGTCGCCAGCCGCCGCTACCCGCTCCACCAGTGGCTCGGCGACATCGTCGAACACACCGGCACCGGACGGCTGGTGCGCCTCGCACCCGGCAGCGACACCCCCGAAGTGGTGCTGGAGGGGCTCCAGTTCGCCAACGGGCTGGCCCCGAGCGCCGACGAATCCTTCCTGGTGATCGCCGAGAGCGGCGCCTGCCGCCTCACCCGCTACTGGCTCACCGGACCGGAGGCCAGCCGCGGCGAACCCTTCGTGGAGGATCTCCCGGGCATGCCCGACAACATCTGGCGCGCCGGACCCGAGGGCCCGCTCTGGGTGGCCCTGGCCGGCCCCCGCGTGCCTCCGCTCGACGTCCTGCACCGCGGCCCGGCCGCCGTACGGCACACCGCCGGCCGTATCGCCGCGCAGGTGCCCTTCCGGCCCACGGGCATGATCGGGGCCCTCGCGGTCGACGACGAGGGACACGTCGACCACCACCTCATCGCGCGCGGCTCGCCCTTCCGCATGGTCACCAGCGTCTGCGAGGCGGCCGGCCACCTCGTCCTGGGCAGTCTGCGGGAGCCCGGCGTCGCGCTGTGCGAGCCGCCCGCCCCGAAGTGACCCCGGCCCGCCACCGGCGTTAACCTGTTCCCCGGCCGCGATCACCCCTCGCGGCGCGGCGGTGGGGCCCGCCGTACCCGAACCGCGGCGGTGGTGCCGCCAACGGTCCCTACTTGTGAAGGCGTGTGCCCGCAGGGCCCCCGACGAGTAGGAGATGTACGGCCATGACAGCTCCCGAGGCCGAGAGCCTGCGCGCCCGGCCACGGGCCCCGCGCCCGTCCGTCTGGCGCGGTCAGGGACCCGTGGTCGCGGTGGTCGCGCTCGGCGGCGCGATCGGTGCCGTGTCCCGGTACGCGGCCTCCCTGTGGTGGCCCGCGCGGAGCGGCGGATTTCCCTGGACGACCTTCGGGATCAATGTGGTCGGGTGCGCCGTGATCGGCGTGTTCATGGTGGTCATCACCGACATGTGGGCCGCCCACAGGCTGGTGCGGCCGTTCTTCGGCACCGGTGTGCTCGGCGGCTTCACCACCTTCTCGACGTACGCCGTGGACATCCAGAGACTGGTCGACGCGGGCCGCCCGCGCACCGCGCTCACCTACCTCGCCGCGACCCTGCTCGCGGCGCTCGCGGCGGTGTGGCTCGCGGCCACGGCGACCCGGCGCGTCCTGAAGTGGAGGCAGCGATGACCAGACTGACCGGCGACGCCCTGCGCGCGACCGTCTTCATCGGCGAGAACGACACCTGGCACCACAAACCCCTCTACACGGAGATCGTCCACCGCGCGCACGCGGCCGGGCTGGCCGGTGCCAGTGTCTTCCGGGGCATCGAGGGCTTCGGCGCCTCCTCCCTGATCCACACCTCGCGGCTGCTGTCGCTCAGCGAGGACCTGCCGGTGGCGATCGTGATCGTGGACACCGAGGAGCGCGTACGGGCCTTTCTGCCGCAGCTCGACGAACTCGTCGCCGAAGGACTCGTGATCCTCGACGAGTGCGAGGTGATCCGGTACGTGGGCCGCACCGACGAGCCCGGTGAAGCGGACGGGAAGGGTAAGAGGTCGTTGTGAACTGGCTGTTGGTCGTCGCGGGCGCCGCCGTCGGTGCCCCGCTCCGCTATCTCACCGACCGCGCCGTGCAGTCGAGACACGACTCCGTCCTCCCCTGGGGCACCTTCGTGGTGAACGTCACCGGCTGCCTGATCCTGGGCACGCTGACCGGTGCGGTGTCCGCCGGTGCGGCCGGCTCACATCTCCAACTCCTCGTCGGGACAGGGCTTTGCGGGGCCCTGACGACGTACTCGACCTTCTCGTACGAGACACTGCGGCTGACCGAGACGGGCTCGGGGCTCTACGCTGCCGCCAACGTCGTCGGCAGCGTGATGGCGGGCCTCGGTGCGGCATTTGTCGGGGTGGCGATCGCGCAGGGCCTGTGGGCGTAAGAGATCGGGCGGCTCCCGCGCCCGAACGGCACGCTCCGCAGCGCTATTGTCTACAGC
This sequence comes from Streptomyces sp. NPDC051576, assembly GCF_040681835.1. NCBI lineage: Bacteria > Bacillati > Actinomycetota > Actinomycetes > Kitasatosporales > Streptomycetaceae > Streptomyces > Streptomyces sp. NPDC051576. The sequence goes on from NZ_JBFAZO010000018.1 coordinate 31,644, forward strand.
ACTGTCGACCAACTCCCAAGAACTGGATCTCATGAGCGTCATCAGCGTCGGTCAGGCCGCCGTCCTCGGAGTCGTGGAGGGGGTGACCGAGTTCCTGCCCGTGTCCTCCACCGGCCATCTGAAGATCGTCGAGGGGCTGATGAAGATCCCCGTGGACGACGACGCCGTCGTCGGGTTCTCGGCCGTCATCCAGGTCGGCGCCATCGCCGCCGTGCTCGTGTACTTCTTCAAGGACATCGTGCGGATCGTGACCGCGTGGGGCCGTGGCCTGCGCAATCGCGAGGAGCGCTATCACCACGACTACAAGTTCGCCTGGTGGGTGATCTACGCGACCATCCCGATCGTGCTGGTGGGCCTCGCCGCGAAGCCGCTCATCGACGGCCCGCTCGGCTCGCTGTGGGTGGTCGCCGCCTCGCTGATCGTCGGCAGCGGTGTGATGTGGGCGGCCGACCAGATGGGCCGGCACAAGCGCGGTGAGGACGACACCACGTTCAAGGACGCGATGCTGGTGGGCAGTTCACAGATCCTCGCGCTGCTCTTCCCCGGCTTCTCCCGCTCCGGCGCCACCATGTCCACCGGCCTCATCCTCGACCTGGACCGCGTCGCCGCCACCCGGCTCTCCTTCTTCCTCGGCATCCCGGCCCTCACCGGCGCGGGCATCTACGAGCTGAAGGACGCCCTGGGGACGGGTGTGGGCGCCGCCCCGCTGGCCGTCGGCACGATCGTGTCGTTCGTGGTCGCCTACGCCTCCATCGCCTGGCTGCTGAAGTTCGTCGCCAAGCACTCCTTCAACGCCTTCGTGATCTACCGGCTCGTGATCGGCATCCTGCTGTTCGGGCTGCTCGGCGCGGGTGTCCTCGACAGCTGACACCGGGCGGACGACCGTCACGGAGGGCGTGCAGCCGGAATTTCAGGCCGCACGCCCTCTGAATTTTTCTTTTCCGATCGCTTGACAGCACCGTCCCGTCACCCGCAGGATCACGTCCGTGAACCTGTCAGACAGCCAGACAGGTGGAGTCGGACCGCGGCGCGTGAGCGCCATGGAAGCGGTGCTCGTCCACCTCCGCGGCGCCATCGAGCGCGGCGACTACGCGATCGGCGACAAGCTGCCCTCCGAGGCCGAGCTGTGCCGCACCCTGGAGATCAGCCGGCCTGTGCTGCGCGAGGCCCTGCGGGCCCTGCAGACCATGGGTCTGACCGTCTCCAAGACCGGCAAGGGCACCTTTGTCGTCGCCAACGCCGTCGAGGACCCCACCTTCGGCGACTACGCGGCCAGCGACCTCCTGGAGGTGCGCCGCCACGTCGAGATCCCGGTCGCCGGGTACGCGGCCCTGCGCCGCACCCCGGAGAACCTGGACCACCTCGCCCACCTCCTGGACCGCATGGAGCGGGAGACGGACACCACCGCGTGGGTCGCGATGGACACCCTCTTCCACCTCGCCGTCGCGGAGGCCGCCCAGAACCCGGTGTTCCGCCGGGTCATCGAGGAGATCCGTGACGCGCTGGCCCGCCAGTCCGCGTTCCTCAACGAACTCGGCGGCCGGCGCGAGCAGTCCAACCGCGAGCACCGGGCGATCGTCGAGGCGCTGATCGACGGCAGCGAGCCGGACGCCGTCGAGGCCATGTCCCACCACCTCGACCGGGTCGAGACGACCCTCACCGACATCGTGCGCCCCGCGCGCACCGACACCCCCACGGAAGGCGGACCCGAGGCGTGAGCGAGCAGTCCCTGCACGACGGCGTGCAGAAACGATCCGGCCATGTCGACGCCGGAGACGCCGGCTACAGCAAGTCCCTGAAGTCCCGCCACGTCAACATGATCGCCATCGGCGGCGCGATCGGCACCGGCCTCTTCCTCGGCGCCGGCGGCCGCCTCGCCGACGCCGGCCCCTCGCTCTTCATCGCGTACGCGGTCTGCGGACTCTTCGCCTTCCTCGTCGTCCGCGCCCTGGGCGAACTCGTCCTGTACCGGCCCTCGTCCGGCGCCTTCGTGTCGTACGCCCGGGAGTTCCTCGGCGAGAAGGGCGCCTACGTCGCGGGCTGGATGTACTTCCTGAACTGGGCCACCACCGGTGTCGCCGACATCACCGCCGTGGCCGTGTACACCCACTACTGGGGCATGTTCTCCGACATCCCTCAATGGTTGATCGCATTGATCGCCCTAGCGGTCGTGTTGACCGTCAACTTGATCTCTGTACGGCTCTTCGGCGAGCTTGAGTTCTGGTTCGCGATCATCAAGGTCAGCGCACTCGTCGTCTTCATGCTCATCGGCATCTTCCTGCTGGCCACCCAGCACCCCGTCGACGGCCACACCCCCGGCCCGTCCCTGATCACCGGCAACGGCGGCATCTTCCCCAACGGCATGCTCCCCATGCTGCTGATCATCCAGGGCGTCGTCTTCGCCTACGCCTCCGTCGAACTGGTCGGCGTCGCCGCCGGAGAGACCGAGAACCCCGAGAAGATCATGCCGAAGGCGATCAACTCGATCATGTGGCGCGTCGGCCTCTTCTACGTCGGCTCGGTCGTCCTGCTCTCGATGCTGCTGCCCTGGAACAAGTACAGCGTCGGCCAGAGCCCCTTCGTGACGGTCCTCTCCCAGATCGGCATCCCGGCGGCGGGCGGCGTCATGAACCTCGTCGTCCTCACCGCGGCCATGTCCTCGCTCAACTCCGGTCTCTACTCCACCGGCCGCATCCTCCGCTCCATGGCGATGTCCGGCTCCGCCCCCAAGTTCACCTCGGTGATGAGCCGCAACCAGGTCCCCTACGGCGGCATCCTGCTCACCAGCGGCATCTGCGTCCTCGGTGTCGGCCTCAACTACGTCGTTCCCGCCGACGCGTTCGAGATCGTCCTCAACTTCGCCGCCATCGGCATCCTCGCCACGTGGGGCATGATCATGCTCTGCCACCTCCTCTTCTGGCAGAAGACCGAGAAGGGCGAACTCTCCCGGCCCGGCTACCGCCTGCCGGGCTCCCCCTGGACCGAACTCGTGACGCTGGCCTTCCTCGCCTCCGTCCTGGTCCTCATGTACGCCGACGGCGGCGCCGGACGCACCACCGTGCTGTGCCTGCCGCTGATCGCCGCCGCACTCGTCGCCGGTTGGTTCGCCGTCCGCCGCCGGGTCGCGCACACCTCCACCACCACACCCGACGCGTGAGACCCACGCCGTCCGACCCAGACAGGCAGTGATGTACAGCAGTCCCCTCGCGGACCCACCCCTCGTCCGTGAACCCGTCCACGCACCCGTCGCCCACCTCATCCGCGACGGACTGATCGAGGGCATCCACTACGGCTCCGTCGTCGTCCTCGACACCGACGGACAGGTCCAGCTCCAACTCGGCGACATCGAGGCGGCGTTCTACCCGCGCTCGGCGATCAAGCCCGTACAGGCCGTCGCCATGGTGCGGGCGGGGCTGCCGCTGGACGGCGAACTGCTCTCCCTCGCCGCCGCCAGCCACTCCGGCGAGGAACGCCACCTCGCCGGGACCCGGCGCATCCTCGAACTCGCCGGCCTCACCGAGGACGACCTGCGCAACGTCCCCGACCTGCCGTTCGACCCAGTCGTCCGGGACACCTGGGTGCGCGAAGGACGGCCACCGTCCCGGCTCGCCCAGAACTGCTCCGGCAAGCACGCGGCCATGCTGTACGTGTCGAAGCTCAACGGCTGGTCCCTCGACGACTATCTCGACCCCGCGCACCCGCTCCAGCAGGCCATCGCCGAGATCGTCGAGGACCTCACCGGGCAGCGGATCGCACGGGTGAGCGTCGACGGGTGCGGGGCTCCCTTGTTCTCCATCTCCCTGCACGGGTTGGCGCGGGCCGTGTCACGGGTCGTCACCGGTGCGCCCGGTACGCCCGAGGCGCGGGTCGCTGACGCGATGCGTGAGTACGCCGAGATGGCGTCCGGGTCCGGGCGGGATGTGGCCGCGCTGATGCGGGCCGTTCCCGGGCTGCTGGCCAAGGACGGGTTCGAGGGGGTGCAGGTCGCCGCGCTGCCGGACGGGCGGGCTGTTGCCGTGAAGATCGCGGACGGGGCCAATCGGGCGCGGGTGCCTGTCGCGGCGGCCGCGTTGACGCGGGCCGGGGTCTCGCCCTCGCTGCTCACCGAGTTCGCGGGGGAGGCGTTGCTCGGTGGTGGCGAGCCGGTGGGGTGTGTGCGGCCCGTGCGGGCTCTGGACCCGGTGCCGCCGTTGTCCGCGTGCGCCTAGATCGCCGAAAGACCGTCCTTGGCCCCCTTGAAAAGAGGAGCTGCACTTTCATGGCCGTCGTAACCCGTCGCGAACACGATCTGCTCGGCGACCGGGACGTTCCCGCCGATGTGTACTGGGGTGTTCACACCCTGCGTGCCACCGAGAACTTCGCCATCACGGGGACTCCGATCTCCGCCTACCCGCACTTGATCAATGCGTTGGCCGCCGTCAAGGAGGCCGCCGCTCTCGCCAACGAGGAGTTGGGGCTGCTCCCGCCGGAGAAGGCGGCGGTCATCGTCGCCGCCTGTCGGGAGATCCGGGGCGGCAAGCTGCGCGACCAGTTCGTCGTCGACGTGGTGCAGGGCGGGGCCGGTACCTCGACCAACATGAACGCCAACGAGGTGGTGGCGAACCGGGCGTTGGAGTTGCTCGGGCACGGCAAGGGCGAGTACCGGTTCCTGCACCCCAATGAGGACGTCAACCTCGGGCAGTCCACCAATGACGTGTATCCGACCGCGGTCAAGATAGCTACGGTCTTCGCCGTCCATGGATTGATCGAGTCAATGTCCGTACTGCAGGACGCGTTCGCCCGTAAGGCCGTCGAGTTCCGTGACGTGCTCAAGATGGGCCGTACACAGTTGCAGGACGCGGTGCCCATGACGCTCGGTCAAGAGTTCTCCGCGTATGCCGTCATGATTGACGAGGATCGTCAACGTCTTGACGAGGCTGTCCAGTTGATCCATGAGATCAACCTGGGCGCCACGGCCATCGGCACCGGACTCAACGCTCCCGCCGGGTACGCCGAGTCGGCGCGGCGGCACCTCGCCGGGATCACCGGACTGCCGTTGGTGACGGCGGCCAACCTGGTCGAGGCCACACAGGACTGCGGTGCGTTCGTCCAGATGTCAGGTGTGCTGAAGCGGGTCGCGGTCAAGCTCTCCAAGAGCTGCAACGACCTGCGGCTGCTGTCCTCGGGGCCGCGCGCGGGGCTGGGGGAGATCAACCTGCCGCCGGTGCAGGCCGGTTCGAGCATCATGCCCGGCAAGGTCAACCCGGTGATCCCGGAGGTCGTCAACCAGGTCGCCTTCGAGGTGATCGGCAACGACGTCACCATCACGATGGCCGCCGAGGCCGGACAGCTCCAGCTCAACGCGTTCGAGCCGATCATCCTGCACTCGCTGTCGGAGAGCATCACGCATCTGCGCGCCGCCTGTCTGACGCTGGCCGAGCGCTGCGTGGACGGCATCACCGCCAACACCGGGGCGCTGCGCGCGAGCGTGGAGAACTCCATCGGCCTGGTGACCGCGCTGAACCCGCACATCGGGTACACGGCCGCCACCGACATCGCCAAGGAGGCCCTCGCCACCGGCCGGGGCGTGGCCGAACTCGTCCTGGAGAAGGGCCTGTTGCCCGCCGAGACCCTCGCTGCCCTGCTGCGGCCCGAGGTCCTGGCCGGCAGCGGCCCCGTGGCCGTCTGACCGCGGACGCGCACCAGGACCGGCCCGGAGGCACAATGGTGATCATGCCCTCGTCGATGACCTTCCAGCCGGTCCTGGAGCGTATCGCCGGAGAGATAGAGCGGACGCCCGGGCGTGGCCGGCCCGCCGACTACATCCCGGCGCTCGCGGCCTGCGACCCGCGCAGCTTCGGCATGGCCGTCGCGGAGCCGGACGGCACGGTGTACGGCGTGGGGGACTGGCGGCAGCCGTTCTCCACGCAGTCCATCACCAAGGTCTTCACCCTCGCCCTCGACCTGGCCCGCGAGGGCGACGAACTCTGGGAGCACGTGGGCCGCGAGCCTTCCGGCAACCCCTTCAACTCCCTTGTCCAGTTGGAGTACGAGAACGGCATTCCGCGCAACCCGTTCATCAACGCGGGCGCGCTTGTCGTCACCGACCGGCTCCAGACCCGTACCGGCGACGCGGCGGGCGAGTTGCTGGCCTTCTTGCGCACGGAGAGCGGCAACCCGGCCCTGGACTTCGACAAGGGGGTCGCCGCCTCCGAGTCCGCGCACGGCGACCGCAACGCGGCCCTGGCCCACTTCATGAAGTCCTACGGCAACATCGACAACGAGGTGCCCGTCCTCCTGGACCAGTACTTCCGGCAGTGCTCCATCGAGGCGTCCTGCGCCGACCTCGCCCTCGCCGCCGGTTTCCTGGCCCGGCACGGCAGCCGCGCCGACGGCACCCGGCTGCTCACCCTCACCCAGGCCAAGCAGGTCAACGCGGTGATGCTGACCTGCGGGACGTACGACGCGGCGGGCGAGTTCGCCTACCGGGTGGGTCTGCCCGGCAAGAGCGGAGTGGGCGGCGGCATCATCGCCGTCGTACCGGGCCGGTGCACGCTCGCCGTCTGGAGCCCGGGACTCGACGAGCGGGGGAACTCGGTGGCCGGGGTCGCGGCCCTGGACCGCTTCACCACGTTGACCGGGGTGTCGGTGTTCTGACCGCCGTCAGCCCAGGAACTCGTCCAGCAGCGGCGTGAGCAGCGAGGTCCGCCGCATGAGGCTCATGTGCGTGGTGCCGGGCAGGACGGCGAGCCGCGCGTCGGGGATGAGTCGCTGCATCTCGGCGGCGTGCTCGACGCGCACGAAGTCCCCGTCGCCGACGACCAGCAGCGTGGGTGCGGTCAGCGCGCGCAGGTCGTCGGCGGTCCACGGCAGGGGCCCGTTCGCCGCCGCCGAGACCTTGGCCAGGAAGTCCTGGAAGTGCTCGGGATGCGGGGCGACGGCCGCGTAGGCGTCGGCCATCTCCTGGAAGTCCGCCTGGCTGGGCAGCCGGGGCGAGCTGTAGTCGGGGCTGCGGACGTCGTCGTGGTAGCCGTCCTGGGCGTACTGGGTGGCTGCCAGCACGAGCCGTCCGACCCGCTCCGGGTGCCGGACCGCGATCTCCAGCGCGGTCAGTCCGCCCAGGCTGAAGCCGATGAAGTCGGCCTGCTCGACGCCGAGTTCGTCGAGCAGCGCCACCACGTCGGAGGCCAGGTCCGGCACCGTCATCGGGCGGTCGGTGTCCGCGGTGCGGCCGTGGCCCTGGAGTTCCGGGGCGATGACGTACCGGTTCGCGGACAGCGCGGGCAGCACGCTCCCGAAGGTCAGACCGATGGTGAGGACACCGCCGTGCAGCAGCACCAGCGGACGCCGGTCCTGGTGTTCGGCGCCGTGGATCTCGTAGTACATCTCCAGGCCGTTCACCTTGGCGTGGGCGGAACTGTTCGGCACGGTCATCACATCCGTTCGGTGAAAGCGGGTCATGGGGGAGACCGGCCGCGGACAGAGAACTCATCGGTACCGCGGCCCGATCACACGGAGGTCACGCGCAGTCCGCCGCACGGAGAGCGGCACGTCGCTTTCCCGCCATCCGGCGTTGACACGCTTGGCGAGTGTTGGCCATGGCTTTTCCCATCGATCTCCGCCGCTGCCAGTTGCTCGGTCTGGCCGGAACCGCCGTCCTCGCCCTGGGCGGTGAGACGGCTGGAGCGCTCCCGGCCGCCGACCTCTTCTCCCCGGCCTCCGCACAGGCCGCGCTGGGGCTGGTCGGCGTCTACTTCGGTGTCGTCCTGCTGATAGCGGCCTGGCTGCTGCTGGGCAACCTGATCCGCAGCGCCGAACCGCCGACCCCGCGCTCCCTGCTGCTGGTCCTCGCCGTGTGGGCGGCCCCGCTGCTGCTCGCGCCGCCGCTGTTCAGCCGGGACGTGTACAGCTATCTCGCGCAGGGCGCCATGGTCGACGCCCACATGGACGTGTACGCGCACGGCCCCGCCACGCTCGGCGGCCCCCTCGCCGACGAGGTCGCCCCGCTGTGGCAGCACACCGGAGCGCCGTACGGCCCGGTGTTCCTCGCCGTGGCCTCGGGGCTCTCCGGGCTGACCCGGGGAGAACTCCCCGCCGGGCTCTTCGGAATGCGGCTCGTCGCGCTCCTCGGGGTGGGTCTGATGGCCGCCGCCCTGCCCCGGCTCGCCCGGAACAGCGGCGCCGACCCGGCCGCCGCGCTCTGGCTCGGCGCCCTCAACCCGCTCGTCCTGCTCCACCTCGTCGCGGGCGCCCACAACGACGCGATCATGCTCGGGCTGCTCGGCGTCGGCCTGGTCGCCGCCCTCGGCCGCTGGCCGGTCCTGGGCGCCGTACTCGTCACCCTCGCGGCCCTGGTCAAGGCACCTGCCGCGCTCGGCCTCGCCGCGGTCGTGCTCCTCCAGATCCGCGCGGGCCATCGCCCGGCCAAGGCCGTCACCACGACCGTCGTCGCCTCTGCGGCCACCACGATCGCCGCCACGGCCATCGCCGGCACGGGCTACGGCTGGATAGGCGCCCTCGACACACCCGTCTCGGCGCACAACTGGGCCCTCACCAGCCTCCTCGGCCGCGCCACCGGCGCCCTGCTGGAACACCTGGGCAGCGATCTCGCCCCCTTCGCCATCCCGGCCTGGCACGCCCTCGGACTCGCGGTCACCGGCGCCGCCATCCTCGCCATATGGTTCCGCCTGCGCCCCAGCCCGGTCTACGCGCTCGGCCTGAGCCTCGCGGTCGTGGCCGTCTTCGGCCCGGCGATCCGCCCCTGGTACGCCCTCTGGGGCCTCTTCCTCATCGCCGCCGCCGCGCCCAGCACGTCGGTACGACACCGCGTGGCCGCCGTGACCGGTGTCCTCGCGCTGGCCGTGCTGCCCAGTGGCGGCCCCGCCGACATCGGACAACTCGTGCTGGCCGTCTCCGGCGGTGTCCTCGCGGTCGTCGTCCTGTGGCAGGCCCGCCAGGCGGCACAGGCCCCGGCCCTGGGACGTACGGCATGAGAACACCCAGCACCGACCGCGGCCGACTCCTTCTGGTGCTGGCCCTCGCCACCGCGGTCGCCGTCTTCACCGCGACCGTCCCGCTGCTGCGCGACTGGTTCGACCTGCGCGTCTACTACGGCACGGTCCACACCTGGCTCCACCACGGCGGCCGGATCTACGACTACCAGGTCCCCGGGACGACGTACGGATTCACCTACCCGCCGTTCGCCGCCGTCAGCATGGCCCCGATGGGGTACCTCGGGCTCGGCACTGCGATCACCGCCGCGCTGTTCCTCAACCTGGCGGCCCTCGCCGCCGTACTGCGCATCCTGGCCGGCCCCGACTGGCGGCGTTACGGCTGGTTCGGGTGGGCGCTGGTGGCCTGCGGTCTGGCGCTGTTCGAGCCCCTGCGCGACACCTTCAGCTTCGGGCAGGTGAACCTCCTGCTGCTCGCCCTGGTCCTGGGCGACGGCTGGCTGCTCTCCACCGGCCGGGGCCGCTGGGCGGGCGTCGGTATCGGACTCGCGGCGGCGGTCAAGCTCACGCCGGCGCTCTTCATCGGCCTGCTGCTGGTGGCCAGACGCTGGAGGGCCGCCGCGGTCGCGACCGCCGTGGCCCTCGGCGCGACCGGGCTCGCGGCCCTGGTGGACCCGGACGCCTCACGCTTCTACTGGACCCGGGCGATGTGGGACACGACCCGCGTGGGCCGCCTCGACTACGTCTCCAACCAGTCCCTGCAAGGCGTCCTGGCCCGGCTCGGCGAGACCGGCCGCCCGCTGTGGGCGAGTGTCGTCCTCATCGTGCTGTGCGTGTGGGCGGTGCGGGCACGGCGTGCGGTCGTCGCCGGGGACTGGATCGCCGCGTTCGCGCTGACCGGGCTGACCGCCTGTCTGGTCAGCCCGATCACCTGGGTGCACCATCTCGTGTGGCTGCTGCCGTCCTTCGCCGTGCTGATCCGCGCCGGGCACCCGCGGATCGCGGGCGCCCTCTACGCGGTGATGTGCACCAGCGTCGTGTGGCTGTGGTTCAACGACGCCTCGGGCATCGACGGCTTTCTCGGCAGCAACACATACACCTGGATCACTCTCGGTCTGCTGCTGTGGCTGCCGACCGGTCAGGCCCTGGACGACCGCGCACCCCTGAGCCGCAACGCCACCACGACCGCACCCGCGCCGAGCGCCGCGGCGGCCACGATCGCCGCCGTCTCCGTCCAGCCCGGACCGTCGTCCGGTACGACCGGGGCGGCCACCGGCGCGGCGGGGGGACCCGGCCTCGGCCCGGCCCGCAACGTGTCCAGCGAACCCACCGGATCGACCCGCCCGGCGGCCGCGAAACCCCAGTCGAGCAGCTCGCGCGCCTCCTTGTACACGGTGAAGCCGCCGCCCGCCTGAGGGTTCATCACCGTGACGACGAGCGAGTGCCCGCCCCGGCGCGCCGCCGCGACGAGCGTGTTGCCCGCGTGGGTGGTGTAGCCGTTCTTCACGCCGATGAGACCCGGGTACGGTTCGACACCGTCGTTGCCGGTCAGCAGCCGGTTGGTGTTCTGGATCGCGTACGAGGACCCGTCGCCCGGGAACTCGGCCTCGGCGGTGGAGCAGTACCGCGCGAAGTCCGCGTTGCGCAGCCCGTCCCGGCCGAACACCGCGAGGTCGAAGGCGGAGGACACCTGGCCGTCGGTGTCGTAGCCGTCCGGTGAGACGACATGGGTGTCGAGCGCGCCCAGAGCGCGGGCCTTGGCCTGCATCCGGGCGGCCGTGGTGTCCCAGCCGCCGTTGAGGGCGGCCAGGACGTGCACGGCGTCGTTGCCGGAGTTGAGGAAGACCCCGCGCCACAGATCGGCGACCCGGTAGGTGTGGCCCGCCTCGACCCCGACCAGGCTGCTTCCCTCGCCGATGCCGGCCAGGTCCTGCTCGCTGACCCGGTGCCGCAGGCCGCCCGGCAGCACGGGGAGGACGGTCAGGGCGAAGAGGGTCTTCAGGGTGCTGGCGGGCGGGAGTCTGCGATGTGCGTCGTGCGCGGCCAGCACGTCACCGGTGCGGGCGTCCGCCACCAGCCAGGACAGGGCCGAGACGTCCGGGATCCCGGGTGCTCCGGGGTGCGGCCGGACCTGGGTCCCGGGGCCGTTCAGGAGCGCCGATGGGGGTGCCGCGGCTCCCGCTCCGCCCGGTGTGCCGGGGCCCGGCCCGGTGTGGGCCGCCGCGGCGACGGGCGTGAACGCGAGGACGCCCGCCAGGCAGAGGGCGCAGGTTGACACGGCGATCCGGGATGGGAATCCGATAGTCATACCGCAAAGCTAGGAACGGAGGCGCCGTAGAAGGTGCTGGCCGGGCCGGGCGGGGCGAGCGAGCACCCGGATGCCCTAGTCCCACGGCCGTGCCGGTCAGTCCGAAGGCAGCGTCGGCTGGATGCGGCGTAGGAACGTCGCGTTGTCCGGGGTCTCCCGCATGCGCTCCAGGAGTGTCTCCGTGCTGCTCTGGCCGTCCCGTGTCTGCAGGGCCCGGCGCAGGCCGCGTACGGCCGTCAACTCGGCCGGGGTGAGCAGGAGTTCCTCGCGGCGGGTGCCGGACGGGTTGATCTCGACGGCCGGGAACACCCGGCGCGAGGCCAACTCGCGGCTGAGCCGCAGCTCCATGTTGCCGGTGCTCTTCAGCTCCTCGAAGTAGAAGTCGTCGGCACGGGAGCCGGTCTCGACCAGCGCGGTGGCGAGGATGGTGAGCGAGCCGCCCTCCTCGGCGAGGCGCGCGGCGCCGAAGAACTTCTTCGGCCCGATCAGCGCGGTCGCGTCGACACCGCCGCTGAGGGTACGGCCACCGGAGGCGGCCGCGTTGTTGTGCGCCCGGCACAGCCGGGTCAGCGAGTCGAGCAGGATCACGACGTCCTCGCCGGCCTCGACAAGCCGCTTGGCCCGCTCGATCACCAGCTCGGCCAGCGCGATGTGCTGCTTGGGCGCCTTGTCGAAGGTGGAGGCGTACACCTCGCCGCGCACGGAGCGCCGCATGTCGGTGACTTCCTCGGGGCGCTCGTCGAGCAGCACCACCATGAGGCGGGCCTCGGGGTGGTTGCCGGCGACGGCGGCCGCGACCTGCTGGAGCAGCACGGTCTTGCCGGTCTTCGGCGGGGCCACGATGAGCCCGCGCTGGCCCTTGCCGACGGGGGCGATCAGATCGGCGACGCGTCCGGTGAGGCCCGCCGCCGGGTGTTCGAGGTGCAGCCGCTCACGCGGGTGCAGCGGGGTGAGGTCACGGAAGTGGCGTCGGCCGCGCAGTTCGCCGGGCGTGCGCCCGTTGACGAACGCGACCTCGGTCAGGGCGCGCTGCCCGCCGCGGACACCTTCGACGAGGTCGCCCTTGCGCAGGCCATGACGGCGGATCAGCGCGGGGGAGACCTGGAGGTCGGTGGGCGAGGGCAGGCAGTCCAGTGCCCGCAGGTGCCCCTTCCCGTTGCCGTCGATGTCGAGGACACCGGTCGCGGTCTGGATACGGGGCTGTTCCTGTACTGGGGGTTCGAGTGTGGTGGTCATGATGGGTGGTCCTTTCAAGGACGGATGCATGTGTCATGCGGAAGGAAGGGGGAGAAGCCGCGGGTGGAGGGCGAACGAGCGCTCCTCGGGGCGGCGGGGAACATCACCTCGGGGTACGGCGGAAAAACGCCGGTCACGAGATGGTGTGGAGAAGCCGATGAACCGGTCGGAAATCGACGGGCCGTTCGGCGAAGGTGAAGTGGTACTGGCACCGGCGCCCACAGCGGGGCGTACACAAGTGCTGACCGCACCGTAGCACACCCGCTGCGACTCCGGCTGTGAGATACGGCTCAGCGGCTCGCCAGCAGGCCGTACAGGAGAGGGATCCGCGGCTCGGGCAGTCGCCACCAGCCGCCGGGCGTCCGGACCATCCGCGGCCAGCGCGGCCACGGCAGTTCGTCGCTCTCACGGAGCCGCCGGATGTTCAGTCCCGCTGTCGTCAACGCGTTGATGACCTCGTCTATTCCGTGCATCCACTCGTAACTGTCGGTCGCACCCGCGACGGCCGGACCGTCGGTGTACGTGAACGTCGCGTCCCGGCGCACGGGACCGCCGCCGCCCAGGTAGTCGTGGCGCAGCACCAGTTCGGGCCCCTCGTCCGGAGCCGGCTTCGGGCCCAGCGAGTTGAGCAAGGGATGGAACTCGACCACGTACAACAGGCCGCCGGGACGCAGGAGTTGGGCCACGACATTCGCCCAGCGCGGCAGATCCGGCAAGTAGCACAGGGCGCCCTTGCCGGTGTACACGACGTCGAACTGCCGCTGCCCCAGGGCCTCCACGGCGTCGTACACGTTCGCCTGTACGTAGCCGACGTCGAGGTCGGCCTTCGCCGCGATGGCGTTCGCGGCCGCCACGGACGCCTCCGAGAAGTCGAGTCCCGTGGCGCGTGCCCCGCGCTGCGCGAACGCGAGGGTCTCGGTGCCGAGGTGGCACTGGAGGTGGAGCACGTCACGGCCGCTCAGGTCGCCGAGGTCGTCCCACTCGAAGGCGGCGAACCAGCGCTCCGGGTCCGGGTCGCCGTCGAGGCCGTAGAACCGGCTGGCGAGGTGGACGGGGGTGCGGGCGTCCCAGTTGGCCTGGTTGGCGCGCATCAGCCGAGCGTGCTCGTCGGTGCTCATGGGGACATCCTCTCGTGAACCTGTGAGGAGTTCCCGGCTCCGCGCCTCATACCAGCCATACAAACCCCCGATGCCCCTTCGCCGGTCCATTTCTTGTTCTCGCCAATGGCCGTACCTACGCTGCCACCACCGCACCACGGCGGCACGGGACAAGGGACTTGGCAATCATGGGTCGACTGGCCGGGAAAATCGCTTTCATCAGTGGAACGGGGGCGGGAATAGGGCGGGCCGCGGCACTGATATTCGCGGCGGAGGGCGCCGAGGTCTTCGGCTGCGACATCGACGAGGGAAACGCGGCCGAGACAGTGGAACTCGTAGAGAAAGCCGGGGGAATCATGCGGTCGCTCGCACCCGTGGACCTGTCCACCCAGACCGGTGCCCGGGAGTGGATCGAGGCCGGGATCGCGGCCTTCGGCGGGATCGACATCCTCTACAACAACGCCTCGGCGCTGCGGAACGGCCCCTTCGAGACGATGCCCGCCGAGGACTGGTACTTCACCATCAAGAACGAGTTGGACATCCCCTACTTCTGTACGCAGGCCGCCTGGCCGCACCTGATCGCGCGCGGTGGCGGCGCCGTGCTCAACGTCGCCTCCGTGGCCGCCGTACGCGGTGCGCCCTTCATGCCGATGGTGCCCCACGGGGCCGCCAAGGGCGGGGTGTTGGCGATGAGCATGCACCTGTGCGCGGCCGGCGCCCCGCACCGCATCCGCGTCAACACCATCGCCCCGGGGATGACCCGCACCTCCGCCACCGCACCCTTCCTCGACGATCCGGACGGCCCCAAGGCCCAGTTGGAGGCGCGCATCCCGGTCGGGCGCGTGGGGCGGCCCGAGGACATCGCGCGGGCCGCCGCCTTCCTCTGCTCCGACGAGGCGGCCTTCGTCAACGGCGCCAACCTCATGGTCGACGGCGGCGACAGCGCGATGGCGGGCTGAGCCGCCGTGACCGTACGACTCGACCACGTGGGCGTCAACGTACGTGATCTGACCGCCCAAACCGCTTGGTACCAGGGCGCGTTCGGCCTGAAGACCGTCTTCGCGTTCCACCTCGAAGGACCCGGTCTGCGAGGCGTCGTGCTGGAGCATCCGGAGGGCTGGCGCATCGAACTGCTCGCCCGGCCCGGCTCCGCCCCGGGCCTGCGCGCACCGGACCCGATGACCGCCGTACTCACCGAGGGATACGGGCACTTCGCGGTCACCACCCCCGAACTCGACCCCGTCCACGGCGCCTTGCTGGCCCATGGCGCGGGCGAGGTCATGGCACCCGGGCCGTCCCCCGAGCCCGGAGTGCGCATGGCCTGGGTCAGCGACCCCGAGGGAAATCTCATCGAACTCATAGAGAAAAACGCAGAGTGAGGGCACGCACGATGACGGATTCGATCTCCTTGAAAAGACTGGACCCCGGAACGCTCATAGCGTGCTGTCTCGCGGTCGCGGCGGCACAGTTGTGCATTACCGTTCCCTCGCCCATCAACGGAGAAATCCAGGCCGCATTCGGCGCCTCGGGTTCCCAGGTCGCCTGGGTCACCTCCGCGTTCATTCTCCCCACCGCGATTCTGGAACTGAATTTCGGTGTGGTGGGCGATCTCTTCGGGCGCAAGCGGCTGTTGGTCCTCGGCGGACTCGTCCTGGCGCTGGGTGAACTCCTCAACTCCACCTCGCAGAACATCACCATGATGTGGACCGGTCAGGCCCTGGCCGGCATCGGCGCCGCCGCGCTCTTCCCCAGCTCCCTCGCGGTCATCGCGGCGGCCACCCCGGACGGCAAGGACCGGGCGAAAGCCGTCTCCACCTGGGCGCTGAGCATCTCCCTCGCCTCCGCGCTCGGCCCGCTCTCCTCCGGGATCCTCGCCACGGTCGCCGACTTCCGCTGGGCGTTCGTACCGCCGGTCGTCCTCGGTCTGATCGTCGCCGTCGCCTGCCGGCAGCTCGTCACCGACTCCAAGGCGCCCGAGGGCCGCGCCCTGGACTGGCCTGGCCAGATCACCATCGCCGTCGGGCTGACCGCCCTGCTCTGGGGCATCATCGAGGGCGGCGACCGCGGCTGGGGCAGCGCGGCGATCGTGGGCTCGCTGACCCTGGCGGCCGTGGCGCTCGCCGGATTTGTCGTCGCGGAGACCCGCGCCACCTCACCGATGTTCAACCTCGACCTGCTGAAGATCCCCTCGTTCGCGGCGGCGGCCGTCGTGGCACTGGCCGGCATGTTCGGCTTCATCGGCACCGCCTACTGCGTGTCGATCCGCCTCGGCGCGGTCATGCACCTGAGCGCGCTGCGGGCCGGCATGCCGTTCGTGATCCTGCAGTTGATCCCGCTGCTGCTGGCACCGGTGCTCAGCAGGATGCTCACCCGCGTCGACGCCCGCTGGCTCCTGATGGGCGGCCTGCTGCCCATGGCCGCAGGGCAGTTCTGGATCGCCGCACTGCCCATCACCACCACCTCCCTCGTGGCCTTCATCGGCCCGGTGCTGCTGCTCGGCATCGGCTTCATCTGCGTGGTGTCCTCGCTGACCTCCGCCGCCGTGAACGCCGTACCGATCAACATGACCGGCATGGCCAGCGGCGCGACCAGCCTGGTGCGCGAGTTCGGGCAGGGACTCGGCCCTGCCGTGATCAGCACCATCGCGATGAGCGCCGCGTCCTCCGCACTCGTCGGCAAGCTCAGCGGCGCCGACGCGGGCATGGAGAAGGCGGCCGGACCCCTGGCCGTCGTCAACGCGGGCAGCGCCCAGGCAAAGGCCGCAGCGCAGACCGCCCTCGGCCACGGCATGGCCCTGGGCGTGGTGATCTGCGGCTGCGCCTCCCTGCTGGGCGCGGTGGTCACCCTGCTGCTGGTGCGCAAGAACACCGAGCGGTCGACCGTGGGGGCGGGGGAGCCGTCGGTGCAGGCGGCGACCGCGTAAACGCTCGTGTCGGAGGGGAAGGCCGGGGCACAGTGCCCCGGCCTTTTCGCGTTTTCCCGCAGCGGGTGTCGATTCGCCTCGGCCGCGTTCGTCGGTGGGGTGTAGGAAGCTCATGAGGACCGGGAGGAACCATGAAGTACATGCTGCTCGTATGCGGCGACGACACCGCCGACAGCTCCAGGATGGCACCCGTCGAACCGTGGGTGGAGGACCTGGGCGACCGTAATGTACGGCTGCACGGCCACCGCCTCGCGCTGCCCGCCGACGCCGTCACCGTGCGGGTGCGTGGCGGCGAGGTGCTGCGCACCGACGGGCCGTTCGCCGAGACCAAGGAGTACGTCGCCGGATTCGACATCCTGGAGTGCGACACCCTGGAGGAGGCCGTCGAGGCCGCCGCCAAGCACCCCGTCGCCACCGTCGGAGCGATGGAGGTGCGCCCCTTCTGGCCCATGGACGGCGAGGAGGAGGGCGAGCCCGAGATCCGCGCACTCGACGCCGAACTGACCGAGGCCCTCCGCGAGCGGGACGTGGACCGGGTCCTCGCCTGCTACGCCCAGGACGTGACGGCCTTCGCGGGAGGCGCCGAACGGCACGGGACCGCAGCCCTCCGCAAGGCCGTGGAGGACGACCTCGCGGGCGTGACCGGGCCCCTGACCCGCGAGGTGCTGGAGTTCCGCGTCCACGTCGACGAGTCCATCGCCTTCGGCAACGCCCTCGTCCGACTGCGCGGCACCCGCACCGGCGGCCGTCCGCTGAACGACGTCCTGCGCGTGACCACCGGCTACCGCAACGTCGGCCCGCGCTGGCTGATCGTCCACGAACACGTGTCCACCACGGAGACATCGACCGAGGAGCGGTCATGAAGTACGTCCTGCTCATCTGCACCCCCGTCGGCGGCGAGGAACTCAGCCCCGCCGAGATCGCCGACGACCCCCGCTTCACCGCGTACACCGAAGAGGTCCGCGGTCGCGACCTCATGCGCGGCGGAGCCCGGCTGCGGCCCGCCACCGACGCCACCACCGTGCGCGTCCAGGGCGACGAAGTCCTGCTCACCGACGGCCCGTTCGTCGAGTCCAAGGAGTATGTCGCGGGTATCGACATCATCGAGGTCGCCGATCTCGACGAGGCGATCTCGCTCGCTTCCCGGCACCCCGCCGCGCTCGCCGGCGGTTCGGTCGAGGTGCGGCCGGTCTGGGAGTGAACGTGCCGGACGTCGAGAAGGCGGTCGCCGTCGCCTTCCGCGAGGAATGGGGCCAGGTCGTCGCCACCCTTATCCGGGTGACCGGCGACTGGGACCTCGCGGAGGAGTGCGCGCAGGACGCCTTCGCCCAGGCACTCGACCGGTGGCGGCGCGACGGAATCCCGCGCCGCCCCGGCGCCTGGCTCACCACGACCGCCCGCAACCGCGCCCTCGACGTACTGCGCCGGGAGGCGGTCGGGGCGGCGAAACTGCGGGAGGTCGCGGTGCTGGCACGGGACGAGGGACCGTACGACCCGGAGTACGACGGCGACGACAGCGGGGTCCACGACGACCGGCTGCGGCTGATCTTCACCTGCTGCCATCCCGCGCTGCCCATCGAGGCCCGGGTCGCCCTCACCCTGCGCACGCTCGCGGGTCTCACGACCCCTGAGATCGCCCGCGCCTTCCTCGTCCCCGAGGCGACCATGGCGCAACGCCTGGTGCGCGCCAAGAAGAAGATCCGCAACGCGGGCATCCCCTACCGCGTCCCGCCCGCGCATCTGTTGCCCGAGCGCACGACCGGCGTGCTGGGCGTCGTGTACCTCCTCTTCAATGAGGGGTACGCGGCCACGTCCGGCACCGACCTGGTCCGGACGAACCTGTGCGCGGAGGCGATCCGCCTGGCCCGCGTCCTGGCCCGCCTGATGCCGGACGAGCCCGAAGTGCTCGGCCTGCTGGCGCTGTTGCTGCTGCACGACGCCCGCCGCCACACGCGCGTGGACACCGCGGGCGAACTGGTCACCCTGGAGGACCAGGACCGTACGGCCTGGGACCGCGCCGAGGTCGACGAGGGCGCCGCCCTCCTGGAGACGGCCCTCCGCCGGGGCCGCCCCGGCCCCTACCAGATCCAGGCCGCCATCGCCGCCTGCCACACCACCGCACCCACCGCCACCGACACCGACTGGGCCGATATCGCGGGCCTGTACGGCGAGTTGGAGCGCTTCGTGCCCTCGCCGGTGGTGCGCCTGAACCGAGCGGTGGCCGTGGGCATGGCGGACGGAACGGAGGCCGGACTCGCTCTGGTGGCGGAACTGGAACGGGGCGGCGAGCTGGCCGGCTACCACCTGCTGCCGGCGACCCGCGCGGATCTGCTGCGACGCGACGGGCGTACGACGGAGGCGGCCGAGGCGTACGAGCGGGCGCTGGAGCTGGTGGAGAACGAGGCGGAACGCCGTTTCCTCCAGACCCGACTTCAGGAGTGTCTAGGCATCTAGGGCATTCGTGATCGCCTTCACCCCGCCGTGCGCCGCATACCCCCCGTCCACCGTGATCTCCGCGCCATTGACGTACGACGCCTCGTCCGACAGCAGATAGACGACCAGCGGGGCCACCTCGTCGACCGTGCCGGCCCGCCCCTGCGGGGTCAGGGAGAGGTGGGCCCGGACGAACACCGGGTTGGCGGACGCCATCAGCGGGGTCTCGATGTAGCCGGGGTGGATCACGTTCGTCCGGATGCCGCGCGGGGCCAGCTCCAGCGCGGCCACCTTCGACAGCCCGCGCAGCGCCCACTTGCTGGTCGTGTACGCGACCGCGTGATGGGCGGTGAGACCCGCGACCGAGCCGACGTTCACGATGGAAGAACCGGCCGGCATCAGCGGGGCGAGGGCCTGGATGCCGAGCAGCGCGCCCGTGGTGTTCACCGCGAAAGCCCGGTTCCAGTCGGCGAGTTGGACGTCACCGAGCCGGGCCCGCATGGGAATGCCCGCGTTGTTCACGAGCCCGTGCACGACGTCCAGCCCGGCCGCGAGGTCCGCCCAGTCCTCCGGCGACGACACGTCCAGGTGCCGGTAGCGCACGTCGAGGCCGTCGGCGCGCAGGGACGCGGCCAGCTTCCCGCCCGCCTCGTCGAGGACGTCGGTCGCCACCACGATCGCTCCCTCGCGGGCGGCGGCGGCCACCTCGGCGGCTCCCTGGCCCTGCGCGGCCCCGGTGACGACGACGGTACGACCGGCCAGACGCGTGCGGCTCACGATTGCCTCCAGGGGTGCGGGATGTCTCCCGTCCACGCTAGGAAGCCGGGGTCAGCTCCGGAAACGCACGATCGGCATGGGTGGCATCCGCGCCGGCGATCTCCCGGGCCACCGGGTCCTCCAGCGACGCGCCCACCGCACGGACCGTCTCCCGCAGCCAGCGGTGCGCCGGGTCCGCGTGCCGGTTGTGGTGCCAGTACATGGCCTCCACCAGGGGTACGTCCGGGAACGGTGTCGGTACGACGGCGCAGCGCGCGAAGCCCTCGTAGCGCCGGGCGAGCCGCTCCGGCACGACGGCGACCAGGTCGGTGCCGCTCATCAGGAACGGCAGCACGCTGAAGCCGGGCGTGCTGACCTGCACCCTCGGTGTGATGCCGAGGGTCTCCAACTGCCGGTCGGCGGGCGTGAGTTTGCCGATCCCGCAGGCCGCGTGCGGCATCTCGGCGAGGTCCCGCAACGAGAGCCGCCCGTCGACTAGGCGCGGGTTGTCCGGGGCGACGAGACACACGAACCGGTCGTGCATCACGGCCTCGCTGACACCCGGCAGTTGGTAGCCGAGGGGCACGATCATCAGGTCGTGGCAGCGCAGATGGGTCTCCGTCTCCAACTGCCCGACGACGATCGGGTGGAAGTCGATCCGGATACCGGGCGCCTCCCGCGCGAGGGCGCGCAGCAGCGGTTCCACGAACATCGACATGACGTAGTCGGACATCACGACCGAGAACCGCTGCCGGCTGCGCGCCGGATCGAAGTGCCTGGTCAGCGACAGCGCCTCTTCCGCCTTGTGCAGCGAGGACTGGACGACCGGCAGCAGCCGCTCCGCGAGCGGGGTCAGCTCGTACTCGCGGCCCACCCGCACCAGCAGCTCGTCGTTGAAGTGCCGCCGCAGCCGGGCCAGCGAGCCGCTCATCGCGGACTGGCTGGTGGAAAGCCGCACCCCCGCGTGGGTGACGTTCTTCTCCTCCAGGAGGGCTTCCAGCGCCACCAGAAGATTCAGGTCGATCGCTCCCAGACCCATGCGTGTGTCCTTCCGGCCGCGTCGTTGAAGCTCGGTGAAACCGGAGCGTAACGACCGGGTTCCCGCCGAGGAAGAGCCCTGGAGGCAAGTCACAGGGATCCGATAGCTGCCATCGGATCCCTGGATGTGTGCAGGTCGGAGCCGTTTCGAGGTGGGGCTACGGCCGAGGGGTCCGGCCGCGCTTGCGGGCGCGCGGCAGATACACGTCCCCGCGGCCCGGCACGACCCGGTTGGAGAGGGTGCCGAGGCGTTCCACCGCGAGTGTCACCTTGTCTCCCGGCCGCAGCGGCGGCGGGGTTCGCTCGCCGACCCGGCCCCAGAACTCCGCCAGCGCGCCCCAGCCGCAGGTGCCCGAGCCGAGGATGTCCCCGGGGCGCACCCAGGCGTCCCGGGAGGCGTAGGCGATCATCTCCTCGAAGGTCCAGGAGACGTTGGCGAGGGTGTCGCGGCCGATCAGTTCACCGTTGAGGGTGACCGTCATCTCCAGGTCGAGGAAGCCGTCCGGGTCGCGCCGGTCCTCGACCTCGTCGGCGGTGACCAGACAGGGGCCCAGCGTGTTCGCGAAGTCCTTGCCCTTGGAGAAGCCGAGCCCGAGGTTCTTCTCCGGCTTCTGCAGATCCCGTGCGGACCAGTCGTTGAAGACCAGATAGCCGACGATGTGCTCGCGCGCCCGCTCCGGCGTGAGATCACGTCCGCTCCGGCCGATCACCGCACCGACCTCCAACTCGAAGTCGAGCACCGAGCAGCCCGCCGGCACCGGCACGTCGTCGTGCGCGCCGTACGCGGCATGGGGGTTGGTGAAATAGAAGTTGGGCGCCCTGTACCACTCCTCGGGCACGTGCTCCAACCCGTCCAGGGACTTCGAGACTCCCTCGATGTGCGCCTCGAAACCGACGAAGTCCCGGATGGACGGCGGCTTCAGCGGAGGCAGGAGCCGTACCTGATCCACCGTCAAGTCGCTGGGCTGCCGCAGTGCTTCGGTGCCGGCCGCGTGCAGCACCTCCTGCTCCAGCAGGGTCAGTACGGTGACGCCCTCGGGCAGCGGATGGACGGTACCGTCCCGGACGGCTCCGGCGCGCTCCACGCCCTCGTGCTCGTATGTCGCGAAACGCATCGCTCACTGCTCCCAGTGGTTGGTGTTGGTGACGGTCCCCGCGCTCAGATAGCCGGCGAAGAGGCCCTTGGGGTCACGTGCCGCCCGGATCTCCCGCAGCCGCCGCCACTGTTCGTCGCCCATGAACCTCAACTGCCGCACGGTGAAGTCCGAATCACCGAGGTACTGGCCGGCCGTGACCGGCTGCATGTCCGCCATCGCGCCGTCCAGCCAGGCACGCAACTCCGCGTCCCGGGACGGGTCGTCGTGGACGACATAGGTGGCGCAGTAGATCTCCGACTGCAACGAGAAGGCCATGTCGGGGAGTTGGCGCAGCGGTGCCATGGAGAACCAGATGGTGAAGGTGTGCCGGGTGGGCTGCTCGGTGAAGGCCCTGCGGATCGCCGGGACGACCTCGTCGGCGGGGCCGGTCAGCCAGGCGTTGTCCACCAGATAGCGGTGGCCCTCCGGGTTGGCGAGCCGCTGGCCCGCCAACTGCTCGTCCAGCGTGGTCCGTTGGGCCTCCACGCGGAACAGGGCCCGGTCCGCGTACGGGTTGGCGTGCAGCGGTGCCAGCGCCTCGGCGGCCTCCTCGGCGGTGTCGGTCATCGACACGCCCGTGACCAGCAGCACCGGTTCGTCCCGATCGGGCGGTGTCTGTGTGAGCGCGACGATCTCCACCAGGTCCGAGACCGTGTGGTGCATGCCGTGCAGCCAGGTCATGACCTCGTCGAACAGGTCGAGCGGATACGCGTGCACGGTGTGCCCCAGGTACTTCGGCAGCGGCCGCGTGCGCAGGTGGAAGCGGGTGACGATGCCGAAGAAGCCCGGGCCCGCGCCGCGCGCCGCCCAGAACAGGTCGCTGTGCCGGGTCTCGTCGGCGCGCACCAACTCGCCCTCGGCGGTGACCACATCGATCGCCACGATGTTCTCCGCCGCCCAGCCCCAGCCCCGCGCGTTCCACCCCTGGCCACCCTGGAGCAGGAAGCCGCCGATGCCGACGGAGGGGCAGTGCCCGCCATTGAAGAAGCGGCCGAACTCCCCGAGATACGGGTTGAGTTCGTCGCCGCCCTTGACGCTGGGAGTCGCCGACACGATCCCGGTCCTCGGGTCGTACGCCATCTCGCGAAAGCCCCCGAGGTCGATCAGCAAAGCGTTCTCGCGCACCGACCAGGCGGCCCAACTGTGCCCGCCGGAACGGACGGCGACCTGCCAGCCCCGCTCCAGGGCGAGCCGGACCCCTTCGATGACATCCTGCTCCGACTCGGCCATCAGGACGGCGGCCGGTGAACGGTCGCGCGGGACGCGGGCGTTGAAGACCCGGCCGAAGCACGCCTCCTCGAAGTCCTCGTCGTCGGGGAGGTGGAGGGTGCCGGAGAAGCGGTTCACGTTCATCTGCGGGCTCACTTGATCGCGATCGGGTTGACGGGAGCACCGACCGCGCCGGTCACCGGCAGTGGTGCGGCCACCAGCAGGAACTCGTGGACGCCGTCGGCCGCGCAGTCCTTGGCCAGTGCCT
The DNA here is from genome assembly GCF_040681835.1 of Streptomyces sp. NPDC051576. Lineage (NCBI taxonomy): Bacteria > Bacillati > Actinomycetota > Actinomycetes > Kitasatosporales > Streptomycetaceae > Streptomyces > Streptomyces sp. NPDC051576. Next base: position 54,978 of record NZ_JBFAZO010000018.1, read on the forward strand.
CCAGGTCCCACATCTCGCCCAGCGGGAGGCCCATGTTGGGGATCGCTATCTGGTGGAGCGGGGACATCGCGGGCTGCGGGAACTCGTACGGCCGTACCTCAAGTCCCCAGGTGTCGGAGGCGATCGCCGCGATCTCCGTGCGGTGCAGCCAGCCCAGGGTGGTGAAAGAGAGGCCGGGCGCGTCACCGGCGGCGTAACCGCCCCAGTCGCCGAGCCGTCGTACGCGGCCGAGTTGGCCGGTGCGGATCAGGACGAGGTCGCCGCGGCGGACCGACGAGGTCGCGCCCTGCGCCTCGATGGTGGCGCGCAGATGTTCCTCCAGGATGGGGAATCCGTCCGGGAGTTCACCGTGTTCGTCGCCGACCGTACGGCCCACGTCGAGGAGGACTCCCCGGCCGGTGAAGGCGTCCTTCATGTGCTCGATGCCGGTGACCGAGTCGCCGTCGCCGTTGACGATGGTGCACGGACGGCCGTTCCACGCCTGCTTGTTGTCGTAGATGTGGCCGAGGCCGTCCCACTGTGTGGAGGCCTGCAAGGGCATCACGACGTGGTCGTCGGCGCCGCCGAAGCCGTGCGGGAAGCCCTGGGTGCCGGCCGCCGCGTCGGAGCCGGTGTCCTTCATGTAGTGGACCGGGTTGATACGGCCGCGGAAACCGCGCTGCGGACCGGACTCGTTGAACTCCTGGGCGAGCGAGAAGGACCGACCGCGCCGCACCAGGCCCGCAGCGTGGGCACGGATCGCGTCGTCGACGAAGTTCAGCGTGCCGAGCACGTCGTCCTCACCCCAGCGGCCCCAATTGCGGTAGGCGGCACGGGCCTTGGCGAGTTCTTCCTCGATCGGACCGAGGGCAGCGGGGGCGGTCATCGGGTACGTCCTTTCAGCAGCAGGTCGAGGGCGTTGCCCCCGGCGACGGCGGCCCGGTCGGCCGGTGGAAGCCCGGCCGCGTCCAGCCGGGCCACCGGGTCGTCGACACCCATGTCGAAGGGGTGATCGGTACCGAGGACGACCCGGTCCGCGCCGACCTCCTCGACGAGGTGCCGCAGTGCGCGCGGGGTGTACACCAGCGCGTCGAACCACATCCGTCGCAGATAGGCGCTGGGCAACTCGACGCAGCCGCGGGCGTCCTGGCGTACCCGCCAGGCGTGATCGGAGCGGCCGATGTACGTCGGGAGGTAGCCGCCGCCGTGCGCGGCCACCAGCTTCAGGCGGGGGAAGCGGTCGAGGACGCCGGTGAAGACGAGATGCGAGAGCGCGACCGCCGTCTCCACCGGCTGACCGACCGTGTTGCCCAGGTAGTTGGTCGCCAGCCGCTCGCCGAGGGAGCAGCCCCAGGGGTGCACGAAGACGACCGCGCCCAACTCCTCCGCCCGCTGCCACACAGTGTCGTGCGCGGGATCGGCCAGTTCGCGGCCGTCGACCGTCGTGGAGACGCTGATGCCGTACAGGCCATGGTCGTTGACCGCCTGGTCCAGCAACGCGACCGCGAGGTCCGGGTGTTGGAGCGGGACCGTGCCGAGGCCGTACAACCGGTCGGGTGCCACGGCGCAGTGGGCGGCCACAGCCGCGTTGACGGTACGGGCGAGTCGGATCGCGAGGTCCGGGTCCGCCCAGTAATGGTGCATCGGCATCGGGCCGACCACCTGGATGTCGACGCCCATCGCGTCGAGGTCCGCGAGGCGGATGGTGACGTCCGTCAACTTGGGTGCCAGGCGCTGAAGTTGGTCGCGGTTGACAGCAAGGGACGCGGGGGAGTGGGCGCGTTGCTCGGCCGCGAGTTCGGCGGCGAGCCCCGCGGTGCCCGCGACCAGGGCGTCGGCGGCGGGGACGGCGAGGTGGCCGTGGAAGTCGACCACGGGTGAGCCGGTCATGCGGCGGCCGTCAGGTTGTCCAGCGTCTCCGACATGATCCGGGCCGGGTCGGCGCCGGGCGTCCCGGGATGGATCTCCCAGTCGGCGAGCTGGAGGGAGTTCTCCAGGACCATCCGCACCCGGGGCAACCGGCGGGCCATGAACACGTCCAGCGCCTTCTCGGTCGGCTCGTCCCCCGTCACCAGCTCCGCCAGCAGCACCGCGTCCTCCATGCACATCGCCGCGCCCTGCGCGATCAGCGGCGGACAGGCGTGCGCGGCGTCGCCGATGACCATCGCGCGGCCCCGGTGCCAGGGTTCTTCGACGAGGATCGCCTCGATCCAGCGGTAGTCGACCGCCGTGTCGTCGGGCAGCGAGGCGAGGATCTTCCCCCAGGTGCCGCCGTACCCGGCGCCGCGCTCGCGCAGCAGGTCGAGCGGGGCACGGGGGCCGATCAGGGAGGTGTCGAGGTTCTCGTCGAGGAGGTAGGCGTAGCACTGGTCAGCGGAGATGGGGCTGTAGCCGGCCTTGAAGCGGGGGCCGCCGTAGTACACCTCGGCGCAGTCCATCTCCGCCGGGCGGTCCGCGACGACCCGGAAGATCGACATGCCGACCGGGCGGGGCCCGGCATCGATGCCGATCAGCGCGCGCATCGCCGAGTTGATGCCGTCGGCGCCCACGACCAGGTCGTAGCGGCCGGTCGAGCCGTCCGTGAAGGCGACGTCCACGTGGTCGGGCGACTGGTCGAGCCGGTCCACGCTCAGCCCGAGGCGGACCCGCACCCCCTGCGCGTGCACCGCGTCGCACAGCGCGTCCTGCAGATCCGAGCGCAACGCGCCCGCTGTGGACGGCAGTTCGGGCCCGCCGGTGTGCGGGGTGTTCAACTCGGTGATCAGCCCGCCGTCGGCGTGGCGCAGCCGCATGATGTCGAAGGGCACCGCCCGGGCCAGCACCCGGTCCAGAACGCCCACGGAGCGCAGCGCCTTGAGCGCGTTGCCCTGGACGGTGATGCCATGGCCCACACCGAACCACCGCGGAGAGATCTCGACGAGCTCCACCTCGGCGCCCCGCTGGGCGAGCGCGAGACACAGCACGCTTCCGGTGATGCCGCCGCCGACGACGAGCACCTTTTGTACGGGCATGGGCGATCCTTGCGAACGTAGAAGAAAGGTATGGGGGGCACCCGTCACCCTGAGAAGCGCGGTCCGAGCTCATGGAAGTGCTCGACGACCGGCGGTTCGGCGAAGAACGGTCCGACCAGGGCCCGCCAGCGCGTGAAGGCCTCGGACTCCCGGAAGCCGACCATGTGGGCCTCGACCGAGTCCCAGCCGACCAGCAGCAGGAAGGCCGCCGGCCGCTCCGCACCGCGCAGCAGCTCGGCCCAGCGGAACCCGTCGGCCTCTGCCAGCACCTCACGGGCCTTGCCGAACACCTCCGCGAACTCCCGCTCACGACCCGCCTCGACGGTCAGCTCGGCATGCTCGACTATCACGTTCTTCTCCTCGGGAAAGTGGGTGCTCCGAGCCTGCGTGGGCGGTCGATCCACGGTCAACGGATCGAGGCATCGGCAAGGGGGACGGCATGCATCCCGTACGGCGATGGAGCCGCCACGCGGCGGAGCCGCACACCGCTGCGGTGAGGGCCCGCGCGGCCGGTGATGGCAGGCATCGCGGATCGCCATTTCCGCCGGGTCCCCGGGCTCCCTAGCGTCGAGGGCGAGCCCCCACCCGTACGAGGAGAGCGCCGTGCCCGATCCACTGCCCACCCACGCCGGACCCTTCGCACTCGGCACGTTCGCCTCCGGTGCTTCCGGGGAGGCGGTCTTCCCGGGACTGGTCACCGGCGCCCGCGTGCGTGACCTCTCCGATCTCGTGCCGTCCGTCCGGGCACTCGTCGAGGACTGGGACGGCTGGCTGCCCCGGCTCGGTGACCTCGCCCGGTCCTCCGACGGCACCTGGCACGACCTGGCCGCGCTGCGCGTCCTGACGCCCGTCGAGCCCGGCCAGATCCTGCAGAGCGGCGCCAACTACCGCAAGCACGTGGTCGATCTGGTCGCCGCCGAGAAGGAGAGCGTGCACGGCGCCACTCCCGAAGAGGCCCGCGCCGACGCCGAGTTGATGATGGACGAACGCGCCCGCAACGGAGTGCCGTACGTCTTCCTCGGCTCCCCGCGCGCGATGAGCGGTCCCTTCGACGACATCGTGCTCCCCGCGCTCGGCGAACAGCACGACTGGGAACTCGAACTCGCCCTCGTCATAGGGAAGTCGGGCAAGAACATCCCGGCCGAGAAGGCGATGGAGCACGTCGCCGGATACACGATCTCGAACGACCTCACCACCCGCGACCGCCTCTACCGGCCCGACCTGAAGGCGATCGGGACCGACTGGTTCACGGCCAAGAACGCCGACACCTTCCTGCCCACCGGCCCCTTCCTCGTACCGGCGGCCTTCGTCGGTGACCCCGGCGACCTGCGGATCACCTTGCGCCACAACGGAGTTGTGCGGCAGGACGAGTCGACGAAGGACATGATCTTCGACATCCCGACGCTCATCGCCTACGTCTCCACGACCACCACCCTGCGCCCCGGCGACCTGCTGCTCACCGGCTCCCCGGCCGGCAACGGCGCGCACTGGGGCGTCTTCCTGAAGCCCGGTGACGTCGTCGAGTCGGAGATCACCGGCCTCGGCCACCAGCGAAACACCGTCAGGAGCGGACAGTGACCTTTCAGCCCATCACCCACTTGCGCCATGTCGACCTGGCCGTACCGGACTTCGCCCGGCAGCGCGCCTTCTACGGCACCACCTGGGGTCTGACCGAGGTCGCGAACGACAGCGGGGTCGCCTTCTTCGCCGCCGAGGGCAGCCCCGAGCAGTACGTCGTCCGCATCCGCGAGGACGAGCGGAAGCGGATGGACCTGATCGCCTTCGGGGCCGTGTCGCCGACCGCCGTGGACGAGCTGCATGTACGGCTCGGTCGCGCGGGCATCCAACTCCTGGGCGAGCCCGGCACGTTGGACACCCCGGGCGGAGGCTACGGTTTCCGTTTCTTCGATCCCGACGGGCGGGTCGTCGAGGTCTCCGCGGAGGTCGCCACCCGCATCCACCGCAGGATCGAGGAGCGGGAGGCGATCCCGGTCAGGCTCTCGCACTGTGTGGTCAACTCCCAGGACCCGGAAGGACTTCGGGACTTCTACGTCGAGCACCTCGGGTTCCGGCTCACCGACACCCTGTACTCGACGCACATGGGCGACCTCATGTACTTCCTGCGGTGCAGCCCGCTGCACCACTCCTTCGCCATCGCCCGCGGACCCCATGTCTCCCTGCACCACGCCTCGTTCGAGATGCGGGGCGTCGAGGAGTACATGCGCGGCACCGGGCGGGCGCTGCGCGCCGGGACGCGGCTGACGTGGGGCCCCGGCCGGCATCTCGCGGGCGACAACACCTTCTCGTACTTCCACGACCCGCACGGCAACACCGTCGAGTACACGACCGAACTCGCCGTCCTCGAAGAGGACGTGTGGCATCCGGGGCGCCATGACGTCGACGACCCGATCACCCAGGACCAGTGGGGCACCGCGGACCCGATGAGCGAGTCGGTCGCCAAGGAGCAGTTCAACGACCCCGACGTGCTGTTCGTGGCGCCACCTGTCTGATCGCCCCCCTCCTGATCAACCACCCGCAGAAAGGCCGCAGTTGTGGCAACGATCCTGAAGCATGCCGTGCCCGGGGCGGAGGTCGCCGCCTCCCTCGACCGGGTGCGCGAGACCGTGACCGGTGTCATCGCGGACATCCGTGAGCGCGGTGACGCCGCCGTGCGCGCCTACTCCGAGAAGTTCGACAGGTGGAGCCCCGACTCCTTCCGGCTGACCGACGAGGAGGTCGAGAAGATCGTCGCGTCGGTACCGCAGCAGGTCATCGACGACATCCGCTTCGTCCAGGACCAGGTGCGCGGCTTCGCCCGCCATCAGCTGGACTCCCTGCGGGAGTTCGAGGTGGAGACGCTTCCGGGTGTGCGCCTCGGTCAGAAGCACATCCCCGTGCAGGCGGCGGGCGCGTACATCCCGGGCGGGCGCTACCCGCTCACCGCCTCCGCCCACATGACCATCGTCACCGCCAAGGTCGCCGGCGTACCGCGCGTGGTCGCCTGTACGCCGCCCATCCACGGCGAGATCCCGGCCGCCACCGTCGCCGCCATGCATCTCGCGGGCGCTGACGAGATCTGGCTGCTCGGCGGAGTGCAGGCGGTGGCCGCCATGTCCGTCGGCACCGACTCGATGCGGCCCGTCAACCTGATCGCCGGGCCCGGCAACGCCTATGTCGCGGAGGCCAAACGGCAGCTCTTCGGCGAGGTCGGCATCGACCTGTTCGCCGGGCCGACCGAGATCCTCGTCCTCGCCGACGAGCAGGCCGACCCGTTCGTGTGCGCCGTCGACCTGCTCTCCCAGGCCGAGCACGGTCCCGACTCCCCGGCCGTCCTCATCACCACCTCCCGCGAGGTCGCCGAGAAGACCATCGCCGAGGTGGAACGCCTGCTGCCCACCATGCCCACCCGGGACTTCGCCGAGCCCGCCTGGCGCGACCACGGCCAGGTCCACGTCGTCGACACCCTCGACGAGCTGTACGCCCTCGCCGACGAGTTCGCCTTCGAACACGTCGAGGTGCTGACCGCCGAACCCCGCCTCGCGCTGGAGCGCATGACCCAGTACGGCGCCCTGTTCCTCGGCGAGGGCACCTGTGTGTCGTTCGGCGACAAGGTCATCGGCACAAACCATGTGCTGCCCACACGTGGTGCCGCGCGCTACACCGGCGGCCTGTGGGTGGGGAAGTACCTCAAGACGGTGACCTATCAGGAGGTGACCGACACCGACTCCCAGGCGCTGCTCGGTCGGCTGTGCGGGCGGGCGGCCCGAGTCGAGCTGTTCGAGGGGCATGCGCGCTCCGGTGACGTACGGGCGGCGAAGGCCGCGGGCGACGAGCTGCCCTGGAACACCCCATGACCCTGGACGGCCGCACGGCGATCGTCACGGGCGGCGGCGGACCACTGGGGCGCGCCTTCGCGCTGGCCCTCGCGGACGCCGGCGCCCGGGTGATCCTGGTCGGGCGCAACGAGGCGGCGCTCGCGGACGCGGCCGCATGTGTCGCCAAGGGCGGCGGGCAGGCCCGTACGGCCTCCTGTGACGTCTGCGACCCTGCGGCCGTCGGCGCCCTGGCCGCCGAACTCGCGGACGAGGAGGTGTCGTTGCTCGTCAACAACGCTGGAGTCGCGGGGCCTGTCCGCCCCCTCGTCGACATCGAGCCCGACGAGTGGGACGACGTGTTCGCCGCCAACGTCCGGGGCGTCTATCTGATGTGCCGGGCGTTCCTGCCGCCGATGATCGCGGCCGGACGGGGCGACATCGTCAACGTGGCCTCCGTCAGCGGCAAGCGTCCGCTGCTCAACCGCACCCCGTACACCGCCTCCAAGATGGCGCTGCTCGGCCTGACCCGGACCCTTGCCGGGGAGGTCGGACCACATGGGATCGCGGTCAACTCCCTTTCCCCGGGCCCGGTTCGGGGCCCGCGCATGGACCGCAACTTCCGGCTCACCGCCGAACTGACCGGCTGCACCGTCGCCGAGGCCGAACGCGACTTCGCGTCCCGGGCCGCCCTCGGCCGGCTCGTCGAGGACCACGAGGTCGCGCGGGCCCTGGTGGCGATGCTCGCGATGCCCGGCCTGTGCGGGGCCGACATCGACCTGTCGGCGGGGATGATCGCCCCGGCGTAGCGGACAAGTCGGGTACGAGAACGGTGAGGTGGACGGCCGACCGGCCGCCCGCCTCACCGTCGTGTCCGAGCCCGGCCACCCGCTATGGCGACTCTGTGTGACCGCCATGAAATGGTCGGCGTGATCCGAGGCATCGGACTCCCATATGTGTGTGCCACCCGCCTATTGCCTTGTTCGCATGGCTGCTTCACTCCCTCGTGCGCACCTTCGGTGCCTCCGCCGGGCCGTCCGCATCCCGCGTTCGACGGCCGGCCGGTCACACTGCGCGACGGCGCATCGATCCCTGGGAAGGCAAGCAATGACGCTGATCACCCGACGCTCGGTCCTGATCGCCGGTACCGCCACGGCCGGAGCCGTACTGGTGCCGGCGGCCTCCGCCACCGCCGCGCCTACGGCCGAGAAGGCTTCGGGCACGCGGATCTCGGTCGGATCCGGTGAGACGTACGAGGTCTCCGCGACGACCCGCGTGAGCGAGCTGTCCATCGCTTCCGGCGGGAAGATGGTCGTCCCGGACGGCTTCAGCCTTTCCCTGACCGTGGACGGCGTGGAGACCGGCCAACTGCTCACCGCCACCGGCGCCACGGCCACCCTGATCCAGGCCGGCACCTACCGGGGCGATGTCGTCCTGACCGTCGCGGCGGCCAACGAGGTGACGTACGAGACGCTCACCTTCCCCTTCCGGCAGGCGGTGTACGTGGACGGCGACGGCGTGGTCAAGGACAAGTCCGTCCTCGCGGCCGTCCTCGGCGGCAAGCTGACGGATGCTTACGCCCGGAACGTGTCGGTCACCTCGACCGGCGAGTGCTTCGACGGCGTGTACGTCCAGGACGCCACCTACACACTCGACCGGCCCGCCATCTCCCTTACCGGCAACGGCCGTTGCGACTTCGCGGGTTACGGCGCCGCGGTCGTCGGCGACGGCTCGGCCACCACGCTCGTCGTGGACGGCGCCCGGATCGACACCAAGGGAGTCGTCCGCACCGCCGTCATCTCCGACGACGGCGCCAACGTCATCGTCAAGGACTCCGTCCTGCGCACCCGCAACGGCGTACTGCCCGCCGACTACCAGGCCACCGTCGAGACGCCGTACATGGAGTCCGTGCCCTGGATGCTCGGCCTCGACGGCAACGTCCGCGCCACCAACCTGATCGGCAAGAACAGCAAGGCCACCTACCTCAACTCGACCATCTTCTCCGAGACTTGGGGTGCCCTGTCGGTGGAGGGCGGCAGCGGACTCAAACTGACCGCGATCAACAGCCACTTCGGGAACACGGGGGAGTACGGCTACGGCACCTACGCCATCGGCGACGCGACCGTGCGCGTGCTCGGCTCCCGGCTCGACGTCGGCAGCTACGCCACCATCATCGCGGGCCCGGCCGCGGTCGTGCACTACGGCGACAGCACCGGGGCAGCCGTCTCCGCGCTCAACACCGAGCTGGAACTCGGCCTGTCCGAGGCCGAATTGGTGTCGATCCCGGTGCGTGAGACCGTCGTGAACTCCGGCCACTTCGGCTACATGTTCTTCGGTACCGGCCAACTCACTCTCGACGGCGGCACGCAGATCAACTCCGAGCGGGCGACATTCCTCAACAAGGGCCAGCAGACCACGATCAGCGTCGACGGCTCCCAGGGCGCACGGCTCAACCCGCGCGACGGGATCATCCTCCAGATGATCGAGCTGGACGACCCGGGCCCGGTCAATGTGAACGGCAAGATGATGAACATCGGCGTCTACACCGAGCCCACCGGCGACCCGGCCAAGGACGCCACCTTCGACCCGACCGCCGTCCACACCACCGACGGAGCCGCCACCTTCAACTCCATCGCTCTCGAAGGCGACTTCTACAACGGCATGCGCACCGGCAAGAACATGGTCCTCACCTTCGAGAACTCCCACGTCGAGGGCGTCATCTCCGCGTCGAAGGCCGAGCACCGGGTGTCCAGCATCGACGCGTCGACCTTCTACGAGCTGGGCATCGTCACCAACACCGCGCGGGCCGCCGTCAACAACGGCGCGATCGTGCGGCTCGACAGCGGTTCGACGTGGACGGTCACCGGCACCTCGTACCTGACCCGGCTCGCCCTGGCCGCCGACGCGACCGTCAAGGCGCCCCGCGGCAAGAAGGTCACGCTGACGGTCGACGGGACGGTCACGGCCATCACGTCCGGCCAGACCTACACGGGAGCTCTGGTCCTGACCGTCGCATGAGGGTGGGGGCGGAGGCGGGGGGGGCTCACCTTCGGGCTTCACACGAGCCGCGCCTCCGCCTCCTTGGCGATCTGCTCGAACTGCGCCGCCATGGCCTCCTGGAGAGCCTGGGCGCCGGACAGGGGGCGGACCATGACCATCAGGTCGTCGATCAGGCCCTCCTCGTTGACGTGGATGAAGTCGCAGCCGGTCAGCTCACGGTCGCCGACCCGCGCGCTGAACACCAGCGCGTGGTCGGCGCCGTCGGGGTCGCCGATCTCCCGCAGGTACCGGAAGTCCTCGAAGACCCGCGCTACGGCGTGCAGGATCGCCGCGGTGATCGCCTTGCCGGGGTACGGCTTGAACACGACCGGGCTGGTGAAGACCACGTCCTCGGCCAGCAGCGCCTCGACGGCGTGCATGTCCTGCGCCTCGACCGCCTCACGGAACGCGCGCATCGGCTCACCTCATAGTCAATTAGTTGAGTAGGTGTGGATAAGACTAATTAACGGCTGTTAGCGTGTCCACATGTCCCTCAAGTACGCGGTCCTCGCGGCCCTCCTGGAAGGGGAGGCCTCCGGCTACGAGCTGGCCAAGGTGTTCGACGTGTCACTGGCGAACTTCTGGCCGGCGACACCGCAGCAGCTCTACCGCGAGCTGGAGCGCCTGGCGCAGGACGGGCTGATCGAGGCACGGGTCGTCCAGCAGGAACGCAGGCCGAACAAAAGGATGTTCACGCTCACCGAGGCCGGCCGCCGCGACCTCGACACCTTCGCCGCCGAGCCGCCGCGACGCCCCACCGCCATCCGGGACGAACTCCTCATCAAGATCCAGGCCATGGACGGGACGGACCCCGCCGCGACCCGCGAGCTGATCGAGGAGCGCCGGTCGTGGGCGCGCGGCAAGCTCGACCGCTACGAGCGGGTGCGCGACCGGCTCCTCGACGGCCGTGCCGAGGACGAGTACCTCCGGGACGCCGACCGGATCGGGCCGTACCTCACCCTGATGGCCGGGATCGCCTTCGAGGAGGATAACCTGCGCTGGTGCGACCGCGTTCTCGCGATCCTGAAGCAGCGGGTTGCCCTAGGCTGACCCGGATGTTCAGCCCCGAAGGTCCCAGTCTGCGCGAACTCGCCGTCCAGGCACTGTCGTCCGTCGAGCACGGCTACGACCTCCTCGCGCCCAAGTTCGACCACACTCCCTTCCGGACGCCTGCTCCGCTGCTCGACGCGGTCGCCGCCACGCTGCGCCGCATCGGCCCCTTCGACGACGGACTCGATCTGTGCTGCGGTACGGGCGCGGGCGCCGAGGTGCTGACGAAGGTGTGTCGGGAGAGTGTCACCGGCGTCGACTTCAGCGCGGGCATGCTCGCGGTCGCGCAGGGGCGGGTGAACAGTGCCGAACCGCGTGTCGCGTGGGTGCGCGGTGACGCCCGGGCCCTGCCGTTCGCGGCCGCCTTCGACCTGGTGGTCAGCTTCGGGGCGTTCGGCCACTTCCTGCCCGGCGAACTGCCGGGCCTGTTCGGCCAGGTCCACTCCGTGCTGCGGCCCGGCGGCAGCTTCGCGTTCCCTCTCATCGCACCGCCGCGCCCCACCACCCCCGCGTACTGGATGCTGTCCGGCTTCGACGCGGTGATGAAGATCCGCAACGCCGTCTGGCGACCGCCCTTCGTGATGTACTACCGGGACTTCCAACTCGGTTTCGTGCGACGAGAGTTGGAGAAGGCCGGCTTCGACGTCGATCTCTACGCCCTGCCCGAGTTCGGGGAGCGCGGCGACGGCAGCCCCCGGGTCCGGATGGTCGCGGCGCGACGGCGGCCGTAGTGGTGCCGTTGTCGCGGCATGGGTGATCTCCTACGCTGAGCGGCGTGTGGTCAAGCACGCTGTCCGGGAACGGAGTTGTGCATGCTCAGCAAGGGTGAAGCCGCCGAGGCCGTCCGGCAGGCCAAGGTGAAGACCGGTGTCACATGGGCCCAGTTGGCGGAGGCGGTGGGCCGCCCGCTTGCCTGGACCACCGCGGCCCTGTTGGGTCAGCACCCGATGGACAAGGGCGAGGCGGCTACGGCCGCCGCCCTCCTCGAACTCGGTGAGGCCGCCGCCCTCGCCTTCCAACTCCAGCCGACCCGCGGCGCCTTGGACGCGGCGGTCCCAGTGGACCCCACGATCTACCGGCTCTACGAAGTCGTCCAGGTCTACGGCCCCACCATCAAGGAACTCATCCACGAGCAGTGCGGCGACGGCATCATGAGCGCCATCAACTTCCGCCTCGACGTCCGTCGCGTGCCCGACCCCGCCGGTGACCGCGTGGTCATCACCCTCGACGGCAAGTACCTCCCGTATCAGTGGGAGTGACGGAGAATTGCGAGGGTGCGGGTCAACGTGCCTGAGTCCGGCGGGAGTTGAGCCGGGCCGCCTGGCGGGTCAGATGGTCGCGTTCGGCGAGGTTCGGGGCCTTGTGCGCCGCCTCGGCGTACAGCCGTGCCGCTGTCGTCAGGTCGCCGTCGCGCTCATGCAGATAGGCCGCCACCGCCGTGTGGCGGGGCAGTGAGTCGTCCAGCGCGGCCAGTGCCGCCAGACCGGCGCGCGGTCCGTCGGCCTCGCCGACCGCCACCGCGCGGTTGAGGCGTACCACCGGGTTGTCGGTCAGACCGACGAGTTCGTCGTACCACTCGACGATCTGCACCCAGTCCGTCTCCTCGGCAGTGGGCGCGTCCGCGTGCAGCGCCGCGATGGCGGCCTGGGCCTGGAACTCGCCCAACCGGTCGCGGGCGAGGGCGACTTGGAGGATCGTGACGCCCTCGGCGATCAACGTGGTGTCCCACTGGCCGCGGTCCTGTTCGGCGAGCGGCACCAGGGTGCCGTCGGGTGTGGTCCGGGCGGCGCGCCGGGCGTGGTGGAGCAGCATGAGCGCGAGCAGCCCCGCGACCTCGGGGTGGTCGATCGCGCCCGCGACCTGCCGGGTGAGCCGGATGGCCTCGGCGGCGAGGTCGACGTCACCGGAGTAGCCCTCGTTGAAGACCAGATAGAGGACGCGCAGCACAGTGGCCACATCGCCGGGCTGGTCGAAGCGCACGCCGGAGACCGTGCGCTTGGCCCTGCTGATGCGCTGCGCCATGGTCGCCTCGGGCACCAGATAGGCCTGGGCGATCTGCCGGGTGGTGAGCCCGCCGACGGCGCGCAGCGTGAGCGCGACCGCCGACGACGGGGTCAACGAGGGGTGGGCGCACAGGAAATAGAGCTGGAGCGTGTCGTCCGTCGCGGACGCGGGCCCGGGAACCGGCTCCTCGTCGACCAGATCCTCCCGCCTGCGGCGTGCGGTGTCCGCTCGCGTCGCGTCGAGGAAGCGCCTCCAGGCCACCGTGACCAGCCAGCCCTTCGGGTCGCGCGGCGGATCCGCCGGCCAGACCCGGACCGCCTCCACCAACGCGTCCTGTACGGCGTCCTCGGCCGCCGCGAAGTCCGCTCCGCGACGGACGAGGATGCCGAGCACGCTCGGCGTGAGGCTTCTCAGCAGGACCTCGTTCACTTCAGGGTGCACTCCGTGACGGTGGGGTGCGCGCCGAGGAACGGGCGCAGCTCCAGCCACTCGTGGATCGGCCTGCCACCCGCTCCGGGAGCGGCCGACAGCTCACCGGCAAGCTCCACGGCGCGCTCGTAGCTGTCGACGTCGATCACCATCCAGCCGGCGATGACGTCCTTGGTCTCGGCGAACGGGCCGTCGGTGATCGGCGGGCGGCCCTCGCCGTCGTAGCGGACGAACGTCCCCTCGGGGGAGAGGGCCTTGCTGTCGACGAACTCGCCGGTCTTCTCCAGCCGGGCCGCGAAGTCGTTCATGTACTGCACGTGGGCCGTGATCTCCTCGGGGGTCCACTGCTCCATGGGGACGTCGTTCACGGCGGCGGGGGCGCCGCGGTAGTACTTCAGCAGCAGGTACTTGGCCATGGTCGTTCTCCTCGGTGCTGGTGCGACCCATTGTGGACGCGTTCACCTCGGGGACGGAGCCGGGCACGGGATCTCGACATCGTCGGTGGGTTTTTCCCGGCGAGTTTCGCGAGACCCGCGGGGAGGGCGGAAAGGGAGGAGTGCTCACTCCTCTTCCCTTCTTAACGTATAGCGCACCGGGGGGCTTGCGGCAAGGCCCCCGTCGTGCCGCAGAATGTCCGGCCTGAGGGCATGACCTGCGGAAACGGGAGTCGCGGAATGCGTGTGTTGTTGTCGACGTGGGGTTCGCGCGGGGATGTCGAACCGCTCGCGGGCCTCGCGGCGCGCCTGCTGGAACTCGGCGCGGAGGTACGGGTCTGCGCGCCGCCCGACGAGGAGTTCATCGAGCTGCTGGCCCGGATCGGGGTGCCGCTGGTGCCGCTCGGTCCGTCGGTGCGGTCGGTGGTCAATGCCGCGCGGCCGCCGAAGCCGGGGGCCGCGTTCCAGCTCGCGCCCGAGCTGGTCGCCGCCCGCTACAAGACGTTGATGGCCGCGGCCGAGGACTGTGACGTGCTGCTGGCGACCGGCCTGATGCCGGCCGGCGCCCGCTCGGTGGCCGAGAAACTGGGCATCCGCTACGTCTTCGCGTGCTTCCACACGGTCGGCCTGCCGTCGCGGCACCGCCGTCCACCGGCGCGGCCGGGCACGCCGTCCCCGCCGGAGGAGACCGACAACAAGGTGCTGTGGGCGCAGGACGCCGAGCGCGTGAACGCCCTGTACGGCGAGGCGGAGAACAGGCATCGGGCGGCGATCGGCCTGCCGCCGGTGGACAACGTCCGGGACCACGTCTTCACCGACCGGCCGTGGCTCGCGGCGGAACCGGCCCTCGTCCCGTGGCAGGACCTGACGGACCTCGACGTCGTGACGACCGGGCCGTGGATCCTGCCCGACGAGCGCCCGCTCCCGGACGACCTGGAGGCGTTCCTGAAGGCCGGCGAGCCGCCGGTGCACGTCGGCTTCGGGAGCATGGCCCTGAGCACCTCGCCGGACTTCGCCCGCACCGCCATCGAGGCGATCCGCGCGCAGGGCCGCCGAGTCCTCCTCGCCCGGGGCTGGGCGGACCTGGCCCCGATCGACGACCGGGACGACTGTTTCGTCGTGGGAGAGGTCAACCATCAGGCGCTCTTCGGGCGCGTCGCCGCCGTCGTGCACCACGGCGGCGCGGGCACCACGCAGACCGCCTCCCTGGCCGGCGTGCCGCAGGTGGTCGTACCGCAGATCGTGGACCAGCCATACTGGGCCGCAGGGGTGGCCGAACTGGGCATCGGCGTGGCACACGACGGGCCGACACCGACCTACGACTCCCTGTCGGCCGCACTCACCACCGTCCTGGTGCCTGAAATGGGGGCCCGGGCGAAGGCCGTGGCCGCCACGCTCCACACCGACGGGACGACGGCGGCCGCGAAGATGCTCCTCGACCCGGCCGGCGGAGAGCGGCCGTCCGTGCCGTCCGTGCCCGCGTGAACGAGCAGGAACACGAGAACCCGTACGCACCGGTCCACACGCCCTGCCGCCCGCACGGCCGGGAGCGGACCCCAGATCGGAATTGATGCCGTGAACCCCCTGACCACCAGCGCCTTCGACCTCCCCGACCGGCTCTCCGCCAAAGCCGACCCGACGCTGATCGCCGCCGACGAGCAGCACTTCGCGGCCATCGCGGAATGCCTCGACCAGTCGATCGCGGACCTGACCGAGCAGCTCGACGCCGAGCGCAGGGCGCCCGGAGGCATCGGCCGGGCGGCGATGGACCGGGACACGGAGATCCACCGGCTGACCACACGGCTGCGCACCCTACGGCGCTTCGGCCTGGACCTGTGTCTGGGCCACATGGTCGGCACCGACACATCCGAACCCGTGTACATCGGGCGGCTCGGTCTCACCGACAGCACGGGCCGCCGGCTGCTGCTCGACTGGCGCTCGCCAGCCGCCGAGCCGTTCTTCGGGGCCACCCACGCCAACCCGATGGGTCTGGCGAGCCGTCGCAGGTACCGATGGACCCGCGGGCGGATCAGTGACTACTGGGACGAGGTGTTCACGGCGGACGGGTTCGTCGGCCATGCCGCCCTCGACGACCAGTCCGCCTTCATCGCCAGCCTCGGCGGCGACCGGTCGGGCCGCATGCGCGATGTCCTCGGCACCATCCAGGCAGACCAGGACGCGATCATCCGCGCGGGATCACGCGGCGCCCTCGTCGTCGACGGCGGCCCGGGCACCGGCAAGACCGTCGTCGCCCTGCACCGCTCCGCCTACCTCCTCTACTCCGACCCGCGTCTCGGGCACCGCAGGGGCGGCGTGCTGTTCGTCGGTCCGCACCGGCCCTACCTGGACTACGTCGCCGACGTCCTGCCCAGCCTCGGCGAGGAGGGTGTGCAGACCTGCATCCTGCGGGACCTCGTCACCGAGGGAGCCGCCGCGGCCGTGGAGGCCGACCCCGAGGTGGCCCGTCTCAAATCGTCCGTGGAGCTGGTGCGGGCGATCGAGCCGGCCGTGCGGTTCTACGAGGAGCCGCCCACCAAGGGCATGAACGTCACCACGCACTGGTCCGACATCCGGCTGAGCGCCGAGGACTGGGCCGTGGCGTTCGAGGCGGCCGAACCGGGCACCCCGCACAACGAGGGACGCGAGCAGGTCTGGCAGGAACTGCTCACCATCCTCGTCGACAAGCACGAGGACACCACCAACGCCCAGGACGGCGCGGTCACACCCGCCCTGCTCCGCAAGTCGCTGCGCCAGAACCGCGAACTGCTCACCGCCTTCAACCGCGCGTGGCCGCTGCTCGAAGCGGCCGACCTCGTCGGAGACCTGTGGACGGTACCGGCCTATCTGCGCAAGTGCGCCCCCTCGCTGAGCCGCGACGAGGTCCAGCGCTTGCAGCGGGCGGACGCCCAGGCCTGGACGGTGTCCGACCTGCCGCTGCTCGACGCGGCGCGCCAGCGACTCGGCGATCCGGAAGCGGCACGGCGCAAACGCCGGCAGGAGGCCGCCGTCGCCGCCGAACACGCCCGCAGGACCGATGTCATCGACAGTCTGCTCCAGAACGTCGAGATCGACGAGAGCGAGGGCGCGATGGGCATGCTGCACGGGCAGGACCTGCGCGACGCCCTCATCGACGAAGCCGCCCAGCCCGGCATCGAACCCGACCTGCTCGCCGGTCCGTTCGCGCACATCGTGGTGGACGAGGCCCAGGAACTGACCGACGCGGAATGGCAGATGCTGCTCCAACGCTGCCCGTCCCGCAGCTTCACCATCGTCGGTGACCGCGCCCAGGCCCGGCACGGGTTCACCGAGTCGTGGCAGGAACGGCTGAAGCGGATCGGGCTCGACCGCATCAACCTGGCCTCCCTGACCGTGAATTACCGCACCCCGGAAGAGATCATGACGGAGGCCGAACCGGTCATCCGTGCCATGCTTCCGGACGCCAACGTGCCGACGTCCATCCGGAGCAGCGGTATCCCTGTCGTCCACGGAGCCGCTTCGGACCTGGAATCGGTGCTCGACACCTGGCTCGCCGCGCACGCCGACGGGATCGCCTGTGTCATCGGTGATCCGACGTTCCGGGCGACGCCCCGTGTCCGGTCGCTGACTCCCGAGCTGTCCAAGGGACTTGAGTTCGACCTGGTCGTCCTCGTCGACCCCGAGTCGTTCGGAGAGGGCATCGAAGGAGCGGTCGACCACTATGTGGCGATGACCCGGGCGACGCAGCAGCTCGTCGTTCTCACGAGCGCGTAACGCCGGTCGGCGCGCGGCGGGTTCGGCATCGAGGCCGCCGCGCGCCACCGCCAGGGCCGGGTTCAGCCCGCCGAGGGCACTGTGAACTCGTAGATCAGGGCGTCCTGTTGGGCCTCCACGACCAGATCGGTGATCTCCAGCGGGCGGGCGTACTGGTCGTGCACGCGACGGGTCACCCGCACCGAGGGAGCGTTCGCGACCTGGGTGATGGCGTCCCGGTGGTGCAGCGTCAGGCCTGCTCGGCGCATCCAGTCGTAGGTGCGCCGGAGTTGGGCGGAGGCGGAGCCGTCGGCCCGGTCGCGGTAGCGGGCGAGTTCCTCCACCTCGGCCAGCGCCACCGCCGAGAAGGACGTGACGGCCGTACGCAGTCCGCTGCCGTCCGCCGCCGCGGACGCGTACCGGTGCACCAGCGTCGGGCGGTCCGGCGCGATGCCCAGGGCCTCGGCGTGCTCGGGCGGGGGAGCCTCCCAGGCCACGGAGGTCCGGTCGAAGCCGGTCGGGTCCGTGCTCCGGGCGCCGACCGGGAAGGTGAGGGACGAGGGTGTCTCCACCGGCAGGCCGGTCAGCGTGGCGTGGCTGCCGCGCCGGTCGGTGGCGACCAGGCCGTCCCTGCGCAGCACCTCCAGCGCCTGCCTTACGGTCTCCCGGCTGACCCGGAAGTGTTCGGCCAACTGCCGTTCGCCGGGCAGGCGTTCACCGGGCGGGATGGTGCCGTCGTGGAGTTCGGCGAGGAGTCGGGTGGCGATCTTCCCGTAGAGGGGCTGGTCGTCGGCGGTCGGGTGGTCGTGGGGGGTGGTGCGGGCCATGCCGCGCCTCCTGTTGGTGACAAGACTGAGGGCAGAACGGTGACGAAACGTAGCCGTGCGGGCTCGTTGCGCGACCAGATCTAGCATTGGTCTAAACCACCAGGGAAGAGCGGCAGGGCAGTTAGGCCGAAACCGGCCCGCGCCGATCACTCCTCACAGGGCGCCGTACAGGGCGTCGATCAACGCCATCTTCCGTGGGTCGTTGGCGATATGAGGCCCCATCCGGTTCATCACATAGCCCAGTGACACACCCGCGTCCGGGTCGGCCAGACCGCAGGAGCCGCCGAAGCCGTCGTGTCCGAAAGCCCTCGGGTCGGGACCGTACGAGCCGTTCGGGCCACTGAGCCACAGGCCCAGCGCGACCTCCGTCTCGTGCGCGAGGCCCGGCCCGAGTACCAGGTCGCGGCAGCTTCCCTGGCCTTCGCGCACCCGCTCGGCCGCCTTGGGGGAGAGGACACGGTGGCCGTCGTACGCACCCCGTCCGGCGAACACGCCGTAGAGCGCGGCGATCGCGCGTGCCGTGCCGTGGCCGTTCGCGGCCGGGATCTCCGCGGCGCGCCACCCGGCGCTGTTGGCCTCGGCCGCGCCCGCGAGCGGGTTGGTCAGCGCGGCGATGGCGGCGGGCGCCAACTGGCTGAAGATCGCGGCCTGTTCACTGCTCGACACGGCAGGCGGATGCACCAGCTCGGCCGCCCGGTCGGCGTCCTTCTCCGGCAGCCCGACGGTGAAGTCGATCCCGAGCGGGCCGGTGACCTCCCGCTCCAGGAAGGCTCCCGGCAGCAACCCCGAGACGCGGCGCACCACTTCGCCGACGAGGAAACCGTAAGTGAGCGCGTGGTACCCGGACCGCGTCCCGGGCTCCCACCAGGGCTCCATGGCCGCGAGTCGCTGAGTCGTCAACTCCCAGTCGTAGAGCTGCGCGAGGGAGTGCGGCTCGCGCAGACCGGCCAGTCCGGCGCGGTGCGACAGCAGGTGTCGTACGAGCACGTTCTCCTTGCCGGCGGCGGCGAACTCCGGCCAGTACGCGGCCACCGGGGCGTCGAGGTCGAGCAGGCCGCGGTCGGCGAGAATGTGGGCGCACAGGGCTACCGGGCCTTTGGTGGTGGACCACACGTTGACCAGTGTGTCCCGCTCCCAGGGGCGGGTCCGTGCCGCGTCGGCCCAGCCGCCCCACAGGTCGACCACGGTCTCGCCGTCCACCGTGACGGTCACTGCGGCGCCCAGTTCGTCCCGGTCCCGGAAGTTCTCCTCGAACGCCGTGCGGACCGCCGTGAAGCGCGGGTCGCAGTGGCCGTCGATGGCTGGCTGGTGCTCGGACATGGTGCCTCCGTGGTCCGCCGTGGGCCCGGGCCGCGACGCTGCGACCCCGGACCCACTGAACATACCGACTGGTCGGACTGGGTGGAAGGTGTCGTACGTTCAGTCGAGGAACAGCGTGCCCGAGGGCTCCCGGTGACCCGGTTCCGTGTGCCAGTAGTCGCGGGTCTCCACGGCCAGCCCCGCCTCGTCGAAGCGCACGAAGACACAGCCGGCGAGCGTGGACGGCTCACCGCCCTCCTCGGCCAGCACCCTGAACTCCACTACCGCCACCCGGTGTTGGCCGACGACCGGCGCCGAGAACCGGACGTCGACAACTCGCTCCGCCGCGAACGACCAGCGCAGATAAGCGGCCAACTCGGCCCGCCCACGGTGCGGTTCACGGAACGGCATCGAGCGGTGGACGCAGTCCTCGGCGTACAGCTCCAGCAGCGCCTCCACGTCGTGCGCCGCCCAGCCCCGCGCCCACACCCGCACGAACCGCTCGGCGGCCTCACCCGTGTCCATACGACACCCCTCAGACGTACGACCGCAGCCAGTCCAGCTTGGTCGCCTCCTGGTAAGGGCCGCCGCCCTCATGGTCGTTGAAGTCGTAGACCTCGATCTTCTTGTCGTCGTGCGCCCAGGCGTTGAACACGGCGAACACTGTGGAGGGCGGGCAGGTCTGATCCTCCAGGGCCGTCGAGAAGAGGGCGGGCGCGCGGCCCCGGGACGCGAAGTGGACGGCGTCGAAGTACGAGAGCGTCCGCAGGACGTCCTCGGCGCGCCCGCGATGGGTCTTGAGATAGCTGCCGATCTCGCGGTACGGGTGGCGGTCCGTGAGGGTCGCGGCGCGCGGGTAGTCGCACAGGAACGGCACGTCCGGCGCGATCCCGGCCAGGTCGCCGAGCAGCCCGCCCACGGCGATCGTGATGCCGCCGCCCTGGCTCGCGCCGACCGCCACCGTGCGCGCCGGATCCACCAGCGGGTGCGAACGGGCCGCCTCGACGGCGCGCACCCCGTCCGTGAACACCCGGCGGTAGTAGTAGTTCTCGGGGGCGTCGATGCCCCGGGTCATGAAGCCGGGGTACGCGGGCGCGCCGCCCACCGGGTCCGGGGTGCCGCCGCCACCGCCCCACGCGCTGCCCTGCCCGCGCGTGTCCATGACGAAGTGGGCGCGGCCCGTCGACGCCCACAGCAGGTTTTCGTGCGGGAGACCCCGCCCGCCGCCGTAGCCGACGAACTCCACTACCAGCGGCAGCGGTTGCTCGGCACCGGCCGGCAACCGCAGCCAGCCCTTCACCGGGTGGCCGCCGAACCCGGCGAATGTCACGTCGTACACCTCGACCGTGGACAGTCCCGTGTCGACCGGTTCGAAGCGGGCGTCCAGATCGTGCTCGCGCGTCTCCTGGAGGGTCTTGGACCAGAAGGCGTCGAAGTCCTCGGGCTCGACGGACTCGCTGCGGTACGCGCGGAGTTCGTCGAGCGGAAGGTCGAACAGGGCCATTGATGACCGCCTTTGTGAAGTGTGAGTGCGGATGATCACACCGTACGTGTGACATCGGAGGACTCGCCAGGCCTTTGCGGCGCCCCGCGCCTACGATGGCCGCATGCCGTCTGCCGTGGATCTGCTGGTCAAGGACGCCGAACTGCTCGTCGTGGACGGTGAGCGGGAGATCCCGGGCGGCTGGGTCGCCGTCACGGGTGGTCGGGTCACCGCCGTCGGCGCGGGAGGGACCGAACCCGAGGCCACCACGACCGTCTCCGCGGCCGGCCGGCTCGTCACCCCAGGCCTGATCAACACGCACCACCACATCTACCAGAACCTCACCCGCTCCTACGCGCCCGCCGTCAACGGCACCCTCTTCGACTGGCTGACCACGCTCTACCCGCTGTGGGCCAGGCTCGACGAGGAGGCCGCCTATGTGTCGGCGTACGTCGGTATGGCGGAACTCCTCATGGGCGGCTGCACCACATCCTCCGACCACCTCTATGTGCACCCGCGCCCCAACCTCGTCGACGCGGAGATCCGCGCCGCCCGCGACATCGGCTTCCGCTTCCACGCGACGCGCGGTTCGATGACCCGCTCCGTCGAGGACGGGGGATTGCCGCCGAGGAGCGTCACCCAGACCACCGACGAGGTGCTCGCCGACAGCGAGCGGCTGATCAAGGCCCACCACGACCCGGAGCCGGGTGCCCTGATCCGCGTCGCGCTCGCACCCTGCTCACCGTTCTCGGTCACCAAGGACGTCATGACGGCGACCGCGGAACTCGCCGAACGCCACGACGTACGGCTGCACACCCACCTCGCCGAGGATCGCGACGAGGACACCTACTGCCTGGAGACCTACGGCTGCCGGCCCGTCGAGTACTTCGAGGACACCGGGTGGATGAGCGACCGCACCTGGGTCGCGCACTGCATCTATCCGAACGACGACGAGCTGCACCGGCTCGCGGGGGCCGGCGTGGGTGTGGCGCACTGCCCCAGCTCCAACATGCTGATCGGCGGCGGCACGGCCCGGGTCAAGGAGATGCGTGAACTCGGCCTGCCCGTCGGCATCGGCTGCGACGGCTCCGCCTCCACCGACCACGCCTCGTTGTGGATGGAGACCCGTGGTGCCCTGCTGCTCGGCCGCTACCGGGGAGGGCCCGGTGCGATGACGGCACGCGACGCCCTCGACATCGCGACCCGAGGCTCAGCACGCTGCCTGGGCCGCGCCGACGAACTGGGACACCTGCGGCCGGGCGCGTGTGCCGACTTGGTGGTGTGGGACCTGCACGAGGTCGCGCTGGCGGGGGCGCTCAGCGATCCTGTCGAGTCGTGGCTGCGGTGTGGGCCCGCGCGGGCGTGGGTGACGGTTGTCGGCGGGCGGATCCTCGTCGATCGGGGCGAGCCGGTGCTGTCTGCGTTGGGGGATGTGTTGCGGGACCATGGGCGGGTTGCTCGGGGGATGCAGCGGGGGGTGTGACGGGGGTCGGTCACACGGTGTTCGGGGTGGGGCGTGAGGGGGTCGGATTGGTGAGGGAGTGTTCGGGGCGGGGTGTGTGGCGGGCGCGGATGGGCGTGGGGATGTTCCGGGTGGCGGCGTGAGCGGCGCGGATCGGTGAGATGGCGTTCGCGGCGGGCTCGTGGCAGGCCCGGATCGGTGACGCGGCGCTCGCGGCGGCGGATGCGCGGCCGGGGTGCCATGGGCCGAGGTGTGTGAGCGGCGCGGATCGGCGTCGCGGTGTTCCGGGTGGGGGCGTGACCGCCGCGGATCGGCGTGGCGACGTTCGCGGCGAGCGCGTGAGGGGCCCGGATTCGTGACGCGGGGTTCGCGGTTGCGGTTGTGGCGCCGAGGTGCCATGGGCCGGGGGGTTCCCGAGCGCGGCTCGTTCAAGCCCCCTGCGGTGGCGGGGTGTCGAGGCGGTCACGTCCCCCGCTGCGTCCACTCCGGTTCCGTGAGTGCCCAGTCCCGTTCCCACTCTGCCAACCGGTGCCGCAGCGCGACCCGTCGGGTCACCGCGGACGCGAGCAGGGCCACGGCGACCACACCACCCGCCGTCCACACGCCGATCGTCAACGTGTGCTGCCAGACGGCCACTTCACCCGCGGGCGGAGCGACACCGTGCCCCTTGGCGTCGATCCATACGTCCACCATGGCACCGCGCACCGTGCCCAGCGGGACCTCGGCCGTGGCCGTGCGCGGCCCCTTGCCCGGGTCGGTCCAGCGCACCTCGACCGGGAAGGTCTGCGCGCGGGTGCCTTCCACCGACGTCAGTTGGGAGGGCGGGTTTCCGATCACCTGCGCGGGCACGCGATGGCGGTCGGCCCGCTGGGTCGCGGCGATCGTCCGGGCCTGGTCGTGGGCCCAGAGGCCCGCGGCGGCACCGGCCACGGGCGCGACGACGAACAGCAGGACCGTGACGACCAGCGCCGTCCACGCTTCCACGACGTCCGACCGGCGCCGCAGCGGATTGTTCCGTCGGCCTCCACCCCGTACCTGAGTCCGCATGTCGGTCTCCTCGCCGTCACCGGAGCCGAGGAACCGGTGGACCGGAAGCCCCGTGAGGCCGGTCCGCCGCTACCCCGACACCGCGCACGCATGCGAGCGTCCATACAGTAGTCGTACCCCGTCCGAGGCGTTTCCCTCAACCGGAGCGAGCCTCAGTCGGGAGCGCCTCCCACCCGGTTCACGTCTCAGCCGAAGCGTTCGATGCGGATGCGATCCACGGGCTGGCCCGCCCCGACCAGCAGCCGCGAGGCATGTTCGGCGAACCCGTTGGAGCCGCACACATAGGCCTCCCACCCACCAGCAGGCTGCTCGGCCAGGAGCGGCGCCACATGTGCGGCGGCCATACGTCCCACCGGCACCCCCTCCGGTGCACTGCGCGTGAACACGGCCGTGGTCTCGGCGCCGTACTCCCGCGCGTAGATCAACTCCTCGGGACCTCGTGCCGACACCACCAGCCGCAGCGGCACCGACAGGTTCCGCGCCCGGTGCTGCCGGAGCATCGACATCAGCGGTACGACCCCGGAACCGGCGCCCAGCAGCAGCGCGGGCCGGTCGCCGGGCCAGGCGAAGAAGCCGCTCAGCGGACCGCGCACCTCGACCTCGTCACCGGGCTCGGCCACCGTGTGGAACCAGCCGGACACCTCGCCGCCCTCGACATGGTCCAGGGTCAGCTCCACATACCCGGCATCGTCCGGGGGAGAGGCGATCGAGTAGTGGCGCTGCGCCACATAGCCGTCCTCGGCCCGCAGCCGCAGCATCAGATGCTGGCCCGGGAGATGGCCCGCCCAGCCGGGCACCGCGAACCGGAACGTCGAGGCGCGCGGGGTCTCCCGGCGGATCTCGGTGAGCGTGGCGGTCTGCCACATGGCGGCGGCCCGGTCGTTCACGGCGATCCGCCCCGGTACCGCGAACCGGGTGGCGGGCGCGAAGGTCTCAGTCACCGGAGTACCGCTGTTCCTCCCAGGGGTTGCCCCGGGCGTGATAGCCGTTCTGCTCCCAGAAGCCCGCCTCGTCGTGGTCGAGGAGCCGCAGGCCCGCGATCCACTTGGCGCTCTTCCAGAAGTACAGGTGCGGCACCAGCAGCCGGGCGGGGCCACCGTGCTCGGCGGGCAGCGGCCTGCCGTCGTACTCCCACGCGATCCAGGCCCGCCCGCCGGTCACATCGGAGAGCGGGAGGTTCGTGGTGTACCCGGTGTGCGAGTACGCGACCACATGTGTGGCGGACACATGGGGCCGGACCACAGTGAAGAACGCGTCCAGCGATACGCCCCCGAACCGCACCCCGAACTTCGACCAGCTCGTCACACAGTGGATGTCACCCTCGTAGGCGGACGTCGGCAGCTCGTGTGCCTGCGACCAGTTCCAGGTGCGTGGCTCGGCCACCAGTCCGTCGACGCGGAAGGTCCAGTCGGCCGGTGCCAGGTCGGGGGTGACCTCGGCGGACAGGACGGGCCAGTCGTCGCCCGCGTCGTACTGTCCGGGCGGCAGGCCGGCGTCGGGGACGCGGGGGCGTCCGGTGAAGCCTCGGGTGACGTGCATACGGGTGGAGCCTCCAGGCCGTTGCGGCGCGGGTCCGCTGGGCGGGCGTGATCAGTGGGTTCTCGTTTCAACGGTACGAGTCCACGAGATATGCCCAGGTCCGAGGGGCACCGACGATCATTGCGGCCGTATGAACTCTCCCCGCTCCGGGGAATAGCCGTCCACTGATCGACCTTGGTCTTCAGTGCGGCCTGAGTGGTGACGGCGAAGGAGAGTGAGGAAGCGGATGCCGAAGGCGTATGTCTTCACGCGTTACGGGGGACCCGAGACCGAGGCGCTCGTCGAGGTGGACCGGCCCCGTCCCGGTCCCGGTGAGCTCCTCCTCGCGGTACGCGCGGCCGGGGTGAACCCCGTCGACTGGAAGTTGCGCAACGGCTTCCGACGGCCCGGCGAGACGGACGCACCCGCCTTCCCCTTGGTCTTCGGCAACGAGGCCGCCGGGGTCGTGGCGGAACTCGGCGCCGGAGTCGACGGGTTCGCCGTCGGCGACGAGGTGTTCGGCAACACAGTGGCGGGCGGCTACGCCGAGTACGCCCTGCTGCCCGCGACGGTCACCGCGCACAAGCCCGCCGAGCTGTCCTTCCGGGACGCGGCCACGCTGCCGGTCGCCGCGGCGACCGCGTACGACGGCGTCCGCCAGCTCGACCTGCCGGCCGGCGCGACCGTGCTGGTCACCGGCGCGGGCGGCGGGGTCGGCTCCGCGGCGGTCCAGATCGCCCGCGCCTTCGGACTGCACGCCGTGGGCGTGGCGAGCGAGGGCAAGAAGGACTTCGTGGAATCGCTGGGCGCGGTCCACATCCCCTCCGGACCGGACCTGGCCGCACGGGTACGGGCGGTCGCCTCGGACGGCATCGACGGTGTCTACGACCTCGTCGGCGGCGAAGTACTCGCCGAGGCCGCGACCCTCCTCACCGACCGCACGAAGCTGGTCACCGCCGGCGCCCCCGCCCCCGTGGTCGAGAAGCTCGGCGGCAACCGCGTCGAGCGCGCCCGCGACGCCACCGTCCTCGACGCCGTCGCCCAACTCGTGGTGAGCGGCCGACTGGACCCCCATGTGACACAGACCTTCCCACTCGACCGGGCAGGCGAGGCTTTGCGCAGGGTCGAGGACGGCCACGCCCGCGGCAAGATCGTGATCGAGGTGGCCGCATGAGCCCCGTCGACGAGCACGTCCTCGACCACCCCGCCCGGGCCGCCCTCACCGGCCCGCACGCGCACTTCGCCGAGCGGCGCGGGCGGGTCCTGCGCTACCCGGTCGACGTGACCCCATGGGTGGCGTTGCCCGACGAGCCCGACGCCGACGACTGGGCGGACGTGGCCGCCCTCTCCGGGCCCGGCACCGATATCCCGCTGCTCGGCTTCCGGGGCCGGGTTCCGGACGACTGGGAGGTCACCTTCCACCTCGACGGCGTGCAGATGGTCGACGAGGGGATGTCCGCCGCACCGGACCCGGAGGCGGTCCGTCTCGGTCCGGCCGACGTGCCCGAGATGCTCGACCTGGTGGAACGGACCAAGCCGGGCCCCTTCCTGCCCCGCACCGTCGAACTCGGCACCTACCTGGGCATCCGTCGGAACGGTGCCCTCGTCGCCATGGCCGGTGAACGACTCCGTCCGCCCGGCTGGACCGAGGTCAGCGCCGTCTGCACCGATCCCTCCGCCCGTGGTGAGGGTCTCGCCGGCCGCCTGATCCGTGCCGTGGCCCACGGCATCCGTGAGCGCGGCGAGACGCCGTTCCTGCACACCGGCGCGACCAACACCAACGCGATACGGCTGTACGAGTCCCTCGGCTTCCGCCTCCGCCTCCGTACCGCGTTCCTCGCGGCACGGGCGCCGGAGCACCTGACCCAGACACAGGCCGTCGGGGTCTCGTAGGACCGGACCTCTCCCTCAGCCCTCCTCGGCGGGGCCCTCGCCGGACCACGCGTTGTAGCGCTCCAGATAGCCGGCGAACCGCGCCAGGTCCTCCTCCGGCCAGCCCGCCAGCCGCTCCCGGAAGGCGGCCTGGCGGTTCTCGGTGACCTGGGCGAGGATCCGCCGGCCGGCGTCGGTCAGATGCAGCACCTGGACGCGGTGGTCCTCGGGATCGAGGCGGCGCTCGACGAGACCGGCGCGCAGCAGGGCGGCGACCTGACGGCTGACCGTGGACTTGTCCAGGGCGTAGTGCGCGGCGAGGTCCGTGGCCCGGCAGCCGTCGCGCTCCTCCAGATGTCCGAGCAGGGTGTATGACACCAGGGACAGCTCGGGGTGCAGGCGCCCCGCCGACGCGCGGGCGCGGCGGGCGAAGATCGTCATCTCGCGCTGGATGGTCTCCACGGCCTGGTCCGCTCGCACCGGAACCTCCCTAGTTCTCCTGGTTGCATAGTACAACTCGATGGAGGGGGGGGCGGCCTCTCGCGGCCCGGGGTTCGGGTACTGTTTCCCATCGGTCGCGGACGGTCCCGGCCCCGCACACCTGGGAGGTGAGACCCATTACCGCTGTGTCAGGCCGGGTGCTCTCACCTCAGGACAGCTCGGATCACCGGTAGCAGGTGACCGCGAGAGCACCCTTCGGCAAGCTCCCGAAAGGCTCTCGGCTTTCATGCCCCCTCTTGACCCCGCCTCCGTCGTCGCCGCGCTCCGTGCCGCGGGCTGTGTCTTCGCCGAGGACGAGGCGCGACTGATCCTCTCCGCCGCCCGCACCCCGGACGAACTCGCCGCCATGGTGGACCGCCGGGTGGACGGACTGCCCCTCGAACTCGTCGTCGGCTGGGCCGAGTTCCGCGGACTGCGCATCGCCGTGGAACCCGGCGTGTTCGTGCCCCGCCGCCGTACCGAGTTCCTCGTCGAACAGGCCCTCGCGCACGCCCCGGACGCCTCCGTCGTCGTGGACCTGTGCTGCGGTTCCGGCGCGCTCGGCGCGGCCCTGGCCGCCGCTCTCGGCCGGGTCGAACTGCACGCCGCCGACATAGACCCCGCCGCCACGCACTGCGCCCGCCGCAATGTCGCCGCCTTCGGCGGGCGCGTCCACACGGGCGACCTGTTCGCCGCGCTGCCGGGCGAGTTGCGTGGCCGCGTCGACATCCTCGCGGCCAACGTGCCGTACGTCCCCACCGACGAGGTCCCGCTGCTGCCCGCCGAGGCCCGCGAGCACGAACCGCTGGTCGCCCTCGACGGGGGCACGGACGGCCTCGACATACTCCGGAGGGTCGCCGAGGGTGCGCCCGACTGGCTGGCTCCCGGTGGCTGTCTGCTCGTCGAGACGAGCGAGCGTCAACTTCCCTCAGCCGTCGAGGCGTTCACCGGCGCAGGGCTCCGGACACGGCTGGCCGAGGACGAGGAGTCGTACGCGAACGTCGTGATCGGTGTCAGGGAGGGCGGGCCGGTCAGGTCGTAGCGCCGCTGCCGGACGGGCTGGGTGAGGCGCTGGGGCCGCCGCGGTCGCCGCGGTCCCAGGGGCCGTGGCCGCCGCCCGGGACTCCGCTCGGCCGGTCGCCCGGGCCCCTTGTGGTCGAAGGTGCCCGTGAAGGCCCGGTCGGCGGTCCGGGTGCCGCTGTCGGAGCGCGTGCCGATCAGGGAGGCGGTGTCGCCCTTCTTGAGAGTGGCGGAGTTCTGGGCGGTGGCGCCCGAGCCCACGGTCCAGGTCCACGAGGTGCCGTCGTCGCTCTTGACGGTGACCTGGTCGCCGTCCACCTTCGTGACCGTGCCGCGCTGCCAGATCCGTACCACCCACTTGCCGGTGGTGTTGTCCTTCACCGTGGCCTCGCCGTGCACGGCCTTGCCACCGACACCGAACCCGAACCACATACCGCCCCCGTGCCGGCCGTCGGGACCACCGGGTGAGGGTGACCCGGACGGGGACGCGGCGGCAGCGGGCACGGCGTCGCCGCCCGAACTTCCCGAGGTGGCCGCATAGGCGACGGTCCCGCCGAGCGCCAACACCCCCACGGTGGCCGCGGCGATCACCGCCCGGGAGCGCCTGGACCGCTGTCGCCACAGCCGGTCGAGACCGTGGTCGCGCTCCGCGCCGCCGGGGCCCGTGAGCACCTCCATCTCGGGTGCGTGGTCGGGCATCGGCGGTATCGCGGAGTTGTCGCCTGCTTCGTGTTCAGGATCGTGCGTCACGGCTCGCTCCCTGGGCTCCGCGCCCGGCATCCCACCGGCACGCCTGTCTGTGATTCTCCGGGGCCGGCGATAAAGAACAGGTAATGGCTCCCTGTGAATCCCGAGCCCGCGGGCCCGCCCCCGATTGTGCAACTAGTTGCATAAACCTGGTCCCGTCCTCTACAACAGAGGCACGACACCGCGCACGGAGGGCCCGATGAGCCGTTACCCGCACCTGTTGAACCCGCTCGACCTGGGCTTCACCACGCTGCCCAACCGCGTCCTCATGGGCTCCATGCACGTAGGCCTGGAAGAGGCCGAGCGCGGTTTCGAGCGCATGGCGGAGTTCTACGCCGCACGCGCGCGTGGCGGTGTCGGTCTGATCGTCACCGGAGGCATCGCGCCGAACGAGGCCGGCCGGCCCTACGAGGGCGGAGCCAAGCTGACCACCGACGCCGAGGCCGCGCAGCACACCGCCATCACCGCCGCCGTGCACCGCGAGGGCGGCCGGATCGCGATGCAGATCCTGCACTTCGGGCGGTACGCCTACCACCAGGACCTGGTCGCGCCGAGTCCCGTCCAGGCGCCCATCAGCCCCTTCCCGCCGCGCGCGCTCACCGACGCCGAGGTCGAGCAGACCATCGAGGACTACGCCCGCGCGGCCCGCCTCGCCCGGCAGGCCGGGTACGACGGGGTCGAGATCATGGGCTCCGAGGGCTACCTCATCAACGAGTTCATCGCCGTGCAGACCAACCACCGCGACGACCGCTGGGGCGGTTCCTACGAGAACCGGATGCGCTTCCCCGTCGAGATCGTGCGCCGGGTGCGCGAGGCGGTCGGCGAGGACTTCATCATCGTCTACCGGCTGTCGATGCTCGACCTCGTGCCGGGCGGCTCCACCCTGGACGAAGTCATCAGGCTGGCCAAGGCGGTTGAGGCCGCCGGGGCGACCATCATCAACACCGGCATCGGCTGGCACGAGGCCCGTATCCCGACCATCGCGACCTCGGTGCCGCGCGGGGCGTACACCTGGGTCACCAAGAAGCTGATGGGCGCGGTCTCGGTCCCGCTCGTCACCACGAACCGCATCAACACCCCTGAACTGGCCGAGCAGTTGCTCGCCGACGGGCACGCCGACATGGTGTCGATGGCCCGCCCGATGCTCGCCGACCCCGACTTCGTCGCCAAGGCCGCGGCGGGCCGTTCCGACGCCATCAACACCTGCATCGGCTGCAACCAGGCCTGCCTCGACCACACCTTCAGCGGGAAGATCACCTCCTGCCTGGTCAACCCGCGTGCCTGCCACGAGACCGAACTCGTCCTCGCGCCTACGAGGTTGCGTAAACGCGTCGCGGTCGTCGGCGCGGGTCCGGCCGGACTCGCCTGTGCGGTGAGCGCGGCCGAACGCGGCCACCAGGTCACGCTGTACGACGCCGCCGCCGAGATCGGCGGACAACTCAACGTCGCCCGACAGGTCCCGGGCAAGCAGGAGTTCGACGAGACGCTGCGCTACTTCCGCACCCGGCTCGCCGAGCACGAGGTGGACGTACGCCTCAACACCCCCGTGACAGCAGCCGACTTGGACGACTACGACGAGGTCGTCGTCGCCACCGGCGTCACCCCGCGCACCCCCGACATCCCCGGCGTCGACCACCCCAGCGTCGTCGGCTACCTCGACGTCCTGCGCGACCGCGTGCCCGTCGGCGACCGCGTCGCGATCCTCGGCGCGGGCGGCATCGGCTTCGACGTCGCCGAGTTCCTCACCGACGGCGGCGACAAGGCGAGCGAGGACCCGGCGGCGTACTTCCGCGCCTGGGGCGTCGACATGGACTACGCGGCCCCCGGCGGCCTCGCCGCACCCGAGCGGCCCGCCCCGCCGCGCAGCGTCCACCTCCTCCAGCGCAAGGCGACCAAGGTCGGCGCAGGCCTCGGCAAGACCACCGGCTGGATCCACCGCACCGAACTCAAGCACCGGGGCGTCACCATGGTCCCCGGCGTCCAGTACGACCTGATCGACGACGCCGGACTGCACGTCACCGTCGACGGCACGAGCACCGTCCTGGAGGTCGACACGGTGGTCCTGTGCACCGGCCAGGACCCGCGTCGCGACCTCTACGACGAACTGGTCGCCGCCGGACGCGGCGTGCACCTGATCGGCGGCGCCGACGTGGCCGCCGAACTGGACGCCAAACGGGCCATCAAGCAGGGCACCGAGGTCGCGGCCGCCCTCTGACGGCGTCCCTAGGATGACCCCATGTCACTCCCGCACGCGATCCTCACCGCTCTTCTGGAGAAGCCGTCCTCGGGTCTGGAACTGACCCGGCGCTTCGACCGGTCGATCGGTTACTTCTGGTCGGCGACGCACCAGCAGATCTATCGCGAGCTGGGAAAACTGGAGGCCGAGGGCCAGATCCGGGCCCTCGCCTCCGACCAGCCGGCCCGCGGCCAGAAGAAGAGCTACGAGGTCCTTCCGGCCGGCCGCGCCGAACTGGCCCGCTGGACCGCCTCCGCCCAGGACCCGAAGCCGCTGCGCGACACGATGCTGCTGCGGCTGCGCGCGGCGGCGGTGGTCGGCACGGACGGCGTCGAGGCCGACCTGCGACGTCATCTCGACCTGCATCAACGGCAGTTGGCCGAGTACGAGGAGATCGAGAAGCGCGACTTCCCGCCCGACCGGGACAGCCCCCAGGACCGGCTCCGGCATCTCGTACTGCGCGCGGGCATCGACCTGGAGACCTTCTGGACGCAGTGGCTCACGCATGCGATCGAGGAGTTCGCCGAGCTGCCGTAGGACATGCGTGAGGGGCCGCCCGATCACGGGCGGCCCCTCGGCGGTGGGCACGGTCAGAGGCGGTACGGCTTGGCACGGCGGCGCAGGAACCAGGCCGCCGCGATGACACCGGCGCCCACCAGACCCCCGCCGACCCCCAGGGTGAGCGGGCCGAAGTCCTTGGTGGCTCCGCCGAGTCCGCCCATGACGCCGCGCGAGGGCGAGGCCGTGGCGGTGGCGGTGGCTCTGGGGGTCGCGGTGGCGGAGACGATCACGGTCTGGGTGCCCGCGGGCGTGGTGGAGTTCTGGCACATGACGATGACGGTGTAGGTGCCCGGAGTGACGCTGGTCCAGGCGGTGGACTGGCTGACGGTCGTCCCCGCCAGGGTGGCCTTCCGGCCCTCGGCGAAGCTCGCCTGACTGCTGGTGAGCAGCGAGCCGGTGCCCCAGACGCCGGTGGTGCGGTTCTGGGCGCACGCACTGGTCGTGACCGAGACCGTGGTCCCCGTGGTGCTCACGGAGATCCCCGAGGCCGCGCCGGCGGGGACGGCGGTCAGAGCGAGCGGAAGAGCGGCGGCGGCTGTCACGGTCAGGCCGGAGCGGAGGAGTAGCTGACAAGTGCGCATGGGACTGCCCTCCGGCGGCACGGTTGGCGGAACATCCTTGCGCCGCCGGGGTCGGGGAACGGCCGTGCTGCCTCCAAGGAAGCCAACGCGGCGTCGGCCCGTCCCGCATGCGGACGGCGACCGGGCAGGTGACGGATTCCTTCGTCCGGCTCAGGACGACGCACTGCCGGGGTCGCGGTCCGGATTCACCAGGTGGGTGCCGTCCGCAGCAGCCGCTCCCGTACGAGCGTGACGTGCGGGTTGTCCGGCGCGCCGGGACGGCGGGTGAGATACGTGGTGTTGATCGGCGGGTCCTCGGGCACCAGCAGCGGCACCAGCGCGCCGGACGCCAGCTCGTCCAGGCACAGATAGCGGGGGAGCACGGTGATCCCGGCACCGGCCACGACCGCCGCCAGCACCCCGCGCAGATCGGGCACCGTGATCGCGGCCTGCCCGCCGAGCCGGGTGCCGAAGACGTGCCGCCAGTAGCGCCGGGCGATCGGGAGATCCTCCGCGTACGACACCAGGGGCACCCCGTGCAGGGCGGCGGGCCCCTCGGCCGCGACCCGCCGGGTCCCGATGCGCTCCGCCCACGCGGGCGAGGCGACCAGCACGAACTCCTCGTCCGCGAGCGGCTCCCAGGTCAGCGTCCGTCCGCGCGGCCGGGCGGTGGCGATCACCAGGTCGAAGCGGCCGCCGCGCAGTCCGTCGAGGAGGTCGTCCGTCAGCCCCGGGCTGACCCGCAGCCGTACGCCCTCCTCGGTCAACGGTGCCAGCGCGGGCAGCACCCGGGTGCACAGCAGCTCGGCCGGGCCCGCAACGTGCACCGGCTCCGGGGACCGGACGGCGCCGAGGGCACCGCGGTCGGCCACCGCGGCCAGCGCGTCCAAGGGGGCCGCGACCTGCGCGGCCAACTGGTCCGCCACCGAGGTCGGCACGACACCGCGCGACCGCCGCTCGAACAGCTCCCGCCCCAACTGCTCCTCCAACGAACGGATTTGAGTCGTCACCGTCGGCTGCGACAACCCGAGCAGCCGCCCCGCCGCGGTGAACGAACCGGCCCGGTGCACGCCGAGAAACGTGCGGAGGAGAGAGAGATCGAGCGGCGCGCCGCCATTGGAATCCCGATGGATCATGCCGCTCATCCTAGGTATCGCCTATGGCGCCCGCGTAGCGGTCCTGCCCGTCGTCACGGTCCGCTCCGCCGAGAACCCGCCCCAGGTGCCGTCCGGCAGCCGGGCCCTGAGCCGTACCCGATGGCTGACCCCGGCCTTCCCGCCCGCGTAGAAGCTGTACGTCGCCCGGTCGCGCGGCGCGGTCCCGCCCCAGACCAGTGAGGTGGCCGGCTGGCCGTCGAGGTGGATCTGGTACTCGGTGACCACCCCGTCCGTGCGCGGCGGCACCCAGGACAGGTCGATGTAGTACGCCCCGTCGTCGCCCCGGTGAGTGGCCGCGCGGAAGTCCGTGGGCGCGGTGCCCTGTCCGTCGTCACTGCCCGGCGCGGTGGTCAGCGGGACCGCCTTGCTCGCCGGCGAGAGGTTGTCGGCGGCGTCCCGCGCCCGCACGGTGAACGAGTAGTGCGTACTGGGTCGCAGCCCCATGACCACCGTCGCGGTCTGTGCGCCGCCCACACTGTGGATCTTCGTCCCGCCCTGATAGATGTCGTACGACACCACGCTCCGGTCGTCCGTCGAGGCGCCCCAGGACAACTGGACCGCCCGGCTGCCGATGGCCCGGCCCTCCGCTGCGCGCGGGCGGGTGGGCGCCGAGTGGTCCGCCGCGACGGCGACGGGTGTCCGGGCCCGGACCTCACGACTGCGCGGCCCCAGGCGACCGTCGGTGTCCCGGGCCCGCACGGTGAAGGCATACATGGTGGCGGGCCGGAGCCTGGTGACATCCACCATGTGCTCGGAACCCGGTACTTCCTTCACCTTCGTGGTGCCCCGATATATCTCGTACGAGCCCACGCGTGGGTCCGCCGTCACCGCGTCCCACATGACGTGCACGCTGGTCGCGCTTCCCGCCGCCGCCGTGACCCCGGCCGGGGCGCCGGGCGCACGGCCGTCTCCCTCGTCGCCGTTGCCGCACGAGGCGAGCAGCAAGAGGACGGCGCAGACCAGGACGGTGCGAGCGGGAGCGAGGGCGCCGACGCGTCGCACGATTCTGCCTCCCCGGCATTGCACGGCATCACACGACGGAAAAGGTCCGGACCAATATGGCGCGAGTGGGGCGACCGTATCAAGAGGGGCGTCGGTGCTGTCCGCTCGCGCGGGTTACGTATGCTGAAGTCCTCACGGCTGAACTCACCCCCGAGAGTGGGTAGTTCATGCCGGTGGCGCGGACCGCTGTCGTCGCTGAGCCCGCGCCGGCGAGGACGGCCGGGCGACCGGAGCCGACACGGGCTCGGGCGCCCGGCCCCCGTCGGGAGTGACGCGGGCTCAGGGTTCGGCTTCCGTCCGAAGTGATGCCGGCTCAGGGATTCGGCCTCCGTCGGGAGTTCCGGGTGTCCACTGTCGTTCCGGGTGAGTGTGCACCGTCCGGCCCCTCAGCGGTGGCCGCGTGAGCGGAGCGGTACCAGGGTGGGCTGAGTGTCCGTCAGATCCCCCAGGAGAGGGTCCCTATCGTGCGTGTCCAGTCGCTGACGCTGGCCGCGGCCGGCGCCGCCCTGATCGCCCCGACCATGCTTCCCTCCGCACCCGTCGCGTTCGTACGATCCCAGGCGGGGCCGGTGGCGCTGCGCGAGGGCGATGTCGCGGCGGCCGACCTGCTGGCCAGGGTGCGTGACTGCGCCCCTGTCTCGCGCGGCCGGTACCGCAGCGACGAGGGGGAGCCCGCGACGATCCCGGTCTGCGGCACCAAGGAAGCCGTCTACTGGAAGGCCGACCTGGACATCGACTGCGACGGACAGGCCGGCGCCCGCTGCAACGCGCGCACCGACCCGCTCTTCTCGTCCATGACGGCCTACCAGCAGTCCGACGGCCGCTATCTGAACGCCGAGCGGCTCCCCTACATCGTGGTCCCCGCCGCGAGCGCCCTCTGGAACCACCGGGACCACCGCGTCGGCGGCGGCTCGGTCGCCGCCGTCGTCTACCGGGGCCGGGTGCAGTACGCCGTCGTAGGAGACGTCGGTCCGCACGACATCATCGGCGAGGCGTCGTACGCGACGGCGAAGGGCCTCGGTATCCGCGCCGATCCGCGCGGCGGCGGCACGGACACCGGAGTCACCTACATCGTGTTCAAGGACGCCCGGGTCAAGCCCATCGAGGACCATGCCGCCGCCGTGGAGACGGGGCAGCGGCTGGCGCGGCTGTTCGTGCGGGGCGCGGCCGAGCGGCCGGTGCCGTAGGGCCGCGCCCGCCGAGCCCTCCGGGCGCGGGCGTCAGACCGCCGACCAGCCGTCGTCGACCGGCAGGATCACGCCGTTGATGTTGCTCGCCGCGTCCGAGGCGAGGAACACGATCGCGGCGGCCTGCTCCTCGGGCTGCGCCACGCGGCCCAGGTTCACGAAGTGCGGGCCGAGCGCCGCCGGGCCGAGGGCGGCCGGGTCGGCCTCCACGACGATGCCGGTCAGCGTGCCGCCCGGGGCGATGGCGTTCGCGCGGATGCCCTGCTTGCGGTACATCACGGCGAGGGACTTGGTCAGGCCCACCACCCCGTGCTTGGAGGCCGTGTAGGCGGCACCCGCCGCGCTGCCGCGGAAGCCTGCCTCGGAGGCGGTGTTCACGATCGCGCCCCGGCCCGCCGCCAGCATGTGCGGCAGCACGGCCCGGGCGAGCAGGAAGGGCGCGGTCAGATTGACCCGGATGACCCGCTCCCACTCGGCGTCGTCCACGTCCGCCAGCGCCGACATGCGGTCCATGATCCCGGCGTTGTTCACCAGCACGTCCACCCCGCCGAAGCGCTCCACGGCGGTCGCGGTCACCTCGTCGACGACCGCCTGCTCGCTCAGGTCACCCGTGACCGCGACGGCGGTGCCGCCCGCCTGCTCGATCTCCTTGACGACCGTGTGGGCACCGTCGGCATTGAGGTCGGCCACCACGACCTTGGCACCTTCCGCGGCGAAGGCCACGGCGGCGGCGCGCCCGATGCCCGAACCCGCTCCGGTGACGATGACGCTGCGTCCGTCGAGTCCACTGGCCATGAGGTGCTCCTGTTCGTCGTACAAGTTCATTGTGCGAGTTCGTCGTGCGAGGGCTCCGCGCCCACTGTGCCCTCACCCTACGACTTAATGTCTGCGAGTGACATAAATTGATGGGCGGGCCATGGTGGAGAATCCCGGGAGGTCACGACGGCAGCCGGAGGGCAACTGATGACCGCACCCAGCGGACGCACGGGACGACCACCCCTCACCGAGGCGCGCAAGGCCGAGATCCGACTGGAGATCGCCCGCGCCGCGGTGGAACTGTTCGTCTCCCAGGGCGTGGCGGCGACCACCGGCGAGCAGATCGGCCAGGCGGTCGGCGTCTCCGCGCGCACCGTGTGGCGATACTTCCCGAGCAAGGAGAGCTGCGTACGACCGCTGTTCTCGGCCGGAATCGACGTCATCGCCGCCCGACTGCGGGAGTGGCAGCCCGGCCGCCCCCTGGAGGAACTCTTCGACCCCCGCCTCGCGACCGGCCTCCTCACCGCCACCGGCCCCGACGGCACCACCGGCGCCGCCCTCGTACGCCTCACCCGCACGGAACCGGGCCTGCGCGCGATCTGGCTCCAGACCTACGACGAGGCGGAACCGGCGTTCGCCCGAGCCCTGGCCGCCCGAGCCGGCCTGCCCGCCGACGACCTGCGCCCCATGATCCAGGCGGCGATGCTGAACGCTGCGCTGCGTGCGGCGGTGGAACGGTTCGCTTGGCGTTCGGGCGGGGATGCGGTGACGGGGGAGGCCGAGGTGGCGGAGACGATGCGGTCGGCGCTGGCGATTGCGGCGGAGGGGATTTCGTAGGGGGTGCGTGGAGGGGGCGGGGTGGGGTCCATCCGGGCGACCCATCGGGCGGGCCGTACGGGGTGTTGGGGCGAGCGCGTTTCGACCGGGCGTGTTCTGCCGGAGGCGCCTGGGCGACGAGTCTCGCTGTGCGGGGTCTGCGCGAGGCCGCTGAGTTGCAGCTTCCGCCGTAGGCGATGTGCCGGAGGCGGCCACAGGTTGTGGTGTCTGCCGTGAGTGTTCTGTCGGAGGCGATCGGCGATGAGGTTCGCCGTGCGGGGTCTGCCCGAGTCGGCTGGGGTGCGGCTCCTGCCGTGTGCGTTTCTGTTGGCGGCGGCTGGGCTGTGGTTGCCGTCGCACGGGCTGTGCCGGAACGCGCGGGCTACGGCTTCCGCCATATGTGCTCTGCCGGATGCGACCAGGCGCGGGCTCCTGCCGTACGCGCTCTGTTGGCGACAGCCGGGATGCGGCCCCGCAGTACGCGCACTGTTGGCGGCGGCCGGCCCGTGGCCCTCGTCGCGCGGGCTTGCCGAAGGCGCGCGGGCTGCGGCTTCCGCCGTGTGCGCTCCAGGGGTGGCTGGGCTGCGGTCTCGGGCCGTATGTGCTCTGCCGGATGCGGATCGGGCGCGGGCTCCTGCCGTACGCGTTCTGTTGGAGGCGGTCGGGATGCGGGCCCGCAGTACGCGTTCTGTTGGAGGCGGCCGTGCCGGCGTCCCCGGCGCACGCGTTGTGCAGGAGGCGCCAGGCCGCAGCTCCCGGTGTACGCCGTACGGCTTTCGCTGCGACCAGGCCTCCCGCCCGCCCGGCAGGGGCGTTCGTCACGCCCCCCGTGTGCGTGTCTCACACCTTCCGGTAGGTGTACGCCTCCGCTGCCGCCGCCTCAACTGCGTCCAGGTCGGCACCCGTTGATGCCGTGACGACCGCGGCCACCGCGCCCTCGACGAACGGGGCGTCCAACAGGCGGGTGCCGGCCGGGAGTTCGTCGCCTTCCGCGAGGAGGGCTTTCACGGTGAGTACGGCGCTGCCCAGGTCGGTGAGGACGGCGACTCCGGCGCCGCGGTCGACGGACGCGGCCGCCGCGGCGATGAGTTCGGAACTGGTGCCGAGCCCGCCGCCCTCGGTGCCGCCGGCCGGAGCGAGCGGCACCGCAGCGCCGCCGCCCGCGAGGCCCCGCGCCAACTCGGCGACCGAGGCGGCGACTTGAGCGCTGTGCGACACCAGCACGATCCCCACGAGCTTCTCGTCACTCACCGTCGGCCTCCGCAGTTTCCAGGAGCGCGGCGATCAGCAACGAGGAGGACGTGGCACCCGGATCCTGGTGCCCGATGCTCCGTTCCCCGAGATAGCTCGCCCGTCCCTTGCGGGCCTGCAAGGGCGTGGTGGCCACGGCGCCCTCCTCGGCGGCGGCCCGCGCCGCGGCGAAACCGTCCGGGAGCGCGTCCACCGCCGGGACGAGAGCGTCGATCATGGTCTTGTCGCCGGGTGCGGCACCGCCGAGGGTCATGACCGCGTCGACTCCCACGCGGAGCGCTTCCGCGAACTCCGCCTCACTCACCTCGGCTGCGTCCCCAAGTGCCTTGCCGGTACGGCGCAGCAGCGTGCCGTAGAGCGGCCCCGACGCACCGCCGACCGTGGAGATGAGCTGTCGTCCGGCGAGGGTGAGGACGGCGCCGGGGGTGTCCGGCGCCTCCTTCTCCAGGGTGGCCGCCACGGCGGTGAATCCGCGTTGCAGGTTCGCGCCGTGGTCGGCGTCGCCGATGGGTGAGTCGAGGTCGGTGAGCCGTTCCGCCTCGCGGGCGACGGAGGCGGCGGTCGCCGTCATCCAACGGCGGAAGAAGTCGGCGTCGAGCACTGGATCTCCTTGCGTGGTGGGTGAGTTGACCGATCGCGCCGGCGTGTCACACGCCCCAGCGCAGTCCCGGCGTCTTCACCGGCGCGTCCCACAGCCGTAGCAACTCCTCGTCGATCTGGCAGAGGGTGACCGAGGCACCGGCCATGTCGAGGGACGTGACGTAGTTGCCGACCAGTGTGCGGGCGACGGCGACCCCGCGCTCGGCGAGCACACGCTGCACCTCGGCGTTGAAGCCGTACAGCTCAAGGAGGGGGGTCGCGCCCATGCCGTTCACCAGGACCAGGACCGGGTTGCGCGGCGGCATGTCCTCCAGGATCGCGTGGACGGCGAAGTCGGCGATCTCGCCGGAGGTCATCATCGGCCGCCGCTCCCGGCCCGGCTCGCCGTGGATACCTACGCCCAACTCCAGCTCGCCCGACGGCAGATCGAAGGTCGGGCTGCCCTTGGCGGGCGTGGTGCAGGCGCTGGTCGCGACGCCGAAGCTGCGCGAGTTCTCGTTGACCTGCCGGGCGACGGCCGCCACCCGGTCCAACGGCTGCCCCTCGGCCGCGGCGGCACCGGCGATCTTCTCGACGAACAGCGTGGCGCCCGTCCCGCGCCGCCCCGCGGTGTAGAGGCTGTCGGTGACGGCCACATCATCATTGACCAGCACCTTGGCCGTCTGGATACCCTCGTCCTCGGCCAGCTCGGCCGCCATGTCGAAGTTGAGCACGTCGCCGGTGTAGTTCTTCACGATGAACAGCACTCCGGCCCCGCTGTCCACGGCCGCCGCCGCCCGCACCATCTGATCGGGCACCGGCGACGTGAACACCTCCCCAGGACAGGCCGCAGACAACATCCCCGGCCCGACAAACCCACCGTGCAACGGCTCATGCCCCGACCCCCCACCGGAAACCAGCGCCACCTGCCCGGCCACGGGGGCGTCCCGCCGTACGATCACCCGGTTCTCGACGTCCACGGTCAACTCGGGGTGGGCGGCCGCCATACCTCGCAGTGCGTCCGCGACCACGGTCTCCGCGACGTTGATCAACATCTTCATGGGTACCTCCGGCAAGGCTAGTAGACATGTCTCTGACCTGGTTCCTTGCTGGTCAGAGCAGGTTTCGTCAGATATGGATCTCGGCGGTTCACGGCGGTCGGAAGCGGGTTCTGGCGGGGCTGGAGCTGAGTCGATGCTGACTTCGGTGACGGGGTGTCAGGTCTCTGGAGTTGGTCGGTCGAGAGTCGGTGGGAATGCCTCTGTGGAAAGTATCGACCTTGCGGGAGTGAAGGTCACGGGCTCGGACGTTCGTGGGTGGAGGGTGCCCGAGTGGTTCCCGCTGTGAACCTGGCCTCCGGCAACCGCTGCCGGTGAGACGCCGTACCGTCATGAGATCTCAACTCGCGCTCATGCTCGCCGCGTTCGGCTGGTCGGCTGTCCGGCCAGGGCGGGGGCCGAAGCCGAGGACCTTCAGTGACGTGATGCCGGAGAAGACGATTGCGCCCATGCTGATCGCGACGACGAGCGCCGACGCGGTGACCAGACGGCCGGTGTGGGCGACGCCGAAGACGCCGGCCGCGCGGTTGTCGCCGTGCGCCGTGTGGTGCTCCTTCACCCGCGACAGCAGCAGGAGTTCGTAGTCGACGGAGAGCCCGAAGGCGATGCAGAACAGCAGCGGAGGCATGCTCGTCTCCAGGGCGCCGGTCGGAGTCAGTCGCCCACCAGCCAGGCTCAGCAGTCCGACCAGGATCGCCCTGACGGGGAGCAGCAGCGACCTTCCTGGGACAGCGGCTGACGCAGTCATCGTTGGCCGGCCTTCTGCCTGATCGGTGCATGAGCCCAGCGACCGTTGGGTGAAGCGGCCTGCGCGTACTCGCTGCTGATGATCACCAGTGGGATGTCGCGACCTGCATTGCGTGCGCGAGGCGCCTGGTCGACCGTAACGGTCTTCCTGTTGTCGATCTCAGCGTCGGCACCGCCTAGGGTGATGCACTATGGCGAGACCACCAGGACACGGGCCGGACTACGAGACCAGGCGTCAGGACATCATCGACAGGGCCGCCGCCCTGTTCGCCCGGAAGGGCTACGCCGCGACCGGCATCGCCGAGGTGGGTACCGCCGTCGGATTGGCCAAGGGCGCGCTGTACTACTACATCGGCTCGAAAGGGAATCTGCTCGTCGAGATCCAGGACCGGGTGATGGGGCCACTGCTGGCCAGCGCCCTCCGGATTACGGCCGTGGACGAGGATCCCGTGCTGCGCCTTCGTATGGTGTCGCAGACGCTGGTGGAGAACATCATGGCCCGCCTCGACCACGTCTGGGTGTACGAGCACGACTACCGGAGCCTGGACGGGGAGAACCTGCGCCGGTTGCTGCGTCAGCGGCGGGAGTTCGAGGACATCGTCGAGGGGCTGCTCCTCCAGGCGATGGAGGACGGTTCGTTCCGCAGGATCGAGCCGAGACTGGCCACCTTGCAGTTCCTCAACCTGCACAACCACACCTACCAGTGGGTGAAGCTCGACGGCGAGTGGAATGCGGACTTCCTCGCTCAGCAGTATTGCGAAACCCTTTTCCGGGGCTTCGCTGCTCCCGGTCGTCAGTTCGACGACATCGAGGACCGCATGCGCGCTTACCTCGCCAAGAGGGAGACTGCCTCTCCGGCACCGCTCACCTGACCGGGGAAGCCGAAGCAGTGCTCGGGTAACAGGCGCGGGAGGAGCACATGCCACGGCGATTGTCCGGGACTAACGTTGACGTCAGTGAAGCTGATGGAGACCACGTTGCCTGGACCGCAGAGGCTGCTCCTGACCCTGAAGTCGGTGAGGGCTGGGCTCGATGGCGTCGCAGGGCTGGTGCACGACCGCGTTCCCGGTGCCGGACGGCTGCGCCTGGTCGTGGCCGAAGGGCTCACATCGGAGACCGTCGAAGCGTGGCGGGACCTTGCGGAGGACGGGGACACGGCACCGGCCCGTGCGGTACGTGAAGGCCGATTCGTATGGGTGGGCGCGGAGAGCACGCCGGGCCAGGCCTCCGGCTCCGCGTCGATGCCCTTGATGGGTGTCGATGGACCGATCGGCGCACTCACCCTACTTACGGCAATCCCGCCCAGCGCAGAGCAGCGGTCGTTTCTCGCCGGCACGGCGACGTGGCTCACCGGATTCCTCGAAGGAGCCGACGCGGAAGGGTCGAATGCGGCGCCGGAGACGGCCCACGACACGCTGCGTACTCTGCGCGAGCCGTTCCTGACCGTGGACGACGGCTGGCGGATCACCTACCTCAACGAGGAAGCCGAGCGGTTGTTGGGCCTCGGCCGGGAATGGCTCGGCAGTGTGCTGTGGGACTCACCCGCGGGTGGCGTGCCCGGTTTGGAGGACCGGTGCCGCCGGGCGTTCACCGAAGGCACGCCGGCCGCCTTCACCGGGCACTGGTCGGCCGATCGCCCTCTCCTGCTGGTGCGGTGCGTGCCCTCCCGGGCCGGTGGGTCGGCCCTCTCCTTCACCGATGTGATCGACCTGGAGGAGAGGGGCCCCGAGACCGGCGCCGACGAGCGGCCGGTGGCGATGTGGACCGCCCGGATGGACCGGCTGACCGCAGCGCTGTCCGAGGCCGTCACGTCGAAGGACATCGTGCGAACCGTCGCGGACCACCTCCTTCCCGCGTTCCACGCCGACGGGATGGGGATCGAAGTGCTTGAGGGCGGCCGACTCCAGGTGGTCGGCGAGGTCGGATACCCGGAGGACTATCTGCGGCGTGTCTCATCGGTACAGGCACAGGACCTGGGCGAGATCGCTCAAGCGCTCCGTACGGGCACTCCTCGTTTCATCGAGTCCGGTGCCGGGTTCACCGACCTGAGCCCGGAGTACCAGGCCTTCCTGGACATGTCGCCCATGAAGGCCTGGGCGTTCCTGCCCCTCGCCACCTCCGGGCGGGTCATCGGCATCTGCATCATCACCTATCGCCGGCCACACGTCTTCGACGACGACGAGCGCGCTCTGATGGCCGCCAGCAGCGGAGTGGTCGCCCAGGCGCTGGAGCGGGCACGGCTGTACGACGTGGAGCACGCCCGAGCGCAGGGGCTCCAGCGTGCGCTGCTGCCCAAGTCGCTGCCTGATCTGCCCGCCGTACAGGCGGCCGCCCGCTATCTGCCGGTGGGCGTGGACGAAGAGGTCGGCGGCGACTGGTACGACGTGATCCCGCTGTCCGCCGACCGGGTCGCGATGGTCGTCGGTGACGTGATGGGGCACGGCATCGAAGAAGCCGCCACCATGGGGCGGTTGCGCACGGCCGTCCGTACCCTCGCGGAACTGGAGATGCCCGCGGCGGAGCTCTTCGGCCGTCTCAATGAGCTGGTCGTCGACCTGGGCGAGGACTTCTTCGTCACCTGCCTGTACGCCGTCTTCGACCCGGTCGCCCAGACCTGCACCATCTGCTCGGCCGGTCACCCCGCGCCTGTCGTCGTACGTCCCGACGGCACGGTCGACCAGCCTCCCCTCGACCCCGATCCACCACTGGGCGTGGCAGTGCCACCGTTCACCACCTACGAACTGGGCCTGCCGGGCGAGCATGTACTGGTGTTCTTCACCGACGGCCTCGTCGAAGCGGCCGCCCGTGACATGGAGCAGGGGCAGACCGTGCTCCAGCGCACGCTCGGTGAGGAAATGGCCAGGCACGGCCTCGGGCTTCCCGGGCACGGGTCCGAAGCCGCCGGCTTTCTCGACGGCCTCTGCGACAGCGTCGTCTCCGCTCTGGTGCCCGACGGCGAGCGCACCACCGACGACGCGGCGCTGCTCGTCGCCCTCACCCGCTGCACCGCTCCCGACGAGGTCGTCTCGTTCGATCTGCCGGAGGCTCCTCAGGCGGCCGGCCAGGCCCGGCGGCATGTGCGCGACCAACTGGCCGGCTGGGGACTGGAGGAGC
This sequence comes from Streptomyces sp. NPDC051576, assembly GCF_040681835.1. Lineage (NCBI taxonomy): Bacteria > Bacillati > Actinomycetota > Actinomycetes > Kitasatosporales > Streptomycetaceae > Streptomyces > Streptomyces sp. NPDC051576. The sequence goes on from NZ_JBFAZO010000018.1 coordinate 99,244, forward strand.
TGACCATGTCCACCGAGCTTCTGGTCAGCGAACTCGTCGGCAACGTCGTCCGGCACGCGAAGGGGCCCATACGCCTCCGCCTGCTCCGCAGCCGGTCACTGATCTGCGAGGTCTACGACGGCAGCCTCAGCACTCCGCGCATCCAGCGTGCGGAGTACACCGACGAAGACGGCCGGGGCCTGTACCTGGTGTCCGAACTCTGTCGGCGCTGGGGCGCCCGCTATCTCGCCGAGGGCAAGTGCATCTGGGCCGAGCAGGACATCCCGCCCGCCTGAGGAAGGGAACCAGGGCCCGATCGCTGTGGCATCCGGTGCGAACCGGCGCGTTCACTCCTCGCGCAGTGCCGCGAACGCCGCGTCCAGCATTTCGTCGAGGTCCGCGCGGCCGTCCGACCTGGTCCATTGGGAGACCGCGATGTTCATGCACTCGACCGCGGCGGCGGCGCGGACCAGAGCGTGCAGCGGGGGTGCCTCGGACGCGGAGCCACCCGCCCGTTCGGCCAGGGCCCGGGCCAGTGCGTCGCGCCAGGCGACCTGCTTCTCGCGGCGGCCGGCGGACAGCGCGGGGGTGCTCTCGACCAGGCGGGCCAGGGGAAGAAACTCCTGCTGGGCGCGGCGGAAGGGGTCGAGGGTGGTGGACATCGCGTGCCGCAGGGCGGTCCAGTCGTCCTGGTCGACGGGGCAGTCCAGCAGGGCCTGGGAGGCCAGCGCGTCCTGCTTGTCGAAGGCGCTGAGGATCGCCTCCTCCTTGGTGGCGAAGTAGCGCAGGAAGGTACTGCGCGAGACTCCGGCCGCCGCGGACACCTCGTTGACGGTGACCCGGTCGAAGCCCTCGCGCCGGAACAGTTCGAACGCCACCTCGGCGAGCCGGGCCCGTACGGCGGCCCGCGCGATGTCCCGCGTGCTGGTCAACCCCGTGATCGCCGTGTTCTCACTCATCCGGCAATCGTACCCACACCCATACCCAGAAGCGAACCACGCGTGCACTTGCGAAGCGATGCCTCATGGATGAGACTCAGTTCCATCAATGTGTACGTGCTTCATGAGAAGGAGTGGGTCATGAGGGGACTGCAGGGCAAGCGCATCGTCGTCGCGGGTGGAGCCACCGGCATCGGGGCGGCCGGCGTGGAGCGGCTGGTCGAGGAGGGCGCCTCGGTCGTCGTCGGTGACATCAACATCGCGGGCGCGGAGGCCACCGCCAAGCGGGCGACGGAGAAGGGCGGCGTGGCGGTCCCGGTCGCCTTCGACCTCTCCGACGAGGGGTCCATCCAAGCGCTGATAGACCGGGCGGCGTCCGAACTCGGCGGTATCGACGGCCTGTTCAACGTCGGCGCCGATGTCTCCGACGCCAACCTCGGCCGCGACCTCGACCTGCTGGAGATGGACCTGGGGGTGTGGGAGCGCACGCTGGGCGTGAACCTGATCGGTTACGCCCTCGCCGCCAAGGCGGCGATCCCGCACATGCTGGAGGCGGGCGGCGGCGCGGTCGTCAACACCTCCTCGGGCGCGGGCTGGAGCGGTGCGCGGGTGCGGCCCGCCTACTCGGCGTCCAAGGCCGGGGTGAACGCGCTGACCCGGCACATCGCCACCCGCTGGGGCAAGGAGGGCATCCGCTGCAACGGACTCGCCCCCGGCCTGGTCATGGGCGAGACCCAGATCCGGCAGGCCGACAAGGAGATGCAGGCCCAGGCCATCGCCGCCGCCCTCAGCCCGCGCCTGGGCAAGACCTCCGACGTCGCCGGCATCGCGGCCTTCCTCTTCTCCGACGACGGCGAGTGGATCAACGGCCAGGTCTGGTCGATCTGCGGCGGCATGCACCTACGCGGCTGAACCGTTCAGAGAAAGAGGATCCCCATGAAATCCCTGCTCTCCTGGACGGTCCTGACCGTTCTGTTCCTGGCCGGGCTCTCCGCCACACTGGCACCCGGCGCCGTGCTCGGCGACCTCGAAGGCACGCAGAGGACCGCGGCCACCATCGGCGCGGGCGTTCTCTCCCTCGTGGCGGGAGTCACCCTCTTCCGGCGCGAACCCCTCAAGTCGTTCCTCGGCTCGCGCCCGGTGCTGTGGTTCCTGTTCTTGTTCAACCTCACCGTGGCCGCGATCGCCCCCTTCGCCATCGGCGGGGGCGCGGGGATCGGCATGGCGATCGGCATGGGGCTGGTCTCGCTGGGCGCGGGCACCGGTCTGCTCCAGGGGAGCGGGAAACGGCGCACCAGGCGGGCCTGACGGCCACGCAGAGTTCGACCGCGGGGCCGGAGCGGTCCGGCCCCGCATCCCTCTGCTCCGTCAGACCCACGGCGTGGTGACGACGAAGGAACGACTGGCCCGGTACGCGGCCGTGTTCTCGGCGGGGTCGAGCCAGAGTTGACGGTTGTCGCGGTGGCGTAGATAGCGGCCGGGGTAGTTGTACGACTCCAGGGCGACCGACCCCGCGGTGGAGCCGGGGCGGGCGCAGAAGGTCGCGTCCTTCTGGAAGATGGCCGATCCGTCGTTCGCGGCCAGCCGGATACGGAAGGCGTAGTGCCGTACGTACCTGCCCTCGGCGTCGCGGAGCGAGTAGCAGTCGGGGTCGGCGAGACCGCGCACGAACGTCAGCGTGGCCGTCTCCCTGGTGGTCGCGGTGCTGTTGGCACCGACCGGAGTGAGCACGCCCAGGCCGCCGGACAGGGCCACGTAGTCACCGGGGTCGTCGACGGACCGTAGCGCGTGTCGGCCTGAAAGCCTCGCGGAGGCGGTCGGGGACGGCGTCGCGGTCGGGCTCGATGACGGGGAAGCGCTCGGAGTCGGCGAGTGGGAAGAGACCGCGGGCGCGGGCGCGGCCCCGGCGGCAGGGTGCCGTGTCGGCTGGTGCGGCGACGAGGTGGCGTACCAGGCCACTCCCGCGGCCGTGAGGGCCACGGCGCCGGCGGTCGTCGTCGCCACCACCGGCTTCGCGGCCAACCTGCCGAACAGCCGCGCCACGCGCCCAGCACCGCCCGTCGTATGGACACCCGTACTCGCGGCCGCCGTTCCTCCCGCCGTCGAGCCCCCGGCGAAGACCTTGCCCAGCACCAGTCCGGCCAGCCCGATCGGCAAGGGGACCAGCGCGAGACCGGCCAACAGGCCCTCCGCAGGCACCAGATCGGACGCGCTGAACAGGCACTGCGGACAGTCACGGACATGGCGGGCCAGCCGCTTGCGCCACAGTGCGGACGGCCGCCCGTCCCAGGAGGTGAGCGCGGTGGTCAGTTCCGCGCAGCGCGGGGAGGCGGTCACGGCCCGTACGACGGAGCGCGCGGTCTCCAGCCGTTCCTTGACCCGTTGGACCCGCACCGCGGCATGCTGCGGGGTGAGGTCGCAGGCCGCCGCCAGCTCGCCGCGGGTCAGTTCACCGGCGGCCTCCATCCACCACAGCGCGAGCACCTCGCGCTCCTCGCTCTCCAGCCAGCGGGTCGCCTCCACCGCCTCGCGCCGCTGCCCCGACAGCGCCAGCCGCAGGATCGCCAGATCCGCGAAGTCGGCCTGAGGATCGGCCTCTTGGGGAGAGTCCTCCAGTGGATCCGCGATCGGCCGGGTCCGACCGCTGCGCCACCGGTCACGGATCTGGCGCACGGTGATGGCGATCAGCCAGGACCGGAAACGGTCCGGTCGCTCCAGCCCGTGCAGACCGTCCAGCACCCGCAGCATCGTCTCCTGGACCACGTCGTCGACATCGCTGTGCCCGTCCAGTGCGCGACCGACGATGTTGTAGACCAGCGGGAGACACTCCCGTACGAGCCGCTCCGAAGCCTGCGGGTCTCCGGCCCGCGCCGCCACGACGACGGTGACGTCCGGCCGTTCCTGCACGTCCTGCGTGCGCACCCGTCCCACCCTTGTTCCGTCGATGTGTCGAGAGTGGACAGTGTGCCAGGAGTGGCAGCGCGTGTAGAAAACGGTTCCATTCCCTGGGGCGTTTTTTGTTATGCGCGGTCCGCTCGCACGTCTCCCTCTCCGTACGACCGGAATCGACAGGAGCCAGGAGCCACCCGTGCGAGTGCGAGTGCCAGTGAGCCAGGACGACAGCCGACCGACGATGAGCAGGCGCGGCGTGCTGAGGATGGGGGCCGCCGCCGCGGTGGCCGGTACCGCGACGGCCGCCATGGGGGCCGCCCCCGCCGAAGCGAGCGGCGGCTTCGCGCATCCCGGAATGCTGCACAACCAGGCCGACTTCGAGCGGATGGCGGCCGCGGTGAAGGCGGGCAGGGCGCCGTACAAGGCGGGTTACGCGGTGCTGGCGGCCAACTCCCACGCGCAGAGCACCTGGAAGGCCAACCCGCTGGCGAAGGTGGTGCGCGGCGGCGACGGCACGAACGTCGGCACGCTGTACCACGACGTCCACGCCGCCTACCAGAACGCCCTGCGCTGGAAGGTCACCGGCGACAGCGCCCACGCGGATGCCGCCCGCGACATCCTCAACGCCTGGTCCGCCGTGCTCACTTCGGTCGACGGCAACGCCGACCGGTTCATCGCGGCCGGCCTGCACGGCTACCAGTTCGCCAACGCCGCCGAGATCATGCGCGGTTACCCGGGCTTCGAACTCGCCCGTTTCCAGAAGATGTTGGTCGACGTCTTCTGCAAGGAGAGCAGCGACTTCCTCGCCCATCACAACGGCGCCTTCATCACCAACTACTGGGGCAGCTGGGACCTGTTGAGCATCGCGTGCGTCCTCGCCACCGGCATCCTCTGCGACGACCAGGACAAGGTCGACGAGGCCGTCACCTACTTCAAGACCGGCAAGGGCAACGGCTCCATCAAGAACCTCATCACGCACATCCACCCGGGCGGCCTCGGACAGTGGGTGGAGGTCGGCCGCGACCAGGGACACGCCACCCTGGGCGTCGGACTGGCCGGCGCCATCGCCGAGATGGCCTGGAACCAGGGCATCGACCTGTACGGCTACGACGACAACCGTCTGCTGAAGGGCTTCGAGTACGTCGCCAAGTGGAACCTGGGCCAGGACGTGCCCTACACCTCCTGGACCTGGAAGTACGGCGCGCCGGGCATCTGGGGCGGCTCGCAGACCCTGACCGCCCCGTCGACGGCCTCCCGCGGAGACCTCCGCCCGATCTGGGAGTCGATCTACAACCACTACGTCAACCGCCGTGGCCTCGACGCCCCGTACGTCACCGCGTTCGCCGAGAAGGTGCGCCCCGAGGGCGGCGGCGGCAACTACGGCGAAGGCGGCGGCTACGACCAACTCGGCTTCGGCACCCTGGCGTTCACCCGGCCGAAGGTGATCGTCTCCGCCGCCGCGCCGGCCCCCGCGCAGAGCACGGCGACCGGTGCTGGAGGTAAGACGACGGCCACCCGGGAAGCCACCCCGGCGGGCGCCGAGGACACCCGGGCACAGGGCGGCAGCGGACAGGACCTGGCCGCCTCGGGCGCGGGCGGGGTCGCGGCCGTGGCCGCCACCGGTGTCCTGGCCATCGCGGGCGGCCTCATCGCCCTGCGCCGCAGAAACGCGCGCGACAACGGCTGACCCGGGCCCGGCTGCCATGGGGTGGGACGGAAGGCGCGCCCCAGGTGGGGAAAGCCCCGCCGTCCGGTGCCGGAGGTGACGGAGGTCGCCTCCGAGACCGGCGTGCCGCTCAGCGAGTCTCCTGGCCGCCGGTGCGGCCGAGGGCGGCGGCGATCAATAGTGCGGTCAGGGAGGTCAGGGCGGTGCCCTGCCAGCCGAGGGCGTTGAGCAGCGGTGCGGCGAGGGCCGTGCCGACGGCGCCGATCGCGAAGTAGCACACGAGATAGACGCTGCTGAGGCTGCCTGAGCGGTGCGGGTCGAGGGCGATGACGCGGCTCTGGTTCGCCGCCTGGGCGGCGAAGCAGCCGGCGTCGAAGAGGGCGAGTCCGAGGGCGGTGACCGGCGGGGTGTTCAGGCCGGCGCCGAGCAGGGCGGCGCCGGACGCCGCGGTCAGCATGGCGGCGGTGATCACGGCGCGGGAGCCGTACCGGTCGGTGAGACGGCCGGTGAGGGGGAGTACGGCGAAGCCGAGGAGTCCGGCAAGGCTGTACAGGCCGATGGCGGCCGGGGCGAGGGAGTGGGGCGGTCGGGCCAGGGCGAGGACGAGGGCTACCCAGGTGAGGTTGAAGGCGAAGTACCACAGCCCGCCGGTGGCCACCGCGCGGCGCAGGCGCGGGTGGTGGCGCAGCAGCGGGGGCAGTGCGGCGAGGGTGGCGCGGTAGCCGCGGCCGGAGTGCGGGCGCTGCCGGGGCAGGAACGCGGCGGCGGCGAGCGCGCCGAGCAGGGCGAGGGCGGCGAAGACGAGGAGCATCCGCCGCCAGCCGAGGAGTTCGGTGAGCGCGCCGCCCGCCAGCCGGCTGAGCAGGATACCGGCCGACAGACCGGCGGCCACGGTGGCGACTCCCCGTCCGCCGCGCCCCGGTGCGGCATGACGGCCGGCGATGCTGCCGGCCTGGGCCGCGACACTGGCGGCGGCACCTATGACCAGGTAGGCGGCCAGAAGCACGCCCGCGTCGGGCGCGGCTGCGGCGAGGGCGAGACCGGCGGCCAGAGCGGTCAGTTGGGCCGTGACCAGACGGTTCGGGGCGAGGTGGTCGGCGAGCGGGAGCAGCAGGGCGAAGCCGGTCATGCAGCCGGTGAGCGCGGCGGTCGGCACGAGGTCGATCAGCGGGAGCGGTGCGTGCAGGTCGGCCGCGACGGCGGCGAGCGCGGGCTGGACGGCGTAGTTGTTCGCTATCGCGGTTCCGGCTATGGCGGCCAGGAGCACTGTGCCGCCTCGGGGGAGGGGACGGGTCACGGCTGTGCGGCGCGGGTGAGGATGACGGCGTAACGGCAGTCCGCGCCGGTGGTGTTGGCGAAGACGCGTGGGCTGGGATCGCCGAGTTCGACGGTGTCGCCCGCGTCGAGTTCATGGACCGTGTCGCCGTCGTGGAAGGTCAGATGGCCGTCGAGGACCCAGACGGCCTGTCGTACGAAGGCGAACGCCGCTGCCGGATAAGGCACTTGGGCTCCAGCCGGCAAGTGGATCTCGGCGATCTCCACGGGGAACCGGGCGCCGGTGATCTGGCGGCGCCGGTAGCCGGTGTCTGGGTCGCGCCACTCGACCGCGTCGGCCAGGCGGCGCACGCCCGCGAAGGCGCCCGCGTCGTCCTGCGCTCCTTCGGCCGTTCCGTCGGTCGCTCCTTCTGCGAGGGCGAGCAGGGAGGAGACGCTGAGCTGGAAGGCGGCGGACAGTTTGCCCAGGACGACGGCGGTGGGGCTGCTCTCGCCACGCTCGATCCTGCTGATCATGGCCGGGGAGACACCGGAGGCGTCCGCGAGCTGGGCCAGCGTCCACCGACGGCGTTCCCGCTCGGCGCGGACACGGTCGGCGATCTGCCGCACCACGGGATCTACTATGTTGGACATGAATCCACTATACGAGAGAGGCGGGGCGGTGACGGTACGCCCGGCGCACCCCGGAGACGCGGAGGCTGTGCGCGCCATCCGCAACCACGCGATAGAACACTCGACGGCCCTCTGGACGCGGACTCCGCAGTCCCAGCGGGAGGGAGTCGCTTGGCTTCGCGCCCACGTGGAGCGCGGTTCGGCGTTTGTGGTCGAGGTGGAAGGTGCGGAGGTGGCCGGGTTCGCGGTCTATGCGCCATGGCGGGATCTGGACGGCTTCCGGCACACGGTGGAGGACTCCGTGTACGTCCGCGAGGGCCGGCACGGTCTCGGCATCGGCTCCGCGCTGTTGGCCGCCCTCATCGACTCGGCGCGAGGCGCGGGCCACCATGCCGTGATCGCCGACATCGAAGCGGGCAACACCGGATCCATCCGGCTGCACGAACGGTTCGGGTTCCACCATGTCGGCACGGTGCCGGAGGCGGGCACCAAGTTCGGCCGTTGGCTCGACCTTACGATCATGCGGTTGCCGTTGACCTGAGTCGCGCGGGCGTCGGGCGCGAGGCCGTCCCGCCCTCCTCTGCCGACTTCGACACCGGTCAAGGGGGCGACGGGGAGCGGGTCTTTCGAGGTGGAGTCAAGGCGGTTCAGGTGCTCTGTGTGCGTTGACCTCGCCCGAAGTCCGATATCGACGCGGGAAGCGTCACCTGTCAATATGGGTACGTGGCTGAGTTCGTCTTTGTGAGTGGTCGTCTGTGCCTCGACCTTGCGGGCACCCAGTTGTGGCGGCGCACCCTCCGCACCGAACTGCTCGACTCTCCGGAGGACCTGCGGCTCTGGGTCCGCGAGGCAGACCTCGTGGACGACCCCGGTCCGCAGGACGCCCGAGGGCTGGAGCGGGTCCGCCGGTTGCGTGAGGCCGTCTACACCCTCGTCGGCGCCTGGCCGCCGGCCGACGCTCCGGATGCCGGCGCCCGGGAGGCACTTGCCGAGGTGAACGAGGCGGCCCGGCTTCCGCTGCCCAGGCATCAGCTCGACGAGACGGGCCGGCTGACCCGGACCGGCGGTACTGACGAGGTCCTCGGGGCGATTGCCCGTGACGCGGTCGACTTGCTGAGTTCGGACCAGTTCCCGCGGATGAGCGAGTGCGCGAACGCCGATTGCACGCGGCTCTTCGTGGACCTGTCCCGCTCAGGAGCGAGGCGGTGGTGCGGGATGGCGGAGTGCGGGAACAGGAACAAGGCCGCCAGCTATCGGAAGCGCAAGAAACAGCAGGCCGTGGCCGAACCCGGAGCGTGAGAGCCGCCCCCTTCCCCTCTACCGCTCACCGCGCATCCGGTCCGGGCAACAGCAGCGCCGCCATGAGGTCGACGGAGTGGCTGAAGCAGGTGTCGTCGTAGTCGCGCAGAAGCCCGCTGGTTTCGAGGGTGATGGCGCCGACGAGTTGGGCCCATCCGGTGAGCATGCGCGGTACACCGTCCCCGTCACCCTGCCCTACGAGGATGTCGGCCAGGAGCAGTGGGATCCGTGACGAGCCGGGGGCGGGTGTGTCGGGCCTCGGCGCGGGGGCGTGGAGTAGCGCGAACTCATGGGGGTGGGCGTGCGCCCAGGCCCGTAGCGCGTGGCAGGCCGTGCGCCATCGGACGGCCGCGGTGGCGGGGCCACAGTCGGCGATCCGCTGCTCGACGACGTCCGCCGCGTCGTGGTGGGCGTCGTCGACCAGGGCGTTCAGGAGGGCTTCGCGGCCGGGGAAGTAGCGGTAGAGAGCCGACGAGGTGACGCCGATCTCCCGGGCCACGGCGCGCAGGGAGAGTGCCTGGAGTCCGTGCTGGGCGAGCCGGCGGCGCGCGGTGTCGCGGATCTCGCGTACGAAGTCGTCGTGGACGCGCTGCCGGATGGTCCGCGCGGTGGTCATGGCTGCCTGCTCTCTCCGTGCTGTTCAGGTGGTCGCTGGGGGGAGGAGCCCCGCCCGCAGGGAGCGCGGGCGGGGCTCGGCGCGTTTCCCGAAGGGGGATTCGGGCCGCGCGGTCCCCACCCCGGAGCGGGGTCTCCGGGCGGGGTGGCCGGTGATCGTCACGGGACGGGAGGACTGTCCGGTGTGGTGGGCAGTGCTTGGTGTTGTACGGCGGTCAGGTGCGCGGCGAGCGCGCCGACCGCGTATCCCGCGAGGAGGAGGGCCAGCGCGTGGATCAGGCCGGGTTTGACGACCATGTCGGTGAGGACGGCGGCGGCCACGCCGGTGCGGGTGAGCACGGAGGACCAGAGGCGGGGGCGGTGGATCCTGGCGGCCAGCTCGGGCGTGAGGTCGGCACTGGCCTTGCGGGCCGCCTTGGCCATCTTGCGGAGGTCCTTGCCGGTCAGCGGTTCGCAGAGGGCGACGAGCGTGGTCCAACCGACCAGGCCGGCGATGGTCCAGCCCGGCCAGTGCCCGGCGTCGAAGGCCAGCCACAGCCCGCTCGCCAGCACGGTGAGGCGGCCCCAGACACCGACGGCGGCCGACAGTTCGAGGACGACGATGCCTTTGCGGGCGTGGACGAGGGTCTTGGAGCGGCGCAGGCGCAGCACGCCGATCCAGTCGGGTTGGTCGCCGGTTCAGGAACCCGGGTCGGTGACTTGGTGGGTGGTCCGGGCCGGGAGTGCGAAGCCCCCGGCCCGGCGACGGCGTTTCAGCTGTCGGACCCGTCGGCGTCGGGGATCCAGGAGCCGTGGATACCGCCGGTGACGCGACGCGGGAGGTGGACGGTGGCGACGCGGTCGAGGCCGGAGGCGTCCAGGACCAGAAGCTGGGAGGCGTTCTGCTTGAGGTCGGAGACGACGGTGAGCAGGTAGCCGTCGTCCTCGCGGGTGGCGCCGGCGGCCGGCACGAACACGGCCTCGCTGGGCAGGCGGGCGTCGCCGGCCTCGTGGATGTGGCGGGTGCCGGTGCTGCGGTCGTACTTGACGATGCCGTAGCCGCCGTAGCCCTCCTGGTCGGGGAAGGAGACCGCGTACTGGTACCGGTTCTCGGTGCCGAGGAACTCCTCGTTGAGGGTGGGGAATTCGACGGCGAGGTCGTCGATGATCTGCTCGTCGACGCGGCCCGCGGTCAGGTCGATCACCCAACGGCTGTTGTACGAGCGGGTGTTGGGCTCGCTGCCGCGGCCGGGGGCGCCGACCCACCAGTTCCAGGAGAGCTGGAAGCCGTCGCGGTCGACGGTCGGACCCTCCAGGACGATACGGCCCTGGGCGTCCTCGTAGGCGTTGCCGGCGTGCAGCATGTTGCCGGGCTCGATGGGGAACCAGCGGATCTTGTCGGCGCCTTGGGGACCTCGGGGCATGACGCCGATCCGGGCGGGCTGGGCGTCGTTCCAGCCGTAGGGGATGCCGGAGTGCTCGTTCGGGTCGAAGGTGACCGTGCCCTCGACGAAGACCACGTGGTTGCGGGTGAGGGCGAAGTCGTGCTTGAGGGAGGCGGTCGCCCCCGGGATCTCGGCGGTGTGGGTGATGTGGCCCTTGGCGTCGGCCACGTAGTACATCAGGTACGGCGGGAACGGGGACGAGCCGAAGAAGTGCAACTCCCCGGTGACCGGGTCGGACTTCGGGTGCGCGGTCATCGCGCTGCGCAGCTTGCCGTCGAAGTCGTAGGCGCCGACCGTGTCGAGTTCGGGGGTGAGCTCGAAGGGGAAGTTGGCCTCGCACAGGGCGAGGAGACGGCCGGCGTGTTCGATGACGTGGGTGCCGGCGGTGCTGGCGGTGAGGTCGACGCCCTTGTCGGTGATGTACGGCGCTCCCTCCAGGGCGGGGGTGTGGACCCAGCGATTGCGGTACCACTCGGCGCGGCCCTCGCGCAGCCTGATGCCGTGGACCATGCCGCTGCCCTTGAACCAGTGGGTCGGGGTGACCCCGGGCTTGGGGTTGTGGCCGTTTCGGAGCAGACGGCCGGTCAGCTCCGGGGGCAGGTTGCCCTCGACGGTCAGGTCGGTGGCGGTGATCTCGTCCACGGCGGGGGTGTAGTGGCCGATCAGGAAGGGCTTGTCGGCGGGAATGGTGGGCGTGGTGGGGGTCGTGCTCGTCATGACGGAACCTCGTGTCTTGGAAGGGGAGTTGGCGGCCGTGCTGGTCAAGCGGACTGTTCGGCCCGGGACTTGAGGGCGGCGAGCCAGTTGGTCAGGGAGGCGTTCAGGGCCTGGCCGAGTTCGTCGGTGGCGGCCTCGACGGGGGCGCCGCTCCAGGACTCCTCGGTGTGGACGGTGACTTGGTCGCCGGTCGGCTCGAAGGTCCACACATGGACGCCCTCGATGCCGTTCGCGGGCCCGCCCCAGACCAGACGCTCACCGGGGACGATCTCGCGGACGGTGGAGGTGATGTCCAGGCCGTGGGTCTTCCAGCGGAAGGAGGTGCCGGGCAGCAACGGGCCGTCGAGCTTGGCCTCGTCGACGTCCGCGTTCCAGTCGGCCCAGGCGTCGATGTCGGTGTGCAGGGCCCAGACCCGCTCCAGTGGGGCGTCGATCACGGTGGACAGTCGGACGATGACGGGGGCGGACTCGTCGATGGTGAACACGGTCGGTCTTCCTCTCGGTTGATGTGCGGTCGGTGCGGCCGCAGTGCTGTCTGTGCGGGCGGCTCAGGCTCAGGTGGTCGTGAGCGGGTGTCTCACGCCGAGGGCTGTGCGACGGTGGGCCGGGGCTCGGTACCGGTCGGCCGGGCTGTGCGGTGGCGGGTGAGCAGCAGGGCGAGGACCGCGGCGGCCACCAGGACGGCGGCGGAGATGGCGAACGCGGTGCGGTAGCCGGCGGTGAGGGCTTCCAGGTGCGGCTGGTCGGCGGCCGCATGGGCGGTGGCGGTGCCCGCGAGGGTGGCCAGGACGGCGAGTCCGATCGCACCGCCGACCTGCCGGGTGGTGTTGACGAGGCCACCGGCCAGCCCGGCGTCCTGCTGCGGGACGCCCTCGACGGACAGTGCTGTCAGTTGGACGAAGGCGATGCTCAGACCCAGGCCGATCAGGACGGTCGGGCCGAGGACATCGGCGAAGTAGCTTCCCTGGGCGCTGATTCGGGACAGCCACAGCAGTCCGGCGGCCTCCGCCAGCAGTGCGCCGGTGACGGTCGCGGTGGAGCCGATCCGGCGGGAGATCCGCGGTGCCAGAGTGGAGCCGAGCATGTTGGCGAAGGCGAGGGGGAGTTGGCCAAGGCCGGTGACCAACGGGCTGAGGCCGAGGACCTGTTGCTGGTAGAGGGGCAGGAAGTAGAACAGGGCGATCCACACCGAACCCAGCAGTGCCATCAGCACGTTGCCGGCGCTGACCCGTCCGGTGCGGAACAGGCGGGGCGGCAGCAGCGGGTTCGGGTGGCGCCGCTCGACCAGGACGAACGCGGTCAGCAGTACGGCGGTGGCGGCGAAGGCCCCGAGGACCGTGGTGTCCGTCCAGCCCGAGCGGCGGGCCGACGTCAGACCCCACACCAGCGCGGTCAGCGCCAGGGTCACGGTGGTGGTGCCGAGCACGTCGAACCGCCCGCTGCCGGTGACCGGCGTGCGCGGCACGCACACCGCGACGGCGGCCAGCACCCCGGACGTGCCGAGGGCGACGGCGTAGAAGATCCACTGCCAGCCCCACGCCTGGGTCAGGACACCGCCGAGGAGGACTCCCGCCGCGCCTCCCGCGCCGGAGACCGCCCCCCACACCCCGAGGGCCCGGCCCCGGCCCGGGCCGGGCGGGAAGAGTCCCATCACCAGGGCCAGCGCGGCCGGGGCGATCGCCGCCGCGCCGACTCCCTGGACCGCGCGGGCCGCGATCAGCACGGTGGACGACGTGGCAAGCCCCGCGGCGAGTGAGGAGACCCCGAACAGCGCGAGTCCGGCCAGCAGGATCCGGCGGCGGCCGAGCAGGTCCGCCGCCCGGCCGCCCGCCAGCAGCAGCGCCCCGAAGGCGAGACCGTAGGCGTTGACCACCCAGGTGATGCCGCTGTCGGACAGCCCGACGCCGGCGCGGATCTGGGGGAGGGCCACGTTCACGATCGAGGTGGCCAGCATGACGGTGAACTGCGCGGCGGCCAGGGCCGCGAGCGCGGCTCCGGGGCCGCGGCCGGTACCGGTGTCAGTGTCGGTGGATTTCACTGCGCACTCCATGTGTGGTCAACCACTCACTAGTGATGCCTAAAGAAAGGCGGGGCTGTGCGCCCCACCTGTGAGACTCGTCGCGCGGTCGCGCCGGGTGTCAGTAGTGCCGGATGTCGGCCGACAGCGTCCGGGTCCACGGGGCGTCCACGTCGAACGCGCCCATGGAGACGATGAGATGGCACAGCATGCCCCGCGAGAAAAACTCCTGCACCTGCGCCTCCGACCCGCCCGAAGCGCCGCGCACATACTCCACCAGCCGGGCATACCCCTGCCGGACCGCTTCCCGCACCGCCGGCTCGGACACCGCCGCCGCCTGCGCGTGCAGTTGGATCAGCATCAGATCGTTGTCGCTGATCAGCTTGGCGTACGCCGCGCCCATCGCCGACAGGACCACCTCCGCGGAACTGCCCTCGGCGCCGGCCGCGCCCTCCTCCAGGCTGGCCCTCACCTGGACGAAACAGTGCTCGACCACCGCCGTGAACAGCAACTCCTTGTTCGGGAACAAGCGGTACACGTACGCCTGCGAGATCCCCGCCGCCTTCGCCACCTCGGTCGTCGTGGTGCCCCAGTAGCCCCGGGCGGCGAAAGCGCCGATCGCGGTACGCAGCACCGTCTCGCGGCGCTCCTCGGCGGTGGACAACTGGCGGGGACGTTCGCTTTTCATGTGAGTACTCAACCACTCACACTTTTGGGTGTCAAGCCACCGGTCGGGTGGGTGTCCGGCCGAGTGCCTTGGTGAGGCCGTTGAGGATGTCCTCCAGCACGGCCTGGGAGGTGGCGAAGTTCAGGCGCAGGAACCCGTCCGCGTCCGGGCCGAACGGGCTGCCGCCGTCCAGCAGGACGTCGCCGGCCCTCAACACCCGTTCCACCGGCGGTTCGCCGAGCCCCAGTGGCCGGGTGTCGATCCAGGCCAGGTAGGTGGCCTCGGGCAAGTGATGGCGTACCTGGGGGAGTTGTGCCTGCAGCACCTCATGGACCCGTCGGCGGTTGCGGTCCAGGACGGTCAGCAGTTCGCGTTGCCAGGCGTCGCCGTCGTTCCATGCGGCCAGGGTGGCGACGACTCCGAGCGGCGACACCGTGCCGTACAGATCCGGCGGTTGTGCGTCACGGAGGGCGAGCAGCCGGTCCGGGCCGTAGTGGGTGATCGCGCAGCGGATGGCGGCGAGGTTGAACGCCTTGGTGGCGGACGTCAGTGTGACGGTCCGGCTCGCGGCGTCGGGGGAGAGGCCGGCGAAGGGAATGTGCCGGTGCGGGGCGTGGGCCAGCTCGGCGTGGATCTCGTCGCTGATGACCAGCAGGTCGTTCCGACGCGCGATGGCGGCGATCTCCTCCAGTTCCCCACGGGTCAGGACGCGGCCCGTCGGGTTGTGCGGGTTCACCAGTACGAGCACCTTGCAGTGCTCCCGTGCCACCGCGGCATCCAGCGCGGCGAGGTCCATGTGCCAACCCGCGTCGGTGTCACGCATGGGGATGGGCACCGTCCGGCGTCCCATCGTCGCCAACGTGGCGAGGAACGGTGGGTAGTTGGGGGTCTGCACGGCGACCGCGTCCCCCGGACCCGTCGCCAGGTGCAGGACGAGTTGGAGGCACTGGATAAGGTCGGTCTGCTCGCGTACCCGGTCGGCGGGTGCCGCCCATCCGTAGCGGTCGGCCATCCGCCGCGCGAAGGCGGTACGCAGCGGGCTGCCGTCCGGCCAGTCCGGATAGCCTAGATCGCGGCGGTCGACGGCGTCGCGCAGCGCGGCGGTGACGGCGGCGGGGACGGGGAAGTCCATGTCCGCCACCCAGGCCGGCAGTACTTGCGGTCCCGGGCGATGCCATTTCACGCTGCGACGAGCCCGTAGCCAGTCGCGGTCCAGGTCGTCGAAGCCGGGCATCGGCCGGGTCACGGTGGTGGTCATGAGGAGGCTCCCTGCTGGAGCAGATCGTGGGTGATCTGTATCTGGCCGTGGTGTTGGGCGAGCTCCTCCAGCACGTGCAACTGGACGCCCCGCACGCTCAGTTCGCGGTCGGGACCTTCGAAGTCGGCGGGTGGTGTGTTGAGCGGCGGTGCCGTCGGCGTCACGGAGTCGAGGTCGGCCTCCAACCGCTCGAACAGTGCGTCGACCTCCTTGCGCAGCTGCCGTCCGTGGCCCGTGGCGGTGAACTCCGAAGCACGGTCACGGTCGACCTCACGTCCCGCGATGATGTGCCCGGTCCAGTAGTCGGCGACCGCCGCGCAGTGGTACGTGATCGCGTACACGGAGTTGGCCCCGGTCAACGGCGGGCGGGTGTTGCCCAGTTCGTCGCCCAGGTCCTCCAGGACGTCGAGCATCCCGTCGAAGGCGCGGCGCAAGAAGTACAGGTACTCGTTCTGATCTTGCAAGGTGGGTTCCTCATCGGCAGTGAGGCGAGACGGACCTTGTCCGGCACGGCCTCCATGGGACGACCGTAGCGTCACCGACTTATGTGGTGACGAATCGAGAGTGGCTCAATCGTGCGTCACCTGTCAATGCGGTGTTCCCGTGTAGTGAAAATGCGGAATCCCGCGACTTCACCTGCATACATCGAGTGCCAGGTCGCCTCACCGTCCTTCTTGCTCACCCTATTGACAGGTGACTTCCGAGGGTGTGACGGTGAGCCATCGCCCACACGAACGAGCCGTCGCGGTCGGTCGCGGTCATCCGCCGACGCGACGCCCAGCCGAAACGCCGTCGAGCGATGCCGTGTGGGCCGAGTCATCCATCACGCACTCCCAGGGACGCCAGATGAAGAAGAGAAGGTCGCTCACCGAGCACCACGGCATCGACTGGGTGAGCTACGCGGCCTCCTTCGTCGTGGCCGCCCTGGCCCACGAACTGCTCAGGACACCGCACACCACTGCAGAGACCACGCCGGTCGACCCGGCTCTCACGACGTCGTGAGAGCCGAGCCCCGGGCTGCCGGTCGTACTAATTCGGTCGCTGGAAGCCGCCCATCCTCTGCTCCAGCAGTTCCGCCAACCGCAGCGGAGTGCGGTCCTCGAACATCGGGCCGATGAGCTGTACGCCCACCGGCAGGCCCTCGGGGGAGCGGCCCGCCGGTACGGCGGTGGCGGGGAAGCCGGGCATGGTGGCGACGCCGGCCCAGACGAGCTGGTCGAAGTACGGGTACCGGACGCCGTCGATGACGAGCCGGCGTTGTCGCGGATCGGGATTGTGGTCGTGCGGGAACGCGGGGGTGGGCGTGATGGGGCACACCACGACGTCGAACTCGGCGAAGAGCTGCCGCCAGCCGTGGCGGTGGACCTCGCGAGAGTTGTTCGCCTCGATCCAGTCGCGGTGACTGAGCACCACGGCGCGCAGCAGCTCCGCGTCGAGACTCCGGTCGTCCGCGTCCAGTCCGGCGGCGCGGGCCCGTACCTCTTCGTACGACTCGACGGGAAAGCGCGCGGCCGTACCCGAGAACAGCAACCGCGCGTAGAGCAGCGCGGCCTCGGTCAGGTCGGGCAGCAGCGGACTGTGCCGTTCGACGCGGGCCCCGCCCTCGGCCAGCGCGTCGGCCACCCGGTTCACGCCCGCCCGTACGGCGGACCCGGTCGGAATGACCGGATGGTCGTCGAGGACCAGGACCCGGAAGTCGCCGAGCCGCTCATGGCGCGCGGGCGGCAGCGTCAGGTCGTAGGCCACACCGTGCGTCAGCGGGTCAGGACCGGCCATGACGTCGAGCAGGAGCGTGAGGTCGCGGGCGGTGCGTGCCATCGGACCGACGACGGCGAGTTCGAGGTCGGTCGGCAAGACCGGCGCGAGCGGCGGCACCATGCCGCGGCTCGCCGCCAGCCCGAGTGTCGGCTTGTGCGCGTAGACACCGCAGAAGTGCGCGGGGGTGCGCAGCGAACCGGCGAGGTCGGAGCCGATGGACAGCGCACCGAATCCGGACGCCAGGGCCGCCGCCGATCCGCCGGAGGATCCACCCGACGTGCGGTCGTGATCCCACGGGTTGTTGGTGGTGCCGTAGATCTCGTTGAAGCTCTGGATGTCCTGCAGCCCCAGGGGCACATTGGTCTTGCCCAGCACCACCGCGCCCGCGGCCCTGAGCCGCGACACCTGTACCGCGTCCTCGGCCGGCACGAAGTCCCGGTGCTGCGGCATGCCCCAGGTCGTGGGCAGCCCGGCGATGTCGTACGACTCCTTGACCGTCACCGGAATCCCGAGCAGCGGCCGGTCCTCGCCGCGGGCGCGCGCCCGGTCGGCGGCGTGTGCGGCGGCCCGTGCGCGGTCGAAGTCCGGCACACAGATCGCGTTGATGTCCTTGTCTTCCCGCTCGATACGAGTAATCGCCTCGTCGGTCAGTTCCGCGGAGGTCACGTCACCGGCACGCAGGGCGGCCGCCAGTTCTTCGGCTGTCCGAAAATTCCACTCCATGAGCGCGAACGTAACCGCCGCTGGTCAGGGCCACGAAATGCCGTTTCGCGCAACGGGGTTGAGGTCTTCGTGACGGTATCGGCGGCCCGGTTCCGAAACCGCGCCCGGCGCACCCCGACTGCTGTGGACCGCCCGGGGTACCGCAGCCAGGGACGAATCTTGAGACACGTTTTACATGGCGGACGCAACTGACACCCGGTCCGTTGTTGTCTGACATGAAGCCGGGTCCGTCAGGGCCGAAGAACGAGAGAGAGTGGGGCACGTCGTGGGACGGCGCAAGGGCAGCATAGGGATCGCACTCGTCACGGGTGTGATGCTGGTGGGCGCGAGTGCCTGCGGCGGGGGCGGCAGCGACAAGGCGAGCGGCGACGACGCGAAGGCTTCGGCGAAGTCGAGCGCGAGCGCCTCGCCGTCGCCGACGAAGCCCGCCGGGCCGCCGATGCTGCTGGACACGATCACCCCGCAGACGGGCACCACGGTCGGCGTGGCCATGCCGATCTCGGTGATCTTCACCAACCCGGTGGCGGCCAAGGCACGGGCCACCGTCGAGAAGCACATGAAGGTGAGCGCCTCGACCTCGGTGGCTGGCGCCTGGCACTGGATGGGCGACCGGCGCGCCGACTGGCGCCCGAAGACGTACTGGCCCTCCGGCACGACGGTGAAGATCGACGCCGACATGACGGGCGTCGGCAACGGCAACGGACGCTACGGCGTGCACAACTACACCCACACCTTCAAGATCGGCGACGATGTGCGCGCCGACGTCTCGGTGACCGGCCACACCATGAAGGTGACCAAGAACGGCGCGGCCGTACGCACCCTGTCGATCAACGCGGGCAGCGCCGAGTATCCGACGTGGGACGGCACGATGGCCGTCATCGACAAGCAGGAGAAGGTCCACATGACTTCCTGCAGCGTCGGCATCAGCTGTGACAAGGGCAGCCCCAACTATTACGACCTGACGCTGCCCTGGGACATCCACCTCACCCAGTCCGGCACCTACGTGCACTACTCGACCGGCGACCCGAACCCGGGCAGCGGCAGCGCCCGCGGCTCGCACGGCTGCGTCCACCTCTCGCTGTCGGACGCCAAGTGGTTCTACGGCCAGGTCAAGCAGGGCGACCCCATCACCATCACCGGATCGCCCCGCGGCAAGGCCCCGGCGGACAACGGCTACGCCGACTTCAACCTCGACTGGAGCCAGTGGCTCGCGGGCAGCGCCTCCGGCGAGGGGACGACCGCGGCACTGTGACGCACCGAGGCGGCGGTACCGGTCGGCACGCGAGAGTGCCGACCGGTACCGCCGCCGTCGTATGCGCGGTTCGGACCGAGTGTCAGCAGGTGCGCCCGGTGTAGTGGGCGCCCTGGATCTTGCGAGCGGACCCGAGCCAGGTCCTGCCGGGGCCGACACACGTCTCGTAGTCCGGCGCCCGGGCGACCTCCACCTTGATGACGACCTGCGAGCCGTCGGAGGTGCAGTGCCGGTAGAAGGCGTCGGAGCCGGTCTCGTAGAAGCCGCACGGTTCGGTGGCGGTCAGGGGACTCGCGGCGGCCACCGCACCGAGCGAGGTGAGCACGAGTGCGGCGGAACCGAGGGCGCTGGTCACCAGGCGACGAACACGCAAAGGGAAACTCCTTGGCCAGGGGAGGCACAGCCCGAAGGGCCGGTGCCTGCCGATCATTTGGACACGCGCCCCAGGATCTCCGCGTCGACCCGCGTGGTCGGTCGAACGCCTCCGCATTCACCCGGTGAATCGATTTGTCGCTACGGCAATCGGATGGTTCGGCGTTTCGCGGCGGGACCGCCCTCCGATTCCGCCTCCGGGCCGCCGCCGCACATCGAAAGGCCCGCTCGGGGCACGCGGCAGTACGGGACGCGAACCGTGCGTCCGGCCTTCGGCCCGTCCAGTGTTGTGAGGAAAGGCATCATGACGTCGTCGCATACGCACAAGTGGGGCCTGGGGAACGCGAGTTCCACCGACCGGAGCCGTACGCCGGGAGAGGCCGAGGGAAAGAAGGCGCTGGCCGTCACCGGACGTGTCGGATTCGTCGCACGTGGTGTCGTGTACGTCCTCGTCGGCGTCCTCGCGCTGCAGATCGCGTTCGGCGACGGTGGCCGGGAGGCGGACCGGCAGGGGGCGTTGCAGCAGGTCGCGGCGCAGCCCTTCGGGAGGGTGATGCTGTGGCTGCTGGTCGTCGGCTTCGGCTGTATGACGATCTGGCGGGCCGCCGGGGCGGTGCTGGACAACGGGCCCCAGCGCAAGGTCGGCTCACGGTTGCTCGACGGGGGCCGGGCCGTGTTCTACGGCTTCGTCTGCTGGGGTACGGCGTCCTTCGCCGCCGGGACCGGTGGCTCCTCCGGCAGCGACGCGAAGTCGCGGGACTGGACCGCCTCGGCGCTGAAGCTCCCGGGCGGTCAGGTGCTGGTGGGTCTGGCCGGCTGTGTCCTGATCGGTGTCGGGGTGGTGATCGCGGTACGGGCGGTGATGCGGCGGTTCCTGCGCAAGCTGGAGACGGAGCGGATGGGTCGCCGGGTGCGCCAGGTCGTCACCGGTCTCGGCGTGGGCGGCGGTGCGGCGCGCGGTGCGGTGTTCGCCGGGGTGGGAGTGTTCGTGCTGGTGGCGGCCATCCGCTTCGACCCCCATCAGGCCAAGGGCATGGATGCCACGCTGCGCACCTTCGCGCACACTCCGGCGGGCCCGTGGCTGCTGGTCGCGGTGGCTCTCGGTCTGGTTCTCTTCGGCGGTTTCTCCTTCGCGTCGGCACGCTGGCGCCGCCTGTGAACTGACGCGCGGTGCGGCCCAGTTGGATTGATGCCGTCCGGACGGACATGCATTCGACCAGAAGGGGCACGCGACGTTGGACCCTGTTCACCACTCCAGCTAAGGCGGCATCGTGGCACCCTCCGTGAACGCCCTCGAAGCAACCGCTCCCGCCCGCACGGCGGCACCGGACACCGTGGACGACCTCCCCTGGATCGAGGACGGGTCCAAGGTGGCTCCCCAGGACGCGCGGACGCTGTCCCGGCTGTTCCTGGACCGGCTGCGGGTCCTGGAGGAGGGCACGCGGGAGTACCAGTACGCGCGGAACACCCTGATCGAGATGAACCTGTCCCTGGTGACCTTCGCCGCGCGCCGCTTCCGCAACCGGGGCAGCGGTGACATGGAGGACGTCATCCAGGTCGGCACGATCGGCCTGATCAAGGCCATCGACCGGTTCGACCTGTCGCGCGAGGTCGAGTTCACCTCGTTCGCGATCCCCTACATCCTCGGCGAGATCAAGCGCTTCTTCCGCGACACCACCTGGGCCGTCCACGTTCCCCGGCGCCTCCAGGAACTCCGCGTCGACCTCGCCAGGAGCAAGGAGACCCTCGCCACCGAGCTGGGCCGCACCCCGACCGTCAAGGAACTCGCCGCCCATCTGAACCTCACCGAGGACGAGGTCATCGAGGGCCTGGTCGCCGCCAACGGCTATGTCGCCGGTTCCATCGACACCCCGGCCGGCGACGACGAGGCCGACAGCGCGCCGAAGTACGCGGACACCATGGGCGATCCCGACCCGGCCCTGGAACTGTTCGAGGACCTCCACACGCTCGGCCCCCTGCTGCAACAGCTCGACGAGCGGGAGCGGACCATCATCGAGATGCGCTTCGGCCAGGAGCTGACCCAGGCGGAGATCGGCCGCGCGCTGAACCTCTCGCAGATGCACATCTCCCGCCTGCTCAACCGCACCCTCGCGAAGCTGCGCACCGGCCTCCTGCCCACGTGATCCCCACCCGCACCGGAGGACCGCACCGAAAGGACCACCAGGGATGAGCGCCGACCACGATCCACTGCACCAACCGTCCGCACCGGTCGTCACGGAGCCGGTACCGGACCTCCAACTGCAGCTACTGGTACGGCTGATCGGCCAGGATGCACAGGCCGCCCTGCCCATCACGCTCACCGTCGGCGGTACTTTCCTCCACGGCGACCTGATCTCGCACGAGGCATGGACGGCCCACTGGGCACACAGCCTGCACGGTGTCGACGGCCCCGGGGCGAAGCTGCTGGAGCGGTTCCCGGAACAGGTGGACGAGGTGATCGTGGAGAAGCAGGGGCGCCCCGCCCCGCAACGGCTGCCGCAGTGGATCCATCTGCGGGACGCCACCGGCGTCGCGGCAGCGGGCGGGTCGGCGGTCATGCCCCTGTGGCGCGGCCGGCTCACGGATGTGTCGGGCTGGTCCCTGGGCAAACCGCAGTAGCCGTCGACACGTCAACGGGCCAGGTGGAAGCGGATGGTCGTGCCGTCCGGAGCCGTATGGACGCGCACGAGATCGGCGACGTAGTGCACCAATAGGAGACCGCGTCCGCCGGGCTGCTCGCGGGCGGCCGGGCGACGGCCGGCCAGAGGATCCGTGAACCGGCCGTGGTCCTGGACCTCGCAGAGGATCTGCTCGCCCTCGGCCCAGATCCGCAGCGTCCCCGAACCGCCGCCGTGCAGCACGCTGTTGGTGGTCAACTCCGCGACGGCCAGCGTCAGATCCTGCAGTCGTACGCCCGCCAGGCCCAGCCGCTCGGCCTCCTGGACCGCGAAGTAGCGGGTCTTGGGGAGCGTCTCCGCGTCGAAGGCGAAGTGCGCGGCGCCCGGTGGACAGCGGAGAGGCTCGTTGTAGCGGGCGAGCACCCGCTGCGGATCGTAGGTCCCGCTGGGCAGGTGGCGGTCTCCGACGATGACGACCGGATGGGTGGCGCGGGCGTCGGCGAGCACGTCGGGTGCCAGGCCGTCCGCGTCGTACGGGCAGAGAATCGTCACCTCGCGGCCCCCGAACGCGGTGTTGATCAGCGCCTCGTGCTGGACGCACGCCGGGTACTCGACGGCGGTGCGGCCGGGCCAGATCGGTTCCCCGATGATCCGTACCCGGCGGCCGGCATGGGCGTCGGCGAAGGCCCGCAGCACACCGGGGATGATCCGCCCCGGGTTGCGGCCGACCTCGGTCATGTCGAGGAACCGCACCTCGGCGGCGCCCGATCCGAGCCCGGTCCTGATCAGTTCCAGCCGGGGGCCGGGAACGGCGACCGCGACGGCCTCCCCGGCGGCCAGCCCGGCCCGCAGGAACGGCACCGTACCGGCCGTGTACTGCTCCTCGCCCCGGTAGAACAGCGCGGGATGCGCGAACGGTTCACCCCGGGTGGCCGTACTCATCGTGCCGCCACCTCGATCCTTGTCGGGCCGGGCCAGGACAGGTCCACGAGCGCGGCGACAGGACGGTCGGCGGGTCACCGCACCGGCAGTCTACGGGGGTAGCGCGACGGGGTGGCGGGAAGTCAGGAGGAACAGAGGCCCACGGCCCCCGAGTTGATCAACCTCGTAGTCGCTCCTCCGCGTGGGGGTTGGCCGCGGTGCCCTCGGTGCTGAGCAGGACCAGGGCCGAGGCGGGACCGACGCCCAGGGCTGCACGGCGTACGTCGGCGCCGTCTCCGGTCAGCGCGGCGCGGGCGCCCGCCAGGGAGGCCGCACCGCAGGGGCCCGAGGAGACACCGGCGGCGGCGAGGTCGCGTGCGGCGCTCGCGCTGTCGGCGTCCGTGACCGCGACGGCGGCGTCCAGCCCCTCGCGCAGGAAGGGCCAGGCCAGGCTGGAGACCGTGCCGCAGTTGAGACCGGCCATGGTGGTGGTGCCCGTCGGCACGTTGACCGGTTCCCGGCGGCCGAGGCTTGCCAGGACACAGGCCGCGGTGTCGGGCTCGACCGACATCAGGGCGGCCGGAGCGGACCCGTTCCGACGACCGCGGTAGTGGGCGACGGCCGCCTGCGCGAGCGAGCCCACGCCCGCCGGGACGACCACCAGACCGGGAGCCTCGGCATCCAGGGCCCCCAACTGCTCGTCGATCTCGGCGAACAACGTCGAGTAGCCCTCCACGATCCAGCCGGGAATCCGCTCGTACCCCGTCCACGCGGTGTCCTGGACGAGCACGGAGTCCGACCCGCGCCGCGCCGCCCCGGCCGCGCGGCGCACGGCCTCGTCGTAGGAGCCGGGAACCAGTACGACGTCCGCGCCCTCGTGCTCGATGGCGGTCACGGCCGCCGGATGGACGCCTCGCGGCACGAAGACCTGGGCCCGCTGTCCGAACAGCCGCGCCATACGGGCCACGGCCCGGCCATGGTTGCCGTTCCGTGGCGGTGATCAGCAGCTTCGGGTCGTCGTCCGCCGTCCGCCGCTCCAGAATCCGGTGGATCGCCCAGGACGCTCCCAGCGCCTTGAACGCGGGCAGTCCCAGCCGCGAGGACTCGTCCTTGACGAACACGCGCCCGACTCCGAGTTCGGAGGCGAGCGAGGGGAGTTCGGTGAGTGCGGTGGGTGCGTAGCCGGGCAGGCCGGCGTGGAAGTCCCGTACCTCGGCCGGGGGCGGGGCGCAGGTCCAGGTTCTGGCGGCGGACCGGACGTACCACGGCAGGCGGCGCGGGACGGAGCTGCCGGAGAGGAGAGAGGTCATGGACACATGATCAGCGTGCGACCAAACATATGATTGGTCCAGCGAATGTTTTCGACGGGTACCCATCAGAAATACCGACCAATGGAGCCACGTCGTGTTCGACCTGCACCGGCTGCGCCTCCTGCGTGAGCTGAAGCACCGCGGAACGCTGGCCGCCGTCGCCGCCGCCCTCTCGTACAGCCCCTCCTCCGTCTCCCAGCAGCTCTCGCAGCTCGAATCCGAAGTCGGCGTCCGCCTTCTGGTGCCCGTGGGGCGCCGGGTGCGGCTCACCCCGCAGGCGGAGATCCTCGTCGCCCACACCGAGGCCGTACTCAGGCGATTGGAGGAGGCCGAGGCGGACATCGCCACCTCGCTCACCGATCTCACCGGCACCCTGCGCATCGCGTCCTTCCAGACCGCGGCCCTCGCCCTCGTGCCGAACGCGCTGACGCTGCTCCGCGACGCCCACCCCCACCTGCGGGTCCACGTCACGCAGGCTGAACCCGGCGAGGCCCTGCCCGCGCTCCTGGCCCGCGACTACGACCTCGTCCTCACCGAGGAGTACCCGGGCAACCCGCACCCCCGCCCCGCCGAACTCGAACACGAACCCCTCTGTGACGACCCCCTGCGCCTGGCCACCCCGAGATCCACCGGCGCCGGACCGACCGAGGAACTCCGGGCAATGGCCGACCACCCCTGGGTCATGGAACCCGTGGGCACCCCGGCCCGGCACTGGGCCACGGCCCTGTGTCGTACCGCGGGCTTCGAACCCGACGTACGGTTCGAGTCCGCCGACCTGGTCCTGCATCTGCGACTGGCCGAACTGGGCCATGCCGCCGCACTGTTGCCGGACCTCGCGTGGAGCGGCCGGCCGCCCGCCGTCGCGCTGCGCGAACTCCCCGACGGTCATCGCGCCCGCGCACTGTTCACCGTCGTACGCGGCGGACGCGGCCACCACCCCGCCATCCGGGCCTGCCGCGACGCACTCCGGCAGGCGGTCGCCGCACAGCCCTCGCCCTCGCCCGCTGGTCGCAGGACTACCTGGTCCGCAAGGGCACCTGGCCCACCGAATACCGGGTGATGCGCGCCCTGTCCGCCCGGGAGGCTGCCTGGGACCGGACCGGCTGGTCCACAAGTCGCCCGGCAGCGGCAGCAGCGACCTCGGCGACTGGCCCGCCGCCAACCGGGACGGATACGTCTTCACCGACGTCAACACCGTCGTCGACGCCTTCCAGTACGCGGCCTTCGACGCCCTGGCCAAATGCGCCACCGCACTCGGCGAACAGCAGGAAGCCGCGTCGCTGCACAACCGCGCGGCCACCCTCGCCACAGCCCTGCGCGACGTCGTCCTCGTCACCCTCCCTGAAACCCGACGTGACCTTCTCCCGCGCCTGGGCCTCCGTCCCGGCGAACGTCATCCCCCGCCAACTGCTCGGCGTCCGCGTCAGCGCCCCGGGCGCGGTCCGGTATCCGTCTCGGTACGCCGCACTGCCACCGGCCACACCACACCCGCGACCCTGCCCCCGAACACCCGGGCCGCACTCGACGTGGAGATCGGCGACGCGAACCCGTCCGACTACCGCGTGAAGGCGACACCCCCGGGCGACCGCACGCAGGCGCAGGTCACGTCCTTCACCGATGTCACCGGCACCGTGCTGCGCTTCGGACCGATCGGGGCCGGCACCACGGAGGTACGGCGCGACCGTTCCTGACAACCCGTCATATCGCCTACGAGGAAGCCCTGCTCAGATCCAGACGTCCGATGCGGGCCACGTTCCCGCGGTCCTCGGCGTCCTCGCTGGCCGCCGCGGCGAACCAGGCGTCGAGGATCTCCTTCAGCAGCGGCTCGGAGGTCAGCCGCAGGCTGAGGGCCAGCACGTTGGCGTCGTTCCAGCGGCGCGCGCCGTCCGCCGTGTAGGCGTCCGTGCACAGGGCCGCCCGTACCCCCGGCACCTTGTTCGCGGCGATCGACGCGCCCGTGCCGGTCCAGCAGCACACGACCGCCTGGTCCGACATCCCCTCGGCGACCTCACGAGCCGCCACCTCCGAACAGACCGCCCACTGAGGGTCGTCCCCGGGCCGCAGCGCCCCGTGCGCCGCCACCTCGTGACCGCGCTCGCGCAACTCCGCGACGAGCGAGCGCGCCACGGGTTCGTCCATGTCCGAGGAAACAGAGATCCGCA
Organism: Streptomyces sp. NPDC051576; assembly: GCF_040681835.1. Taxonomy (NCBI): domain Bacteria; kingdom Bacillati; phylum Actinomycetota; class Actinomycetes; order Kitasatosporales; family Streptomycetaceae; genus Streptomyces; species Streptomyces sp. NPDC051576. The sequence continues at coordinate 125,719 of NZ_JBFAZO010000018.1, forward strand.
TGCTTCGGAGGCTACTCCAGGCGTGCGGGTGGAGCGGTTTCCGCTGAGGGGGCTGGTGAGGGCCAGGGCTCAGAGGCTCGCCGCGTGGTCCGGGACGTAGGTCTGCAGGCCGCGCGGCGGACGTTCGTAACCGGTGGACGGCGGGCGGGGCGGGAGTTCGAGGACCGGCGGCGCCACCTCGCGGTAGGGGAGCGAGCCGAGCAGGTGGGCGATCATGTTCAGCCGGGCCCGGCGCTTGTCGTCGCTCTCGACGACGTACCACGGGGCCTCCGAGACATCGGTGTGCACCAGCATCTCGTCCTTGGCCCGCGAGTAGTCCTCCCAGTGGGTGATGGACTCCAGGTCCATCGGCGAGAGCTTCCAGCGCCGCAGCGGATCCTCCAGCCGACGCCGGAACCGGTCCTGCTGCACCGCGTCGCTCACCGAGAACCAGTACTTGCGCAGCACGATCCCGTCCTCCACGAGCATCCGCTCGAAGATGGGGCACTGGCGCAGGAACAGTTGGTACTCCTCCTTGGAGCAGAAGCCCATCACCCGCTCGACTCCGGCCCGGTTGTACCAGGAGCGGTCGAACAGCACGATCTCCCCGGCGGCCGGGAGATGCTCGACGTACCGCTGGAAGTACCACTGGGTGCGCTGCCGGTCGGTCGGCTTCGGCAGTGCCGCGATGCGGGCGACGCGCGGGTTGAGGTGTTCCGCGACCCGCTTGATGGTGCCGCCCTTGCCCGCCGCGTCCCGGCCCTCGAAGACGATCACCAGCCGGGTGCCCTCGGCCCGCACCCACTCCTGGAGCTTCACCAACTCCGTCTGCAGACGGAGCAGTTCGGTCTCGTACTTGGTGCGCGTCAGCTTTGCCGCTTTCTTGCCGGCCATGCTGCCTCAACCCCTCGATGACGTGCGCTCTCGCTCGTGTCCAAGGTCGAACACCTCGAAAGCACCGTACTGATCGCCGGGTGCCCGCGCACCCCGTACGCCCGCCGTGCCGGGTTTGCGGTCGCCGGCAGCGGCAACCCGGACCGTGTGACAGCGATGACGACCCAACAGGAGCTCGTCCGGTTTCTGGAGGACCGATTCGCCTGCGCGCAGGCCTGCACCGAGTGTGCGCGGGCCTGTGTGCTGCGCGTCAGCCGCTCGGATCCGGACGCGACCGACCACGAGGCAGTCGTACGACGCAAGGCGCTGCTGTGCGCGGAAGTGTGCGACGCGACCTGCCGGATGCTGGCCGAACAGAACCTCCAGGACGAGTCCGCCCTCCGTCTCCAGGCCAAGTGGTGCCTGCTCGTGTGCCTGGAGTGCGCGCAGGTCTTCGACGCGCAGCCGGGCGCGGAGGCGGACGCGGACGCCTGCCGGGACTGCGCGCGGGCCTGCACGGAGTTCATGGCCACCCTGAACTGACCGGCGCAGGCGCCCTCTTCGCCGGTATCGCCGCCTCGCCATTCCCAATTTCTGGAACACGTTCTACGGTGTGCGCCGTCAGGACCGGCCTTGGGGAGCCAGGAGGCGCCGTGCATCTCGAATACACGCCCGAGCAGCAGCGGCTGCGGACCGAACTGCGCGCCTACTTCGCCGAGTTGGTGCCCGACCACGCCTACTCCCGCTATGCCGACCCCGCCGCACAGAAACGCTTCTACCGCGAGACGATCCGCCGGCTCGGCACGGACGGCTGGCTCGGGGTCGGCTGGCCGCAGGAGTACGGCGGGCGCGGGCTGACGCCGATGGAGCAGTTCATCTTCTTCGACGAGGCCGCGCAGGCCGGCGTACCGCTGCCGCTGATGGCGCTCAACACCGTCGGCCCGACGATCATGCAGTTCGGCACCGACGAGCAGAAGGCGTACTTTCTCCCTAAGATCCTCTCCGGGGAGATCGACTTCGCGATCGGCTACAGCGAGCCCGAGGCCGGCACCGACCTCGCCGCCCTCAAGACGCGGGCCGTGCGGGACGGCGACGAGTACGTCGTCGACGGGCAGAAGATCTGGACCACCAACGGCGACACCGCCGACTGGGTCTGGCTCGCCGTCCGCACCGACCCCGAGGCCCCGCCGCACAAGGGCATCACCATGCTCCTGGTGCCGACCGCGGACCCCGGCTACTCCTGCACGGTGATCAACACCCTCGCCTCGCACGACACCACCGCAAGCTACTACGAGAACATCCGCGTCCCCGTCTCCCGCCGCGTCGGGAACGAGAACCAGGGCTGGCGCCTGATCACCAACCAGCTCAACCACGAACGCGTCACCCTCGCAGCCCACGGCACGATGGCGATCCGCGCCCTGCACGACGTCCAGCACTGGGCCATGGAGACCAAGCTCGCCGACGGCCGCCGCGTCGTCGACCTCCCCTGGGTCCGTCGCCTCCTCGCCCGCACCCACGCGCGGCTCGACGCGATGAAACTCCTCAACTGGCAGATGGTGAACGCCGTCCAGGAAGGCACCCTCACCCCGCAGGACGCCTCCGCCGTCAAGGTCTACGGCTCCGAGGCCCGCCGCGACGCCTACGCCTGGCTCATGGAGATCGTCGCCGCGGCCGGCGCCCTGAAGGAGGGCTCCGCGGGCGCCGTCCTGCACGGCGAACTGGAACGCGGCTACCGTTCCGCCGTGATCTTCACCTTCGGCGGCGGCAACAACGAGATCCAGCGGGAGATCATCTCGTGGATCGGGCTGGGGATGCCCAGGGTGCGGCGCTAGACCGTCCAGTTTCCGCAAGTCCCGCCCGCCTCGCGACGCCCGGCAGCGGCGGGCGTACGCACCGACTGCGACACCAGCCGCTTCCGCAGCGGGCGCGAGGCCCGCCCCGCGGGCGAACGACGTGACTTCACGGACACGTCCCGGTCCGCCGAGGTTCCCGCCCGGACACAATCTCCGCGCCGTGTCACGGCTGCGCCCCGGCTCTCGCCCACCCCCGTACAAAGTCGGACGATCGCTCGCCATACTGGACGAGCCAGGGGAGGGCGGGACGAACACCGACGGGGGCGATCGCGGGCGATGGGGGACAGCAGGCTCATCCACGGCCGCTACCGGCTGCTCGATCTGATCGGGCGCGGCGGTATGGGCGAGGTGTGGCGGGCGCGGGACGAGTCGCTGGGGCGCCATGTCGCCGTGAAGTGTCTCAAGCCGCTGGGCCCGCACCACGACCAGTCGTTCACCCGTGTGCTGCGGGAGCGGTTCCGGCGCGAGGCCCGGGTCGCCGCCGGGCTCCAGCACCGGGGGGTGACGGTCGTCCACGACTTCGGCGAGTCCGACGGCGTCCTGTACCTCGTGATGGAGCTGCTCGACGGCCGCAACCTCGGCCAGCTCCTGGAGGACAACCAGCAGCGGCCGCTGCCCGTCCCCGATGTCGTCGACATCGCCGAGCAGGTCGCCTCCGCCCTCGCCTACACCCATCAACAGGGCATCGTGCACCGGGACTTGAAACCCGCGAACATCATGCGGCTGACCGACGGCACGGTGAAGATCTGCGACTTCGGCATCGCCCGCCTCGGCGCCGACATCGGCTTCACCTCCCGGCTGACCGGCACCGGAATCGCGATGGGCACCCCGCACTACATGTCGCCGGAACAGATCAGCGGCGACGAGGTCGACCAGCGCAGCGACCTCTACTCCTTCGGCTGCGTGCTGTACGAACTCTCCACCGGGGCACCGCCGTTCGACCTCGGCGACGCCTGGGCCATCCTCATCGGCCACCGCGACACCCCGCCCCGCCCACCGCGCGCCCGTCGGGCCGAACTGCCCGAGTACCTGGAGAAGGCCATCCTCGACCTGCTGGCCAAGCTCCCGGAACAACGCCCGGGCGACGCTCGGGAGTTGGGCCGCCGGATCACCATGGGCCGTACGACACCCGTGTACGTGCCGACAGTTGTGACCCCGCAGCCCCGACTCCGCCCGTCCGAACCGGTGTCACGCGAAGCCCGCCTGCCGTCCTGGACGCGCGGCATGACCACCGGGCACAAGGCGACCGGCGCCGGACTGCGCACCACTCCGCCGGACGCCGGAGCCGGTCTCACCGGCGAATGGATCGCCCGCCCGGCCACCGGCCACGCCGAGGAGCCGGCACCGGCCTCACCGTCCGCACCCTCCCCGGAGATCCTCAACTCCCTTGCCGGACGCCACAACGCGGGCCTGAGCCTGGGCCGGCTCGGCCGCTGGGCGGAGGCCGGCGAGGTGCACCGCGCGGTCGCCGCCGAACGCACCCACCTCCTCGGCCCGGACCACCCCGACACCCTCGCCAGCCGCTATGAACTCGGCTTCACCCTCAGCCGCACCGGACGGCCCGCCGACGCCCTGCGCGAGTACACGCACGTCGCCCGCGCCAGAGAGCGGGCGTTGGGCGCCGACCACTCCGACACGCTCGCCGCCCGGCAGGAAATGGCGTACGTCCTGGGCCAGTTGGGCCGCCACTTCGACGCACACCAGGTGTACACGTCCGTACTCGCCGCCCGCGAGCGCACCATGGGCCCCGACCACCCGGACACCCTGCGCTGCCGCCACAACCTCGCCTTCAACCTCAGCCGGCTCGGCCGACCGGAGGACTCGTACCGCATGGCCTGCGAGGTCGCCGCCGCCCGCGCCCGCGTATTGGGCCCCGGCCATCCCGACACCCTGGTCACCCGCTACGAAGTCGCCTACGCCCTCGGCCAGTTGGGCCGTTGGCCCGAGGCGCTGCAGACCTACGGCGAGGTCGCCGAGGCCCGCGCCCGGGCGCTCGGTCCCGACCACGCCGACACCCTCGCCGCCCGCTACGAGATCGGCATCAGCCTCGGTCGCCTCGGCCGCAGCGCCGACGCCCTCAAGCTGTACCGCGACCTGATCGACGACCGCACCCGCGTCCACGGCCCCGCCCACCCCGAGACCCTGCGCGCCCGCCACGGCCTCGGCGTCAACCTCGGGCGCCTCGGCCGCTGGGAGGAGGCCCTCGCGGAGTCCCGTGACGTGTGCGCCATCCGCGAGCGCGTGCTGGGCGCCGACCACACCGACACCCTGGTCAGCTGCCGCGAGGTCGCCGTCGGTCTCGGCTGGCTCGGCCGCTGGGCCGACGCGCTCACCGAGTACCGCCGAGTGGCCGCCGCCCGCGAGCGCGTCCTCGGCCCGGACCACCCCGACACCCTCGCCAGCCGCAACGACGAGGCCCACTGCCTGGAACAGCTCGGCCGCAGCGCCGAGGCGGTCGAGCTGTACCGCCGGGTGGCGGTGCTACGGCAGCAGGGGGCGTCCGGTGGCCACTGACGCGGTCCACCTCTGGCCGACCTAGATCACCTCGTGTTACGAAGAACCATGCCTGCACACGAGGGACAACGGACGCACGAGGGACACCGGGCGTACGACGCCGTCATCGTCGGCGGCGGCCACAACGGCCTGGTCGCCGCCGCCTATCTGGCCCGGGCCGGGCGCTCCGTGCTCGTCCTGGAACGGCTCGACAACACCGGCGGCGCGGCCGTGTCGACCCGCCCGTTCGCCGGTGTCGACGCCCGGCTGTCCCGGTACTCGTACCTGGTCAGCCTGCTGCCCAAGAAGATCGTGCGGGACCTCGGCCTCGACTTCCGCATCCGCGGGCGCACCATCTCGTCGTACACCCCCGCCGAACGCGACGGCCGCCCCACCGGCCTCCTCGTCGGCGGCGGCGAGCGCCGCACCCGCGACGCCTTCGCCCGGCTGACCGGCGGCGACCGTGAGTACGCGGCCTGGCAGCGGCTCTACGGCATGACCGGCCGCCTCGCGCAACGGGTCTTCCCCACGCTCACGGAGCCGCTGCCCACCCGCGAGGAGCTGCGTCGGCGCGTGGACGACGAGGACGCCTGGCGGATGCTCTTCGAGGAGCCGATCGGCGTCACGATCGAGGAGAACTTCACCGACGACCTGGTCCGGGGCGTCGTCCTCACCGACGCCCTCATCGGCACCTTCGCCGACGCCCACGACCCCTCCCTCGCCCAGAACCGCTGCTTCCTCTACCACGTCATCGGCGGCGGCACCGGCGCCTGGGACGTCCCCGTCGGCGGCATGGGCGCCCTCACCGACGCCCTGGCCACCACCGCCCGCGAGGCCGGCGCCGTACTCGCCACCGGGCACGAGGCCGTCCGCATCGACACGGACGGGCGGGCCGCCGAGATCACGTACCGCACGGCCGACGGCGACGGCGTCGTGGCCGCCCGGCATGTCCTCGTCGGCGCCTCGCCCCAGCAACTGGCCGCCCTCACCGGCGACGAACCGCCCGCCCCCGCCGAGGGCGCCCAGCTCAAGGTCAACATGCTGCTCAAGCGGCTGCCCCGACTCCGCGACACCTCGGTCGACCCGCGCGAGGCGTTCGCCGGCACCTTCCACATCGCCGAGGGCTACGACCAACTGGCCGCCGCACACGCCCAGGCCGCGGCGGGTTCCCTGCCCGCCGCTCCGCCCTCCGAGATCTACTGCCACTCCCTCACCGACCCGAGCATCCTCGGCCGGGACCTCGTCGAGGACGGCTACCAGACCCTCACCCTCTTCGGCCTGCACACACCGGCCCGCCTGTTCGAACGGGACAACGACGCCGTACGCGAGGAACTCCTGAAGGCCACGCTCGCCCAGCTCGATGCCCACCTCGCCGAGCCGCTCGCGGACTGCCTGGCCACCGACGCGGACGGACGCCCCTGCATCGAGGCGAAGACCCCGCTCGACCTGGAGCGCGACCTGCGGCTGCCCGGCGGCAACATCTTCCACCGCGAGCTGACCTGGCCGTACGTCCAGGACGGCGCCGGCCGCTGGGGCGTCGAGACCCGGCACGCGAATGTCCTGCTGTGCGGGGCGGGCGCGGTGCGCGGCGGGGGAGTGAGCGGGGTACCGGGGCACAACGCGGCGATGGCCGTGCTGGAGGGCGACGCGGGCTGACCGCCCTGGTGCCCTGCCGGGGAAGTGGTGCTTTTCTTGGAGTGGACGAGAGGAGCGATCGCCATGGACAGCGTGCATCTGGTGCCAGGGCACCCGGAATCCGTCTCGGTGGAGATCAGCGGGTGCAGCAAGGAGGACGCCCGGATCGTGTTCGACACGCTGTGCGCGTGCTTCGGATCCGACCGGTGCGCCGACGACGTGCCCCGGGACCACCACGACACCCGCCCCACGGTCTGGCTCGGCACCTTCGACGTCGCCGACGCCCATGAGGAAGGCGCCGGTGGCCCGCCCCGGCTCGCGGCCTCCGTCGACGCGGACGTCCAGGGCGGGTACTGGGCCGTCGAACGGTTCCGTACGACCCTGGACTCCCTGTTCACCGTGCACGACCTCGCCACCACCTCCGGTGACCAGGAGCGGGAACTGCACGTACGACTCGGGAACCGGTAAACGGAGGTCGTGTCCTCGGTCCGGGACTTCTACGACGGGCTCGCCGCCGACTACCACCTGATGTTCCCGGACTGGGACGCGAGCATGGCACGCCAGGCCGAGGCGCTCGGCGGACTCGTGCGCGCCCGGCTGGGCGCGGGGCCGCAGCGAGTGCTGGACTGCTCCTGCGGCATCGGCACCCAGGCCATCGGGCTGGCGAGGGCAGGACACCGGGTGACCGGAAGCGACCTGAGCCCGGCCGCGGTCGCCCGGGCCGCCGCCGAGGCCGCGGCTCGGGGCGTAGTCCTCCCGGTGACGGCGGCGGACATGCGGGCGCTGCCGTTCCGGACCGCCGCCTTCGACGTCGTGGTCTGCGCCGACAACTCGCTGCCGCATCTGCTCACTTCGGACGACGTACGCGCCGCTCTGGTCGGTATGCGCCGGGTCCTGCGCGAGGACGGACTCCTCGTCCTGAGTGTCCGGGACTACGACGGAATCCGCGCCGCCCACCCCGCGTCGGCACCGCCCCAGGTGTCGACGACCGCCGAAGGCCGGGCGATCACCTTCCAGTTGTGGCACTGGCACGAGGACGGCGAGCACTACGACCTGGAGCACTTCCAACTCGTGCCGGACGGGGACGGCTGGGCGGTACGGGTCCGGCGGAGCGCCTACTGGGCCCTGACGCGGCGCCAGTTGACCGATGCCGTGCTCGACGCGGGCTTCACGGACGTCGGTTGGCGCGAGCCGGAGAGCAGCGGCTTCTTCCAGCCCGTGCTCACGGCTCGGCGGGCCCGGCGCTGAGGAAAATCTGACGGAGCATCAGAAAAGGCCTTCCGTCGTCCGGAGGACTGCGGCATTCTGCGCCCATGCAGACGGAGTTGAGCAAGAAACTGGGAGTCGAGCACGCCATCTTCGGCTTCACGCCGTTCCCCGCCGTCGCTGCGGCCATCAGCCGGGCCGGCGGTTTCGGAGTGCTCGGCGCGGTCCGCTACACCGCCCCCGACGATCTCAAGCGAGACCTCGACTGGCTGGAGGCGCACGTCGAAGGGATGCCGTACGGCCTGGACGTCGTCATGCCGGCGAAGAAGGTGGAAGGGGTCACCGAGGCCGAGGTCGAGGCGATGATCCCGGAAGGGCACCGGCAGTTCGTCACCGAGACCCTCGCGAAGTACGGCGTGCCCGAACTCGCCGAGGGCGAGGCGTCCGGCTGGCGCATCACCGGGTGGATGGAACAGGTCGCCCGCACCCAGCTCGACGTCGCCTTCGACTATCCGATCAAGCTGCTCGCCAACGCCCTCGGCTCCCCGCCCGCCGACGTCGTCGCCCGCGCCCATGACCAGGGCGTGCTCGTCGCCGCGCTCGCGGGCAGCGCCCGGCACGCCCGCAAGCACGCGGAGGGCGGCATCGACATCGTCGTGGCACAGGGCTACGAGGCGGGCGGGCACACCGGCGAGATCGCCTCCATGGTGCTCACGCCCGAGGTCGTCGAGGCCGTCGACCCGCTGCCGGTACTGGCGGCAGGGGGCATCGGCAGCGGACAGCAGGTGGCCGCCGCGCTAAGCCTCGGCGCCCAGGGTGTGTGGCTGGGCTCCATATGGCTGACCACCACAGAAGCTGAGCTCACCTCGCCCAAGCTGGTCGAGAAGCTGCTCGCCGCGGGCTCCGGCGACACCGTCCGGTCCCGCGCCCTGACCGGGAAACCGGCCCGTCAACTGCGCACCGAGTGGACCGACGCCTGGGACGACGCGAGCGGACCCGGCACCCTTCCGATGCCGTTGCAGGGCCTGCTGGTCGCCGAGGCGGTCTCACGCATCCAGAAGTACGAGGTCGAGCCGCTGCTCGGCACGCCGGTCGGCCAGATCGTCGGCCGGATGAACAGCGAACGCAGTGTCCAGGCCGTCTTCGACGACCTCACCCGCGGCTTCGAGCACGCCGTCGACCGCATCAACCGCATCGCCGGAAGGAGCGGGCAGTGAGCACACAGGGGGAGAACACACAGGGCGGGGCCACACAGCGCGCGGCCACACAGGGTGGCGTCACACAGAGGGGCGCCAAACAGGGTGTGAGCACACCTCCCGCCGGTTTCTGGGCGCAGGCGGCGCTGGACCCCGACCGTGAGGTCCTCGTCGCTCCCGACGGCGAGGTGTGGACGGCCGGACGTCTGCACGCCGCCACCAACCGACTCGTCCACGGGTTGCGCGCGGCCGGGCTGGAGCGCGGCGACGCCTTCGCGGTCGTCCTGCCCAACGGCGTCGAGTTCTTCACGGCCCATCTGGCCGCCACTCAGGCCGGGTTCTACCTCGTCCCCGTCAACCACCACTTCGTCGCTCCCGAGATCGCCTGGATCGTCGCCGACTCCGGCGCCAAGGTGCTCATCGCGCACGAGCGGTTCGCCGAGCCCGCCCGCCAGGCCGCCGACGAGGCCGGCCTCCCCGCCACCCACCGGTACGCGGTCGGTACGGTCGAGGGCTTCCGGCCGTACGCCGAACTCCTCGACGGACAACCGGAGTCGGCGCCCACCGACCGCACGCTCGGCTGGGTCATGAACTACACCTCCGGCACCACCGGACGCCCCCGCGGCATCCGTCGCCCGCTGCCGGGCAAGCCGCCCGAGTCGGCATACCTCGGCGGTTTCCTCGGCATCTTCGGCATCAAACCGTTCGACGACAACGTGCACCTGGTCTGCTCGCCGCTCTACCACACGGCCGTCCTCCAGTTCGCGGGCGCGAGCCTGCACATCGGGCACCGCCTGGTCCTCATGGACAAGTGGACCCCGGAGGAGATGCTCCGCCTCATCGACCGTGAGAAGTGCACCCACACCCATATGGTCCCGACCCAGTTCCACCGCCTCCTCGCCCTCCCCGAGGACGTACGGGCGCGCTACGACGTCTCGTCCATGCGGCACGCCATCCACGGCGCCGCCCCGTGCCCCGACCATGTGAAGCGGGCGATGATCGACTGGTGGGGCCACTGTGTGGAGGAGTACTACGCGGCCAGCGAGGGCGGTGGTGCCTTCGCGACCGCCGAGGACTGGCTGAAGAAACCCGGCACGGTCGGCAAGGCCTGGCCCATCAGCGAACTCGCGATCTTCGACGACGACGGAAACCGGCTCCCGCCCGGTGAACTCGGCACGGTCTACATGAAGATGAGCACCGGCGGCTTCGCCTACCACAAGGACGAGGCCAAGACGGAGAAGAACCGCATCGGCGACTTCTTCACCGTCGGCGACCTCGGCCTTCTCGACGAGGACGGCTATCTCTTCCTCCGCGACCGCAAGATCGACATGATCATCTCGGGTGGGGTCAACATCTACCCGGCCGAGATCGAGTCCGCGCTCCTCGCCCACCCCGCCGTCGCCGACGCCGCCGCCTTCGGCATCCCGCACGACGACTGGGGCGAAGAGGTCAAGGCAGTCGTCGAACCGTCCCCCGGCCACGAGCCCGGCCCGGACCTCGCCGCCGCCCTCCTCGACCACTGCTCCGAGCAACTCGCCGGCTACAAGCGGCCCAAGAGCGTCGACTTCATCACCGAGATGCCCCGCGACCCCAACGGCAAGCTGTACAAGCGCCGGCTGCGGGATCCGTACTGGGAGGGCCGTGTCCGGCCTATGTGAGGGCGGCGTGCGAGAGGGCGGCGTGTATGGGCCCGGCACATGTGGGCCGGGCCCACCTCGACCACCCGGCTTGACCCGCCCGGGCGTCGGCCCGAGGATCATGTGTCATGACGCCCGGACACGGCAGCACGGTTGACGGGGTACTGCGACGCAGCGCCCGACGCACTCCCGCACGCGTGGCGGTGAACTACGGCGAGCGCTCCTGGACGTACGGCGAACTCGACGACGCCGTCTCCCGCGCGGCGAGCGTGCTCCTCCGCCAGGACCTCGCGCCTGGCGACCGGGTCGGTTCCTACGGCCACAACTCGGACGCCTACCTGATCGGCTTCCTCGCCTGCGCCCGCGCGGGCCTGGTGCACGTACCGGTCAACCAGAACCTCACCGGCGACGACCTCGCGTACATCGTCGGCCAGTCCGGCAGCGCGCTCGTGCTCACCGACCCCGATCTCGCCGGCCGACTCCCCGACGGCGTACGGACGTTGCCGCTGCGGGACGCGGACGGCTCGCTGCTGGAGCGACTGGAGTCCGCGCCGCCGTACGACGGTCCCGAGCCGCGCACCGAGGACCTGGTCCAGTTGCTCTACACCTCGGGCACCACCGCGCTGCCCAAGGGCGCGATGATGACCCACCGGGCCCTGGTACATGAGTACTTGAGCGCGATCACCGCCCTGGACCTGAGCGCAGGGGACCGGCCGGTGCACTCGCTGCCGCTGTACCACTCGGCGCAGACGCATGTGTTCCTGCTGCCGTACCTGGCGGTCGGCGCCACCAACATCATCCTCGACGCGCCCGACGGGGACCGGCTCTTCGACCTGATCGAGGCGGGCCGCGTGGACAGCCTGTTCGCCCCGCCCACGGTGTGGATCGGCCTGGCGAACCGGCCCGACTTCGCGACCCGCGACCTGAGCGGCCTGCGCAAGGCGTACTACGGCGCGTCGATCATGCCGGTGCCGGTCCTGGAGCGGCTGCGCGAGCGGCTCCCCGGGCTGGCCTTCTACAACTGCTTCGGGCAGAGCGAGATCGGACCCCTGGCCACCGTCCTGGGCCCCGACGAGCACAAGGGCCGGATGGACTCCTGCGGCCGACCCGTGCTGTTCGTGGACGCCCGCGTGGTCGACGAGGACGGCAAGGACGTACCCGACGGTACACAGGGTGAAGTCGTCTACCGCTCACCGCAGTTGTGCGAGGGCTACTGGGACAAGCCCGAGGAGACGGCAGCCGCCTTCCGCGACGGCTGGTTCCACTCCGGCGACCTCGCGGTGCGGGACGCGCACGGCTTCTACACAGTCGTCGACCGGGTGAAGGACGTCATCAACTCCGGTGGAGTACTGGTCGCTTCGCGCCAGGTCGAGGACGCGCTCTACACCCACGAGGGAGTCGTCGAGGTCGCCGTCATCGGCCTCCCCGACGACCGCTGGATCGAGGCCGTCACCGCGGTCGTCGTCCCGCGCGGAGAGGTCACCGAGAGCCAACTCATCGACCACGCCCGCGAGAAGCTCGCCCACTTCAAGGCACCGAAGCGGGTCGTGTTCGTGGAAGAGCTGCCGCGCAACGCGAGCGGGAAGATCCTTAAGCGGGAGTTGCGGGAGCGGTTCGGGGGCTGAGCGCCCGATCAACCGGCTTGCGCCGCCCGGTGACCGGCGGTGAGGATCGACGGCATGCCGACCTTCACCGCCACCGACGGCACCGAACTCGCCTACCACGTACGGGGCGTGGGCGAGCCGTTGCTCGTGCTGCCCGGAGGGCCCATGCGGGCCTCCGCCTATCTCGGTGATCTGGGCGGGCTGACCGCGCATCGCCGGTTGATCCTGCTCGATCTGCGAGGCACCGGTGACTCCGCGGCGCCGGCCGACCCGGCGACATACCGCTGTGACCGGCTGGTCGACGACGTGGAGGTGTGGCGCGCCCACATGGGGCTGGACCATATGGATCTGCTCGCCCACTCGGCGGGCGGCAGTCTCGCGATGCTGTACGCGGCCCGGTATCCCGAACGGGTGGCACGGCTCGCGCTCATCACCGCCACCCCATGGGCACTGGACATGCCGGCCACGGCCGAGGACCGGCTCGCCGCGGCCCGGCTGCGGAAGGGCGAACCGTGGTTCGAGGACGCGTTCCCGGCGTTCGAGGCGTGGCTCGCGGGCACCGGGGACTTCGATCCGGTCTTCGAGCCCTTCTTCTACGGCCGGTGGGACGCCGCCGCCGAGGGACACGCCGCGCTCGGGGACGAGCAGAGCGCCGACGAGGCCGCCGACGCGTACTTCGCCGAGGGCGCCTTCGACCCGGCCGCCGCCCGGGCCGCCCTCGCAGGCCTGCCCGCCCCCGTCCTGCTGCTCGCGGGTGAACTCGACGGCGGCCCCCGGCCCGACCTCGTCCGCCGTGCCGCAGACGTCTTCCGGAACGCGGAGTCCGCGGTCCAGCCGGGGGCCGGTCACTACCCGTGGCTGGACGACCCGGAGTGGTTCGTGCGCCGCGTCACCGCGTTCCTCGACGTCACTTCGCCTGGCTCCCGAACGCCGTCATGAAGCGGTCCCGGAACTTGTCCATGCCCAGCACCGGCGCGTTGTCGGCGGGCTTGATCCCGTCCGTCCAGCCCCAGTTGGAGATGCGGTCCAGCACCTTCGGGTCGTGGGCGACGATGGTGATCGGGACGTCCCTGTCGCTGGTGCCGCCGGTGACCGTCGGGACGGGCTGGTGGTCACCGAGGAAGACGAGGACGGTGTTCTTGTTGCCGTAGCGCTGCATCCACTGGGTCAGGCTGTCCACGGAGTACTGGATGGCCTTGCGGTACTCGGTGCGCACGCGCTTGGCGCTCTTCCAGACCTCCGTCGGGTTCGTGCCCTCCTTCTTGATCTGGTTGAAGATCGTGCCGTCCCCGAGCTGGTTCCAGGGGATCGTGTGGGCGATGGGGGACCAGGGGTTGTGGCTGGAGGCGAGGATGATCTCCGCCATGATCGGGTCGCGGTTCTTCTTGCCGTACTCCAGCTTCTCGAAGGACTCCAGGCTGAACTGGTCCGGCACCGGCGTCCAGCTGAAGTACGGACCGTTGTAGCCGAGGTGGGTGGAGTCGTAGATGTTGTCGAGGCCGAAGTACTTGCCCTCGGGCCAGGACTTGCGCACGCCGGGGACGATGCCGACCGTGCGCCAGGCGCCGGTCTTCTGGAAGTAGCTGGTCAGAGTCGCGCGGGTGCTCGTGGTCACGGTGCGGTAGCGCTGCTGGTTCTTGATCCACAGGCCGGACAGGAACGTCGAGTGGGCGAGCCAGCTTCCGGCGCCCGTCACGGGCGACCTGAGCCAGGCGCTGCGCGAGGCGAAACCGGCCGCCTTGAGCCGGGCATCGCCCGCGGCGAGCGTCTTGTCCATCTCCGGTGCCATCGTCGGATCGTCGAGCGCGACCCGGCCGTAGCTCTCGATGAAGGTGAACAGCACGTCCTTGCCACGCAGTCCGGTCAGCAGTTGGTTGGACGGCGTCTTGGCGAAGGCGTCGACGGTGAGCTGCTTCTTGAAGACGTCGGCGTCGCCCAGGCCCTCGCGGACGTACTTCACACGATTGCTGAGGAACTGGCTGTAGCCCTTGGTGGCGAGCGTGACCCCACCGACCTGCACACTCAGGGTGAAGCACATGATCCACACAACACCGAGCACAAGTGTGGTGCGTACGGCCATGGGGCGATGCCTGGCCATCACGTCCGCCAGCCGCACCATCGCGAGCGCGCTAGCCGCGAGCACGACGATCAGCAGGACGATGACCCCGATGATCGCGAGTACCTCGCCCGAGTGCCCGAACGAGTCCTTCATCCAGTCCGCCGCGTCGCTCAGCAGAACCCAGTCGAAGACCAGGTCGAAGGGGCGGGCCAGGGTCTGGTAGAAGCCCATGTCCATGCACTTCAGGACGGTCGTCAGCCCGACGAACGCGCCCAGGACGACAGCGGCGATCCGCCGCGCCCGCGACGGCAGCGCGAGCAGCACGACCGCGAGGATGATCAGCTCCACCGGGAGTCGCAGGAACGACTGGAACGTCATCCGGTCAAGCCGATCCGGCACGACCAGCGCGACGAGCAGCAGCACAGCGGCGAGGACACTCGTACCTACGCCCACGACACGTGCGGCACGTGGATATCGCCGACGCCAGCCGAACAACCCGGCTCGGGCCGGGAGGTGGGCAGCCGGTTCGGCGGCTTCCGGGGGCGTGGCTGATTCGGCGGAGTCGCCGGGCTGAGTCGACTGTGCGGGGTTCTCGGGTTGAGCAGGCTCGGCAGACTGCGAGGGTTGGGCGGATTGCGCGGGCGCCGCCGATTCAGTGATCTCGGCGGGCTGAGCAGATTCCGTCGGTTCGCCAGACGCATCAGGTGCGTCTGGTTCAGCGGGGTCGTCAGGCTGAGTCGACTCCGCGAGGTTGTCGGGTTGAGCGAGTTCGCTGGACGTTGCGGCTGCTGTGGATTCCGCAGGCACGGCTGATTCGGCGGGGTCATCAGGCTGAGTCGGCTCTGCGGGGTTGCCGGCTTGAGCGGATTCTGCGGGTGATGCGAATTCCGCAGACGCGGCCGGTTCAGTGAGGTCGCCGCGTTGCGTCGGCACCGCGGGGCCGCCGGACTCCGTGGGCTCGTCAGGCGCTGCGGGTGCTGCCGGCTCGGCGGACTTGGCTGATTCGTCCGAGTCGATCGCCTCGACAGAAGCAGCGGCCTCGTCCGACCCAGCCACCCCATCCGACCCGGCTACCCCTTCCAGCTCGACCGCCCGGTCCGACGCGGCCGCCTCACCCAAGCCGCTCGCGTCGCCCGATCCCGTCGACTCGGTCGCGCCCGCCAATTCGTGTTGCTCAGGTGGCTCCTGTGGTTCGGGTGATGTGGCGGCCTCCGTCGCCGCTGTCGGATCGGTCTCCCCGGTGGCCTTCTGGTCCGGCGATGGGTGAGAGCGAGTGAAGAGCGGCACCCGAACGTCCTTCCGTGCTGAGCCCGGTGATGGCATGGCGGACCCGGCCCGGGCCACCGGATCCGTCACCACCAGTACGGGCGCACGCTACCGCCAGTTCAACCCAGGGTCGGCACTGGCTCACTCATCCGCCGCGACGGCCACCTCCCGCGCCCACCGGTAGTCCGCCTTGCCGCTCGGGGAGCGCTGGATGGACTCCGAAATCACCAGTTGGCGCGGGATCTTGTAACCGGCCAGGTGAGTGCGGCAGTGCGTCTGGATGTCGTCCAGCGACGGTCGTACCGCGCCCGCGCGCAGTTGTACGACGGCGGCCACATGGTTGCCCCACTTCGCGTCCGGCACCCCGGCCACCAGCGCGTCGTAGACATCCGGATGCGACTTGAGCGCCTGCTCGACCTCCTCCGGATACACCTTCTCGCCACCGGTGTTGATGCACTGCGAGCCACGCCCGAGGACCGTGACGACGCCCTCCTCGTCCACGGTCGCCATGTCGCCCAGCAGCACCCACCGTCTGCCGTCCTTCTCGAAGAAGGTCTCGGCGGTTTTCCGCGGGTCGTTGTAGTAGCCGAGCGGCACGTGGCCGCACTGGGCGACCCGGCCGATCTCACCGACGGCGACCGGCTCGTTGGTGGCCGGATCGACCACCTGGGTACGGGAGTTGACCCGGATGCGGAAGGACTGCCCGGCCCCCGAGTCGGCCGTCGCCGTGCCGTTGAAGCCGGACTCGGACGAACCGTAGTTGTTCAGCAGCATCGTGTTCGGGAGCAGCTCCTGGAACTGCCGGCGCACCGTCTCCGACATGATCGCGCCCGAGGACGAGACACTGAACACCGACGAGCAGTCCGTGCCCTTCATCGGCCCGTTGAGGGCGTCGATCAGCGGCCGCAGCATGGCGTCGCCGACCAGGGACATGCTGGTGACCTTCTCCTTCTCGACGGTCCGCAGCACCTCCTCGGGCGCGAACTTCCGGTGGATCACGATGCGTTGGCCGAAGTTGAAGCCGATGAACGCGGTGAGCGTGGAGGTGCCGTGCATCAGCGGGGGAGTGGGGAAGAACGTGATGCCCGCCCCGCCGGCCGCGACCCGCTCGGCCAACTCCTCCGGTTTCTTGACGGGTTCACCGGTCGGCGCGCCGCCGCCGAGCCCCGAGAAGAACAGGTCCTCCTGGCGCCACATCACACCCTTGGGCATCCCGGTCGTGCCGCCGGTGTAGATGATGAACTGGTCGTCTCCCGAGCGGGCCGGGAACCCGCGCTCGGGAGACCCCGCCGCCTCCGCGTCCGCGAAGGGCACGGCCGGTACGTCCGGGGCGCCTGGTGCCGGTGTCCCCACCCGCACCAGGTGCCGAAGCTTCTCCGTCCGCGGCAGCGCTGCCGCCACCCGCTCGGTGAACTCCGTGTCGAAGACCAGCGCCACGAGATCGGCGTCCCGATAGAGGTACACCAACTCCTCTTCCACGTAACGGTAGTTCACGTTGACCGGTACGACCCGCGCCTTGAGGCAGCCCAGCACCGTCTGCAAGTACTCGATGCCGTTGTAGAGATGGAGCCCCAGGTGCTCACCCGGACGTATCCCGCTGTCGATCAGATGATGGGCGATACGGTTCGCGGCCGCGTCCAACTCCGCGTAGGTCAGGCGGCGTTCCGCGCCCGTGCCCGGGTGGTCGATGTACACGAGCGCCTCGCGGTCGGGGACCACGTCGACGACCGACTCGAACAGGTCGGCAATGTTGTACTCCACCACTCCTCCTGACGTCGGTTCGCCGGTCATCAGAGCAAAGGGCGCGGCAACTGTGAAGGGTCCGCGCAGAAGAAATCTGACTGAGTGTCAGAAACCTCTTGTACTGGCAGGGCACCTCCTGCAACCTGTTCTCGTTCCGGAGGCGGTACGGCGACGGGAGGACGACCATGGGCGGTACGGAACACCTGACCGTGCGGCGCGAGGGCGCCACACTGGTGCTCACGCTCAACAGGCCCGAGGCGAAGAACGCGCTCTCGCTGCCGATGCTGGTCGGCCTGTACGACGGCTGGATCGAGGCCGACGCGGACGACGCGATCCGCTCGATCGTGCTGACCGGCGCGGGCGGCGCGTTCTGCGCGGGCATGGACCTCAAGGCCCTCGCGGGCAAAGGCATGGAGGGCCAGCAGTACCGGGACCGGCTCAAGGCCGACCCCGACCTGCACTGGAAGGCGATGCTGCGCCATCACCGCCCGCGCAAACCGGTGATCGCCGCCGTCGAGGGCCACTGCGTGGCCGGCGGCACCGAGATCCTCCAGGGCACCGACATCCGGGTCGCGGGGGAATCCGCGACCTTCGGCCTGTTCGAGGTCAAACGCGGTCTCTTCCCGATCGGCGGCTCGACCGTCCGTCTCCAACGGCAGATCCCGCGCACCCACGCCCTGGAGATGCTGCTCACCGGCCGCCCGTACAGCGCACGGGAAGCGGCGGACATCGGCCTGGTCGGACATGTCGTGCCCGACGGCACCGCCCTCGCCAAGGCCCTGGAGATCGCCGAACTCGTCAACGCCTGCGGGCCGTTGGCCGTCGAGGCTGTCAAGGCGTCGGTGTACGAGACCGCCGAGCTGGCCGAGACCGACGGTCTCGCCTCCGAACTCAAGCGCGGCTGGCCGGTCTTCGACACCGCCGACGCGAAGGAGGGGGCCCGTGCCTTCGCCGAGAAGCGACCGCCCGTCTACAAGCGAGCCTGACGCTCGCAAGGAGGCAGCCCCTCATGCCCGAAGTCCTCAAAGCTCCCCTGACCCTCGAATTCCCCTTCACCCGCTCCCTCGGCCCGGTTCAGAGCGCCTTCCTCACCGGGCTGCGTGAACGGGTCGTCCTCGGGGTGCGGACCGGCGACGGCCGCGTGCTCGTGCCGCCCGTCGAATACGACCCCGTCACCGCCGAGGAGATCCGCGATCTCGTCGAGGTCGCCGCCGTCGGCACGGTCACCACCTGGGCCTGGAACCACGAACCCCGCCGCGGCCAGCCCCTCGACACCCCCTTCGCCTGGGTCCTGGTCCGCCTCGACGGCGCCGACACCGCCCTCCTGCACGCCCTCGACGCCCCCGGCCCCGACGCGGTCCGCACCGGCATGCGTGTCCGCGTCCGCTGGGCCGGCGAACGCACCGGAGCCATCACGGACATCGCCTGCTTCGAACCGTACGAAGGCAGTTACGAAGGCAGCGAGGCGCACCAACTCGCCGACCACACCGGCGAGTTCGAGGACATGGTCACCGGCATCGTCGCCCCCGCGCGCCTCGACTACGTCTACTCGCCCGGCCGCGCCCAGACCGACTACATCCACGCGCTGTCCGAACAGCGCACCGTCGGCGAACGCTGCCCCTCCTGCCGCAAGGTGTACGTCCCGCCGAGGGGTGCGTGTCCCACATGTGGCGTCGCCACAGCGGAACATGTCGAAGTGGGTCCGCGCGGCACCGTCACCACGTTCTGCATCGTCAACATCAAGGCGAAGAACCTCGACATCGAGGTGCCGTACGTCTACGCGCACATCGCCCTCGACGGCGCCGACCTCGCGCTGCACGGACGGATCGGCGGTATCCCGTACGACCAGGTGCGCATGGGGCTGCGCGTCGAGGCGGTGTGGACCGAGGGTGGGCGTTATCCCGACCACTACCGGCCGACCGGCGAGCCCGACGCGGACTACGACGCCTACAAGGAGCTGCTGTGATGCGTGAGATCGCCGTCGTCGCCTTCGCGCAGACCGACCACCGGCGCACCACCGAGGAACTCTCCGAGGTGGAGATGCTGATGCCGGTGCTGCACGGCGTCCTCGAACAGACCGGCCTCAAGACCGCCGACATCGACTTCACCTGCTCCGGCTCCAGCGACTACCTCGCCGGCCGCGCCTTCTCCTTCACCCTCGCCCTCGACGGCGTCGGCGCCTGGCCACCGATCTCCGAGTCGCACGTCGAGATGGACGGTGCCTGGGCGCTCTACGAGGCGTGGACCAAACTCCTCACCGGCGACGCCGACACCGCGCTCGTCTACTCGTACGGCAAGTCGTCCCCCGGCTCCGTGCGCGACGTCCTCACCCGGCAACTCGACCCCTACTACGTCGCCCCCCTGTGGCCGGACTCCGTGGCGCTGGCCGCCCTCCAGGCGCAGGCCCTCATCGACGCGGGCGACACCGACGAACCCGCGCTCGCCGCCGTGGCGGCCCGCAGCCGCACCGACGCGAGCGCCAACTCCCATGCGCAGATGCGTGGTTCGGTCCCGCAGGGTGACTACGCCGTACGCCCGCTGCGCACCGGCGACTGCCCGCCGATCGGCGACGGGGCGGCCGCCGTGATCCTCGCGGCCGGGGACCGGGCGCGCGAACTGTGCGAACGGCCCGCCTGGATCCGGGGGATCGACCACCGCATCGAGGCGCACAGCCTGGGCGTACGGGAGTTGACCGACTCGCCGTCCACCCGGCTGGCCGCCGAGAAGGCCGGGGCCTTCGAACGGCCCGTCGACACCGCCGAGTTGCACGCGCCGTTCACCGCGCAGGAGGTCGTCCTGCGCAAGGCGCTGCGGCTCGGGGACGACGTACGCGTCAACCCGTCCGGCGGCGCCCTGGCCGCGAACCCGGTCATGGCCGCCGGGCTGATCCGCATCGGCGAGGCCGCCGCCCGCATCCACCGGGGCGAGTCCGACCGGGCCCTCGCCCACGCCACCTCCGGCCCCTGTCTGCAACAGAACCTGGTCGCCGTACTCGAAGGGGATCCGCGATGAGCAAGGAGCCCGTGGCCGTCGTAGGCATCGGCCAGACCAAGCACGTCGCCGCGCGCCGGGACGTGTCCATCGCGGGACTCGTCCGTGAGGCGGCCCGACGGGCCCTGGACGACGCCGAGTTGACGTGGGCCGACATCGACGCTGTCGTCATCGGCAAGGCGCCCGACTTCTTCGAGGGCGTCATGATGCCCGAGCTGTACCTCGCCGACGCGCTGGGCGCCGTGGGAAAACCCATGCTCCGGGTGCACACCGCAGGCTCGGTGGGCGGCTCGACGGCCCTGGTCGCCGCCAATCTCGTCGCGGCCCGCGCGCACGGCACCGTCCTCACCCTGGCCTTCGAGAAGCAGTCCGAGTCCAACGCCATGTGGGGACTGTCCCTGCCGATCCCCTTCCAGCAGCCGCTCCTCGCCGGTGCGGGCGGCTTCTTCGCCCCCCATGTGCGCGCCTACATGCGGCGCACCGGGGCGCCCGACACGGTCGGCTCCCTGGTGGCGTACAAGGACCGGCGCAACGCGCTGAAGAACCCGTACGCGCATCTCCACGAGCACGACATCACCCTGGAGAAGGTCCAGGCCTCGCCGATGCTGTGGGACCCGATCCGCTACTCCGAGACCTGTCCCTCCTCGGACGGCGCCTGCGCGATGGTCCTCACCGACCGGGCAGGAGCGGCCCGCGCCCCACGTCCGGCGGCCTGGATGCATGGGGGCGCCATGCGTAGTGAACCCACACTGTTCGCCAGCAAGGACTGTGTGTCACCGCAGGCCGGCAAGGACTGCGCGGCCGATGTGTACCGGCAGGCGGGGATCGCCGATCCGCGCCGGGACATCGATGCCGTAGAGATGTATGTGCCGTTCTCGTGGTACGAGCCCATGTGGCTGGAGAACCTCGGGTTCGCCGACGAGGGAGAGGGCTGGAAGCTCACCGAGTCGGGGGTGACCGAGCTGGACGGCGACCTTCCCGTGAACATGTCAGGGGGAGTGCTCTCGACCAATCCGATCGGCGCCTCGGGCATGATCCGCTTCGCGGAGGCCGCCCTCCAGGTCCGCGGGCAGGCCGGAGAACACCAGGTGGAAGGCGCCCGGCGGGTTCTCGGGCACGCCTATGGCGGCGGATCCCAGTTCTTCTCGATGTGGCTCGTGGGCAGCGAACCGCCCGCCTCCTGAAAGGTCCCCCTCACGTGGCCTGTTGGCATCAGAAACCGATCGCTAGGCTGGCCGCGGACGACGAATCGGGAGGAGCACGGACGTGGCCGAGAGCACCATCCAGCAGCACCCGCTTGCGGGCTGGGAGAAGCCGGAGCTGGACCTCAGTGACGCCGATTGGCACTCAGGCAGCCGTGGACTGGGGGATGTCCAGATCGCTTTTGTCGAGGGATTCATCGCTATGCGCAACAGCGGCCGCCCGGAAAGCCCTTCCTTGATCTTCACGCCCGCGGAATGGGGCGCGTTCGTGTCGGGAGCGCGGGAAGGGGAGTTCGACCTGACGTGAAGGGTGTTTCACCCGTTTTGCCGGACGCGTCATGTGGAGTGCGTTGCGGCGCGTGAACCAGTCGGAAAGGGCTTGGGCGTACGCCCTGAGTGGCCGTGGGCTTCTGACGGTGGACAAAGGCAGCGTCGCTGCCCGTGGCGAGGTGACCGAGCCGGCTGGTTCTTTCTCCGGCCTGGCGGTCACCCCGGCGACCCGGCGTTTGTCGACGACACCGGGTCGTCGGTGCCGTCCGAGCATTCGACGATGCCGTACAGCGAAGCCCTGAGCTCCCGGCCCCCGTCACCCATGCGACTCAGTGTCATTGGTGGTGATGTTGACCGTCTGCCAGCGGCAGAACACCGGCCGGATCGGGCTCGACGATCACTACGGTCCAGTCCCATGACGAAGATTACGACGCGTACGGTGGAGTACCCGGCCGACGGTCTGACGATGATCGGGCACCTCGCGCTCCCGGCCGGTGCCAACCGTCGCCCCGCGGTGCTGCTCGGACCGGAGGGCATGGGGCTCAGCGACGTCGAGCGCCGCCGGGCCGATGCTCTCGCCGAGCTGGGATATGTAGCGCTGGCCTTCGACCTTCACGGCGGGCGCTATTTGGCTGACCCCGAGGAGATGCTGGCCCGTTGCCTGCCACTGCTCGCTGATCCCGACCGGATGCGGGGCATCGGCCATGCGGCGCTCGACGTGTTGCGCGCCGAACCGCGGACCGACCCCGACCGGATCGCCGCCGTCGGCTACGGCACCGGGGGCGCCGTCGGGCTGGAACTCGGGCGCGACGGCGTCAGCCTGCGCGCGATCGGGACAGTCAACGCACTGACCACCGGCCGACCGGGCGAGGCGGCGCGCATCCGCTGCCCGGTGTGGGCCGGGGTCGGGTCGGAAGACCCGATCATGCCGCCCGCGCAACGGAACGCGTTCACCGCTGAGATGCAGCTGCGGGCGTCGACTGGCGCCTCGCGGTCTACGGCGGCGCCTTGCACGCCTTCCACCACCCGCCGGTCGACCACCCCGTGGTTCCAGGCGTCGGCTACCACTCACGGCACGCGCAGCGAGCCTGGCGCGATGTCGTCGATCTGCTCGCCGAGTGCCTGCCCGTGACGGAGGATCTGGGGGCATGACCCAGGTGAGCATGCTGGCGCCGGGCCCGGTCCGGATGCTCGATCGCGGAGACGCGGTCGCCCGGCACGTCGGAGCGCGACCCTTCCGCCCGCCGTCGAAGGTGAGTCCGAGCGCATCAGGGCTTCAAGACCATCTTCGGGTTCGCGGTGAAGAACCTTCAGTTTCCCTGAACTCACGGGCCTCGCGGGGCTCCAGGAACATCTGGTAAGCACGGCGCGTGGAGGAACTTGCACGACTCAGCGATATCGAGCGGGCCGCGGCCGGCGACGGGCTGACAATCTGGGCCGCCCAGGGGCAAGGCGATGGCAGCCTGGGGCCAGGGGTACGGGCTTGGCGCCACGGTGCGGCGGTGGCGGTGGCCAGCCCCAACTCGCAACAGGATCGGCTCGCGGTCCGGGGCGACAGTGCCGACGCGGCCGTACTGGTGACGCGGGTATGGGAGGAGGTCGGCCCGTCCTACCGGCTCTTGGGGGAGGCTGCCTTGATCGATGTGCTGTTGCGTCGATTGACCGTCCTGGAGCTGGTCCACCACTTCTTCTGGATGGAGACCATGTTGCCCTCCGGTGCCGCTGGCGCGGGTGCGCGGTGGCTGGACGCCGGCGAGGAGAAGGCGGCGACGGCGCTGTTCGACCGCTTCTTCCCGGACTCCTATGCGCAGCCGGAGCGCGCGGGTGTGCGCCGGTGGGCCGGGGTCCTCGGCGAGGTGGACGGTGGCGCCGGGGCGGAGCCGTTGGCGGTGGCGGCGGACGCGTGGTCCGCGGCCGGGTGCGGGTTCATGGGCGGAGTGGTCACCCACCCTGCAGCCCGCGGGCGCGGCCTCGCGCGGGCGGTGTGCGGCTTCGTCGTGGATGCCCTCGTCAACCAGCACGGCCGCGCCTCTCTCATGGTGCTCACCCGCAACGCGCCGGCCGTCGCCACGTATGAACGCCTCGGTATGACCAAGCGTCTGTTCGGAGCGGCGCACATTCCGGCCCGGTGAGGCCGAGACCCACCGCGGCAAGCCGATGCTGGACGGCGCCCACATGGAGTGGTCACTGGCGGCCAGACAACTCCCTGCCAACTGGCCGCCAGTGGGAATCTCAACTGGCCACTGTCATGGCCGGCCCGTTCGACGGAGTTCCGTTTCTCGTACGGCTCTTCGTCGCATCCGCCAGGCTGCCCGCAGCGTGAGCCTTCGCGCCGGCGGGCGGCCTGGCTGTGGCCTTCTCCGGGATCATGCGCCGGATCCTCGGCGTCGCAGATACGCCCAACGGGGCCGTTGTTCGATCAATCGTGCCCTATCCCCGTCGCCTCTCAGCAGGGCTTCACCCACCAGACCCATGACCAGTCGGCGGAGGCGTCCGAGTCGTAGGCACCACCATCCGTCCAGCGCGTCACGTGGTCGGAACTCCTGAATTGTGCGCGGGTTCCAGGGGTCTGGTTGTTGATCCACGAACCCAGACTCGACCATGGCATGTCGTATTCGGTGCAGTTGTACATGAGTATCGGGGTGCCGGTGAAATTTGCTCCCGGGTAGGCGCAGAAGTACTTGTACGGGCAGCTGGCCGCCGCTGTTGAGGCGGTCCCGGCACTGTGTGTCGCTGCGCCGGCGGTGGAGGCCATGGTGAGGACGGCCGAAAATCCGGTGGCGACTGCCACCATGCCACGCACCCACGTCCGACGGCTCCCGCCGCGGTTTTCGGTCATAGTCAAACTCTCCTCGAAGAGACCCTGTCGGTTGACTTCACCGAATCTAGGGACTGCCGAAGGAACGACGCCAACCTTTCGACCTCACCCGAATTGAGCGGCTGCCCGCTTCCCGCCGTGTGAGTTCATCGGTAAGGTCTGAACTTTGACACAGCCTTGAGACCGCTCATGAATTACGTGCTGGGCCGGGCTCGGCTTTATGGATTCGTCGCTGGTCACGTTGGGTGGAATGCAGTGAGAAGCCCTGGCAAAGGCGTCGGACGTTTCTGTAGGTGATGAGACAGGCGGCGAGGCCGAGGAGGGGCTCGTGGATGTCGTCGCGTCGTTCCCAGCGGATGTGCAGGCGACGGAATCCGCGCAACGAGGCAATCGTCCTTTCGACGACGTACCGGGAGATGCCCAGGCCCGTACCGTGGGGCTGGCGTCGCTCCGCGACCACCGGGAGGAGTTGGGCGACGTCGTTGCGGTTGCCGCCGGTCAGCGACACCGCGGGCCCTGCCGGTCCGGGACCCGCGGTTTGCCCTCGACCAGCTTCGGCGCCGGCTCGGGCAGCAACGGCTCGATCAGCGACCGTAGTTCGTCCGACACGATCCACGGTCGCGACTGGACTCGCTGAGGTTGGACACCCATACGGCGCCGTCGTGGTGCACGGACACGCCGGGTCGCCGACCCCGCCCGCACCGCCGGCCCTGTCCTCAGGAGATGGCGAACCCCGCCCGGTCGAGAGCAGCGTGCGGGCGAGCGCGTCGATGACGGACGGGCTGGGCCGGGTCTCCGTGCCGCGCTCCAGGCGCGCCACCGGACGGCAGACCGACATCCTCGGGTGTCACGCGGGTGGCTCGTCGTCGAGCCGGGCCAGTGACTCCTTGACGGCCGTAGGAAGTCCGCCGCGCTGTCCTCCTCGCCCGCCGCCACGGCCGGACCACGCACCCGGATCTGACGGGCCAACGACGACCAGTAGAACGGCAGGGCGGCAAAAGGCCGTTGGGCGGGATCGCGGGCCTTGACACTGCCGGCGTCCGATGCGAACCGCCAGCCGTCGGGCCCAACGCCCTTGAGGATCAAGGTCCGTGCCGTCGGATTCCCGTCGGCCCGGGCCGACGAGTCCGTCATCGCGTACGGCTCGCGCACACCTGCCTCGGACGCGCAGCAGTTGCCGTAGGTCGTCCGTCGCCCACTGCCCCCGACGACTCAGGAGCACCGGCCGGTACGCCTTCGCCGACTAGCGGGTCGCGGCACCCCCGGGAAGCGTACGCTGAGGTCCCTGTAGCTCACGGTGTGCGGTCGCTCCCCGCGCGGGCGCACCACCGTGGCAGGGGGTATGGGATGGGGCAGCGGAGCGCACGCAGCAGAAGGACGCTTTTCGAACGTGAGAGTGAACTCACCGCCGTGGACGAGGCGTTGGGCGAGCTCACCGGTCTGCGCACGGACGGAGCGGAACGGGAGGACCGGCCTCGCGGCGCCCTGCTCGCCTTCGCGGGACGAGCCGGCATCGGCAAGACCACCCTCCTTGCGGAGGTGCGCCGCCGCGCCGCCGCCCGGGGCTGCACCGTGCTGTCCGCGCGGGGTGGCGACCAGGAACAGCGCGTCGCCTTCCACGTCGCCCGCCAACTGCTGCAACCGCAGTTCGCGGCGTCGGGCGACGCCGATCTCCGTGACGCGCTGGGGAGTTGGTACGACATCGTCGGGCCGGCCCTCGGACTGTGCGCCCCCACCGAAGGCTCCCCGCCCGACCAGCAGGGGCTGCGCGACGGCCTCGACTGGGTGCTCACCCACCTCGCGGTGAAACGGGCCCCGATGGTTCTCGTCCTCGACGACGCGCACTGGGCCGACCCCGAATCCCTGGGCTGGCTCGCCGCGTTCGCACCCCGCGCCGAGCAACTCCCGCTCCTGGTCGTCGTCGCCTACCGGCCCGACGAACTCCCCACTCACGCCGAGTCGTTCAGGGGACTGCCGGGCCGGGCCGGCGGACGCCCCCTCGACCTCGAACCGCTCAGCGCCCCGGCCGTCGCCGACCTGGTGCGGGAGACCCTCGGTGAGCACGCCGACGACGCGTTCTGCCACGAGTGCTGGGCCGTCACCGCCGGGAACCCCTTCGAGACCGTCGAACTCACCGCGAAGATCCATGACCGGGGTCTGACACCGACCGAGGCCGGGGCGTACCTGCTGCGCGACCTCGCCGCCGCCGTCAAGGGCAGCGGCCTCATCACCCGCCTCGAACGGCTCGGCACATCGACCGTCCGCTTCGCCTGGGCCTGCGCGGTCCTCGGCACCGCGACGCACCCGGCCCTCGCCGCCGCCGTCGCCGGACTCGGCCACGAGGAAGCAGCCGACGCCGCCGACGCGCTGCGCGGCGCCCGGATCCTCACCGGCACACCGACCGACGCGGGCACCCTCGAATTCGTCCACCCGCTCATCGCCACCGCCGTCTACCGGGCCATCCCGGCGGGCGTCCGGGTCGCCCTGCACGGCCAGGCCGCCTGGTGCGTCATCAACGACGGCCAGGGCCCCTCCGCCGCCGCCCGCCACCTCATGGAGACCCACCCCGACGGCGACAACTGGGTCGTCCAGCAACTCCGCGCGGCAGCCGGCGAAACCCTGCGCGCGGGCGCCCCCGACACGGCCCGCAGCTACCTCGCGCGGGCCCTGCGCGAACCCCCGCCCTTCGACGACCGGGCCGCCGTCCTCTACGAACTCGGCAGCGCCTCCCTGCTCACCGAACCGGCGACCACCGTCAACCATCTGCGGGCCGCCCTCGAAGAGCCGATCAGCGACGCGGGTCTGCGGCAGAACATCGTCTACCGCCTCTCCCAGGTCCTCGCCCACAGCGACCGCCTCGCCGAGGCCTCCGACACGCTCGCCCGCGAGATCCGCGTCACCGGCGACGCCCGGGTCAAACTCCGCATGCTCTCCGAGCAGTTCATGTGGGACGCCTTCCGTGCCGACGAGCCGGACCACCCCTCCCGCTCGCGCCGCCTCACCAAACTCGCCGACCGCCTCAAGGGCCGCGACCTCACCGAGCGGTACATCATCGGCCTGCGCACCTGGGACGCCGTACTCCGTGGTGAACCCGCACATGTGGCCCTCCACCATGCCGAACGCGCACTGAATGGTGGCCTCGGCTGGGCGGAAGCCGATCGCGGGTTCGAGGTGCCGGTGCTGGTGGCACTCGCCCACATGTACTGCGACCGGCCGGGCCGGGCCGAGGAACTGTTCGCCACCGGCATCGCCGACTTCGAGCAACAGGGCTGGCGCGGCGCACATCTGGCCTTCGGCTACACACTCCTCGGCTACCTCCGCTACCGGCGCGGTCGGCTCGCCGAGGCCGATGACTTCGCCCGCGCGGGCCTGCGCCTCGCCGAGCGGGTCGGACCCGGCACCCCCGTCTACTGGTACGGCACGGGCATCCTCATCGAGGTCCTGCTGGCCCGCGGCCGAGTGGCGGAGGCGGCCCGGCTCGCCGAGGACCACGCCTTCGCGGAGCCCTTCCCTGCCGCCGTCGTCTTCCCGGACGCGCAGACCGTGTACGGCGAACTGCTGCTGGCGCGCGGCCGCACCAAGGACGCGGCCGAAGAACTGGCCGCAGCCGGCCGCCGCCTGGACCCGCGCGGAATCCGCAACCCCGCCTGGTGCCCCTGGCAACTCCACCTTGCCCGCGCCGAGAGCCACGACACCCCTGAGCGCGCCGTCGCCACCGCCCACGAAGCGGTCGCCCGCGCCCGCCAGTTCGGCACCCCGTCCGCCATCGGCCAGGCCCTGCGCATCGCCGCCGAGGTCTCCTCCGGCTCAGCGCGCGCGAAGCTCCTGGAGGAATCCGTCGCGCACCTGGAACGCTCCCCGGCCGCCTACGAACTCGCCTGCGCCCTGGTCGCCCTCGGCACCGAACTCCGCCGCACCGGCCGTTCCGAAGAAGCCGCCGAACACCTCTACCGCGGCCTCGACGCGGCCGTACAGTGCGGCGCGGACGGCCTCGCCGACACGGCCCGCGCCGAACTCGCCGCAGCGGGCCTGCGCCCCCGCCGCCTCCACAGCACGGAGACGGACACCCTCACGACCCGCGAACGCACAGCGGCGACCCTTGCGGCCGACGGCCACACCGACCCCGAGATAGCCGTAGAACTCCACACGGACGAACAAACAGCGGTACGTCTGCTCTCAGCGGCGTACCGAAAACTGGGCACAGACCGCACAGGCCTGGAAACAGCACTGATCAAACCGACATAGGGCCAAACCCCCCAAGGGGCGCGGGGCTGTGCCAATGTGCGGCTCCGCCGCGTGGGCGCACCTAGCCTTCACACACCCGCACCAGACCACACACCCGCGCCTACCACCGCCCCACCGCCGGACGGCACCCGCACCCCGTACCATGGCTTCATGTCGTTCCTCCGCCGCCGCAGCGCCACCCCCGCCGGGCCCGAATTCGACGTCCTGGCCATGGACCCGGGCGACTGGCCCGGCAACCTCGGTGCCGGTCTGCTGCCCGCGCCCGACGGCAGTTGCCAGGGTGTGTTCCTGCGCTACGACCTCTTCGGCGGTCGCGGCCCCGCGATGGTCATCGGCAATCTGCCGGAGGGCTCCCCGGCCCGTGACATCGCCGAGGACGAGGTCCCCTTCGAGGTCGCCCAACTGCTTCTCGCGCTGGAGAACGACGAGGAGGTGACGGTCGTGGGCACCGAGGACATGCCGGTGATGCAGGGCGACAACCTGCTGATCGTGCGCCGCCTCAAGCTCTCCGAGAGCCGGATCTCCTGCGTTCAGTTCGACCGCAGCGACAATGTCCTGGTCACCATCGCCGCCTGGGACCGCCCCATCACGGACGACCTCTACGCCCTGCTGAAACCGCTCCCGGCGGAACTGTTCCAGCAGGGCTGAGGCCCGGCTACCGGCCCGACCGCGCCAGCGTCACATCGGCGGCCCGGACGAACTCCACCCGGTGGCCGTACTGGATCTCGTAGTAGAGATCCTTTCCTACGACGACCTTGTGCGAGTCGGTGGTGAAGGTGACCGCGTAGTAGTACTCGCCGGGCACCCTGTCACCGACCACGTACTTCTGGCCCTTGAGCAGGGTGTACGGCAGCGGGGACACCGCCTGGACGGGCACTCCCGTCGGATAGGCCGAGGCCTCCGGGTAGGCGCGGCCGTACACCGGGACGCTGTCCACACCGGCCTTCGGAGTCACCACCAGGCCGGCCGCCTTCACGGCGGTGGGGTGCTTCTTCGGGTTCTTGAACCAGGCCTCCTGGCCCAGGTACCAGATCGCCGTCCAGTCGCCGGAGCGGTCGGCCACCGCGTACTGCTGGCCGGTGGACACCCGCGACGACAGGTCGTTGACCCCCGTCGTCGGGGTCGTACCGAGGCCGATGTCCTTGATCAGCGGATAGGTCTCGCCGGGCCCGGAGTACAGCCTGACCTCGCTGGACCCGTGTGCCGCGCACGGCTGGCCCGCGGTGACGCAGCCCGTGTACACCGGCTGGTTGGTGGCGTAGTCGGGACGGATGGTCACCAGGCCGCCGCCCTTCTTCGCGGTCTGCTCGAAGGGGTGTCCCAGCAGGGTGAAGTAGTGCGCCCAGTCCCAGTACGGGCCCGGGTCCGTGTGCATCCCGGGGATGGTGGACGTGGTCGGACCCGGCACGGTGTCGTGGCCGAGGATGTGCTGCCGGTCCAGCGGGATGCCGTACTTCTTCGTCAGGTACTTCACCAGGCGTGCCGACGACCGGTACATCGCCTCCGTGTACCAGGCGTCCGGCGCGGCGAGGAAGCCCTCGTGCTCGATGCCGATCGACTTGGCGTTGATGTACCAGTTGCCCGCGTGCCAGGCCACGTCCTTGGCCTTCACATGCTGGGCGATCAGACCGTCGGTGGAGCGGATCGTGTAGTTCCACGACACATAGGTGGGGTCCTGGACCAGGTTCAGGACACCGTCCCACTGGCCCTCCGTGTCATGGACGACGATGTACTTGATGCTCTGCGACGCGGGACGGTCGCCCAGGTCGTGGTTGCCGTAGTCGTTGTCCCCGAACTCGGAGTACGGCGCCGGGATCCACTCGCAGGACACCTTCTTCGGGCACTCCGTGCCGTCGGCGGAGACGGTACGCAGCCCGGTCTCCCGCAGTTGCGCGGTGTCGGGCGCCAGGCCCGGCCGGGCGGCCAGGGCGACCCGCTGCCCGGCGTCCGTGGTGCGTTCCTCGCCGGTGTGGATGACGTCGTAGACATCGTTGGCGAAGGAGGCCGCGGTCGCCGTGTCGTCGGCGCCGGAGAAGCGGGCGATCGCGCCGTACCACTCGGCCGGGTCCGCGCTCAGCGGCTCGCCCAGGCTCTGCTGCGCGTCCGCGAGCAGCGCCGCGCCGCCGGCCACGTTCGCCGCCCCGTCGGTACGGAGGTCGGCTGCCGGAAGGCCGGTCAGCTCGGCCGCCTTCGTCAACGTCCGCAGACGGGCGGGGAGTTGGGAGTTCGCCGGGATCCGCGCGATGGGGTGCAGGGCTGAGCGGGCGCTGTCGCCGCGTGCGTCCTCGGTGCCCTCGCTCAGGTGCTCCGTCGTGGCGAGGGCGGTGCGGGCGTCCGTGAGGTGCATCGGGCCGTAGCCGCCGGTCACACTGGGCGCTCCGCCATGGGTGTCCCAGCGGGACTGCAGGTAGGAGACGGCCAGCAGCACGGTCTGCGGTACGTGGTACTCGGCTGACGCGGAGGCGAACGCCTGCTGGAGCGTGGAGGCGGAGGCATCGGTGGCGCTCTGCGACGGGGCCGCGCCGAGCAAGGGCAGCAGCAGGGCGGCGGTGGCGAGCGCGCCGGCGGATCTTCGCGCGCGTCTGTGTCCGGGAGAGCGGTTGGGGTCGGTCGTGGATCCTCGCAATGCAGCCTCCAGGGACGGTGGGGGGACGAGCCGTACGGGGCCGGGCGTGCGTCAGTGGTACCGGCTGGCCGACGATCCGTCAATCATGCCCAGAGGGAGGCGATTTCCCATGTCAACAGGGGATACGAGGAGTTTCGTGGCGGCGGCTTTCGGGCCTGCGGGGCGTCAGTGGAGTACACCAATGAGCGAGCCATATATAGGGGAGCCACATGTGGCCGCGACATACAAAAGTCCGCGGTGCGCCGTTGCAGGGCGCACCGCGGACCGTCGTCCCCGTCAGCGGGTGCCGACCGCCGCGCGCACGGCCCGTCGGGCCAACTGGCAGTCGTCGTGCAGCCGCCGCAGCAGCAGCCGTTGCTCCTCGCCGGACGGCGCGGCACCCGGGTGGGCCGGACCCGGTGCCGCCGGGGTCGTGTCGTGCATCGAACGCTGCACGGCCATCTCGTAGGTGCGGATCTCCCGGGTCAGCACCAGCATCAGGTTCACCAGGAACGCGTCACGCGACGCCGGTCCCGCCGACTGCGCGATCTGACTGATCTGCCGCCGCGCCACCGGCGCGTCCCCGAGGACCGCCCACAGCGTGGCCAGGTCGTAGCCCGGCAGATACCAGCCCGCATGCTCCCAGTCCACCAGCACTGGACCGGCCGGTGAGAGGAGGATGTTGGACAGCAGGGCGTCGCCGTGACAGAACTGGCCCATGCCCTGACGGCCCGCGGAGTGCGCGATGCCGTGCAGCAGCTTCTGCAGGTCTCCCATGTCCCGGTCGGTGAGCAGCCCCAGCTCGTGATACCGGGAGATCCGGGCCGCGTAGTCCAGCGGGGCGTCGAAGGTGCCCGCCGGCGGCCGCCAGGCGTTGAGCCGGCAGATCGCGCCGAGCGCCGCCCTGATGTCCGCCCGCGGCGGGGCCTCCGCCGGGTGCCGGTGCAGCGCCGCCACCCGGCCCGGCATCCGCTCGATGACCAGCGTGCAGTTGTCCGGATCCGCCGCGATCAGCCGCGGCACCCGCACCGGCGGGCGGTGCCGGACGAACGAGCGGTACGCCGCTATCTCGTGCCGGATCCGCTCGGCCCACGCGGGGGAGTGGTCCAGTAAACACTTCGCTACGGCCGTGCTGCGTCCGGTCGTTCCGACCAGGAGCACGGAGCGCCCGTTGCGGCGTAGCACCTGCACCGGAGTGAACTCCGGGCAGATCCGGTGCACCGACGCGATGGCCGTACGCAGCTGGGCGCCCTGAGGGCCGGACAAGTCGAGTCTCCCGCTGAGCGGTTGGGTGCCGATCCCCGGAACGCGCCGCGGCCTGCCCGCACCGAGCACGGGGCCGGCCGCCGGGCGCGCCGGGTCGAGGTAGGGGCCGCCGGCGCCCGGGCGGGGGTGCAGCGACCGGGGCGGGGCGGACACGGAGGACGATGCTGTGTACATGGGAGAGACAGATCCCTTCGTGTGCCTGCAGTGCCTGTCCAAGCAAGCGCGCTGCCCGGCCCGGTCCCCCGGGTGCATCCTGGGGAATGTCCCTCGGTGACCGGGTCGGGGTGGCGCGTTCCTACCTGACACCAGATGCGCAGTGGCACACCATCTGGCGCACCCTGGCGAACCCTGGCGAATAGTCGCCCGGCAAGGCGCACCGGGCTATGTTCAAGTCAGCCGAGAACCTGGGGGCTTGACGTGAACGGACAACCCAACTCCCGTCTCTCGGACCTGTTCGGCCTGGCCGGCTGGTCCAAGGGCGAACTCGCGCGGCGGGTCAACCGGCAGGCGGCGGCCATGGGCCACCCCCAGCTCTCGACCGACACCTCGCGGGTACGGCGTTGGATCGACACGGGAGAGATCCCGCGCGATCCGGTGCCGCGGGTGCTGGCGGCTCTGTTCACCGAGCGTCTCGGCCGTGTCGTGACCATCGAGGACCTCGGTCTGGTCCGGCACGGGCGTGTGGGGAAACGGCCTGGCGACGGGGACGCGGAACATCCCGACGTCGTGCTGTGGGCGCCCGGACGGACTGCTGCGGTCCTCACCGAATTCACGGGAATGGACCTCATGCTCAACCGACGCGGCTTGGTGGGCGCGGGCGCCGCGCTCGCCGCAGGATCCGCACTCAGCAGCGCCATGTACGACTGGCTGCACTCCGATCCGACTCTTTCCGCCGACGCTCCCCGATCCGACGATCCGCTGCACGCCGACCCCGCCGGGTTCGACCGCTATGAGGCCGCCCCCATCGGGTCGCAGGAGATCGAGGAACTGGAGGCGTCCGTCGAGGTGTTCCGAGCCTGGGACGCGGCCCGCGGCGGCGGGTTGCAACGCAAGGCCGTGGTGGGACAGCTCAACGAGGTGGGCGGCATGCTCGCCTACCGTCACCCCGACCATCTGCAGCGGCGCCTGTGGGGCGTCGCCGCCAACCTCGCCGTACTCGCGGGCTGGATGTCGCACGACGTCGGCCTGGAGCCCACGGCGCAGAAGTACTTCGTCATCGCCGCCCACGCGGCCCGTGAGGGCGGCGACCGGCCCCGCGCCGGAGAGGCGCTCTCACGGGCGGCTCGCCAGATGGTGCACCTGGGCCGGCCCGACGACGCACTCGATCTCATGAAGCTCGCCAAGGCCGGTTCCGGCGACGAGGTGCTGCCACGCACCCGGGCGATGCTCTACACCATCGAGGCCTGGGCACAGGCGTCGATGGGCAAGGGCCAGGCGATGCGCCGCACCCTCGGCCAGGCGGAGGACCTCTTCGTCTCCGACCGGGCCGACGTACCGTCGCCGAGCTGGATGCAGACGTTCAAGGAGGAGGACCTCTACGGCATGCAGGCCCTGGCCTACCGCACGCTGGCCGAGCACGAGCCGGGAGCGGCCGCGCACGCCCAGCACTACGCGGAGAAGGCCCTGGCGCTGCGGGTCGACGGACGGCAGCGCTCGAAGATCTTCGACTTCCTGTCGATGGCCTCCGCGTGCTTCATCGCGGACGACCCCGAACAGGCGGACCGGTACGCGCGGTTGGCCCTGGTGTCGATGGGAACCAACTCCTCCCACCGCACCTGGGACCGGCTGCGCGAGATGTACCGGCTCACCGCCCAGTACTCCAACGACCCGAATATCCACGAACTCCGGGAGGAGATCAGGCTCGCGCTGCCGAGGACACAGGAGAGGAGCCCGAGGGCAAGGGGAGGCAACAGCGCGCAGGCGTAAGGGGGTTGTGCGACTGATCGTCCGTCAGTGACGGTTCGTCAGGTCGCCCTGGCGATGAGCACGCAGGCGTCGTCCTCGCGCTCGGTGTCGCCGAACTCCTCCACGACCATCCGTACGCAGTCCTGTGCGGTGCGCGCCTCGCCGAAGCGCGGGGCCAGGTCGAGCAGTCGGTCCGCGGCCTCGGGGCGACCGCGCCTGGGCACCAGTCCGTCCGTGTGCAGCAGGAGTACGTCGCCCGCTTCGAGGATCTCCTCGGCCTGTCCGTAGGCCGCTCCCGAGGTGGCGCCGAGCAGGACGCCGTCCGGTGCGCTCAGCATGCGCCCCGTCCCGCCGCGGAACAGCAGCGGGGCGGGGTGTCCTGCCTGCGCCCAGGTCAGGGTGCGGGTCTCGGGCCGGTAGCGGCAGCACACCGCGCTGCCCAGAGCCGGTTGCACGGTGGCGTCGAGTAACTGGTTGAGCCAGGACATGAGTTGGCCGGGCTCGGTGCCCGCCATCGCCATGCCGCGAAGGGCGCCGAGCAGCATCGCCATGCCCGAGGCGACGGCGACACCGTGTCCGGTGAGGTCGCCGACGCTCAACAGCGTGGTCCCGTCGGAGAGTTGGAGCGCGTCGTACCAGTCGCCGCCGATCAGCGCGCTCGTCGACGAGGGCAGATAGCGGGCGGCCAGGTCCAGGGTCTCCGGTCCCTGGTGCGGGAGCCGCAAGGAGCCGCGCCACGGCGGCAGCACGGCCTCCTGCAGCTCGACCGCGAGCCGGCGCTCGGTCTGCGCGTGGTGCCGGTGACGCTGGAGCGAGTCACGGGTCTCGCTCACCGTCCGCTGGCTGCGGCGCAGTTCGCTGACGTCCCGCAGCACGGCCCACATCGAGGCGGTGCCACCGTCGGCGTCGAGCACGGGCTCGCCCATCATGTGCACGGTCCGTACGGCGCCGTCGGGCCGTACGATGCGGAACTCGCCGTCGATGGGTTTGGCGTCGACCAGGCAGTCCGTGACCATCGCGGTCAGCCGCGGCCGGTCCTCGTCGAGGATCAGGGACGGCAGTTCGTCGAGGGTGAGCGGGGGAGCGGCCGGGTCGCGGCCCAGGATCTGATAGAGCTCCCCGGACCAACTCGCCTCGTCCGTCAGCAGATTCCACTCGGCACTGCCGACCCGGCTGAGCAACGACTCCTGCCGGGCCGCCCGCGGTACCGCGGGCGGGGCGAACGGCGGCTCGACGGACGCCGGTACGGGCGGCGGGCCGTCCCGCAGTTGGCCCAAGTGCTCGTCGAGATCGTTGAGTTGATGCAGCGCCAGATCGCACAGAGCCCGCTGCCACCGCTCGCGCGGGTCCGAATCGTCCTGCTGCGCGTCCCGCCGTACGGCGTCCACGTCGCCCATGAGCCGGCGCGCCTGCGTTATCAGCGCGTCGACCGAGCCGCGCGCGGGCGGCTGGGCGGCCGGGCGGTCCGCAGAGAGATGGGACGGCATGACGCACTCCGATGCGGGGACGGTACGACCAAGGCGGATGGAGGGACCGGTTACGACTGTCGCACAGCCTGCGACGCCCTGTAAGGGATTTGGCAACACCCGATCCGGTGGTGCTTCTGGCATATGCCAGCGTCTTCGCGGGCGGTTTGCGCCGAGCTCGTGGCGTAGCTGTCCTGGTGAGGCAAGTCGTGGACGCCGTACGTGAGTTGAGGGGTTGGATACCCCCTCCGGTCATCATTCAACCACCTGTTCGACGGCTCTCTGTTCAGGCAGGTCGCGCCGCCCGATGCCCGGCCGAAAAGTGTTGCCCAGGTGCGCGAACCGCAGTACGGACCCGCCATTTTGAGCCGTTGCTTTGTAGTAGCCATGACAATTCTGTGGGTGCGATGCCACTCTGCTGAGCATCACGCTCACCGAGCGTTCACCTTCCCCTCACCCTTCCACCTCTTCCACCTCTTTCGCCCGCGCGCCGCCGGACGGCCCCACCACGGCCCGACCCGCTCTCCAGGACTCCACCGAGTCCGACCACCCCACACGAGGAGAACGCCTTGACCCGGCATGACCGTTATCCGCACCACCCCAGATACACAGCGGCCCTCGTGCTCACCGCGGTGGGCACCTTGCTGGCGGCCGGTATGCAGACCGGCACGGCCTCCGCCGCCCCCGGCAGCCGCACCCCGTCGAAGATCCTTGCCACTCCCCGCGCGGGCGCGGCCCCGGCCGCTCTGACGCCGGCGAAGCACACCGCCCTCCTCAGGAGCGCCGGCGCGGCCGTCGGGACCACGGCGAAGAGCCTCGGCCTCGGGGCCAAGGAGAAACTCGTCGTCAAGGACGTCACGCAGGACGTCGACGGCACCACCCACACCCGCTACGAGCGGACGTACTCAGGGCTGCCCGTCCTCGGCGGCGACCTGGTCGTCCACGCCAGGAGCGGCCGCCTCACCGTGACCAAGGCCGCGAAAGCGGAGCTGACCCTGCCGGACACCACCCCCAACGTGTCGTCGACGACGGCGCGGACCAAGGCACTCGCCACCGCGGTGAAGGCGGGCGGCGAGCAGGCCAAGGCCGACGGCGCTCCACGACTCGTCGTCTGGGCCGCCGGGGTCAAGCCCGTCCTCGCCTGGGAGGCGGTGGTCGGCGGCTTCCAGGACGACGGGACCCCCAGTGAACTCCATGTGATCACGGACGCCGACTCGGGCAAGGCCCTCTTCCGCTACCAGGGCATCGAAACGGGTACCGGCACGGGCCAGTTCAGCGGAACGGTCCCGCTCGGCACCACGCTCTCCGGCTCGACGTACCAACTCGTCGACGGCGACCGCGCCGGACACCGCACCTACGACCTCAACCAGGGCACCTCGGGCACGGGCACCCTGTACACGGATGACAACGATGTCTGGGGCGACGGGACGCCGGCCGACCGGCAGACCGCGGGTGTGGACGTCGCCTATGGTGCCGCCGCAACCTGGGACTACTACAAGGATGTGTTCGGCCGCAACGGCATACGCAACGACGGCGTCGCCGCCTACAGCAGGGCCCACTACGGCAACAACTACGTCAACGCCTTCTGGTCCGACACCTGCTTCTGCATGACCTACGGCGACGGCTCGGGCAACACCCATCCGCTGACGGCGCTGGACGTGGCCGCGCACGAGATGAGCCACGGCGTCACCGCCGCGACCGCCGGCCTCACCTACTCCGGAGAGTCGGGCGGCCTCAACGAGGCCACCTCGGACATCTTCGCCGCCGCGGTGGAGTTCCACAGCGACCTGCCCGCCGACGTCCCCGACTACCTGGTCGGCGAGAAGATCGACATCAACGGCAATGGCACACCGCTGCGTTACATGGACAAGCCCTCCAAGGACGGCGCGTCCCGCGACTACTGGAGCTCGACACTGGGCAGCGTCGACGTCCACTACTCCTCGGGCCCCGCGAACCACCTCTTCTACCTGCTGTCCGAGGGCAGCGGCGCCAAGACCGTCAACGGCGTCGCCTACGACAGCCCCACCTACGACGGCCAACCCGTCACCGGCATCGGCATCGAGAACGCCCAGCGGATCTGGTACCGGGCGCTCACCACATACATGACCTCGTCCACGAACTACGCCGGTGCCCGCACCGCGACCCTCCAGGCCGCCGCGGACCTCTTCGGCACCTACAGCCCCACCTACCTCGCCGTGGCCGACGCGTGGGCGGCGATCAACGTCGGCAGCCGGATCGTCCTCGGTGTCAACGTGGCCCCGATCCCCGGCCAACTCAGCGGAGTCGGCCAGGCCGTGTCCCTGCAGACGGACGCGTACACCACCAACTCCGGTGCGGGCCTGACCTATTCGGCCACGGGACTGCCGGACGGACTGACCATCGGCGACACCGGCCTGATCGCCGGCATCCCGACCACGCTCGGGACAAGTGACGTCACGGTGACCGTCACCGACGCCACGGGCGCGACCGCCACCGTCGCCTTCACCTGGCGGGTCGCGAACATCTACGGCAGCACCACCCGCGTCGACATCCCCGACGCCGGAGCCGCGGTCGAGTCCCCGATCACGGTCACCGGCCGCGACGGCAACGCCTCGGCCACCACCCAGGTCTACGTCAAGATCGTCCACACCTACCGGGGCGACCTCAGCGTCGACCTCGTCGGCCCCGACGGAACCGTCTACCCCCTGCTGAACCGCACCGGCAACTCCGCCGACAACGTCGACCAGACCTTCACCGTCGACGCCTCCGCCCAACCGGTCGCCGGTACGTGGAAGTTGCGAGCACAGGACCATGACCGTCTCGATGTCGGCTACATCGAGCAGTGGCAGCTCACTCCGTGAACTGGTCCGCGTAGCCGGGTAGTTCAAGGGCGCCGCCCCAGGGTTCATGACTGAACGACCAGTTCGGACCGGCCGAGGCGGGTTCGTCAATCCCGACATCGTGCACGGCCAACGGCTGTTCACATCGGGCGACACGTTGCAGTGTCCCGGAGTGGTGGTCGACGGTCTCGCGCCCCACCGTCACGAGCAGGTCGTCCCCGACCTCGGCGCGGAGGAAGTCGAGGTCGTCCTGACCCTGCACCTTGTTGCCGAC
>NZ_JBFAZO010000019.1:0-126779 GCF_040681835.1 Streptomyces sp. NPDC051576
GCCACAAGCGGCAGAGCGTTTTCAACCACACCCGGCGCCCCTGGGTAGGTGAACCATACGAGGGGCTCACCACAGCCCGCAGAACAACGTAGGGAGCTTTTTCAACCAGCGCGTGAGGCAGGTCGAGTGCGGCAGGATGGGACACCAACGAGGCTCCTGCGCTGATGAGTTGAGACGTCGAACACCTCTCTCAACGGCAGAGGAGCCTCGTCTGTTGCGGTACGCCAACTCGTCACCCGATCAATGACCACTCTGAAAGAGCTCAGTGATCACGAGAGCGGTCAGGCGGCGCAGCCGCCGCTCGATGGCCCAGACGCGCTTCCGCTGTTCGTCGGTCTAGCCAGGGCTCAGCGTGCCCGCGGGTGCCTCGCTGAACCGGGCTTCACCAGCGCTCAGGGCACGCGGGCACGGCCGCCGCGAGACCCGCCAAGTGACGGCTGCCGTCAGCGACAACGCCGGCAAGCACACGGGCGGGCGTCCATTCACTCTTTGAGGGATCCCTTGCATCCATCCGCCCTAACCGTCGGGCCAGATTACCCCGGTCTCCGTGACTGTGTAGACAGTATCGGCCTCTGACCTGGTCCTTTGCTCATTCGAGAGGGATGGGCCAGGCATGCGTAACGGGTCTCGGTGGACAACCGGTGGACAGGCGTGCGTGACACTCCATCAGAGTCTGTCGCTCCCTGGGGCGACAGGGGAGATGCGACCTTCGTCGATGTGAGGGTCGGCGGCGTCGCGACTGTCTGGTCCTGACGGGCGGCCTCCGGGCTTCAGCCCGTCCGCGGCGGCGGTTCGCCGAGTGGAGCAGGGCCCGGGTGTAGGCCAAGCTCCACCGCCTGGTCCTGGACGAGCCGGCTTGCGCGGGGAACTGGACTGGACGCGCTGCGCGCGAGATCCGCGGGGGGCGGGGGAGAGAGACCGGTAACTCCTCTAACTGGGACGGTATTTGATCCAATTCATCACTTCCTGAGTGTGTCATCCCCAGGGCTGGCTGACGCCGCCTCGGACAAAGCGGGCGTCGCCCTGGCAAGCCGAAGGGTGCTGACTCCCGGCGAGTGCGACACGGCGCCGGTGACCCCGGAAAGCGACCGAGGCGAGAAGGCGCGGTTGTCCGGGCCGACCGGGCCGTCCCGGTAAAGCGAGTTGGACAACCGATCGGGTGCAACGACCGTCCCCGGCCTGCGGATTCCGGTGCTTTGGTCCCTGCAGCACATGGCGGGACGCCATCGGGCCCCCATGTGTACATGGTGCTTGAGGCTCGCCTCGGCCACGCAAAGCGATGCTGCGCAACTGGGGTCCCGTAATTGGCCCTTGGCGGCTGCTTCC
Source organism: Streptomyces sp. NPDC051576 (assembly GCF_040681835.1). Classification (NCBI taxonomy): domain Bacteria; kingdom Bacillati; phylum Actinomycetota; class Actinomycetes; order Kitasatosporales; family Streptomycetaceae; genus Streptomyces; species Streptomyces sp. NPDC051576. The sequence continues at coordinate 1,327 of NZ_JBFAZO010000019.1, forward strand.
TGCTGTCGGCGACTCGCCACGGTCGTCGGCTGGAACCGCTGCTCGTCCGGCGGCATGGCACGAGGTCGGGGGAGCGCGGAGGGTACTCGACGACGTCGCGCACACGCTCGCCCCGCTGCGGTGGCGTAAAGATCCGCTCATGGTTCCCGGTCGGACAGAGACAGTAACTGTCCAGTCCTGATAAGAAATGCGCACACTTCGGTTAAGGGGGATAGCGCCTGCGCTCCTGGTGACACGGATGCACCCGTCGGCCCGAGTGACGCTTCGGCCATCGTCACGACCACAGATGTGACGGTGTGTCAGTTCCTAGGAGATTTCTGCATGGCCAAGAAGGCCCACGCCGCGCCGGGACGTCCCGGACACGCGGCAGTCAAGACCGGCAGACGGGCCAGGGTGATCATGGCGGCGTCCACCGCTGCCGTCGCCCTCACCGTCGTCACCGCGACCGCCAACGGCGCGGTCGCCCAAACGGGAACGCCCGGATCGGACGCACCCAAGCGAATAGGGACCGCTCCGCGTGTCCCGGCGGGTGCGACGGTGACCGGCGCGACCGCGTCGGGAACCACGCTGCACCTCAGTGTGAACCTGGCCCCGCGTGACCCGCAGTCGCTGGCGGACTTCGTCACCGCGGTGTCCACACCAGGGAACGCCCAGTATCACCACTACCTGGCCAAGGGGCAGTTCGCCTCGGTCTTCGGTCCTACGCGGGCCACCATCGCCGGGGTCTCACGGGCGTTGAAGGCGGTCGGTCTCGCTCCTGGCAAGGTCAGCCCGGACGGCCTGTCCATACCGGTCACCGCCACCGCCGCACAGGCGTCCCACGCTTTCGCCACCGGCTTCCGGAACGTCCGGCTCAAGGACGGCACCACCGACTACCTCAACACGTCGGCCCCCTCCTTGCCCGCGGACGTAGCGGCGTCGGTGACCGGGGTCGTCGGCCTGAGCAGCGTCAACACCGTCGCCGGCCACCACACTGCGGCGCGTCGCGCGAGCAGGACCGGCTCTGCCACCGTCTCCGGACGCGGCTCGCGCACGGTGACCGCCAACGCGTACAGCCCGGCGCTCTGCGCCGACTTCACCGGCTCGGGCCTCGCCGACGGCACCGACTACTACAGCCCCGGCAAGCTGGCCGGTACCTACGGGATGACCAGCTCCGCCACCGTGGGTGCGGGGCAGACCGTGGCCGTGTTCGAGCTGGAGAACGTCGACGCCGGCAGTATCGCCGCGTACCAGTCCTGCGTCGGCACCAGCACCTCGGTCTCCACCGTGTACGTCGATACGACGTCAGGGGCCGGCGCACCGGCCACCGACGGATCGGTCGGCGTGGAGTCCGCGCTCGACATCGATGACCTGATCGGTCTGGTGCCCGGCGCGAGCATCATCGACTACCAGGGCCCGGACGCCGCGTCCGCGACCGACCAGAACGTGCTCGACGTCTACCAGCGGATGGTCACCGACGACCAGGCGCAGGTCATCTCCACCAGTTGGGGTGAGTGCGAGGCGGTCGAGAGCAGCGCGACCGCGAACGCCGAGAACAACGTCTTCGCGGAGGCCGCCGCCCAGGGCCAGAGCGTGGTCGCCGCCTCGGGCGACGACGGCTCAAGCGACTGCTACCGCGCCACCGGCTCCACCGCCAAGGCCGTCGACGACCCCGCGAGCCAGCCTTATGTCACCGGCGTCGGTGGTACGACGATGACCGGTTCGGGCAGCAGCGCGACCCAGACGACGTGGAACAACGACATCGGCGGCACCGGTGGCGGCGTTTCCTCGCGCTGGGCTCCAGTCGTCTATCAGGGCGGTGTCGCCACCACCGCCAAGCGTGCCGTTCCGGACGTCTCCGCGCTGGCGGACCCGTACACCGGCTATCCGATCTACCTGCAGGACAACAGCCAGTCCTCCAGCCCCCTCCCCGCCATCATCGGCGGCACCAGCGGCGCGGCACCGACCTGGGCCGCCGCGATCGTCCAGGCCAACGCCGGCACGGCCTGCCAGGCCAACGGCAGGGTCGGCTTCCTCAACAACGCCCTCTACAAGGCCGCGCGGAGCAGCTACCCGACGAACTTCTGGGACGTCACCAGCGGCAACAACTCCACATACGCCACCGGCTTCACGTCGGCGGCCGGTTACGACGAGGTCACCGGCCTGGGCTCGCCCAAGGAGGCTGGCCTGACCACCGCACTGTGCGCGGCCAAGGGCACGGCGGCCACGGGAGCCTCGACCTTCCACCCGCTCAGCAGCCCCAAGCGCCTGCTGGACACCCGCAACGGCACCGGCTGGGGCCTCAGTTCCATCCCGACCACCAAGCCCTTGGTCGCGGGCGGTACCGCTCCGGTCAAGGTCGAGGGCGTCGGAGGGATCCCGAGCAGCGGCGTCACCGGTGTCGTGCTCAACCTCACGGTCACCGGCACCACCGGCGCCGGTTCGGTGACGGCCTGGGCCGACGGCACCACCAAGCCGTCGACCAGCAGCCTCAACTGGACCGGAGCGAGCCAGACCATCGCGGCCTCGGCGACCGTCAAGGTGGCCGGTGACGGCGTGGTGGACCTCTCCACCAACAGCACCACCCACCTGATCGCCGATGTCCAGGGCTACTACACCAGCACCACCACCGGCTCGAAGTACACGGCGCTGGCCCCGGCCCGCCTGCTGGACACCCGCTCCAAGGTCGGCATCTCCACCACCACCAAGATCTCCAACGCGGTGGTCAGCCTCAAGGTCCGCGGCCACGGCGGGGTACCGACCGGCGCCACCTCCGTGGTGCTCAACCTGACGGCGACCCAGACCGTCGGCGGCGGCTACCTGGAGGCCTACCCCGAAGGCGCCACCCGCCCGACCGCCTCCAACGTCAACTGGTCGGCCACCGGGACCACCATCCCCAACCTCGTGGTCGTGCCGATCGCGAGCGACGGCAACGTCAGCATCTACGTCCACGGCACCAGCCACGTCATCGCCGACGTCTCCGGCTACTTCTCCACCAGCGGCTCGACCTTCGACACGGTCACCCCGCTGCGCCTGCTGGACACCCGTACGTCCACCCCCCTGGGCTCGGGCAAGACCCTGGCCCTGCAGATCTCCGGCGCCGACGGCATCCCGGCCGGCGTCAAGGCGGTCGTGCTCACCGTCACCGTCACCGGTACCACCGGCAGCGGCTACCTCACCGCCTTCGCCGACGGCGGCAGCCGCCCGACGGCCTCCAACCTGAACTGGGTGCAGGGCAAGACGATTTCCAACCAGGTGATCGCGCCGGTCGGCTCCGACGGCAAGGTGGACTTCTACACCAACAGCACGACCAACGTGATCGCGGACGTCGCCGGCTACATCGGCTGACACATTCCGACGCCACACCCGGTGATGCCCCGTCGACCAAGTGCCGGTCGGCGGGGCGTCGTTGCGTCCAGGGACGCGTGTGCTGGGCTCTACGGGCAGGCGGCCGGCTTGTGGATGTCCTGCAGCGACCTCCGCTCGTCTCTCCGTCCGGTCGACAGCACCGCAGGCAGCCAAGCGGCAGTCTTGCTGACGGGTCGGTGACAACCCCTCCGGTGGCGAGGAGCACACCGGCAGGCGTGGGCGGTACATCGCCTTCAAGACCGCGCATGAACGCACCCAGGGCATGGGACGACCTGCAGAACCATCGGAGTGGACCCCAGCTGGTGATGGTCGGCGACTCGGCCCAGGCCATCTACGGCTGGTGCGGGGTCCGGGACGTCATGAGCGACTTCGGGGCGATGCCCGAAGTCATGCGTCAACTGGAGGCGGGGCGCCGAGTCGTGCTGGTCGGTGGCGGCCTGACCCCGCGTGCGCTGGCCCACGCCGGCCGGGACCTGCTGCCGCTTGTCGACCTCGTCGACGAACACGGTGTCGACGTCATCATCGACGACGCCGAAGACCGCCTCGCCTACGTCGCCGTCACGCGTGCCCGTCATCGACTCGACATCGGCGGCCTGGGCTGGATCAACCAGCACCCCGACGGCAATGCCGGCATCCCGCGCCCGCGTAAGGCCCCCGAACCACCCTCACCGTGGGACGACTTGGGCCCCCTCCCCGTTGAGCCGTCCCGCCCCAGTCCACACGTGCGCCGGACGCCTTGCCCCCTTTCACCCCGTGGGCGAACCGCCGCCGGTGAGGGAGCTCGGCGACGACAGCGACGACGACGGCGAGGGAGACAGCGACGGCGAGGGAGACAGCGACGCTGACGACGGCGAAGGCGACTTGGAGAGGTGAGGGCGGGCGTGGGATGGGGTGGCGGTGGGCGTCCGTCGGCTGGTTGCCGGTGAGTGTGAGCCGGTTTCGGCTCCACTTCCGCCTGCGCCTCCGCTTCCGTTCGCCGACGGGGCGAGGAAGTTGCCCGTCGCCTCGGCCGCCGCGCCGCAGGTGAGCAGTACCGCGGCCAGTACGGTCAGGCCGACGGAGGCGCGCAGGGAGCGTGATTCCGTGGACCGCGGGTCGATGTTCGCCATCAGTCCACGTATTCCTGGGTCACCGGGACGTACTTGAAGCCCTTGACCTCGGTGGCGATCTGCATCTGGCCGGTCTTCGACGAGGCGACCAGGGTGTTGAGCAGACCGGCGATCGCCTCGCTCAGCGCCGACTCGGTGTCCGTACCGTCGGCGATGAACAGTGCCTTGGTCGCCACCTGCTCCAGCACGTCGCGCCGCGCGCCGCCGAAGCCGTAGGCGATCAGGTGCGGGTGGCGCGGCCAGTCCTTGTCCACCAGCGTGCGGAAGGAGCGCTGCCAGTTCGTGTCGGTCGGGCCGCCGTCGGTCAGGAAGAAGACCGTCGGCCGCAGCACGCTGAAGTTCTGCGTCCTCAGGTCGCTGACGTCCTGTTCGATGGACTGCCGCAACTGGTCGAAGGTCTTGCCGTACTCCGTGCGTCCGCCGCAGATCACCTCGGGCATGACGGGAACCTGCTCCATGTCCGACATCGGGATCACCACATGCACATCGGTGGAGAAGGCGATCACGCTGACCCGGGCGAACTCCGAGACGCGGGGATTCGACGCCAGGCTGTAGTGCAGACGGGAGAGGGTGGCGTTGAGCACCGTTTCGTGCTCCTTCATCGACGAGGACGCGTCGATCACCACATAGGTGGGCAGGCAGAGTGACATGGTGCACCTCTGAGCTTCTGAGCTAGTGGTTGAGGACGATGATGAGGGCCAGGACCAAGGCGAACAGGAGCGCCAACATCCACCCGCCCTGCGAGGTGTTCGGAGGGACGGTGGTGGGCTTCGGCTCGGGTTTCACGGGTTTCACCGGGTCCGGGTCGAGGGGGTGCGGGACGATCGTGGGCGGCAGCGCGGGCAGGGCCGTGCGCGTCGGGCGTGGTGCGGGCCTGAGATAGGGGCCGCTGTTCAGCGCCTGGTTCAACTGGGCGGCCGATGGCCGTCGTTCGCGGTCGGTCGCGAGCAGCATGTCCAGCAGTACTTCGGATACGGCGGGCTGGTTCTGCCAGGAGGACTTGGCGACGGTGTGGAAGGCGTGCGCGTCGCGCCGGCCCGTCAGGCACTTGGCGACGAGCAGTCCGATCCGGTAGCGGTCGGTGTACGTGTCCGCGTCGGTGCCCTGCGGGGTGAGCGGGTCGGCCCAGTTCGGCTGGTGGATGTCGGGCATCTTCCTCGGCTGACAGCCGTCGACGTCGATGAGGTAGACGGAGCGTCGGGCCGGGCTCCAGAAGGCGTTGGAGAACGACCAGTCCGAATAGACGAGGCCCAGGCTCTCCAGAATCCTTGCCAGCTCGGTCAGTTGGCGGCAGGCGGCCAGTCTGTCCTCGAAGCCGGGGCGCGGAAGTCCGATCCGCCGGATCGACTCGTCGGACTTCGCCAGCCAGTCGATCTCCACGAAGCGGCGCTCGCTGAAGGTGCCGCGCCGCAGCTCGGAACGGTATTCCTCGGGCGCGATCGGGATCACACAGCCGACGGCCGGGTTGCCGGAGTCGTGGATGCGGGCCGCGGGCCAGCACGTCCCGGCGTACAGGGCCGCACGATCCGCCGCCGGCAACGCGTCCGGAGCCGAGATCAGCAGGTCGAGCCGGTGGGCGTCCTCCGGGTGCTGGTCGGGCCGGTAGAGCTTGGCCAGCCAGCCCGGATGGTCGATGAGTGGTGCTACGGCGATGGCCTGGCCGTTGTGTTCGGAGATCGGGTCGGCGAGCGAGCCGAGATCGCTGACGCTCACGTCGCGCGGCAGCGCCCAGCCCCGCGGATCGGCCGCCGCGTCACCGTCGTCGCTGTCGTCGGCAGCGGCTTCGGCGCCGCCGACGAGGTGGGGTTCGGTCATGGCCGGCCGCCGTTCCACACCACGACAGCCGTACGGTCGTCGAGGCACTGCGGTGCGTCGAAGCCGACGTCGGCGGTGAACCGGGTGGCCGGGACCGGCGAGCGCCAGGCGTTCGCGAAGTACTCGTTGACGTTGCCCGCCCGGTCCGCCCACGCGTCGCCGATCCCGTCCGTGACCAGGGCGAGGGCGGCGCCGGGGGCCAGCGTGACGTAGTGGCCCATGGCCAGGTGCGGTGTGTCCGGCAGCCGCCCGGCGACCTCGTTCGAGACCACCGCGGCCGCGCGGTCCTTGGCCTCGCCCGCGGAGAGCTGCCACAGCGCGCCGCGCGGGTCGAGCGTCCAGGCCGAACTGTCGCCGAGCCACGAGACCCAGGCCTGCGCGACGCCGTTCCGGTCCGGCTCCGCGACCACCGCGGTGATCAGTACGGTGGCCACGTGCGAGGTGTCGACGCCGCGTCCGGCCGCGTGCGCGGCGACCGATTCCGCGGTCCGGCCGTACAGCTCCTTGACGTCGAGCCCCCCGAAGCCCACCGCGTCGATCTGTTCGCGGAGCAGGGTGACGGCCCGGCTGGAGGCGGTGGTGGCCCCGGCGTCGGACCAGGCCGCGCTGGACAGGCCGTCGGCCACGGCCACGATCGCGTACCGGCTGTCCCGGCTCCGCCCGATGCGGTACGAGTCCTGTCGTGGCTCGGCGGGTTGGCCGCAGCGGTGGCCGGGCCCGATGACGGAGGCCGCGCGGATGGTGAAGGCGCCGACCGTGGCCTCGTCGGCTGCGATGCCGTTCTGTACGGTGCGCTCCGGCAGCAGCCAGGGGTAGCCCTGGGCACGGGCGCCGTCGCCGAAGCGGGGAACGCTCAGGTCGGTCGGCCGCTCGCGCAGGAACGGCCGGGGTCTCGCGGGCTGGGCCGGCATCGCCGGCGCCGTCGGCGCGGTGACGAAGCGGCAGACCGAACCGGTCGGGTTGGGCTGAGCCTGCTGTTCGAGCCGGTCCCGCTGCCGGGCGAGTGTCGCCGCGGCCTCGGACCCCAGCACGGCCGCCGCGCCGACGACACCCACCGCCGCGAGGGCGAACACGTCGACCAGCGGGCCGTAGCGCCGATGTGGCGTGCTGACCTCGACGAAGGCCCCGATGACGACGGCCATGAGCAGGACCGCGCGCACCCATCCCTCGTCCATGAAGCCGCCTTTACGGCTGTCGTCCCGGATCACGGCCGTTCCTCGGAATCGTGACAGTGATCGTGATCGCGAGAATTCGGTGCGGAGGCGAAATGCTGGGTGCCGTGCTGCACCGCGAACAATTCACCGGAATTCGTGGCTGAATTGACCTGGATCGCGATGTCCGGAATGCGGCGGGTGTACAGCTCGGTCAGGGCCATGACGTCCTGGGCGAGCGCCGGGTTCCGGTCGAGCAATTGGGACAGGGCCGTGGTCCAGTAGTCCACGACCGAGCCGTCGACCGCTCCCCTCGTGGCGGTCGACGGCTGGTTCAGCGCGGCGGACAGCTCCTGGCGGCGGCCGCCGCGAACCTGGGCGAGGACGCCGCTCATCAGCAGCTTCGCCTCTCCCCAGAGATCGGTGCCCATCGCGGAGACCAGAGCGGTGGCGCCGCTCGCGGCCAGCTCGGCGAGTTCCTCGTTCATCGCGCGGATCAACCCCGGTCGTTGTGACGGATGTGCTGGTGGCCCCGGTGGACGGCGAAGACCGTGCCGTGTCCCGTGGCCTGGACGAGCTGTCCCACGGACCGCGCCCCGGTTTCCGCGGGCTGCTCGCCGGAGCCGGAGCCGGAGTCCCGATCCGAATCCCGCACCGCTTCCCGACCGGGATCCCGGCCTGAATCCCGCACCGCTTCCCGACCCGAATCCCGGCCGGAGTCGACGTGCGGTCCGACGGGGCTGCCCGGATACCAGAGCCAGGCCCGCGCGGCGTACTCCTTGACCCGGACGTCGACCGCGGTGAAGGCGTCGGCGTCGAGCCCCTCGTAGCCGTGCCCGACCGTCTCCTCGTAGAAGTGCCGCGAGAGGATCGCGGCCACCGGGGTGCCGTTCGGGCCGGCCACGGCCGCGTGCCGCAGCGGGGCCGAGTCGAGCAGCCGGGCCAGTGCCTCGAAGGGGGCGCCGGAGACGGTGCCGTCCGGATCGAGCCGGATCTCCCCGGCGTGCGCCGCGGCCCGTATCCGCATCCGGGTGTCCGGGCCGGCGTGCTGGTTGTGCTCGCGGATCCGCCGGCCCAGCTCGGGCAGGAGCGGGAACAGGAGTCCGGCCTTGGGCAGCGCCGCCGGGGCTACGAGCTGACAGCCGTCGCCGGTGTCGACGTAGGAGAAGGCCCGCGCGTCCAGATCCGCGCTGTCGAGGACGCCCGACAGCGCGGAACGCAGAACCCCGCGGATCTCCTGCAGCCGCCGCTCGCCGCGACCCGCGGAACCCGCGATGTCGCATGCCAGCAGCGCGCGGTATTCATACCTCGGATTCACAATCCCTCCGCAATTACGACGGGGTCGGCAATTCGAAGATCGATGTGCCGTCTGCCCTGTTGATCGGTGCCGTTATTCGGGTCCGTTAGCCGGGTCCGTTATCCAGGTCCTTATTCGGGCCCGTCATTCGGTGCCGTGAGAATGATTGACGAGATCGTAGAGGAGGGGTCCCCGGGTAGAACGGCTACTACTACTGCTTGTGCGGCTTCGGCCGTACGAGGGAGAGAGGTGTGGCCGATGAGCAACACACGGAGTCGCCGGGGCGCGGCCTACTGGCCGCCGGCAGGGCTGCTCGGGCGGGTCGACGAGGCCGGGCGCGGAGTCCTGCTGGGACTCGGCCACGGCGTGGTCTACCCGGCCGGCCAGATCACCATCCGCGAGGCCGACACCTCGGACTTCGCGCTGCTGCTGGTCGGCGGCACGGTGAAGGTGACCGCACGCGCGCAGGACGGCCGTGAGGCACTGCTGGCCGTGCGGATGGCCGGGGACCTGGTCGGGGAACTCGCCGGGATCGACGGCCGGCCGCGCGTCGGCACCGTCACCGCCTGCGGCCAGGTGCTGGCCCGCTACATCCTGCGCTCCGAACTCCTGGAGTGCACGAGACAGCACCCCGCCATAGGGCTCGCGCTGAGCGCGAGCGTGGTGGCCAAGCTGCGCACGGCGACCGGCCGGATCGTCGACTTCACCGGCTGCGACGTGCTCGGGCGGCTGGCCAGGATCCTGCACCACCTGGCCGTCACCTACGGGCGTCCCGACCAGAACGAAGCCCAACTCCCGCTGTCGCAGCCGGAGATGGCCACCCTGGTCGGCGCGGCGGAGTCGTCGATCCACAAGGCGCTGCGGGCGCTGCGGGACGCGGACGCGATCGTGACCGGCTACCGCAGGATCACGATCCCCGACCTGGACCGCCTTGCCCGGATCGCCGTCGCGGCCGGGCCCGCCGAATCGTCGGCGATCTCACCAAACACATAAAAGCGCCGGGTTCGCGCGCCGGGTCGGCGCCAGCATGACCGAGCGCCGGGACCCGAGCGTCGGAGAGGACGGGGGAAGCAGATGCCAGAGAACAACGGTGATCCGGGGCCGGAGGACAACGGTGCCCGGTGGATCCGGATCGGCGACACGTCCGGCACGGTGATCGTGGGTGACTGGAACACCGTGCACAACGGTCCGCTGCCGGATCCGGTCAAGCGCGAGGAGATCTCCCACCTGCCGCGGTCCGCCGCCGAGTCGCTGATCGGACGCGAACGGGACGTCCGGGTACTGCAAGAGGCGGTCAGGACACGGCAGTTGGTGCAGATCTGGGGCGAGTCCGGGGTCGGCAAGAGCGCGCTGCTGCGCCACCTCGCGCGCACGACGGAGCGCGGGCCCGACGGCGCGGCCTACATCGAGGTCGGCCGGCGCACGGCGGACGACATCGCTCAGGCGATCTTCGACAGCACCTTCCACGCGCCGAACTACAAGCCGTCGCTGGAGGTGCTGAAGGAGCATCTGAAGACACTGCGGCTGCGGATCTACCTGGACGACGCGGGATTCGACGAGAACGACCTGCGCCGGCTCTTCGACCTGGCCGAGCGGTCCACGTTCGTCTTCACCTCGCGGCAGCCGTCCGCGGTCGACGGCGTGCACACGATCCGGCTCGCAGGGCTGACGGCCCCGGCGGGGGCGGAGCTGGTGGAGGCGGTGCTGGCCCGCGCGTTGCGGAGCGACGAGGCGCGGACCGTGGAGGCGCTGTGCGGCGCGGTGGACGGCAACCCGCTCAGGTTGCGGCACATCGCCCTGTCGGCCTCGACCGGCAAGGGGCTGCCGGGCGTCGCCGACCTCCCCGAACTGCTTCCCGCGCTGCTGAGGACGCTCCAGCCGCCGGAGCTCGACCTGCTGCATCTGCTCGGCTCGTTGTCCGGCGCCGAGTTGGCCGCCCGGCATCTGACCGACCTGCTCGGCCGGCCGGACGCCGGGACGCTCGCCGACGGCCTGGTGCGGCACGGTCTGCTGGTCGCCTCGGAGACCGGCTACGGCTGTCCGCAGGACGTCGCCGAGTGCGTGCTGAAGAGCCGGGCGACGGAGTTTCCCGCCGATCAGCTCTGCCGGGCGCTCACCGTGTGGGTGGAGGAGAAGGGCACCACCCCGGACGATGTCGCGGCGCACTTCCAGGCCCTGGACGTCGCGGTGCTGCGAGCGGAGAAGCGCGGACACGCGCGGCTCGGCGTGAAGCTGGCCCGTGCCGCCTCGCCGAAGCTGGCACTGTCCCGGCAGTTCGACGCGTGGGGCAGCCTGCTCGGAGCGGGTTGGGCGGCGGCGGCGAGTGTGGGGGACAAGGAGGGCGAGGAGTTCTTCCTGCACGAGGCCCGCACCCGCCAGAAGGCGCTCAGCCGGGGGGCGCTGACGGCGACCTTGGCGCTTGAGGCGGGGGTGCTGGGGCATGAACTCGCGGCCCTGCTGGCGCATTCGGCGGCGGGGCAGGGCGCTCAGGTGGCGACAACCGCCACGCAGCAGACCGCCCAGGCGATGACAACCACCACGCACCAGGCCGCCCACGTGGCGACGACCACCGCACCGCCGGTCCACGCGGTTCCCCCGTCGCATGTCGTGAGCAACACGCCGGCCTTCGCACATCCGACCGCCGCCACGTCCGGTGCTCCGGCTCCCGTGCATGTTCCCCCGCACGCGCCCGGCGCGAGGCAGGTGGTCGACCTCTCCCATTCCGCCCAACATCCGTATGGCGCCGGCCATGTGACCGGCACACATGCCACCGCACCGATACGGCAGCGGATCGACCTCTCGCAGGCGCACACCCACGCCGCCCAGCCGACGCACGCCGTGAGCGCGGGCTCCCACACCGGGCACGTCGTCGCCGCAGGGGGTTTCAAAGGCGGAGTATCAGCACTCGCCGTCGCCTGCACGGTCGGCTTGGCCGCCGTACTGGGCGTCGGTTTCACGGTCTACGCGAACGACCGGCCGAGCCCGTCCTCGGACGTCGTGCCGACGAGCCCGGTCACCACGCCGAACTGGGACTACGACAGCTCGACCACCGACGACTCCTCGACCACCGACGACACCGCGCCCACCGTCGATCCCGTGTGCGCGACGGTGATCCCGGACCTGACATCCGACATGCAGCAGTACTCCGTCGATGTCGCCGTCGCGTCCGATGAGGTCGACTCCTACAACAGTGCCATGGGCGACTACAACTCGGGCCTGACGTCCACCCCTCCCGACGACAGCGCGCTGCTCTCCGACGTCAGCACCGTCATCAGCGACGTGAACGCCATCGAGTCCACGCTCCAGGAGGCCGTATCGCAGGCCCAGGACCCCTCCGTGGTGACCGACCTCAACGACATGCTGACCTCCGCCCAGGAACTGGTGAGCCTGTACCAGTCGTACGAGAGCGATCCGCAGGCTTCCGACGCCGATGCGTCGAGTCAGGCCTCGGAGATGAACTCGGCCGCGGACAGCCTGCAGACCGACTGCGGCGTCTGACCCTCCCCGAGCCCTACCACGAAAGGCCGGTCATGCCCACGCAACCCACCCACGGAGACATCCACGCCGGAGACGTCTCCGGCACCTTCATCGTCGGCGACAACAACCGCGTGACGAACACGACGCCTCCCCCTGAGCAATCACAACCGCACCCGCAGCCGCACCAACAGACCTCCGCGGAAGGCCAAGCAGCCGTCTTCGCGGTCCAGGACGGCACCATGCACGTCACCTACAACGCCGCCGAAGCCCGGCAAGAGGCGGAACGCTGAGAAACCCGAGTGCCCCGGCCGATCGTCTGATCGGCCGGGGCACTCGGGTCGTGATCCGTTCAGGCGTTGCCGGACAGCAGCTCCAGGTCCTGAGCGCTCAGGGTCGCCGTCTTCAGCAGTTCCCTGATCAGGTTGACACTGAGCGTGGAGCCGACCGGCTCGCCGACCTCGTCGCGCAGCAGTCCGCGTACGCCCCGCCGGTGCAGCCGTTCGCGCACGTCCTCGACCGTGTTCGCGACCGACTTGTAGGTCCATGACTTGGTCACATAGGGCGAGGCGTTGACCAGCCGGGCGGTTTCCTCCCAGGCCAGCGGGTGGGGGAAGGCGTCATGGCCCTCCAGATAGCGCCGGGCGAGCGCGGTGAGCACCAGCCGCTCCTGCGGGGAGAGTTCGTAGACCGTCTCGGGATCCACGGTCTCGGCGCTGCTGGTGGAGCGGGGGTGCCGGTCGTCCTCGTCGACGACGCGGACCTCCATCAGGTGGGAGCGCCGCTTGGACGAGTTGATCACCAGCGGTGTGTACCCGGACTCGATGATCCGCTTGTGGCCGGTGAGCATGAGCGCGCCGTCGGGCAGTTCGATCGGCAGATTGCCGGTGTTGAACAGCCACCAGTCGCCGTCCGCACCCGTGCAGGTGAACACCCCGTGCCGACGGCTGACGGTGGGGTCGTCGATACCGACCGGCACATGCACGTCCTCGCGGTCGCGCCCGAACAACAGCGCGTACCGGCGCGGCGGCACGGCGTACCCGCCCTCCGGGCCCAGGACGAAGATCGTCCCGGGCGGTGCCGAGGGCACTCGGCCGGCGGGGCTGCCGGGCGGCAGCATCTGCGGTGGAAAGTCTCCGTACGCCATATCCCTGATCCCTACCTCCGGCTCGGCTCGCGTCAGTGTAGGAGCGCACCGGGAGGACCGGTCCCCGCCGTCGTATGCGTGTGCCCGCCGTCAACGCGCCGTGTGGGGAGGGGACTTGCTGATAACCTGCCCGCCGTGATCGCGAGCAGCGGGGGACCTGCTGATGCTGGACAGTACGATCGCCGAACCGCTCGGGGCGGACGATCCGCAGGAGATCGGCAGCTTCACCATCATCGGTCTGCTCGGCACGGGCGGTATGGGTGAGGTCTATCTCGGGGTGTCGGACAAGGGCTACGCCGCCGTCAAGCGGGTCCGGCCGCGGCTGGTCCCCAGCGAGCGCTTCGCACGTGAGGTCGGCATCCTCTACCGGGTCCCGGCCGGGGTCGCGCCGAGGGTCCTGGCGAGCGACGGCACAGCGGAACGCGCATGGTTCGCCACCGAGTACGTCCCCGGACTCACCGTGGACGAGGCGGTGCGGCTGCGCGGCCCGCTGCCCGCCGAGGCGCTGTGGCTGCTGCTCGCCGAGGCGGCCGCCCACCTGCGGTCCGTACACGCGTCCGGAATCGTGCACCGTGACGTGAAGCCGGGCAACGTGATGCTGGTGCGCGACGGCGTGCAACTGATCGACTTCGGTATCGCGCGCGCCGCGGACCAGGCGAGGCTCACCAAGAGCGGTGGCAGTTACGGGACACAGGGGTTCTCGGCGCCGGAACAGCAGTCCGGGGACGAGGACGTGGACGCGCCCGCGGACGTCTACGCGCTCGGGGCGCTCCTGCTCTACGCGGCCTCCGGCCGCACACCCGGCGTCGTCCCCGACGTGGAGGCGCTGCGCGCTGTGGACGCCGACCTCGCCGCCCTCATCGAGCCCTGTCTCGCCACGGCCCCCGAACTCCGCCCGACCGCCCGCGAGTTGGCGGAGGCGGCCCGCGCTCACCTGCCCGTTCCGCCCCCGTCCTGGCCCTCCGAGGTCATGGCACGCATCGCCTCACGACGGGCCTTCGCCGCGACGCCGGTCGGCAAGCTGGAGACCGTTCCGCCGCCGGGCCCGGCCGCGGATTCGAAGTCCGAGACGGTGCCCGCGTCCCCGGCGGCACGCCGCCACCCGCGCAAGAAGCTCCTCCTGCTCCTGCTTCCGATCGCGGCGGTGATCGCCCTCGGATCCGCGGCGGCGTTCGAACTCCTCCCGCCCACGTCCACGCGGCACGGCACCGCGCACGCGCCCGACAGCTCACCGACCACCGTCGAGCCCGTGGCCGGGACGACGCGAAAGTCCTCCGCGAGCCCGAGCTCCTCGGCCTCGGCCACCGCCAAGTCCGCCGCCCCGGCCCCGGCCGGCTCCGTCGGCACGGAGGCGACCGCCTCCCCGAGCGTGTCCAGCACGCGTTCGGGCCCTGCCGCCGCCGAGTCCTCGGCAGCCGCCCCCCGCGTCACCTCGTCGGCGATCAAGGGCGTCAACGGCAGCGAGGACCCGGCGCAGGTCAAGGGCTCCGAGGCGGACACCGCCTGGTTCGGCAACGACGCCGCCTGCTCCGCCTGGCTGGACGACAACGGCTCGGGCGAACTGGCGGGCGTGCTCAACACCTCCCTCACCAAGACGTGCAGCGCCCAGCTCCACCGCAGCGACGGCGTCGCATACACCTTCAGCGCCTCCTGGGGCGCCGCGAAGACGAACTTCGTCCCGAACTCCGGCACCACGATGTGGATCTGCGTCTGGAGCGCGAGCGACCGGTCCGACGAGCAGTGCTCGCCCCGCTTCGGCATGAACGGCGACACCCCGGTCAAGGAGTGAGGTCCCGAGGAACTCAGCGCGTCGCGTCCGGCCGGTTGCCCCGGCTCAGGGCAAGGGCGCACCAGCCGATGACCGACGCGTTGACGAGGGCCCCGATGACGATGGCGACGATCAACATCGGGGCGCCGTCCGGGAGTACGAGGAAGACGAGGCTGGCCGGGGCGGTCGCGAGGACGGGGATGACGCCCGCCATGGACTCGCCGGAGTCGTCGGTGAGGGTCACGGCCAGGGCCCAGATCAGGAGGGCCGCGCAGATCAGCAGGTAGGCGAGGGCGAAGGGGTTGCGGAGGACCAGGCCCAGTCGGTGGAGGGGCGGACGGCCGGGATCGGTACCGGTCACGGGGTGTACTCCCAAGGGTGGTGGGTCAGAGGTGGTCGGCGCCGGGCGGGTTCGGGCGGGCGATGCCGAGGTCGTAGGCGAGGATCGTGGCCTGGACGCGGTCGCGCAGGCCGAGTTTGCGGAGCAGGGCGTTCACATGGGACTTGACGGTGCCCACCGTGATCCCCAACTCCCCGGCGATCTCCGCGTTGTTGAGGCCGGAGGCGAGCAGGGAGAGGACGTTGCGCTGGCTGTCGGTGAGGCTCTCCAGTTCGCGCGGACCCTTCCCCGCATCGGAGTTGGGGTCGGCGCGGAAGCCCGATCCCGCCCCCGACGCGTAGTGGCCGATCAGCCGGCGGGTCGCGGACGGTGCCAGCACGCTCTCGCCGCTCGCCACCACCCGGATACCGTCGAGGAGTTCGGACGCGTGCACATCCTTGAGGAGGAAGCCGGAGGCTCCCGCGCGCAGCGCGTCGAAGACGTACGCGTCCAGGTCGAAGGTGGTCAGGACGAGGACCCGGGGCGCGTTCTCCTTGCCGGTGATGATCCGGGTGGCGGCGATGCCGTCCAGTTCGGGCATCCGTACGTCCATCACCACCACGTCGGGGGCGAGTTCGGCGGCGAGCACCACCGCCGTAGCGCCGTCGGCGGCCTCCCCGACGACCGTCATGTCGTCCTCGGCGTCGATCACGGCGGCGAACCCCGCCCGGACGATGCCCTGGTCGTCGACGACCAGCACCCTGAGGCTCATCGTTCTCTCTCCTCGTCGTCCGGCACCACCGTGAAGGGCAGCCGGAGTTGGACCGTGCCCGGCGGCCCGCCGGTCGTCAGGGTGCCGCCCAGCGGCGCGATCCGCGCCGTCAACCGGTCCCGTACGGCGGCGTCGGCGGCACGCGGCACACCGGTGGCCGTGATCGTCAACGTACCGTCGACCGCGTCGAGTTCGAGTACGGCGGGCTCCTCGTCGCCGGTCGCCAGGAGTGTCTCGGCGACGTGGTACGCGGCGAGGTCGACCTCGGTGGGCAGGCGTCCCGGCACCCGCTCGGTGAGCCGTATCTCCACGTCGCGGCCGGTGGCCCGGCACTGGTGGGCGAGCAGGTCGAGGGCCTGGAGCGTGGGCTGGGGGCGCAGTTCGGGGGCCGTCTCGCCGTCGCGGACCGCGTCCAGCAGGGCGCGCATCGCGGCGAGCGCCTCACGGGCGCGGGTCGCCGTCGCCTCCAGTCGGCCGGCCTGTGCTTCCGCGATCATGTCGGCGGTGCGGGCCAGCACGGTGGTCTCCAGGCCGGCGGCGATCCTGCGGCGCTCGGCCCAGGCGTCCCGTACGGCTTCCTCCGTCCAGGTGGCGAGGCGTTGGGTCTGGGTGTTCTGGGTGGCCTCGGTGCGTATGCGGTGCAGGGTGCCGGTGTAGGTTGCCGCGCCAATTATCAGGGCAGTGGCGGCAGTTGCTGTTGTGGGGATCGTCCAGGTGGGGAGTGTTGTGCCTCGGTGGAGGACGGCGATCGTCAGGGCCGTTGCGTGTGCGGCTGTGGCTGCGAGGAAGAAGAGGGGGATGGAGACCCAAGGGAGTTGGTAGGTGCGGGTCTGTTGTAGCTGAGTGCGCAGTTCCCCGCGCCCCTTTAGGGCAATCAGCGGCACGCATGTTGCCAACATCCCCAGCGCCGGAGGCAACAGCACCGGGCCTGTGTAGTCGCCCACCTCCATCGCCACCGGCCACAGCAGCGCCAAGCCCAGCAGCGTGCCCTTCGCAACGCCAGGTGCCCTGCGCAGCCACAGCAGGGTGACCGCCTGGGCCGCTGCCAGCAGGGCGAACAAGACGCCCGCCGAGACATGCGAACCGCTCGATGTCGTCTGTGTCCGGATGATCAGTACCGGCAGGAGCGGCTGTACGCACAGGCCGATCGCGGCGACGACCTGGGCCAGCCGGTAGCTGCGCGGCACCGAGTCGGCGACCGGGGCCGCGGTGCGGCCGGGGAGGAGTGCGCGTACCTCCCAGCCGCCCTCCGCCGTGGGGCCGGTGGTGAGGGTGCCGCCCGCCTCGCGGGCCCGGGACCGCAGGAAACCCTGGCCCCGGCCGCCGCCGAGCCCCGCGCCGTGGGCCGCCGTACCGGACGGCGGTGCCGCGCTGGTGACCACGACCTCGGTGCGGGTGTCGCCGTAGCGGCAGGTCACCGTCGTGTGTGCGCCGGGTGCGTGGCGGGCCACGTTGGTGAGGGCCTCGCGGACGATGCCGTAGGTCGCGTCCGCGACGGCGCCGTCCGGGAGGGGGTCGATCTCGTACTCGACCGGTTGGTCCAGGCGGCGGAAGCCCGCGATCAGGGCCGTCAACCGCTCGCGCGGGGAGGGGAGTTCCTCGCGTGAGGGGGCCGGTGCGCGGACCGCGCCGAGGGCGCGGGTCACCTCGCGGCCGGTCTCGGTCGCGAACTCCAGTGCCTCGGCGGCGAGTTCGGGACGGCGTTCGCGCAGGCCGAGAGCGGCGCCGGCGGTGACCACCACGGCGGTCAGATGGTGGGCGCTGACATCGTGCAACTCCCTTTCCATCCGCCGCCGTTCGGCCGCCGGGAGCCGGTGGCGCTCGGTCTCGGCCCGGTGCAGGAGGAGTTGGGCGGCCTGACGGGCGCGCCGGGTCCGTCGTACGAACAGGCCCGCGCCGCACGCGGTGACGTAGAGGAGAGCCGTCAGGACGAGGTCGAGGCCGTTGTGGTCGCTGAGTCCGTGCAGGGTGATGTTCTGCAGCAGTTGCCAGGCGGCGAGGGTGACCACGCACAGGACGGTGGTGAAGGTGTCGCGTTCGGTCGCCACCGTGAAGAGGGCGAGCACGACGCCCGCGGTGCCGAGGACCGCCATCGCGCCGGTGGGCAGCGGGCCGGCGCCCAGCGCGCAGGCCGCGGCGACCACGATCAGGGTGACCACCGGGCGGCCGCGGCGCAGGGCGAGCGCGGCCGTGACCGGTCCGGCGACCAGGGCGGCCACGAGCAGATCGGCCGCGGTCGGCGCCGTGCCACGCAGGAGTGGCGCCCCTGGCCACACCAGGGCCTGGGCGCAGATCAGCAGGACCGGGAGCAGCCGGTCGTCGGTTCGTTTCATGACGTTCAAAGGCTATGGGCGCAGGTCAAGGGCCCGACTCAGGCTGGAGGGGGATTCCGGCCCCGCCCTCCTCTATCTCTGGTTCGACGCGGCAACCGTCCGGCAGCCGGAGGACGACGCCCCGTCCCGTTCATAGGCTCGATCACATCGAGAAGGCGGACGACCACCGCTTCCGTCACCACCCACACATCCCCAGGGGGATCCACCATGTCCATGCCCGTGTCCAAGCGCGCCGTCCTGTCCTCGCTCGCCTGTGTCGTCGCGACCGGCGGGATCATCGCCGGCGGGCTCGCCGCCTCCACCGCGTCCGCCGCCAACGGGGCGACCCTCGCGCACGGCTCGACCCGCTATGTCGCCCCGACCGACAGCCGCGCCGGCTCGTTCACCTATGCGGTGGACGTCAACGACGACTCGGGGGTCCGAAGTCTCAAGGTCGTTGCGTGGCCCGCGAGTTCGGCGCTGGTCCCGACCAAAGCCGACCTCCGCCACGCCGAGTCCGCCACGTGCGAGCGCACCTCCCACGACACGTCCCACTGCACCTACGCACTGAAGGTCACGAAGAAGCAGGCCGCCGACCTGGCCAAGGGCACCTGGTACGTCTCGGCACTGGCGACGGCCGAGGACGGTGACACGAAGTTCGTGTCGATGGCCGCCAGGTTCGTCGTCGCCGGCTGACCCGAAGGCACGCACACACCGGCACGGCGCCCCGTCTCGATCGAGACGGGGCACCGTTGTCGTAGAAGAAGAACAGTAGAAAAGCAGTAGAAGGGCAGGGGTCAGAACAGGCCCTTGTACGTCTGCCACCCCGTGGCGATCTTCACGCGCGGGCCGAACGAGCCCTTGCCGTTGCCGGTGTTGCGCCACATGGTGCCCGCCGTGTCGCGGGAGACGAGGTCGGGCCTGCCGTCGCCGGTGAGGTCGCCGACGCCTATGACGGCGTTGTAGTTCGAGCCCCAGTTGGTCGCGAGCTTCACGCGGGGCTTGAAGCCGCCGGTTCCGTTGCCGTCGTAGCGCCACAGGGTGTTCGACTTGTCCTGGGCGAGGAGGTCGCCGCGGCCGTCGCCGTTGAAGTCGCCGATGCCGACGATCTTCTTGTAGCCGTTCCAGCCGGTCGCGATGCGCACCCGCGCCGACAGCCTGCCGGTGCTGGTCCCCTTGTAGAGGAAGGCCTCGCCGGTGGACGTCTTGCGGGCGATCAGGTCGGGGAGGCCGTCGCCGGTGAGGTCGCCGGGGGAGGTCAGCAGGTTGTACTGGTTCCAGCCGGTGCCCAGTGAGGTGTGCGGGGTGGAGGTGGTGAATGCCTGGCCGCGGTAGGTGCGGTAGACGCGCAGCTCACCGCCGGCGAAGCGGACGAGGACGTCGTTCTGGCGGTCGCCGTTGAGGTCGCCGAAGGGGACCAGGGTCACCGTCGAGGGCCAGCCGGAGGCCGACATGGCGCCGGAGAAGCCGCCGGTCCCGTTGCCGGGGCGGTAGTTGACGACGCCGTTGGAGGAGAGGGCGAGGATGTCGCCGATGCCGTCCGGGCCCCAGGTGGTGCGGTTGGTGAAGTCGCGGCGTACGGCGGCGCCGGTGGACACGGCCACCGTCCGGGACATCGTCAGCGCCGCGCCCGAGCCGTCGGCGGGGGTGGCCGTCAGCTTGAAGGTGTAGGCCCCGTTGGGCACGAGCGCGCCCGAGCTGTTTCGGAGATCCCAGCGTGCGGTGAGGGTGCCGTCCACCTCGCCGCCGGTCAGCGTACGGACCACGGCGCCGGTCGCCTTGCTGGTGAGCGTGGCCGTCCAGGAGGCGGCGGGCCGGGAGAGCACCGCGCGGTACTGCCACCACGGGCTGCTGACCGCGCCGCTCTGGGTGGCGTCGGACTCGGTGACGGCGAGCGGCTGCGGGGCGACCCCGCTGGGCACCAGGTGGATCCGGTGGTCGGCGTCGACGTAGGCCGCCGGTCCGCCGAACTTGTCGACGGTCCAAGTCACCCCGCGCAGGCTGGAGTTGCCCGCGCCCGCCGCGAGCGTGCCGATGGTGCGGGTGGTCGCGGTGCCGTCGGCGAAGGCGGTGAGCTGGAGCGTCCCGGCCGTCGTGTCGTGCCGGACCAGATAGCCGTCGCCGAGCAGCGCCTCGCCGGACGCGACGGTGATGTTCTTCTTCGTCGTACGGTCGAAGACGCCGGCCGTGGCGGTCGGGCCGCAGGACCAGTAGATCCACCGGCCGACGACCTGCAACTCCTTGGCGGCGCACGGGGCGCCGGTGGCGACCGTGTCCGTGGTCTGCCCGCTCTTCAGGTCCTTCGCGGTGACCGTGCCGGTGCCGGTACCCGGGGTCCACAGCTTGGTGCCCCAGACGGAGGCGGCGGTGACGGAGCGGGTGACGATGGGTTCCAGGGTGCTGTAGACACCGAGGTCACCCACGTACTGCTTGCTGGGGGAGGCCCCGTTGACGAGGGCGTAGCGGCCGGAGACGTCCAGGATGTTCCCGGCGGCGGAGGGCAGATAGAAGAACCCCGCGTCGTCGTGCTGGTCGATCGACTGGACGAACGACCCGACGGGGTCGGAGTCGGCGGTGAAGGTCACCACGCGTCCGTCGCCGGTGGCGTACGGCCCGGTCCCCAGGTTGTCGAACCTCCGGAAGGTCCGCGCGTCCGGTGTTCCGTCGGCGGCGATCCGCCGGGTGTAGTAGCCGCCGGTGAACGTGCTGTTGGTCTCGTCCGTGGCCAGGGTGCCGTTCTGCATCGACAGTCGGCTGATGGTCGAGGCCGCAGGCGGTACGGCGCTCAGCTCCGTCAGTGTCGGTGTGTCCGCGCCGGTGTCGGTGATCCGGCGGACCGCCCAGTGCGCGGAGTCGGTGCCGCCGACCGTCAGCAGGCTGCCGTCGGGGGCCGCGACGAGCGAGGAGTTCGCGCGCGGGAGCAGGGTGACCGCGTCGCCGCCCGCGAGGGGCACGGCCATCAGTCGTTCACCGGCCTTGTTCGCCAGGTCGGACGGCGACGCGGGCACGGAGCGCGCGACGATCAGCCAGCGCCCGGTGACACCCAGATACGGGGTGCCCTCGGTGACGGGCAGCGGCACCGTCGTCCCGGCGGCGGACAGGTCGGCGCGGTCCAGGATGTGCACGGTGTCGCTCGCCCCGTACCAGACCAGGCGGTCCGCGCTCAGCGCGACCGCGACCGGCGCGACCGGCACCGTCACATCACCGGTGACCTTCGCGGTGGCCAGGTCCACCAGCGCGAGGTGACGCTCGTCGGCATGGAAGTAGCTGACGACCGCCGTACCGCTGTCCCCGCCCAGGACGGTGTAGTTGACGGTGACATCGGCCGGCAGCCCCTCGACGAGGGCACCGTCGGCGGGCGCGCCGCCGCCGTACAGATACAGCGCGTGCTGGCTGCTGTTGCTGTTGCTCCACTGGGTCAGCACATGGGTGCCGTAGGTCGCCCAGTACCTGCCGTGCGTGAGGGCGACGTCCGTGCTCGTACCGGCGGCCATGTCCTTGAGGACGACCTTCGCGGTGGGCGAGACGATCTCGGTCACGACGTCGGACGACGACCCGAGGTATCCGGGGACTTCCAGTCGGTTGACGTCGTCCAGCGCGGTGGTCGTCGTACCACTGTCGTACGACGTCCAGAGGTAGCCCGAACTACCCTCCCGCGCATGGAGATAGCCACTCGGACCGGCGCTGTAGATCCGGTCGCCGCGCGGCACGTAGCGGTCCGACTGGAAGACCTTCTCGGTCGCGACGGGGGCGTTCCCGACCGCCCCGGCCGGCACGGACAGCGGGCCGGGGCCTGCGGTCACGACAAGAACCGCCAGCGCGGCGACGACGCCACGAGCGGTGGTACGACGGGCCAACGCGGCCTCCTGGACGAGGAGCGGGCGTGGCGGGACGGCGGTGGCCGAGTGCGCGTGCGCGTCGGCGAGTTCCGTGACGTGTCTGCGTATGTACAGCCCCCCGGCTGTCCCCCCATGCAAGATGCGCAGGAGATTAACAGCGGTCCCTGGATCATCAGGTGAACCATGCGTCACTTCCTCATAACGGTGCACGGGACGAAGGGCAGGCCATGAGCAACTCCCCCACGGCGGCCGGAGGTTACTCCGCCACCCCGCTCGCCAGGAAGATCGGCGTCGGGCCGGGCCACCGGATCCACCTGCACCACGCCCCCGACGGCTGGGACATCCCCGGCCTGCCCGACGGCTGCGAGGTCGCCGACGGTGGGCCGCGCGGGGCGGACGTCACCGTCGCCTTCTATCAGGAACGGCGGCGACTGGACGCGGAAGGACCGGAACTCGTCCTCGGCCTCGCCGACACCGCCATGCTGTGGATCGCCTGGCCCCGCAAGGCCGCGGGGCACGCGAGCGACATCACCGAGAACGGACTGCGGGAGGTGTTCCTGCCTCTCGGGGTCGTCGACGTGAAGGTCGCCGCGCTGGGGGAGGACTGGTCGGGGCTGAAGTTCGTACGGCGGAGGGAAAACCGGCAAAGCCCCAACAAAGGTCCCGCAAAATGAACTTGAGTCGGGGCAACCGGCCGACCTGAGGCAACATCTTGGTGAACGGTGAGTGCCGCGCGCTCGGGGTGCGGGCATCGCCGGACGGCCGGATGGAGTGAGGGACGTGGTGGAGCCGAGGATCGCGGTCGCCGTGGTGACCATGGGCAACCGGCCCGCCGAGGTCGACGCGCTCCTGGAGTCCGTGGCCAAGCAGGACCTCCCGCCCACCCGCATCGTGATCGTCGGCAACGGCTGCCGGCTCCCCGAGTTCACCGACCGGCTCTCACTGCCCGGCGAGGTCACCACCATCGACCTCGACGAGAACCTCGGCTGCCCCGGCGGCCGCAACGCGGGCCTGGCCGCGCTCCGCGCCTTCGGCGACATCGACGTCGTCGTGGAACTCGACGACGACGGACTCCTCGTCGACGCCGACGTCCTGCGCCGCGTACGCGACCTGTACGCCGCCGAACCCCGCCTCGGCATCGTCGGCTTCCGGATCGCGGACGAGCACGGCGAGACCCAGCGCCGCCATGTGCCCCGGATCGGCGCGGGCGACCCGATGCGGGGCGGCTACGTCACCCAGTTCCTCGGCGGCGGGCACGCGCTGCGCATGGCGATGCTCGCCGAGACCGGGGACTGGCCCGCCGAGTTCTTCTTCGCGCACGAGGAGACCGACCTCGCCTGGCGGGCAGCCGACGCCGGCTGGCGCATCCGCTACGCGCCCGAACTGCTCCTCCAGCACCCCAGGACCTCGCCCGCCCGGCACGCCATCTACCACCGGGTCACCGCCCGCAACCGCGTCTGGCTGGTCCGCCGCCGGCTCCCGCTCGCGCTGATCCCGGTGCACCTGGGGGTCTGGACGCTGCTCACCCTCGTACGGACGCGGTCGCGCGCCGGACTGCGGGCGTGGTTCGGCGGGTTCGTCGAGGGCCTGCGCGAACCGGCGGGGGAGCGGCGCCCCATGCGCTGGCGGACGGTGTGGCGGCTGACCCGGCTGGGCCGCCCGCCCGTCATCTGATCCGCGAAGACGCGAAAACGCGGGAGTGGGGGACGAGGGCCCCGGTCGTTCACCTCCGCCGACCGGGGCCCTCTCGCGTCCCCGGACCCGGCCACGACGGCGACACTCCCCCGAGTTGCGCGTCGAACGCGCGCACCGTCGGGCCAGCTCCGATGAAGTGATCACATCAGGTCGCGCCAACGAATCGCTAACATGTGGCCAACGGTGCGCCCGGTGCCCCTGGGGCGGATGGCCTGAAGTCGCCGCGCGGTGGCGGCGGATGGCGGGTACGGTAGCGGATCCCGGCCCTCGAAGGCCCGGGACGGTGTGGCGGAAAACCGCTGCGAACAGGGCGGATATCCGCCAGTGACGGCGGAAGAGCTCCGCCGCGGAGCACGGCCGCGAGGGCCGCGCGGAAGGGCGACGGGTCGGTGTGATGCGGTGCGAGCTGCGGTTCGGACTGCTGGGCACGACTGTCCTCTACGGCTCTGACGGCGGCGCCGCGCAACCCATCGGCGGCGCCAAGGTGCGGGTCCTGCTCGCCGCGCTGCTGCTGGAGGGCGGCCGGGTCGTCTCCGTCGACGCCCTCAAGGACGCCCTGTGGGGCGGTTCACCACCGGCCTCCGCGCACGCCTCCCTGCACAACCACGTGACCCGGCTGCGCCGTCTCCTCGACGACCCCGACCGGCTGCGTGCCGTACCGCCGGGCTACCTTCTCCGCGTCGACGAGGGCGAGTTGGACGTCCATGTCTTCGAGGACCGGGTCGCCGCCGCCCGCGCGGCGCACGCCGACCGGGACTGGCCCGGGACCGTCCGGGCGTGCGCGTCGGCCCTCGCCCTGTGGCGCGGCACCCCGCTCAGCGGCCTCCCGGCCGACCTCGGCGGCCACGCCTTCGCACAACGCCTCACCGAGGCCCGCCTCCTCGTCCTCGAATGGCGCTACGACGCCGAGCTGGCCCTCGGCGGCATCCGACTCGGCGGCCTCGTGCCGGAGTTGACCGCCCTGACCGCCGAGCACCCCTTCCGTGAGGGCTACCACCGCCAACTGATGCTCGCCCTCCACCGCACCGGCCGCCAGGCCGAGGCCCTCACCGTCCACCGCGACCTGCGCAACCGCCTGATCGAGGAACTCGGCGTGGAGCCGGGGGAGGGGGTGCGGGCGGCGCATGCGGAGGTGCTGCGCGGGAAGGGGGGCGCCGATGTCGCGGAGGCTGGTGGGGACGAGCCGGTCAAGGTGCCCGCCCCTGCCCAACTCCCGCCCCCGCCGGCCCACTTCACCGGCAGAGCCGACACCCTCGCCGCCCTGCGCACCACCACGGTCCCCCTCTCCGTGATCAGCGGCATGGCAGGCGTGGGCAAGAGCGCCCTGGCCCTGCACACGGCCCACGAACTGCGGGAACGCTTCCCCGACGGCCAGTTGTACGTGAACCTGCGCGGCGCCACCCCGGGCATGGCCCCCCTCACCCCCGGCCAGGCGCTCCACGCCCTGCTCCGCGACCTCGGCGCTGAACCCCGGCACATCCCCGAACACCCGGACGCGGCAGCGGCGTTGCTCCGCTCCCTCCTCGCTCCGACCCGCACGCTGATGGTGCTGGACGACGTCGAGAACGCCGCCCAGGTACGGCCGTTGCTGCCGGCCGGCACCGGCTGCGCGGTGATCGTCACCAGCCGCTCACCGCTGACCGCCCTCGACGGCGCCCGCCGCTTCCCGCTCGCGCCGCTGTCCGGCGAGGACAGCGCGGCACTGCTGCGCGCGGTGTCGGGCAGGGACGGCCTCGACGCCGACCACCCGCTCGTCGAACTCACCGGCCGACTCCCCCTCGCCCTGCGCGTGGTCGCCGCCCGCCTGGCCGCCCGCCGGGCCCTGACCCCCGACGTCCTCGCCGACCAACTGACGGCCACAGAAGGCCGGTTGCACCACCTGGAGTACGACGACCTCAGCGTCCGCCGTTCCCTCGCGGTGGCCCACGACGCCCTCGCCGCCTCCGACCGCCAGACCGACCGCGACGCGGCCCACGCCCTCCACCACATCGGCACCCTCGACCTCCCGACCTACGGTGCCCCCCTCCTCGCCCGCCTCACAGCCACCGACGAACACCGCTCCGAGTCCGCCCTCAACCGCCTCGTCGACGTGGCCCTCCTGGAGGAGACGGCGTACGGCCGCTACGCACCGCACGACCTGGTCCGCGACTTCGCCCGGGAACTGGCGGCGGGGGCGGGTGGTGACGGGGCGGTGGCCGGGTCATCCACCGCCACGGGGGCGGCCGGGCAGCGCGATGGGTCGTCCGCCGGCACCGGCGTGGTCGAGCCGCACAGCGGCATCGCGGTGGCTGGGCCGCACAGCGACGCCTCCGCAGCCGCGCCGCGCAACGACACCAGCGTGGCCGACCCGCCCGGCGACCCCGTCGACACCGCCCTCGCCTGGTACGCCGCCCTCGCCGAGCGCACCCTCACCGCGATCGTCGAACCGGGACTCGACCAGGACGACCGGCGTCGGCCGACCGCCGCGCAGCCTGCCGGGCATGCGGCGGAGGTGGCGGCTACCGCTCCCTTCGCCGGTTCCGAAGAGGCCTTTGCCTGGGGGGACTCGGAGTTGGAGAACGTGGTGGCGCTCGTGACCCGCTACGGGGGCGGCGGCGAGGGTGTCGCCGACCTTCGCAGGGTCGCCCATGTCTCGACCCTCGTCCGGCTCCTCTTCCCCTATGTCCTGCGCAGCGGCCGAGTCGCCGAGATGGAGGTGCTGGGGCGGGTCGCGCTGGACGCGGCGCGGCTGCTCGGGGACGCGGCGGCGGAGGCGTACGCGCTGGGGGACCTCGCCGGGCTGCACTTCCTGACCGGTCGGCAGAGCGAGGCCCTCGGGCTCAACGACCAGGCCCTGGCGATCTGGTGGCGGCTCGATGCCCTCTCCTGGATCCGGCGCTGCCTCAACAACCGGGGCCTGCTGCTCGAAGGCCTCGGCCGCTACGCCGAGTCGGGTGTCGCGCTGCGGCAGAGCCTGGCGTACTCACGGCAGTTGGACGACCCGTACGGCGAGGCCGTGACCCACAGCCACCTCGGCAACCTGTACGAGCACACCGACCCGCGGGCCGCCATCGAGCAGCACCGGCGCTCGCTGGCCATCGGCGACGAGATCGGCGCCGTCATCGTGCAGCACTCCGCGCACTGCAACATCGGCTACGCCCACCTCACCCTCGGCGAACCGGCCGCCGCCGTACCGCACTTCGAGGAGAGCCTGCGCATCCTCGGCGGCCACGGCGACTGGCACGGCGAGTCGCAGACCCGCCTCGGACTGGTCCGCGCCCTCCGCCTCCTCGGCCGTACGGAACGCGCCGGCACCGAATGCGCCGAACTGCTCAGCCGCGCGGACGCCCGCGCCGACCGCTACATGGGCGGCCTCGCCCGCCACCAGCACGGCCTGCTGCTGCGGGAGCGGGGCCGGGCAGAGGAGGCGTACGACGCATGGCAGGCCGCCCTGGACGCACTCGACGGCACGGACGAGAAGGCGGTGCTCCAGGAACTCGGCGAGTTGTTGTCGCAGGGTGACGCGCGTCGACCACCCCGGCCGTAGGCCCTACTTGGCGTCGGCATAGCACTCGACCACCGCGACCGTGAACGGAAACCGCACCGGCGTCTCCCCGAACGTCAGCCGCCCGGCGAGGTCGGCCGCCTCCTGTATCGCGGCGGCCACGGCCTCGGCCTCCTCCTCGGGGCAGTGCACGATCACCTCGTCGTGCTGGAAGAAGACCAGCTCGGCCGCCAGCTCCGCACAGGACCGCCGGAGCGCGGCGAGCATCAGCAGCGCCCAGTCGGCGGCGCTGCCCTGGACCACGAAGTTGCGCGCGAAGCGGCCCCGGGCACGGGAGTTGGTGGAGGCGTAGCCCGGCACCCAGCCCTGGTCGCCGGGGGAGGCGGAGGCGTCGGCGGGGTCGTCCTGGGGGATGCCCGCCTCCTCCGCCGCGTCCTCGCCGCCGGCCACCGGCGGGCAGGTCCGCCCCAGCCAGGTCCGCACGAGCCGCCCTTCCTCGCCCGCCCGCGCCGCGTCGTCGACGTAGGCCACCGCCTTGGGGAACCGGCGTCTGAGCGCGGCGAGGTTCTTGAGGCCGTCGCCGGAGGTCTGGCCGTAGACCGCGCCGAGCACCGCGAGCTTGGCCTGGGCGCGGTCGCCGGAGAAGGCGCGGTCGGACACCGACTGGTAGAGGTCGGTGGCCCGGCCGGCCACCTCCATCAGTCCGGGGTCGCGGGAGATCGCGGCGAGCACCCGCGGCTCCATCTGGTCGGCGTCGGCGACGACGAGCCGCCAGCCCGGGTCGGCGACCACCGCCCGCCGGATGACCTTGGGGATCTGGAGCCCGCCCCCGCCGTTGGTGACCCAGCGCCCGGTGACGGTCCCGCCGGCGAGGAACTCCGGCCGGAACCGCCCCTCCCGCACCCAGTCCTGCAACCAGGACCACCCATGAGCGACCCAGATCCGGTAGAGCTTCTTGTATTCGAGGAGTGGCTTCACGGCCGGGTGGTCGAGGGTCTGGATCTCCCAGCGCCGGGTCGACCTGACCTTGATCCCAGCCGCACCGAAGGCCTTGACGACGTCCGCGGGGAGATCCGGCCGCACCCGTCTCCCGAAGGCGGTGGACACCTCGTCCGCCAGCTCGGCGAGCCGGCGGGGCTCACCGCCTCCCGCGTACCGCTCGCCCAGCAGCTCGTGCAGCAGTTCCCGGTGCACCTCGGCGCTCCAGGGCAGCCCCGCGCGGTTCATCTCGGCGGCGACCAGCATGCCCGCCGACTCGGAGGCGGTGAGCAGCCGCATCCGGTCCGGATGTGTGGTGGTGTCATGGCGCCGCTGCTGCTCGGCGTAGACCGCGAGGAGGTCGGCCAGCGGGAGGTGGACGCTCTGCGGCTCGAAGAGCGAGGACTGCGAGCCGGGCTCGGCGGCCCGCTGCGGCGGATCCGGCGGCACGGGCCCACCGCGCAGCCGGGCCAGCGCGGCGGCGGCCGACCGCGGTTCGCCGTGCCGCCCCTCGTGCCCGAGCAGCAGCGTCTCGGCGTCCTCCACGTCATAGCACCGCTCCACCCGCACCCCCGCGGCGAGCAGCGCCGGATACACCTCGGCGGTGGACCGCCACACCCACCGCGAGACCTCCGACCGCCCCCGCACGGCCTCGACGAGATCCGGCTCCCGCCGCACCGCCCCCACGGGCAGCCCGTCCGGACCGAGGGCGGCGACCTCAACGCCACCGCCCTCGGCCGGAGCGAGCGCCCAGCGATCGGTCATGTTCGCGAGTCTGGCACGCGGGTCTGACAACGGCCCCGACCTGCACGAACCGGCTCGCGGGCCAGGCGTCCCCGAGCGAAGAAACGTCACGCGCACACTCGTACGAGTGACGCATCGCGAGATCGCGGAGGGCCCTCTCGCCTACGCTGGCAGGGTCGCTCCGTACGAAGGAGGTCCGCCGTGGCACTGACCGCCCCAGAACGCCGACTGAGCCCTCATCCGGGTCCGACGGAGGAGAGGCGTATGGACACGTCGGTCGAGGCCGCCTTCGACGCGTTCGACGCTGCCGCCCCGGAGGGCTGGCGCGTGGAGTTGATCGAAGGGAAGATCCACGTGGTGCCTCCGGCCAATGGGGAGCATGAAGAGATCGTGTCCGAGACGGCGGAGCAGGTGACGCTGAACCGTCAGGACCGCGAGCTGCGTACGTACACCGGCCTCGGCCTGTACGTTCCGGGCACGTCCGACACCGGCAGGGTCATCCCGGACCTGGTGATCGCCCCGAAGGGCAGCTTCGCCGACGACCAGCGCTATCACGACCCCGCGCCCGTCGTCCTCGTCGGCGAGGTCACCTCCGACTCCACCGCCGCCAACGACCGCGGGCCCAAACTCCGCGGCTACGCCCGCGCGGGCATCCCCTGCTACCTGCTGATCGACCGCGAGGCCGGAACGGTCATCGTCTACAGCGAGCCCTCCGAGGACCGCTACACCCGTGCCGCCGAGATCGAGATCTCCAAGACCGTGGCGCTGCCGGAGCCGCTCGGGTTCGACCTCGACACCAGCCGTTTCTGAGGCGGCACGTCAGCCCGGGAGCTTGTTCAGCATCTCGGCGATGTGCCGTTCGCTCGTCGGCTTGTCGATGCCCAGGCCGTTCAGCACGCCCTCGCCGTTCTCGTGCTCCAGCAGGGCGAGCAGGATGTGTTCGGTGCCGATGTAGTTGTGGCCCAGGCGCAGGGCCTCGCGGAAGGTGAGTTCGAGGACCTTCTTGGCGTCGGGGCCGTAGGGGATGAGGTCCGGGACCTCCTCGGCGGCCGGCGGCAGCGCCGCGGTGGCCGCCTGGCGTACGGCGTCCAGGAGGACCCCCTGTGCGGTGATCGCCTTGCCCGCGAGGGCGTCCGGTTCGGCCAGGAGGCCGAGGATCAGGTGCTCGGGGCGGCCCTCGGGGTTGCGGGCGGCGACGGCCTCGTTGTGGGAGGCCATCACCACGTTCCGAGCGCGGACGGTGTACCGGCTGAACCCCTGACTCGGGTCGAGGTCGGCCGACTCCTTGGCCACGAACCGCTTCTGCGCCGCCTGCCGGGTGACCCCCATACTCCTGCCGATGTCCGTCCAGGAGGCCCCCGAGCGCCGGGCCTGGTCCACGAAGTGGCCGATCAGATGGTCGGCCACATCGCCCAGATGATCGGCGGCGATGACCGCGTCCTCAAGCTGGTCGAGCGGTGCGGGGTGGACCTTCTTGATGGCCGCGATGAGGTCGTCGAGACGTACGGATGAGGTGACGTTCGGGTTGGTCGTCATGTGTCAACCTTAGGTTGACAGTCCGGAGGTGTCAACCCCGGGTTGACATCGCCACCGCCCCGCCAACCCCCGCCGCAACCACCCCGATCCCCGCACAAGCCCCCACGCACACCCCCACCACCCCCCAAGGCACCCCCACCCCCACAGGCGCCCCCAACACCTCCAACGCCCCGGCCAATCCGGCAAGGTTGACCGCGCTCACCCCCGCCCCGAGCCCGGCCCCCACCCCCACGGACACCAGTGCCTCTCCTGCGACAACTCCGAGCAGCTGCAAGCGAGTTGCCCCCGCGAGCCCCAGTGACCGCAATTCACCGCCCCGCGCGGACATCGCCATCAGCAGCGTCGAGGCCAGCGAAATGCCCGCGTACACAAGGGAGATGCCCAGCACCACGAACAGCCCGAGCCGGGTCTGCGCCCCGCTTCCGCCACCCCACATGCCCATCTCCGGATACGTTTCCGCCAGCCACGCCTCCGCACTCCGGACCGTCCCCCCGGAAGCCCTCAACTCGGTGAGCATCCGCGCCCGTTCGACCGCCCCGCCCGTGAGCCGTACCTCCAGCCGGTCCACCGTCGCCCCCGGCGCGTTCGCCGCCGTCACATACGCCCCGTTGTCGCCGGTTCCGCGCGCCAGTACCGCCACGATCCGCAGCCGGGCCGCCCGCCCGTCCCCGAGCCATACCCGCACCCAGGTGCCGACCGTGTGCCGCTGCCACTCCTCGTTCACGACGATCGAGCGGTCGTCCAACTCCCTTACGTCACCGGCGATCACCGGCAACCGCGTGACCTCGGCGAACGCCCGCACATCCCGTACGGCACGAGCGTCGGAGCGGACGAGGGCCGTGCCGTCCTCCCGTACGAAGACCGCGGTCGAGGCGGACGCGGAGACGGTCGCGCCCGGGACCGCCGATGCCACCGGGATCTTCAACCTCTCGCCCGTGACGACGAATTGGGCCCGCGTCCGCTCTCGAGCCTCCGCCGCCTTCGCCCCCGTGACCGTCCACGCCGACCCCAGCAGCGAACCGGCCAGCGCGACCGTCACCAGAACAGGCGCCGCCACAGCGGCGGTTCGCCGTACCGAGGCCGCCGTGTTCTCGCGGATCAGCAGCCCGCTCGCGCCCGGCAGCCGCACCAGCAGTCGTACGACGGGGCCCACCAGGGCGGGGGACAGGGCGGCCACCGCGGTGATGAGGATCATCGGCTGGGTCGTGTACGTCTTCCGTTTCAGCAGGTCCGCCGGGTCCGTCCACAACGACCGGGCGAGCAGGGCCAGTCCGGCCGTCAGCAACAGACCGCCGATCAGCTTCCGCGACCACGGCAACACCCCCGTGTCCACGGCCGCCTCCCGCAAGGCCTCCGCCGGACCGACCCGCCCGGCCCGCCGCGCGGCCGCCCACGCTCCGGCCGGTGCCACCAACACCCCGACACAGAAGGCGACTTCGTACGGCCATCGCACATCCGCCCGCAGCGCGAACCACGACGGCGCCACCCCGCCCTCCACCAGCGCCCGCACCAGCCACGGCGCGGCCCGGACCCCCAGCGCACACCCGGCCGTCGACGCCACCAGCCCCACCGCCCCGGCCTCCCCGAGCAGCAGTCGCCGTACCTGACCCGGAGTCGCCCCGGCCATCCGCAGCAGCCCCAACTCCCTTCTCCGCAAGGCGATCACGAAGGCGAAGGTCGAGGCCATGACGAACACGGACACGAAGCCGGTGACCCCGGCGGCCGTGCCGAGCAGCGCGACGACGGAGGTCAGTTGCTCGGCGTCACGTGCCGCGGACGGATCGGCGAGCCGGCGCGCACTCCCCGTCAGGACGCTCGCCCGCTCGCCCACCACCGCCCGTACCGCCGCGACCGGCGCGTCCACCCCGACTGCGTCCCGCCGTCCGTCGGCGGCCAGCCGTACTGGTCCCAACGCCCGTAGTTCCGTCAGGAGTTGGTTGTCCACAGGGTGTGGATGAGCGAGCTTCTTCGACACCTTCGCGGTGGACGGGCCGCGCCGCACCTCCACGGTGAGCGTGTCCCGGCCCAGCACCACGACAGGCGAGGACGCGAACCGCTGCGGCGCCCGCTCCGGCGCGCCCACCGCCGAGGCGAGACCCGCGAGCGCCGCCGCCGGCACCGCGACCCCCAGCGCCACGGCGACGAACGCACCGACCAGCGACACCCATCGCGTACGCAACGAAGCCAGGATCAGCACGGCACGCCCTCCAGGGTCGTCAGGCGCGCCGCCACCTCGGCCGCGGACGGTGCGAGCAACTCCCCGCCCACCCGGCCGTCGACCAGGAAGACGACCCGGTCGGCGTACGAGGCGGCCACCGGATCGTGGGTGACCATGACCGTCGTCTGGCCCTCGATGTCCACCAACTCCCTTAGCAGGGTGAGCACTTGGCGGCTGGTGTTGGTGTCCAGCGCTCCGGTCGGCTCGTCCCCGAACAGCACCGCCGGACGCGTGATCAGCGCCCGCGCGAGCGCCACCCGCTGCTGCTGCCCGCCCGACAACTGCGACGGCCGGTGCCCGGCCCGCTCCGCCAGCCCCACCCGCTCCAGTGCCTCACGCACGGCCCCGCGCGAGGGGCGGCGCCCTGCCAGCCGTAGGGGTAGGACCACGTTCTGCGCGGCGGTGAGCGAGGGGAGGAGGTTGAAGGACTGGAAGACGAACCCGATCCGCTCGCGCCGCAGCAGCGTCCGCCGCCGTTCGCCCAGCCCCGACAGCTCCACCCCGGCGACGGTCACCGTCCCGGCGTCCGGCCGTTCCAGCCCCGCCGCGCACTGGAGCAGCGTCGACTTCCCGGACCCCGACGGCCCCATCACCGCCGTGAACGTGCCGGCGCCGAAGTCCAGATCCACCCCGTCGAGGGCGCGCACATCGCCGTAGCGACGCCGAAGTCCCCGAATCCGTACGACTGTCCGTACGACTGTCTGTGTCATGCCCCCATCGCACCGCGCCCGCCCCGCGCGCACACGACCACCAGCGGGCGTCCCGGTGGTATGCCCAGCCCTACCTCCCCGTCACCCCATGACACGATCGACGGGTGAGCAGCACGACCGGCACCGTCGAGCGCGCCTTCGAGGCCGCCCTCTACACCGACACCCACGACGCCCTCGACACGGGCGCCTCGATCCTCGCAGCCGACCCCGCGGCCGACCCCGAACTCGCCCGGCGGGGGCGGGAGTTCGTCGCGGCGGCCTGGCGGCGCGGGTGGCAGCCCGCCGATGTCGTACGGCTGGTCCGGCGGGACCTGGACGACGTACACGTACGACTCGTGTCGGCGCTGATCCGCGAACAGGCGCCCGACGACCGGGCGCGCGGGCCGCGCTGGACCGCGCAGGTGGAGGAGCTGGCCGCCGCCGAGCCGCCGGCCCGCACCGACCGCTTCACGCAGGCCACCACCGTGCTGGAGCTGTACCGCCTGCTGCTGCGACTGCCGGCCGTCGAACCCCTGGACGAACCGAAACGGCACGAGAGCCGTCGGCCCGTGTCCCGCATGCTGACCCGGATCCGCGCGCTGCTCGCGAAGGCGGAGGCGACCGGGTTCCCGGAGGAGGCGGAGGCGCTGAGCGCCAAGGCGCAGGAGCTGATGGCGCGGCACAGTATCGACGAGGCGCTGCTCGACGCGCAGGCGCCGGCGAAGGACGCGCCCGGTGCCTGCCGGATCGGGGTCGAGGCGCCGTACGAGCAGGCGAAGGCGGTGCTGCTGGACGCGGTCGCCGGGGCGAACCACTGCCGGGCCGTGTGGAACGACGCCTTCGGGTTCTCCACGGTCGTCGGCTTCGAGGGCGATCTGGAGGTGGTCGAACTGCTCTACACCTCGCTGCTGGTGCAGGCCACGACCGCGATGACCCGGGCGGAGGCGGCCCAGCGCGCGGGCGGCCGTAGGCGGACCAAGACCTTCCGGCAGTCGTTCCTCGCGGCCTACGCCCACCGCATCGGGACCCGGCTGGCCGAGGCCGCCGGAACCCAGGTGACCGACGACCTGCTCCCGGTCCTCGCCACCCGCGAGGTCGCCGTCACCGACCGCGTCGACGAGATGTTCCCTGAGACGACCACGACCCGGCTGCGCGGGGTCAGCGACGAGGCGGGCTGGACGGAGGGCGCCGAGGCGGCGGACCGCGCCCAGGTCAGGGCCCGGCCGCCGCTCGACTGACGGACGTCAGTCGCCGGCCTGGGTGAAGGCGCCGACCGAGGCCTCCGAGTCGCTCACCGAGGTCTTGCCCTGGACGGGGCCGTAGGACCACTTGTAGCTCGCGGTGTCGCTGCTGCCCGGCAGGGTGATGACCACCTTCGTCGCGGCCAGGCTCAGCTTCTCGCCGGCCTTGCCGCGTACGTAGGTGATGGTGAAGGAGGCCGCGTCGCCCTTGGCGAGGGTCAGCTTCTGCGCCTTGGCGCCCTTCTGGGTGGCGAGGGCGACCTTGGTGCCGCCCGCCTCCAGCGAGGCGCCGGGGAAGCCGTCCAGGGTGCACGGCTTGCTCTGGTTGGTGAGCGAGACGGGGACCTCGCCCGTGTCGCCCGCGGCCGGGGCGGTGCTGGCGGGGCCGACCTGGACGGCGACTCCGTCGAAGGAGCAGGCCGAGCCGTTCTTGCTGTCGGCGGAGCCGCCGCCGCTGCCGTTGCACGCGGTCAGGAGCAGGGCCGAGGCGACGGCGGTGACGGCGAGGGAAATGGTGCGCATGAGGGGATCATCCCGCACCGGGCGGGGCTCCGCCGACACGAGGCCCACGGGACGCGGAGCGGGCTACGACCCGAGGCTCGCCGTCGGCAGGCCGGACGGCAGTTGCCCGCCCTCGGAGCGGGTGTAGGTCTCCTCGCCGAGACTGCCCGACCAGGTGACCGCGAGACTCGACTTGCTGACGGAGCCGACCATTCCGGTCGCCCGGGTCTTGCTGCCGTCCGTACACGTGAGGTGGATCATCTGCATGCCCGCCTCCTCGCCGGCGGTCCCGCTGCACACGCTTCCGCCGGTGCTGAAGAGCGCGGCCTGCTTGCCGGTGATCACCAGCGCCACCGCCTTGCCGTCGGTCGTGGCGAGCCAGCTCCCCTGCAGCCCGTCGGACGCGGCCGACGGGCTGCTGCCGGTGGCGCCTCCGGTGTCCGCCGTGGCGGTCGAGGTGGCGGACGCGCTCGGCGTGGACGAGGAGTCGTCCTTGGAGTCGTCACCGCTGCACGCGGACAGCACGAGCGCGCCCGCCAGACCGGCGGCAGCGGCCGCGATCCGTACCGTCGACACCGTCGAAAACGCCGTAGTCACTGGTAGCTCCCCATGCTGTAGCCGGACGGCCGCCCGGCCGGCCTTGGCCGGAACGACCGCAGCAAGCTACCAGGGGTCACCAGGAGGATTTGCGGACGCCGGGTAGGTATCCGCTGTGAGCCTGCCCGCGCAGGTTCACCCGGGACAGCCCGAAGGCGCGGAAGTAACCGCGGGGCCGCCCGTCGACCTGGTCGCGGTTGCGCACGCGGGTGGCGCTGGCGTCCCTCGGCTGACTGCTCAACTCCCGCTGGGCGGCGACCCGTTCGTCCTCGGTCGAGCCGGGCCGCCGGATGATCTCCTTCAACTCGGCCCGCCGCTCCGCGTACCGCGCGACGATCTCCCGCCGCCGTTCGTTCTTCGCGATCTTGCTCTTCTTGGCCATCAGATCCGCACCCCACGGGCACGGATCCGGGCCACGGCCGCCTCGACGCCGATCGCGTCGACGGTCCTGATCCCCTTGGTGCTCAGCCGCAGCCGTACGTAACGGCCCTCGCCGGGCAGCCAGTAGCGCTTGGACTGGATGTTCGGGTCGAAGCGGCGCGAGGTGCGCCGGTGGGAGTGGGAGATGCGGTTGCCGAAGCCGGGCTGTGCGCCGGTCAGCATGCAGTGGGCGGACATGGGTGACGTACCTCTCCTCGATCGGGGTCGCAGCCGGTGCTGCTAATGGAATTCATTTTCAGTAAGGTATCAGGCATGGCTCGCAACGAACTCCGCCCGGTCATCAAGCTCCGGTCCACCGCCGGCACCGGCCACACCTACGTGACCCGCAAGAACCGCCGCAACGACCCCGACCGCCTGACCCTGCGCAAGTACGACCCGGTAGCAGGCCGGCACGTCGACTTCCGAGAGGAGCGCTGACCGCGATGCGCGAGAACATCCACCCGCCCTACGGCCCCGTCGTCTTCCGGGACCGGGCCGCGAAGCACGCCTTCCTGACCCGCTCGACGATGACGAGCGCGAGGACGATCGAGTGGGAGGACGGAAACACCTACCCCGTCGTGGACGTCGAGATCTCCGACGTCAGCCACCCCTTCTACACCGGCACGGCCCGCGTCCTGGACACGGCCGGCCGCGTGGAGCGCTTCGAGCGCCGCTACGGAAAGCGGGACTGACGGTGCACGACCTCTCCGTCGCGATCGTCGGCGGCCTGCACGCCGACGCCCGCAGAGCGACCGTCGCCCACCTCCTCCACGAGGTCCCCGGCAGTGTTGTTCTCCACCACGACCTGGCTACGGCGACCGCGGGCACGGTCGTCCGCACGATCCGGGACGCCACGGGCATCGTCTCCGCCGGTGAGACCCCGCTCGTCGACGACTGCGCCTGCTGCGCCCTGCGTGAGGACCTGGTCCCGGAGCTGCGCCGACTGGCCGCGGCCGGCCAAGTCCGGTTGGCCGTCGTCGAGTTGTGGGACTCCGTCGAGCCCAAGGCGATGGCCGAGGTGATCACCTCCGGCGGCCTCACGGTCACCGCCGTCATCACCGCCGTCGACCCGGCCCTCCTCCTGCCCTACCTCGCCAACGGCGACGACCTCACCGCGGCCGGCCTCGCGGCAGCCCCCACCGACCGGCGAACCATCGCGGACACCTTCGCCCGCCAACTGGAGTACGCCCCCGTCCTCGCGGTCCTCGACTCCGAGGAGGCCGATGACGAGGACCGGGAGCTGTTGGGTCAGTTGCATCCGACGGCGCGCCAAGTAGCCGTAGGAAAAAGGGCGTTGAGGCCAGCGGATATCGAGCGGGGCTCGATGCCGCGATCGCCCTCGCCCGGATCCGGCGCCCGCCCCTTCGGGACCCCCCTCGTCGAAGCCGCCCTCGCCGGCTTCGACGTGGAAGCCGCTGCCGCCGCCCAGCACCCCGCCTGTGCGCTCCTCCCCGTCGAGGCCGATGCGCACGGGGTCGGCACGCTCGTCTGGCATCGGTGCCGGCCCTTTCACCCGGAGCGGTTGTACGCGGCGCTGGAGGACCTGACCTGTGCCGCGGCCCGTAGCCGGGGGCGGTTCTGGCTCGCCGACAAGCCCGACTCGTTGTTGCACTGGGACGCGGCCGGCGGTGCCCTGTGTGTGGAGAGTGCGGGGCCTTGGCTGGCCTCATTGCCGGACGCCGCCTGGGAGTTGGTGCCGCCGGTGCGGCGCGCCGCCGCCGCGCTCGACTGGCATCCGGAGCACGGCGACTGCTGTCAGCACCTCGTCTTCACGTCCCCGGGTCTCGACCGCGACGGACTCGAACGGCTCCTGGAGTCCTGCCTGTTGACCGACATCGAGTACGCCGCCGGCCCCGCTGCCTGGAAACGCCTCCCGCCCGTCTTCGACACCTTTCTGGAGACATGACCGTGCCCCGCAGGCCCGAGCGCCCAGCAGCAAGGGGGGTGGCCCTCGCGATCAAGAACGCCCGGGAGATGACATTGTTGCCCTACTCGACCCGGTAGCCGCCCCCTCCCGGAACACAAGTGCCCCGGTACGCGTCTTCACTAGGACATGTCCTGCGAGGACCGGGGCAGACGCTGGAACGGCATCGGTAAAGCAGTCGTCAAAGCTGTAACCGGAGCACCACCCCCCGTGCACGTGCATCTGCCCATGCATCTGCACATGAACAGGGCTATGATCCGGAACAGTTGACCACTGCATCAATGGCCACACCAGCCAGTGCACAACCGGGAGCGACCTGTGGACCACCGCGTTGACAGCGTGTACTTGGGGTACGACGTGTACAACGGCATGGCTGCCACCCAGCTTGACGGAGTGGCCTGGCAGAAGAGCCGGCACAGCAACTCGCAGGGCTCCTGTGTGGAGTTCGCGCGGCTGCCCGGAGGGGACGTGGCCGTGCGCAACTCCCGCTTCCCGGACGGTCCCGCGCTGGTCTACACGCGCGCCGAGATCGAGGCGATGCTGCTGGGCATCAAGGACGGCGAGTTCGACCACCTGATAGTGGGATAGCGGTCCGGCGCACCCCCGCGTCGGCAACGCGCGTAGAACCGCGGCCCCAAAAAGAGCCGCGGTTCGTCACGCGTTGTTCTGCGCGGTGTCGCCCTGCAGCCGGAACAGCGCCCAGACCACCTTGCCGCTGAGCGTCCCCGCGAGCGGGTGCCAGCCCCAGCCGTCGCTGAACGAGTCGACGAGGAACAGACCCCGCCCCGACTCCGCCGAGAAGTCGCCCGAGTCCTGCGCGACGGGACTGTCGTGACTGGGGTCGCGCACCGCGCACACCAGCCGCTCCGTCCACCGCATCAGATGCAGCCGCACGGGCGGGTTCTGGTCCACGACGCGCGGGGTGTTGGCCGGCAGCGCGTGCCGCAGCGCGTTGGTGACCAGTTCGGAGACCACCAGGCAGACGTCGTCGAAGCGGTCGCCCAGATCCCACTGGTCGAGCGTGCGACGGGTGAACTGCCGTGCCTCGCGCACCGCTTCGTAGCGGGCGGGCAGGGCACAAGAGGCGGCGCTGGACACGGCCGAGGGGTCCAGCGGTGGAAGGCCCTGCCGTAACGGCTTGAGCATGGTCGATCCATTCGTCCCCATGCGAGGCACTCCCGGGAATTCGCGGTCGTTGCGATGCAGCGGTGGCGCGAGACCATGGTTTCGGATGCGTACAGCAGATGCAAGGGCAGATGCACGTGCAGCTGACCGAATTGGACCCACCCGTACCGCTTGTTGGCCATTTTTTCCGCCAACTTCACGCCGTTCTCACGTCCTGACCTTGCTTCTTCCTGACCTCTTCCTGACGACTTCCTGTGAACAGGGGCCTCTTCTTTCCATTTCTGTAATCGAACGAGTACTGCTCGAAGTGTTTTAGTGGCAGACTGCGGCCCCTGAAGACGGTTGGGGAGGCTGACGAACGTGAGCGCGGGAGAGCCCGGATCGGTGGTGCGGCGGATGCTGCTCGGCTCGCAACTCAGGCGACTGCGTGAAGCACGCGGGATCACCCGCGAGGCCGCGGGGTACTCGATCCGTGCTTCCGAATCCAAGATCAGTCGCATGGAGCTGGGGCGAGTGAGCTTCAAGACCCGGGACGTAGAGGACCTGTTGACGTTGTACGGCATCACGGACGAGGCGGAGCGCATCTCACTCCTCTCCCTCGCGAAGGAGGCCAACGTAGCGGGCTGGTGGCACAGTTACTCGGACGTCCTGCCCAGTTGGTTCCCCACCTATGTGGGGTTGGAGGGCGCCGCCTCCCTCATCCGCGTCTACGAGGTGCAGTTCGTGCACGGGCTGCTGCAGACCGAGGCCTACGCCCGCGCGGTCGTCCGGCGCGGTATGAAGGGCGCGAGCGAGGCCGACGTGGAGCGGCGCGTGGCGCTGCGCCTGGAGCGGCAGAAGTACCTGGTGAACGAGAACCCGCCGGACTTCCACATCGTCCTGGACGAGGCCGCCCTGCGCCGCCCCTACGGCGACCGCGAGGTGATGCGTGGCCAGCTGCAGCATCTGATCGAGGTCTCCGAACACCCCAACGTCCGCCTCCAGGTGATGCCGTTCGGCTTCGGCGGTCACGCCGGCGAGTCCGGCGCCTTCACCCTCCTCTCCTTCCCGGAGTCCGACCTGTCGGACGTCGTCTATCTGGAGCAGCTCACCAGCGCGTTGTATCTGGACAAGGCCGAGGACGTCACCCAGTACGAGAAGGCGCTGAAGGAACTTCAGCAGGACAGTCCGGGCCCGGACGAGAGCCGGGATCTTCTTCGGGGACTGCTCCAACTCTCTTGAAACACAAGTACGATGACGTGTGATCAGACCGTGATGATCGTGTCTGCTGTTGATCGTCTGCCAGCGATTGAGGGATCACATGTCGTCCTACTTCACCGACCTTGCTCAGCAGTACATCGACGGCGAATGGCGCCCGGGCACCGGCTCCTGGGACATCATCGACTTCAACCCGTACGACGGCGAGAAGCTGGCGTCGATCACGATAGCCACGGTCGACGAGGTCGACGAGGCGTACCGGGCGGCCGCCCGCGCGCAGAAGGCGTGGGGCGCGACCAATCCCTATGCCCGCCGTGCCGTGTTCGAGAAGGCCCTGCGGCTCATCGAGGACCGCGAGCAGGAGATCGCCGAGGTGATCATCGCCGAACTCGGCGGCACGCGCCTGAAGGCCGGCTTCGAACTGCACCTCGCCAAGGAGTTCCTGCGTGAGGCGATCCACCTCGCGCTGCGCCCCCAGGGCCGGATCATCCCCTCGCCGGTGGACGGCAAGGAGAACCGCGTCTACACCGTCCCGGTGGGCGTCGTCGGTGTGATCAGCCCCTTCAACTTCCCCTTCCTCCTCTCCCTCAAGTCGGTGGCCCCCGCACTGGCGTTGGGCAACGGCGTGGTGCTCAAGCCGCACCAGAACACCCCGATCACCGGCGGTTCCCTGGTCGCGAAGATCTTCGAGGACGCGGGCCTGCCCGGCGGCCTCCTCAACGTCGTCATCACCGACATCGCGGAGATCGGCGACGCCTTCATCGAGCACCCGGTCCCGAAGGTCATCTCCTTCACCGGCTCCGACAAGGTCGGCCGCCATGTCGCGACCGTCTGCGCCTCGCACTTCAAGCGCTCGGTGCTCGAACTCGGCGGCAACAGCGCCCTCGTGGTCCTCGACGACGCCGACATCGACTACGCGGTCGACGCGGCGGTCTTCAGCCGCTACGTCCACCAGGGCCAGGTCTGCATGGCCGCCAACCGCGTCCTGGTCGACCGCTCGATCGCCGACGAGTTCACCGAGAAGTTCGTCGCCAAGGTGAAGTCCCTCAAGGTCGGCGACCCGCGCGACCCGGGCACGGTCATCGGCCCGGTCATCAACTCCTCGCAGGCGGACGCCATTTCGGGCGTCGTCGACCAGGCCATCGCGGAGGGCGCGACGGCCCTCGTGCACGGCACGGCCACCGACAACCTGGTCGAGCCCTCGGTCCTGACCGGCCTCCCCGCCGACTCGGCGCTGCTGCGCCAGGAGGTCTTCGGCCCGGTCGCCTTCCTCATCCCGTTCGACGGCGAGGAGGAGGCGGTGCGCATCGTCAACGACACGCCGTACGGCCTGAGCGGCGCGGTCCACACCGGCGACATCGAGCGGGGCGTCAGCTTCGCCAAGCAGATCGACACCGGCATGTTCCACGTCAACGACGGCACCGTGCACGACGAGCCGATCGTCCCCTTCGGCGGCGAGAAGGCCTCCGGCCTGGGCCGTCTGAACGGCGAGTCGATGCTGGACGCGTTCACCAGCCTGAAGTGGATCTCGGTGCAGCACGGACGCAGCGGTTTCCCGTTCTAGATCTCTTCCACCGATCCAGCGATTGAGGACAGAACCTGACCTCAATGGCCCGTAGCTTCGTCGGTGTCGGGCAGGGGGACGGGTTCCCTGCCGGCACCGGCGAAAGGCGAAGGCCATGGTCACGCACGTAGCGGCACAGGACGACGAGCGCGAGGCGCTGCTCGCGTTCATCGAGGAGCAGCGGGGCGGCATCCGCCGGGCCCTGCTCGGACTGACCGAGGAACAGGCCGCGAGCAGGCCGAGCGCCAGCGAACTCTCGCTCTCCGGCCTCCTCAAGCACGTCTCCCAGGTCGAGCAGGGCTGGATCGCCCGGGCGAAGCAGGAGCCGCCGGAGGTCGAGCGGGACCAGTCCAACTGGCACGAGTCGTTCCGACTGGTCGACGGCGAGACCATCGAGTCCCAGCTCGCGTACTGGGAGAAGGTCGCCGCCGGGACCGAGGCGTTCATCCGCTCGGCACCGAGCCTCGACGACACCTTCCCGCTTCCGAAGGAACCCTGGTTCCCCGAGGGCAGCGTCTCGATCCGCTGGGTCTGCCTCCACCTGATCCGCGAGACGGCCCGCCATGCCGGCCACGCCGACATCATCCGGGAGTCCCTGGACGGCGCGACGGCCTATGAGCTGGTGGCGAAGGAGCGAGAATCTCAGTGATGGAATCCCGTAGCCGCCCCCTTGTCCCGGGTGAACGGATGCGCCTGGCGGCGCAGCTCCGGTAGCAGCCGGGTCAGGTCGTCCAGGAACAGTTCCGCGAGGTCCGCCGAGAAGCCGTTGCGGCAGACGACGCGTAGGACCGAGAGGTCCTCGCGGTTCGCCGGGAAGGTGTACGCGGGGACCAGCCAGCCGTGTTCGCGGAGGCGGCGGGAGACGTCGAACACGTCGTAGTTCTCCACGCCCGGGGCGGTGGTGAAGGCGAAGACCGGCAACTCGTCGCCCCGGGTGAGGAGTTTGAAGTCGCCGAGGGCCTCGATGCGGTCGGCGAGGCCGCGGGCCACGTCGCGGGTGGACTGCTGCACCGCGCGGTAGCCCTCGCGGCCCAGGCGCAGGAACGTGTAGTACTGGGCGACCACTTGGGCGCCGGGGCGGGAGAAGTTGAGGGCGAAGGTGGGCATGTCGCCGCCCAAGTAGTTGACGCGGAAGACGAGTTCCTCGGGGAGGGCCTCCTTGTCGCGCCACAGGGCCCAGCCGACGCCCGGGTAGACCAGGCCGTACTTGTGGCCGGAGGTGTTGATCGAGGCCACGCGCGGGAGGCGGAAGTCCCACACCAGGTCCTCGTCCAGGAAGGGCGCGACCATGGCGCCGGACGCGCCGTCCACATGTACCGGGATGTCGAGACCGGTCCGCTCCTGGAGCGCGTCGAGCGCGGCGCACAGGTCGGCGATCGGCTCGTAGGACCCGTCGAAGGTCGAGCCGAGGATGCCGACGACCCCGATCGTGTTCTCGTCGCACAGCTCGGCGGCGGCCTGCGGGTCGAGGTGGAACCGGTCGCCCTCCATGGGGACTTGGCGGGCCTCGACCTCCCAGAAGTTGCAGAACTTCTCCCAGCACACCTGGACGTTGACCCCCATCACCAGGTTCGGGCGGGCGGCCGGGTAGCGGTCCTTGTTGCGCTGCGTCCAGCGGCGCTTCAGCGCCATCCCGGCGAGCATGCAGGCCTCGCTGGACCCGGTCGTCGAACAGCCCACCGCGGCCGACGGGTCCGGCGCGTTCCA
Source organism: Streptomyces sp. NPDC051576 (assembly GCF_040681835.1). Lineage (NCBI taxonomy): Bacteria > Bacillati > Actinomycetota > Actinomycetes > Kitasatosporales > Streptomycetaceae > Streptomyces > Streptomyces sp. NPDC051576. Next base: position 45,298 of record NZ_JBFAZO010000019.1, read on the forward strand.
CAGATCCGCGAGCATCGCCACACAGCGGCGCTCCAGCTCGGCCGTGCGCGGGTACTCGTCCTTGTCGATCATGTTCTTGTCCCGGCACTCCGCCATCAGGACGCCGGCTTCCGGCTCCATCCAGGTGGTGACGAAAGTCGCCAGGTTCAGCCGGGAGTTGCCGTCCAGCATCAGCTCGTCGTGCACGACCTGGGCCGCCGTCATCGGCGCCAGCGGCGCGTCCGGCAGCCGGTGCTTCGGCGGGGCCTCGGTCATGCCGCCGACCGGATTGGCCTCTCCGTAGAAGGGGTTCACGGACATCGGGCGCTCGTCGGAGTGCTCGGGACCTTTGTGCAACGGCATGGCATGCCTCCTGCGGCAAGTGACAGAGGATCAACGGGTATCAGCGAACCGGAGTTCCGTCCGCGCGCAACTGCATCTGCGGCCTCCCGGTCACCAGCAGCCACGCCGGCAGCGAGGCGATGCACAACAGGGCGAGGATCGCCGGCGAGGCCACCACGATGGCGGCGGTGAACAGGCTCACCCAGCCCTGCCGCGTGATCGCCAGCAGCATGCCCAGGACGCCCGCGGCGACGCCCAGCGCCGGATGCACCGCCGGGACGACCGCGTGGGCGAACAGCCCGAACGCGGCGCCGATGAACACCGAGGGGAAGATCCGCCCGCCCCGGAAACCGCAGGACGCGGCGACCACCAGCGCGGCCAGCTTCACCACCGTCATCGTCGCGAACTGTCCCGCCGACCAGCCCTCGGGATCGGCCGCCAGCGCCGCGACCTCGTCCAGCCCCTTGAAGAGCGTCAGATGGCCACCCACGGCCGCCAGCAGGCCCAGCACGAGCCCACCGGCCGGTAGCGCCAGCATGGGGTGCTTGAGTCGGGAGAAGGCGCCATGGACGTACGGGAAGCCGTAGACCGCGCACATCCCGAGCAGGGCGGCCAGCGGTGCCAGCACCAGGACGGCCAGCAGATCGCCCCAGCCGGGTCGGCCGAACGCGGGCAGATGCAGGTCGAAGGTCGGATGAGCCACCAGGGTGGTCGTCATGGCGCCGACACTGGCCGCGGCAAGCGGCGCGAACACGTTGTCCCACAGCGCGCCCTTGGTGTTCCGCCCGGCCAGCGCCTCCGAGATGAGCAGCGCCGCCGCCACCGGCGTCCCGAAGAGCGCGCCGATCGTCGCCGACTCGGCCAGCACCGCCCACGCCCCGCCCGGCACCCGGGGCGCCAGCCTGTGTCCGACCCACACGGCGAGCCCCACGTTCACGGCGATGAGCGGGTTCTCCGGCCCGAGACTCGGGCCGCCCGCGAGCATCAGCGCGGTCGCCAGCACCAGCCCGGGCAGCACCATGGGCGGCAGCGCCACGGTCTCCAGCCCGGTGGTCGCCGGATCGGGACCGGCATGCCCCGGCACCTTCCACACCACAAGACCGACCGCGATGCCGGTGGCCGTCAGCATGACGAGCATCCACAGCACCGAGTACCGGCCGACGCCGAGAGCGTCCGGCAGGTTCTTCCAGAGCACGTGCTGGAGCAGCTCGGCCACCTCGCTCACCCCGAGGAAGAGCAGACTCGCGAGCACGCCCACGACCAGAGCGGGGACGATCAACGGCAGCAGGGTGCGCGCCGGGGTCGTAGGGGCAACCGGTGCCTGTTGCGCGCTGTCCTGGGCCACGGGCACACCATAAGCGGGCAAAACGGACCCAACATCTTGAGTGTGCGGGACTTGCACCTCACGCGACGTGAGGCCTCAGCGTGGAGCGCGGACACAGAAGGGAGCGGAAGTGAGCTACTCCGTAGGACAGGTCGCCGGATTCGCCGGGGTCACCGTGCGCACGTTGCACCACTACGACGACATCGGCCTGCTCGTCCCGAGCGAGCGCAGCCGCGCGGGTCACCGGCGCTACGCCGACACCGACCTCGACCGGCTGCAGCAGATCCTGTTCTACCGGGAACTCGGCTTCCCGCTCGACGAGGTCGCGGCCCTGCTCGACGACCCGGAGACGGACCCGCGCGCACACCTGCGCCGCCAGCACGAACTGCTGACCGCCCGGATCGAGAAGCTGCGGAAGATGGCCGAGGCCGTGGAGCACGCCATGGAGGCACGCACGATGGGCATCAATCTCACCCCCGAGGAACGCTTCGAGGTCTTCGGCGACAAGGATCCCGAGCAGTACGCCGAAGAGGCCGAACAGCGCTGGGGCGGCACCGAGGCCTACGCCGAGTCGCAGCGCCGGGCCGCCCGCTACACCAAGGCCGACTGGAAACGCCTCCAGGCCGAGGTCGACGACTGGAGCGAGCGCTACGCCACCCTGGTGACCACCGGCGAACCACCCACCGCCGTGGCGCCCATGGACCTGGCCGAGGAACACCGCCTGCACATCGACCGCTGGTTCTACCCGTGCTCGTACGAGATGCACGTGTGCCTCGGCGGGATGTACGTCTCCGACGAGCGCTTCAAGGCGTTCTACGACTCCATGGCCCCCGGCCTGGCCGAACACCTCCGGGACGCGATCCTGGCGAACGCGTCCCGGCACACCCCGTAGGCCTCGTTCCGGCCCGGGGTCACTCCCGGGCCAGGACCACCGCCGTCCCGTAGGCGCACACCTCGGTGCCCACGTCCGCCGCCTCGGTCACGTCGAAGCGGAACGCCAGGACGCCGTTGGCGCCACGCGCGCGTGCCTGCTCGATGAGCCGCTCCATGGCCTGGTTGCGGGTCTGCACGAGGGTCTTGGTGAGCCCCTTCAGCTCACCGCCGACCATCGACTTCAGACCGGCGCCGATCTGGCTGCCGAGATGCCGGGAGCGCACGGTCAGCCCGAACACCTCGCCGATCACCTGCTCGACCCGGTACCCGGGGACGTCGTTCGTCGTCACGACCAGCACATCGGCCTGCGGCCCCTGGCCGCCGCCGTATTCGTCGATACCCATGGCTCACAGCTTTGTCCTATGGGAGGCACAGTGCATCCTGGAGACACCGGTGGAACCTGGGACGGACACATTGCGTTGATAGCTTTGTGCGGCCGTGCCTGACGCCGTATCCCTCCACCCCTCAGGAGCCCGGAACCGTGATGACGCTTGCCCTCGGCCCGAGCTGGCTCGATCCGAACACCATGCTCGACCGGTTCGGGATCTGGGGCCTGCTCCTCGTGGTCTTCGCGGAGTCCGGCCTGCTCATCGGGTTCTTCCTGCCGGGTGACTCCCTGCTGTTCACCTGCGGCCTGCTGATCACCGCGGGCACCCTGGACTTCCCGCTGTGGGCGGCGATCCCGCTGATCTGCGTGGCCGCGATCCTCGGCGACCAGGCGGGCTACGTCTTCGGCAAGAAGGTCGGCCCCTCGCTCTTCACCCGCCCGAACTCCCGCCTCTTCAAGCAGGAGAACGTGGTCAAGGCGCACGAGTTCTTCGAGAAGTACGGCCCCAAGTCCCTGGTCCTGGCCCGCTTCGTGCCCGTCGTGCGCACCTTCACGCCGATCATCGCCGGCGTCAGCGGCATGAAGTACCGCTCCTTCATCACGTTCAACGTGATCGGCGGCGTCCTGTGGGGCGCGGGCGTGACCCTGCTGGGCTCCTGGCTCGGCAACATCGACTTCGTCCACAAGAACATCGAAGCGATCCTCATCCTGATCGTCTTCGTCTCGGTGGTCCCGATCATCATCGAGTTCCTGCGCGCCCGCTCCAAGGCCAAGAAGGAGCCCCAGGGGCCCCAAGGGAACGGGGCGCAGCCCGGCGACCCGGCCGCGACCCAGCCGTTCCCCGTGATCATGGACGACTCGACGACCCAGCTCCGTCGCGTGGACGAGCCCCAGCAGCAGAACAACGGCTACGACCAGAACACCGGCTACGACCAGAACAACGGTTACGACCAGTACTACGCGCAGCCCCAGCAACAGCAGACGTACCAGCAGCAGCCGTACGGCAACCAGCAGTACGGAAACCAGCAGTACCCGCCGTACGACAACCAGGGGCAGAACCACGGCTACTCGCAGAACGGCGGCTATCCGCAGGGCTGAAGTCGTGGGTGGCGGTCAGAAACCCCGAGTCCGCTTGGCAGCCCGCCGAGCCCCGGCGGCAGCGCCCGGCACCCGCAGGAACAGCCGCGAGATCTCCGACCCCAGGTTGACCCCGATGGCGATGGCCATGGCGAGCGAGGCGGCCGTGGCCAGCGACACCAGCCCCTTGTCGACCTCGTTCTGAGCGATCGACAGCAGCCCGAAGTACGTGGCCGATCCGGGCAGCAGGGGCCCGATCGCGGCCGTCGTGTACGGCAGCGCCGACGCGAAGCGGTAGCGGGACAGCAACTGCCCGAAGAGGCCGACCAACCCCGCGGCCACGGCCGTTGAGGCGACCGGTGAGATCTTGGCGGCGTAGTGCATCGCCCCGTACACGGACCAGGCGACGCCCCCGTTGAGGGACACCAGCAGCACGGTGGATCGTTCCTGCTGGAGCAGGACCGCGAAGGTCAGCGACAGCAGGACGGACGCGGCGATCTGCCACAGCGGCTGGTCCGAATCGCCCAGCGCCACGTCCGGGTCGAGCTGGGCGCCGAGCTTCACACCGAAGTACAGGACGATGAGCACTCCGGCCACGATGCCGACGAAGAAGTACATGACCTCCAGGAGCCGCGCCGACGCGGTGATGTAGAAGCCGGTCAGCCCGTCCTGCACGCCCGCCACCAGTGCCCGCCCGGGCAGCAGCGCGAACAGCCCACCGGTGATGACCGCGGAGGCCTTCACATCGACGTCGGCGACCGTGAGCGCGACCCCTATCGCGGCCGGCGGCATCGCGGCGACCGTGAACTGGTAGAACTCCGGCAGCCCGCGCCCCGCGCACAGCCACGCCAGCCGGTCCCCGAGCATCGCCCCGAGCGCGGCGGCGAAGAACACGATCACGTCACCGCCGACGAGCACGGAGGCGGCCCCCGCGAGCAGACCGCTGGCCGAGGTCAGCACCCACCCGGGATACGGGTGCCGGTTGCGCCGCATCTCCGCGAGCCGCCGGTAGGCCTCCTCCAGGGAGAGCGCCGTCTCCGGATCGCTCAGATCGTCGACGAGCCGGAACACGGCCGCCAGCCGCGTGTAGTCGGTGCCCCGGCGGCGCACGGTCCGAGACGCGGTCACCGGATCGTCCACCAGGGAGGGCTGATACGAGATCGACAGCAGGGTGAACGTGACGTTCGGCTCGCAGCGGTCCAGGCCGTAGGAGCGGCAGACCGCGAACATCGCCGCCTCGACGTCCTCCGCGCCCTCCCCGCCCGCGAGCAGCAACTCGCCGATGCGGAGCGTCAGATCGAGCACGCGCGGTACGGCGGGACCGCTGTCGTCCGGTTTCTGCACCGGCTCCGGCGCGGGCCGTTCGGCCACCGGCATCCGCAGCATCGTGCGCATCCGGTCCTGCCAGGGCACGTCCTTGGTGAGGCTGACGACGGGGATCCCGGTCGGCGGGGTGAAGGCGGGCGGCGCCTGTCTGGCGCGGTAGGTCCTGGGCGGACTGAACGCCGACCCCTCGGACTCCTCGACGGCCGGCACCGGCGTCACGTCGAGCCCCTGCGGGACGGCGAACTCCGAGGTCGTGGACGATTCCCCGTCGATCGCAGCGACACCCACCGGAGCCGTGAACGCGCTCCTGGCCTCGTCCGACTGCGGCTTGCGGTCCTCCGCTTCCGTCACTCCGTAGCACTCCCTGTACGACGACTGCGGTGATCCTCAGTATGCGCACAGACATGCAAACGGGCCGCACGCGTACGCGTGCGGCCCGTTCGCGACAGGGGGCTCAGTGGCCGCCCTGCTCCTTCAGTCGCTTGTACGAGCGCTCGATCTCCGCCTCGGCGTCCGTACGGCCCACCCAGTTGGCACCCTCGACCGACTTGCCGGGCTCCAGGTCCTTGTAGACCTCGAAGAAGTGCTGGATCTCCAGGCGGTCGAACTCCGACACGTGGTGGATGTCACGCAGGTGCTCCACACGCGGGTCGGACGCCGGGACGCACAGCAGCTTGTCGTCGCCGCCGGCCTCGTCGGTCATCCGGAACATGCCGATCGCGCGGCACTTGATGAGGCAGCCGGGGAAGGTCGGCTCCTCCAGGATGACCAGCGCGTCCAGCGGGTCGCCGTCCTCGCCGAGAGTGTTCTCGACGAAGCCGTAGTCGGCCGGGTAACTGGTCGAGGTGAAGAGTCGACGGTCCAGGCGGATCCGACCGGTCTCGTGGTCCACCTCGTACTTGTTCCGCGAACCCTTCGGGATCTCGATCGTGACGTCGAACTCCACCGGTGGCTCCTCCATGATCAGCACATAGTTCTGGTGGTTAAGTGTCCCTCACGCAGGTGTGTGATCGCGAAAGGGGCTGGTGGTCGTGCCGGAGCTGAGGCCTTGGCGGGCCGCGAGACCGCATGTGGCGCGGGTCGCACGAGCCGCCCGGCCCCGTCTCGTGCGGGCCGCGCAATCCGTGAAACCGCGCGTGACGCGGGTTGCCCAAGCTGTGTCGCCCCAGGTCACGCGGCTCACGCAGGCCGTGTCACCACAGCTCGCGCGGTTGCCGCGGCCCGACCGAACCTGGCGGTTCCCCGCCGTCGCCACCACCGCCGGGATGGCGCTGGCCGCCGTCGTGGTGACCGCCGCCGGTCCCTGGGACTCCTCGGGTCAGCGTACGGCCGAGCGGGACCACGCAGTCGCACAGGAACGTTCAGGTGGCGTAGATCACGGCCGTAATTCCGATACGTCCGCCAAGGCACCCCGTCCCGCACCGAGCGCCGCATCCGTCCTGGTCGGCCTCGGCGGCTCCGCGAGCACGGTGAAGTCGGCCCCGACCGGCACGGCCCTCGCGGACGTCCTGAGCCCCCTTCTGGGCAACTCGGCGCTCGGCACCCGCCACACGGCCGCCGTGGTGGACGTGTCGACCGGCAAGCGCCTCTACGGCGTCGGCGCGGACGACGCGCTGACCCCGGCCTCGACCACGAAGATCGCCACCGCGGTGGCAGCCCTCTCCGCGATGGGCGCCGACCACCGCTTCACCACCCGCGCCGCCCTGGAGCCCGACACCAAGGAACTCGTCCTGGTCGGCGGCGGTGACCCCACCCTGACGGCCCACCAGGACGCCGAGGACTGGGCCAGTCTGCGCACGCTGGCCGACAGGACGGCGGCGACCCTGAAGAAGCGCGGCGTGCGCGAGGTGACGCTGTCGTACGACACGACCCTGTACGCCGGTGCCGAACTCCACCCGATCGGGGTCAACGAGAACCTCGCCCCGGTCAGCGCCCTGATGGCCGACGAGGGCCGTACGGACGACTCGTCGAGCGGGCCGGTGCTGCGGGTGACGGACCCGGCGGCGGACGCGGCCAAGAAGTTCGCGTCCTTCCTCCAGGAGCACGGCATCAAGACGACATCGCCCGGCCCCTCCAAGGCGACCGGCCGCGCGGACACCCTCGCCACGGTCTCCTCGCCGCCGCTCTCCGACCTGGTCGAGCGGATGCTGACCAACAGCGACAACGACATCGCGGAGGCGCTGGCCCGCCAGACCGCCGTAGCGACGGGCAGGCGGGCCGACTTCGACGGGGGCGCCGCCGCGATCGCCGCCCAGTTGAAGAAGCTCCAACTCCCCGTCGGGGGCGCGGCCTTCAACGACGGCAGCGGCCTCAACCGCGACGACCGCCTCACCGCCGACCTCCTGACCGCCCTCCTGGTCAAGGCCGGCGACCCGGGCCACCCCGAACTCCGCCCGGTCCTCACCGGCCTCCCCGTCGCCGCCTTCACGGGCACCCTGACGACCCGCTACACGGACGCCACGGGCGCGGCCGGCGTCGTACGCGCCAAGACGGGCACCCTGACGGGCGTCAACACCCTCGCGGGCACGGTCGTCGACAAGGACGGACAGTTGCTCGCCTTCGCGTTCCTGGCGTCCGACACGACGAACGCGCTGGAGGCCCAGGCGGCCCTGGACCGCACGGCGACGGCGCTGGCGGGCTGCGGCTGCTCATAGCCAAGTCGCCATCGAGCCGCCGCCGGACCGCGTTCGCGCATCTCGTGCCCTGCCCCAAGCGGCAGCGCTCACGTACGGTTGACGCATGACGAGCATCGGTGGTGCTGCTTCTTCTCAGATGGTCGACTGGAATCTCGCGGTGGCGACCGCGACCCGACTCGTGCGGCCGGGCCCCGAGGTGAGCCGTGACGAGGCCCGGGCCGTCGTCGCGGAACTGCGCCGGCACGCGAAGGCCTCGGAGCAGCACGTCCGGGGTTTCACCCGGATGGGCACGGACGACATCCACGACACCCCGATCCTGGTCGTCGACCGCCCCGGCTGGGTCCGGGCGAACGTCGCCGGGTTCCGGGAGGTCCTCAAGCCGCTGCTCGACAAGATGCAGGAGCGGCGGAGCAACACCCCAGGAGGCGCGGTCTTCGGCGCGGTCGGTGGCAAGGTCACCGGCGTCGAGCTGGGCATGCTGCTGTCGTTCCTGTCCTCGCGCGTGCTCGGTCAGTACGAGACGTTCGCCCCGGCGTCGCGCGAACTGCCGGCGGGCGCGAAGGGCGGACGGCTGCTGCTGGTCGCGCCGAACATCGTCCATGTGGAGCGCGAACTCGACGTACAGCCCCACGACTTCCGCCTGTGGGTGTGCCTGCACGAGGAGACGCACCGCACGCAGTTCACGGCCGTGCCCTGGCTGCGTGACCACCTGGAGGGCGAAATCCAGTCGTTCTTGGGGGAGACCGAGGTCGACCCCATGACGGTCCTGGAGCGCATCCGGGAAGCCGCCCAGTCGCTGGCCGGTGGCCGGCCCGAGGGCGAGGAGGAGGACGACGGCGGTCGCTCCCTCGTGGAGATCGTGCAGACGCCCGCCCAGCGGGAGATCCTCAGCCGGCTCACCGCCGTGATGTCCCTCCTGGAGGGACACGCCGACTTCGTGATGGACGGCGTCGGTCCCGAGGTGGTGCCGAGCGTCGCGGAGATCCGCGAGAAGTTCCAGCAGCGTCGCGCGAAGGGCGCCTCCCGGCTGGACTCGGCGCTGCGCAAGCTGCTCGGTCTGGACGCCAAGCTGAGGCAGTACCGCGACGGCGAGCGGTTCGTCCGCGCGGTCGTCGACCAGGTCGGCATGGACGGCTTCAACCGGGTGTGGACCTCCCCGAACACGCTGCCGACCAAGACGGAGATCGCCAAACCGGCGGACTGGGTCGCGCGGGTGCATCGCAAGGCCGAGTCGTGAACCGTCGCGGGCGTGGTGAAACGAATCCGGCCGACGGCAGGCGAACGCCCCCGCAATCACCCGTCCGAGGGACCGTGAGCGATGGGTAGGCGTGCAATGCTCGGGGAACGCCCCGGTTCTGTCACCATCTACACACTCTGAGTGACCGAACCTCGGGCCAACCCCCCGAAAACTTCATGAAGGGAACCGGACATGGGTCCCCATCCTGCGGTCGCGGCGATACGCCTGGCGGTCCGCCGCGTCCTCCACGACATCCTCACAGACCACGAGGCCCTGCAGACAGCCGGCGCCTCCCGGCACCCCTCGCACGAGCGCCCGCCCTCGCCGCTCGTGCTCGTGGCGTGCTCCGGCGGCGCCGATTCCATGGCCCTCGCCTCCGCCCTCGCCTTCGAGGCCCCCAAGCTGGGCATCCGGGCCGGCGGCATCACCGTCGACCACGGCCTCCAGGCCGGCTCCGACCTGCGCGCCGACGAGGTCGTCCTGCGCCTGCGCGAACTGGGCCTGGACCCCGTCGAGGCCACCGCCGTGACCGTGGGCCGCGAGGGCGGCCCCGAGGCAGCCGCCCGGGACGCCCGCTACGCCGCCCTCGACGCCTGCGCCGCGCGCCACGGCGCCGCCGCGGTCCTGCTCGGCCACACGCGCGACGACCAGGCGGAAACCGTCCTGCTGGGCCTCGCCCGCGGCTCCGGCATCCGCTCCCTGTCCGGAATGGCTGCGGTCTCGGGGGCCGACGGCCGTTACCGCCGCCCCTTCCTGCACCTGGACCGGCAGACCGCCCGCAAGGCCTGCATGGTCCAGTCGCTGCCCGTCTGGGACGACCCGCACAACGCCGACCCGGCGTACACCCGCTCCCGGCTCCGCCACGAAGGCCTGCCCGCCCTGGAGAAGGCGCTCGGCAAAGGCGTCGTGGAAGCCCTCGCCCGTACGGCGCAGCTCTCCCGGGACGACGCCGACGCCCTCGACACCTGGGCCAGCCAGGCCGAGGCCTCCGTGCGCGACGCCACCGGCCTCCTGGAGTGCGCGAAGCTCTACGCCCTGCCGCCCGCCGTGCGCCGCCGCATCCTGCGCCGCGCGGCCATCCAGGCGGGCGCCCCGGCCGGTTCGCTGTTCGCCCGTCACATCGAGGAAGTCGACCGCCTCATCACCGGCTGGCGCGGCCAGGGAGCCATCAATCTCCCGGGCAAGGTCGTCGCCCGGCGGCAGGGTGGCAGACTGGTGATTCGGCAAGGCTGAATCGACACCCCCTCCGGACCTCCGGGGGCGGGACCAGGTAGTAGCCGGTGGGACGACCGAAAGTGATGCGGGTGGACGCGAAAGACATGGGTGACGACCTCCAGTCGGTGCTCATCACCAAGGAAGAGATCGACGCGAAGCTCGTGGAGCTGGCCGCGAAGATCGACGCGGAGTACGCGGGCAAGGATCTGCTGATCGTCGGCGTCCTCAAGGGCGCGGTGATGGTCATGGCGGACCTCGCCCGGGCGCTGTCCACCCCCGTCACCATGGACTGGATGGCCGTGTCGTCGTACGGCGCGGGCACCCAGTCCTCCGGTGTGGTGCGGATCCTCAAGGACCTCGACACCGACATCAAGGGCAAGCACGTCCTCATCGTCGAGGACATCATCGACTCCGGTCTGACGCTGTCCTGGCTGATCTCCAACCTCGGCTCCCGCGAGCCCGACTCGTTGAAGATCTGCACCCTGCTGCGCAAGCCGGAGGCGGCCAAGGTCGCCATCGACGTGGAATGGGTCGGCTTCGACATTCCGAACGAGTTCGTCGTCGGATACGGCCTCGACTACGCGGAGAAGTACCGCAACCTGCCGTTCGTCGGTACGCTCGCGCCGCACGTCTACGGCGGCTAGAGCCACTCGGCCCAAGCCCTGTAAGACGATCGGGAACCCCAGCGGGTTTCGCGCCGTTGGAGCATGCAGACGCGTCTCCCAGCGGTCCTGTGCGGCTTCGGCCCACCATGCTGGGGTACCGTCAGAAGAACTGTCTTTATCAAACTCACTATGGCAGGAGGGACGGAGCGACTTCGCTCCGTATGGATGGACGTGAAGCGATACTTCCGTGGGCCGGTCATGTGGATCGTGCTGGCCGTCCTTGCCGTGGTCGTGTTGATGCAGGTCGTCGGCTCGTCCGGCGGCTACAAGACGGTGGACACCGGCCAGGTCGTCCAGGCGATCAATGACAACAAGGTCGAGTCGGCCAAGATCACCACCGGCGACGAGCAGACCATCAAGGTCACGCTCAAGGACGGCGAAAAGGTTTCCGGCAGCTCCAAGATCCAGGCGAGCTACATCGGCGACCAGGGCGTGGACATTGCCGGCACGCTGCAGACCAAGTACCAGGACAAGCAGATTCCGGACGGCTACACGGTCTCGCCGACGAAGCAGAACGCTTTCGTCGGGATTCTGCTGTCGCTGCTCCCCTTCGTCCTCATCGTGGTCGTCTTCCTGTTCCTGATGAACCAGATGCAGGGCGGCGGCTCCCGAGTCATGAACTTCGGGAAGTCCAAGGCCAAGCTCATCACCAAGGACACCCCGAAGACGACGTTCGCGGACGTCGCGGGCTCCGACGAGGCCGTCGAGGAACTGCACGAGATCAAGGAGTTCCTCCAGGAGCCGGCGAAGTTCCAGGCCGTCGGCGCCAAGATCCCCAAGGGCGTACTCCTGTACGGCCCTCCCGGCACCGGCAAGACCCTGCTGGCGCGCGCCGTCGCGGGCGAGGCCGGGGTGCCCTTCTACTCGATCTCCGGTTCCGACTTCGTCGAGATGTTCGTCGGTGTCGGTGCCTCCCGAGTCCGTGACCTGTTCGAGCAGGCCAAGGCGAACGCCCCGGCGATCGTCTTCGTCGACGAGATCGACGCGGTCGGCCGCCATCGCGGTGCCGGCCTCGGCGGCGGTCACGACGAGCGCGAGCAGACGCTGAACCAGCTGCTCGTCGAGATGGACGGCTTCGACGTCAAGGGCGGCGTGATCCTCATCGCCGCGACGAACCGGCCCGACATCCTCGACCCGGCCCTCCTGCGGCCCGGCCGCTTCGACCGCCAGATCGCGGTCGACCGCCCGGACATGCAGGGCCGTCTGGAGATCCTCAAGGTCCACCAGAAGGGCAAGCCGGTCGCACCGGACGTCGATCTGTCGGCCGTCGCGCGCCGCACGCCGGGCTTCACCGGCGCGGACCTGAGCAACGTCCTCAACGAGGCCGCCCTGCTCACCGCCCGCGGCAACCGCAAGCTGATCGACAACTCCATGCTGGACGAGGCGATCGACCGTGTGGTCGCGGGCCCGCAGAAGCGGACCCGGATCATGTCGGACAAGGAGAAGAAGATCACCGCGTACCACGAGGGCGGACACGCCCTGGTCGCGGCGGCCTCTCCCAACTCCGACCCGGTCCACAAGATCACGATCCTCTCCCGAGGCCGTGCTCTGGGCTACACGATGGTGCTGCCCGAAGAGGACAAGTACTCGACCACGCGCAACGAGATGCTCGATCAGCTCGCCTACATGCTGGGCGGCCGGGCGGCCGAGGAACTGGTCTTCCACGACCCGACCACGGGCGCCGCGAACGACATCGAGAAGGCCACCGCCACGGCCCGCGCGATGGTCACGCAGTACGGCATGACCGAGCGCCTCGGCGCGATCAAGTTCGGCGGCGACAACACCGAGCCCTTCCTGGGCCGGGAGATGTCGCACCCGCGCGACTACTCGGAAGAGGTCGCCGCGCTCGTCGACGAAGAGGTCAAGAAGCTCATCGAGAACGCGCACAACGAGGCCTGGGAGATCCTGGTCGAGAACCGTGACGTGCTCGACGCGCTGGTGCTGCAGCTGCTGGAGAAGGAGACGCTGAACAAGGAGCAGATCGCCGAGGTCTTCGCTCCCATCGTGAAGCGCCCGGCCCGCCCCTCGTGGACCGGCTCCTCCCGGCGTACGCCGTCCACCCGCCCGCCGGTGCTCTCCCCCAAGGAGCTGTCGCTGACGAACGGGACGAACGGCGCGGGTCCCGCGATCACCGCCGGTGCGACCGCCGAGTCCTCTCCCACGCTGGAGAAGGCCCCGGAGGAGCGCCCCGAGAACTGACGCGAGTCTCACACGGCGTGAAATGGATGCCGCGCTCCCCTGGAATTAGCCTGGGGAGCGCGGCATTTCCATGTGCCGGCAACTGAGACGTGTGTCCCGCACACGCGTGACCCGCACAGGAACGAGGCACGACATGACCGACCCCGTGACGCTGGACGGCGAGGGAACCATCGGTGTCTTCGACGAGAAGCGCGCCGAGAACGCCGTTCGCGAGCTGTTGATCGCGGTCGGCGAGGACCCTGACCGTGAGGGGCTGAGGGAGACTCCGGCGCGGGTGGCGCGGGCGTACAAGGAAATATTCGCGGGGTTGTGGCAGAAGCCCGAGGACGTACTGACGACGACGTTCGACCTGGGGCACGACGAGATGGTCCTCGTGAAGGACATCGAGGTCCTCAGCAGTTGTGAACATCATCTGGTGCCGTTCGTCGGGGTCGCCCATGTCGGGTACATCCCGTCCGGCGACGGCAAGATCACGGGCCTGTCGAAGCTGGCCCGGCTGGTGGACGTCTACGCCCGGCGGCCGCAGGTGCAGGAGCGGCTCACCACGCAGATCGCCGACTCCCTGATGAAGATCCTGGAGCCGCGCGGGGTCATCGTCGTCGTCGAGTGCGAGCACATGTGCATGTCGATGCGGGGCGTGCGCAAGCCCGGCGCCAAGACCATCACGTCGGCGGTGCGCGGACAGCTCCGCGACTCGGCGACCCGGAACGAGGCGATGAGCCTGATCATGGCGCGCTGAGGCCGTCAGGTGACGGGGGTCGCCCCCGCGGCGTTGTTGTCGTCGTCCTCAGGGAGCTTGCACACGCGCTCCAGGAAGATCGCGGCCGCTATCACCGCGATGCCCGCCAGGACCGAGAAGCCGGCGTAGATCGCCTGGTCGCGGCGGGCGGGGATGTCCAGGGACTCCAGGAGATAGGCGCCCGTGCCGCCGTACATCCCGGCGACGAGGGCGGCGACCAGGGCGCTGGCCTGGCCGAAGACGACCGCGCGGGCCGCCATCAGGGGGTCGACCCCCTTGGCGCCGGGACGGCGCTCGCGCTGCGCCTTGAGGCGGGCGCGCAGGGAGAGCGCCGTGGCCAGCAGGACCACGGCGATCACGGCGAGGACGATCGGGGCGGCCAGCGGGACACTGGGCAGGGTCCCCACCGCGCTCCACAGGCGCGCCCCCGCCCATGACAGCACCCCGGCGACGACGAACACGCCGGCCAGCACCCTGATCCGCAGCTCTCTCACGGTGTTCCTTCAGCTCCCCGTGCCCGGTCCGGGCGTAGTGGTCGTCTCGACCTTAACGACTACTCGGGCAGCCGGAGTTCCAGATCCTTGCGCGGCGCGACACCCTCACGCGTCATCACGTCCAGGAGTTCGGCCACCGGGCCGCGGCCGGGCAACTGCGCCTCGGGCTCCACGTCGTGCCAGGGGGCGAGCACGAACGCCCGCTCGTGGGCGCGCGGGTGGGGGAGCGTCAGCACCGGGTCGTCGGAGACCACATCGGCGTACGCGACGATGTCGACGTCGATCGTGCGCGCGCCCCAGCGCTCCTCGCGGACCCGGTGGAAGGCCTCCTCGACCGCGTGCGCCCGCTCCAGCAGGGAGGACGGGGGCAGGGTGGTCTTCAGGACGACGACCGCGTTGAAGTACGACGGCTGGCTGCCGGGCTCGACGCCCCACGGCTCCGTCTCGTAGACCGGCGATACGGCCTTGATGCGGACGCCGGGCGTGTCCTCCAGGGCGTCGATGGCTCCCTGGAGGGTCTCCAGGCGGTTGCCCAGGTTCGCGCCGAGGGAGATCACGGCGCGCTTCGGGTTGCTGAGCGTGGTGTCGGCGGCGTCCACCTGCTGCACCACGGAGGCGGGCACCGGCTGGACGGTCGGGTCGCTGTGACCCTCGGTGAACGAGAAGGTCATACTCGGCTCCGGGTGATGGTGACGGTCACGTCGTCGAAGGGGACGGTGATCGGGGCGTCCGGCTTGTGGACGCGGACCTCGACCTCCTCGACCCCTTCGTGCTTCAGGCAGGTCTGCGCGATGCGCTCGGCGAGCGTCTCGATGAGGTTGACGGGCTCGCCCTGGACGGCGGCCACGACCTCCTCCGCCACGACGCCGTAGTGCACGGTCTTCGTCAGGTCGTCGTCGGCGGCGGCCGGCCGGGTGTCCAGGCCCAGGACGAGGTCCACGATGAAGGTCTGGCCCTCCTCGCGCTCCCTGGGGAACACGCCGTGGTGGCCGCGGGCCTTCAGGCCGCTCAGCGCGACACGATCCACGCGAATCACTCCTGCAATCGTCGGTGGTGGCCGGTTCGTACCGGGTGCGGGCGGTACACCGGCCTCGAACGAATCTACCTGCGGGCACTGACAATGCCGGGCCACGGGGGCATGGGCGCGGTCGGGGCCCGGAGGTTTCATCGAGCGTTTTCCCCGGGGAACCCGGCGGCTCATGGGTCGGTAGCCGCCCCTACCCGCGAGTTCGTGATTCCAACCACTTCTTGGTGCTGTGGGGGTGCGCCTACCCACTCAGGTGGGTGAGTCGTCGCTCTCGTCCTCGTCGTTTTCGGCCAGAACCGGCGACGCGTGGTGCGACCAGAGCTTCCAGCCCTCGGATGTGCGCCGGAACACGTTCGTGGCGACCACGAGCTGGCCCACCAGCGGGCCCAGCTCATCGCTGTCGTCGGGGGACGGGCCGCCGCTGAGGATGTTCTCCGTGCAGGTCACCAGCGCGGTGTCGCCGGTCACCGAGACATGCACGTCGGTGAGGAAGAACTGGATGTACTCGGTGTTCGCCATGATCAGCGCGTACGACCGCAGGACCTCGCCGCGTCCGGTGAGCACCGGCCAGCCCGGGTGCACGCAGGAGATCACGCCGGTGTCCGCCGGGTCGTGGTACTCCTCGTCGACGCCGAGGTCGGCCGGGGTGAGCCAGAGCGCGGACAGTTCGTCGAAGTCGCCGCGCTCCAGGGTCTCGTAGAACGCGGTGTTGGCGAGTTCCACCTGCTCGACGTCGGTGTGGGGGGCGCTCACCGGGCTCCCTCGATGGCGCGGGCGACGCGCACGGCGTCCGCGGTGGCGCGTACCTCGTGGACGCGCACCGCCCAGGCGCCCGCGTGCGCCGCGAGCGCGGAGACGGCGGCCGTGGCGGCGTCGCGCTCGCGCGCGGGCGGGGGCGCTCCCTCGGGACCGGCGAGGACCCGGCCGAGGAACCGCTTGCGGGAGGCGGCGACGAGCACGGGGTGCCCGAGGGTGAGCAGTCGGTCGAGGTGGGCGAGGAGGACGAGATCGTGTTCGGCGTCCTTGGAGAAGCCGAGGCCCGGGTCGACGACGACGCGGTCGGGGGCGACACCGCCGGCGAGAACGGCCTCCACGCGTGCGTGCAGTTCGTCGACGACCTCGGTGACGACGTCCTCGTAGACGCCCTTGACGTTGCCGCCCTCCAGGAAGCCGCGCCAGTGCATGACGACGAAGGGGGCGCCCGAGGCGGCGACCACCGGGATCATCGCCGGGTCGGCGAGGCCGCCGCTGACGTCGTTGACGAGGACGGCGCCGGCGGCGAGGGCCCGCTCGGCGACGGAGGCGCGCATGGTGTCGACGGAGACCGTGACGCCCTCGGCGGCGAGGCCGCGGACGACCGGGATGACGCGCTTGAGTTCCTCGGCCTCGTCGACGCGGGTGGCGCCGGGGCGGGTGGACTCACCGCCGACGTCGACCAGGTCCGCGCCCTCGGCGACCAGGCCGAGGCCGCGCTTCACGGCGGCCGTGGTGTCGAAGAAGCGGCCGCCGTCGGAGAAGGAGTCGGGGGTGACGTTCACGACCCCCATGACCGCGCACCGGTCCCACTCCGGAAGGCCCGCGACGCGCCCGCGTCCGCTCTGCTTGCTCATACGTTCAGCGTAGGCCCCGGGGGAGGGGCCGCGGCGCCGCGGGCCGGAGCGCAGGGCGCTGGTCCGGTGCGGGACGGGCCCGCTCCCGTCGCCGTGGCGCCCGCGCGGCCGGGCGAATCCGCCGGGCCACGCGGGGCGGGACTCCGGGGCCGGTCCGGGCGATGTCCCCCGCGCGGAGGCGGGGTTCTCGCGCGGGCCGGCCCCGTCGCTCAAGCCGCTCGTGCGTCCCGCTCCGCCACCGCGTGGGCGCAGGCCGGAGCCACGGCCTTGCGGCGCCGCAGGAAGCGCGGCAGCGGGAGGGCCAGGTTGACGAAGCCCTCGGCCTGCATGGCGGCGAAGCCGATGCGGGGGAGGTCGCCGGACGCCCTGTAGACGACGAAGCGGGGTTCCCAGCGGGGCTGGAACTTCGCGTTGAACTTGTACAGGGACTCGATCTGGAACCAGCGCGAGAGGAACACGAGCAGTCCGCGCCAGGCGCGCAGCACCGGGCCCGCGCCGATCTTCTCGCCCCGGGCGAGAGCCGACCGGAACATCGCGAAGTTCAGCGAGACCCGGGTGATGCCGAGCTTCGGCGCGGCCTGGAGGGAGGCGACGATCAGCAGTTCGTTCATCCCCGGGTCCGCCGAGCGGTCGCGGCGCATCAGGTCCAGGGACATGCCGTCGGTGCCCCAGGGCACGAAGTGCAGGATCGCCTTCAGGTCGCCGTACTCGCCCGGCTGTTCGTCCGTCTTGTGGGCGGTGGCGATGAAGCAGTCGCCGTCGTCGGGGTCGCCGATCCGGCCGAGCGCCATGGAGAAGCCGCGCTCGGTGTCGGTGCCCCGCCAGTCCTCCGCCGCGCGCCGGATCCGCTCCAACTCGCCCTCGCCGAGGTCACGTACACGCCGTACCCGGGTTTCGTAGCCGGCCCGCTCGATGCGCTTCACCATTTGGCGTACGTTGCGCATCGCTCGCCCGGCGAGCGAGAAATCCGCCACGTCGACCACCGCCTCGTCGCCGAGTTCCAGCGCGTCGAGACCGGTCTCGCGGGTCCACACCTCGCCGCCCGTCTCGGAGCAGCCCATGACGGCCGGGGTCCAGGAGTGGGCCTTCGCCTCGTCCATGAACCGCTCGATGGCGCCCGGCCAGGCCTCCACGTCGCCGATGGGGTCACCGCTGGCGAGCATCACGCCGGACACGACGCGGTACGTCACCGCCGCCTTGCCGCTGGGCGAGAAGACGACGGCCTTGTCGCGGCGCAGGGCGAAGTGGCCGAGCGAGTCACGGCGGCCGTGCTTCT
Organism: Streptomyces sp. NPDC051576; assembly: GCF_040681835.1. Classification (NCBI taxonomy): domain Bacteria; kingdom Bacillati; phylum Actinomycetota; class Actinomycetes; order Kitasatosporales; family Streptomycetaceae; genus Streptomyces; species Streptomyces sp. NPDC051576. The sequence goes on from NZ_JBFAZO010000019.1 coordinate 63,705, forward strand.
CCAGGAGGGCGCGCAGGTGCGTCTCGTCCTCCGGGGTGAGGCGGGCGGCCGGGTGCTCGGGACGGAACGCGAGGTAGATCGTCGTCACGGCGGTCAGCAGGCCGAGCGCGCCGAGCGAGAACGCGACCGTCCAGGAGGTGCTGCCCTCGTAGTCGACCGGGCCCTCGAAGCCGAACAGGCCGTACAGGACGTGGGTGATCCGATCGGCCAGGCTCGGGTCGCCGACCATGCGCTTGGAGTGGACGCTGACGATGACCAGTCCGAGGACGAGGGAACCGGCGCCCATGAGCACGAAGTTGGCGAGCGCGCGCCACCGGCTGCGCGGGTCGGGCAGCGCCCGGAACTCGTCACGGTGCATCAGCAGCGGCGCGAGCAGCGCGGCCGAGATGACGACTCCTGTGAGCGAGTGCCGGTACGCGAACTGCGCCACCGCGCCCGCCGGAAGCAACGCCACCGCGGCCCGCCAGGCCCGGCGCTTGCGCCGCCGCAGACCGTGCGCGAGGAGCAGCAACAGCACGCCGGCGCTGAGCGAGAGCGCCGCCGCGAAGGGACCGAGCGCGCCCGGCAGCACCTCCGCGATGGTGTGCATACGGCTGTGCCGGAAGCGGGGGAACACCCCCGCCGCGATGTCCAGCAGGCCGACCAGGGCACAGGCCCTGGCGACGAGCGTGGGAACGATTTCGGGGCGCGGACCTCGGACTATGCGCCGGACCCGGCCTGAACGGCTCGGAACCCCACCCGACATTTCCCCATCTATCCTGACAGACATCGCATCCCGTAGTTCTGCGAGAGACCTTGGATCCGGGCCCGATTCGGGCATCCGGCGACATTGCGCCCTCTAGGACGGTGTCTAGGGGAAGGAGGTTCCTTCCTCACCGGAAAGCCGGTTCAAAGGCAGAGGAAAGCCCGGGGCAAACGCTCGCGAAAGTTGTGTGCCCTCGGCGGAAAGCGCAGGCGGGGACAGCTCATGGGACTCACGAGCAACAAGGTGTTGGTACTGGCGTTCGTGTGTGCCGCGCTGCTGTTCATCGGCACGGTGTGGCTGTGGCCGCGGCTGGCCCGGCGGAACTGGCGGGCCGTCAGCGGACGCGTGGGACTGCTGCTGGCAACGCAGTTGGTGCTCTTCGCCTCGGTGGGCCTCGGCGCCAACCAGGCCTTCGGTTTCTACGCCAGTTGGGCCGACCTGTTCGGCAAGGAGACCGACCAGGGGGTCGTCGTCGACCACACCTCGCTCCAGGGCGCCGGCGGACCCCTCCAGGTGGTCGGGACCCGGAAGGTGGACGCACCGGGAGGCTCCACGCGGCCGCGCAGCGTGGGCCAGGTGCAGCAGGTCGACATAGTGGGCCGTACGACCCACATCGCCACCCCCGCGTACGTCTATCTGCCGCCCGAGTACTTCCAGTCGCGGTACCGCACCCGCACGTTCCCGGCGACGGTCGTGCTCACCGGGTATCCGGGCACCGCCCAGGCGCTCGTCGACAAACTGCACTACCCGCGCACGGCCCTGCAGTTGGCCAAGGACGGCCGCATGCAGCCGATGATCCTGGTGATGCTGCGGCCGACGGTGGCGCCGCCGCGCGACACGGAGTGCGTGGACGTCCCGGGCGGGCCGCGGACGGAGTCGTTCTTCGCCAAGGACCTGCCCGACGCGATGATGGCCCACTACAGGGTGGGCAGAAAACCCGGCAGTTGGGGTGTGATCGGCGACTCCACGGGCGGCTACTGCGCCCTGAAGCTCGCCATGCACCACCCCGGTGTGTACGCCGCGGGGGCCGGCCTGTCGCCGTACTACAAGGCACCGATCGACCCCACCACGGGCGACCTCTTCCAGGGCGACGAGAAGCTGCGCAACGAGGCCGATCTGCGGTGGTTCCTCAAGCACCGGCCCGGGCCGGACACCTCACTGCTCGTCAGCAGCAGCAAGGTCGGTGAACACGACTACAAGGACACCCTGGAATTCATCGACCTGGTGAAGGCCAAGAACTCCACCCGTATCGCGTCGATCATCCTGGACAGCGGCGGTCACAACTTCAACACCTGGCGACGGGAGATCCCGGCGGCCCTTGAGTGGATGAGCGGACGGCTCGGTGACCGGTGATCGGTGAAAGTGACCTCTGAAACGGTGTGAGGGAATAGGGGTGGCTGTGTTTTTACCGGGCGGGGCACCATCATTCGCCTACGCGCGGTAAGTTTCTGGCCATGCCACGTGGACGTCACCGCCATTCCCCGCCGTTGCACCGGCTGTTGCCCCCCTCGGCGATCGCAGGCGTGTCGCTCGTCTGCGCCTTCGGGCCATGGGTCTTCTCGCAGGCGGCCGCACTGCGGATAGTCGCGGCGATCGCCGCCGCGACCGCGCTCGTCGGGGCGGCCGTCATGCGCCGCTGGGACACTCAGGCGGGCAAACAGGTCGCCGACCTGGTACGCGCGCGTACGAGCGACGAGTGGCGCTACGAGGAGCGGCTGGCCGAACTCGAGTCGGACCTCGACGAGTCGCGCGAACTGCGCGTCAAGCTGGAGCAGAAGCTGCGCGCCAAGCGCACGGAGCTGGCGGGCCTGCGCAACGAACACGCGGCGCTGCTGCGCCGGTACGCCACGGCGGAGACCGAGCGCGCCAGCGCCCTGGAGGGGCGCCGCCTGCTGGAGATAGAGGCCGCGGAACCCGCGCGCGCGTTGCCAGCCGCTCTGGTGGAGGCCGACGACGAGACCTCGGCGGATGTGGACGCGGACCTGGACGTGGATCTCCAGGACGACGATTTCGCGAACGACGACGCGGTCGACACGGACGACACCGGGGCTGTGGCTGCCCCGGTCGAGGCCGAGGTCGTCGAGGAGGAGAAGCCCGCGGTCTCCACGGTGTTCTCCCCGGAGGGGTCCAAGCTGTTCCTGCGGGCCAAGGCGGCGCTGGTCCGGCTCGACGAAGGTGAGGCCGGGGTGCCCGCGCCGAGGGACGAGGACTCCGCGCCGGCCGAGCCCGCCCCGATGGCGGCCGACAGCGGCCCCGCCGAGTCGGAGGCCGCGCAGGAGGACGAGGCGGAGGGGAAGCCCGAGGCGGTCGACGGGCACGAGCACGCGGCCGCCGTCCCTCCGGCCGCGAAGTCCGCCCAGCCCGCGCACCCGTCGGGGCACTTCACCGTGCCGACCGCGGTGGCGGTCGTACCGGCCGCTCCTGTACGGCGACCGGTGACCGAGGGCGGGTTCGACTTCTTCGGCATGCAGAAGGGCCCGTCGTCCGCCGACATGGACGCCGTGCAGAACGAGGACCTCGCCGACGTGGTGGGCCAGGAGGCCCTCGCGGTGCACAAGGCCGAGGCGGAGGCGGAGTTCAAGCCGGCCGACGACCGGTCGCGCGGTGTCGGCGCGGTCCAGGTCATCGACCTGACGGCGCACGACGAGACCGAGCAGATCAACCTCCCCGGGCTGCGCAGCGCGGCTTCCTGACCGGGCCTCAGGCCATCCAGCGGTCGGGCCGCGCGTCCCTGCGGCCCGTCCGCGACCGCTCGGCCTGCCCGCGGAGCAGCTCCGCGGCCTCCTGAGCGTCCCGCAGCCGGGCCGTGACGGTCTTGTTGGCCCCGGTGTCCACACGCACCTCGGCAAGCCGCCAGAGCCGCTCCCAGGGCCCCTGCTTCAGCCGTACGCTCTGCACCTTCGCGTGCGGCACCAGCGCCACGCTGCGGCGGAGCAGTCCGTGCCGGGCCACGAACACCGTGTCGGTGACCGCGAGGCCGTAGCCCCGCCACCACAGCGGTACGCACCGGCCCGCCCGGCGCGGCGGCCGGGACAGCGCCGAGCGCGGGGGCACCGTCACCCCGGGCAGCACACGCGCGACGACCGACTCGGCGATCTCGCGCGGGGCGACCGGCACCAGCACCGAGTTGGACGATCCGGCCACGTCCAGCTCGACCCGGACCCACCCGCGCCGCCGCCACAGCAGCGGCTCCACGATCCGCACGGTCTGCACCCGCCCCGGCGGCACCGTCTCGTGCGTGCGGTCCAGCAGCCCGTGATCGATGCGCAGCCCGTCCGGGGACTCGCCCACCGTCCAGTCGTACTCGCCGACGAACCGCCCCACACTGCTCGCGCCCGCCGCGCCCAGCAGCGGCAGGGCGGTCGCGAGGACCGTCCACACGCTGTGGGTGGCGAACCAGAGCAGCGGCGGTACGACGAGTGCGGCGGCCAGCGATCCCCAGGTGGCGCCGGTCAGCACCAGGGACACCGCGAGCACCCCGGCCGGCACGTGCAGCAACTGCCGCGCGGGCGCCTCGCCGACCTCGTGCGCGGTCTCGGGCGCGAACCCGGCGGCCCGCGCAAGCAGTTCGGCCCGCAGCGCCCGCGCCTCGCCCTCGCCCAGGAAGGCCAGTTCGTCCTTCTTGTCGGCCCCTACGACGTCCAGCTTCAGCTTGGCGACGCCCGCCACGCGCGCGAGGAGCGGCTGTGTCACGTCGATCGCCTGGATGCGCTCCAGCCGGATGTGCGCGGTGCGCCGGAACAACAGGCCGGTACGGATGCGCAGTTCGGTGTCGGTCACCGCGAAGTGGGTGAACCACCAGGTCAGGAAGCCGTACAGGGCGGCCGCCGGCACGAACACGGCGAGCCCGATCAGGAGCGTGACCGTGGTCAGCCGGGTGAGCTGCTCCTGCGCCTGGTTGGGGTCGTGCACCGCCCACCCGATGATGACGGCGACCGGCGCCCACGCCCGGCGCAACGGCGTCACCGGATGCAGCCGCCGTTCCACGAGGGGTACGTGTGCGGCTACGTCCTTCTCGGTGCCCGGCGTCGTCACAGCCCCGCCGATCGGGCCTCGCCCAGCTCGGTGAGCCGGTCGCGCAGCCGTTCGGCCTCGGCCGGGACCAGCCCCGGGATCGTCGCGTCGGTCGCCGCGGCGGCCGTGTGCAGCTGCACGCTCGCCAGCCCGAAGTGCCGCTCCACGGGCCCCGAGGTCACCTCCACGAGCTGCATCCGTCCGTACGGCACGATCGTCTCGTGGTGCCACAGCACGCCCCTGCTGATCAGCAGGTCGTCGGCGCGCTCGGCGTACTTCCAGGAGCGCCAGTTACGGCCCAGCAGCACCCAGCCCCACGCCATCAGGCCGAGTGGCAGCAGCGCGAACGCCGCCCAGCCGGGACCGGCGAACAGTGCAAGCGGCACGCCCAGGGCCACCGCCAGCAGCCCCAGCCACACCACCAGCAACAGCCGTCGCAGCTTCAGCAGCCCCGGCGGCAGCCCGGTCCACACCGGCTCGCGCGCCGCGTCGTCCTGCGCGGCAGTCCCCGTTTCCATGGGGCAAGCGTACGTACGAGACACTGTGTCCATGACTCCCACGACGGAGACCACGGTCGGGATCGGCGGCGCCGCGGAGAGCACCGACATGGTGCTCAACATCGGCCCCCAGCACCCCTCCACGCACGGTGTGCTGCGGCTGCGGCTCGTCCTCGACGGCGAGCGCATCCAGCATGCGGAGCCGGTGATCGGCTATATGCACCGCGGCGCCGAGAAGCTCTTCGAGGCGCGCGACTACCGCCAGATCATCATGCTCGCCAACCGCCACGACTGGCTGTCCGCCTTCTCGAACGAGCTGGGAGTGGTCCTCGCCGTGGAGCGGATGCTCGGCATGGAGGTTCCCACGCGCGCGGTGTGGACGCGCACCCTGCTCGCCGAGCTGAACCGGGTGCTCAACCACCTGATGTTCCTGGGGTCCTACCCCCTGGAACTCGGTGGCATCACGCCGGTGTTCTACGCGTTCCGCGAGCGCGAGGTGCTGCAGAACGTCATGGAGGAGGTCTCCGGCGGACGCATGCACTACATGTTCAACCGCGTCGGCGGCCTCAAGGAGGACCTGCCGGCCGGATGGGCCTCCCGCGCGCGTGAAGCCGTCGCCGCGGTGCGCTCCCGGATGGACCGCTTCGACGACCTGGTGCTCGGCAACGAGATCTTCCGGGGGCGCACCCGGGACGTGGGCACCCTCTCGGCCGAGGCCGTGCACGCCTACGGGGTGAGCGGGCCCATCGCGCGCGCCTCGGGCGTCGACTTCGACCTGCGGCGCGACGAGCCGTACCTCGCGTACGGCGAACTCCAGGACACCCTGAAGGTCGTCACGCGCCAGGAGGGCGACTGCCTGGCCCGCTTCGAGGTGCTCCTGGAGCAGACCCACAACGCCCTCGACCTCGCGGACGCCTGCCTCGACCGGCTCGCCGAGCTGGAGCCCGGCCCGATCAACCAGCGGCTCCCGAAGGTCCTGAAGGCGCCCGAGGGGCACACGTACGCGTGGACCGAGAACCCGCTCGGGATCAACGGCTACTACCTCGTCAGCAAGGGCGAGAAGACCCCGTACCGGCTGAAGCTGCGCTCGGCGTCCTACAACAACATCCAGGCGCTCGCGGTGCTGCTGCCGGGGACGCTGGTGGCGGACATGGTGGCGATTCTTGGGTCGTTGTTCTTCGTGGTCGGGGACATCGACAAGTAGAGGGCGACAAGTAGAGGTCGATAAGCGGAGACCTACTGGTAGAGGCTGTTCACGGTTGGTCGAGCGGGTCCGGGATTCCGACCGGCTGTACGAGCCAGCCGAAGTCGCCGAGGCCGCCCGGTGCGGTGAGTTCGGCCGCCTCGCCGGCGCCCGCGAGGGCGCGGACGTACCGCGCCGGGTCGGTGGAGGCCAGCGTGAGCGGGGGGCGCGCGCCTGTGACGCCCAGGGCGTGCAGGGCGGCGCGTTGGGTGAGCAGGCGTGCGCCGGGGAGTGCGCAGGCGTCCAGTGCGACATGCGCCGTGATGTCGCACGAGCCGTCCGGCAGGGGTGCCGTCTCGCGGCCCTCGCGGAAACCGGTGAGCGTGCCGAACGGGGGCCGGGTGTCCACGGTGTGCGCGTAGTCGACGGCGATCGCGAGTCCCCGGTCGACGGCGGCGACGGCGGACGCCCAGGCGGTGTCCCTGGGGAGGCCGATCTCGGCGCGCTGCCCCTCCTCGGGCGGCTGCGGCCACCACCGCGCGAGCCACCCGGCCTCCGCACCGGAGGGGGGCTCCCCGAGCCGCTCGGTCCCGTCCTCGCGTACGAGCACGAGGCGCGGTACGCCGGCGGAGTCCACCTCGGCGACCTCCACGGGCACGTTGTCCAGCCACTCGTTGGCGAACAGCAGCCCGGTGACGCCCTTCGGCACCTCGGCCCGCCACTCGACACGGGGATCGAGTCCCCCGGGGCGGTCGGCGAGCTCGACGCCGTACGCACGCACGCGTGCCGCCACTTCTGCGGGCAGGGCGGCGAGCACACCGGTCACCAGCTCGCCGCGGCCCGCGCCGAGATCCACGAAGTCCAGCACCGCCGGCCCCTCCAGTGCCTCGTCCACCCGGCACAGCAGCCGTGCCACGGCCCCGGCGAAGAGCGCCGAAGCGTGCACCGACGTACGGAAGTGCCCGGCGGGTCCCTCGGGCCTGCGATAGAACCCCTCAGGGCCGTACAGGGCGTCCTCGGCCGCCGCCCGCCAGCCGCGCCACCGTCCCGAGGTGTCTTCCGTCACGCGGCCAGACTAAGTGCACAGGACAACGGGGCCTCCACCTTGGGGAGTACGTCGGGCGTATACGGATCGATCCTCCGGTTGACCCCGGCACACCGCACGCGTCCCTACGCTGGGTTACGTGCAGCGCCTCTATGACTTCCTCCGCAGACACCCGACATGGGTCGACACCTTCTGGGCTGTCTTCCTGCTGGGGCTGAGTGGCGTGAGCATCGTCGGTGTCCACTACTCGCCGGGCCATCACGACTCGGCCGTCGGGCCGTTGGTGGTGTCCGTCGTGATGTGTGCGGCGATCGCGCTGCGCCGCCGGTGGCCGGAGAAGATGCTCGTCCTGGCCTGCGCGACGGGCCTCGTGCAACTGGTCCTCGACATCGAGCCCCAGGTGGCCGACTTCGCCATGCTGGTGATCGTCTACACGGTCGCCGCGGTCGGTGCCCGCTGGGCCTCCCGTTTCGCCCTGGCCGCCGGTCTGTCCGCGGCGACCCTGGCGCAGATCCGCTGGCCCCAGGAGCACACCAGTTCCCTCGGGCTGATCGCGCTGGCGATCTTCCAGACGGTGCCGTTCGCGCTGGCCTGGGTGCTGGGCGACTCGATGCGCACCCGGCGCGCGTACTTCGCGCAGTTGGAGGAGCGCGCCGCCCGGCTGGAGAAGGAGCGCGAGGCGCAGGCCAAGGTCGCGGTCGCCGCCGAGCGCGCCCGGATCGCCCGCGAGCTGCACGACGTGGTCGCGCACAACGTGTCGGTGATGGTGGTCCAGGCCGACGGCGCCGCCTATGTCCTCGACTCCGCGCCGGACCAGGCGAAGAAGGCCCTGGAGACGATCTCCTCCACCGGCCGCCAGGCCCTCGCCGAGATGCGCCGCCTGCTGGGCGTGCTGCGCACCGGCGAGCACAAGGAGGTCGGGGAGTACGTGCCGCAGCCGGACGTGGAGCAGATCGACGACCTGGTCGAGCAGTGCCGTACGTCCGGACTGCCCGTCGACTTCAAGGTCGAGGGCACCCCGCGCCCACTGCCCAGCGGCGTCGAGCTGACCGCCTACCGGATCGTGCAGGAGGCGCTCACCAACACCCGCAAGCACGGCGGCCCGAACACGGGCGCCAGTGTGCGCCTGGTCTACTTCGACGACGGTCTCGGGCTGCTCGTCGAGGACGACGGCAAGGGCGCCCCGCACGAGCTGTACGAGGAGGGCGGCGTGGACGGCCAGGGGCATGGTCTGATCGGTATGCGGGAACGGGTCGGCATGGTCGGGGGCACCCTGGACGCGGGCCCGCGCCCGGGCGGCGGCTTCCGCATCAGCGCGCTGCTGCCGCTGAAACCCGCGCACTGACCTTTCGTACGCCGGGCACTGACACCTGTAACGAACAGTTGAACGACCTTTAGACGGAACGGAAGAGGACCCGATGACGATCCGCGTGATGCTCGTCGACGACCAGGTGCTGCTGCGCACCGGGTTCCGGATGGTGCTCGCCGCCCAGCCGGACATGGAGGTCGTCGCGGAGGCGGGCGACGGCGTCGAGGCCCTCCAGGTGCTGTCCGCGACCGCGGTCGACGTGGTGCTGATGGACGTCCGGATGCCGAAGCTGGACGGGGTGGAGACCACCCGCCGCATCTGCCAGGGCGAGAACCCGCCGAAGGTGCTGATCCTGACCACCTTCGACCTCGACGAGTACGCCTTCTCCGGGCTGAAGGCGGGCGCCTCCGGCTTCATGCTCAAGGATGTGCCGCCCGGCGAACTCCTCACCGCGATCCGCTCGGTGCACAGCGGGGACGCCGTGGTGGCGCCCTCCACGACCCGTCGGCTCCTGGACCGCTTCGCCCCGATGCTGCCCGCCACCGGCAAGGAGCCCCAGCGCAAGGAGCTGGAGCGCCTCACCGAGCGCGAACGCGAGGTCATGATCCTGGTCGCACAGGGGCTGTCCAACGGCGAGATCGCGGCCCGCCTGGTGCTGTCCGAGGCGACGGTGAAGACCCATGTCGGCCGCATCCTGACCAAGGTCGGTCTGCGGGACCGGGTGCAGGTGGTCGTCCTGGCCTACGAGACGGGGCTGGTGCGGGCGGGCGGGCACGGTTAGACGCCTGGCCGCCCGGTGCGGGTCATCTGAGGATGCCCTCCAGGAAGTCGCTGCCCAGGCGGGCCACCGTCGTGACGTCCAACTGGTGCAGCACATAGCGGCCGCGGCGGCGGGTGGTGATCAGGCCGGCCTTTTTCAGGACGCCGAGATGGCGGGATATCTCGGGGGCGGTCATGCCGTGCACCTGGGTCAGCTCACCGGTGGTGAACGCGCTGCGGGCGAGGCTGCGGCACAGGCGCATACGGACCGGGTGGGACAGGGCGGTCATCCGCAGGGTCAGCAGCTCCACGGAGGTCGGTGCCGTGAGCCTGGGCGATCCCACGGGGTAGTGCACGACGGGCTGCCAGCCGTGCCGGTACAGGACCGTCAGGTGCGGCCAGCCCAGGCTGGTGGGCACCAGGAGGAGGCCGCCGTCCTGGGTCGCCGTACGGCCGTCACCGAGCTTGTCGACCGTGATCCGGGTGGCGCTCTCGTCGAGGGTCATCGCGGTGGACATCGACGCCAGCGCCTCCGCCAGGCCCTTGCGGCGCAGGAGGTCCGTCTTGTGGCGGGCGTCGGCCGTGAGCTGGTGCTCCATCCGGGACCAGGTCTCCGCGAAGAACGCCTCGTCGCAGTCCTCCAGGAACTGCCGCAGCCAGGCCCTGGTCCGCGGTGGGTCGGCCAACAGCCGCTCGGTGAAAGCCAGTTGATGCGGGCCCCGCGCGGCCGCCTGCTCCAGGGCACGTCGCCGGATCCCGGTGTCGCTGAGCGGGCCGGGTCCGCCCGTGGCGTACGAGATCGCGCAGGTGGTGAACTCCAGTGCCGCGTCCACGAACTGCTCGTCAGTCAACTTGTCCAACAAATCCAGCTCCTCGGCGAGCGTGGCCCCGGGGAGCGTGCTCCGGCCTGGGATGCCCGCGTACGGCAGGAACAGGTCGGAGAACGTCAACCGCCACAGGAAGTCCGCCTCGCACATCCGGTCGGCCAGATGCGGATCGAGCCGGGCGGTGACGCCGGTGACCCAGCCCTGGAGGCCGGGATGGTGCCCCGGCTCGGACATCGCGTGCAGCGCCATGCACAGCTCGCCCAGCGGCGAGGGCGCGAAGGTGATTCGCTCCGGCCGCAGCCCGGTGATGTCGATGTGCACGCTCATGCCCCCATCGTGCACCCCGCCACTGACAACGCCCCCGCCGTTTGACGGCGCCCGTCAATCGCCGCGACAGCCGGGGCCGGGCGGCGCGGCACGGGGGGCACGAGCATCACCCGGCAGCACACGCTCGACACCCGCCCGGCCCGGCGGCTCGGCGGCGTCCCCGCGCCGCCGCCCGGCGCGCGTGACCGGCGGAGGGCCCGGGAGTGGGTCGGTGGCTGCGCCTGGGGTGTGTGGGGTTTGCTGCGGTCGGCCCGGCGGCTCGGCGGCCCGGCTCGGCGAGGCTCTTCCTCCGCTGCCCGCTGCCCGGCGCGCACGAGCGGTGGAGGGCCCGCGAGTTGCGCGTCTACCGCCGGTTCCGTGCGGCTGTCGCGGGGTGCCCGGCTTCACGGTCGGCTACGGCGACTACTGGGCCGGTGGCTGCGCCTGGGGGCGCGCGGGATCTGCTGAGACCGGCCCGGCCGCTCGGCTCGGCGAGGTCCCTCCGCCGTCCGGTCCAGGGGAGGCTGCGGGAGGCACGGGGCCGTCGGCCCGCCCCCACCTCAGCCCCCGCTCTCCTCCTTGAGCCGGGTCACGAAGTCCGTGACCGCGGCCTTCACGTCGTCGGCCGTCCACTCCAGGCCCGCTGCGCGGACGTAGACCTCGGTGACCGCCAGCCCGGGGCCCTTCGTGTCCCAGGGGTTGGCGAAGAGGGTGGTGCTCGTCTCCTCGGCCTGGCGGATCGCGGCCTCCGCGAGGGTGTCGGGGTCGTAGGGCAGCCAGACCTGGAACTCGTTCGTGTGCGGACGCTCGGGCTGGACGCGCATCCAGGGCACCCCGGCCGCGGCGAACCCCTCGCGCAGCGCCTCGGCGACCACGCGCGCGTGGGCCACGTACGCGGGCAGCCGGGGCAGCTCCCGGTCCAGGCCCGCGAGTGCGGTCAGGGCGGTGGGGAACTGCTGGAAGACCGCGCCTCCGTAGCGGTGCCGCCAGGTCTTCGCCTCGTCGATCAGGGTCTTCGGGCCGGCGAGCGCGGCGCCGCCGAGGGCGTCGAGGGACTTGTAGAACGACACGTAGACGCTGTCCGCGAGGTCGGCGATCTCGTCGAGCGGGCGGCCGAGGTGCGGGGCGGACTCCCACAGGCGGGCCCCGTCGAAGTGGACCACCGCGTCGCGTTCGCGGGCGGCATCGACGACGGCGGAGAGCTCCTCCCAGGAGGGCAGGACGAAACCGGCGTCCCGGAGGGGCAGTTCGAGCATCAGCGCCCCGAAGGGCTCGGGAAAGTCGCGCACCTCGTCGGCGGTCGGCTGCCGGGGCTCGCTCGTCACATGGACCGGGCGCAGTCCGGCGACCTGGCCGAAGGCGTCCCGTTCGTGCACTTCGGGGTGGGCGAGCGGATGCAGGGCGACCGTCGGGTTGCCGGTACGGCCCGCCCAGCAGCGCAGGGCCACCTGCTGGGCCATCGTGCCCGTGGGGAAGAACGCGGCGGCCTCCTTGCCGAGGATTTCGGCGACCCGCTTCTCCAGGGTCTCCACGACACCGCTGCCGTACATGTCCGAGGTCTCGTCCAGGTCGTACAGCTCGGCCGCCTCCTGGACGAAGGCGAGCCGCTCCCGGAGGGGGCCCAGGAAACCGAGGCGGGCGAGTGCGCGCTCCGCGTTGCGGTTCGCGTCGATGCGCCGTTTACGGCGACCCTTGATCCGCTCCTCCTCCGTGGTCGGCTCCGCCCGCTCTTCGCCCTGTCCCGCCGTATCACTCATGCTCCGGATGATGCCCGGCGCACGTCTGTGCGAGCACCCGAGTTTCCGTCGGCTTTCCGGCAGGACTCGGAGTGTGCGACTACCCACAGCCTGTGGACAACCGGACGCCCCTCGAACCGATCGCGTTAACATGACGAGAAATCGTCCGGTACCCGGAGCGGACTGGAACGGGAAGGCCGCCCACGCGTGAGTACATTCCAACAGCCAGAGCCCAAGGACCGCCCCGCGCGGCTCGCCGTCGGTGTCGTCGGCGCCGGCCGGGTGGGTCCCGCGTTGGCCGCGTCCCTCCAACTGGCGGGCCACCGCCCGGTGGCCGTCTCCGGGGTCTCCGACGCGTCGAGGCGACGGGCCGCGCTGATGCTCCCCGAGGTGCCGGTCCTCACGCCCGCGCAGGTCCTGGAGCGCGCCGACCTGGTGCTGCTCACCGTCCCGGACGACGCGCTGCCGGGGCTCGTGGAGGGCCTCGCCGAGACCGGGGCCGTGCGCCCCGGCCAACTGCTCGTGCACACCTCCGGGCGGTACGGCACGCAGGTCCTGGAGCCCGCTCTGCGCGTCGGCGCGCTGCCGCTGGCCCTGCACCCCGCGATGACCTTCACGGGCACCCCAGTGGACGTACAGCGCCTCGCGGGCTGCTCCTTCGGGGTCACCGCGCCCGAGGAACTCCGGCTGGCCGCCGAGGCCCTGGTGATCGAGATGGGCGGCGAGCCCGAGTGGATCGCCGAGGAGAACCGCCCGCTGTACCACGCGGCCCTCGCGCTCGGAGCCAACCACCTGGTGACCCTGGTCGCCGAGTCCATGGAGCTGCTGCGCACGGCCGGCGTCGAGGCCCCCGACCGGATGCTCGGCCCGCTGCTGGGCGCCGCCCTGGACAACGCGCTGCGCTCCGGCGACGCGGCCCTCACCGGCCCCGTCGCGCGCGGGGACGCGGGCACCGTCGCCGCCCACGTCACCGAACTGCGCAAGCACGCTCCCCAGACCGTCGCCGGCTATCTGGCGATGGCTCGCGCGACCGCCGACCGGGCCCTGGCCCACGGGCTGCTCAAGCCGGAACTCGCCGAGGACCTCCTCGGGGTACTCGCCAACGGCGCCGAGGGAGATGCCGGATGACCAGCACGCTGCTGCGCACCGCCGACGAACTGCACGCACGCACGCGTGCGGGCCGTCGCGCCGTCGTGATGACGATGGGCGCCCTGCACGAGGGCCACGCCACCCTGGTCCGCGCCGCGCGCGAGCTCGCCGGACCCGGCGGCGAGGTCGTGGTCACCGTCTTCGTGAACCCGCTCCAGTTCGGCGCGGGCGAGGACCTCGACCGCTACCCGCGCACCCTGGACGCCGACCTCAAGATCGCCGAACTGGCGGGCGCGGACGTCGTGTTCGCCCCCTCCGTGGACGAGGTCTACCCGGGCGGCGAACCCCAGGTCCGCATCTCGGCGGGCCCCATGGGCGAACGCCTGGAGGGCGCGGTCCGCCCCGGCCACTTCGACGGCATGCTCACCGTCGTCGCGAAGCTGCTGCAGCTCACCCGCCCCGACGTCGCCCTGTTCGGCCAGAAGGACGCCCAGCAGCTCGCCCTGATCCGCCGCATGGTGCGCGACCTGAACTTCGGCATGGACATCGTCGGCGTGCCGACCGTGCGCGAGGCCGACGGCCTGGCCCTGTCCAGCCGCAACCGCTATCTGTCCCCCCAGGAGCGGCGCACCGCGCTCGCCCTCTCTCAGGCCCTGTTCGCCGGCCGCGACCGGCACGCCGCCCAGGAGGCGCTGCGTGCGCGGGCCCGCGAGGTGCCCGCCACGCACGCGCGTGCCGAGGCGCTCAGCGCCATAGGGGAGTCCCGCGCGGCGGCCGACGCGCACGCCGTCGCCAAGGCCGCCCCCGGCCCCGGCGGCCCGGCGTCCGTCCGCGCCGCCGCCCGCCTGGTCCTCGACGACGCCGCCCGACTGGACCCGCCGCTCGCCGTGGACTACCTCGCCCTGGTCGACCCGTCCGACTTCACCGACGTGGACGAGGACTTCACCGGCGAGGCCGTTCTCGCCGTCGCCGCCCGGGTCGGGACGACCCGGCTGATCGACAACATCCCACTCGCTTTCGGAACCTTCGGAGCCGCCTCGTGAGCAACACAGGCATACGACTGCACGCACCCGCCCCCGGGTGGTCCATCGACGCGGACGTGGTGGTCGTCGGCTCCGGAGTGGCCGGTCTCACCGCGGCCCTGCGCTGCCAGGCGGCCGGCCTGCGGGCGGTCGTCGTGACCAAGGCCCGCCTGGACGACGGCTCCACCCGCTGGGCCCAGGGCGGGGTCGCCGCCGCCCTGGGCGAGGGCGACACCCCCGAACAGCACCTGGCCGACACCCTGGTGGCGGGCGTGGGTCTGTGCGACGAGGAGGCCGTACGGATCCTCGTCACCGAGGGCCCCGACGCCGTACGGCGGCTGATCGAGACCGGCGCCCACTTCGACGAGTCCTCCGAAGGAGGACTGGAACTGGCCCGCGAGGGCGGCCACCACCGGCGCCGCATCGCACACGCCGGCGGCGACGCGACCGGCGCCGAGATCTCCCGGGCGCTCGTCGAGGCCGTCCACGCGCGTGGCCTGCGCACGATCGAGAACGCGCTCGTCCTGGACCTGCTCACGGACGCCGAAGGCCGTACGGCGGGCGTGAGCCTGCACGTCATGGGCGAGGGGCAGCACGACGGTGTGGGCGCGGTGCACGCGCCCGCCGTGGTCCTCGCGACCGGCGGCATGGGGCAGGTCTTCTCGGCCACCACCAACCCGTCCGTGTCGACGGGCGACGGCGTCGCCCTCGCCCTCCGCGCGGGTGCCGAGGTCTCCGACCTGGAGTTCGTGCAGTTCCACCCGACCGTGCTGTTCCTCGGCGCCGACGCGGAGGGCCAGCAGCCCCTGGTCTCCGAGGCGGTGCGCGGCGAGGGCGCCCACCTGGTCGACGCCGACGGCGTGCGCTTCATGGTGGGCCAGCACGAGCTGGCCGAGCTGGCGCCCCGGGACATCGTCGCCAAGGGCAT
The DNA here is from genome assembly GCF_040681835.1 of Streptomyces sp. NPDC051576. NCBI lineage: Bacteria > Bacillati > Actinomycetota > Actinomycetes > Kitasatosporales > Streptomycetaceae > Streptomyces > Streptomyces sp. NPDC051576. The sequence goes on from NZ_JBFAZO010000019.1 coordinate 79,165, forward strand.
CATGCGGCGCATGCAGGAGCTGGACGCCGAGCACATGTTCCTCGACGCCCGGCACTTCGGCGCCGACATGTGGGAGCACCGTTTCCCGACGATCCTCGCCGCCTGCCGCAGCCACGGCATCGACCCGGTCACCGAGCCCGTCCCGGTCGCCCCGGCCGCCCACTACGCCTCCGGCGGCGTCCGCACCGACTCCCGGGGCCGTACGACCGTCCCCGGCCTGTACGCGTGCGGTGAGGTCGCCTGTACCGGTGTGCACGGCGCGAACCGGCTCGCCTCCAACTCGCTCCTCGAAGGTCTCGTCTACGCCGAGCGCATCGTCGCCGACATCATCGAGAGCCGGACGGAGACCGTCCTCCACGCGCGCGTGCCCGAACCGGTCCCGCACCCCCAGAAGCCCGCGCACCCGCTGCTCGCCCCCGAGGCCCGCTTCGCGATCCAGCGGATCATGTCCGAGGGCGCGGGCGTCCTGCGCTCCGCGGACTCCCTCGCCAGGGCCGCCGGACAGCTCCAGCAACTGCACACCGACGCCCGCGACGCCCTCGACGAGAACGGCAAGACCGCCGAGCCCGGCGTCGACACCTGGGAGGCCACCAACCTCCTGTGCGTCGCCCGCGCCCTGGTCACCGCCGCCTCCCAGCGCGAGGAGACCCGCGGCTGCCACTGGCGCGAGGACCACGCCGAGCGCGACGACAGCGCCTGGCGCCGCCACATCGTCGTACGGCTGAACCCCGACCGCACGCTGGCCGTACGCACCACGGACACCGCAGACTTCCCCCCGACCCGGCAGCACCGTCCCCAGGAGCAGTGACAGAAGTGAGCACCCACGACCTTCCCCTCGCCGACAGCGGCGGCTGCGGCGACGGCTGTGCCTGTGGCGCGGGCGCCGACGCGGAGTATCTGGAGTGCGGCCTCGACCCCGCGCTCGCCGAACTCCTGGCCGACGCCGGACTCGACCCCCTGGAGGTCGAGGACATCGCCAATGTCGCCATCCAGGAGGACCTGGCCCACGGCGTCGACGTGACGACCGTGGCGACCATCCCCGAAGAGGCCGTCGCCACCGCCGACTTCACCGCGCGCGAGGCCGGTGTCGTGGCGGGCCTCAGGGTCGCCGAAGCGGTGATCTCCGTAGTGTGCACCGATGAGTTCGAGGTCGAGCGCCACGTGGAGGACGGCGACCGCGTGGAGGCCGGAGCGAAGCTCCTGTCGGTCACCACGCGCACGCGTGACCTCCTCACCGCCGAGCGCAGCGCGCTGAACCTCCTGTGCCGTCTCTCAGGCATCGCGACCGCCACGCGCGCGTGGGCGGACGCCCTGGAGGGCACCAGGACGAACGTCCGCGACACCCGCAAGACGACGCCCGGACTGCGCTCCCTGGAGAAGTACGCGGTCCGCTGCGGCGGCGGTGTCAACCACCGCATGTCCCTGTCGGACGCGGCCCTCGTCAAGGACAACCACGTGGTCGCCGCCGGCGGCGTCGCCCAGGCCTTCAAGGCCGTACGGGAGGCCTTCCCGGACGTGCCGATCGAGGTCGAGGTCGACACCCTGCACCAGCTCCGTGACGTCCTGGACGCCGGCGCCGACCTGATCCTCCTCGACAACTTCACGCCCGGCGAATGCGCCGAGGCCGTCGGCATCGTCGCCGGCCGCGCGGCCCTGGAGGCCTCGGGACGGCTCACCCTGGACAACGCCAAGGCGTACGCCGACACCGGGGTGGACTACCTCGCCGTAGGAGCCCTGACCCACTCCGCGCCGATCCTGGACATCGGCCTCGACCTCCGTGAGGCGCAGTAGTCATGCTCCTCACGATCGACGTGGGCAACACGCACACCGTCCTGGGTCTGTTCGACGGCGAGGAGATCATCGAGCACTGGCGGATCTCCACCGACGCGCGCCGCACCGCCGACGAACTCGCCGTACTCCTCCAGGGGTTGATGGGCATGCACCCGCTCCTCGGAGAGGAGCTGGGCGACGGCATCGACGGCATCGCGATCTGCGCCACCGTCCCGTCCGTCCTGCACGAACTGCGCGAGGTCACCCGCCGCTACTACGGCGACGTGCCCGCCGTCCTCGTCGAGCCGGGCGTCAAGACGGGTGTGCCGATCATGACCGACAACCCCAAGGAGGTCGGCGCGGACCGCATCATCAACGCGGTCGCCGCGGTCGAGCTCTACGGCGGCCCGGCGATCGTCGTCGACTTCGGTACGGCGACCACCTTCGACGCGGTCTCCGCGCGCGGGGAGTACATCGGCGGTGTCATCGCCCCCGGGATCGAGATCTCGGTCGAGGCGCTGGGCGTCAGGGGCGCCCAGCTCCGCAAGATCGAGGTGGCCCGGCCGCGCAGCGTGATCGGCAAGAACACCGTCGAGGCGATGCAGTCGGGCATCGTCTACGGGTTCGCCGGCCAGGTCGACGGGGTCGTCAACCGGATGGCCAAGGAACTCGCCGACGACCCCGAGGACGTGACGGTGATCGCGACCGGCGGGCTGGCCCCGATGGTCCTGGGCGAGGCCTCGGTGATCGACGAGCACGAGCCCTGGCTCACCCTGATCGGCCTGCGGCTGGTCTACGAGCGCAACGTGTCGCGGATGTGACCCAGGGGGTGTCGTCCGGAAACGACACCCCCTGACCTGCGGACGAAAACCCCGCGCCACACCCGCCCCCTATGTCGAATTTGTCTGATTAGCGCGTATCGTCGCCGCATGCCCACGCCATACGGATCCCGCGGCGGCATGGCGTTCGGTGCGGAGGAGCTGCGTGTGCTCCGTCGCGCCCTCGCCCTCGCCCTCCAGCCCAAAGCCGCCTCGGCCGAGGACGTCCAGGACTGTCTACGGCTCGCCGAATCCCTCGACGAGGCGGTACGCGAGGGAGTCCGGCTGCGCGCCTTCCTGGTCGCCGACCTCGCCCGGTACCGCGCCGCCCTGCCCGGCACCACCGCCGGTTACCTCACGCTCCTGGAGGAGGCGCTCGGCGCCGGGTACCGCCCGGACGTCGACGACCTCGCCGCGCTGCGGGCGCTGCGCGGCAACCCGGCGGCCGCCGCCCTCCTGGACCGCTGCCTCACGCTCGCCGAACAGGACGTACGCGCGCGCCTGGCCCGCCGTACGACCGCCCGCCCCGCCCCCACGGTCCCCGCCTCCCGCACCCGCCTCCTGGCCCTCCCTGGGGGCCTCTCAGGGGGCCTTTCCGTGCCGGCCGGTGAACCCGCAGGGGAGCAGGCCAAGGAGCCCGTGCGCAAGCCCGTGGAGCGGCCGAAGCCCACCCCGGCGCCCGCGGCCCCGAAGCCGTCCCGGCCGATCCCCACCCCGGGCGAGGTCTTCCCCCGGCGCAAACCGGCACCGCCCCCCACGAACCCGCCGCAGCAGCTCGCCGCCGGCTGAACCGACCCCGCCCCGTCCTCCCTTGGGCCCGTGGCTACTCTGGAGGGCATGGACTATGTCTCCGCGCTCGTACCCCCGGTCGTCATGGCCGTGTTCTTCATCGGACTGATCCGGGTCATCGTGAAGACCCAGGGCGGGGCCATGAAGGCCAAGGAGGACGCGGCCGTCGACGCGGCCATCGCGCGCGCGGAGAGCGCCCGCCAGGCCTCTTCGACCACCGACGCCTGAACCCACCTCTTTCGACGGCTTCGACGGCGTCTTCAAGGGCGTACGACTCCCGCACGCGCGCGTGCGCTTTCCGAGTCGTACGCCCTTTTTGTTCCTTTTCCACTATGGTTCTGAGCTGTGCCTCGCCCATTGGGAGAACTCGAAGACTCGGTCATGACGCGGGTGTGGAAGTGGAACCGCCCGGTGACCGTTCGAGAAGTCCTGGAAGACCTTCAGCAGGAACGGTCCATCGCGTACACCACGGTGATGACCGTTCTGGACAATCTCCATCAGAAGGGCTGGGTGCGTCGCGAGGCGGAAGGCAGGGCCTATCGATATGAGGCGGTCTCCACCCGAGCCGCCTACTCGGCGGCCCTGATGAACGACGCCTGGTCCCAGAGCGACAACCCCGCGGCCGCTCTCGTCGCCTTCTTCGGGATGATGAGCGACGAACAGCGTGAGGCCCTGCGCAGCGCCGTACGCATCGTCCAGGGACCGGAAACACCCGAACCCGCGGATGACGCCGAGAACCCCGGCTCCGCGCCCTCCGGCGGTGGGCGATAGCGTCCGCTCATGTCAGCAGAGCAGCCCGAAGTCACCGCGAAAGCCATCACCGTCCGGCGGGCCAGGACCGGCGATGTACCGGCGGTACGCCGACTCCTTGACGCCTACGTCCGCGGTCGCATCCTGCTCGACAAAGCGACGGTGACTCTTTACGAGGACATACAGGAGTTCTGGGTCGCCGAACGGGACGACAACGCGGAGGTCGTCGGCTGCGGTGCGCTGCATGTCATGTGGGAAGACCTCGCGGAAGTCCGCACTCTCGCGGTGAAGCCCGGCCTCAAGGGCGCCGGTGTGGGTCATCAGTTGCTGGAGAAGTTGCTGCACACGGCTCGTTGGCTAGGCGTTCGTCGCGTTTTCTGTCTCACCTTCGAAGTGGACTTCTTCTCGAAGCACGGCTTCGTGGAGATCGGTGAGACACCGGTCGACACCGATGTCTACGCGGAGCTGTTGCGTTCCTATGACGAGGGCGTGGCGGAGTTCCTCGGTCTCGAACGAGTGAAACCGAACACCTTGGGCAACAGCCGGATGCTTCTGCATCTGTGATCGCCGCGCTCAATTCGGCGGGGTCGCCCTGCCCAGGTTCCCTATGTCCGAAACGCGCATCTTTCCGGGCGGGTGAGGTCAGTCGGTCTCTCCCGGGGGTTTGTGTTTTTCCAGCAAAAGCGGTTTGCTTTCCGACGTACTGCAGTACTGCATATAACAGGGGACGGCGAAACGGCGGACGCCGCAGACCCCAGGCCCGCAAGTAATCGATGAAAGGAAATCCGGTGGCACAGAAGGTTCAGGTCCTTCTTGTCGACGACCTCGACGGCGGCGAGGCGGACGAGACGGTGACGTTCGCACTGGACGGCAAGACGTACGAGATCGATCTCACCACCGCGAATGCGGACAAGCTCCGTGGCCTTCTTGAGGCTTACGTGAAGGGCGGGCGCCGTACCGGTGGCCGCGCTTCGGGCGGTCGCGGAAAGGCGCGTGCCGCAACGGGCGGCAGCCAGGACACCGCGCAGATCCGCGCGTGGGCCAAGGAGAACGGCTACGAGGTCAACGACCGCGGCCGTGTTCCCGCGTCCATTCGCGAGGCCTACGAGAAGGCCAACGGCTGAGCGCACGAGCGCCGCAGCCGGACCCGGTGGCACTGTGTGGCCACCGTGTCCACCAGTCGTACGAGATCAGGGGCGCCCCCAACGCCCCCCACGGCCGACAGCGTCGGCAGCGAGGCCTCGACCTCGCACCCCGGCTCGGGGGGCCGCAGCCATACGGCGGCCCCCTGCAAGGGACGCGGTCGCCCGCTCCCGGGCCCCGTTCCAGGGACCGGCGGCGCCTCCATGTGCCCGCCCTCGCCGAGCGCCAGCAGATCCAGCTCCGGCGCCAGCGCGCCCCACTCCAGCCAGTCCAGCAGTCCCGGAAGCTCCTCCGCGCTGCCCGCGGCCACCAGCAGCCGCATCCGGTCGCCCCGTACGGCCACCGGCGAGTCCGGGCCCAGCCGCCACAGCGCCGCGACGCCCGCCTCCACCGGCACGTCCAGAACGTCGAAACGCAGGCCCGTGACGAGCCGCAGCGGCTCTCCGGGCACCGTCCGCCACCCCAGTGCGTTCTCGTACCAGTGGCGCCGCCCGTCGTCCGGATCGAGCGGGCGACGGGGGAGCGGGACGGTGGCGACCGGGGGGACTGTGTCAACCATGACAAGAGCAACCGCCGAAGCGGGCCGGGAGTTACGCTGGGTGGTCCAGCGATTGCTTTGGGTGCTGGAATTGGGGGCGTTCGGGGGTGTGGAGCGGTGCAAGGTTGTTCGCCCGTAGCTGAGGGAACCGGTGCGCTCGGCATGGAGTGTCAGTCCGTACGGGTAAGACATCCCTAGTGGGAGGGGGCGACACGCAGAAAAGGGCGTCTCACGTTCGCCATCGGCGTACTCATGGTGAGGGTAACTGCCTGGCCTGCGGGAACATCGTCTCGCACCATCAGGTTGGAGCAGATGTCGGCGTTCGGGTTCAGGAGGCAGTGTTGGTTCTCGGTCCGGTGTCGGCAGTTGGAATGAGCGGTCCCCGCTTGCGGGACTAAGCTGCGGAAGGACAGGGAGGGGAGCGTCCCCTTACTGCCTGACCGCTCTGAGGAGCGATTAACGATGTTCGAGAGGTTCACCGACCGCGCGCGGCGGGTTGTCGTCCTGGCTCAGGAAGAAGCCCGGATGCTCAACCACAACTACATCGGCACCGAGCACATCCTCCTGGGCCTGATCCACGAGGGTGAGGGTGTCGCCGCAAAGGCCCTGGAGAGCCTCGGCATTTCGCTTGAGGCGGTCCGCCAGCAGGTTGAGGAGATCATCGGACAGGGCCAGCAGGCGCCGTCCGGTCACATCCCCTTCACTCCCCGTGCCAAGAAGGTCCTGGAGCTGTCGCTCCGCGAGGCTCTTCAGCTGGGCCACAACTACATCGGCACGGAGCACATCCTGCTCGGCCTGATCCGTGAGGGCGAGGGCGTCGCCGCCCAGGTCCTGGTCAAGCTGGGCGCTGATCTCAACCGTGTGCGGCAGCAGGTGATCCAGCTGCTCTCCGGTTACCAGGGCAAGGAGACCGCCACCGCCGGCGGCCCTGCGGAGGGCACCCCCTCGACGTCCCTGGTCCTCGACCAGTTCGGCCGGAACCTCACCCAGGCCGCTCGTGAGTCCAAGCTCGACCCGGTCATCGGGCGCGAGAAGGAGATCGAGCGGGTCATGCAGGTGCTGTCCCGGCGCACCAAGAACAACCCGGTCCTGATCGGTGAGCCCGGCGTCGGCAAGACCGCCGTCGTCGAGGGCCTCGCCCAGGCCATCGTCAAGGGCGAGGTGCCCGAGACCCTCAAGGACAAGCACCTCTACACCCTGGACCTCGGCGCGCTGGTCGCCGGCTCCCGCTACCGCGGTGACTTCGAGGAGCGCCTGAAGAAGGTGCTCAAGGAGATCCGCACCCGCGGCGACATCATCCTGTTCATCGACGAGCTGCACACGCTGGTCGGTGCGGGTGCCGCCGAGGGCGCCATCGACGCCGCTTCGATCCTGAAGCCCATGCTGGCCCGCGGTGAGCTGCAGACCATCGGCGCCACCACGCTGGACGAGTACCGCAAGCACCTGGAGAAGGACGCGGCCCTCGAGCGCCGCTTCCAGCCCATCCAGGTCGCGGAGCCGTCCCTGCCGCACACCATCGAGATCCTCAAGGGTCTGCGCGACCGCTACGAGGCCCACCACCGTGTCTCCATCACGGACGAGGCGCTCGTGCAGGCCGCCACGCTGGCCGACCGGTACATCTCGGACCGCTTCCTGCCGGACAAGGCGATCGACCTGATCGACGAGGCCGGCTCCCGGATGCGCATCCGCCGGATGACCGCGCCGCCGGACCTGCGCGAGTTCGACGAGAAGATCGCCGGCGTCCGCCGCGACAAGGAGTCCGCGATCGACTCGCAGGACTTCGAGAAGGCCGCCTCCCTCCGCGACAAGGAGAAGCAGCTCCTGGCCGCCAAGGCCAAGCGGGAGAAGGAGTGGAAGGCCGGCGACATGGACGTCGTCGCCGAGGTCGACGGCGAGCTGATCGCCGAGGTCCTCGCGACTGCCACCGGCATCCCGGTCTTCAAGCTCACCGAGGAGGAGTCCTCGCGTCTGCTGCGCATGGAGGACGAGCTCCACAAGCGGGTCATCGGCCAGAAGGACGCCGTCAAGGCGCTCTCGAAGGCGATCCGTCGTACGCGTGCGGGCCTCAAGGACCCGAAGCGTCCCGGTGGTTCGTTCATCTTCGCGGGCCCGTCCGGCGTCGGTAAGACCGAACTCTCCAAGGCCCTCGCCGAGTTCCTCTTCGGTGACGAGGACGCGCTGATCTCCCTCGACATGTCGGAGTTCAGCGAGAAGCACACGGTCTCGCGTCTCTTCGGTTCGCCCCCCGGTTACGTGGGCTACGAAGAGGGCGGCCAGCTCACGGAGAAGGTCCGCCGCAAGCCGTTCTCGGTCGTCCTCTTCGACGAGGTCGAGAAGGCCCACCCGGACATCTTCAACTCGCTGCTGCAGATCCTGGAGGACGGTCGCCTGACCGACTCCCAGGGCCGGGTCGTGGACTTCAAGAACACGGTCATCATCATGACGACCAACCTCGGCACCCGGGACATCTCCAAGGGCTTCAACCTGGGCTTCGCGGCCACGGGTGACACCAAGTCCAACTACGAGCGCATGAAGAACAAGGTCTCGGACGAGCTGAAGCAGCACTTCCGGCCCGAGTTCCTCAACCGCGTCGACGACGTGGTCGTCTTCCCGCAGCTCACCCAGGAGGACATCCTCAAGATCGTCGACCTGATGATCGGCAAGGTGGACGAGCGCCTCAAGGACCGCGACATGGGCATCGAACTGTCGCAGGCCGCCAAGGAGCTGCTGTCCAAGAAGGGTTACGACCCGGTGCTGGGCGCGCGTCCGCTGCGGCGCACGATCCAGCGCGAGATCGAGGACACGCTCTCGGAGAAGATCCTCTTCGGCGAGCTGCGCCCCGGTCACATCGTGGTCGTCGACACGGAGGGCGAGGGCGAGACCAAGACCTTCACCTTCCGGGGCGAGGAGAAGTCGGCGCTGCCCGACGTCCCGCCGATCGAGGACGCGGCCGCGGGTGGGGCCGGTCCGAATCTGAGCAAGGAGGCGTAAGGCTTTCGGGCTTTACGACCGGGAAAGGGGCCGGTGCCTTTTGGGCACCGGCCCCTTTCGTTTGTCCGGGGCAGGGGTCAGCGGCGGTCGTCGGTCACTTCGGCGGTCGGGAAGAATTCGGCGTAGGTGTCGAGCGGGACACCCCTTCTGCCCGACGTCTTGAGGGTGAGGGTCCGTAGGCCGGGGAGGCGGGCGGCGAGGACGCGGAGGTGGTCGTCGGCCTTGCGCTGGGAGGGCATGGAGAGGGACTCGACGGAGGGCAGTTCCGGCATGAACTCCAGGGCGTAGCGGCTGAGGGACGTGTTCAGGACGAGGTTCCGCAGGACGGGCAGGCGTTCCACTTGCTCCCAGTCCGTTGCGTCCATGGTGGCGGGCGGCTTGCCGAGGCTCAGCGACGTGAGTGTCGGCCAGCTCTCCAGACCGCGCAGGCCGGTGCCGGCCAATGTCTCCTGGCCCAGGAACAGGTACTCCAGAGGCGCGTCCAAGGGCAGGTGGTCGGAGAGGTGGCCGCCCGTGAACGGCTGGTCCACAGAGAGCCGGGTGAGCCCGCGCAGCGCCGGCAGGCCCGACGGGTCGGTGATGTGGTTGAACGCCAGCTCGGTGAGAGGCAGTTCGGACAGGCGGACGAGATCGCGGACACCGAAGCAGTCCTGCAGCCACAACGCGCGCAGGGTTCGGAAGGCCAGCAACTCGTCCAGCGCGGACATGGTCCCGTGGTGCTCAAGACTCAGGAGGTCGACCGCGCCCGGATCAGGGACGGCATCGACGATCTCGCTCAGCTCGGGCGAGCCGGTGACCGTCAGCCTGTGCCAAGGCCGCATGAGGCGCAGTGCCGCCAGTTGCTCGGGCGAGGCGCAGCGTACGAAGAGGTCGTCCCGCAGCAGGTGGTCGAGCACCTCGACCGCGTAGTCACGTGCATCGAACCGGTCCCATGTGCCCGCGAGCTGACGCCGTACGTCGAAGGACGGATGAGTGCGGAAGCGTCGCAGCACGGCCAGTGCGCCGTCGGGCTCCTCCGTGCCCAGGACCGAGGCGGTGACCGTGACGGCCCTCGCCTCCTCGTCCGTCAGCCCGTCCGGTCCCGGCAGCGACTCCAGGACCAGCGGTCCCGCTCCCGCCAGCGCATGCGCGTCCTGCGTCGTACGCGGCGGAATCAGAGCCCCTGCCCGCTGCTCGACCTCTGCCCGAACCCCCGGGTCCAACGCCGTCGCATGCTCCAGGCACGCCAGCGCGAGCAACGTCAGCCGGGGTTCCTCCCGCGCCAGCAACTGCCGTAGCAGTACGACCCGTTCGCGCGGCCGGGCATGCGCCACGCCCATCCGGATCACGTCCTCCCACTGCGCGTCGTCCGCCCGGCTGGTGAGGACGTCCAGGTGGCCCTCCTCGACCGCGTACCGCGCGCCCAGGTAGTCCTGGAAGGTGCGGTGGACGAAGTCCAGGACGCCGTCGGCGGGTTGGCGCAGCAGGCCGCTTCTCAGAAGCAGTTCTCGTAGTACCGTCCCGGCGTTGCCCTGCCCCGCGATCGTCGGCAGGCTGCGCTCCACGATGCCCTCGGCCGTCTCGACGTCCATCTCGGTGCGGCCGCTCAACACCAGGGCGTAGGCAAGCCGTTGCAACAACTCCAGTTGTGCTTCCTCGCCCAGCTCGGTGCCCTCCAGTGCGCCCATGCCCCGCTCCCGGTCCCGGCGGGCCAGCAGCATCGTGAGGGCCGCGTCGTACAACTCCTTGCGGCCCGTGGGGAGATAGCCCCGGCGTTCGCGGTGCAGGGCGCAGATCAGGCCGCACATCAGGGGGTTGGTGGCGAGGCGGGCCAGATCGCGTTTGGTGCGGAGGGAGTCCAGGAGGGGGGTCTCGTACTCCGGGGCCCGGGCCGCCGCGTGCCAGCGTTCCACGAAGGTCTTCACCTCGGGGCGGCGCATCGGGGCCAGGGTCAGTTCGCGGAAGCCCTCCGAGGCCAGCCAGTCGGGGCGTACGGCGGTGGGGCGGGAGGTGAGGAGCCAGCGGTTGCCGGGGAAGGCGCGGATCAGGGCCAGGAGCCAGTCGCGGGTGCGGTGGCGGTCGGCGGACGGGATCTCGTCCAGGCCGTCGACCAGGATCAGGGCGCGGCCGGCGGTCAGGACGCGTTCGGTCCAGCCCTCGGGCGGGGTGTGGGGGCAGCCGGTCGAGGCCAGGAAGTCGGCGGGGGAGGGGAGTTGGCCGGTGCGGATCAGCGTGCGCAGGGGGAGGACGTACGGGATACGGTCGCCGTCCCCCGCCGCCGTCACCGCGAGCCACTGCACCAGCGTCGTCTTGCCGGAACCCGCGTCGCCGCGCAGCAGCACCCGGTCGTGGGTCAGCAGGGCTTCCTCGGCGGGGAGTTGGACGGTGAAGGCGGCGCCGGGCTGTTCGTCCGTGAGCCGGCGCTCCTCCGTCGCCGTCGCCTCCAGGCTCAGGTACGCCACTTCGAGGGGCCAGCGGTCCGGGGAGTCGCGCAGGTCGATGCCGTAGATGGTGATGTGGTTGTGGCGTTCGGCGACGTAGGGGAGGTAGCGGCGCTCGAACGTGCGGTCCTGGGATCCGGGGCGTGGGCTGCGGGCGATCAACTCGTCGATTCTCGCGATGAGTTCGGCCTGGGCGCGGGTCTGCTCGACGAGGGTGCGGGCCACGAAGGTGGAGCGGCGGGTGAAGAACTCCAGGATCTGCAGGCAGGCCCACTCGGTCGCCGAGTCGAGGAAGTAGCAGGCGTCGGTGGAGAGTCCGTCGGGGGCCGGGGCCTGGTAGTGGAGTTTCTTGGCGAGTTCGCGGTGGCCCAGGCGGACGGCCTGGACGTCGTCCATGTCGAGGTCGCCCAGGGCGAGCAGTCTGCGGGCCAACGCGTCGGCCACGGCGGTCTGTTCGGCGGAGCGGAAGGGGCGTTCGCCGGGTGAGTCCATCGCCTGCTGGACGAAATGCTCGGCGAGTTTGCGGACGTCCTTCTCGCCGAGTACGCGCTTCTCGCCCCTGAAGGACACCAGGTCCTTCAGGCGGACCGGTTTGTCGGTCAGGCCCGCGCCGGGGCCGTCCGCGACGAACAGTCTCTTCACCAGCGGTGCGATCAGGCTGGACGCCAGTTTGCCGCCGAGTACCGCGGGCTCCATCCGCCACCCTCCCCCGAGTTCTGTGAGCGGATGGAGCCTAACCGGTCGCTACGACAACTGGCCGTCGTAGTCAGGCAGCTTGAACGTCTTCTCGGCGTGGCCGCCCGACAGGTCGGTGGCGCTGTTGCCGATGTTCGCGATGATCGTGTAGCCCTTGTTCTCGATGTCGGCGCGCTGGGCGGTCTTGTACGCGGCGACGTCCTTGAAGAGGTCGAAGAGGCCGCGCACATAGAGGCCGTCGACGTCGTAGCCGTCGTGTTCGAGGTTGTACTCGGTCGGCAGGTAGATGATGCCGGGGCGGGCCGTCACGAAGAACAGCGAGACGCCGTGCTCCTGGGCGTACTCGGCGACCGCGAGGACCGGCTTGTTGGCCGGCTGCGGCCAGCTGAAGCCGAAGTCGGTCTCCAGTGTGGTGTTGTCGATGTCGAAGACGATCGCCTGCTTCTCGCCGGGCTTCGTGGCCGCGATCCGCTGCTTCAGGTAGGGCAGTGCCTGGTTCATGACCGACTGGCAGTCGGTCTGCCAGGTGGCGTAGTCAACCGTGGCCGTCGTGGCGGCGGTGGTGGTCGCGGCCTGCGCCGGGACGGTCACGGCCACGAGGGCGGCCGTGGACACGGCGGCGGCTACGGCGGTACGGCGAGCCCAGGGGCGTCGTCTCGTCATGGGGGTGGGGTTCCTCTCACGGCCAGTACGGAAAACACATGTTCGGGGGCGAGGGTGGCGGGAGGGGAACCATAAGGTTACTGATGGGTAGGTGGATAGAGGTCTGCGCCACATTTCGGAGGTCGGCGGGCGCCCCCGCCGGTGACAAGCCGCACAGGCGATTCGGCCTCTACTAGGGCGGGTAGTCGTAAGCCTCATTCGGGGCAAAAGGGATTTATTGCTTGGAATCGAGTGGAACCGAATGGGCGTTTTGGCCGTCTGGAGGGCGATTCGTGACGAAAGTGTGCTCTGTCAAGGAGTCGGAAGTTTTGCAATGAAGTACTAGCTTCCGTCGTAGAAGAGCGGTTTGGGGGTTCGTGGGGACGGGGGTTACCAATGAACGTGCCATCCGGCGGCCGTATGCGTGCCGGGTGGTTTTTCTGTCCCCGTCCCCCGTGAGGTCTCGATGTTCCAGCGCGCCACGTCCCGTTCTTCCCGTACGACTCCGCTCCGCACCCGGGTGGCCGTCCTGGCCGTCGGGCTGGGAGCCACCGCCGTGCTGGGCACCGGGGTCGCGAGCGCCGCCTCCGCCACCGTCGCGCCGAAGACGGTGAGTGCGAAGACCGCCGCGTCCTGGGTCGACCCGGTGAAGAAGTACACGCTGTCCGCGAGCTTCGCCCAGGCCGGCAGCCTGTGGCAGTCCACCCACAGCGGGCAGGACTTCGCCGTGCCCAGCGGCACCAAGGTCGTGGCCGCGCACGGCGGGACCGTCGTCAAGGCCGGTTCGAACGGTGCCGGTGACGGTGCCGCGTACGGCAACGCCATCGTCATCAAGCACGGCAACGGCACCTACTCGCAGTACGCCCACCTCTCGCGCATAGACGTGAAGGTCGGCCAGGTCGTCAGCACCGGCCAGCACATCGCCCTGTCCGGCAACACCGGCAACACCACCGGTCCCCACCTGCACTTCGAGATCCGTACGACCGCCAACTACGGCTCGGCGATAGACCCGGTCGCGTTCCTGCGCGGCAAGGGTGTGACCGTCTAGGACGGTTCCTAGGCGTTCCGCGTGCCCGCGTGGGCCTGCGTGATCATGTCGGTGGCGACCTCCAGGACGGCCTTGCGCTTGTCCTCGGGGTCGCCTTCGAGGTCCTGTACGGCGAACATGCCGGCGTGCAGCGTGAAGATCGCGCTGAGCGAGCGGACCTGGTCGACGAGGTTCGACTCGGGGTCGATGACGATCTCCCGCAGGCCGCGCATACGGTCCTTGAAGCGTTCGCCGATGCGCAGGTCCCGTACCGTCGCCTGGTTCTCCTGCATGAAGCGGAACAGCGGGGTCGCGCCGTCGAGCGCGTCGCCGTAGCGCCGTACGATCTCCTGCTTGGTCTCCAGGGTGTGGGGCTGGTCGCGGCCCCACTCGATCAGGTCCTCGATGGGCTTGGTGAGGTCCTCGAAGATGCTGACCAGGATCTCTTCCTTGGTCTTGAAGTGGTAGTAGAGCGCCGCCTTCGTGACGTCCAGGTGCTCGGCGATCTCGCGCAGCGAGGTCTTCTCGTAGCCCTGCTCGGCGAAGAGTTCGAGCGCCACGTCCTGGATGCGCTGGCGGGTGTCTCCGCGACGTTGCCGCTTGGTGCCGTCCATGGTGCCGCCCATTCGTCTCATGCTCCAGCAAACTTACTTGACGCCCGGCTAGTTACGGGGCTACTTTCCCTTAGTGTAGTCAACTAGCCGGGCGGCAAGTAAGTAGCCGGACGGTGGCGGTATGTAGGGGAGTGGGAAAGATGGCGGACACACAGACGGTCGACACCGGGCCAGGCGAAGCCGTGCCGGAGAAAACCGAGAAGCAACCGAAGAGCGTGCGGGTCGTCCTGCTCGCCCTGATGATCACCATGATGCTCGCGATGCTCGACAACATGATCGTGGGTACGGCGATGCCGACGATCGTCGGTGAGCTGGGCGGGCTCGAGCACCTTTCCTGGGTCGTGACCGCGTACACGCTCGCGACCGCCAGCTCGACGCCCCTGTGGGGCAAGCTCGGCGACATGTACGGGCGCAAGGGCGCCTTCATGACGTCGATCGTGATCTTCCTCTTCGGTTCCGCGCTCAGCGGCATGGCCCAGAACATGGGGCAGTTGATCGGTTTCCGGGCCATCCAGGGCCTCGGCGCCGGTGGTCTGATGGTCGGCGTCATGGCGATCATCGGTGACCTGATCCCGCCGCGTGAGCGGGGCAAGTACCAGGGCATGATGGCCGGCGTCATGGCGCTCGCGATGATCGGCGGACCGCTGGTCGGCGGCACCATCACGGACAACTGGGGCTGGCGCTGGTCCTTCTACATCAACCTGCCGCTCGGTGTGGTCGCGCTCGCCGCGATCAGTGTCGTACTGCACCTGCCGAAGAAGCGCTCGCAGGCGCGGATCGACTACCTGGGCGCCGGACTGCTGACCCTCGGCATCACCTCGATCGTGCTCGTCACCACGTGGGGCGGTTCGCAGTACGCCTGGACGTCCGCGCGGATCATGGAACTGATCGGCATCGGCGTGGCCGCGCTCATCGGGTTCGTGTTCTGGCAGACCAAGGCCACCGAGCCGGTCGTGCCGCTGCACATCTTCCGCAGCCGCAACTTCACCCTGATGGCGATCATCGGCTTCATCACCGGCTTCGTGATGTTCGGCGCGACCCTGTTCCTGCCGCTGTACCAGCAGTCCGTGCAGGGCGCGTCCGCGACCAACTCGGGCCTGCTGCTCCTGCCGATGCTCGGCGCGATGCTCGTGACCTCGATGGTCGCGGGGCGGGTGACCACCAACACCGGTAAGTACAAGGTGTTCCCGGTCGTCGGCAGCGTCCTGATGGGTGTCGGCCTGTACCTGCTGTCCACCATGGACACCGACACGACCCGGTTCATGTCCGGTGTGTTCATGGCCGTCGTCGGTCTCGGCATGGGCTGCCTGATGCAGATCACCATGCTGGTCGCGCAGAACAGCGTGCAGATGAAGGACATGGGTGTCGCGTCCTCCACGAGCACCCTGTCCCGCACGCTCGGTTCGTCCTTCGGTGTCGCCATCATGGGCGCGCTGTTCAACCACCGCGTCCAGGACGTCATGGCCGAGCGGGCCGGCGCACTGGGCTCCAAGGTGACCGAGCAGTCCGCTCAGTTGGACGCGGCCAGCCTGGCCAAGCTGCCGGCGGCGGCCCGCGAGGCGTACCAGCACGCGGTGTCGGCCGGCACGCACTCCGCGTTCCTGCTGGGGGCCGTGGTCGCGGTGGTCGCGCTGGTGGCGGCGGTGTTCGTGAAGGAGGTTCCGCTGAAGGGAGCGGGGGCGGCTGCGCCTAAGCCTGGCGAGGAAGCGGAAGCCGCGGCGCCGGCGTCGATCGTCGAGGCTGTCTGATCCGCTGCGCGTGAGCTGAAGGTCCCCCGGCTGGTGTCCGCCCCGGGGGGCCTTCTTTTGGTCGTCGTGTGCGGGTCCGCTGCGGGGGCTCCGCCCCCGGACCCCCGCCGGCCTGAAGGGCCTTGTCCTCAAACGCCGGACGGGCTGAAGGATGCGGGCCGGTGCTGAGAAGGGCCGGACCCGCGTCGATGTCAGTGGCCCGTGTCACCATCGGGTTCATGGACAAAATGCGGCAGTTGCGTCTCGCCAAGGACGCCATGGATCGTGACTGGGCCGAGCCTGAGCTCGATCTGGGCGCGGTGGCCGCGCATGCCGGGTACTCGCGGTATCACTTCATCCGGGCCTTCAAGGAGGCATACGGCGAGACGCCCGGTCACTATCTGACGCATCGCCGCATCGAGCGCGCGGAGGACCTCCTGCGCACCGCCGACCTGTCGGTGACCGAGATCTGCAACCTCGTCGGCTTCAGCAGCCTGGGCACGTTCTCGACGCGGTTCAAGGCGTGGACCGGGCTGACCCCCACCGAGTACCGGGCGAAGCACGTGGGCCGCGGGGCCGCGCTCATACCGGGGTGTTACGCCATGCTCTGGGCCGGCGGCTTCAGCAGCGGCCCCGGCGGCGCGCGGCGCAGCAATTCCGGAGAAGCGGGCTGACGTCGCCGCTGCCTACGGTGATGGAGCAGGAGACCGGAGCCTGGGAGACCGGGAGACAACCACCGTCGGCAGGAGCACACCGTGATCAAGGGACTCAAGATCTCGACCGTCTGGGTTCTCGACCAGGACCGGGCCAAGGAGTTCTACACCCAGAAGCTGGGCCTTGAGGTCCGCTCGGACATGACGATGGGCGAAGGCGGCATGCGCTGGCTCACCGTCGGCGCCGAGAACCAGCCCGACGTCGACCTCACGCTGATGGTTCCGGGGCCGCCCGCAATGGACCCCGAGTCCGCCGAGATGGTCAGGAAACTCGTGGCCAAGGGGGTCCTCGGCGCGGGCGCGCTGACGACGGACGACATCCACGGGGACTACAAGAAGCTCAAGGACCGGGGCGTGGAGTTCCTGCAAGAGCCGCAGGAGCGTCCCTACGGCACGGAGGCGGTGTTCCGCGACGACTCCGGCAACTGGTTCTCCTTCACCCAGCCCCGCGAAGGCGAGCTCGACCTGTCGAAGGACTGGGCTTGCTGAGCGGCTCCGCCGAGCGGGAACCCGCGACCGCCGACCACACCGCGGTGCGGGTCGCCCTCTGGCGGGCGCTGCACGCTCAGGCCGATCCGCCGCCGCATGTGATCGAGGACGAGGTCGGGCTGCGGCTCGCGGACCCGGGGGACGACTGGCGGGACCGTCCCGACATGGACGTCGAGGCCACCCGTCGGATCCGGGCCTCGATCGTGGCGCGGGCCCGCTTCGTGGAGGACGTGGTGGTGGAGCGGGCGGGAGAGGGCGTGGACCAGTACGTCGTACTCGGTGCCGGGCTGGACACCTTCGCCCAGCGCCGACCTGAACTGGGCGCGAAAATAAGGGTTTTCGAGGTCGACCGGCCCGGTACCCAGGCCTGGAAGCGGCGGCGTCTGGCGGAGCTGGGGTACGACGTCCCGGACTGGCTGCGGTTCGTGCCGGTGGACTTCGAGGGCGACTGGTGGGGGCGGTTGGCCGCCGCCGGCCTCGACACCGGCCGGCCCGCCGTGGTCGCCGCGACCGGGGTGATCATGTACCTCACCCATGACGCGATCACCACCACGTTCCGCCTGGTCGCAGGACTCGCCCCGGGTTCCACCCTGGTCACCACGTTCCTACGGCCGGTCGACGACGTGGAGCCGGAGCAGCGCGCGCAGTTGGAGGTGGCGGTGGAGGGCGCTCGTGCCGCGGGCACGCCGTTCCTGAGCTTCTTCACCCCGGAGGAAGTGCTGGAGCTGGGGCGGGAATGCGGGTTCCGGGAGGTTCGGCATGTGTCGGCGGCCGAGCTCGCCCGGCGGTACTTCGCCGGCCGGGGAGCCGGGGTGGGGCCGTCCAGAGGGGAGGAGGTGATGGTGGCCCGCACCTGAAGGGGCGTGGCCTCCTCCCGTCCGGACGGGGCTACGGCAGCATCGGGTAGCTGCCCGTGCTCGTCGGCGCGTGTTCCGGCAGCCACAGGACGGCGACCGCGCCCTCCGCCGGAATGTGGTCCGGCGCGCCCGCGGGCCGTACGTTGCGGAAGGTCAGCCGGGCGCCGAGGACGCGGGCCTGGCCGGCCGCGATGGTCAGGCCGAGGCCGTGGCCGTGGCCCGCGCGGTCCTTGCTGCCGGTGCGGAAGCGGCTCGGGCCCTCCGCGAGGAGCTCCTCGGGGAAGCCGGGGCCGTGGTCGCGGACCCGGATCACCCGGCCCTCGACCGAGACCTCGATCGGCGGCTTGCCGTGCCGGGCCGCGTTGGCCAGCAGGTTGAACAGCACGCGCTCCAGCCGGCGCGGGTCCGTGGTGACCGCCGACTCGTGCACGATGTGCACCACCGCGTCCGGGTCCTTCGCTATCACCCGGCGGCCCACGAAGTCACCCAGCATGATGTCCTGCAACTCCGCCCGCTCGGAGGCCCCGTCGAGACGGGCGACCTCCAGGACGTCCTCGACGAGGGTGCGCATCGCCTTCGCGCGGTCCAGGACGAGTTCCGTGGGGCGGCCGGGGGGGAGCAGTTCGGCGGCGGTCAGCAAGCCCGTCACCGGGGTGCGCAGTTCGTGCGCGATGTCCGCGGTGACCCGGCGTTCGGCCTCAAGTCGCTGCTGCAGCGCGTCCGTCATCGCGTCCACCGCGCGCGCGAGGTCGTCGGTCTCGTCCCGTACGACACCGCCGATCGCGTCCCGCACCCGTACGTCCGTCTCGCCCTTGGCGACCTGGTTCGCCGCGGCGGCCGCCTTGCGCAGCCGGCGCGAGAGCTGACCGCCGATCAGCACACCGAGCGCGCTGCCGCCGAGCACGGCCGCGATCGAGCCGATGACCAGGGCCTGGTCGAGATCCTTGAGGATGTCCGTGCTGCGGTCGGTGAACCCGGTGTGCAGGGACATCACATGGCCGTCCTTGAGCGGTACGGCCGCCCAGATGTCCGGGATGCCGTGCGGCCGGTCGGTGACGTAGGTCGCCCGTCGGCCCTCCTCGACCTTCTGGCGCAGGGCCGGCGGCAGGCTGGGGTCGTCGATCTTGATGCTGGGGAAGTTCGGCCGCCCGGACAGCTCGTAGTTGCGCTGGGCGATCTGGACCCGCTCGTCCGCGAGGTCGCGCGCGTTGTCCAGCATCGAGACCCGGGCGGCGTTGTGCACCACCAGGCTGAGCGCGATCGCCACCAGTGTGCCGACCAGCGCGATGGCCGCGCTGAGCTTCCATCTCAGGCCCGTACGAATGCCCGCTCTGTCCATGAACGACGGGACTCCGCGCTGTGATTTCCCCCGCATACCCTGCTCAGGCCTTCAACTTGTAGCCGAAGCCGCGGACCGTCTCGATCCGGTCCTGGCCGATCTTCGTCCGCAGCCGCTGCACATGGACGTCCACGACCCGGGTGTCACCGCCCCAGCCGTAGTCCCACACCCGCTCCAAAAGTTTGTCGCGGGACAGGACCGTGCCCGGCGCGGAGGAGAACTCCAGCAGTAGCCGCATCTCGGTCGGCGTCAGCGCCACCGGCTGCCCGGCCCGGCGCACCTCCATGCCCTCGGTGTCGATCTCCAGATCGCCGAAGGTGAGCACCCCGCCGTCGACCGGGGCCGCCTCCACGTCCGTCGTACGGTCGCCGCCGCTCGCGTGTCCGAAGCGGCGCAGCACCGCGCGGATCCGGGCGACCAGGACGGCGCCGTCGAAGGGCTTGGTGACGTAGTCGTCGGCGCCGGCCTCCAGGCCCAGCACCACGTCGATCGAGTCCGCGCGCGCCGAGAGCATGATCACCGGCACGGTCGAGTCGTCGCGGATCCGGCGGCACAGGCTCACGCCGTCCAGGCCGGGGACCATGACGTCGAGGAGCGCGATGTCGGGGCGGTTCGCCCGGAACGCCTCCAGGCCCGACAACCCGTCGGGCATCGCCGTGACCGCGAAGCCGTCCCGCTCCAGGGCGAGTTGGGTGGCCTCACGGATGACGTCGTCGTCCTCGACGAACAGGACGTGGGTCTGGTCTGCCATCCCGGTGCTCTCAGTCCTCGTATGACTCGTACAGGTCGTTCTCAAGCATGGGACGCCTGGGGCGGCGTCCGCGTTCACTGGAGGATCGGTTCGGGCGGGCCGATCGGTTCAGTGCCGGTTCGGTTCCCGCTCGGTTTCCGCTCAGTTCGCGGTCGGGGCGGGCGTGGCGTCGCCGCCGACCGCGTTGCTGTACTCGTTGTGGGTGCTGTACTCCTGAATGAAACGGCCCGCGGCCCAGCGGTACGTGATCACGTTCTCACCGGAGGGACTCGACACGGGGTCGCCCTTCTCGTACACCTGCTTGGTGACGACCAGATCGCCGCGGTCTATCTCCGCGTAGACCGGGGGTTCCTCGGTCTTGAACACATTCTCGTACGTCCCACCCGTCTCGCGATACACGTATGAGCCGATGCCGACCGCGTCGCCGCAGGTCATCACGTTGACGACTACGTCGTTGACGGTGCCTCCGGTCAGCTCGCCGTACGACACGTCGACCGCGTACTCGTCGGCGACGCACGGCTTCAGCTCGCGCTTGACCGCCGCCGAGACCTTGGGATCGTCCTTGACGAGTTTGACCGCGTCCACGTGGTCGTCGACGGTGGCGGAGGGCGAGGGGGACTTGGCGGCCTCCACGGGGCCCGCCACCGTGTCCGAGTGCGCCGGGCCCTCGTCACGGGCACCGGTGCCGCCGGTCGCGCAGCCGGACACCAACAGGGCGAGGGCGGCGAGCACGGCCATCGCCGTGAACGCCGCCTCGTAGCTCCCGCGAGCCCTGCTCCCGCGACCTCTGCCGGGTCCGGAGGGGCCGCTCGGGCCGGGCCCGGGAATGTCGTCGCTCAGGCCGGGCCCATGGGTGTCGCTCAGGCCGCGCAACGCTCCCGCTCCTCACGCTCCAGCGCGCGTGCGTCCAGATCGCGGGCCTCCAGCTCCTCCCGGAGCCGGGCGAGCGCCCGGTGCAGCGTGCTCTTGACCGTACCGGCCGACATGCCCAGGGCGGCGGCCGTCTCTTCGGTGGACATCTGCTCCCAGTGTCGCAGGACGACCACACTGCGCTGCTTCGGAGCGAGAACTTTCATGATGTCCATAAGGAGTGCCCGGTCCGCGTGCTGCTCGGTCGCGTCGTCGACGCACGCGTCCGGCAGCTGCTCGGTGGGGACCTCCTCCAGCTTGCGGGCCCGCCACCACTCGGTCCGGGTGTTGATCATGACGCGGCGCAGGTAGGCGTCCGCGAGGCGCTTGTCCTCGATGGTCTCCCAGCGGCCGTACGTCCGTACCAGCGCGGTCTGGAGCAGGTCCTGGGCGTCGACCGGGTCCGGCACCAGCCGGCGGGCGCTGCGCAGCAGCGCGTCCTGTCGGGTGCGGACGTACTCCTCGAATTCGAGCACCTCGCCCTGCGCCATGATCAACCGCCTCCATCCCCGTTTCCGACCTGCCTGCTGCCGGTTTTTCGTTGCTGTGTCCCGCCGGTCTGCGGCACAGGAACGAAGCTACGGAGGGGTTGTCACGGGGTTGTGCGCAGCAGCCTGCGGGGAGCGCTCGGCTGTCCGTCGGTTGTGTAACGGAAGTAGGTGCGGGGTAAGGGGGCGGGGTCTTTGGGGTTGTTATGGGGTGGTTTGTGGTCTGCGGGAGTGTTGCGAGGGCTGGGTGTGGGCTGTGGGGTCGTCGCCCGTCTGTGAAGTGACCGTGTGTCAGGTGCGGGTCGCGGGCAGGCGGTACAGGCCGTTCGGGAGGGGTTCTACGAGGCCGTCGGCCACCAGGCCGTCCAGGGCGCGGGCCCGCTGGACCGGCTCGTGCCACACGCGGTCCAGTGCCGACTGGGGGACGGGGGTGTCGGCCTCTGCCTCGCGGAGTACGGCGAGGAGTTTGCCGCGTACCTGGCGGTCAGTGCCGGCGTAGGTCTGGCCGCGGCGGGCCGGGCCCTCGTGTTCCGGCTTGCCCGCGAGGTGCCAGGCGCACTGGGCGGCGATCGGGCAGCGGTGGCACGTCTCGTTCTTCGCCGTGCAGATCAGGGCGCCCAGTTCCATGGAGGCCGCGGCCCAGCGGGCGGCGGTGGGCTCGTCCTCGGGGAGCAGGGCGCGGGCGAGCTTGCGTTCGGCGGCGGTGGTGGCGTTCGGGGGGTACTGGACGCCGGTGACCGCGCGCGCGAACACGCGGCGGACGTTGGTGTCGAGTACGGCGTGGCGCTGGCCGTAGGCGAAGGACGCGACGGCCGCGGCCGTGTACTCGCCGATGCCGGGGAGGGCGAGGAGCTGGGCGTGGTCGGTGGGGACGTCGCCGCCGTGGCGTTCCGTTATGGCGGTGGCCGCGCCGTGCAGGCGCAGGGCGCGGCGGGGGTAGCCGAGGCGGCCCCAGGCGCGGACCGCCTCGCCGGGGGCCTCCTTGGCCAGGTCGGCGGGGCGCGGCCAGCGGGCCAGCCACTGCTCGTAGACGGGCAGCACGCGTGTGACCGGCGTCTGCTGGAGCATGAACTCGCTGACCATCACACCCCAGGGGCCGGCGTCGGGGCGGCGCCAGGGGAGGTCGCGGGCGTGGTCCTCGAACCAGTCGATCACGGGGGAGTGGAGGGCCGCTCCGTCGGAGGGGCTGCTCTGAGGGGGTTTCGTAGGCGCAGTCATCGCCGTCCGATCCTGCCATGCGCGGGTGGTTCGGCGGGTGCGGGTGTGTGGGTGGTTCGCCCGTCGTTTCGTTGTGGGTCGGTGCCGCGCCGGGGGTGTCCGTCCTCGGAACGGCGCGGAATCGGTATCTCGAGAAGGGGGCCGTGTTGACGCGCCAACCGCTGCGGGCGGATACCCCCCGACACGACACCTTCGTGCCGTACGCGGCCTGCGGTCCGCTCCGCTCAACTCCCTTACCGGGATGATGATCCGGAAAAGTTGGGGCTGGGGCGGCGGGTGGGGCGAGGTAACTCGCCGATCTCTCGTACAGTTTGCGCCGTGGGATCTCTGCGCAATCCGGTCGGGCCGCTTCCCTCCTCCATCTATTGGCGACGGAGGGTCCTCATGGTGTCCGTGGTCGCCCTGTTGGCACTGCTGATCACCTGGATCGTCACGTCGGGTGGCGGGGGCGGCAAGAACGGTGCGGATGGGGCGAAGAACGGGAAGACGCCCGCTCCTACGATCACTGCCGGGCCGTCCGGTTCTGGGCCCGCCATCAGTCAACACCCGGGCGGGCGTGATGAGTCCAGTGGTGGCGACAGCAGCAGCGGTGGTGGCAGCAGTAGTGGCGGGTCGGGTGCGGCCAGTGGGTCGGTGGGTGGTGGCTCCGGTGACGGTAGCGGTAGTGGGTCCGGTGGGGCGAGTAACGGCGGTAGTAGTACGGGGACTACGGTGCCTGCCGACTCGACTCTGCCCAACTGCACTGCCAGTGCCGTGCAGTTGAGTCTGCGGAGTCTTCATAACTCCTACTCGCCCGATCAGACGCCGACCTTTGTGCTGACCGCCAAGAACTCCTCCGGCAGTGACTGCAAGGTTGATCTCGGGCCCAAGAGTGCGGTGTTGACGATCACGGAGGCGGGGGGCGCTGCTGATTTCTGGTCGTCGGCCGACTGTCCCAAGAGCTCCGGGAGTGTCTATTACCGGGTTTCGGCTGGGAGCAGCGTCACGTACACCCTGAAGTGGGACCGCAAGCCGAGTGCGCCCGAGTGCGCTACCCCGGCCGCTGGTTCGGCTGGGGCGGGGACCTATTTGGTGGAGGCTGAGGCCTCCGGGTTCGCCAAGGCGCAGACCTCGTTCGTGCTGGCCAGTGACTGACGGTTTTGGGTCAGACGTAGCGTTCCAGGATTGAGGACTCCGCCAGGCGGGAGAGGCCTTCTCGTACGCTTCTTGCCCTTGCCTCGCCTACGCCGTCGACCGTCTGGAGGTCGTCGACGCTTGCCGCCAGGAGTTTCTGGAGGCCGCCGAAGTGTTCCACCAGGCGGTCGATGATCGCGCCGGGCAGGCGCGGGACCTTGGCCAGGAGGCGGAAGCCTCGGGGGGAGACCGCCGAGTCGAGGGCCTCGGGGGAGCCGGTGTAGCCCAAGGCACGGGCCACGGTGGGGAGTTCGAGGAGTTCGGCGTGGGAGAGGGCGTCCAGTTCGGCCAGGGCCTCGTCCACCGTGCGGGAGCGTTTCGCGGTGGGCTCGGGGACGTAGTCGCGGACCACCAGTTCGCGTTCCGGCTCCACGCCCGCGATCAACTCGTCCAGCTGGAGGGCCAGTAGGCGGCCGTCCGTGCCCAACTCCACTACGTATTCGGCGATCTCGGTGGCGATCAGGCGGACCATTTCGAGGCGTTGGACCACGGCCGACACGTCGCGGACCGTCACAAGGTCCTCGATCTCCAGCGCCGAGAGGGTGCCTGCCACTTCGTCGAGGCGGAGCTTGTAGCGCTCCAGGGTGGCGAGAGCCTGGTTTGCTCGGGACAGGATCGCCGCCGAGTCCTCCAGGACGCGGCGCTGGCCGTCCACGTAGAGGGCGATCAGGCGCATCGACTGGGAGACCGAGACCACGGGGAAGCCGACCTGTTTGCTCACTCGGTCCGCTGTGCGGTGGCGGGTGCCTGTTTCCTCTGTGGGGATCGTGGGGTCGGGGACCAGTTGGACGCCCGCTCGGAGGATCTTGGAGAGGTCGGACGACACCACGATGCCGCCGTCGAGCTTGCAGAGTTCGCGCAGGCGGGTGGCCGTGAACTCGACGTCCAGTATGAAACCGCCGGTGCACATCGCTTCCACGGTCCTGTCGGAACCGAGCACGATGAGCCCGCCCGTGTTGCCGCGGAGGATCCGCTCCAGGCCGTCGCGCAGGGCCGTGCCGGGTGCCACGGCGCTCAGGGAGGCGCGCATCAGGCCATCGGCACCGGAGCTCCCGCCGGACTTTCCGGGAGCTGACGCCCGGTCGTTGGCTGCCACTGCACTCCTCGGGTCGCAGGTTCTTCTGGTGCTCCCGTTTCACGTACCTGGTTCGTACGGACGGGCGAGACCAGGGCAAAGTCTACCGGCGGTCCTCGGCGTCCCGTGGGGCCTCTCGCTTACGGGAGCGTGGAAGGACCCGGAGGGCGTCTCCTATGTCGGCCACTTCGAGGACCTTCATGCCGGGCGGGATCTTGCCCGGGTCGCTCGGGACGAGGGCGTGGGTGAAGCCCAGGCGGTGTGCTTCGGAGAGTCTGCGCTGGACGCCCGTGACCCTTCTGACCTCGCCCGCGAGGCCCACCTCGCCGATCGCGACCAGGTTCTTGGGGAGGGGGGTGTCGCTCGCCGCGGAGGCCAGGGCCAGGGCGATCGCGAGGTCGGCGGCCGGTTCGGAGAGCTTCACCCCGCCCACCGTCGCGGAGTAGATGTCCCGCTTGCCCAGGGCGCTGATCCGGCCGCGCTGCTCCAGGACGGCGAGCATCATCGAGACGCGGGAGGTCTCCAGGCCCGAGGTGGTGCGACGGGGGGAGGGGATCTGGGAGTCGACGGTGAGCGCCTGGACCTCGGCGACCAGGGGGCGGCGGCCCTCCAGGGTGACGGTCAGACAGGTGCCGGGGACGGGCTCCGCGCGGCGGGTCAGGAACAGGCCGCTCGGGTCGGCCAGGCCTGTGATGCCCTCGTCGTGCAGCTCGAAGCAGCCGACCTCGTCCGTCGTGCCGTAGCGGTTCTTGACGCCCCGGACCAGACGCAGGCGGGCGTGACGGTCGCCCTCGAAGGAGAGGACCACGTCCACCAGGTGCTCCAGGAGGCGGGGGCCGGCGATCGCGCCGTCCTTGGTGACATGGCCCACGAGGAGGGTGGACATGCCGCGCTCCTTGGAGGCGCGGATCAGGGCGCCGGCGACCTCGCGGACCTGGGCCATGCCGCCGGGCGCGCCGTCGATCTCAGGGGAGGCCACCGTCTGTACGGAGTCCAGGATCAGGAGGGACGGCTTCACCGCGTCCAAGTGGCCGAGGACTGCGGCCAGATCGGTCTCGGCGGCGAGATACAGGTGGTCGGCCAGGGCCTTGATGCGGTCGGCGCGGAGGCGGACCTGGCTGGCCGATTCCTCGCCCGTCACATAGAGCGTGCGGTGCTCGTCGCTCGACGACTTGGCCGCCACGTCCAGGAGGAGCGTCGACTTGCCCACGCCGGGCTCGCCCGCGACCAGGACGACCGCTCCGGGGACGAGACCGCCGCCGAGCACCCGGTCCAGCTCGGGCACACCGGTCGAGCGGGCGGTGGCCTGGCGGCCGTCGACCTGGCCGATGGGCACCGCCGAGGTGGTGACCCGGCCGGGGGCCGTCGTACGCACGGCGGGCGCGCCGTACTCCTCGACCGTCCCCCAGGCCTGGCACTCGGAGCAGCGGCCGAGCCACTTGGCCGTCTGCCAGCCGCACTCGGTGCAGCGGTAGGACGGACGGTCCTTGGTGGATTTCGTACGGGCAGCCATGCGTGAACCGTAACCGGCGGCACTGACAACGCGGTCGGCGGACGGATCGTCAGTGCTCGGTATCCGGCCACTGCCCGTCGGGAACGAGCCAGGGGATCCGGGGTTCCTGTCCCCTATTGAGGGATCGTTTCACCCGTACGGATTAAAAGTGCTCAAGGGGGCGGAAGGTGTCATCTCCCGCCGCCTACGGTCGCACGGGTGATGAGCAGCAGTCCGGAGACCTCGACCCGCACCACCGGCGCACACCGGGCGCATCGGGAGGCGCGCGACCGCGCTGCGGCGCGCACGCTGGCGCAGTGTCCGCCCGCGCGCTACGAGCCGTATCTGGACGGCCTGTTCACGTACTGCCTGTCCGTGCTGTGCGACCACGACACCGCGACCGCGGCCCTGGGAGACGTGCTGGCGCTGGCCGAGCGCCGGGGCGGGCGGGTGCCGGAGCCGGCCGGGGACCGCAGGGCCTGGCTGTACGCGCTGGCCCGCTGGGTGTGCCTGCGCAAGCTGGCCGAGGCCAAGCAGAAACGTCAGGGCACGCACGCGGTGGGGCGTACCGAGACGGAGGAATCGTCCCTCTCCGAGGGGGCGCGTGAACAGCGGCGGCGTGAACTCGCCCGGCTCGCCTGGCCGGAGGCCGCCGGGACCACCCCGGAGCAGCGCGAGGCGCTCGAACTCGCCGTGCGCCACCGGCTCGCCGCCCACGAGGTCGCCGCCGTCCTCGGCATGGACCTCGCCACCGCCCGCGAGCTGCTGGCCTCCGCCGCCTGCGAGGTGGAACGCACGCGTGCGGCCCTCGCCGTCGTGGAGACCGGGACCTGTCCGAGCGTCGCCCGCCTGACCGGCGACCACCAGCTCGTGCTGAGCAGTGCCCTGCGCCGCGAGCTGGTCCGGCACGTCGACGACTGCCCGCGCTGCCGTCGTACCGCCGAGCGCGCGCTGCCCGGCAGTTGGCCCGGCGCGAGTGTCACGCCCGCCGAACTGCCTGTGCTGGAGGCGCCGCGCGCGGCCCTGCACATGGCGATGGCGCACCTCCCGCGCGCGCGTGGCACCGCGGCACCCCGCTTCGACCGGCGCGGTTTCCCGATGGACCCCAAGGACCGCGCGGCCCGAAGAGACCGGCTACGCGCGCGTGCCGTCACGACGACCGTCGTCGCCACCGTCATCGCGGCACCCGTACTGGCCCTGTGGGCCGCCTACCGGGGCACACCGACCGGCGAGGGGGCCGACGGCCGGGCGGTCACCGCGAGCGAGCAGCACGGCTCCGGCAGCCTGGAGGGCGAGGTCGCGAGCGGCGGCTACGAGAACGCCGGCGACGTCGGCACCGCGAGCCCCGGCGGCCGGCCCGGCAAGAGCGGCAAGAACGACGTCTCAGTGGAGGTCATCAGCGTCACCGGCGCCGGTCAGAAGGGCGCAGGGCACCTCGGTGTCTCGGCCGCCAACAGCGCCGACACCACGCTCATCACCCTCACCGCGTCCGGTTCGGCCCCGGTCCGCTGGTCCGCGACCACCGCCGCACCCTGGCTCTACCTCAGCCAGTCCTCGGGAACCCTCGCACCGGGCGAGTCGTTGACGATCAAGGTGTACGTCGACCATCTGCGCGAGCCCTCCGGCCACTGGACCGCGCGCGTGGCCGTCTCACCCGCCGGCGCCGTCGTCTCGATCGAGGGCTACGGCAGCGCGCCCGCCCCGACCGACCCCTCGCACCCGTCGCACCCCTCGGATCCCGGCCCCGGCGGACCGCCCTCGTCCGGCCCGGACCCGACGCCCACGGGCACGGCCCCGAGCGACCCGACGCCGAGCGAGCCCCCGCCCACCTCCACCGCCCCGGACCCCACCCCAACGGACTCGGCGCCCGCCGACCCCGGGGGCTCGACATCGCCGCCCGACGACGGCGGCGACCCGAGTTCGTCCTGACCGGTCAGCCGACCGGGTCCGCCGGATGCGGTGCCAGCAGCGGCAGTTGCGAGGCCAGGCGCTCCTCGCACAGCTCGACCAGCCGGTGGTAGCCCGCCTTGCCCATCAGCTCGGTCAGCTCCGGGCCGTAGGACACGTAGACCGGGTCGCCCGCGCCGTGCGCCGACGTCGCCGACGTGCACCACCAGTGCAGGTCGTGGCCGCCGGGACCCCAGCCCCTGCGGTCGTACTCGCCGATCGACACCTGGAGCACACGCGTGTCGTCCGGCCGGTCGATCCACTCGTACGTCCGCCGCACCGGGAGCTGCCAGCAGACGTCCGGCTTGGTCTCCAGGGGCTCGCGGCCCTCCTTCACGGCGAGGATGTGCAGCGAGCAGCCCGCGCCGCCGGCGAAGCCGGGGCGGTTCTGGAAGATGCACGAGCCCTTGTAGGGGCGGGTCTGGCGGTCGCCGTCCTCGTCCTCGGAGATCCAGCCGTGCTCCACGCCCTCGTCGTGGTGCTGCCAGATCTCCGGAGTGAGCCTCGCCACATGCCCGGCGACCCGCTTCTCGTCGTCCTTGTCGGAGAAGTGCGCGCCCAGGGTGCAGCACCCGTCGTCCGCGCGGCCCGCCTGGATGCCCTGGCAGCCGCTTCCGAAGATGCAGTTCCAGCGAGAGGTCAGCCATGTCAGATCGCAGCGGAAGAGCTGTTCCTCGTCCGCCGGATCCGGGAACTCCACCCACGCGCGCGCGAAGTCGAGCCCCTTCTCGTCGCTCTTCAGGGCCTTCTTCGACATCTGCGACGGCTTCGGGGGCTTGGCCGACTTCACCGGCGAGGAATCGCCGGGTGATTTGGCCGCCTTGTCGGTCTTCGCCTTTTTCGTCTTTGGCACGCGTCCAGGGTAAGTCGCCCGGGGCGGCCCCAGAAACCGCTCCGGGGACAGAGATCGGTGCAGGTGGCAGTAGCGTTCCGTACATGAGACTCGGTGTCCTCGACGTGGGATCGAACACGGTGCATCTGCTGGTGGTGGACGCACACCCGGGCGCGCGCCCGCTGCCCGCGCACTCGCACAAGGTGGAACTCCGCCTTGCCCAACTCCTCGACGAGGACGGGGCCATCGGCCCCGACGGGGTCGACAAACTCATCGGCGTCGTCCATGAGGCGCTCCAGGCCGCCGAGGACAAGGGCGTCGAGGAACTGCTCCCGTTCGCCACCTCCGCCGTCCGCGAGGCCAGCAACGCGGACGACGTCCTCGCGCGCGTGCAGGCCGAGACCGGCGTCGAACTCCAGGTCCTCACCGGCGCCGAGGAGGCCCGGCTGACCTTCCTCGCCGTCCGCCGCTGGTTCGGCTGGTCCGCCGGAAAACTCCTCGTCCTCGACATCGGCGGCGGCTCCCTGGAGATCGCCTACGGCATCGACGAGGAGCCCGACGCGGTCGTGTCGCTGCCCCTCGGCGCGGGCCGCCTCACCGCCGGCTGGCTCCCCGGGGACCCGCCCGAAGCCGGGGCGATAAGGGCCCTGCGCCGCCATGTGCGCGCCCAGATCGCCCGTACGGTGGGGGAGTTCAGCCGTTTCGGCGCCCCCGACCACGTCGTCGCCACGTCGAAGACCTTCAAGCAGCTCGCCCGCCTGGCCGGCGCCGCCCGCTCCGCCGACGGCCTCTACGTCCAGCGCGAGCTGAAGCGCGAGTCGCTGGAGGCCTGGGTCCCCCGCCTCGGCGGCATGACCACCGCCCAGCGAGCCGTCCTCCCCGGCGTCTCCGAAGGCCGCGCCGAACAGCTCCTGGCCGGCGCGATGGTCGCCGAGGGCGCGATGGACCTCTTCGGCGTCGAAACCCTGGAGGTCTGCCCGTGGGCCCTGCGCGAGGGCGTGATCCTGCGGCGGCTGGACCAGATGCCGTCGGCGTAGGCGGGGCTGGGGAGTCCGGTGTCCTGAGAGGCGCGGGGCTTTGGTGCGCGTGCGTGGGTGTAGCCGTGGTGGACGGGCGTGACTGTCCGAGAGGCGCCGATCGGTCCCTTTGCCTGCCTGGCCGTAGGGCACGCGCGCGTGGTCGTCCGTCGGGCACGCGCGCGTGGGGGGCACGTGGATTCTCCAAGCCCTCCGCCCGCGTGGCTGTGGTCCACGCGCGTGCGGCCGTCCGCTGTGCACGCGCGCGTGGGCGACGCCCACGGCCCCGACTGCCCGCGTGGGCCCCTTCGCCTGGTTTGTGCCGGCGCCCGCCCGCTCCGCCGTGGTGCCTGCTCGCGCGGTTGCCCCGGGCGTACGCCCGCCCGGTCATGCCCCCGCACCCGTCCGTGCACAGCACGAGCACGCCCCCCGGTCATGGCCCGCGCTTCCAGGCCGTCCGGCGCCCCGCACCCAACACCCCCACCACTGAACACCCGCAAGGTGCGTCACGTATCAGACCCCCATGAAGTATCCCCACAACGCGACCCCACGCCGCGGATGGCCGGTTGCCGTACCCCGCACAGGGCGGGCACAGCAACCGGCTCCCGTGCGCAAAGCGGCGCCCCGTAGTCTGTCCTCCGTGGCAGAACCAGTCGTGCGCATCCCGGATGCGAAGGTCGCGCTGTCCACGGCGTCCGTGTATCCGGAGTCGACGGCGACGGCCTTCGAGATCGCCGCGCGCCTCGGCTACGACGGGGTCGAGGTCATGGTGTGGACCGACCCGGTCAGCCAGGACATCGACGCGTTGCGCAGACTCAGCGACTACCACCAGGTGCCGATCCTCGCCGTGCACGCTCCCTGCCTGCTCATCACGCAGCGGGTGTGGTCCACCGACCCGTGGATCAAGCTCCAGCGCGCCCGGGCGGCCGCCGAGAAGCTCGGCGCGAGCACCGTCGTCGTCCACCCGCCGTTCCGCTGGCAGCGCCAGTACGCGCGGGACTTCGTCAGCGGGATCTGGCGGATGGCGAACGAGACGGATGTGCGGTTCGCCGTAGAGAACATGTACCCGTGGCGCTACCGCGACCGCGAGATGCTCGCCTACGCCCCCGACTGGGACGTGACCAAAGAGGACTACCGGCACTTCACGATCGACCTCAGCCACACCGCGACCGCCCGCGTCGACGCGACCGAGATGATCGACCGCATGGGCGACCGTCTCGGCCATGTCCACCTCGCCGACGGCAACGGCTCCAACAAGGACGAGCACCTCGTCCCCGGCCGCGGCACCCAGCCCTGCGCCGAACTGCTGGAACGGCTCGCGCTGACCGGTTTCGACGGCCATGTCGTCATCGAGGTCAACACCCGCCGCGCGATGTCCAGCGCCGAACGCGAGGCCGATCTCGCGGAGGCGCTCGCCTTCACGCGGCTGCATCTGGCCTCGGCCGTGAAGGTGCCCCGACGGTGACCGACGCCACCGCCAAACGTCGGGGCCGACCCCCTCGTACGGAATCCGCCGACACCCGGGACCGCATCCTGACCGTGGCCCGGGACGAGTTCGCCGAGCGGGGCTACGAGAAGACGTCCGTGCGCGGCATCGCCAAGGCCGCCGGGGTCGACCCGGCGCTCGTGCACCACTACTTCGGTACCAAGGAACAGGTCTTCGAGTCGGCCATCGAGGTCGCCTTCGCGCCCGCCCTGGACGCGCCGGAGGCCGTCGCAGAGGGGCCGGTGGACGGTGTCGGCGAGCGGCTGACCCGGTTCATCTTCGGCGTCTGGGAGAACCCGGCCACCCGTAGGCCACTGCTGGCGATCGTCCGTTCCGCCGTCAACAACGAAGCCGCCGCGGCCGTCTTCCGCCGGCTCGTGGTCTCCCAGGTGCTGGGCCGGGTCGCCGCCCAGCTCGACCTCCCGGACGCGGAACTGCGCGCCGAACTCGCGGCGGCGCAGCTGGTCGGTACGGCGATGCTGCGCTACGTGATCAAGGTGGAGCCGCTGGCCTCGGCGGACCCTGAGCTGATCATCGCGCGGGTGGCGCCGGTGGTGCAGGGGCATCTGACCGGCCCGTGAAGCCGTCCTACGGCGAGACGGGCATCCCGTAATGCGGACATCGTGTCCGCCCCCTGGATGACCGGCGTACGCTCGTTAGCAGCCCTATCTGTCTGAAGGAGCGAGCGACGATGCCCGAGCTGAGGTCCCGCACAGTCACCCACGGACGCAACATGGCGGGCGCACGCGCCCTTATGCGCGCCTCCGGTGTACCCGGTGCGGACATCGGCCGGAAGCCGATCATCGCGGTGGCGAACAGCTTCACCGAGTTCGTGCCCGGTCACACCCACCTCCAGCCGGTCGGCCGGATCGTCAGCGAGGCGATCACCGCGGCCGGCGGCATCCCGCGCGAGTTCAACACGATCGCGGTGGACGACGGCATCGCGATGGGCCACGGCGGCATGTTGTACTCCCTGCCCTCCCGCGACCTGATCGCGGACAGCGTCGAGTACATGGTCGAGGCGCACTGCGCCGACGCCCTGATCTGCATCTCCAACTGCGACAAGATCACCCCGGGCATGCTCAACGCGGCCCTGCGGCTGAACATCCCGACGGTCTTCGTGTCCGGCGGCCCGATGGAGTCCGGGCGCGCCACGCTCGTCGACGGCACGGTCCGCACCCTGGACCTCGTCGACGCGATCTCCGACGCCGTGAACGACAAGATCTCGGACGAGGACATCCTCCGTATCGAGGAGAACGCCTGTCCGACCTGCGGCTCCTGTTCCGGCATGTTCACCGCCAACTCGATGAACTGCCTGACCGAGGCCATCGGCCTCTCCCTGCCGGGCAACGGCTCGGTCCTCGCCACGCACACCGCCCGCAAGGGCCTGTACGAGGACGCGGCCCGCACGGTGATGGACATCACCCGCCGCTACTACGAGCAGGACGACGAGACGGTCCTGCCCCGCAACGTCGCCACGATCGCCGCGTTCGAGAACGCGATGGCCCTCGACATCGCGATGGGCGGCTCGACCAACACGATCCTGCACCTGCTGGCCGCGGCCCAGGAGGCGGAGGTCCCGTTCGGCCTGGAGGAGATCAACGAGGTCTCGCGCCGGGTCCCGTGCCTCGCCAAGGTCGCCCCGAACGTCGCGAAGAACCGCACGTACTACATGGAGGACGTGCACCGCGCCGGCGGCATCCCCGCCCTGCTGGGCGAGTTGCACCGCGCGGGCCTGCTCAACGAGGACGTCCACTCCGTCCACAGCCCGTCCCTCGCGGACTGGCTCAAGACATGGGACGTGCGCGGCGGTTCCCCCTCCCCGGAGGCGATCGAACTCTGGCACGCGGCCCCCGGCTGCGTCCGCTCCGCCGAGGCCTTCTCCCAGTCCGAGCGCTGGGAGGCGCTGGACGAGGACGCGGCCGAGGGATGCATCCGCAGC
Source organism: Streptomyces sp. NPDC051576 (assembly GCF_040681835.1). Lineage (NCBI taxonomy): Bacteria > Bacillati > Actinomycetota > Actinomycetes > Kitasatosporales > Streptomycetaceae > Streptomyces > Streptomyces sp. NPDC051576. The sequence continues at coordinate 112,817 of NZ_JBFAZO010000019.1, forward strand.
GCGGAGCACGCGTACTCGAAGGACGGCGGCCTCGCGGTCCTCAAGGGCAACCTCGCCGTCGACGGCTGCGTCGTGAAGACGGCCGGCGTCGACGAGTCGATCTGGACCTTCGAGGGCCCGGCGGTCGTCTGCGAGTCGCAGGAGGAAGCCGTCGAGAAGATCCTCAACAAACAGGTGACGCACGGCGATGTCGTCGTCATCCGCTACGAGGGCCCCAAGGGCGGCCCCGGCATGCAGGAGATGCTCTACCCGACCTCCTTCCTCAAGGGCCGCGGCCTCGGCAAGACCTGCGCCCTGATCACCGACGGCCGCTTCTCCGGCGGCACTTCGGGCCTGTCCATCGGCCACGCGTCCCCCGAGGCGGCCTCCGGCGGCACGATCGCGCTGGTCGAGGACGGCGACCGCATCCGCATCGACATCCCGAACCGCACCATCGAACTCCTCGTCGACGACACCGAGTTGACGCGTCGCGAGGCCGCCCTGGAGGGCCGGTACGCCCCGAAGAACCGCGACCGCAAGGTCTCGGCCGCCCTGCGCGCGTACGCGGCGATGGCCACCAGCGCGGACCGGGGGGCCGTGCGGGACGTCAGCAAGCTCGGCTGAGACACGGCATTGCCGCATTGCGGGGCCGCCCCCTTCGTTCTGACGGGGGCGGCCCTTTCGGCTGCCGCTACCAGGCCTTGGGCGTAAGGGAGTTGACGGCGAAGATCGTGCCGTCGGGGGCGGCTGCGTAGACGTGGTTGGTTGTTACGACGGGTTCGGGCAGCGCCGCGCTGATCCGGTCGGAGTTGGAGTTGAGGCGCGCGGGTGTCTGGCCGACGAGTCGGCCCGCGCGGGCGTCGACGGCGAGCAGTCGCCCGTCCGCCGCGGTGATGTACACCTGCCTGCCGTCCGTGACCGGCGTGGAGCCCCGCAGCACGGCCGTTTCCAGACCCCACAGCCGCTTCCGCGCGGCCATGTCCACGGCCGACATCGATCCGCCGGTCCCCACCAGGTAGACGACGTTCCCGCGGACGGTCGCGTGGGCCTGTTCCAGTCGCACGGGCAACGCCACGCGCCGCGAGGCCCCGGTGTCCGGGGTGTAGCGGACCACGGCCTGCGCGGCCCCGTAGACCGTGTCCACGGAGAGGAGGAAGACGGACCCTCCCTTCGAACCGACGGGCTGCAGCGTTCCCTTCAGCCGCGTGTCCCAGCGCACCTCGCCCGTGTCCGGATCGACCGCCGTCACCCGGGTGTTCGCCCCGTCGTCCGACGTGTTCGTCGCATACGCCAGCGGGTCCCCGGTGAACGAGCTGAAGTACGGCTGCTGTTGGCCCGGCACCGGGTGATTCCACTTCTTGGTGCCCGAGGCGGCGTCCACACCCGTGACCGTCCCGTCGGCGTTGGTGAGCAGAAGCATGCCTCCGGCGTCCGCCAGCCCGGTGTACGCGGGGACGGTCCGCTGCCAACGCACCCTGCCCGAGGCGGGATCGAGGCCCTCCAGATGCCGGCCGCTGTCCAGCGAGGGCTGCACGAGGCCGCCCGACAGCACCGGTGGCCCGCTCCGGTGTGTCGAGGCGACGGCGTGCCGCCACAGCAGACTGCCGTCGGACGGATCCAGGGCGAACACCACGCCGGGCTGCGCGCAGAGCAACTTCCCTGCCCCGAAGGAACATTGGGGGGTGCTCCTCCTGGAGACCGGTGCCGTCTGCCACCCGGCGAACTCGGAGCTGGGTGTGGTGTGCGGGGCGGCGCTCTTCGGTGCCGTGTCGCCGTCGTCGGACAACTGGAGCGAGGCAAGCGTGCCGATCGCGGCCAGGCCGAGCGCACCCGCCCCGAGTGCGACCCGCTTGCGCAGCCGTCTCCCACGCCGCCGTTCGGGCTGCGCGGGCTCTTCCGCGGGGGGCTCGGGCGTCGGCGTGGTGCCGGCCCGCTGCGCCGGTATGTAGGCCTGCGTGTCGTACGAGGCCGACACGGACCGCAGTTCACGCATCAACTCGTCGGGTGTGGGCCGGTCCTCGGGCTCCTTGGCGAGACAACGCAGCACCAGCGGCGCGAGGTTCTCCGGCAGCCCGGCCAAGTCCGGCTCGTCGTGGACGACTTGATAGGCGACGACGTACGGACTGTCGGAGTCGAACGGTCCGCGTCCGGTCGCCGCGTGCACCAGTACGGACCCGAGCGCGAAGATGTCGGCGGCCGGACCGACCTCCCGCGGCCGCCGGAACTGCTCCGGTGCCATGAACGGCGGTGTGCCGATCAACTTGCCCGTCTCCGTGCGCAGTTCGCTGTCCTTCGGCCGGGAGATACCGAAGTCGATGACCTTCGGCCCGTCCTCGGCGAGCAGCACGTTGCTGGGTTTGAGGTCCCGGTGCACTACGCCGACCCGGTGGATGTCGCGCAGCGCCTCGGCCAGTCCCGCCATCAGCCGGCGCAACTCGAAGGGCGCCATGGGCCCGTTCCGCTTCACGTGCTCGGACAGGGTCGGCCCGGGGATGAACGACGTTGCCATCCAGGGGCGTTCGGCGTCCGGGTCGGCATCGACGACCGGCGCGGTGAAGGCCCCGCTGACCCTCCGTGCGGCAGCCACCTCCTGCCGGAACCGTCCCCTGAACTCGGGGTCCTGCGCGAACTCCGCGTGGACGACCTTCACGGCGAGCTTCATCCCGGAGGTGCTCTGCGCCAGGTGCACCACGCCCATGCCGCCGGAGCCCAGGCATGACTCCAGGCGGTAGTGACCGGCGTACTCCGGAAGTTCCGCTTCCGCGCCCGCTCCGGTGTTGTGCTGTGGCGCCATGGAACCACCCCCGTGCTGTTCGTTCGCGCGCGCGACGCACGGAGCCTAGTCGATGCTCCGTACGGGACAGAGGCGGCTTGCTAGCCTCTGTGTGTGAGTTGCGCACATATGTTTCATGGCGTGTTTTAGGGGAATCAACGGGACCCCATGGCAGTCATGGGGTTCAACGGGGGAGGTTTTTCATGTCTGTTGACCGCGCCGAAGAGGTCGAGGGCGAAGCCACGACGGAAGCAGTCGCCACGGCCCTGCACTACTACTCGATAGCACCCGGTACCCGCGTCAACGTCCGTAGCGGTCCCGGCACCGGTTACACCATCGTCCGCGTCCTGGCCGAGGGCTCACAGGTCCCGATCTACTGCCAGACGCCGGGTACCAACGTCTCGGGTTACTACGGCACGACGAACATCTGGGACAACATCGACGACGGCCAGTACATCTCGGACGCCTATGTGAACACCGGCAGCGACGGCTACGTCCGCCCGCGTTGCTCCTGACCCACCACCACAACCACCCAGGGGGACGCATGACATTCCGAAGGCGCGCATCAGTCCTGCTCGCCGGCGTGGCCGGAGCCCTGCTCATGGTGATGGGCTCACCGGTCACGGCCAGCGCGGCGCAGACCTACACGACCGCCAACGTCCGCCTCAACATCCGCAGCGGCCCCGGCACGGGTTACAGCATCGTCGGCAACCTGCCCGCAAGCTCGAAGGTCCTGATCTACTGCCAGACTCCGGGGACGACTGTCACCGGCACCTACGGCACGTCGAACATCTGGGACAACATCAGCAGCGGCGAGTTCATCGCGGACGCGTATGTGAACACGGGCAGTGACGGCTACGTAGCCTCTCGCTGCGCCTGAGCCCCACCGGGAGCCCGCGCCCACCCCCGGAGCCATAATCGTCCCGTGAACGACGAGACCGGCCCCCAGGACAGCGCGGGCTCCCCAGCCACCGGCGGCCCCCGCCCCGAACCCCTCCGCTTCTTCGGCACCACCTGGGTGAACCACGACGACGGCTACACCGCGCGCCGCATCGCCGCACCGGTCGCCTCCCTCGTGATCGCCGCCGCGTCCTGCCTGATCCTCCGCTTCGCCTATCAGGGCCTCCAGATCGCGGACGTCGGCAGCTTCGTCACCCTCCTCGTCATCGTGATGTTCGCGGTCTGCAGCGCCCTCGCCTTCGGCCACACCTGGGAAGCCTTCAAGAAGCGCCCCGACCCCGACCGCCAGGCCTCCCTCCGCGGCCTCCTCGCCATCGGTTTCGTCGGCTCCCTCCTCGCCTACTTCTTCCGCTCTCTGACCGAGGCCCCCGGCGAGCAACTCCACCGCCAGGAGTACGAAACGGCCGTGCAGCAGTACGAGAAGCGCACGACCCGACGCACCCGCAACCCCTCGAAGAAGCGCCGCCGCAGCTGACTCGGGCAGCCAGGCCTCCCAGGAGCGCACGACTCCGAGGACCGCCAGGTCCCCTCAGGGAGTCGCGATTCACGGGGGATACATGGCTCGCTGGGCACGCACTTACGGCCTTGTGCGCGAATGAGGGTGGGGTGTGCTGGCCTGGCAGGTTGTCTGATGGGTGCTCACCTCCTGGCGGTGCGGTCGGCGACCAGTGCGGCGACTGCCGCGTAGGCCTCGCAGATCCCCTCGGTCTTCACGGCTGTCTGGTCGTGCGTTCGGCCGGGCCTGAAGGCCCCGGTCCACAGGGTGCGGCCCTGTCCATCAGTGACGACGGTGGCCTTCTTGGCGTTCTGCCGCATCCTGCCCGAGACGTATGTGCGACGGCCTGGCTTGTTCGCCCGGGGGCGTCGAACCCGGACCTCCGTCCCGTCAAGCCGCAGCTCGACGTCCTCGGCCGCCGCATAGGCAAGAACGTCCGCGAGAGTGCGAAGCCGCCGGTCGCCATGTCCTGGAACGGCGAAGCCACGAGCTGACAGAAGGGGACGGACTTCGTGGACAGCCCGGGTGAGCGTGGAGCGGTCCACTCCGTAGAGCAGGGCCGGAGCCGCGTGCGGGAGCTGGAATCGCAGGACGACCAGCGCGGCGATGACCCGGTCCGTGAACACCAGTTGGTGACTCGGTCCCGCGCCGGCCGCCCGGAACCGGCTACGGCCTCGACGCTCGTGCAGTCGGCCTTCCTCGGCGGCCATCCGCGCCTCGGCCAGTTCTGTGATCAGCGAACCGGGTCGACGGCGCTGGAGGCCGGTGGAGACGACGATGGGACAAGGTCACGCGGCCGAGGCGTTGCGTCATAGAGACACCCAGCCCACGCGGCCCTGTGCGTGCCATGGCAGAAGCCTGACCGTGTCAGCGCCACGTTGTTGTGTTCCGGTGTCGGTTTCAACCCGAGCTCGGGAGCCCGGAGATCAGGGCCGCAGCAGCTTGATCGAAAGGGGCGATGCTGCCTGCGGCGCGACACAGGATGTGGGCGCCTTCGAGTGTGACGATCATGAGGGTGGCCAGATCAGCGGCCTGGGAGGAATTCATTCCGGCGTGGGTGAGTTTCCCGGCGAGCTCGCCGCCCCAACCGGTGAATGCTTCGGCCGCGACGGCGCGCAGGCTGCTCTGGTCGGCAATGGCCGCACCGCCGTCGACGGTGACCGCCGCGACCGCGCAGCCGCCGCCCCCGGCGGACGCCTGCACCACGGGGCGCACGCTGCCGAGGAACGCCTCCACGACTTCGCGTGGCGAGCGGGCCGACAGTTCGTGCAGGTGACCGCGGACGTCCTCCGCGTTGCGTCGGGCGGCTTCGAGCGCGAGTTGCTGTTTGCCGCCCGGGAAATGGTGATAGATCGCCCCGCGCGCGGCACCGCTCTCGGCCAGGACGTCGGTGAAGGACATCGCGGCCAGACCGTGGCGCTGAAGCAGTCCGATCGCTGCGCTGATCATGCGGGACTTCGTGTCCGCGGCCATCGCGACCCCCTTGACTAGTACGGCCATACTACTCCATGCTCACCTCACTAGGACGCACGTACTAGTGAGGTGGGCCGGACAGGCCCCGAAACCGGAGGTTCGTGATGGGCAAGACGTTTCTCTACACCGAAGTCCAGACATCAGTGCCGTTCGAGCAGTTCGACTGGCAGCAGGCCAACGCGGAGCTGAAGACGGCGCCGGGTCTGCTCCGCAAGACGTGGCTGTCCGGCATCGGAACGCACACCCTCGGTGGTTTCTACGAGTTCGACAGCGCCGAGAACGCCCTGGCCTTCGCTCAGGGCCCCTTCGCCGAAGAAGCCCGCCGGATCGGAGCCCCGGCAACGACACGGCTGTTCGACGGCGACATCGTCAAGGACGCCAGCATCGACATGAACTCGCCCTACTACAACTGACACCGCGGGTCGCCGCTTCGCCCCGCTGTCGGGGCGGGGCGGCCTCAACGGAGAGTCATCTCGATGAACATCACGCGGCACCCTGAGAACACCGTGAGCTGGATCGACCTCGGAACCCCGGATATGGAGACAGCGACCGCGTTCTACACCGCACTGTTCGGCTGGAACGTCGGCCAACCGGACTCCAACGGCTACCGGCTCTGCACGCTGCACGGACGCCTCATCGCCGCCCTGGGGCCGGCCGAGGACGCAGGCGCGCCCTACTGGACGACCAATATCACCGTGTCGGATATCCAAGCCACCGCCACCCGCTTCACGAACCTGGGCGCCGACATCATCGTGGCACCCACCCAGGTCGGGACGCTCGGCCACGCCGCCGTCACGATCGACCCCGTCGGCGCACCACTGTCACTCTGGCAGCCCGGAACCCATGACGGCATGCAGCTGAACCACCAACCGGGTACTTTCGCCGGCATCAGCCTTCTCACCGACCACTCCGCGCAGGCCGCCGCCTTCTACCAACCAGCACTTCACTGGAACTCCAACCCTGAGCACACCGAGTTCCGGTTGCCGGACAACTCCATCGCCGCCACCGGCAAGCCGCCAGGGAAACCAACGGCGCAGCGATCACTCTGGCTGGTCAGTTTCGCCAGCAACAGACCCACTGCCGACGTCGAGCGGGCCCGACAACTCGGTGCGACCGAAGTCCGCCAGGGCTCCCACGGAGACGTGGTCATGCGCGACCCCACCGGCAGTCTGTTCGGCCTTGCCCAGCACATCCGATAGCCCACTCCGCCCGAACACATTGCCCCAAGCAATCGCGCACCAAGTTGTTAGGGCTTGCGGTACCTGGGGACCTCGGCATCCCGGTTGCCCGGCACCAGGGCACCCCGGGCACCCCGGCACCCCGACACCGTGGCTGTTCGGCGCCTCGGTATCCCGGCACTTCGGGTACCTCGGCACCTTGGCACCCCGACGCCCTCGGTGCTCAGGCTGCCCGGCGCCCCGACGCTCTTGCTCTCCGGCACCCCGACTGTCCGGCATCGGATGCCCGGATGCCCGGATGCCCGGATGCCCGGATGCCCCGGGCACTCAGGCACCCCAAGCACCCCGGCCCCCCCGCCGACCCGAACCGCACAAACTGCACGAACCATCCGAACCAACGGAGCGGCACGGCACTCCCACCGCAACCCACTCCCACCGCAACCCACCCCCACCTGCACCGCCCGCGATCCATCCGCCCTCCCCCTCCTCTCCCTCCACCCCACCCTCCTCCGCCCCCTCACCCCATTTCTCACCAAAAACCACCTGCCCCCTGCACCCATCCCGGCAACGATGGCCATATGACCAATCCGACCACTCCACCCACCCCGCCCACGCCCACCACCCGAGCCCACTCCTTCAACGCCGCCGCAGCCCAGTACGCCAAGAACCGCCCCTCCTACCCACCCGCCCTCTTCGACGCCATCGAGGACCTCGCAGATCACCCCCTCACCGGCGCCCGCGTCGCGGACATCGGCGCCGGCACCGGCATCGCGACCGCCCTCCTGCGCGCCCGCGGCGCCGAAGTGATCGCGATCGAACCCGGCGACGGCATGACGGCCCAGTTCCGCCGTGCCCTCCCCGACATCCCGATCGTCCGGGGCAACGGCAACGCCCTCCCCCTCGCCGACCACTCCGTCGACTTCCTCACCTACGCCCAGGCCTGGCACTGGACCGACCCCGCCCACTCGGTCCCGGAGGCGCTGCGCGTCCTGCGCCCGGGCGGCGCTCTCGCGCTCTGGTGGAACACGAGCGCCCTCGACATCCCGTGGATCACCGAGCAGTCGGAACGCATCAGGACCCACTTCGGCATCGACCGCGTCGTGGAGCAGAACGGCAGCGGCCTGCGTTCCGCGCTCGCCGACCCCACCGGCCGGCTCGACTTCGCCCACCGGACGGTCCGTTGGAGCCGCCGCGTCCCGGTCGACACCCACCTGGCCAACCTCGGCAGCCACTCCGCCTTCCTGGTCCACGACGAAGCGAGCGCGAACGCCTTCCTCACCGAGGAGCGGAACCACCTGCGGACGGTGTTCCCGGACGGGATCGTGGAGGAGACCTACGTCGTGGAACTCGTCGTCGCCCTCACGTCATGACCCCCTGACCAGTGCCACCCCCGCGGCCCCCGGCATCCCGCCCCGCGCGGCGGCCCACCCCTCCAGGGCCGCCGCACACGCATGATCCACATGCCGCAACCCGCCCAACTCCAGCCGCACCTCCCGGTCGTACGGCACCCCCTCCAACGCCTCCAACAGCTTCGGCAACCGCAGAAACGTCGCATGCCCCAGCACCCGTACGACGATCCCCGCGTCCCCGAGATCCTCCGTCTCCACCTGCACATGGCTGATGTCCCACGCGGTCTTTGCCACGGCCAACGCCAGCCCGACCAGCACCCCCTCGAACAGATTCCCCACCACGACCGCCACCGCCGTCACCGCGAGGACGACCACCTCACCCCGACGCCCGGCCCACAGCCCCCGCACCTGCCGCACCGGCACGAGCCCGAACCCGGCGTACACGAGCAGCCCCGCCGACGCCGCCACCGGAACCACCCCCAGCACCCCGGCCAGCAAGGCCATGCACACCAGCAACCACCCGCTGTGCAGCACCCGCGACGCCCCGGCCCGCGCTGCCCCGGAGAGGTCACCCGCAGCCACGCCCCGCGAGATCACCGCGGTCAACGGCAACGCCCCGAGCACCCCGCACACGACGCTCCCCGTGCCCCGCGCGATCAATTCCCGGTCGGAGACCGTCTGCGACCCCCGGTGCAGCCGGTCCACCGCCGCCGCGCCGAACGACGACTCCGCCGACGCGATCAACGCGAACGCGACGACCGTCCCGATCACCCCCGCTTCCGTAAGCCGCCCGAAATCCCCCCACTCCGGCACCCGCACGGCACCGACCAGACCCCGCACCTCCACCCGCCGCACCGACAGGTCGAACCCTCCGGTCACCGCCGCGACCAGCCCCACCGCCACCAACGGCGCCGGCATCCACCGAGACCCGCGCCACCACCGAGGCCACAGCAGCAGTACGGCAATGGTGGCACCGCCCACTGACAACGCCACCGGATCCACCAGCCCCGGCAGCGACACCAGCCCGGCGAGCCTCCCGAGCCCGTCCGCCGGTGCGGCCACATCGCCGAGCGCGTACACCTGCCCGGCGACCAGTACGAGCCCGATCCCGGCGAGCGTCCCCTGCACCACGGCCGCGGACACGGCCCGCAGCCACCGCCCGAGCCGCAACACCCCGACCACCAACCCGCCGACAATCCCGGTGACCAGCCCCAACTCGGCCGGTACCCCGGAGGCGATCGCAACGCCCACACACAGCGGGAGCGCGACGAGAAAGACGACTGGAGAAGCGAACAGATCGGCCTTGCTCACACCACAGCGCATGACAACAGCACCTCCGACGATGACGAACGGGGCGAAATGGTCGAACGGGAGATGCGTGGGCCCGCGCAGAGGGAGGGCACGGCGAACTGAAATCCATTGTCGGGAAAGGGAGTTCACCGCGCACCCGATTCGTGTGGCCACCCCGTGAACGCGGAAGCGTACGTACCGGAGCACCTCACTCCGATCACGCCGACACGCGCCTGCGCCGCCGCACGCGCCGCTTGACGGCCGTCATTTACGGGGAGCACTATTCATCACATGATGAATTCCTCTCCCGGGGGACCCGGGACGCCGGACGTCAGGGAACGGGAACCCGCCGTCCACGCCGAAGCCCTCACCGTCGTCCGCGGCCCCCGCACCGTCCTGCGCGACCTCGACTTCACCGTCCCGCGCGGCCAGATCACCGGCCTGCTCGGCCCCTCCGGCTGCGGCAAGTCGACCCTCATGCGCTCGATCGCCGGCACCCAGGCCAAGGTCACCGGCACCCTGACCGTCCTCGGCCACCCCGCCGGCCACCCCACCCTCCGCACCCGCATCGGCTACGTCACCCAAGCCCCCTCCGTCTACGACGACTTGACAGTTCGTCAGAACCTCGACTACTTCGCCGCGATCCTCGACCCCGGCCGCGCCGCCGCCACCCGCCGCCGCGAGGACGTCACCCGCGTGATCGCCGACGTCGACCTCACCACCCACGCCGACGCCCTCGCCGGCAACCTCTCCGGCGGCCAACGCAGTCGCGTCTCCCTGGCCGTGGCCCTCCTCGGCACCCCGGAACTCCTCGTCCTCGACGAACCCACTGTCGGCCTCGACCCCGTCCTCCGCCGCGACCTGTGGGCCCTCTTCCACGACATCGCGGCCTCCCGCGGCGCCACCCTCCTCATCTCCTCCCACGTCATGGACGAGGCCGAGCGCTGCCACCGCCTCCTCCTGATGCGCGAGGGCCAGATCCTCGCCGACGACACCCCGGACGCCCTGCGCACCCGCACCCACTCCGACACGGTCGAAGCGGCCTTCCTCACCCTGGTCGACGAAGCCGTGGCCGCCGGCCGTCAGAAGGAGACGACCCGATGAGCACGACCACCGCGACGACCGCCGCGCCCACCAGCGCCCTCGGCGCCGCCCGCACCACCGCCACCGCGACCCGCGTCCTGCGCCAACTCCGCCACGACCCCCGCACGATCGCGCTGATGATCCTCGTCCCGTGCGTGATGCTCTTCCTGCTGCGCTACGTCTTCGACGGCAGCCCGCGCACCTTCGACAGCATCGGCGCCTCACTGCTCGGCATCTTCCCCCTCATCACGATGTTCCTGGTCACCTCCATCGCCACCCTGCGCGAACGCACCTCGGGCACCCTCGAACGCCTCCTCTCCATGCCGCTCGGCAAGGGCGACCTGATCGCCGGCTACGCCCTCGCCTTCGGCACCATCGCGATCATCCAGTCCGCCCTGGCCACCGGTCTCGCCGTCTGGTTCCTCGGCCTCGACGTCGTCGGCAGCCCCTGGCTCCTCCTCCTGGTCGCCCTCCTCGACGCCCTGCTAGGCACCGCCCTCGGCCTCTTCGTCTCGGCCTTCGCCGCCTCGGAGTTCCAGGCCGTCCAGTTCATGCCGGCGGTGATCTTTCCCCAACTCCTCCTCTGCGGCCTCTTCACCCCTCGCTCCAACATGCACCCCGCCCTGGAGGCGATCTCCGACGTCCTGCCCATGTCGTACGCCGTCGACGGCATGAACCAGGTCCTCAAGCACACGGACATGACCGCCACCTTCGTGCGCGACGTCCTGATCGTGGCCGGCTGCGCGCTGCTTGTGCTGTGCCTGGGCGCGGCGACCCTGAAGAGGCGTACGGCATAGAGACGTACGGCATAGCGGCGCTGCGCACAGGGGTGCTCCGCACAGAGGCGTCGTTCCGCCAGCCGGACAGCCACCACCCCCTTCCCACCACCGGTGCGAGGATGAACCCATGACCCAGAAAGTCGCAGTCCTCGGCACCGGCAAGATCGGCGAAGCCCTGCTCAGCGGAATGATCCGAGCGGGCTGGGCCCCGGCCGACCTCCTGGTCACCGCCCGCCGCCCCGAGCGCGCCGAGGAACTCCGCACCCGCCACGGAGTCACCCCGGTCACCAACCCCGAGGCCGCGAAGACCGCCGACACCCTGATCCTCACCGTCAAGCCGCAGGACATGGGCACCCTCCTCGCCGAACTCGCCCCGCACCTCCCCGCCGACCGCCTGGTCATCAGTGGCGCGGCGGGCATCCCGACCTCCTTCTTCGAGGAGCGCCTGACCGCAGGCACCCCGGTCGTCCGTGTCATGACGAACACCCCCGCCCTCGTCGACGAGGCCATGTCCGTCATCTCCGCCGGCAGCCACGCCACCGAGGCCCATCTCGCGCACGCCGACGAGATCTTCGGCGCCGTGGGCAAGACGCTCCGCGTCCCCGAGTCCCAGCAGGACGCCTGCACCGCCCTCTCCGGCTCCGGCCCGGCGTACTTCTTCTACCTGGTCGAAGCCATGACGGACGCGGGCATCCTGCTCGGCCTGCCGCGCGACAAGGCCCACGACCTCATCGTCCAGTCCGCGATCGGCGCCGCCGTCATGCTCCGCGACAGCGGCGAACACCCGGTCAAGCTCCGCGAGAACGTCACCTCGCCCGCCGGCACGACGATCAACGCCATCCGCGAACTGGAGAACCACGGCGTACGCGCCGCACTCATCGCCGCCCTGGAGGCAGCCCGCGACCGAAGCCGCGAACTGGCCTCCGGCAACAACTGACCCACCCCCTCGCGGACGGTCAGCGCTCAGGCAGGCAGAAGCCCGATGGCCCGATACGCGGTATCGACCATCGGCTTCGCCATCTCTCTCGCCCTCTCCGCCCCATCCCGCAACACCCCTTCCACATAAGCGGGATCCGCGCACAACGCCTTGTGCCTCTCCTGCACAGGCCTGAGCAGCTCGACCACAGCCTCCGCGGTGTCCGTCTTCAACGATCCGTACGACTCATATACACCGCTCAAGTCCGCGGGGTTCCCACCACGGCAAGCAGCCAGAATCTCCAGCAGATTGGCCACCCCCGGCCGCGCGTCCCGGTCGTAGACGACCTCCGCCGCACTGTCGGTCACGGCCCGCATGACCTTCTTCCGTACGACGTCCGGCTCGTCCAGCAGATAGACGATCCCCGGACCGGAGTCGTCCGACTTCCCCATCTTCGAAGTCGGCTCCTGGAGATTCATCACCCGCGCCGCCACCGCCGGCCGAGTCACCTGCGGCACCACGAACGTATGGCCGTACCGCTGGTTGAACCGCACCGCCAGATCCCGAGCCAACTCGACGTGCTGCGCCTGGTCGTCCCCGACCGGCACCTCGTCCGTCCCGTACGCCAGGATGTCCGCCGCCATCAGCACGGGATACGTCAGCAACGACAGCCGCACACTCCCACCGCGTTCCCGCTCCCGCGCGGCCTTCTCCTTGTACTGGATCATCCGCCGCATCTCGCCATCGGTGGCCACGCACTCCATGACGTACGACAGCCGCGCGTGCTCATCCACATGACTCTGTACGAACACCGTGCACAGCTCGGGATCCAGCCCCGCCGCCAGCAACAGCGTCGCCGCCTGCCGAGTGAGCCTCCGCACCCGCGCCGGATCGTGGTCCACGGTCAGCGCGTGCAGATCGACCACGCAGAACAGGGCATCGCTCTGCCGTTGGTCCACGTCGACCCACCGCCGCATGGCCCCCAGGTAGTTCCCCAGCGTCAGGTGCCCGGTCGGCTTGACCCCACTGAAGACCCGTGTCATCTCTCCACCTCCTGGTAGGGACCGCCGCACCTGGCCGGCCGACCCTCTGGAGGGAGATACGAGAACGGCCGCCGATGCGGCGGCCGTTGAGTACATACGTGAGTACGGCCGCCGTCAGGCGGCCCACCACTGCTGGGCGCACGTATGTGTAGTCACGTCACACAGCGTACGCCTCCGTGGTGCTCTCCGGAGCGGAGTTGACACTCCTCGACCGCATACGTAGTGTTCTCCGAGTTGTCCGACGTGAGCACCGACCCCGGTCGGTCCCCGGACAGCCATTCCGCAAGTACCTACAGACAATCGACGATCCGTCGTCGCGTGTATTGGTATGCGTATTTGCGAAATGAGGAATCCGCGTTCGAAAGGACGCACCCCCGATTCGCTCGGGACTCAGGATTCCGCTAAAGTCTCACTCGTCGGAACGGCCCAAGGGCTGAGAAGACAAGCCCCGCTGACTGGGAGTCAGGCTCGAAAGGGTCTGGTACAGTCGGAACCGCCGGAAAGGGAAACGCGGAAGCGGAAACCTGGAAAGCACCGAGGAAATCGGGTCCGGAAACGGTCTGATAGAGTCGGAAACGCAAGACCGAAGGGAAGCCCGGAGGAAAGCCCGAGAGGGTGAGTACAAAGGAAGCGTCCGTTCCTTG
>NZ_JBFAZO010000020.1:0-122118 GCF_040681835.1 Streptomyces sp. NPDC051576
ACGCCACATACAGTCGGCGGGCCCAGAACGACGTCTGGTACCTGGCCGGCAACAACCTCGACGAGAGCGGAGCGGTGCCGGAGACCGCCTTCGACGTTTCTGCTGAGACGGGGAGCGGCTCAGTTCTCCTCGTGGGAGACGGCGCGACGCGCGTCCGCGTCCAGCACGCCCCAGCTGATCAGCTGTTCGGTGAGGACCGAGGGCGACTGGTCGTAGATGACGGCGAGTGTGCGCAGGTCGTCCTGGCGGATGGAGAGCACCTTGCCGTTGTAGTCACCGCGCTGGGACTGGATCGTGGCGGCGTACCGCTGCAGCGGGCCGGCCTTCTCGGCGGGCACGTGGGCCAGCCGCTCCAGGTCCAGGACCAGCTTCGGCGGCGGCTCGGCGGCCCCGCCCGGCGTGGTGCCCGGCAGCAGCTCCTGCACCGGAACCCCGTAGAAGTCCGCCAGCTCGGCAAGGCGCTGCACGGTGACGGCACGGTCGCCGCGCTCGTACGACCCGACCACGACCGCCTTCCAGCGTCCCTGGGACTTCTCCTCGACACCGTGGAGGGAAAGGCCCTGCTGGGTGCGGATGGCCCGGAGCTTGGCCCCGAGCTGTTTGGCGTATTCGCTGGACATATAGCTCCCCGGACACTGTGTCGACGCGGCAGCGGTGGGTCCGCGCCGCGCGGCTGGTAACTCACTGTGAGGTTACGCAGCGTTACACTTCCGCGTCAAGCCGAATGGTCCGCACCGGCACTTCCGTGCCGGCGGTGGCCGATTACTCCATAGGGGTGATCAGGGCCGTCGCCCCGGCCTGCTATCGTCGATGGCGCAAATCCGACGTCCTTTAAGGTCCGTCCCGTGAGGCGGAGAAGGAGGTCCGTTTCCTATGGACACCCAGCAGTACGAGTCCGATGCGCGGCCGGTGCTCGAAGCCCCCGACATCGCGCGGGTCCTGACCCGCATCGCCCACGAGATCGTCGAGCGCGCCAAGGGCGCCGACGACGTGGTGCTCCTCGGCATTCCGACCCGGGGCGTGTTCCTCGCCCAGCGGCTCGCCGTCAAGCTCGAAGAGATCACCGACCGCAAGATCCCGGTCGGCTCCCTCGACATCACCATGTACCGCGACGACCTTCGCATGCACCCGCCGCGTGCGCTGGCCCGCACCGACATCCCCGGTGACGGCATCGACGGCCGCCTCGTCGTCCTCGTCGACGACGTGCTCTTCTCCGGCCGCACCATCCGCGCCGCCCTCGACGCGCTGAACGACATCGGGCGCCCGCGCGCGGTGCAGCTCGCGGTCCTGGTCGACAGAGGTCACCGCGAACTGCCCATCCGCGCCGACTACGTCGGCAAGAACCTCCCCACGTCGTTGCGGGAGACGGTCAAGGTCCTGCTCGCCGAGGAGGACGGTCGCGACACCGTGCTGCTCGGCGCCAAGCAGACCTCGTAGCAGGCCGAGGGGCGTGCGCCGGTTCGGTGTGCCCCTGTCTGCCCGGAATCTCCTTCTTTCGTGAACTGCCTTACGGAGCCTGACAGATGCAGCGTCATCTCATCTCGGCCGCCGACCTCACCCGCGACGACGCCGTCCTGATCCTCGACACCGCCGAGGAGATGGCCCGGGTCGCCGACCGGCCGATCAAGAAACTGCCGACCCTGCGCGGCCGTACCGTCGTCAACCTCTTCTTCGAGGACTCCACACGCACGCGCATCTCCTTCGAAGCCGCCGAGAAGCGCCTCTCCGCCGACGTCATCAACTTCACCGCCAAGGGGTCGAGCGTCTCCAAGGGCGAGTCCCTGAAGGACACCGCCCAGACCCTCGAAGCCATGGGCGTCGACGCCGTCGTCATCCGGCACGGTGCCTCCGGAGCGCCGTACCGGCTCGCCACCTCGGGGTGGATCGACGCGGCCGTCATCAACGCCGGCGACGGCACCCACCAGCATCCGACGCAGGCCCTGCTGGACGCGTTCACCATGCGCCGCAGGCTCGTCGGCCGGGACGCCGGGCTCGGCCAGGACCTGGCCGGCAAGCGGATCACCCTCGTCGGCGACATCCTGCACAGCCGGGTCGCCCGCTCGAACGTCGATCTGCTGCACACTCTCGGCGCCGAGGTCACCCTCGTCGCTCCGCCCACCCTGGTGCCGGTCGGCGTCGAGACCTGGCCCTGCGAGGTGTCGTACGACCTCGACAGCACGCTCTCCAAGTCCGACGCGGTGATGCTGCTGCGCGTGCAGCGCGAGCGCATGAACGCGGCGTTCTTCCCGACCGAGCGCGAGTACTCGCGGCGCTACGGCCTCGACGGCGACCGCATGGCGAAGATGCCCGAGCACGCCATCGTGATGCACCCCGGGCCGATGGTCCGGGGCATGGAGATCACCGCCGAGGTCGCCGACTCGGACCGCTGCACCGTCGTCGAGCAGGTCGCAAACGGAGTGTCCATCCGGATGGCCGTGCTCTATCTGCTTCTGGGCGGCAACGAACCCGCCGTCAGCCACGCCCGTATCGAGGAGAAGTAAGTCACATGAGCAAGATCCTGATCCGTGGTGCGAAGATCCTCGGCGGCGAGCCGCAGGACGTGCTGATCGACGGGGACACGATCTCCGAGGTGGGCGTCGGCCTGAGCGCCGAGGGCGCCGAGGTCGTCGAGGCCGCCGGCAAGGTGCTGCTCCCGGGCCTCGTCGACCTGCACACCCACCTCCGCGAGCCCGGCCGCGAGGACTCCGAGACCGTCCTGACCGGCACCCGGGCCGCCGCCAGCGGCGGCTACACGGCCGTGTTCGCCATGGCCAACACCTTCCCCGTGGCCGACACCGCCGGTGTCGTCGAGCAGGTCTACCGGCTGGGCCAGGAGCACGGCTACTGCGATGTGCAGCCCATCGGCGCCGTCACGGTCGGCCTGGAGGGCAAGAAGCTCGCCGAGCTGGGCGCCATGCACGAGTCGGCGGCCGGGGTGACCGTCTTCTCCGACGACGGCAAGTGCGTCGACGACGCGGTGATGATGCGCCGGGCGCTGGAGTACGTGAAGGCCTTCGGCGGAGTCGTCGCCCAGCACGCGCAGGAGCCCCGCCTCACCGAGGGCGCCCAGATGAACGAGGGCGTCGTCTCCGCCGAACTCGGCCTCGGGGGCTGGCCTGCGGTGGCCGAAGAATCGATCATCGCCCGAGATGTCCTGCTCGCCGAGCACGTCGGCTCCCGCGTGCACATCTGCCACCTGTCGACCGCCGGGTCCGTCGAGATCGTCCGCTGGGCCAAGTCCCGGGGCATCGACGTCACCGCCGAGGTGACCCCGCACCACCTCCTCCTCACGGATGAGCTGGTGCGCTCCTACAACCCGGTCTACAAGGTCAACCCGCCGCTGCGCACCGAGCGCGACGTGTTCGCCCTGCGCGAGGCGCTCGCCGACGGCACGATCGACATCGTCGCCACCGACCACGCCCCGCACCCGCACGAGGACAAGGACTGCGAGTGGGCCGCCGCCGCCATGGGGATGGTCGGCCTGGAGACCGCGTTGTCAGTGGTGCAGGAGACCATGGTGGACACCGGGCTCCTCACCTGGACCGGGGTCGCCGAGCGCATGTCCGCCAAGCCCGCCGAGATCGGGCGGGCGCACGGGCACGGCCGTCCCGTCTCGGCTGGTGAGCCCGCCAACCTCACGCTCGTCGACACGGAATACCGTGGGTCGGTGGACCCCGCGGGCTTCGCTTCGCGCAGTCGCAACACCCCGTACGAGGGGCGTGAGCTGCCGGGCCGTGTGACGCACACCTGGCTCCGGGGCAAGGCCACGCTCGTCGACGGGAAGCTCACGTGACACCACTGCAACTGACCCACCTCGCGGCCGGCGAGAAGTCTGCCCCGGTGACCGACTGGGCGGCCCGCATCGGCTGGCTCGTCGGCCTGGCCCTGTTCATCGCGCTCGTCTACTGGCTGATGCGCGAGGGCTGGAAGTGGCGCGGCACCCTCCAGAGCGACCTGCCCGAGCTGCCCGCCGTGCCGGAAGCGCCCGGCGAGGCGAGACTGACGATGAGCGGCCGCTACCACGGCTCCACCACCGCAGGGCAGTGGCTCGACCGCATCGTGGCGCACGGCCTGGGCACCCGCAGCAGGGTCGAGCTGACCCTGACGGAGGCCGGTCTGGCTGTCGTACGACCGGGAGCCACCGACTTCTTCATCCCGGCCGGTGCGCTGCGCGAGGCACTGCTCGGCAAGGGCATCGCCGGGAAGGTCCTCAGCGAGGGCGGGCTGCTGATCGTGACGTGGGCGCACGGCGACCGGCTGATCGACTCCGGGTTCCGCTCGGACCAGGCGGCCGAGCACACGGAGTGGGTCGACACCCTGAACAGCATGATCAACAAGAGTCTCCAGACGACCGACACGGAAGGCGCACGATGACCACCTCCACCAGGGGAGCCACCAAGGTTCCCGCCGTACTCGTCCTGGAGGACGGCCGGACCTTCCGCGGCCGTGCCTACGGGTCCGTGGGGGTGACCTTCGGCGAGGCCGTGTTCTCCACCGGCATGACCGGCTACCAGGAGACCCTGACCGACCCGTCGTACCACCGCCAGGTCGTCGTGATGACGGCCCCGCACGTGGGCAACACCGGGGTCAACGACGAGGACCCCGAATCGCGCCGCATCTGGGTCGCCGGTTACGTGGTGCGCGACCCCGCGCGCGTGCCGTCCAACTGGCGCTCCCGCCGCTCGCTGGACGAGGAGCTGCGCGACCAGGGTGTCGTCGGGATCTCCGGCATCGACACGCGCGCGTTGACCCGTCATCTGCGCGAGCGCGGCGCGATGCGCGTCGGCATCTTCTCCGGGAACGCGCTGCCCGACGAGGGCACCATGCTCGCCGAGGTGCGTCAGGCCCCCGAGATGGCGGGTGCCGACCTTTCCGCCGAGGTCGCCACCAAGGAGGCGTACGTCGTCCCCGCGATCGGTGAGAAGAAGTTCACCGTCGCCGCCGTCGACCTGGGCATCAAGGGCATGACCCCGCACCGCATGGCCGAGCGCGGCATCGAGGTGCACGTGCTCCCGGCCACGGCGAGTGTCGAGGACGTCTACGCGGTCCAGCCGGACGGCGTGTTCTTCTCCAACGGCCCCGGCGACCCGGCCACCGCCGACCACCCCGTCGCCGTCATGCGGGCGGTCCTGGAGCGTGGCACCCCGCTCTTCGGCATCTGCTTCGGCAACCAGATCCTGGGCCGCGCCCTCGGCTTCGGCACGTACAAGCTGAAGTACGGCCACCGGGGCATCAACCAGCCCGTGCAGGACCGTACGACGGGCAAGGTCGAGGTCACCGCGCACAACCACGGCTTCGCCGTCGACGCGCCCCTCGACAAGGTCTCCGAGACCCCCTACGGCCGCGCCGAGGTCTCCCATGTGTGCCTGAACGACCAGGTCGTCGAGGGTCTGCGACTCCTCGACCGGCCGGCCTTCAGCGTCCAGTACCACCCCGAAGCGGCGGCCGGCCCGCACGACGCCGCCTACCTGTTCGACCGCTTCACGTCTCTGATGAACACCGTCCGCATGGAGGGCCAGCGTGCCTAAGCGCTCCGATATCCAGTCCGTCCTGGTCATCGGCTCCGGCCCGATCGTCATCGGCCAGGCCGCCGAGTTCGACTACTCCGGCACCCAGGCCTGCCGCATCCTGCGCGCCGAGGGCCTCCGCGTCATCCTGGTCAACTCCAACCCGGCGACGATCATGACCGACCCGGAGATCGCCGACGCCACCTACGTCGAGCCGATCACCCCGGACTTCGTCGAGAAGATCATCGCCAAGGAGCGGCCGGATGCTCTGCTGCCTACCCTTGGTGGTCAGACGGCCCTCAACACCGCCATCTCGCTCCACGAGGCCGGCACCCTCGACAAGTACGGCGTCGAGCTGATCGGCGCCAATGTCGAGGCCATCAACAAGGGCGAGGACCGCGACCTCTTCAAGGGCGTCGTCGAGGCCGTCAAGGCGAAGATCGGTCACGGCGAGTCCGCCCGCTCGGTGATCTGCCACTCCATGGACGACGTCCTCGGGGGCGTCGAGACGCTCGGCGGCTACCCGGTCGTCGTCCGCCCCTCCTTCACCATGGGCGGCGCCGGCTCCGGCTTCGCGCACGACGAGGAGGAGCTGCGCCGCATCGCAGGCCAGGGCCTGACCCTGTCTCCCACCACCGAGGTCCTCCTGGAGGAGTCCATCCTCGGCTGGAAGGAGTACGAGCTGGAGCTGATGCGCGACAAGCACGACAACGTCGTGGTCGTCTGCTCCATCGAGAACTTCGACCCCATGGGCGTGCACACCGGCGACTCGATCACCGTCGCCCCGGCGATGACACTGACCGACCGCGAGTACCAGATCCTGCGGGACATCGGCATCGCCGTGATCCGCGAGGTCGGCGTCGACACCGGCGGCTGCAACATCCAGTTCGCGGTGAACCCCGAGGACGGCCGCGTGATCGTCATCGAGATGAACCCGCGCGTGTCCCGCTCCTCCGCCCTCGCCTCCAAGGCGACCGGCTTCCCGATCGCCAAGATCGCCGCGAAGCTGGCCGTCGGCTACACCCTGGACGAGATCCCGAACGACATCACGCGCGAGACCCCGGCCTCCTTCGAGCCGACCCTCGACTACGTCGTCGTGAAGGCCCCGCGCTTCGCCTTCGAGAAGTTCCCGAGCGCCGACTCCACCCTCACCACCACCATGAAGTCGGTCGGCGAGGCCATGGCCATCGGCCGCAACTTCACCGAGGCCTTCCAGAAGGCGCTGCGCTCGCTGGAGAAGAAGGGCAGCCAGTTCACGTTCGTCGGCGAGCCCGGCTCCGCCGGAAACAAGGCCCAGCTCCTGGAGGAGGCCGTACGGCCCACCGACGGCCGGATCAACACCGTCATGCAGGCCATCCGCGCGGGCGCCACCCAGGAGGAGGTCTTCGACTACACGAAGATCGACCCCTGGTTCGTCGACCAGCTCTTCCTCATCAAGGAGATCGCCGACGAGCTGGCCGCCGCCGACAAGCTGGAGCCGGAGCTGCTCGCCGAGGCCAAGCGGCACGGCTTCTCCGACCAGCAGATCGGCGAGATCCGCGGGCTGCGCGAGGACGTCGTCCGCGAGGTCCGGCACGCGCTCGGCATCCGCCCGGTCTACAAGACGGTCGACACCTGCGCCGCCGAGTTCGCCGCGAAGACCCCGTACTTCTACTCGTCCTACGACGAGGAGAACGAGGTCGCCCCGCGCGAGAAGCCCGCGGTCATCATCCTGGGGTCGGGCCCCAACCGCATCGGCCAGGGCATCGAGTTCGACTACTCCTGCGTCCACGCCTCCTTCGCGCTCAGCGACGCCGGCTACGAGACGGTGATGGTCAACTGCAACCCCGAGACCGTCTCCACGGACTACGACACCTCCGACCGCCTGTACTTCGAGCCGCTGACGCTCGAAGACGTGCTGGAGATCGTCCACGCCGAGCAGCAGGCGGGCCCGGTCGCGGGCGTGATCGTGCAGCTCGGCGGCCAGACCCCGCTGGGCCTCGCGCAGGCCCTCAAGGACAACGGCGTCCCGGTCGTCGGCACCCCGCCCGAGGCGATCCACGCCGCCGAGGACCGCGGCGCCTTCGGCCAGGTCCTCGCCGAGGCGGGTCTCCCGGCCCCCAAGCACGGCACCGCGACCACCTTCGCGGGCGCCAAGGCCATCGCCGACGAGATCGGCTACCCGGTCCTCGTCCGCCCCTCGTACGTCCTCGGCGGACGCGGCATGGAGATCGTCTACGACGAGACCCGCCTGGAGTCCTACATCGCCGAGTCCACCGAGATCAGTCCCTCCCGGCCGGTCCTGGTCGACCGTTTCCTCGACGACGCCATCGAGATCGACGTCGACGCGCTCTACGACGGCCACGAGCTGTACCTCGGCGGTGTCATGGAGCACATCGAGGAGGCCGGCATCCACTCCGGCGACTCGGCCTGCGCCCTGCCGCCGATCACCCTGGGCGGCTTCGACATCAAGCGCCTGCGGACCTCGACGGAGGCCATCGCCAAGGGAGTCGGTGTCCGCGGCCTGATCAACATCCAGTTCGCGATGGCGGGCGACATCCTCTACGTCCTGGAGGCCAACCCGCGCGCGTCCCGCACGGTCCCCTTCACCTCGAAGGCGACCGCGGTACCGCTCGCGAAGGCCGCCGCCCGCATCTCGCTGGGCGCGACCGTCGCCGAACTGCGCGCCGAGGGGCTGCTCCCGGCGAACGGCGACGGCGGCGAACTCCCGCTGGACGCGCCGATCTCCGTCAAGGAGGCCGTCATGCCGTGGTCGCGCTTCCGCGACATCCAGGGGCGCGGCGTAGACACCGTCCTCGGCCCGGAGATGCGCTCCACCGGCGAGGTCATGGGCATCGACTCCGTCTTCGGCACGGCGTACGCCAAGTCGCAGGCGGGCGCCTACGGTCCGCTGCCCACCAAGGGCCGCGCGTTCATCTCGGTCGCCAACCGCGACAAGCGCTCGATGATCTTCCCGGCACGCGAACTGGTCGCCCACGGCTTCGAGTTGCTCGCCACCTCCGGCACCGCCGAGGTCCTCAAGCGCAACGGCCTGAACGCCACGGTCGTCCGCAAGCAGTCCGAGGGCACCGGCCCGAACGGCGAGAAGACCATCGTCCAGCTCATCCACGACGGCGAGGTCGACCTCATCGTCAACACCCCGTACGGCACCGGCGGCCGCCTCGACGGCTATGAGATCCGTACGGCGGCCGTGGCCCGGTCCGTGCCCTGCCTGACGACGGTCCAGGCGCTCGCCGCCGCCGTCCAGGGCATCGACGCCCTCAACCACGGTGACGTGGGCGTGCGTTCACTCCAGGAACACGCCGAACACCTGACCGCGGCCCGCGACTAGCAGCCGAAGAGGGGGACACCGGAAACGGTGTCCCCCTTCTCGTGAGGACACCGAAGTTTCAAGAGGACTCTGAGATGTACAAGCTGTTCTTCCGTCTGGTCTTCAAACGCATGGACCCCGAGCGGGCCCACCACCTCGCCTTCCGCTGGATCCGGCTCGCCGTCCGCGTCCCCGTACTGCGCACCTTCGTCGCCGCGGCCCTCGCGCCCCGCTACAAGGAGCTCCGTACCGAGGCCTTCGGGCTGCGCATGCACGGCCCGTTCGGGCTCGCGGCCGGCTTCGACAAGAACGCGGTCGCGATCGACGGCATGTCGATGCTCGGCTTCGACCACGTCGAGATCGGCACCGTCACCGGGGAGCCGCAGCCCGGCAACCCCAAGAAGCGGCTGTTCCGGCTCGTGCCGGACCGGGCGCTGATCAACCGCATGGGGTTCAACAACGAGGGCTCCGCGGCCGTGGCGGCCCGCCTGGAGGCTCGTGAGGCGGTCTTCCGGACCGTCGTGGGCGTCAACATCGGCAAGACCAAGGTCGTACCCGAGGAGGAGGCCGTCGGCGACTACGTGAAGTCGACCGAGCGACTCGCCCGGTATGCCGACTACCTCGTCGTCAACGTGTCGTCGCCCAACACGCCCGGGCTGCGCAACCTCCAGGCGACCGAGGCGCTGCGCCCGCTGCTCACGGCGGTGCGCGAGGCCGCCGACCGCGCGGTGACCGACCGCCGTGTCCCGCTGCTGGTGAAGATCGCCCCGGACCTCGCCGACGAGGACGTGGACGCGGTCGCCGACCTCGCCGTGGAACTCGGCCTGGACGGCATCATCGCCACCAACACCACCATCGCGCGCGAGGGACTCGGTCTGACCTCCGAACCCTCCCTCGTCAAGGAGACCGGCGGACTGTCCGGGGCGCCGCTGAAGGCCCGCTCCCTGGAGGTACTGCGCCGCCTCTACGCGCGCGTGGGCGACCGCATCACCCTCGTGGGCGTCGGCGGCATCGAGAACGCCGAGGACGCCTGGCAGCGCATCCTCGCCGGCGCCACCCTCGTGCAGGGCTACAGCGCCTTCATCTACGAAGGGCCCTTCTGGGGCCGCGCGATCCACAAGGGCCTCGCCGCACGCCTGCGCACGAGCCCGTACGCCACCCTTGCCGACGCGGTCGGCGCCGACGTGAGGAAGCCGGCATGAGCCCACTCGAACCCTTCGGTGCCCGCCTGCGCCGTGCCATGGACGTACGGGGCCCGCTCTGCGTCGGCATCGACCCGCACGCTTCGCTGCTCACCGAGTGGGGACTGAACGACGATGTCGCGGGACTGGAGCGGTTCAGCCGCACGGTCGTCGAGGCGCTCGCCGACCGGGTCGCCGTCCTCAAGCCGCAGAGCGCCTTCTTCGAGCGCTTCGGCTCGCGCGGGATCGCCGTCCTGGAGAAGTCCGTCGAGGAGGCGCGGGCGGCCGGCGCGCTGGTCGTCATGGACGCCAAGCGCGGCGACATCGGCTCGACCATGGCCGCCTACGCCGAGTCCTTCCTCCGGAAGGACTCCCCGCTGTTCTCCGACGCGCTGACGGTCTCGCCGTATCTCGGCTACGGCTCGCTCTCCCCGGCGATCGCACTGGCCCGCGAGAGCGGCGCCGGGCTCTTCGTGCTCGCGCTCACCTCCAACCCGGAGGGGGGCGAGGTGCAGCACGCGGTCCGCGCGGACGGCCGGAACGTCGGAGCGACGATGCTGGCACACCTGGCCGCCGAGAACGCTGGGGAGGAGCCGCTGGGCTCCTTCGGCGCCGTCGTCGGCGCCACCCTGGGCGACCTGTCGTCGTACGACCTCTCCTTCGACGGTCCGATCCTCGCGCCCGGCATCGGTGCGCAGGGGGCCACTCCGGCCGATCTTCCCGGGGTCTTCGGGGCGGTGCTGCGCAATGTCGTCCCGAACGTGAGCCGGGGTGTTCTACGTCACGGTCCCGACGTGGGGGCGCTTCAGGCGGCCTCGGATCGCTTCGCGGAGGAGATCCGCGTCGCCTTTGCGACCGTCTGAGGTGTTCGAACGGGTCGATCGAGTCCTCCGATGAGTGACTCGGTGAGCGGCTCCGGAGCGACTTGAGTCTGAATACATCCTCAAATCCAGGGCGTTATGTCGGAAATGTCCGGCCTGGCGCAGGCTGACCAGGACTTTTCCTCTGTTCTCGCTGACTCTGGCGCCCCTGGCCGCTAGTCTCCGAGCAGAGTCAACGGGCAAGCGTGTTGCTCGTAGCTCCCCAGGTGTGGGGCGACTAGGTTCCTCACCGGTCCGTATCCGACAGTTCGACATCCGAGGTGACGTAGGCGTGGCTCTTCCGCCCCTTACCCCTGAACAGCGCGCAGCCGCGCTCGAAAAGGCCGCCGCGGCTCGCCGGGAGCGGGCCGAGGTCAAGAATCGACTCAAGCACTCCGGCGCCTCCCTGCATGACGTCATCAAGCAGGGCCAGGAGAACGACGTCATCGGCAAGATGAAGGTCTCCGCGCTGCTTGAGTCCCTGCCTGGCGTGGGCAAGGTCCGCGCCAAGCAGATCATGGAGCGACTCGGCATCTCCGAGAGCCGCCGAGTGCGTGGCCTTGGTTCCAACCAGATCGCGTCCCTGGAGCGTGAGTTCGGCAGCACCGGCTCGTGAGTCCCGGGCACCCGGGATTGCTGGAATAATCGCTGCATGAGTGAACGTCCGCGGCTGACCGTGCTCTCCGGCCCCTCAGGGGTCGGCAAGAGCACGGTCGTCGCCCATATGCGCAAGGAACACCCCGAGGTCTGGCTCTCGGTGTCGGCGACGACCCGCAAGCCCCGCCCCGGCGAGAAGCCGGGAGTCCACTACTTCTTCGTCAGCGACGAGGAGATGGACAAGCTGATCGCCAACGGCGAACTGCTGGAGTGGGCCGAGTTCGCCGGCAACCGCTACGGCACGCCGCGTACGGCCGTGCTGGAGCATCTGGAGTCCGGTGTGCCGGTCCTGCTGGAGATCGACCTCCAGGGCGCCCGGCAGGTCCGCGAGTCCATGGCCGAGGCCTACTCGGTGTTTCTGGCCCCTCCCTCCTGGGAGGAGCTGGTGCGCAGGCTCACCGGGCGGGGCACCGAGTCGCCCGAGGTGATCGAGCGCCGCCTGGAGGCGGCCAAGGTCGAGCTGGCGGCGGAGCCCGAGTTCGACGCGACCCTGGTCAACACCTCCGTCGAGGACGTAGCGCGCGAGCTGCTAGCCTTGATGGAAGTTGTGTGATCGTTTTTCCGATCTCATCCCACCTTTCGGAAGGCAGAGCGTGTCCTCTTCCATCACCGCGCCCGAGGGCATCATCAACCCTCCGATCGACGAGCTTCTTGAGGCCACCGACTCGAAGTACAGCCTCGTGATCTACGCCGCCAAGCGCGCCCGTCAGATCAACGCGTACTACTCGCAGCTCGGCGAGGGCCTCCTTGAGTACGTCGGTCCGCTCGTCGACACGCACGTCCACGAGAAGCCGCTCTCCATCGCCCTGCGCGAGATCAACGCGGGTCTGCTGACGTCCGAGGCCGTCGAGGGCCCCGCGACCTGAGTCGCAACAGTTCTCTCCACAGGCCCGGCAGCGCGACTGCCGGGCCTGTGGTGTGTCATGGACGTATTGCGTTTGCCGAGTCCGGGGAGAGACGTGGACAAGCCGAAGGTCGTTCTGGGAGTCAGTGGTGGCATCGCCGCGTACAAGGCGTGCGAACTGCTGCGCAGACTGACGGAGTCGGGCCATGACGTCCGCGTCGTCCCCACCGCCGCCGCCCTGCACTTCGTCGGCGCGGCCACCTGGTCCGCGCTCTCCGGCCACCCCGTCTCGACCGAGGTGTGGGACGACGTCCACGAGGTCCCGCACGTGCGCATCGGCCAGAGCGCCGATCTCGTGGTCGTGGCTCCCGCGACCGCGGACCTGCTCGCCAAGGCGGCCCACGGCCTCGCCGACGACCTGCTCACCAACACCCTCCTCACCGCCCGCTGTCCGGTCGTCTTCGCGCCCGCCATGCACACGGAGATGTGGGAACACCCGGCCACCCAGGAGAACGTGGCGACGCTGCGCCGCCGAGGCGCCGTCGTGATCGAACCGGCCGTCGGCCGGCTGACCGGCGTCGACACCGGCAAGGGCCGGCTGCCCGACCCCGTCGAGATCTTCGAGGTCTGCCGCCGGGTCCTCGCGCGGGGTGTCACCGAACCCGACCTCAGGGGCCGGCACGTCGTCGTCAGCGCCGGCGGCACCCGCGAGCCCCTCGACCCGGTCCGCTTCCTCGGCAACCGCTCCTCAGGCAAGCAGGGCTACGCCCTCGCCCGCACCGCCGCCGCCCGGGGCGCCCGGGTCACACTGATCGCGGCGAACACGGGACTGCCGGACCCGGCGGGCGTGGACGTCGTCCCGGTCGGCACCGCCGTACAACTGCGTGAAGCGGTGCTGAAGGCCGCCGCGGACGCCGACGCGGTCGTCATGGCCGCGGCGGTCGCGGATTTCCGTCCGGCCGAGTACGCGGCCGGGAAGATCAAGAAGAAGGACGACAAGGACCCCGACCCCATCGTCCTGGTGCGGAATCCGGACATCCTCGCGGAGATCTCCGCCGACCGGGCCCGCCCCGGACAGGTGGTCGTCGGATTCGCCGCCGAGACGGACGACGTCCTCGCCAACGGCCGCGCCAAACTGGCACGCAAGGGGTGCGATCTGCTGGTGGTGAACGAGGTGGGGGAGCGCAAGACGTTCGGTTCCGAGGAGAACGAGGCGGTTGTGCTGGGCGCCGACGGCACCGAGACCGCCGTACCGCACGGACCGAAGGAAGCCCTGGCCGAGATCGTGTGGGACCTGGTCGCACACCGTCTTGCCTGATTTGTTTCAGCCATTTGTCAGCTCGCCGAAACCTGACATTCGCGCGTGGCGGGTCTGGCCAACGGCATACGCCATTCGGCAAAATGCGCGTGCCGCAGGTCACAGCGTTTCCCGAGAGGCGAGACAGGGGAGCTGTCTGTCGACCGCGACCGATAAACTGTTCTCGGACGACGTCGGGCGCAGCTCCCGTCCCGTCCGCCAATGATCAGCCAGCAGCCGCTGCAACCTCAGGGAGCGTTGTGTCCCGTCGCCTTTTCACCTCGGAGTCCGTGACCGAAGGTCACCCCGACAAGATCGCTGACCAGATCAGCGACACCATTCTCGACGCGCTTCTGCGGGAGGACCCGACTTCGCGGGTCGCCGTCGAGACGCTGATCACCACCGGCCTGGTGCACGTGGCCGGCGAGGTCACCACCAAGACCTACGCGCCTATCGCGCAGCTCGTCCGAGACAAGATCCTGGAGATCGGCTACGACTCCTCCAAGAAGGGCTTCGACGGCGCCTCCTGCGGTGTCTCGGTGTCCATCGGCGCGCAGTCCCCGGACATCGCGCAGGGTGTCGACGCGGCGTACGAGAACCGTGTCGAGGGCGACGACGACGAGTTGGACCGCCAGGGCGCGGGCGACCAGGGCCTGATGTTCGGTTATGCGACCGACGAGACGCCCACGCTGATGCCGCTGCCGATCTTCCTGGCGCACCGCCTCTCGAAGCGCCTCTCCGAGGTCCGCAAGAACGGGACCATCCCCTACCTGCGCCCCGACGGCAAGACCCAGGTCACCATCGAGTACGACGGCGACAAGGCCGTCCGCCTCGACACGGTCGTCGTCTCCTCGCAGCACGCGTCCGACATCGACCTGGAGTCGCTGCTCGCCCCCGACATCCGCGAGTTCGTGGTCGAGGCCGAGCTGAAGGCGCTCCTGGAGGACGGCATCAAGCTCGACACGGAGAACTACCGCCTGCTGGTGAACCCGACCGGCCGCTTCGAGATCGGCGGCCCGATGGGCGACGCCGGCCTGACCGGCCGCAAGATCATCATCGACACGTACGGCGGCATGGCCCGCCACGGCGGCGGCGCCTTCTCCGGCAAGGACCCGTCCAAGGTCGACCGCTCCGCCGCCTACGCGATGCGCTGGGTCGCGAAGAACGTCGTGGCTGCGGGCCTCGCCTCGCGCTGCGAGGTCCAGGTCGCGTACGCGATCGGCAAGGCCGAGCCGGTGGGCCTGTTCGTCGAGACCTTCGGCACCGCCAAGGTCGACCCGGACCGGATCGAGAAGGCGATCGACGAGGTCTTCGACCTCCGCCCGGCCGCCATCATCCGCGACCTCGACCTGCTGCGCCCGATCTACGCCCAGACCGCGGCGTACGGCCACTTCGGCCGTGAGATCCCCGACTTCACGTGGGAGCGCACGGATCGCGTGGAGGCGCTGCGGAAGGCCGCGGGGCTGTAGTACGCGGTTGGCTTTGCGAGGCCCGGTTTCCCTTGGGGGAGCCGGGCCTCGGCTATTCGTCAGGGAGTGGGTTCGTCACCAGGGGGCGGGGCGGCACCGTCCACGGTGTCGTCGTCTCCGGGCTCAGTCGGATCGTGGACGAATCGGCGCCTGATCTCGTCGACGGCGTCCGTCTTGCCGTGCACCGACGCCAGGTGCATCAAGCGTTCCGCGAACAGGTCGACATCCGGATCGGCGGTGGAGAAACCGAACCACTCCAGCAACGAGTCGACGGACAGACCGTTCCCCGAGCCGTTGTCGGACGCCGCCGTGTCTCCCATTCCGTACGGCCGGTGCTGGTCGGCTGGTTCCTGCTCGTCCGTGCTCCCGTCCGCGAAAACGATCCTCGGCGGAACCAGGTGCTCGAAAGGTGGCGCGACCGTCTCGTTCTTGGCCGCGGCGGAGAGCTGCGCGAGCAGACCGATCCGGTCGACCGCACCCTCCACCTCCTTCTCGTTGCGGGACAGCCACCAGACCACGGCGCTGCCCGTGTCCTTGAGCACGTCGTCGCCGAGGTAGGCCCGTTTGCTGCGCTCGTAGTTGCGTTCGTGCTCCCAGACGTCCTCGTCCTTGCGCACGTCGGAGAGCTTGGCGAGCCGTTCACGGTCGTGTTCCGGAAGGCTGAGCGAGACGTCGAAGGCCATCGCCATGACCCGGCCGGTGGAGTCGACGCGCATGGTCGCCAGGGCGCCGTCGAGCTGATGCTGTACGAACGCGCTGCGGTGGGGCGGCTGTTGAGCCGTCACCACACGGGCGCGCTGGAGTACGGCGTCGATCGCCAGGCCCGCGGGATTGATGTAGGGCGCGTCCGAGGGCGCGTCCAGCACCAGCCAGCGGACCGTGGCGGAGAAGGAGAAATCGTAGTCCGCGACGGAACTGGACAGGGCCACATGGTTGACCCGCTGCTCCTGCCGCACGGATTCCGGCAGCGGGAGATCCGGTTCCGGAAGCAGGTCCCGTGGAAATGCCTCGGCCTTCGGCGCGAGAACTCTGTTCGTCACCACACTGATGACGGCCAACAGCGCGGCCGACGCGACCCAGGCCCACAGCGGCCAGTCGGCGCACAGCCCGAGGATGACGAGGAGCAGGCCGAGGATGACCGAGAGGAAAAGCGTCATTGCCTTGTGTCCGGAACTCATGGAAGGCCCCCGATGATGTCTCGCGATCAGACGGCGAGTGGGTAGGACTCGATGCCCTGGGCGGTGTCGATCTTCCGCAGCAGGACGGAGACGGTCTCCGCGCGTGAGGCGCTCGGATCGGCGTGCAGCCACTGCCGGGCGGCGCGGTAGAGGCAGCCGGAGACCCGGACGTCCGCCTCACAGGCGGCGGACAGCACCCTGAGTGCGAGGTCGCGGTGACGCACGTCCTCGCTCGCGGTGAGCCAGCGCGCCAGGGGTTCGGTCCAGGACGCGACGGGATGCCGCAGGACGCCGTGCCAGCAGGTGATCAGTGACGCGCGGACGCTTCGATACCCCACGAGCCTTACCGGGTCGGCGAGTTCGAGGAAGAGGGCGCGGTCCTCGTCCCATTGGCCCTGGGCGATTCCGGCACCGAGCCGGTCCAGCATCCGTCGGTACAGACGGTGGTCCGATCCTGCCAGGGCCAGCAGAGCCCGGCGGGCGTCCGCCCCCACGAGACCGTTCGTGCGCCGGGCCAGATGGTGCAGTCGGACAAGCGCCTGGTCCGGATGCGCGCCGGCCATGGTCGTGGAGCACACCGGGACGAGCACCCGCCTGAGCCCATAACTCGTCTCCATCGACGTGCTCCAGTCGTAGATCTGCTGTCGGAAGAAGCGGCCGTAGTGCTCGTCGTCCAGTCCGCACGCCAGCAACTGGGCCGCGTCGAGGTCGAGGCGCGCCGGTGCCTTGTTCGACGTCCACCGTTGCGCCAGCCAGGACAGATCCTCTGGACGCGCGGTCCGCAGGCTCTGGGCGGCGAACCTGGCCACGACCTCCTTGCGCCCGAACCGCAGGAGTGAGGGGTCGGTCAGGCACTCGTCGAACCAGTCGCGGAACTGTCTGCGGATGTCCGGCAGGAACGTCCAGAAGTGGTCCCGTACGGCACGGTCGTAACCCGCGATGCGGAACCGTACCCGCCCGTCGGCCAGCGTCTCGGCGCCGATCCCGGAGAGTTCGGCGTGCAGGTCCGCCCGGTCGAGCCGGGGAGTGGGGTCCGGCGGATGACTGAGCACGCGCAGCAGGGCGTTGGCGCCCTGGAGCACCGTCCCCGACGCGGCCCCGTGAAACAGTGCCAGCGACAGCAGGAGCGCCCGGTGCCGGCCGTCCTGCCAGGTCGCGAGGTCCGCCGCCACCCGGGCGCTCTGGTCGTGCTGGTCGACCAGCGACTCGGCGAGCCAGTCGGAGAAGCCCCGGTCGGCCGGCGAGATGTCCCGGCAGTGCCGGATCCGGTCGGCCAGTCCGGCCACGTCGCGCATCGGGGCCTGCGCCAGGTAGGACAGGAGGCCGCTGCCGCCCAGGTCGGAGGAGGCCGGGTCGATGCCCTCCTGCCGGAGATGACGGACGAGCACTCGCTGGGCCGTGGGGCGGCCGATCTCCACGGTCAGGCGCTTCAGTTCGCCCCGGAGCAGATAGCCGAGGTGGTGGGGGAGCACCACGGTGAGATGGGCGCCGCGCCGGACCAGGCTGTCGCGGAAGTCGGAGAGCGTGTTCTGGATGGCGATGTACCGGGATTCCTCCGACTCCGAGAGGTCGAGCAGCAACCGGTCGCCCGCACCGATGTCCCGGATGTCGAGCGGCGACGCGGCCGTGTCGCCGCTCGTGTCGTCGGACGTGTCGGGCAGTTCGTGCAGACTGCCGCGGGCGTCGGACAGTTCGTGCAGCAGCAT
Source organism: Streptomyces sp. NPDC051576 (assembly GCF_040681835.1). Taxonomy (NCBI): domain Bacteria; kingdom Bacillati; phylum Actinomycetota; class Actinomycetes; order Kitasatosporales; family Streptomycetaceae; genus Streptomyces; species Streptomyces sp. NPDC051576. Next base: position 18,010 of record NZ_JBFAZO010000020.1, read on the forward strand.
GATCGCGGCGGTACGCCGGCCGCTGCCCGGCAGCCCGTCGATCAGGACCGTGTTCCGCTCCGCCAGCCGGTCGCGCGCGAGTTGCATACCGCGTGGCGGCACGAACCGCGCGGCGAGCAGCTCGCGGTCCTCCTTCGCGACGGCACGCGGACGCCTGCTCGCCTGCTCGCGCAGCCGGGCCTCGGCGGCGTAGTAGAAGTTGAACTGAGGTCCGTCCCCGCTGTGCACGGACCCGTGGGCCTCGTGCACGTACGAACCGAAGGTCTCGGTCACTTTCCTTCGCCCCCGCGCGGTGTCCGGGTGCCGAACCCCTGGCGTATCCCGCCGTGGTTGTCGCCGGAGATGACGTTCGTGCCGTCGCCGTTGACCTGCGGCCCGCCGCCCGTGTGCAGCGGCCCTCGGGCGTCGTGCACATACGTTCCTACGGTGCCGCTGACCTGGCCGATGCCGCCGCTCTGGTGGTCGTTGCGGACGGTGAGGTCGGGTTCGGCGGGAACCGGATCATCCGACGGCCCACTGCGGTCCAGAGCGGCGAGAGCCGGCACCAGGCGTACGAGACGGTCGCCGAGCCGGGTGAGATCTGCCTCCAGACTGTGCTGATCCACCCGGGTGTACTGGCATTCCGCGATCTCCGCGATCGACCTGGGCAGGCGCCGGGGATCGAGCTGCTCCACCCTGCGGCCGATGAACAGGGGCACGATCAGCACTCCTGACGCCAGCGCCTCCTCGATCTCACGCCGGACCCAGTCCTGAGGATTGTCCAGTGCGCGCTTGCCCGGCCTGTTCCGGTCGGGCGCGTCGATCCACTCCTCGTCCACGAGAGCGAGCAGTACATGACTGCGCCGGGCCGCCCGGACGAGGACGTCGATGTAGTTGTTGCCGGGCTCGATCGACTTCCGGGCGAGGAAGACACTGTCGGGGCCGAACCTGGCCGACAGCGCGCGGTCGCACGAGTAGGCGACCTCCTTGCCGCCCTTGGTCCGGTAGTTGACGAAGATCTCGTGCATGTCCGTGTCCCTTCTAGAAGACGGTGGAGCGGGCGAGCGTGCCGGACAGGTCCGGGACCAGCGCCCGTACGGCGGCATTGCGGGAGTGTCTGCCGAGCGTGTGGCCGAGGCGGCGCAGGTCGGCGGAGACCGTGGCGGAGTGGATGAGACGCACGGACGGCAGGACCTCGGTGGTGATCCGGCAGGCGTGGTCGATGTCTCCCGCCGCCGCGTGGGCCAGTGCGCGCCGGACCCCGTACCGCGCCCGGGTGCGGAAGGCGTGCTCCGGGATACGGGCGGTCTCCTGGTCCAGCAGGGCGGCCGCCTGCTTCGGGCGGCCAAGGTCGTACAGGCACCAGCCGGTGAACATCGAGACCACGTCGGGCACGTGGGAGGCGCCGAGGACCGGTTCGGCGGGATCGGCGGCGTCCTGTTCGAGCAGTCGGCGCGCCCGGTCCAGGCTTCGCATGCAGGTGTCGTGGTCGCCGTCGGCGGCGGCGCCCTGGGCCAGGTGCTGGGCGGCCAAGCCGCGGATACGGGCGGGCGCGTCGCTCTCCAGGGCGTGGGTGGCCAGTTGTACGGCTTCGGCGATGTCTCCTCGGTAGAGACTGATCAGTGAGTGCCGGACCTGCGCGTAGGTGGCCAGCCCGGTGTCGGCGCCGGCCGCCGCCAGATGTACGGCGCGGTCCGTCCACCAGATCGCGGCGGTGTCGTCGCCGCACTCCTGGGCCATCCAGCCCGCGTACTCGGCGTAGCGGGAGGCGAGGAGCAGCAGCGTTCGCCGCCCGTGCGGACCGCTGCGCGCGGCCAGCTGTTCCAGGCTGTGGGTCTGGGCGATGAGCGGCGGCAGCACACTGGCGGGACCCGACGTCTGACCGAGCCGCCGGAACTGGTCGAACAGCAGCCGTGAGGCGTCCGCGAAGGTCTCGGCGCCCTCAAGGGTGAGTGTGTACGGATCACCCGTGTGCAGGGTCAGCACCGTGGTGGCGCCGGCGGTGATGAGCCCCCGGCGGCTCACGGGTTGGAAGGAACTCGAACCGTCCTTGCGCAGTTGCATCAGCCACACCTCGTCGTCGCTTCCGGGGGAGGGCAGAGACGGTTGGGAGGGCCGGACGGGCACGAGCCGGCTGAGCGCGCCGTCGGCCCGCAGCTCGGCGTCGCACATCCGCGCCAGTTCGGGCGTCGCACGCTTGATTCCCCGTTCCACCTTGCTCAGTTGGCTCTTGCTGTAGTGCACGCGCTGTCCCAGTTGTTGCAGGGATAGCCGGGCGGCGAGGCGCCTCCTGCGCAGTTCCGGCCCGAAGTCGTACGACTGATCCAGCACTTCGACCTCCGTCGTTCCTCGGCCGACAGCCGACGAGCGCCGCGATTCAGCGTGGAGCAGCCGGGCTGGGCCGAACAAGGCGAAACGGGTGTTTCCCGTTTCCTCATCCGGAGCGAAGCCGAGGTGAAGAGCCGTGTCGAGTAAGCGATTTCGGCCAGGCCCGGTCGTAACTCGGTGGCTTCTGGGCCGTGTTCGGGAGCGTCAGCGGCGGAAACGGCGAGCGGCGACGAGAAGGGCGGCCGCAGTGATCGCCGCAATCACCGCCGTCGCGTGTGCATAGGCGTCGGTGTCGCCCGTGACGGCGGCCTGGAAGCCGTGCAGAGCCCAGTAGCCCGGGGTCGACGAGGAACGCGGTCTACGACGCCCTGCACACCGCCGGTGTCGCGGAGGAGCGGATTCCGCAGGTCGAGCGGCTGTTGGCCACGTTCATGCTCGGGTTCGCCGCCTCGGAGGCCGGGGGTCGGTTCCGGGACGGTGACCCGGACGAGGACATGGCCTTCGCGGAGCAGCTCATCGTGCAGGCGATCGACAGGGCCTAGAAGCCCAAGGCGTGCGGCGGCCGTCGTCCGTTGTCAGTGGCGTTTGGTAAGAATGCAGGCGTGAGCAGCGAGAACGGGGAACGGGACGGCGGGGCCGAGGGTGCGCCGCCCGAGCAGCTTGCGCTCATCCGGGAGAGTGTGCGGCAGGCCAAGGGGCCCAAGGCCAAGCCGCGGACCTGGCGGGGGGCCGCGCTGGCCGGGGGGTTGCCCGTCGCGCGGGTGCTGGTCGACAAGGGTGTGCTGCATCTCGACCGGTACTTCGACTATGCCGTGCCTGCCGAACTCGACGCCGACGCGCAGCCGGGGGTGCGGGTGCGGGTGCGGTTCGGGGCCGGGCGGCACCGGGTGCGGGACGGACGGCGTGAGGGCGGCGGGCTGATCGACGGGTTCCTCGTCGAGCGGCTGGCCGAGTCGGACTACTCCGGGCCGCTCGCCGCGCTCGCCCAGGTCGTGTCGCCCGAGCCGGTGCTGAGCGAGGAGTTGCTCGGGCTGGCCCGGGCCGTCGCCGACCGGTACGCGGGGAGCCTCGCCGATGTGCTGCAACTGGCCGTGCCGCCGCGCAGCGCCCGCGCCGAGCAGAAGCCGTCGCCCGCGCCGCTGCCGCCGCCGGGGGCACCCGAGGCGGGGTCCTGGGCGCGGTACGAGCGGGGGGCCGGGTTCCTGGAGGCGCTGGCCTCGGGGGGCGCCCCGCGCGCGGTGTGGAACGCGCTGCCTGGGCCGGAGTGGAGCGAGGAGATCGCGCGGGCCGTCGCCGCGACGCTCGCCTCGGGACGCGGGGCGCTCGTCGTCGTACCGGACGGACGGGCCGCCGGGCGGGTCGACGCCGCGTTGACGGCGGTCCTCGGCGAGGGGCGGCACGCACTGCTCACCGCCGATGCCGGGCCCGAGAAGCGGTATCGGCAGTGGCTGGCCGTGCGGCGGGGATCCGTGCGCGCGGTGGTCGGGACCCGGGCCGCGATGTTCGCGCCGGTCCAGGACCTGGGGCTCGTCGCGATCTGGGACGACGGGGACGACAGTCACAGCGAGCAGCACGCGCCGCAGCCGCATGCCCGCGAGGTGCTGCTGCTGCGCGCGGCCCTGGACAAGTGCGGTTTCCTGCTGGGGAGTTGGAGCTGCACCGTGGAGGCCGCCCAGTTGGTCGAGAGCGGGTGGGCGCGGCCGCTCGTCGCGGCGCGCGACCAGGTGCGGGCGGCCGCTCCGCTCGTACGGACCGTGGGGGACGGGGACCTGGCGCGGGACGAGGCCGCCCGGGCGGCCCGGTTGCCGACGCTGGCCTGGCGGGCGGCGCGGGAGGGGCTCAAGCACGGACCCGTGCTGGTGCAGGTGCCCCGGCGGGGGTATGCGCCGCGGATGGCGTGCGCCCAGTGCCGGGCCGCCGCGCGGTGCCGGCACTGTGCCGGGCCGTTGGAGGGACAGGACGCGGGTGTCCTGCGGTGCGGGTGGTGCGGGGTGGAGGAAAACTCCTGGCACTGTCCCGAGTGCGGTGGGTTCCGGTTGCGGGCCCAGGTGGTGGGGGCGCGGCGGACGGCGGAGGAGCTGGGGCGGGCGTTTCCGGCTGTGCCGGTGCGGACGTCCGGGCGTGAGCAGGTGCTCGACACGGTGCCGGGGACTCCCGCGCTGGTCGTGAGCACACCGGGCGCGGAGCCGGTCGCCGACGGCGGTTATGCGGCCGCGCTGCTGCTGGACGGGTGGGCGATGCTCGGACGGCCCGATCTGCGGGCGGGGGAGGACGCGTTGCGACGCTGGATCGCGGCGAGTTCGCTGGTACGGCCGCAGGAGGCCGGGGGGACCGTCGTCGTGGTCGCCGAACCCACCCTGCGGCCGGTGCAGGCGTTGGTGCGGTGGGATCCCGTGGGGCACGCGGTGCGGGAGCTCGGCGAGCGGGCGGAGTTGGGGTTTCCGCCGGTGTCCCGGATGGCCGCGGTCACCGGGGTGCCGGAGGCGGTCGCGGAGTTCCTTGGCGCGGTCGAACTGCCTGCGGATGCCGAGGTGTTGGGGCCGGTGCCCGTTGCTTTGGCCGCAGGGCCCCGGCGGGTGGGGGGACCGCCGGTGGGGGAGCGGTGGGAGCGGGCGTTGATTCGGGTGCGGCCGGGGAGTGGGAGTGCGTTGGCGTCCGCGTTGAAGAGTGCGCAGGCCGCTCGGATGGCGAAGGGGGTGGGGGAGCCGGTGCGGGTGCGGGTGGATCCGCCGGACATCGGGTGAGGCCTCGGCCTGCGGCCTCGGGTTGTCTCCCACTCGCGCACCGCCCGTCTGCTGTCGGTCGAGAGGCTGGGGTTGTTCGCGGGTGGTGCTCGCCGTCGGCGGCCGTCGGTGGTCCGGGTATACGGCTGCCTCCCGGTTCGGTCCGGGAGGCAGAGGCGGAGGAGGGGGGTCAGCCGTTGCGCGGGCCCGGGAAAGCCGTGGGCCTGGCCTCGTCGCGGAGGGTGGGGCTGCCCGCGGTCGGCTGGGTCGGCATGGAGCGGGCCGCCGGGACCGTCGGCATGGTGGGGAGGGTCGGCAGGCCGGTGTTCACGGTGACCGGGCGGGCACTCGCCGCCTCGGTCGTGCGCTCGGCGTCGGCGGCGGCCTGGGTCGCGGCACGGCGGGCGCCGTAACGACGGTGCACCGCCTGCTTGGTGACACCGAGGGCCGAGCCCACCGCGTCCCACGAGAAACCGAGTGAGCGGTCGAAGTCCACGGCGGCCGTGACCAGGGTCTCGACACTGTCCCGCAGCTCCTGCGCGAGACGGACCGTCGGCGCGGGAGCGCGTCCGTAGACGACGAAGCCCGTGGAGGGACCGGAGCGGCGCGGGCGGTAGACGTTGCCCAACTGGGCGGTGAGCGTGCGCAGTGCGTCCACCTGCCGGCGGACCCGCTCGATGTCGCGCACCAGCAAGTGCAGGCTGGCCCGAGCCTGGGCGTCGTGGGTTGCGTGGTCGGCCATGAACAAGCCTCTCGAACCGGCGTTGAAAAGGATCGGGCCGCGCGAATGCGGCCCAGGGTGGTCAACTCTTTCTTGACCAACGCGTGCGCGCTCCGCTGGTCACGCAACGGGGGCGTAAGGGCATATGCGTACGCCCCCGGTGGACCGCTGTGCGCTGCGGGCGTCGAGGAGTTCACCGAAGTGAGCCGTCGGCGGCTCTCGCCATAGACTGGTGCGCTGCCGCCCGACCCCCGCCCGAGAGGCCCGAACCCAGCATGAAGCTCGTCTTCGCCGGTACCCCCGAGGTCGCCGTTCCCGCACTGGACGCCCTGATCGCCTCCGGGCGGCACGAGGTGGCCGCCGTCGTCACGCGGCCCGACGCGCCGGCCGGGCGTGGGCGCAGGCTGGTGGCGAGCCCCGTCGCCGAGCGGGCCGAGGAGGCGGGCATCGAGGTGCTGAAGCCCGTCAAGCCGCGCGATCCGGAGTTCCTGGAGCGGCTGCGGGAGATCGCGCCCGACTGCTGTCCCGTCGTCGCCTACGGCGCCCTGCTGCCCCGCGTCGCCCTCGACATCCCCGCCCACGGCTGGGTCAACCTGCACTTCTCGCTGCTCCCCGCCTGGCGCGGCGCCGCCCCCGTGCAGCACTCCATCATGTCCGGCGACGAGATCACCGGCGCCTCCACCTTCCTGATCGAGGAGGGACTCGACTCCGGGCCCGTCTACGGCACCGTCACCGAGGAGATCCGCCCCACCGACACCAGCGGCGATCTGCTCACCCGGCTCGCGTTCGCCGGCTCGGGCCTGCTGGCAGCGACCATGGACGGTATCGAGGACGGCACCCTGAAGGCCGTACCGCAGCCGAACGAGGGCATCACCCTCGCCCCGAAGATCAACGTCGAGGACGCCCAGGTGGAGTGGTCCGCCCCCGCCCTGCGGGTCGACCGGGTGGTGCGTGGGTGCACACCGGCACCCGGTGCCTGGACCGTCTTCCGCGGCGAGCGGCTCAAGCTGATCCAGGCCGTGCCCGTGCCCGAGCGGACCGACCTCGCGCCCGGGGAGCTGTCGGTCGGCAAGAACAACGTCTACGTGGGCACCGGTTCGTACGCCGTCGAGCTGCTGTGGGTGCAGGCGCAGGGCAAGAAGCCGATGCGGGCGGCGGACTGGGCGCGCGGGGCGCGGATCGGGGCCGGGGAGAGCCTCGGGACTTCAGGGGCGTCCGGGGCGTGACGGCCCCGCGCACGTCCGCGCCGGTGCGACGTAGGCTGGACGCACATCTCAGCCAGAAATCCGGAGCACCTTTTTCGTGAGCGAGCAGTCCCCTCGACCCCGTAAGCCCGGCAAGCCCTACCGCCGGCCGCAGAAGGACCCCGTCCGCTTCCTCGCCTTCGAGGCGCTCAGGGCCGTGGACGAGCGGGACGCGTACGCGAACCTCGTGCTGCCGCCGCTGCTGCGGAAGGCGCGAGAAAAGGGCGATTTCGATGCTCGGGACGCGGCGCTCGCCACCGAGTTGGTCTACGGGACGCTGCGCCGGCAGGGGACGTACGACGCGATCATCGCCTCGTGTGTCGACCGGCCGCTGCGTGAGGTCGATCCGCCGGTGCTGGACGTGCTGAGCCTCGGGGTGCATCAACTGCTCGGGACGCGGATCCCGAGCCACGCAGCCGTCTCCGCGTCCGTCGAACTCGCCAGGGTCGTCCTCGGCGACGGGCGGGCCAAGTTTGTCAACGCCGTGCTGCGGAAGGTCGCGCGGGACGACCTCGACACGTGGATCGAGCGGGTCGCGCCGCCTTACGACGACGATCCCGAGGACAACCTGGCCATCGTGCACTCGCATCCGCGCTGGGTCGTCTCCGCGCTGTGGGATTCGCTCGGCGGAGGCCGGGCCGGTATCGAGGACCTGCTGGAGGCCGACAACGAACGGCCCGAGGTGACCCTGGTCGCCCGGCCCGGCCGGTCCACCACCGAGGAACTCCTCCGCGAGGAGGCCGCGGTGCCCGGGCGCTGGTCGCCGTACGCCGTGCGGCTCAGCGAAGGCGGCGAGCCCGGGGCCGTGGCGGCCGTGAAGGAGGGCCGGGCCGGGGTGCAGGACGAGGGCAGCCAACTCGTCGCGCTCGCCCTCGCGAACGCGCCCCTCGACGGCCCGGACGAGAAGTGGCTCGACGGGTGTGCGGGCCCCGGCGGCAAGGCCGCGCTGCTCGCCGCCGTGGCCGCCGAGCGCGGGGCGATGCTCCTCGCCGCCGAGAAGCAGCCGCACCGCGCGGGCCTGGTCGCGAAGGCGCTCGCCGGGAACCCCGGGCCCTACCAGGTCATCGCCGCCGACGGGACCCGGCCGCCGTGGCGGCCCGGCACCTTCGACCGCGTCCTGATGGACGTGCCGTGCACCGGACTCGGCGCCCTGCGCCGCCGCCCCGAGGCCCGCTGGCGGCGCCGCCCGGAGGACCTCGAAGGGTTCGCTCCCCTCCAGCGCGACCTGCTGCGCACCGCGCTCGACTCCGTGCGCGTCGGCGGTGTCGTCGGCTACGCGACCTGCTCACCGCACCTCGCCGAGACCCGGGCCGTCGTCGAGGACGTGCTCAAGCAGTACCCGCACACCGAACTGATCGATGCCCGGCAGCTATTGCGAGATGTTCCGGCGCTGGGCGAGGGGCCTGACGTACAGCTCTGGCCGCATCTGCATGGGACCGATGCGATGTACCTGGCGCTCATTCGCCGGACCGGGTGAGCGGTGGCCTGCGGCGGTCGGACTGGCGGTGACTGGTCGGTCGGGTTGTACACGACGGGGTCCTGCGGGGGTCGGCGGCCGGGGATGGCTGATGACCACCGGAGTTGTACTTCGATGACGGACTGCTGAGCGCCGGGGCGATGCGGGGGTTCGGGCGCTGCTGATGGTTGGGGTGGCGTAGCGCTTCGCGGACTGCCGACTGCCAGGTGGCGCGAGGTTTCGGGGGTGGCCGATTGGCGGGGCGACGCAGCGCTTCGCGGGCCGTTGACCGCCGGGTGGCCGGGTGGCCGGGTGGCCGGGTGGCCGGGTGGCCGGGTGGCCGGGTGGCCGGGTGGCCGGGTGGTGCGGGGTTTCGGGTGCTGCCGATCGCCGAGGCGGCGAAGCGCTCCGCGGACCGCCGCTGTGGTGTAACCGCCTGCCGCCTGCCGCCTGCCGCCTGCCGCCTGCCGCCTGCCGCCTGCCGCCTGCCGCCTGCCGCCTGCCGGCCGCGAGGCCGTTCTTGTTGCCGTACCCCCGCGGACTTCGTGGACCGTCTCCGGCCGGGCAGCCACTCTCTTCGCCCCCCGCGGACGCGGCCCCTCACGCCACCCGCCGGAGCGCCTCCCGCGTCAGGTCGGCCAGCCTCGGGTAGCCGTCGACGGCCATGATCAGGTCGGCTTCCGCGAGGAGGGAGCGGAGGACGTGGATGATGCCGTCCGTGCCGCCGAGGGCGAGGCCGTAGGCGTACGGGCGGCCGATGCCTACGGCGGTGGCGCCCAGGGCGAGGGCCTTGATGATGTCGGCGCCGCTGCGGATGCCGGAGTCGAAGAGGACCGGGAGGCCGTCCGCGGCCTCGACCACCGCGGGGAGCGCGTCGAGGGCGGGGAGGCCGCCGTTGGCCTGGCGGCCGCCGTGGTTGGAGCAGTAGACGCCGTCCACGCCGCCGTCCTTGGCCCGGCGTACGTCCTCGGGGTGGCAGATGCCCTTGACGATCAGGGGCAGGTCGGTGAGGGAGCGCAGCCAGGGGAGGTCGTCCCAGGTGAGGGGGTTGCCGAAGAGCTGGGTCCAGAGGAGGACCGCGGACTGGGGGTCCTCCTCCGGGGTGCGGGCGAGAAGGGCGCGGAAGACCGGGTCGCTGGTGTAGTTGGCGAGGCAATGGCCGCGTAGCTGGGGGAAGTTGGCGGTGGACAGGTCGCGGGGGCGCCAGCCGGTGATCCAGGTGTCCAGGGTGACCACGATCGCCTTGTAACCGGCCTGTTCGGCGCGGTGGACGAGGCTCGCGGCGAGGTCGCGGTCGGTGGGGGTGTAGAGCTGGAAGAGGCCCGGGGTGTCCCCGAATTCGGTGGCGACGTCCTCAAGAGGGTCGACTGTGAGCGTGGAGGCGACCATCGGTACGCCGGTGCGCGCGGCGGCCCGTGCGGTGTCCAGGTCGCCGTGTCCGTCCTGGGCGCACAGGCCGATGACGCCGACCGGTGCCATGAACACGGGGGAGGGCAGCCGCAGCCCGAACAGGTCGACGGACAGGTCGCGTTGTGCCGCGCCGACGAACATCCGGGGGACCAGTCCCCAGTGGTCGAAGGCGGCCACGTTGGCCCGCTGGGTGCGTTCGTCGCCCGCGCCGCCCGCGACGTACGACCACACGGAGGGCGGCAGCGCCGAGCGCGCCCTGTCCTCCAGTTCCGCGAAGCCCATCGGGAAGGACGGCACGATGCCGCCGAGCCCGTTCAGGTAGATCTCGTTCTGGTAGGAGCCGAACGGCTGTCCCATGGCCTCTCCCTCTCCACGCCGGTACCCGGTCACAGTGCGATACTCGCCGCCGGAGACCGCTGAAGTGCAGGATTCTCACATCGGAGCCGGGTGTCGTGCAGGATCGCGTCGGAATGCTGAGCGAGGACGAACTGGCACTCATCAACGCCCTGCAGCTCAGACCGCGTGCCTCGTGGACGGAACTGGGCAGCGCCCTCGGCGTCGACCCGGTCACCGTGGCGCGACGCTGGAACCGGCTGGCGGAGCGCGGCGAGGCCTGGGTCAGCTACTCACCGGGGCCGCGTCTGCTGGACCGGGTGTGCATCGCCTTCGTCGAGATCGACTGCGGCGCGGGGGCGGCGGGCCCGGTCACCCGTGCCCTCACCGGCCACCCCCACATGCTCACCGTCGAACGGGCGGCCGGTACGTACGACCTTCTCGCCACCGTGGCCACCGCCGATCTCGCCGCGATGTCCCGCTACACGCTCGACGTGCTCCCCGCGGTCGCCGGGGTGCGGGCCGTCCGTGCCCGGATCGTCACCCATATGTTCACCGAGGGCGGTCAGTGGCGGATCGCCGCGCTCGCGCCCGTACAGCGCGCTCGGCTGACCACCCCGCCCGACACCCCGGCCGCCGACGACCGGGCCCGGGCCACCACCCCGTTCGACCGGGCCCTGCTGGCCCCCTTGGCCTACGACGGCCGGGCCTCGCACCAGCGGCTGGCGACCGCGCTCGGCGTCAGCTCCACCACCGTCAAGCGGCGCCTGGACCAACTGACCCGGCTCGGCCTGCTCCGCTTCCGCTGCGACTTCGCCCGCCCGCTCGGCGGCTGGCCGGTCGCCGTCACCTTCTGGGCCAGGGTGCCGCCCGCCGACCTGCCCGAGCTGGGCCACGCCCTGATCCGGCTCCCGGAGACCCGCAACTGCGCCGCCGTCAGCGGTACGCACAACCTCGTCCTCCAGGCCAGCCTGCACTCCGTCGCCGACGTCCTGCGCTTCGAGACCCAACTCACCGCGTCCCACCCGGGGTTGGACATCACCGAGCGGGTGATCACGCTACGGCACGAGAAACTGCTGGGCCATGTCCTCGACCCGGAGGGCCGTTCCGTGGAGGTCGTACCGCCCGACATCTGGGCCGACGTCGGCACCTGACCGCCGGCCGCTCAGCCGACATGAGAGTCCGCCGCGGGCTTCGCCGCCGGCCCGCCCGCTTCCCCGTCCTCCCGCGTCGGCCGATGCGGCAACGGTGCCACCAGTGCCCGGATCAGCCCACCCGCGCATCCGATTCCGCGCCGCGACGCTGTCCGGCAGCACGCCCTCGGTGGACGCGGCGGTCCGCTTCACCTCGTCGGCCCGCGTCCGGTTCGACACGATCAGCTGCGGGTCGCCGCCGCCCGCCGGGAAGCACCCCACCGTGCGGAGGACCGTATCCATGACGGACCGATGCCGCTAACCCCCGCAGGACATGGCAGGCTTGGGGCATGGCCGTGCAGATCAACCCCAGCATCCTGTCCGCCGACTTCGCCCGCCTGGCCGAGGAGGCGAAGGCGGTGGAAGGAGCCGACTGGCTCCACGTCGACGTCATGGACAACCATTTCGTCCCGAACCTCACGCTCGGTGTGCCGGTCGTAGAGTCACTGGCGCGTGCGACGGACACCCCGCTGGACTGCCATCTGATGATCGAGGACGCCGATCGCTGGGCGCCCCAGTACGTAGAGGCGGGTGCCTCTTCCGTCACCTTCCACGTCGAGGCGGCCGGCGCACCGGTGCGGCTCGCGCGGGAGATCCGGGCCAAGGGCGCCCGCGCCTCCATGGCGCTCAAGCCCGCGACGCCCATCGAGCCGTACGAGGACCTGCTCCCCGAACTCGACATGCTGCTGATCATGACGGTGGAGCCGGGCTTCGGCGGGCAGTCGTTCCTCGACCTCATGCTCCCGAAGATCCGTCGCACCCGCGAGCTGATCAGGAAGCACGGACTGGAGCTGTGGCTGCAGGTCGACGGCGGAGTCTCGGCCTCGACGATCGAGCGCTGCGCGGAGGCCGGCGCGGATGTTTTCGTCGCCGGTTCGGCGGTCTACGGGGCATCCGACCCGGCCGCGGCGGTACGTGCATTGCGCACACAGGCCGAAGGGGTCGTGAGCAAGGCATCCTGGACGTGCGACCACTGAGCGTCAGGTATGTGAACGGCGGCCATCGAGGCTGATCAAGTGCGCCGGATCTGCAAGGATGAACGGCGAATCCAGAGTGTGAACAGCAGTGAGGAGATCGCCGTGTCGGGTATGTCGGCGGGCCGGTCAGCCATGCGGATGGGACCCGCTGAGCTGGTGCAGGCGGCGGCCATGGCCCGCCGCTTCTACCTCGAGGGCAAGTCCAAGATCCAGATCGCGGAGGAGTTCGGCGTCAGCCGCTTCAAGGTGGCCCGGGTCCTGGAGACCGCTCTCGAACGGGATCTCGTACGGATCGAGATCCGAGTACCGGCCGAGCTGGACGCGGAGCGCTCGGACGCGCTGCGTGCCCGGTACGGCCTGAGGCACGCCGTCGTGGTCGAGTCCCCGGCGGAGGTCAGCGAGGAGTCGCCCGACCCCGAGAACCTCGGGGAGGTCGCGGCCGACCTGCTCGGCGAGCTGGTCAACGAGGGCGATGTGCTCGGCCTCGCGTGGGGCCGGTCCACCATCCACATGGCGGCCGCCCTCGACCGGCTGCCGCCCTGCACGGTGGTCCAGTTGACGGGTGTCTACGACGCCGGGACGGCCGAGCGCGGCTCGGTCGAGGCGGTACGGCGGGCCGCGCAGGTGTCGGGCGGCGACGCCCACCCCATCTACGCGCCGATGCTGCTGCCGGACGCGGCCACCGCGCAGGCGCTGCGCCACCAGACCGGGATCGCCCGGGCCTTCGAGTACTTCGACAAGGTCACGGTCGCCTGTGTCTCCATCGGCTCCTGGGAGCCGGGCATCTCGACGGTGTACGACATGCTCAGCGACGAGGAGCGGGCACACTACTCGTCCCTCGGTGTCGCCGCCGAGACGTCCGCGCACCTCTTCGACGCCGAGGGCCGCCGGGTCGGCCGGGACCTGGGCGAGCGGTGCATCACCGTCAAGGCGGACCAGTTGCGCCGTATCCCCGAGGTCGTCGCGATCGCCGGCGGGCAGCGGAAGGCGGCGGCGATCGACGCGGTGCTGCGGTCCGGGCTGGTCACCAGCCTGGTGACGGACACCGCGGCGGCGGACTATCTGATGACGGCCGGGACCTCGCCGAAGTCGGCGCTGAGCCGGACGGACCCCGACGGCATCTGACGCGCCCTGACAGCGGGTCGTGCGGGGGCGGCCGTGGCAGCATCGGGCGCATGCTGCTGCGGTTCGTCTCCCGGGTGCTGCTCGTCTGTCTGGCCGTCCTGCTGCCCGTCGGCTGTTCGGCCACGGACACCGCTGGCGGCGCCTCCACCGCCACCGTCAAGGAGTCCCAACTCCCGGCGGAGGCACGGCAGACCATCGCCCTCATCGACCGGGGCGGCCCCTTCCCGTACGCCAAGGACGGGGTCGTGTTCGGGAACTACGAGAAGCTGCTGCCGGAGCAGAAGCGTGGCTACTACCACGAATACACCGTCACCACGCCGGGCTCGCGCGATCGCGGAGCCCGGCGCATTGTCACCGGGCAGGGCGGCGAGATCTACTACACCGATGATCACTACAAGTCGTTCAGGACGGTACTGAGATGACGCGGCTCGCGGTCACGCTGGACCTCGACGGGGTCACGGACAAGGCCGGCCTGATGGACCGCTGCGCCGAGGCGCTCGGTCTGCCCGGCTGGTTCGGCCGCAACTGGGACGCGCTCGCCGACAGCCTCGGCGACCACACCGTGTGGCCCGAAGGGGCCGTGGAACAGGGGCTGTTGGTCGTCGTACGGAACTGGCGGCCGTACGCGAAGGCGCGGCCGGACGAGTGGGGGACCGCCGTCGACGTCTTCGGTGACGCGGTCGACCGCACACCGGCGCTCTCCGTGATGCTCGCGCTGGGCGGAGCCGAAGGAACCGGTCGCTAGGCCGATTGTCGGAGGCGGCTGGCAGAGTGGTCGGCATGGAGCAACAGGAGCAGCGCACGTCCGTCCGTCTCGTGGTCGTGGACCCGGACCTCGACGCGCAGTGCGACCGGGTGGAGGAACACTTGCTGGCGCCCCTGGCCGAGTCCGTCGGCGCGGCCGGTGGACATGCCCTTTTCGCGGACGGGCTCGCGGCCTTCCGGCGGGTCCGGGAGACCCTCGCCGACGCGGTGGCGCGGGGCCCCAAGGTGTGGACACCAAACGGCCGTTGGGAGCACGAGGGCCTACGCATCGTCGAACTGCCCACCGAGGACACGGACTTGCTGTACGCACTGCTGCGCGAGCTGTCCGGCCTCCTGGTGGCACCGCCGGACCTGCCCGACCCCTCGGGCGTCGTGGCCGCGGTCCGCGGCACCGTCCTGACGCCCGAGAAGACCGCCGTGGGCCTGGTCGGCGCGCTGGCGCGGGTGCTGTCCCTGGTGGACCTCACACCCGACGCCGACACGGCGACCCTCTTCGCGGCGATCGAGGGGGGCGGCGGCGAGGACGTGCGACTCACCTACGGTCAGGACGAGGCGTGGCAGCGCCTCGCCCATCGGCTCACCATGCTGCTGACCGAGTCGGCTCCGTTGCACCGGTTCCTGTACTGATCCCGCGCTTCAGTGCCGGGCTATCTGCCGAAGGCGAAGGTGGCGCTGTCGTTGGACGGGTCCGGGTCGTGGAGGCGAAGACCGGCCGGGCCGGGGCGTACGGTCACCGTGCCCTTGGCGCCGTCGTAGCCCTTGGTCGTCTTCCCCCGCAGCACGAACGACTGGCTTCTGCCCGCCACGATTCTGAACGGCACGAAGCACACGTAGTGCCGGTGACCCGCCTGGAAGGCCGCTGTGCTGGTGGGACCGGCCCAGAGGCGGCATTCACCGTGGAAACCGTCCTCCGACTCGGCGAAGACGTTGCCGGTCGCGACCGTGCCCTTGGGCAGGACGACGTCGACCACGGCGGCGGCCTTGGCGCCGACGTTGTACACGGAGGCCGGGCCGTGGTCCACGGCTTCGATGTCCAGGGTCCATTCGCCCGTCCCGGAGACGGGTTTCGCCTTCGCCGCCAGGTCGGCGGAGTTGTCGGCCGTGACGGTGAACCGGCCCTCGGAACCGCCCTCGGGCCCGCCGGACGCCGGGACCAGGGTGAGTGCCGGACCGGTGCCCCGCTCGGCGCCGCCGTCCGCGTCTTCGCCCGGCTCCAAAGGGGCGGCCGAGTAGGTGGTCACGTCGTGCAGGACGTGCGTGCCGACCGTGGCCGTCAGGGGGCTGCTCAGCTCCATGGTGGCGCCGGCGGCCACGGGGGTCGTGACGACGCAGTCGACGGAGGTCTGGCCGCTGGGTTCGCCGCCCACGCCGGGCCCGTCGCCCTCGCCGTAGACGCAGTTGGAGAACTTGTGGTCGAAGCCCAGGCCGCCCACCGACGCCCAGCGCAGCATGAGGGGCCCGTCGGTGGCCAGGTCGCCGATGTTGCCGATCCGGAGCGGAACCTCGATCCGGGAGCCGACCTTGGCGTGTGTCACGTCCGGGAGCTTGCCGACGATCAGGTTCGGGAGGCCGGCGATCACCTTCGTCCTGGCCGTGGCGCCCTTGGCGTGCCCGGCGCTGACGGTGTACGTGAGCGTGCCGTCGGCCCCGGGGGCGGCACCCGCGTCCGCGCGCACGGAGAACTCGACCGACCCGCCTCGCAAGGCGGCCTTGGAGACACAGGTGAAGACCCGCCCGGCGGCCTCGCAGCGAGGATCGTCGACAGTCACGTCCGCGACACCGGCCAGGTCCCGGGCGTCGATGACGAGCGTCTCGTCCGTCTGCGGGGGATCGTTCGGCTCGATGCCGAGGAGGTTCCAGTTCGCGTCGACCCGCTTTTCCACCGACCCCACGTTGAGGTGTTCCACGGTGCTGAACGACACGTACGGCCGAGGGGACGGTTGGGACGTGTCGGCAACCGTGGCGGCCGAACCCGACGCCATGGCGAGCAGCGCGGCAGCCGACACCGCCCCGGACACCGTGCGACGGAAAGCCATGCAGGTTCGATGCGTGAGCCGTCCCGAAGGTTGCCCGCGGGTGGAGCCCAGGTGCTCCTGGAGGTTCCTCCAGGGAGGTCGCCGACCTGCCTGGACGATGATCCGAGGCATGGCATTACGCCCGACATGGGACAATGAAGTACGTGCTCTTCCCCCTGGCTGACCTGTCCGGGGACCACCTCTGATCGACTGGGATGTGCAGCACGTGCGTTTCCTCAACGACATCCAGCCCCCGTACGACCTGACGTACGACGACGTCTTCATGGTGCCGCGGCACAGCGCGGTCGGTTCGCGTCAGGGTGTGGACCTCAGCTCCCCGGACGGCACGGGCACCACGATCCCGCTGGTCGTCGCCAACATGACCGCCATCGCGGGCCGGCGCATGGCCGAGACCGTGGCCCGGCGCGGCGGGCTCGTGGTCATTCCGCAGGACATCCCGATCGAGGTCGTCACCGAGGTCGTCTCCTGGGTGAAGAGCCGCCACCTCGTCCTGGACACCCCGATCCGGCTGGCCCCGCACCAGACCGTCGCCGACGCGCTGGCCCTGCTGCCCAAGCGCGCGCACAACGCCGGTGTCGTGGTGGACGAGCACCAGCGCCCGGTCGGGGTCGTCACCGACGCCGACCTCAACGGTGTGGACCGCTTCACCCAGCTCGCCGAGGTGATGTCCCGGGACCTGCTGCTGCTCGACGCGGACATCGACCCGCGCGAGGCGTTCAACAGGCTGGACGGCGCCAACCGCCGCTACGCGCCCGCCGTCGACAAGGACGGCAAGCTCGCCGGCATCCTCACCCGCAGGGGCGCCCTGCGCGCCACGCTGTACTCACCGGCCGTCGACGAGCGGGGCAGGCTGCGTATCGCCGCCGCGGTCGGCATCAACGGCGATGTCGCCGGCAAGGCCAAGCAGTTGCTGGACGCGGGCGTCGACACGCTTGTCATCGACACCGCGCACGGCCACCAGGAGTCGATGATCGCCGCGATCCGTACTGTCCGCGCGCTCGATCCGCGGGTCCCGATCGCGGCCGGCAACATCGTCGCCGCCGAGGGCGTCAAGGACCTCATCGAGGCGGGCGCCGACATCATCAAGGTCGGCGTCGGCCCCGGCGCGATGTGCACCACCCGCATGATGACCGGCGTCGGCCGGCCGCAGTTCTCGGCGGTCATGGAGTGCGCCGCCGAGGCCAAGAAGTACGGCAAGCACGTCTGGGCCGACGGCGGTGTCCGCCACCCGCGCGATGTCGCCATGGCGCTCGCGGCGGGCGCGTCGAACGTGATGATCGGCTCGTGGTTCGCGGGCACGTACGAGTCCCCGGGCGACCTCCAGCAGGACGCGGGCGGCCGCCTCTACAAGGAGTCGTTCGGCATGGCGTCCGCACGCGCGGTCCGCAACCGCACGTCGGACGAGTCGGCCTACGACCGCGCCCGCAAGGCACTCTTCGAGGAGGGCATCTCCACCTCCCGCATGTTCCTCGACCCCGCCCGCCCGGGAGTCGAGGACCTCATCGACTCGATCATCGCGGGCGTCCGCTCCTCCTGCACCTACGCCGGCGCCAACTCCCTCGAGGAGTTCGCCGAACGGGCGATCGTCGGCATCCAGAGCGCGGCGGGCTACGCGGAGGGCAAGCCCCTGCACGCGAGCTGGAGTTGAGCAAGTTCCTTGCCTACGGCCCCTGTTGACCCGGTGGACGGGATATTCGGGGGCCGTCCGCGTGCCTCGGCGGCTACCGTCGCTCCATGGAGATCACCGTGTGCCGGGCCGCCGACGTGGCGCTGCTCGACGAGTTCATGGGCTCGTCGGCGGCCGTCTCCTCCCATGCCCGGCGCTTCGCCCGGCAGGCGGCCGGTGCGGGCACATATCTCGTCGCCTGGCTGGACGGGAGGCCCGTCGGGCACGCCGAGGTGCGGTGGGACGGCTGTGCGGACCCGGGGGTGCGGGCCGCGCTCCCCGGCTGTCCGGAGCTCAACGGCCTCGCCGTATGGCCCCCGGAACTGCGCTCGCGCGGCATCGGTGGCGCGCTCGTCCGGCGGGCCGAGGAACTGGTCCGGAAGCGTGGCCGTACGGTCCTCGGTCTGGGTGTCGCGGCCGACAACCCTAGGGCCGCCGGTCTCTACGCTCGGCTCGGCTACCGGCCCCTGACGGAGTACGTCGACCGCTGGTCGTACGAGGACCGCGAAGGGGTGACCCATGAGCACGCCGACCCCTGCACCTTCCTCACCAAATCCCTGCCGTCAGGCCCTCTTGACGTCAAGCAGTCCTGACGCGACGCTGAGGGCATGACCACACCGCAGAGCATCGAACCGGAGCACACCCTCCTCACCGCTGTCGCCCGCCTCGACCATCTGCGCACCCGTGAGTCCCTCGCCGGCTTCGGCAGCGACGCCGAGGCCCTCGACCGGGCCGAGACGCTGGAGCTGCTCGCGCTCAGCGAGGTCGTCGCCCGCAAGGCCGCCTACGGCCGTCAGCTCACCGTCCGCGCGGCCCGCGAGGCCGGTGCCTCCTGGACGCAGATCGGGGCCGCGCTCGGCATGAGCAAGCAGGCCGCGTGGGAGGCGCACACCCGCTGGATCGACGCGCAGGCGGACGCCTTCGGGCAGCCCGGGCGGATGGGCTTCGACGAGGGGGACGTGGCCCAGGCGCGGGCGCTGGCGGGCGAGCCGGACGAGGGCTGAACCCGCTCGTGTTCTACTTCGTACACGGCCACCGCCGCACCACCCGCACCGCCCGAGAAGTGATCGATCCACCGTGCTGAACGAACTCGACGAACGCATCGTGCACGCCCTCGCCGAGGACGCCCGCCGCTCCTTCGCGGACATCGGGCACCTGGTCGGCCTCTCCGCGCCCGCCGTGAAGCGACGCGTGGACCGGCTGCGGGCCACCGGCGCCATCACCGGATTCACCGTCCGCGTGGACCCCTCGGCACTCGGCTGGGAGACCGAGGGGTTCGTCGAGATCTACTGCCGGCACAACACCTCCCCGGACACCATCCGACGGGGCCTGGAGCGCTACCAGGAGGTCGTCGCCGCGTCCACCGTCACCGGCGAGGCGGACGCGGTCGTCCAGGTCTTCGCCGCCGACATGCGCCACTTCGAGCGGGTGCTGGAGCGGATCGCGGGGGAGCCGTTCGTCGAGCGGACGAAGTCGGTGCTGGTGCTCTCCCCGCTGCTGCGCCGCTTCTCTTCCGGCTCGCCCACGTAGGGCGACCGCCAGCAGGGGCGGGAGGGTTCCGGTTCTGGAGGTACAAATCGATCTGATCCTCGACTGCACCGATGCCCCACTCGGCGCCGCGTTCTGGGCTGCACTTCGACATCTGGGCCCCCGAGCGCCGAGTTCGACGGACCCCACGTGGTGATGGCCGACCCGGAGGGCAACGAGTTCTGCGTGGCGGCCGGTTGAGGCCCCGGGCTCACTCCGCCGTCTTGCGGGCCAGCGCGTTGTTGCCTATCGAGTTGTGCACGCTGAAGCTCACCGCGTCCGAGCGGTAGCGGTCGTCCGACCACTCGACGGGCCGTCCCTCGCGGGTCGTTGTGACCCGGCGGACCCTGAGCAGGGGGCTCGTGCGGCGGATGCCCAGCAGCTCCGCGTCCTGCGCGCCCGCCGCCACCGCGTCGATGACATGCTCGCCGTAGGCGAAGACCAACCCCGTGTCGTCGTACAGGCGTTGGGTCACGGACGGGCAGTCCGGCTCGATCGCCTCGACGGCGGGGGAGATCCAGTCGGCGTAGACGGTGCGCTCCAGCAAGACCGGTTCGCCGTCCAGGCCGCGCACCCGCAGGACGTGCAACACCGGGGTCTTCTCAGCGAGTTGGAGGCGTACGGCGTCCTCGGCCGTGGCCGGCCGGTACTCCTGCTCGACCACGTGCCCGGTCGCCTCGCGCTCCATCGCGCGCGCCCACTCGGCGAAGCTGCGCAGCTCCGCGAAGCTCTGGCTGCGCCGGCTGGCCAGCACCATCCGGCGGGCGCCCTGACGTGAGCCGATCAGCCCCTCGGCGGTGAGGGCAGCCACGGCCTGGCGGACCGTGCCGCGCGAGACGCCGTACTGCGCCGCGAGCTCCGTCTCCGCGGGCAGCCGGCTCCCGACTGTGTACTCCTCGCGGTCGATGGCTTTCCGCAGCTCGTCGGCGATCTCCTCGTGTCGCGCCGTCATGCTTCCCCTCTGAGTCGGCCACTGTGCACAGCGTGAGCAGCGTAGTCGAGTTCCCTTGGTGATCCGTGTCAGTCAGGAGTGTGCAGGGAATAAGGGGTCGCGGTTTCGCCAATGTTTACGAACAAGACACCATCGCCGGGCGTACTGAGGCCAACTTGTTCAGACAAGTTCTCCGCTCTGCTCAACCCTCGTGCGCACCCCTGGAGAGACCGTGACCGTGTCCCCGCCGAGAAACGCCGTCCTGGGTGGTTCCCTCGCCGTCGTCGCCGCGCTGGCCCTCAGCGCCTGCGGCGCCGCCCCCACCAACTCGTCGACCACCGCCGACGGCAAGAACGCCGCCACCGCCACCTCCGCCACCGACTTCGGGGGCATGGCCGCCCTGGTGAAGGCCGCCAAGAAGGAGGGCGCGCTGCACATCATCGCGGTGCCCCGCGACTGGGCGAACTACGGCGCCATCATCGACGGTTTCACCAAGAAGTACGGCATCAAGATCACGGACGAGAACCCGGACGGCTCCAGCCAGGACGAGATCAACGCCGTGACCTCGCGCAAGGGCCAGGACCGGGCGCCCGACGTCCTCGACCTCGGCTCCTCGTTCGCGCTCAGCGCCGCTCAGCAGGGCCTGCTCGCGCCGTACAAGGTCGCCTCCTTCGACCAGATCCCCGAGGGCCAGAAGGACCCGAAGGGGCAGTGGTTCAACGACTACGGCGGCTACATCTCCATCGGCTGCGACGCCAAGCGCGTCAAGACCTGCCCGACCACCTTCGCGGACCTGCTCAAGCCGCAGTACAAGGGCCAGGTCGCCCTGAACGGCAACCCCACCAAGTCGGGTTCGGCCTTCGGCGGTGTGTACGCGGCGGCGCTCGCCAACAAGGGTTCCTTCGACGACATCCAGCCCGGCCTGGACTTCTTCGCCAAGCTGAAGCAGAACGGCAACTACACGCCCGTCGAGTCGACCCCGGCCACCGTCGAGAAGGGCGAGACGCCCATCTCCATCGACTGGGACTACCTCAACGCCGGTTACGCCGACGAGTTCAAGTCCAAGGGCGTCGACTGGAAGGTCACGATCCCGAGCGACGGCCAGTACGCGCAGTACTACTCGCAGGCCATCAACAAGGACGCCCCGCACCCGGCGGCCGCCCGCCTGTGGCAGGAGTACCTGTACAGCACCGAGGGCCAGAACCTGTGGCTCAAGGGGTACGCGCGCCCGGCGCTGATGACCTCCATGGAGTCGGCCGGCACCCTCGACAAGACCGCCGCCGCCAAGCTCCCGCAGGTCACCGGTACGCCGTCCTTCCCTACCGAGACCCAGCAGAGCAAGGCCAAGACGGTCATCGCGTCCGGCTGGGCGAAGGCCGTCTCCGGATGACGGCCACGCTCACGCGGGCCGACGTGGTCGCCGCCGCTTCTGTGAGGCGGCGGCGCCGCGTCCCCGGCTGGATCGCCGTGGTCCCGCTGCTCGTGTTCGTCGCGGTCGCCTTCGGGGTGCCCGCCGTGGCGATGCTGAACGGCGCCTTCACCGTCAAGAACCAGACGACGGGCGCCACTTCGTACAGCACCGCCAACCTGACCGACTCGTTGCAGGGCGCCTACTTCACCGCGCTGGTCGGCAGCGTCAAGCTGTCCGCCATCTCGGCCGCCCTGGGCACGCTGTTCGGTCTGCCGCTCGCGCAGGTCGTCGTCACCTCCCGGTTCCGCGCGCTGCGCGAGGCCGTCCTCACCGCGTCCGGCGTCCTCGCCAACTTCGGCGGTGTCCCGCTGGCCTTCGCGTTCGTCGCCACCCTCGGCAACGCCGGTGTGCTGACCACCCACTTGGGCCTCAAGGACCAGGGCTGGGACCTCTACAGCTTCACCGGCCTGGTCATCGTCTACCTGTACTTCCTCATCCCGCTGATGGTCCTCACCATCACGCCGGCTCTGGAGGGCCTGCGCACCCAGTGGCGCGAGGCCGCCCAGAACAACGGCGCCACCGGCGTGCAGTACTGGCGGCACGTGGCCCTGCCGGTCCTCGCGCCGTCCCTGCTCGGCGGGTTCGTGCTGCTCTTCGGCAGTGCCTTCGCCGCGTACGCCACCGCCGCGGCCATGGTGGGCAGTTCGGTCCCGCTGGTCACCCTCCAGATCGCCGACGCCATCTCCGGCAACGTGCTGGTCGGCCAGGAGAACGTGGCCCTCGCCCTCAGCCTCGACATGGTCCTGGTCGCGGGCCTCGTCATGGCCGTGTACCTGCCCCTGCAACGACGGAGCGCGCGATGGCTGGACGCCTGAACCTCTGGCGGTGGGTCGTCCTCGGCCTCGCCGCCCTGTACTTCCTGGTGCCGCTCGCCGCCTCCGTGATCTTCACGGTCGACGTGCCCGGCCAGGGTGTCACCTTCGACGCCTACACCCAGATCGTCTCCACCGGCGGCTTCACCTCCAGCCTGCTGCTCTCGCTGGAACTCGCCGCCGCCACCATCGCCGTCGTCCTGCTCCTGATGGTCCCCGCCATGGTCGCGCTACGACTCGGCGCGCCCCGCCTGCGCCCGGTCGTCGAGGTGATCTGCTCGCTGCCGCTGGTGGTCCCGCCGATCGCGTTCGTCGCCGGTATCGCCACGGTCCTCAAGTGGGGCCCCGACTACCTCTCCCGCACCCCCCTCTTCGAGACCTTCGTCGCCATCCAGAACCCGGACTTCCCCTTCATCCTGGTCCTGGCCTACGTCGTGATGGCGCTGCCCTTCGTGTACCGGGCCCTGGACTCCGGGCTCCGCGCCATCGACGTGAAGACCCTCGTCGAGGCCGCGCGCAGTTGCGGCGCCGGCTGGCCACAGGCGCTCGTACAGGCCGTACTGCCCAATCTGCGCGGCGCGTTGCTCAACGCCTCCTTCCTCACGCTGGCGCTGGTGCTCGGCGAGTTCACCGTGGCCCAACTGCTCGGCTTCCAGCCCTTCGCCGTGTGGATCTACAGCGTCGGCGGGTCCAACGCCCAGCTCTCCGTCGCCGTCTCCGTGCTCAGCCTGGTCGTCACCTGGGCACTGCTCCTCACGCTCGCCGGTGTCGGCGGGCGTGACCGAACCGCTCCTTCCCGGGGATGAACCATGACCGCCACCACGCTTGAGAAGACCACCGCCGAGAAAGCCGCCACTGTCGAATTCCGCGGCCTGCGCCGGGAGTTCGGCCCGACGGTCGCCCTCGACGGACTCGACCTGACCGTCCGCCCCGGCGAGTTCCTGGCCCTGCTCGGCCCCTCCGGCTGCGGCAAGACCACCGCGCTGCGCATGCTCGCCGGCTTCGAACACCCCACCTCCGGCGAGGTGTTGGTCGACGGCCAGGACGTCACCGACGTCCCCGCGCACCGCCGCGACGCGGGGATGGTCTTCCAGTCGTACAGCCTCTTCCCGCATCTCAACGCGCTCGACAACGTCGCCTTCGGACTGCGCATGCGCAAGGTCCGTACGGCCGAACGGCGGGCCCGCGCGGCCGAGTTGCTCGACCTCGTCGGGCTCGGCGACAAGGGCGAGCGCTTCCCGCACCAGCTCTCCGGCGGCCAGCAGCAGCGCATCGCGCTGGCCCGCGCGCTCGCTCTGCGGCCCCGTGTCCTGCTCCTGGACGAGCCGCTGTCGGCGCTCGACGCCAAGGTGCGGCTGTCGCTGCGCGAGGAGATCCGCCGCCTCCAGCAGGAACTCGGCATCACCACCCTCTTCGTGACACACGATCAGGAGGAGGCGCTGTCCATCGCCGACCGGGTCGCCGTGATGCGCGCCGGAAAGCTCGAACAGTGCGCCGCACCGGCCGAGTTGTACGGCCGGCCCGCGACCGCGTTCGTCGCCGAGTTCGTCGGCACGATGAGCCGGCTGCCGGGACGGCTCACGGACGGGGTCGTCGAAGTGCTCGGCGGACAGCGGCTTCCCGTGGACGGCGAGGCCCCGGCCGGGCCCGACGTGGACGTGCTCGTCCGACCCGAGGCGATCGACGTGCGCGCCGACGCCGCCGGTGACGCGCGGGTCGTCGGCACCGCCTTCCTCGGCGCGGTTGTCCGCCTCACCGTGCAACTCGTCGACTCCACCGAGGTCAAGGCCGACCTGCCCACGCACGAGGCCGCGGGTCTGGGAGCCGGCGTCGCCGTACAGGTGTCGCTGCCGGAACGCCCGGTACTCGTGGCAGAACGCGTCAACCCGTAGGGCCACAGTCGCCCGCAGTGCCCGTACTGAAAGAGAGAAACGTGACCCCCCACACCCAACTCCCGCTCCAGGCCGTCCTGTTCGACATGGACGGAACGCTCGTCGACACCGAGCGACTGTGGTGGGAGGCGGTGGAACAGGTCGCGGGCAGGTCCCTGACCGAAGCGGACCAGCCGGAGGTGCTCGGCCGCCCGGTCGAGCACACCGCCGGCTGGCTCGCCACGACCACGGGCGCATCGGCGGCGGACCTCGCGGCCGAGCTGCACCGGGAGTTCGCCGCCCGCGTCCGCACCGGCATCGTGCCCCGCCCCGGTGCGCTCGACCTCCTCGACGCCCTCGCCCGCGACGGCGTCCCCACGGCGCTCGTCACCGCGTCCCCCCGCGCGGTCGCCGACACCGTCCTCGACGCGCTCGGCGCGAGCCGCTTCGCGGTCTCCGTCACCGCCGACGACACCGGGCCCACCAAGCCCGCCCCCGACCCCTACCTCGCCGCCTGCCGCGCCCTCGGCGTCGACCCGGCCGCCTGCGTGGCCGTCGAGGACACCCAGACCGGCGTCAGCTCCGCCGAGGCGGCCGGCTGCGCGGTCCTCGCGGTCCCGTCCCTGGCGCCGATCGACGAGGCCCCCGGCCGCACGGTACGGGCGAGCCTCGCCGGGGTGACTCCCGCCCACCTGCGCGCGATGGTGACAGCCGGCACGACAGATGAACTACGCGTGTTGACCTGGAACCTCTGGCTCGGCGGCAGCAAGGTCGACGACCACCGCACCAAGCAACTCAAGGCCATCATGGAGACCGGCGCGGACGTGGTCGGCCTCCAGGAGACGGCCGGCACCGCGGCCCAGGAACTGGCCGAGGTCCTCGGCTGGCACCACCACCGGGCCGGCGAGAACCTCGGCATCATCAGCCGCCACCCGATCACCGCCCGCTTCGGAGACCCGGACGTCGGCTTCTACGGAGCGGCGGGCGTACGGATCGCCATCGCGCGGGGCCGCGAAATCGACGTATGGACCTGCCACTTCGACTACACGCCCTACGGCCCCTACGAATCCGCCTTCGACGGGCTCCCGGCCACCGACCTGATCGCCCACGAGGAGACGCGGCTAGCCCAGATGCGGGACACCTTGAGCCGCATCGCGGAGGTGGCCGAGGACGCCGTACCCGTCATCCTGGTCGGCGACTTCAACAGCCCCTCGCACCTGGACCGGCCGGACGTCGAGTGGCCCGTGACCAAGGCAGCGGCCGACGCGGGCCTGCGCGACAGCTACCGCGAAGCCCACCCGGACCCGACCGCCGCCCCCGGCCACACCTGGTCGCCCATCCACCCCGTCCACGAGGACGGCAGCGGCCGCCCCGAACCCCAGGACCGCATCGACTACGTCCTGCACCGAGGCCTGACCGTGCTCGACTCCCGCACCTTCGTCACCGGGAACCCGAGCCCGTGGCCCGAGGTGTCGGGGAACTGTTGGCCTTCGGATCATGCGGCGGTTCTTACGGTGTTCGGGGTGCCGCGTGTGAGCTGAGGTGAAGTGGGGCGGGGTGGGAATGGTCGGGGTGGGGGAGGGGCGCGGTGGGTGGTTGGCCGCGGGGAGGTGTACAGCGGGTGGTTCCCCGAGCCGGGCGTGGCGGCCACCTCCGACGGCTGGCCCTCGGGCCGTGCGGCCGGTGTTCGGGGTGCCTCGCGTGATGTGAAGCGGAGCAGGCGGCTGGGGCACGCGGTCAGTGGCCGGCTCGGCCGGGGCGTGGTGGTCATGTCGATGGTCGGGCTTCGGGCCGTGCGGCCGGTGGCTCGTGGTCTTCGGTGCGTGGCGGGGTGGACTGCGTGGGGAGACGCGCAGCGGGCTGCCGCCTCGGCCTCGGCGTGACGGCCACCTCATTCGTCGGGACTCGGGCGTGCCGCCGGTGCTCAGGGTCTTCGCCGGCGCGCGTGTCCCGTGAAGCGGGGCGGGGCGCCCGCGCCCAGCGCGCCCGGCACCGGATCGGCGTGCGTGCCACCGCTGTCGCGGGGACGCACCGAGGCGCCGCCCCAGCTCGGGCCTGTCGATCACCGTCGATCCAACCGCCGCCCCCGGGACCATGCGACCGGTACTCGGACCGTACCGCCGATACTCGGGGCCCTCGGCGTGCCCCGAACCCCGAGGCCCGGCAGCGCACGCAACGAATCGCCGCCCCACCAGGCCCACACGCAACGATCCGCTCACCGGCACGCAACGGCTGCTTCTTGTCCGGCCCAGGCCCTCGGTCGTACCGTCTAGGTGGCCCCCGACAGGTGGCTCTTCAGCC
The DNA here is from genome assembly GCF_040681835.1 of Streptomyces sp. NPDC051576. Lineage (NCBI taxonomy): Bacteria > Bacillati > Actinomycetota > Actinomycetes > Kitasatosporales > Streptomycetaceae > Streptomyces > Streptomyces sp. NPDC051576. Next base: position 44,879 of record NZ_JBFAZO010000020.1, read on the forward strand.
ATTTCGTCCCGGTGAAGGAACACACATGCGCACCGCCCTGCTCCAGAGCTCCGGCCGCCCCGGCTCCGTCGTCGAGAACCTCAAGGTCCTCGACGAGGCCGCGGGCCGGGCCGCGGCCGGTGGCGCAGGGCTGCTGGCCGCGCCGGAGATGTTCCTCACCGGATACGCGATCGGCGACGCCGTCGGCCGCCTCGCCGAGCCCGCCGACGGCGACTCCGCGGACACCATCGCCGAGATCGCCACCCGCCACGGACTCGCCATCGCCTACGGCTACCCGGAGCGCGCCGGCGACGTCGTCCACAACTCTGCCCAGTTGATCTCCGCCGACGGCACCCGCCTCGCGAACTACCGCAAGACCCACCTCTTCGGCGACTTCGAGCGCGCCCACTTCACCCCGGGTGAACAGCCGGTAGTCCAGGCCGAGTTGGACGGCCTGAGGGTCGGCCTGATGATCTGCTACGACGTCGAGTTCCCGGAGCCCGTCCGCGCCCACGCCCTCGCCGGCACCGACCTGCTCCTCGTCCCGACGGCGAACATGCACCCGTTCCAGTTCGTCGCCGAGTCCGTGGTCCCGGTGCGGGCCTGGGAGAACCAGCTGTACGTGGCGTACATCAACCGCATCGGCCAGGAAGGGGAGTTCGACTTCTTCGGCCTCTCCACGCTCGCCGGCCCCGACGGAGTCGCCCGCACCCGGGCCGGCCGCGGCGAGGAACTCCTCCTCTCCGACATCGACCCCGAGTTCCTGGCCGACTCCCGTGCGGCGAACCCGTATCTGAAGGACCGCCGCCCCGGTCTCTACGGCTCCCTCGCCTGAACCTCCCCCCCGTTAGCCCTGTTTTTCGCAAGGAGTCCGTACCCCATGACGTCCACGGTGCCCAACGCCGTCCAGCACGCCGACGAGCGGCAGCCGCCGATCACCATGTTCGGGCCGGACTTCCCCTACGCCTACGACGACTTCCTCGCCCACCCGGCCGGCCTCGGCCAGATACCCGCGACCGAGCACGGCACCGAAGTCGCGGTGATCGGCGGCGGGTTGTCCGGCATCGTGGCCGCCTACGAGCTGATGAAGATGGGCCTCAAGCCCGTCGTCTACGAGGCCGACCGGATCGGCGGCCGACTCCGCACCGTCGGCTTCGACGGCCCCGGCACCGAGGAACTCACCGCCGAGATGGGCGCGATGCGCTTCCCGCCCTCCTCCACCGCCCTCCAGCACTACATCGACCTGGTCGGACTTGAGACCCGGCCGTTCCCCAACCCCCTTGCGGAGGCGACCCCTTCGACCGTCGTCGACCTCAAGGGCGAGTCCCACTACGCGACCACCGTCGACGACCTCCCGCAGGTCTACCGCGACGTGATGCACGCCTGGAACGCCTGCCTCGAAGAGGGCGCCGACTTCTCCGACATGAACCGGGCCATGCGCGAGCGCGACATCCCGCGCATCCGCGAGATCTGGTCGAAGCTCGTCGAGAAGCTCGACAACCAGACCTTCTACGGCTTCCTCTGCGACTCCGAGTCCTTCAAGTCCTTCCGGCACCGCGAGATCTTCGGCCAGGTCGGCTTCGGCACCGGCGGCTGGGACACCGACTTCCCGAACTCCATCCTGGAGATCCTGCGTGTCGTCTACACCGAGGCCGACGACCATCACCGCGGCATCGTCGGCGGCTCCCAGCAACTCCCGCTCAGGCTCTGGGACCGCGAACCGCAGAAGATCGTCCACTGGCCCTACGGCACCTCGCTGGCATCCCTGCACGTGAACGGCGAACCCCGCCCCGCCGTGACCCGGCTGCACCGCACCGCCGGCAACCGCATCACGGTGACGGACGCGAACGGCGACATCCGCACCTACCGGTCGGCGATCTTCACCGCCCAGTCCTGGATGCTGCTCTCCAAGATCGCCTGCGACGACTCGCTCTTCCCGATCGACCACTGGACGGCGATCGAGCGCACCCACTACATGGAGAGCTCGAAGCTCTTCGTCCCCGTCGACCGGCCGTTCTGGCTCGACAAGGACGAGCAGACCGGCCGGGACGTCATGTCGATGACCCTCACCGACCGTATGACGCGCGGCACTTACCTCCTCGACGACGGCCCGGACAAGCCCGCCGTCATCTGCCTCTCGTACACCTGGTGCGACGACAGCCTCAAGTGGCTGCCGCTGTCGGCGAACGAGCGGATGGAGGTCATGCTGAAGTCGCTCGGCGAGATCTACCCGAACGTCGACATCAGGAAGCACGTCATCGGCAACCCGGTGACGGTCTCCTGGGAGAACGAGCCTTATTTCATGGGCGCGTTCAAGGCCAACCTGCCCGGCCACTACCGTTACCAGCGGCGCCTGTTCACCCACTTCATGCAGGACCGGCTGCCCGAGGACAAGCGCGGCATCTTCCTCGCGGGCGACGACATCTCCTGGACGGCCGGCTGGGCCGAGGGCGCCGTCCAGACCGCCCTCAACGCTGTCTGGGGCGTCATGCACCAACTAGGCGGTACGACGGACCCGACCAACCCCGGACCGGGGGACGTCTACGACGACATCGCACCGGTCGAACTGCCCGAGGACTAGGGTGCGTTCAGACCCCGGCCGCCCGAGCCTTCTCGTACACCTCGGCGGCGACGTCCGTCAGCTCCCGCGCGTCCCGGGTACCGCTCTGCAGGTCCACGAGGATCTCGTCGAGGCCGATCTCGGCGTGCGCGACGAGGTCCTCGACGATCTGGTCGACGTTGCCGTGGAAGGGACGGCGGTCGGGGCCGTCGTAGGGCTTGGCGGTGTAGCGGGGGTTGGTGCGCAGCACGGTCCGGATCGGCTCCGTGCGTCCGCGCTCGGCGGCCAGTTCGCGTAGCTCGCGCCACTGTGCGGCGAGGGTGTCGGCGCCCAGGCCGACCGGCATCCATCCGTCGGCGTGGTCGACCAGCCGGCGCCGGGCCCTCCCGCTGCCCGCCGCGAGCAGGATCGGGACGGGCCGGGCGGGCTTGGGGCCGACCACGGCCGACGCGATCTTCGTCAACCGGCCGTCGTACGACACCGGGTCGGGGCCCCACACGGCCCGGCACACCTCGATCAGCTCGTCCAGGACCTGGCCGCGCTCCTCGAACGGCCGGACCGACGCCGCCGCGTACTCGTCGTGCGACCAGCCGGTACCGAGGCCCGCGACCACCCGGCCGCCGCTCGCCGCGTCCAACGACGCCAGGGCCTTGGCCAGTTGGAACGGCACGTGCAGCGGTGCCACCAGCACACTGGTGCCGAGCCGGGCCCGCTCGGTGGCAGCGGCGGCGAGCGTGAGCGTGACCAACGGCTCGGCCACGCTGCGGTAGTGGTCGGGCCAGGGCACCCCGGGCATGCCGTACAGACCCTGGGTCGCGGGCTCCGGGTACAGGGCGCGCTCGTACACCCACAGACTCTCGAAGCCGATCCGCTCGGCGGCGCGGGCCACGGTGGGCACGTCCTTGCCGATGTCGTACCAGTGCATCTGGGGGAGGCCGAGTCCGAGAGGGGTCGTCATACCCTGTGCTCCTTCGCCCGAGCGGCTTGGGGATCTCACGACCGAACGTACAACGTCGGCAGGGGAGTTGAACCGATCAGTCCGGCAACGGCGTGAGCATCATGCGGCCCGCGAGTCCCACCGCCGCGTCCAGCCGCTCGGTGAACTCCGCGGCGACATCGGGCAGTCCGCGCAGCGCCCACAGGGCTCGCGCCGCCGTCCAGGTCGCCTCCCTGGCGCGCTCCAGGCTCCACGAGCCGAGCAGATGGGTGAGCGGATCGGCGATCTGGAACAGGTCGGGACCCGGCATCAGATCCTCGCGGATGCGCTCCTCAAGTGAGACGAGGAGATCGCCCACGCGGTCGAACTCGTCCTCCAGCTCGGCGGGTTCGCAGTCGAGCGTACGACAGGCGTCCACGACGGCGAGCGCGAGATCGTGACCGATGTGCGCGTTGATGCCCGACAGGGCGAACTGCAGCGGTCGTACGCCCGGATGCCCGCGCAGTTGGAACAGCGGTCGCCAACAGGCGGGCGGGCGGCGCCCGTTCGCCACCGTGTCCACGGCGGCGAGGTACCGCTCCGCGAACCGTACGTCCAGCGTGACGGCTGCGCGGGTGTCCTCGAACCGACCTGCGTCGATGCGCCGGTCGACCGCTTCCGTGACGGCGAGGTAGACCCGGTTGAACACCGCGACCCCGTCCCGCGCGGGCAGTTCCTCGTCGAGCGCGCGCAGCCGGGAGACGACGATGTCCACGGGTGTGCCGAAGTGTGCCAATTGCCCCATGGAGGCAGCGTCCCAGTCCTACGCTGACCGAGGTGCCGCCGGGCCCGACACTTCCCCAGAACGGGGGAACGGTTCGGCGCGAGGGGGCGGTGTGTCGGGTTCACGTGGTCGGGGGCGGAGGCCGACCGCCCGGCGGAGCGTGGCGGTCGTGGCCGCGTCGGTCCTGGTGGCGATCGGCACCGCGACCGGGACGATCAAAGCCCTGGACGAGGGGCGCGGCGCGGACCGGGCCCGGCCGGAGGCGAGCGACGCGACCCTCCTGCTGCCGCTGCCCGATGTGCCGTCCTCGCTTTCCAACTCCCCTTCGGCGAAGGCGAGTTCGTCCACCCGGCCGAAGAGGACAGCCGCGCCCTCCGGGCGGAAGCCGCAGCGGACCGCCACCGACTCACCCCGCCTCTACCGCCACCCCGACTCCCAGGTCCTCGACTGGGTCCGCGCCCACCCCGACGACCCGCGTACGGAGGTCATAGCCTCCCGGATCGCCGACGAGCCGGCGGCGGTGTGGTTCGCCGACTTCACGCCCTCGACGATCACCTCCCGGGTCCGCGCGGTCACTGCGGGCGCCGCCGCGCAGGGCCGGGTGCCGGTCGTCGTGCCGTACGCGATCCCGGAGCGCGACTGCGGCGGGGCCTCCGAGGGCGGGGCGCCGGACTTCGCGGCGTACGACGGCTGGATCGACGACTTCGCGGCCGGGCTCGGTTCCGGGGAGGTCGTGGTGATCCTGGAGCCCGATTCCGTGGCGCAGACCGACTGCCTCTCCGACGCCCAACGGGCCGACCGTTTCGCCGCGTTGGCCCGTGCGGGTCGCGTGCTTAAGGCCGCCGACCCGAAGGCGCGCGTGTACTACGACGCCGGTCACTCCGACTGGAACCCGGCCGCGCAACAGGCTGCCCTGCTCAGGCAGGCGGGTGCGGCCTCCGACGGATCGTCGGACGGAATCTTCAGCAACGTCTCCAATTTCAACGGCACTTCGGCCGAGATCGCCTACGACCGCCAGGTTCTCGACGCCCTCGGTGGCCCGGCTGGTCTCGGCGCCGTCGTCGACACCAGCCGCAACGGCAACGGCGCCCCGGCCGACGGCCAGTGGTGCGACCCGGCGGGCCGGAAGATCGGGCGGGCGCCGACCCTGGACACCGGGGAGGCGCGGATCGACGGCTATCTCTGGGTCAAGCTGCCGGGGGAGTCGGACGGTTGCAAGGGCGCGGCCGGCACGTTCACGGCGTCGTACGCCTACGACTTGGCGCGCTGACTCTCATCTCTGTACGTGAATCCGGTCCGGACCATTGTCACGGTTGCCGCATGCCCCTACGCTCGCACGGTTCCATTCATGAACTACGTTCACATACATGATGGAGTCGTTGCATGGTGAGAGCCAGACCCCGCCTCGGTGTTCTTCTCACGGCCGTGGCCGTACTGACAGCAGTGTTCGTCCCCTCCGCCTCCGCGCACCCGGTGCCGGCCACCCCCGACACCGCTGTCCTGGACGGCGCCCGCCTCCAGCAGATCAAGCTCCGCCTGGACCGAGGCGATCCCCAACTGCGCCGGTCACTGCGGAACTTGACGACCCGCGCCGACAACTGGCTGCACCAGGGCCCGTGGACGGTCGTGGACAAACCGAAGCCCGCCCCCGGCGGCGATGTTCACGACTACCTGAGTCAGGCCCCCTACTGGTGGCCGACGACCACCCCGACCGCCGACAACCCCTGGGGCTGCCCGTACGCCCAGCGCGACGGGCAGCGCAACCCCGAGGTCGACACGGGGACCGACCGCCAGGATGTGGAGAAGGTCTTCGACTCGACGTACGACCTCGCGCTCGCCTGGTACTACACCGGCGACCAGCGCTACGCGCACAAGGCCGACCAGGTCCTGCGCACCTGGTTCCTCGACCCGGCCACGAGGATGAACCCCAACCTGAACCACGCCCAGTTCATCCCCTGCAAGTACGACGGCCGCGCCATCGGCGTCATCGACTTCTCCCAGTCGTACACCAGCGTCGTCGACGCCATCGCGATCCTCGGCACCGGCGCCCCCGGCTGGACGAGGACCGACCGCACGGCGATGGCCCGGTGGAACTCCGACTTCCTCGACTGGCTGAAGAACAGCGCCTTCGGCAAGGAGGAGGGCGCCGCCGCCAACAACCACGGCACCTTCTACGACATGCAGCTCGCCGCCCTCGCCTACGCGACCGGCGACAAGGCGCTGGCCCGGCGAACGGTGCTCGACGCACGCGCCAAACGCATCGACCCCCAGATAGCGGGCGACGGCAGCCAGCCGCAGGAGCTCGCACGGACCCGGAGTTGGCACTACTCGACCTTCGACCTGGTCGCATACACCCGGCTCGCGGCCATCGGCCGGCACGTCGGCGTGAACCTGTGGACCTACCAAGGCCCTGACGGGCAGGGCCTGTTGAAGGCCGTGGACTATCTGCTCCCTGCCGCGACCGGGGCCGCCGCCTGGTCGCATCCGGAGCTGGAGTTCTACCGCTACGCGGCGAGCGACATCGTCCACGCGGCGGCCGACGCGGGCGACACACGGGCCAGGGCCGCCGTACCGGAACTGGAGGCCCCGCCCGGCGGTGACCTGTGGTCCCTGCGTCCGGCGGCCGAGCAACTGGACTCCATCGCTGGATGACTGACGATCCGTCACCGCGCCGGTCACCGGCCCCGGCCCGTACGCCGTCCGTCTCTGGTCGGACCGGCTCGGTACGCGCCCCGGACCGAGCCGTTCAGAGCTGTCGGTCCGGCACCGCCGCGCCCGGCGCGGTGACCTTCGGGCGGTCCCGGTCCCCGGTGCGCAGCACGCCCGCGAAGACCGCGAGGCCGCCGGCCAGCGCCGTCACCAGGCAGAACGACACCACCAGGCTGGTCGCCTGCGCCACCCCGCCGATCAGGCTCGGCGCGATCAGCCCCGAGGTGTAGGTGATCGTCGCCACGCCCGCGATGGCCTGGCTGGGGTTCGGCCCGCTGCGGCCGGCGGCGGCGAAGCACAGGGGTACGACGACGGCGATGCCCAGACCGAGCAGCCCGAAGCCGGTCATCGCCAGCACCGGACTGTCCGCGAGGACGATCAGCAGTCCGCCGAACACGGCGAGGACACCGCCCGCGCGGACCGTGCGCACCGAGCCGAAGCGGTTCACCACCGCGTCGCCGACCAGCCGGGCCACCGCCATCGTCAGCATGAACCCGGTCGTCGAGGCCGCCGCGAGCCCGGCCGACGTGTCCAACTGGTCCCGCAGGAACACCGCCGACCAGTCCAGGCTCGCCCCCTCCGCGAACACCGCGCAGAAGCCCACTGTGCCGATGAGCAGCGCCGACCGCGGCGGCAGTGTGAACCGCGGCGGCGCCTCCTCCTCCACGCCCGGATGGATGTCGAGCACCCAGTGGCAGGCGGTCACCCCGAGCAGGGTGAGGATCAGGGCCGCGATGAGATGGTGCACGCGCGCGTCCGAGTCGAGGTGCGCGGCCAGGGTGCCGCCCGCCGAACCGATCAGGGCGCCCGCGCTCCACATGCCGTGCAGACCAGACATGATCGACTTGTCGAGCAGACGCTCGACCTCGACACCGAGCGCGTTCATGGCGACATCGGCCATCCCCGCGCTCGCGCCGTACGCGAACATCGCCAGGCACAGGGTGACCAGGTTCGGCGCGAGGGCCGGCAGGACCAGGGACATCGTCCACAGCGAGATCAGCCCGCGCAGCGCCGTACGGCTGCCGAAGCGGTGGGTGATCCAGCCGGCCAGCGGCATCGAGCAGGACGCGCCGAACGCCCCGAACGCGAGCGCGAATCCGAGCCAGCCCGCGGCGACCTGCGCATGGTCCTGGATCCACGGCACCCGGGTCGCGAACGAGCCGGTCACCGCGCCGTGCACGGCGAAGACGGCGGCCACGGCATAGCGGGCGCGCTTCACCTCGTGTCGGTCGTAGACCACATCGCTCATCGTCCGGCCCCTCCAGTGCTCTTCACGTCCCCGTCCCCACTCGCGTCGCGTAAACTATCAGGAACCCTGCCTGATAGATAGAGAATTACCGGCCGCCCGCCGCACCCCCTCGATCTGGGAGGATTCCCGGCATGCCCGCATCCCCGAGCACCGCCCGGGCCATCAACGACCGGCTCGCCCTGCGGCTGCTCCAGCACGAAGGCCCGCTGACCGCAGGGCAGTTGAAGCAGCTCACCGGACTGTCCCGGCCCACCGTCGCCGACCTCGTCGAACGCCTCACCGCCTCCGGACTGATCGAGATGGTCGGCGAGTCCGGGGAGCAACGGCGCGGCCCGAACGCCCGGTTGTACGGTCTCGTCGCCGACCGCGCCCACCTCGCCGCGCTGGATGTCCGCACGGAGGGCGTCTCCGTCCTCGTCTCCGATCTGGTCGGCCGGGTGCTCGCGGAGGCGTCCGTGCCGATCGACGGCGACTCGGGCACCGGTCCGGCCGTCGAGCAGGCCGTGGCGCTGGTCGAGCGGGCCGCGAAGGAGGCGGGCGCTGAGCATCTGCACACGGTCGGCATCGGCGCCCCCGGTCTCATCGCCCCGACCACCGGCGAACTCCGCGACACCACGGGCCTGCCCGCGTGGCACCGCCGCCTGGTGGCCGCCCTCCAGGAACGGCTCCCCGACGCCCGCGTCGTCGTGGAGAACGAGACCAACCTCGCGGCCCTCGCGGAACAGCGCGACGGCGCGGCCCGCGACCGTGACACCTTCGTCCTCGTCTGGCTGGGCATGGGCATCGGCGCCGCGATCGTCCTGGACGGGGCGTTGCGCCGAGGGGCGTCGGGAGGCGCGGGCGAGTTGGGCTTCCTTCCGGTGCCGGGCACCAGGGGGCTTCCCTCGGCGACGGACTGCGAGGGAGGTTTCCACTCGCTGGCGGGGGCCGGTGCGGTACTCGAACTGGCCCGGGAACACGGGGTGTTGGGCGTCGGGGGCGCGGCGGAGGTGGTGCGGTGGGCGGTGACCGAGGTGGCCGACCCGGGACGTACCGCCGCCACCCGCTTCCTGGATGCCCTCGCCGACCGCGTCGCCCTCGGTGTCGCCTCCGTCGTGGCGCTGCTGGACCCCGGATGCGTGGTCCTCGGCGGCGAGATCGGGCAGGCCGGCGGCGACGAACTCGCCGTGCGGGTCGCCGAACGGATCGGGCGTATGTCACCCCTGCCCGCGGAGGTGCGCCCCAGCGTCCTCGGCGGCGCCGCCGTGCTGCGCGGCGCGCTGCTCACCGCGCAGGACGGGGCGCAGGACGAACTGTTCGGCTGAGGGGCCCGGCGGTGGGCAAGGGCCGTCGTCACCACCGCCGGACCGGTTCAGGGAGATCCGAAAAGGACTAGACCAAATGATCCAGCAGGTGAGGGCCGGTTGAGAAGTCCATGGGCACTCTCTGTGAGCCAGCCCACACCGTTCACCTGGATGGACCCTTGCCGGGCGTGGCACACTTGCCGTGTACCAGAAGCAGCGCACTCCGGGGTCGGTGAAAGTCCGAACCGGCGGTTACAGTCCGCGACCCGTCCGCTTCCAGCGGCCGGTTGACCAGGTGAAATTCCTGGACCGACGGTTAAAGTCCGGATGGGAGGCAGTGCGCGGCGGGCGGGCATTCGTGCGCGCCGCCGTATCGGCTCGTCCTGTGTGGACGGGTTCTTTCCGGCGTCGTTCCCGGTGCTTCCGTTCGTTTCATTCTGTCGTCCTCGACAGGCCCCGGAGTCCGTGCCCCGATGTGGCAGGAGGACCCGGGAAGTGTTCACCGGAATCGTCGAAGAGCTGGGTGAGGTCACCGCCGTCGAGAGTCTCGACGACGCCTCCCGCTTTCGGCTCCGCGGACCCATCGTCACCGAGGGCGCGAAGCACGGCGACTCCATCGCCGTGAACGGCGTCTGTCTCACCGTCGTCGAGCACGAGGGTGACGAGTTCACCGCCGACGTCATGGCCGAGACCCTGAACCGCTCCAGCCTCGGCGTCCTCGCCGTCGGCTCCCGCGTCAACCTCGAACGTCCCATGGCCCTCGGCGCCCGCCTCGGCGGCCACATCGTGCAGGGCCATGTCGATGGCACTGGCGCGGTGTTGGAGCGCAAGCCGTCCGAGAACTGGGAGATCGTCAAGATCTCGCTCCCCGCGGACCTCACGCGCTACGTGGTCGAGAAGGGCTCCATCACCGTCGACGGCATCAGCCTCACCGTCGTCGACGCCGGCCCCGACTTCTTCACCGTCAGCCTCATCCCCACCACCCTCGGTCTGACCACCCTCGGTCTCAAGCAGCCCGGCGACCCGGTCAACCTCGAAGTCGACGTCATCGCCAAGTACGTCGAGCGGCTCATGGGCGCGCGGGGGGCGGACAAGTGAACTGGCTCAACTCCGAGGCGTTCGTCATGTTCGGCCAGCACATCAAGTGGTCGGACATGATCGGCAACGTCGTCGGTCTCATCGCCCTCGCCCTGGGCTGGCGCCGCTCCATCTGGAGCTGGCCCACCCAGTTCGTCTCCGGCGTGATCCTGTTCGCCGCCTTCGCCACCGCCCACCTCTCCGGCAGCGCCGGCAAGCAGGTCGTCGTCATGGTCGTCGCGGTCTACGGCTGGTGGCAGTGGAACCGCGGCCAGGGCGGCTCCGCCGACGGCCACATCACCCCCCGCTTCGCCACCTGGCGCGAGCGCGCCGTCCTGGTCGGCGCCGCCGCCGTGGGCACGGTCGCGGTCGCCGCCCTCTTCAAGGCGTACCCGTCGCTCTCCTGGGACCCCTGGCCCGACGCCTACATATTCGTCGGCACCGTCGTCGCCATGTACGCCCAGGCCCGCGGGATGGTCGAGTTCTGGTTCGCCTGGCTCCTCGTCGACCTGGTCGGCGTCCCCCTCAACTTCGCCAACGGCTTCGCGTTCTCCGGCTTCGTCTACGTCATCTACGGCGCGCTCGTCCTGTGGGGCATGCGCGACTGGTGGCTGCGCTCCCGCAAGGCCCCGCAGCCCGTCATGGAAGGAGCGCCGGCATGACAGCGGCACCGATCCTGTACAGCACCGACGGTTTCGAGGACTTCTCGCTCGACCCGGTCGAGCAGGCCATCGCCGACATCGCGGCCGGCCGCCCGGTCGTGGTCGTCGACGACGAGGACCGCGAGAACGAGGGCGACCTCGTCATCGCCGCCGAGAAGGCCACCCCCGAGATCGTCGCCTTCATGATGAGCGAGTGCCGCGGCCTCATCTGCGCCCCCATGGAGGGCGAGGAGCTGGACCGGCTCCGGCTCCCGCAGATGGTCGAGGACAACACCGAGTCCATGAAGACCGCGTTCACCGTCTCCGTGGACGCGTCCGCCGTGCACGGTGTGACCACCGGAATCTCGGCCTCCGACCGCGCGACCACGCTACGGCTCCTCGCCAGCGGCACCGTCGAGGCCGACGACCTGGTCCGCCCCGGCCACATCTTCCCGCTGCGCGCCCGCTCCGGCGGAGTGCTGGTCCGCAACGGCCACACCGAGGCAGCCGTCGACCTCGCCCGCCTCGCGGGCCTGCGCCCGGCCGGCGCGATCGTCGAGATCGCGGGCGAGGACGGCCGGATGCTCCGCCTCCCCGAACTGATTCCGTTCGCCCGCAAGCACGGCCTGACGATCATCTCCATCGAGGACCTGATCGCCTACCGGCAGACCGCCGAACCCACTGTCCGCCGCGAGGCCGAGGTCCGACTCCCCACCCGCCACGGCCAGTTCACGGCGTATGGCTACCGCTCCACCGTCGACGGCGTCGAGCACGTCGCCCTCGTCCACGGCGACATCGGCGACGGCGAGGACGTCCTGGTCCGCGTCCACTCCGAATGCCTCACCGGCGACGTCTTCCACTCCCTGCGCTGCGACTGCGGCCCCCAGCTGGAGGCCTCCCTGGAGCGCATCCAGGAGGAGGGCAGGGGCGTCGTCGTCTACCTGCGCGGCCACGAGGGGCGCGGCATCGGCCTGCTCTCCAAGCTCCGGGCGTACGAACTCCAGGAGCGCGGCCGGGACACCCTCGACGCCAACCTCGAACTCGGCCTGCCCGCCGACGCCCGGGACTACGGCGCCGGCGCGCAGATCCTGGAGGACTTGGGCGTGCGCAGCCTGCGCCTGATGACCAACAACCCCGACAAGACCGACGCGCTCGTCCGGCACGGCCTCAAGGTCACCGGCCGGGAGCCGATGCCCGTGACCGCGGGCGAGCACAACCTCACCTACCTGCGCACCAAGCGGGACCGGATGGGACACGACCTGCCCTGGCTGGACGCGGCCCCCGTGTCCACCTGCGGCAACCAGTAACCAGCAAGAGAGCGACGAGGAGAGACGTACGTGAGCGGCAAGGGCGCACCGGAACTGTCCGTACGAGGCGTCGGAGACCTGCGGGTCGCCGTCATCGCGGCGCAGTGGCACGAAAAGGTGATGGACGGTCTGGTGGACGGCGCCCTGCGCGCCCTGCACGACCTCGGGATCGACGAGCCGACCCTGCTCCGGGTCCCCGGCAGTTGGGAACTCCCGGTCGTGGCAAAGGTGTTGGCGGGCCGGGGCTACGACGCGATCGTCGCCCTCGGCGTCGTCATCCGGGGCGGCACCCCGCACTTCGAGTACGTGTGCCAGGGAGTGGTCCAGGGCCTCACCCAGGTCTCGGTGGAGACCGGCGTCCCCGTCGGCATGGGTGTACTGACCTGCGACACCGAGGAGCAGGCCCTGGACCGGGCCGGCCTCGCGGGCTCGAACGAGGACAAGGGGCACGAGGCGGTGACGGCGGCGGTCGCGACGGCGGCCACCCTCCGCTCAGTATCTGAACCGTGGCGTTAAGCCCACGATTGTTTGCAATAGGGTGGGCAGCACCATGTCCAATAAGACGTTCGAGGAGCTGTTCACCGAGCTCCAGCAGAAGGCCGCCACCGGCGACCCCGCCACTTCCCGCACCGCAGAGCTGGTCGGCAAGGGCGTCCATGCCATCGGCAAGAAGGTCGTAGAAGAGGCCGCCGAGGTCTGGATGGCCGCGGAGTACGAGGGCAAGGAGGCGGCTGCCGAGGAGATCTCGCAGCTGCTCTACCACGTCCAGGTGATGATGGTCGCCCGCGGCATCTCGCTGGACGACGTCTACGCCCACCTCTGAGCCACACCCCCACCCGCACATCCCACGAAAAGGAAGCCGACCTCATGCTGCGCATCGCCGTCCCGAACAAGGGTTCCCTGTCAGGACCTGCGGCGGACATGCTGCATGAGGCCGGCTACCAGCAGCGTCGGGAGTCCAAGGAACTGCGGATCGTCGACCCGGTCAACGAGGTGGAGTTCTTCTACCTCCGCCCCCGCGACATCGCGATCTATGTCTCCTCAGGCCGCCTCGACATCGGCATCACCGGCCGCGACCTGCTCATCGACTCCGGGGCGCACGCCGAGGAGATCCTGCCGCTGGGCTTCGCCCGCTCCACCTTCCGCTTCGCCGCCAAGCCCGGCACCGCGACCGGCATGCAGGACCTCAAGGGCAAGACGGTCGCCACCTCCTACGAGGGGATCGTCGCCGCGCACCTCGCGGCGGGCGGCGTCGACGCTTCCGTGGTCCACCTGGACGGCGCCGTCGAGACCGCCATCGAACTCGGCGTCGCCGAGGTCATCGCGGACGTCGTCGAGACCGGCACCAGCCTGCGCAACGCGGGCCTGGAGGTCTTCGGCGACCCGATCATGAAGTCCGAGGCGATCGTCATCCGGCGCTCGGGAGCCGAGACCGCCGACAGTGCCGACAGCGCCGAGCCCAAGGTCCAGCAGTTCCTGCGCCGCCTCCAGGGCGTCCTGGTCGCCCGGACATACGTGATGATGGACTACGACTGCCGGGTCGAGCAGTTGGAGAAGGCCGTCGCGCTCACCCCCGGCCTGGAGTCCCCGACCGTCTCCCCGCTGCACAACGAAGGCTGGGTCGCCGTCCGCGCGATGGTCCCCGCCAAGGAGGCGCAGCGGATCATGGACGACCTGTACGACATCGGCGCCCGGGCCATCCTGACGACGGCCATCCACGCCTGCCGTCTCTGAGGAACACGCCGAGGACCACACCGATCATGTCCGAACTCCCCGCCCTGCCGGTCACGTTCCGGCCGGGCCGCACCCGAGCCGTGCTGCTCACCGCGGGCATCGCGATCTTCGTCGTCATCACGACCGTCGCGATGCTCCTGGAGCAGCTCACCCCGGGGGAGAAGCTCAGCTTCGTCTTCACCGGCGCCCTCCTCTTCGCCGTACTGGCCCTGCTCGCCCGGGTGAAGGTCGTCGCCGACGAGACCGGTGTCACCGTCGTCAACATCGTCAGCCGGCGCCGTCTGGCGTGGGCCGAGATCCTCCAGGTGAACCTGCGCCACGGCGACCCCTGGGTGTTCATCGACCTCAGCGACGGCACCAGCCTGCCGGTCCTGGGCATCCAGCCCGGCATCGCCAAGGAGCGGGCCATCGCCGACGCGCGCACTCTGCGGGCGCTCGTCGAGGACCGGTCCACGAGGGATCTGCCGTAGACCGCCATGTCTTGATTAATCTGTTGTCGGTGGCGTTTTTCGTTCCCGCCTCCGCCACCGATGCTTCCCCTGTGTTCAGAGGCACCCTGCGACCCGAGGAGTGACTCCCTCCAGCGATGGACGGATCGTCCTGTAGTACCTGCGCCGCCCCCTCCCGACATACCGAGGCGGCGGCATGACCATCCCCTTGCTGCTCCTCGGAGCGGCGATCCTGCTGATTCTGGCCAACGGCTTCTTCGTCGCGGCCGAGTTCGGGCTCGTCACCGTGGAGCGTCCCGAGGCCGAGAAGGCCGCCGCCGAGGGCGACCGACGGGCCGCCACGGTCGTCGAGTCGCTCAAGGAGCTGTCCTTCCAGCTCTCCGGCACCCAGCTCGGCATCACCATCACCTCCCTGGTCGTCGGCATGCTCGCCGAACCGGCCCTGGCGGAGCTGCTGCACGGCCCGTTCGGCGCGATCGGCATCCCCGAGGGCGCCGTCTCCGGTGTCGCCGTGGTCGTCGGCATGCTGCTCGCCTCCGCCGTGCAGATGGTGATCGGCGAACTCGTGCCCAAGAACTGGGCGGTGTCGCGGCCCCTGCAGGTCGCGCGCTTCGTCGCCGCTCCGCAGCACACCTTCGCCCGGCTGTTCCGCCCGGTGATCGCCGCGCTCAACGCGGTCGCCAACCGGCTCGTCCGCGCCTTGGGTGTAGAGCCCGCCGAGGAGCTGGCCTCCGCCCGCACCCCCGGCGAACTCGTCTCCCTCGCCCGGCACTCGGCCCAGGCCGGCGCCCTGGAGCAGGACACCGCCGACCTCTTCGTACGGACGCTGTCGCTGGGCGAGCTGACCGCGCAGCACGTGATGACCCCGCGCGTGAAGGTCAGCGCGCTCCAGTCGTCGGCGACCGCCGAGGACGTGGTCAACCTGACCCGCGCCACCGGTCTGTCCCGCTTCCCCGTCTACCGGGAGAAGATCGACGAGATCGTCGGCATGGTCCACCTCAAGGACGCGCTGGCCGTGCCCGCGCCCGACCGGCTGCACACCGTGGTCACCAGCATCGCCAAGTCCCCGGTACTGGTCCCCGAGACCCTGCCCGTCCAGCCGCTGCTGGCCCGGCTGCGCAGCGAGCAGCCGATCGCCGTCGTCGTCGACGAGTACGGCGGTACGGCCGGTGTGGTCACCCTGGAGGACATCGTCGAGGAACTCGTCGGCGAGGTCCGCGACGAGCACGACGGCCAGGACCTCCCCGAACTCGCCGCCGTCCCGCCCGAGGACGGAAAACCCGCCTGGGACGCCGACGGCAGTTGCCGCGTCGACATCCTCCAGCGCATAGGCCTCGACGTGCCCGAAGGACCGTACGAGACCGTCGCCGGACTGGTCGCCGACCTGCTCGGCCGGATCCCGGCCCCCGGCGACAAGGCCGAACTCCCCGGCTGGCGGCTGTCGGTGCGCCAGGTCGGGCACTACCGCGCCGAGCGGGTCCGCCTCGTACGCACGGCTCCCGTGGTGAACATCATGGAGGCGGCCCGATGACCGTCCTCCAACTCCTGTTCGCCGCCCTGCTGGTGCTCGCCAACGGCTTCTTCGTCGGCGCCGAGTTCGCCCTCGTCTCCGTCCGCCGCAGCCAGATCGAACCCCTCGGCACCACCCGCGCCCGCCAGGTCCTCTACGGCCTGGAGCGGCTGCCCCAGATGATGGCCGCGGCCCAATTCGGCATCACCGTCTGCTCGTTGACCCTGGGCGCGGTCGCCGAGCCGACGGTCGCCCATGTGCTGGAGCCGGTCTTCGAGTGGATGCACCTGCCCGAGGGAATGATCCACCCCCTCGGATACGTCCTCGCACTGGCCGCCGTGGTCTTCTTCCACCTGGTCATCGGCGAGATGGTCCCGAAGAACCTCGCGATGGCCGCGCCGGAGAAGGCCGCCCTGTGGCTGAGCCCCGGCCTGGTCGCCTTCGCCCGGGTGTGCCGGCCGATCACCGTGGCCCTCGGCGCCGTCGCCCAGGGCATCCTGCGGCTCTTCCATGTCGAGCCCAAGGACGAGGTCGAGGCGGTCTTCACCAGCGAACAGCTCAACCGCCTGGTGGAGGACTCCGGTCAGGCCGGTCTCCTCGACCCCGAGGAGCAGGAACGCCTGGAGGACGCACTGGAGTTGGGGTCCCGCCCGGTCACCGACGTGCTCTTGCGCCGGGAGGACCTGGTGACGGTCAGCCCCTCGGTCACCCCGGGCGAGATCGTCGCGCTCACCGCCCGCACCGGCTACTCCCGCTTCCCGATCGCGGCGGAGACCGGCGCCTTCATGGGCTATCTGCATGTGAAGGACGTCCTCGACCTGGAGGAGTCCCAGCGGGCGGTGCCGCAGCAGATCTGGCGTCCCATGACGACCCTGCGGTCCGAACTCCCCCTGGACGACGCCCTGACGGTGATGCGCCGCGCCGCCACGCACCTGGCCCAGGTGGCCGACGCGTCCGGCAAGGTGCTGGGCCTGGTCGCCCTGGAGGACGTGCTGGAACTCCTGGTCGGCGAGGTCACCGACCCGGCGCACCGGGACACCCCGGACGACGTCAGGGTCTCGGAACCGCGCGCGAGCGGCGCCCAGAAGGAGGCGCTGGCGAGCTGAGCGACCGGGGTGCGGGGCCCGGGGTCCTGTCGTCACATCGGCGACGGATCCTGCGGCCCCCGCCCCGACAGCACCTCGCCGTACGCCTGCATCAGATCCGGCAGCCGCAGCGTGGAGAGATCGTCCCGCGACAGCATCCCGGGGTACACCGACAACCGCAGATCCCGGTACGCGCAGCTCTTCTCGTACAGGGTCCGCAGGAACCGTCCGTTGCCCAGCTCGTCGATCCACCCCTGGTCCACCACGTGCCCGGCGATGGAGCGCAGCTCGTCGAGCGCCTCCTCGTCCCACACGTCACCGTTCTCCGCGGCCAACACCTCGCCGATGGAGGTGAGTTCGAGGGGACGGTACGAGGGGAAGTCGACACGGGTCGTGAAGCGGGAGGACAGCCCGGGGTTCGCGGCCAGCAGCCGGTCCATGCCCTCGGGGTAGCCGGCCAGGATCACCACCAGGTGGTCGCGGTTGTCCTCGGCCCGCTTCAGCAGCACCTGTAAGGCCTCGTCGCCGTACGCGTCGCCCTTGCCGTAACCGGAGTTGGAGAGCGAGTAGGCCTCGTCGACGAAGAGGACGCCGCCGATCGCGGAGTCGATCAACTCGTTGGCCTTCACGGCCGTCTGGCCGAGGTACTCGCCGACCAGGTCCGCCCGCTGGGCCTCGACGAGGTGGTCGCCGCCGAGCAGTCCGAGGGCGTAGAAGACCCGGCCGAGGATGCGGGCCACGGTGGTCTTGCCGGTGCCCGAGGGGCCGGAGAAGACGAAGTGCCGTTTCGGCGGCTGGACCGGCAGGCCCTGCCCGGCGCGCAACCGCGCCATGTTCAACTGGGCGGACAGCGCCTTGACTTGGCGCTTGACCGGCTCCAGCCCCACCATGCGCTCCAGCTCGTTGAGCGCCTCCTCCAGCAGGACGGGGTCGGTGGGACCGGTGGGCAGCGGCGGTACTGGCACCGAGGTCTTCTCGCGCACGGAGTCGGCCGCGGAGGGCAGCGGACCGGTCGGCGGCAGACCGGGATCCGACAGCTTGAGGTCACGCCCCTCGGCGCCGAACAGCGGATCGAGCCCGTCGGGACCCTCCAGCGCGTCCTGCCCGCCGGAGAGCCTGATCGCCGCGAGGTCGCTGACGTCCTCGGCGCCGTCGTACCCGTCGGAGTCGGTGATCGCGGCGAGCCGCGCCGAGGTGTCCATGAACGCGGGATCGACCCGGTGCACGGCCCGGTACAGGGGGAGCGCGGCGGCGCTGCGGCCGGTGCCCTCGTGGGCCCGCGCCAGCCAGTACCGCAGCTCCTTGCGCTGCGGCTGTTCGCTGCGGCAGCGCATCAGCGCGGCGGAGAGCAGCGGCTCGGCCTGGCCGTACATCTCCAGCCGGACCCGGGCCATCCCGCCGAACAACCCGGCCTCGATGCCCAGGAGTTGGTCGTTGATCAGCGGGTCCGTGTGCCGGACCAACTGCTCCCAGTCCTTGACCAGATAGGCGCGGCAGGCGTGCAGGAAGCGCACCTGGTGGTCGGTGTCGACGGGCGGAAGTCCGGCCAACGCCCGGTCCAGTTCCGGGACATGGCGGCCGTCCAGCCAGTGCGAGGCGTGCGCGAGCAGCAGATCACGCGGGCTCTCCAGCACGGGCTGGACCCACCAGCCCAGCCAGTACCAGGAGTTGAGCGTCCGGCGGTGTCTGGTGCGCTGTTCCCCGAAGCGCTCGCGGTGCCGGTACATCCGCAGCAGTGCGGTCGTGGTGTCGACCCGCAGCGCGTGCAGTCCGAGCCAGCCGTCGGCCATCCCGGGATCCATGCGGACCGCGGTGCGGAACTCCTCCTCCGCCTGCGGATAAGCGCCCATCGTGTAGGCGTCCACGCCTCGCAGCCACGCGAGGTCGGCCGGGGCCTCGGAGCCCTGCGTGCCGAAGTCCATCACGTCCCCCCACAAACCGTGCCCCCGTTGATTCGCCGCCGGGCCGGCGCCCGTCGGCAGTCTGGGTCGAACCGCTGTGCCGCGGACGGGAGTTGCCGTGGTGCGCGAAGCAGCCGTCCGATGGTCGCACCCAGGGCATCGTACCTGCGGGGCAGTCGCCCACCGAAGGGTGCGGGCAAGGCCGTTTGACGAGGTGGGAGCAGATGGGGCGCACTCAGGACGGTGACCCAGGGTGAGCGAATCACGGCTCGTGACGGCCGGAAAAGGGGGCTGAGAGCAGAACGAAGCCCCCGATCACGGGGGAACAACCGGGGGCTTCGCGACTCTGGGCGGCTTCGAACGGCCGCACATTCAGAACGTAAGACCTGTACGGCCCCTGGGTCAAGCCGAGTTGGGGCACTCAGGCAACTTCACACAGGACGGTCTTCACAAGTTCAGCACACTGCGGGCGGTCCGTCACCGTGGGTGACGCCGTGGTCCGGTCCAATCGTCACAGCGGGCCCCGCGAGCACCTCGTACCCCTTGCTCAACTGCCGTACCAGGAGGTCCGCGTGGGGTCGCGAAGGGTCTTTGGCGAAGTGTTCGCGCTCCGCCTCGACCCAGCCGTCCCAGAAGTCCCGCTGCTCCGCCCCGTCCCGCAGTCGCCCCCGTGCCCAGGCCTCCTCCCGGGGCAACTCCATCCACAGCAGCCCGGCGAGGAACGGGCGCACCTCCCGGCGCCCGGCGCCGACGCCCTCGATCAGGACCACGGGCGCGGGCGGCAGCGCGCGGGGCGGTCCGAAGCGGCGGGTGTGCCAGTCGTAGGCGGCGTAGTGCGCGCTCTCGCCGCGGCCGAAGGGGGCGATCACCTGGTCCAGCAGCCGGTCGGTCCAGCCGAACAACTCGTCGTGGGTGGCGAGATCGTCCAGGTGCAGGACGGGGGCCCCGCCCAGCGCCGTGGACAACCGCTCGGCGAACGTGGACTTCCCGGACCCCGCGTGCCCGTCGACACCGACGAGCCGGACCGGTCCACAGGACGGTGGCAGATGGCTCAGACGGTGTGCCAGGTCGTGCATGGCTGTTCCCGGGAGGTCGTGGGCTGGTGCCGCAGGTCGCCGGGACATTCTAGGGAGCGCGGTTTCCCGTCCCAGGTCATGCCAGTGGTCGATACCAATATTGGTGGGCGTGGCATGGCCCGAAGTGCTGGCAGGGGCACGCTCTCTGCGTCCATAGTTGGCGCACAGCCGTCCATTGGATCTGTCCCGACTCGGAACACCCGGGGGTCTTCCGCCCATGAGCAGAGCCGAACAGCCGTCCCGCAGAACCGTCCTGGCCGCCGCGGTCGCCGCCGCCGTCGTGAGCGGCGCGAGCCCCGCGGTCGCCGCCACCGCCGACGCGCCCGCCGACACGGACCGGGGCCCGGCCCGAGCGGTCGACAACCACGCCTGGACCACCTGCGCCGACTGGCGCGGCGGCACCGCCCGGGGCACCCGGGCCGTCGCGGGCCCGCGCCCCGGCCTCGTCATCGGCGCCGCCCTCGGCAGCGTCGACTACACGGACCCGCACACCGGCAAGACCGCCGCCTGGGAGTACGCGACCTGGACGTCCCCCGTCCACAAGCTCTCGGTCCCCGCGACGGAGACCATCGCCTCCTGGAACGCGCACACCCCCGCCGGCACCTGGATCCAGGTCGAACTGCACGGCACGTACTCCGACGGCACCGACACCCCCTGGTACGTGATGGGCCGCTGGGCGGCCGGCGACCAGGACATCAAGCGGACCTCCGTCGACGGTCAGAAGGACGGCAAGTCCAGTATCTGGACGGACACCTTCGCGATCGACGACGCGACCACCGGCCTGCGCCTGGCGTCGTACCGCCTGCGGCTGACCCTCTACCGCAAGCCGGGCACCAAGCTCACCCCCACCGTGTGGCGGCTGGGCGCGATGGGCTCGGACATCCCCGACCGCTTCACCGTCCCGGCCTCCACGCCCGGACTCGCCCAGGAGCTGATCGTCCCGCGCTACTCGCAGGAGATCCACGTCGGCCAGTACCCCGAGTACGACAACGGCGGCGAGGCATGGTGCAGCCCCACCTCCTCGCAGATGATCATCGAGTACTGGGGCGGCCGGCTCACCCCGGAGCAACTCGCCTGGGTCGACCCGACCTACGCGGACCCGCAGGTCGACAACGCGGCCCGCTTCACCTACGACTACCAGTACCAGGGCTGCGGCAACTGGCCGTTCAACGCCGCCTACGCGGCGACGTACAAGGACCTCCAGGGCGTGGTCACCCGGCTCGGCTCGCTCGGGGACCTGGAGACACTGATCGCGGCGGGCATCCCGGCCGTAACGTCCCAGTCCTTCCTCAGCAGCGAGCTGACCGGCGCGGGGTACGGCACCTCAGGACATCTGATGACCGTGATCGGCTTCACCGCCGACGGCGACGTGATCGCCAACGACCCCAACTCGCCCAGCGATCCGGCCGTCCGCCGCGTCTACAACCGGCGCGAGTGGGAGAACATCTGGCTGCGCACCAAGCGGTACAACGCCTCCGGCAACCTCTCCTCCGGTACCGGCGGCGTCTGTTACCTCTACTTCCCGGCGCAGCCGACCGCCCGCCAGCGCAAGGCACTCGCGGCGGTGGGCGTGCGCTGACCCGGAGCCTGTGACCAAGGTCTCTGCCGCGGGCGGTGATATGGATGGCAAGGTGGACAGAACGGGGGAGTCCACCGCACATCCGACCTTTGCGAGCCACCATGACCGCACACTCAGCCGGCGCCGCCCGCACCCGTATCCGCACCGGCGGCCCCGAGGACCAGGGTCCGAAGATCGCCGAGCACATCATGGGCTGGACCCTGGTCGTGGTGATCGCGATGCTCGTGACCCAAATCGGCCTGCTGTGACCTGGTGCATAAACGACCTGCCATACTGCGGTTGACCCAGCCCAGTTGGAGAGCCAGAGTCGAAATTGGAAATCAGTCAGCAGCGTGACGTCCCACGTCCTCGGGTGCGCGGTACCGAGCGTTCCTTGGCGCGCCGCGCCGAACTCATCACCATCGGCCGGAAGTTGTTCGCCGACACGTCCTACGACGCCCTGTCCATGGACGACATCGCACGGCAGGCCCATGTCGCCAAGGGGCTGATCTACTACTACTTCCAGTCCAAGCGCGGCTACTACCTGGCGATCATCAACGACTCGGTCGCCGACCTGGTGAACTTCGCGGCGAGCGGCCTCGAACTGCCCCAACTGGACCGCGTACAGCGCACGATGGACAGTTATCTGCGCTGGGCCGAGCACAACCAGGCCGCCTACCGCACCATCGTCAGCGGTGGCGTCGGCTTCGACACCGAGGTGCACGCCATCCGGGACGGGGTGCGCGCGGCGATCGTCGCGACCATCGCCGAAGGCGCCTACGGCCGTACCGACATCTCCCGGCTCGCCCGCATGGCCCTCTTCGGCTGGGTGTGCAGCGTCGAGGGCGCGACCCTGGAGTGGATCAGCGGCCCCGACCTGTCCCGCGAGACGATGCGCGAACTCCTCGTGAAGACCCTGGGCGGCACCCTGCGCGCCATCGAGGAACTGGACCCGGCCTGTCCGGCCCCGGCCCCGGCCCGCCGGGACGCCTGAGGCGGCGCTCCGGACCGGTTCCGGACGTCCGGGTTATTCTCGAAGTAAGCGGTCGTTAACTGGTGACGGCAGACCTCTGATCGGGCATACTCACAGCGCAGAGCCGCTGGTCAGCCGCTTCCGAGACCCGGGAGCGGGAGCAGCGGCCGCATCCGTGCGGTACCCGGCCACGTCGCCTCGACCCAAGGCGTACGCCCGCCGATGTGCCCGACAGGGAGGAGAGCGTCGCCATGCCCGACCGCGCCCCGCAACCGGTGGACCGGCAACTGCCCACGGACGAGGCCCGGGATCTGATCTCGCTGGCCCGCGACATCGCGCAGCGCGAGATCGCCCCGAGGGCGGCAGCGGAGGAGGACGCCGGACACTTCCCGCGCGAGGTCTTCACCCTGCTCTCCCGATCGGGACTGCTCGGCCTGCCCTACGACTCCGAGTACGGCGGCGGCGACCAGCCGTACGAGGTCTACCTCCAGGTCCTCGAAGAGCTGGCCGCGGCCCGCCTCACCGTCGGCCTCGGCGTCAGCGTCCACTCGCTGTCCTGCCACGCGCTGGCCAACTACGGCACCAAGCAGCAGCAGGTCGAGCACCTGCCCGCGATGCTCGGCGGCGGACTGCTCGGCGCCTACTGCCTCTCCGAACCGTCCTCCGGCTCCGACGCGGCCTCCCTGCGCACCAAGGCGGTGCGGGACGGCGACCACTGGGTCATCGACGGCACCAAGGCCTGGATCACCCACGGCGGCATCGCCGACTTCTACACGGTCATGGCCCGCACCGGCGAGGACGGCCCGCGCGGGATCAGCGCCTTCCTGGTGCCCGGCGACGCGCCCGGCCTGAGTGGCGCGGCACCCGAGAAGAAGATGGGCATGAAGGGCTCGCCCACCGCGCAGGTCCACTTCGACGGCGTCCGGGTCCCGGACGAGCGGCGCATCGGCGAGGAGGGCCAGGGCTTCGCGATCGCCCTGTCCGCGCTGGACTCCGGGCGGCTCGGCATCGCGGCCTGCGCGATCGGCCTGGCCCAGGCCGCGCTCGACGAGGCGGTGGCGTACGCGACCGGACGGCAGCAGTTCGGGCGGCCGATCTCCGACTTCCAGGGGCTGCGCTTCATGCTCGCCGACATGGCGACCCAGATCGAGGCGGGCCGGGCGCTCTACCTCGCGGCGGCCCGGCTGCGCGACGCGGGCCGGCCGTTCGCCAAGCAGGCGGCGATGGCCAAGCTGCACTGCACCGACACCGCGATGAAGGCGACCATCGACGCCGTCCAGGTGCTCGGCGGATACGGCTACACCGCGGACTTCCCGGTCGAGCGCTATATGCGCGAGGCCAAGGTCCTGCAGATCGTCGAGGGCACCAACCAGATCCAGCGCATGGTCATCGCCCGCCACCTGGCGGGTCCGGAGGCCCACCGAACTGGCTGAGCCCGAGCGGCGGCGCCGCCAGCCGCACCCACTCCGGGTCGTGACGCCCCGGCAGGGTGCGGCCCCGGTCGGCCCAAGTCCGCATGAGATCACGGTAGATGGGCGGATCCTGGGGCTGCGGCGGCGCCGGCTGAACCGATTCTGCGGGTGCGGGGACGTAGATACGGCGCTGACGCCCGGTCGGCGCATATGTGGGGGTCATACCAGGGCAACGTAAGAGCCCGACAACAGGTCACCGGCGCGGGTAATCGTGCGTACGTTCACCGGCGTCCGGCTCCCGGCCATGGCCATCGCACACTTCCTGACGTACCGTCACCTCCACTGTCCCCAGGGGAGGTTAGCCGTGGCAGACGACCGTCCCGTGCCCCTCGACGAATACCCCGTGCACCAGGTCCCCCTGTCGATGAAGCACGTCGCGACCGGCGACCGGAACGCCTACGACCGCTGCATCTTCCACGTCCTCGACCACGAGGGCCGCGCCCTGCTCATCCTCGGTCTCGGGGTCTACCCCAACGTCGGCGTGATCGACGCCTACGCGACCCTCCGCACCGGCGACACCCTGCACGCGGTCCGCGCCTCCGACGCCCTCGGTGAGGACCGCATGCACCTCGCCGTCGGCCCGCTGCACATCGAGGTCGAGAGGCCGCTGAGCCGACTGCGCCTGCGCTGCGAGGACAACTCCCTGTCGTACGACCTGACGTGGACCGCGGAGTTTCCCGCCCTGTGGGAGCCCCACCACGTCCAGTACCGCGGCGACCGGCTCACCCTCGAAGGCCGCCGCTTCGTCCAGGCGGGCGGGGTGGAGGGCGTGATCCGGGCCGGCGAGGAGGAGTTCCGCGTCTCCGCCGGCGACTGGACCGGTACCCGCGACCGCAGTTGGGGCGTGCGGCCCATCCCCGGTGAGGAGGGCGGCCGGCTCGCCGAGGACCACCCGACCGAGGGCTTCCACTGGATCTGGTGCCCGGTCCGCTTCGAGGACCGCTTCCTCATGGTCATCGTCCAGGAGGACGCCGACGGCTACCGCACCCTGAACGAGGCGACCGTCGTCCGCCCCGGCCACCGCGACCGCCAACTCGGCTGGCCCCAGGCCGAGATCACCTACCGCTCCGGCACCCGCCACCCCGAGCGCGCCCTCATCCGCCTCGGCGACGCCCACAAGCCCCAGGAACTCGATGTCGAGATCCTGACCTCCTCACCCCTGGCGACCGGCGCGGGCTACCCGCCCGCCGACGACTGGCAGCACGGCACCTGGCGCGGCCGCGCCTGGACCGACCGACGCACCTACGACCTCACCCGGCCCGCGCCGCTCGCCGCCTACGGCGTCACCGACCACGCGGCCCGCTTCCGCCTGGACGGGCGGATCGGCCACGGCATCTTCGAGCACGGCTCCTTCGGCCGCCACGACCCGAGCGGCTTCACCGGCTTCGACTCGGTCGCACCGTAGGGGAGTTGAGACATGGCGACGGCGCCCCGCCCCCGCACGACCACCCGAGACCCCGAGCAACTCGCCCACCGCCTCACCGCCTGGCTCGACACCCGCCTGACCGGCGCCCGGGCCGCCCGCGTCACCGTCCCCACGTCGAACGGCATGTCCAGCGAGACTCTGCTCTTCGACATCGAACACCCCGAACTACCGAACCAGGCCTGCGCGTTGAGACTCGCGGCCGACCCGGCGGCGTACTCCGTCTTCCCGGTCTACGACATGCCGCGCCAGTACCGCACCATGCGCCTGGTCGCCGACCGCACGGACCTCCCGGTGCCGAAGGTGCACTGGCTGGAGGAGGACCCCGGCCCGCTCGGCGCACCCTTCTTCGTCATGGAGCGCGCCGAGGGACGCGTACCGCCGGACGTCATGCCCTATACGTACGAGGGCAATTGGCTGCACGCGGCCACCGACGCGGAACGCGCACACCTGGAGGCCGCCTCGATCGGACTCATCGCCCGCCTCCACGACCAAGTCCCGCTCGCGGAGGCCGACTTCCTCACCCTCCCGGGCGACGGCGACGCTCTGCACCGCCATGTCTCATCCCAACGTGCCTACTACGACTGGGTGGTTGACGGAGTCGCCCGCTCACCGCTGATCGAGAGCGCCTTCGACCGGCTGACGGACCTCTGGCCGTCCGACCCGGGTGAACCGGTCCTCAACTGGGGCGACGCGCGCATCGGGAACGTCGTCTACGACGGCTTCGACCCCGTCGCCGTCCTGGACTGGGAGATGGCGGCGACGGCCCCGCGCGAGGTGGACCTCGGCTGGACCGTCTATCTGCATCGCTTCTTCCAGGACCTCACGGTCGCCTTCGGCCAGGCGGGCCTGCCGGAGTTCTTCCGCCGGGACCGGGTGGAGGCCCGGTACGCCGAACTCACCGGCCACACCCCGCGCGACATGGACTTCTACACCCTGTACGCGGCGCTGCGGCACGCGATCGTGATGCTGCGCATCGCCTATCGGCAGGTGCACTTCGGGGAGACGGCCGTCCCGGCGGACCCGGACACACTGATCCTGCACCACGGCAGCCTGCGGGCCATGGTGCAGGGCAGTTACTGGGGTTGAGCGAGAGCGCTCAGGCGGCGCGGCGCATGTCCGGCACGCGCATCGGGCGCGAGCTGGGACCGCCGACGTGCGAGAAGGGCTGGGTGCGCCAGTCCAGCCCCTGAGGGAGCGTCAACAGCAGCGCGGTGTCCTGCTCCTGGAGCTCCGCGGACTCGTCGGCGGAGCGGGCGTCGGCCGCCTGGCGTCCCGTGCCGGCGCAGACCGTCAGCCCGAACGGGTTCCACGGTGAGGCGCACAGCGCGTGCTCCGGCAGGACCTCCTCGTCCGCGAGGAGCGCGATGGGCTGCACGCAGTCCGGGCAGATCACCCGGTACATCTCGAAGGTGTCGTACTCGTCGAGCTCGTCGGCCTCGAAACCGTCGGGTTCGACGCCCTCCGGCTCGGGCTCGACGACGAGCTGCGGCCGCTTGGGCGCGGTGCGTCCAGGGCGCTTAAGACTCTGCATGGGTTTCTCCCCCTACTGGGCTGGGCCGTGAAGGCGCTGCGGCCTCGACCACAGCAAGCACTTCCCGTCCCGTCTCCGCGGTAATCACGAGACCATCACGGAGAGCGTTCGGGGCCTGTGGCGTTCGTCACATGCAACATCACGAACCGGGTATGACCTGCGCGGCTCGGCTATCGGAGGAGATCAGCCGCCATGTAAGTTCTTGCGCCATGGAGGAGCTGGACCGACAAATCGTGCAGCTGCTCGTCAAGGACGGGCGGATGAGTTACACAGACCTGGGCAAGGCCACGGGCCTGTCCACGTCGGCCGTGCACCAACGGGTGCGCCGGCTGGAGCAGCGTGGTGTCATCCGCGGGTACGCGGCGGTGGTCGACCCGGAGGCGGTGGGCCTGCCCATGACCGCCTTCATCTCGGTCAAACCGTTCGACCCCAGCGCCCCCGACGACATCGCGGAGCGCCTCTCCGGCGTCCCCGAGATCGAGGCCTGCCACAGCGTCGCGGGCGACGAGAACTACATCCTCAAGGTGCGGGTGTCCACCCCGCACGAACTGGAGGAGCTGCTGGCCCGGCTGCGCGGTCTGGCCGGGGTCTCGACCCGGACCACGGTGGTGCTGTCGACGCCGTACGAGGCCCGCCCGCCGCGCATCTGACCGACCTGCGTGCGGGGCCGTGCCGGTGAGGCGCGAGACTGTTCCCCATGAGTGAGCGCACCCCCGAACCGACCACCGTCCTGCTCCGCCGCGGCGAAGTCCACAGCCCCGCCGACCCCTTCGCCACCGCGATGGTCGTGGAGCGCGGCCAGGTCGCCTGGGTCGGCTCCGAGGGGGCCGCCGACGCGTTCGCGGACGGGGTCGACGAGGTGGTCGACCTGGACGGCGCGCTGGTCACCCCGGCGTTCGCCGACGCACATGTGCACACGACTGCCACCGGCCTCGCGCTCACCGGCCTCGACCTGTCCGACGCGCCCTCCCTGGAGGCGGCGCTGTCCCTCGTCCGGGACTTCGCCGCCGCCCGCCCGGCCGACCGCGTGCTGCTCGGCCACGGCTGGGACGCCGCCCGCTGGCCGGGGGGCCGCCCGCCGACCCGCGCCGAACTCGACACGGCGACCGGCGGACGCCCGCTCTACCTCTCCCGCATCGACGTCCACTCCGCGGTCGTCAGCACGGCCCTGCTCGACCTGGTCCCCGGCTTCGAGGCCCCGGACGGCCCCCTCACCGCCGACGCCCACCACGCCGTACGCTCCACCGCGCTGGCCGCGATCACGCCGGAGCAGCGCACCGCGGCCCAGCGTGCCGCCCTCGCCCACGCGGCCTCCCTGGGTGTCGGCTCGGTCCACGAGTGCGCGGGACCCGAGATCTCCTCCGAGGACGACTTCACGGGCCTGCTGCGGCTCGCTGCCGAGGAGCTGGGACCACGCGTCGTCGGCTACTGGGCCGAGCAGGACGTGACCAAGGCGCGCGAGCTGGGCGCCGTAGGAGCGGCGGGGGACCTCTTCGTGGACGGCGCGCTCGGCTCGCACACCGCCTGCCTGCACCAGCCGTACGCCGACGCCGGGCACACCGGCATCGCGTACCTGGATGCGGACGCCGTCGCCGCCCATGTCGTCGCCTGCACCGAGGCGGGCCTCCAGGCGGGCTTCCACGCCATCGGGGACGCCGCGGTGACCGCCGTGGTCGACGGCGTCCGTATCGCCGCCGAGAAGGTCGGCCTGGCCCGCGTGCGCGCCGCCCGGCACCGCGTCGAACACGCCGAGCTGCTCACCCCGGAGACCGTCGCGGCCTTCGCCGAACTGGGTCTGACCGCGTCCGTGCAGCCCGCCTTCGACGCCCTGTGGGGCGGGGAGGACGGCATGTACGCCCAGCGCCTGGGCGCCGAGCGGGCCCGCGCCCTGAACCCCTTCGCGGCCCTGCTCCGGGCCGGTGTTCCGCTCGCCTTCGGCTCCGACAGTCCGGTCACCCCGGTCGACCCGTGGGGCACGGTCCGCGCCGCCGCGTTCCACCGGACGGGTGAACACCGGATTTCCGTGCGCGCCGCGTTCACCGCGCATACGCGGGGCGGCTGGCGGGCCGTAGGACGGGACGACGCGGGTGTTCTGGTCCCGGGCGCGCCCGCCGACTACGCCGTCTGGCGGACCGACGCCCTGGTCGTGCAGGCGCCCGACGACCGGGTCGCGCGCTGGTCGACGGACCCGCGCTCCGGCACACCCGGACTGCCCGACCTGACGCCGGGCGGCGAGCTCCCCGTCTGCCTGCGCACCGTCGTGGGCGGACGGACGGTGTTCGTACGGCCGGGCGAGTGATCTCCCGGGGTGGCGCGCCCCCGATCCACGGCCGCCGGCCTGTCGCGCGACCTGCGCATCCTCTGCCCTGACCAGCCGGTTGACGGAGAAAGTGCAGATCAGACCGCTGTTGACAGGCGGGCGCAGGGGGCCGGTAGGTTCGTCCGAGTCCACCACCGGACGCCCGACCGGGGAACCTCCGAACAATCGCCGAAGCGCCGCTGGGTCAGGGATGGTGTGCCGCACCGGGGCACCGTCACTGGGAGCCAGGCTCAGCGCCAGCGCCACGGCGAGGGAACGTTCCGGCCGGTCGGCTGGTGTGACCCGGGTGGGGCCCGGACGTCCAGTAGACAACGGCTTTGGTCGACCCGCAGCCGGCGGGTCCCAGGTCGGCCCGAAGGGCGCCGGGCCCCCATCCGCAGCACACAGGTGCCAAAATGGGCATCCTTACCCCGTTCTTGTCGAATCGACACCACCGTACGAACGGCCTGGCACGTCATCCCAGGCGGTGGCCACTATGGTGGACGCCTGCG
The DNA here is from genome assembly GCF_040681835.1 of Streptomyces sp. NPDC051576. NCBI lineage: Bacteria > Bacillati > Actinomycetota > Actinomycetes > Kitasatosporales > Streptomycetaceae > Streptomyces > Streptomyces sp. NPDC051576. Next base: position 74,910 of record NZ_JBFAZO010000020.1, read on the forward strand.
TACGGACATGAAGGGGCAGCAGTGAACGACGGCGACGGAGCCCTCGCGGCACAGGCCCAGGGGCGGAAGTTCGGCCCGCTCGGCACGGCCTTGGTGATCATCCCGACCTACAACGAGGCGGAGAACATCAAGTCCATCGTCGGTCGGGTGCGGCAGTCGGTCCCCGAGGCTCATGTCCTCGTGGCCGACGACAACAGCCCCGACGGCACGGGCAAGCTGGCCGACGAGCTGGCGGCCGAGGACGAACAGGTCCAGGTGTTGCACCGCAAGGGCAAGGAAGGCCTCGGAGCCGCCTACCTCGCGGGCTTCCACTGGGGCATGGACAACGGCTACGGCGTGCTCATCGAGATGGACGCCGACGGCTCCCACCAGCCCGAGGAGCTGCCCCGGCTGCTCACCGCCCTCAAGGGCGCGGACCTGGTGCTCGGCTCCCGCTGGGTGCCCGGCGGCCGGGTGGTGAACTGGCCGAAGTCCCGTGAGTTCATCTCCCGCGGCGGCAGCCTGTACTCGCGCGTGGCCCTCGACCTGCCGCTGCGCGACATCACGGGCGGCTACCGCGCCTTCCGGCGCGAGACCCTCGAAGGCCTCGGACTGGACGACGTGGCCTCTCAGGGCTACTGCTTCCAGGTCGACCTGGCCCGCCGCGCCGTCAAGGCCGGCTACCACGTCGTCGAGGTCCCCATCACCTTCGTGGAGCGCGAACTCGGCGACTCCAAGATGAGCCGCGACATCCTCGTCGAGGCCCTGTGGCGGGTCACCACCTGGGGCGTGGGGGAGCGGATCGGCAAGCTCCGCGGCCGGGGAAAGCCCACACAGCCGTAGCCCCACGACCTCACAGGCCTCGTCGATCATGCCCTTATCCCGCACTGAGCCGGGCCCAGGCACACTGGACGTATGACGACTGGCGCACCTACCCCTTCCACCGCCGCCCGGCCTCCGCGTTCCCGGCTGCGCACGTTCCTGCCGCTGGGCATCGCCGCGTGGCTGGTGCTGGAGATCTGGCTGCTGACCGTGGTGGCGGGCGCGTCGAGCGGGCTGACGGTCTTCCTGCTGCTGCTCGCCGGGTTCGTGCTCGGCGCGGTGGTGATCAAGCGGGCGGGCCGGCGGGCCTTCCAGAACCTGAGCCAGGCCGTGCAGCAGGGCACCGCCCCGGCCAGCGGCGGTGGCAGCGGCCTGATGATGCTGGGCGGGCTGCTGCTGATGATCCCGGGGCTGATCTCGGACGTGGCGGGGCTGCTCCTGCTGGTTCCGCCGGTCCAGAAGGCCCTGGCGCGCTATGCGGAGCGCACGGTCGAGCGGAAGCTGGGCAAGGCCGCCCCGGGAACCCTCGGGGACGCCTTTCAGCAGGCCCGTATGCACCGCCCGGACGGCAAGGTCGTCCAGGGCGAGGTCGTACGGGACGAGCCCGACGGCGGCGCCCCGCAGGACCCGCGCCCGCCGCTCACCCGCTGACACTCCACTCCGGACAGGCAAAAGCGCGGGCGCCGTACACGTTCGTACGGCGCCCGCGCTTACTTGCTTGTGCGGTAGAACCGCTCCGCACCTTCAGGACTAGGCCGACTTGCGGCTGTCCCTCGGGTGTACCGCGATATTCATCGCGCCGGAACGGAGAACGGCAAGACGCTCCTCAAGGACCTCTTCGAGTTCCTCGCGGGTGCGCCGCTCCATCAGCATGTCCCAATGGGTACGCGCGGGCTTGGCCTTCTTTTCCTCAGGGCCGTCGCCGTCGACCAGGAGTGCCTGGGCCCCGCAGACCTTGCACTCCCACTCCGGCGGAATCTCCGCCTCGACCGAGAAGGGCATCTCAAAGCGATGTCCCTTCTCGCATGCGTACTCCACGGCCTGGCGTGGCGCCAGGTCGATACCGCGGTCCGTCTCGTAGCTGGTCACCACGAGGCGCGTGCCGCGAAGAGCTCGCTCACTCATGAATCGTGCCTCCCGGGCTTGTCGCCCACAGGACAGGTGTCGCTGTCGTCGTCATCCGGTCAACGTCCGGTCGGCGGTAAAGATTCCCGTACGGGGTCATGCGTCGCCGTCGTAGCCGCCCCTTGTTGTACCCACCAGCGCCCGGTTTGTCACATCTACTAGCAGATGTCACCTAGCGATTCGTCATCTTTGACGCGCAGTAACGGTACGCCAGGCAGGCCAAACGCGTACACTACCGCCCTTTCGCCTCCAGCGCTAAATCCTCTCGGGAAGAGGATTCCCCGCGTCGCTGATCGCCCGGGCCACCGGAACCCGTGCGAGCAGCACGAACCCGATGGCGAAGAAGGCCACCAGGGAGACGATGGCGTCCCGATAACTTCCGGTCAGCTGGTATGTCACCCCGAACAGAAGGGGGCCCAGCCAGCTCATGCCCCGATCGCTCATCTCGTACGCCGAGAAGTACTCGGCCTCCTTGCCGGGCGGTACGAGATGGGAGAACAGGGACCGCGACAGTGCCTGGCTGCCGCCCAGCACCAGCCCGATCCCGGCGGCCAGAACAAAGAACCAGACGGGCGCGTGGGCGGGCAGGAAGTATCCGGCGGCCAGCGTCACCGTCCATGCGACGAGCGAGCCGAGAATCGTCCGCTTGGCTCCGTACGCCCGGGCGAGTCGCCCCATGCCGAGCGCGCCGGCCACCGCGAGCACCTGGACCATCAGCACGGCTGTGATGAGCGTCGACTGGCTCAGGCCCAGCTCCTCGGAACCGTAGACGGAGGCCTGCGAGATCACCGTCTGGATGCCGTCGTTGTAGATCAGGTAGGCGAACAGGAAGGACAGCGTGAGCGGTTTGCCGCGCATGTCCCGGACCGTCGCCGCGAGCTGCCGCCAGCCCTGCGCCGTAGGTGCCTCGGAGGCCGTACGGCCGCGGTCGCGCAGCCGTTTCAGCGGTACGACGGTGAAGGCGCCCCACCAGATGCCGGCCGAGGCGAGACAGATGCGGACGGCCATCGACTCGGACAGGCCGAAGGAGTCGTGGGCGGTGAACAGGATCAGGTTCGCGATCAGGACCAGGGAACCGGCCGCGTAGCCGAAGGCCCAGCCGCGAGAGGAGACCGCGTCCCGTTCCTCGGGCGGGGCGATCTGCGGGAGGTAGGAGTTGTAGACGACCATCGAGACGGCCACCGAGGAGTTGGCGACGATCAGCAGGAAACCGCCCAGCAGATAGCGATCGCCGTCCAGGAAGAAGAGTCCCGTGGTGGCGGTCGCGCCCACATAGGCGGCGAGCGCCAGCAGCGGCTTCTTGCGGCCGGTCCGGTCGGCCGCCGCGCCCGCCAGCGGCATCAGCAGGACCGCCACGATGACGGACGCGGAGACGGTGTAGGCGAAGAAGGATCCCGCCCGTACCGGAATCCCCAGGGGATGCACGAACCCGTCCGGGTCGGCCGCCGACTTGGCTACCGACGTCAGATAGGGGCCCAGGAACACGGTCAGCACGCTCGCCGAGTAGACGGAGCAGGCCCAGTCGTAGAAGTACCAGCCGCGCTGTTCGCGCCGCCGCTCGGCGGCCTCGTCGGCCGCCGGTGACCGCAGGGTGTCGGTGCCCACCCGTGCCCTCGCTTCCCCGTGCACGCGTCGACCCGGGGCTCAGGCCCAGACGCCCCGATCCACCATGACCTCGCGCAGTGTGTCGATGTGATCGGTCATGATGCCATCCACTCCCAGGTCCAGGAGCCGGTGCATGCGATCGGCCTCGTTGATGGTCCACACGTGGACCTGCACCCCGCGCGCGTGGGCGGCCCGGACGAAGCGCCGGTCGACCACGGGGACGCCCGACTGCTCCTCGGGAACCTGGGCGGCGACCGCCGAGCGGCGCACCGGGAGGGGCGCTCCCCAGGAGCGCAGCCGCAGGTTCAGCACCCCTCGCGTGCCGAACGACGTGGCCAGCCGCGGCCCGGCCAGATGCTGGGCGCGGACCACGCGGGCCTCGGAGAAGGAGCCCACGCAGACGCGGTTCCAGGAGTCGGTGCGCTCCAGGAGATCCAGGAAGGGGCGCAGGGCCGGCTCCGCCTTGATGTCGACGTTCCAGCGCACCTCGGGGAAGGTCTCCAGCAACTCCTCGAAGAGGGGCACCGGTTCGCGGCCCGCCACGCGCGCGTGGCTCACGTCCGACCAGAACAGGTCCGCGATCCGGCCGGCCCCGTCGGTCACCCGGTCCAGGGTCTCGTCGTGGAAGGCGACGAGCTTCCCGTCCGCCGTGGCGTGCACGTCCGTCTCGATGTACCGGTAGCCCAGCTCGACCGCGCGCCGGAACTGGAACACGGTGTTCTCCAGGCCGTCCGCCGCGCCGCCCCGGTGGGCGAAGGGGATGGGGCCGGGGTGGTCGAGATACGGATGACGTATGAGCGTGGTCACCCGGGCAGTATCGCCGCCTCCGGTGACCCGGCGGCTACGACCGTGCTGCCGCCGGATGCCGACGGGGCGGCGAACACGCGCAGGAACAACTGGGCGAGCGGGCCGATCGCCAGCGCGTACAGCAGGGTGCCGATGCCGACGGTGCCGCCGAGAACGAAGCCGGTGGCCACGACCGCTACCTCGATCGCCGTCCGGATCAGGCGGATGGAGCGGCCGGTGCGCCGGTGCAGCCCGGTCATCAGTCCGTCGCGCGGGCCCGGTCCGAAGCTCGCGGAGATGTAGAGGCCGGTCGCGACCCCGTTGAGCAGGATGCCGGCGAGCAGCAGCGGAATCCGTACGGCCAGGCCGTGCGCCTCGGGCACCAGTGCGAGGGTGCCGTCCATGGCCAGGCCGACCACGAACACGTTGGAGACCGTGCCCAGGCCGGGGCGCTGGCGCAGCGGGATCCACAGGAGCAGCACCGCCGCGCCCACGATGATCGAGACGACGCCGATCGTCAGGCCGGTGAGTTCGGCGAGGCCCTGGTGCAGCACGTTCCAGGGCTCCAGGCCCAGGCCCGACACCACCAGGAGCGCCGAGCTGGCGCCGTAGAGCGCGAGTCCGACGTAGAGCTGGACCAACCGTCGTCCGAGACGGTTTCGCGTGGACAAAGGGTGCCCCCTGGTGGTGGTAGTGGCCTGACGCATGACACTCTGTGGCTTGAGAAGGAACGGTATCCATGGCCAATTCCGGGAAGGTGGACTGGTTTCCATGGCGCAGTGGACCTCGGCGATGGGCGCCGCACAGCTCGCCCGGCTGCTCAACTCCCAGCAGGACCGCCCGGCCGGGCCCGGCACCCGCCGTCCGCCCGCCTACCGGGCCCTCGCGGACGGCATCCGCCTCCTCGTGCTGGAGGGGCGCGTCCCGGTGGCCGCCCGACTACCCGCAGAGCGGGAGCTGGCGCTCGCGCTGTCCGTCAGCCGCACCACGGTCGCCGCCGCCTATGAGGCGCTGCGCACCGAGGGGTTCCTGGAGTCCCGTCGCGGAGCGGGCAGTTGGACCGCCGTGCCGGCCGGGAACCCGCTCCCCGCGCGCGGGTTGGAGCCGTTGCCTCCGGAGGCCCTCGGTTCGGTGATCGACCTCGGCTGCGCCTCGCTGCCCGCGCCCGAGCCGTGGCTCACCCGGGCCGTGCAGGGCGCCCTGGAGGAGCTGCCGCCGTACGCCCACACGCACGGCGACTATCCGGCCGGGCTGCCCGCGCTGCGCGCGATGATCGCCGAGCGCTACACCCTGCGCGGGATCCCGACCATGCCCGAGCAGATCATGGTCACCACCGGTGCGATGGGTGCCATCGACGCCATCTGCCACCTCTTCGCGGGGCGCGGCGAGCGGGTCGCGGTCGAATCGCCCTCGTACGCCAACATCCTCCAGCTGATGCGGGAGGCGGGTGCCCGGCTGGTGCCCGTGGCGATGGCGGACGGGCTCTCCGGCTGGGACATGGACCGCTGGCGGCAGGTCCTGCGGGAGGCCGCGCCCCGACTCGCGTACGTCGTGGCCGACTTCCACAACCCGACCGGCGCCCTCGCCGACGACGACCAGCGGCGCCGGCTGGTGGACGCGGCCCGCTCGGCCGGGACCGTGCTCGTGGCCGACGAGACGATGACCGAGCTGTGGCTCGACGAGGGCGTCGACATGCCACGCCCTGTCTGCGGCTTCGACCCGGCCGGTTCGACGGTCATCACCGTCGGCTCCGCCAGCAAGGCCTTCTGGGCGGGCATGCGCATCGGCTGGGTGCGCGCGGCTCCCGACGTCATCCGCAGCCTGGTCGCCGCCCGCGCCTACGCCGACCTCGGCACCCCCGTACTGGAACAGCTCGCCGTCAACTGGCTGTTCAGCACCGGTGGTTGGGAACAGGCGGTCGACATCCGACGCGTCCAGGCCCGCGAGAACCGGGACGCGCTGGTCGCGGCGGTACGGCGGGAGCTGCCCGGCTGGGAGTTCGAGGTGCCCCGGGGCGGACTCACGCTGTGGGTCCGCACGGGGGGGCTGTCGGGCTCACGGCTCGCCGAGATGGGGGAGCGCGTGGGGGTGCGGGTGCCGTCCGGGCCCCGCTTCGGGGTCGACGGGGCCTTCGAGGGCTATGTGCGGCTGCCGTTCACCGTGGGCGGCGCGGTGGCCGAGGAAGCGGCCGTACGGCTGGCCGCCGCGGCCCGGCTGGTGGAGAACGGGGTCACCGGGGGCGGCGGCGACGCGCCGCGGACGTTCGTGGCGTAGACGGGAAGGGACTCCACCCGGGGCCGGCGCGACCGCTCGCGCCGGCCCCGGCTGCTACGAGGTCTCCACCACCGCGGCCTCCACCACCGCTTCTGTCGCCACCGTCTCCGCCGCGTCCGCCGGTGTGGTGTGCGGCGGCAGCAGCGCCAGCACCGCCTGGCGGTCCGCGTCGTTCGTCGCGTCGTCGTACGGGTCCGGGGTCGCCGGGACCTGGAGCCGGTGCACCGGGCCGCTGCCCAGGCGCGCGTAGCCGCGGCCGGGGGGCATCTGGGCGATCGGCGTGGTGTGCGGGGGAGCGCCGAGGACCGCCTCCAACTGCTGGGTGGTGGCGGGGCCGAGGACGACACGCGCGCGTGTGTGCTGGCGTACGGCGTCGCCGATCGTGTCCGCGCTGTCGAACTGGTCGGCCACCACCACGGTCACATTGGCCGCGCGGCCGTGCCGCAGGGGGACCTGGAGGAGGGACTGCGGGTCCTTGTGGCCGTCGGCCGCCGCCACATGGGCGAAGGCGCTCGGGCGGTCCAGGATGATCCACAGCGGGCGCCTGGTGTCGTCCGGCGCAGGGTGGCCCGACTGGCGGGCGCGGTTGGCCGCGATCAGTCGGCGCTCCGTCTCGCTCGCGGCCCACTCCAGGCTGGCCAGCGCGCCCGCGAGCCCGCACTCGACCGCGAGGACGCCGTCCCGGCCGGTGAGGCAGGCGTACTCGCCGGTGCCGCCGCCCTCCACGATGAGGACGTCGCCGTACTGGAGGGCCTGGAGCGCGATGGAGCGCAGCAGCGTGGAGGTGCCGCTGCCGGGCTGGCCCATGACCAGCAGGTTCGGCTCGGTGGAGCGGACGCCGGTGCGCCAGACGACCGGCGGGACGTCGCGCTGCTCCGCGCCGTGGGTGAGCGGGAGCGTGCGGTGGACCTGGGTCGGGTCGGTGAAGCCCAGGACGGTCTCGCCGGGGGCGGTGACGAAACGCTGGGCGGCGATGTCGGTGGGGAGCGGGGCGAGGACGCCGACCGTGAGCTGGTTGCCCTCCTCGTCCCACATGAAGTGGTACTCCCGGCCGCGGCCGGACTTCGCGGTGAGGAGCTGTTCGATCCGCGCGCGGGAGTCGGCCTCGCCGTCGGTGAAGTACGCCGGGTAGCGGACGACCAGATGGGCGATGCGGCCCTCGCCGTCGAACTCGTAGGCGGGGAAGGCCTGCTCCCAGTCGCCGCCGTGGGCGAACAGGGGCGCCGGGTCCTCGGCGGTGGAGAAGTAGGGCACCAGTGCTTCGTAGAGGGACTGGAGGCGCTGGGTCTGGGACTCGTCGGGGCCTTCGGGCGCCGGCGCGGTGCGGTCCCGGCCGTGCCATGCTGCCGCCGCCATCAGGACGATGACGGCGAGCAGCGGGCCGTACGGCACCAGGGCCACCACCAGGACCACCGAGGCCAGCAGGAAAAGCAGCGGCCCGCGCTTGTCCTTGGGGGTGTCGGCCCATCTGCGCCGCCCGGCGGATGCCAGCCGGCGCAGACCGCGAGTGATCGTGATCAGCGGATGGAGGACGTCGGTGGCGCTGTCGGCCGCCGTCCGGGCCAGCTCCCGGCTCCGGGCGAGCTGTGCGGTGCCGTTGCTCAGGATGCGGGGGAGGGGGCGCCGGGCCACTGCTGTCTCCTGACGGTGCGTACGGGTGGTTGCGTCAGAACTTGATGCCGCCGAGGAGGCTCGCCAGGCTCTCGCCGCCTGCCTTGATGCTGGGGGCGATGGCCGTACTGGCCATGTAGAAGCCGAAGAGCGCCGCCACAATGGCGTGCGAGGCCTTGAGTCCGTCCTTCTTGAAGAAGAGGAAGACGATGATGCCGAGAAGGACGACGCCTGACATGGACAGGATCATTTGAGCTCTCCTGGTTCGTGGGGACAGTCACCATGAGTTCTTCCAGGATCACAGGATGTATCCATACGATAAAAGGTGCAAGTGGGTGAATTTCGGCAGATTTCCCTCGGATGGTGGAACGCATTCGGGCCCTCTGAGCAGGGGATTCACCTGTGTCGGACCCGATGGTGATCTTTGCCTCGGAGGGTGCCGGTCATGTGTCGGCGGAGCCAGTACGCTGGCGATTCACCCGTACTAGTGAGAGGCGGTCAGGCCGATGAGTGAAGCCCCCGACCCCGAGGTCGTGGAGCTCGCGACCAAGATCTTCGACCTGGCCCGCCGGGGCGGGACCGAGGCGCTGGTCGCCTATGTGGACGCGGGCGTTCCGGCCAACCTCACCAATGACCGCGGTGACTCCCTGGTGATGCTCGCCGCCTACCACGGCCACGCCGAGGCCGTACGGGCCCTGCTGGCACGGGGTGCCGAGGCCGACCGGATCAACGACCGGGGGCAGACGCCGCTCGCGGGGGCCGTCTTCAAGGGTGAGCAAGAGGTGATCGAGGTTCTGCTGGAGGCCGGTGCCGATCCGGCCGCGGGCACCCCCTCGGCGGTCGACACGGCGCGGATGTTCGGCAAGTCAGAGCTGCTGGAGCTGTTCGGCGCGCACTGAGGTACGGGTCTGTCGGCAGCAAAGACGGGCCTTCTGACCAGGTACGACAAGGAAAACGGGGGAAAACGGGGGAAGGCAGCACCGGGCCGCCCGAAATTTCGGTCGCGGCAGCGAGAACTGCCGGGTCATCATGACGTCGTGATTTACGGACGCGATGGCCGGGCAGGTGATGCCGCACCGCGCGGGCCGTGATGAGGCCCGCATGGGCCACCGACGAGAGGCAGAGGAAAATGGTCTACAGCAAGCAGGAAACGGCGGGCGCCCCGACGTGTTGTCACGCGGCCAGGTAGTGCACGTCCCCCGGTTGCGTCGACGCTTGATGTGAGGCTGTTTCCCATGTTCGAACCGGTCATAGCGCCCAGCGGTACGCTGCTCGGCCTGCTTCAGCGGGGCCGCGGCGACGGCACACTGCACGCGCTCACCGCCCCGCGTGCCGAGGCACTCGCGGCGCTGAACCACTGTGTGCTCCGCGACCCCCGCCACGACTGGCAGGTGGAGAACCGCTCCCTGTACTACGCCCGTCTGTACCTCGATCTCAACGGCGACCTGGACGCCGTCGAGGCCCACCTCTTCGACACCGAGGACGTCCTCGACACCGAGGAGTCCCGCACCGGCCTCGCGCTCGCCGTCCTCGGGCACCTCGCCTCCTACGGCAGGCGGGACGCGCTCGAACTGCTGCGCAGGTACGCGGCCTCGGGCAGCAACTGGGCCTGGGCGCTGGACGAGCTGGCGCTCCGGGACGACGACGCGGGCCTGCGTGCCCTCGCCGCCCCCGTCCTGGCGCGTTTCCCGGCCGACCCGGAGGGCGAGGCCGAGCTGGCCACCGCCGTGCGGGACGCCTTCGAACCCCGGCCCTGGCGGCTGTGGGCCGAGGACGCACGCGAATCGATCGCCACGCGCGTGCGTGCCGCCCAGGAAGCCGGCTGCTTCGACCGCTGGCAACGCCAGATGCGACCATCCGGGCCCCGTCCGGGGTGGAGCGTGCAAGCGGTGTTCGAATGGGCCCAACAGGGCCTCGAACGCGGAGCCGCCCTGCACGTCCCCGCCGCCCGCTGCCTCAGCGCCGTGGCGGGCCCCGAGGACCGGCCCGAGATCGTCGAGGCGGCCAAGGACGGCAGCGAGGGAGCCCGCTGCACCGCCCTGCGCTATCTCGCCGACAGCAACGATTCCGAAGCCCTCCAGCTCATCGAGCGCGCGGTGGCCGCCGGCTCGGCGCCCGTGGTGGAGGCCGCCGTCGACGCCTTCGAACGGATGCGCTCGATCGCCGCCGTCGACCGGGCCCGCGGCTGGGCCCGCCGCCCCGACCCGCTCGGTGCCGCCGCCGGACGGATGCTCGCCTGCCGGGGCGGAGCCCAGGACAGCGACCTCGTCCTCGGCGCCCTCAGGGAGGCCGTCATGGGCGAGGGACCCGACGCCCCCACCCTGTGGACCCTCGTCGACGGCGCCGGCCGCCTCGGCATCGCCTGCGCCGCCCCCGTCCTGCGCCATGTGTACCGGGAGACCGCCTCGTCCCATCTGCGCGGCCGGGCCGCCCGGGCGCTGGCCGCCACCGATCCCTCCTACCCCACCGGCTTCGCCGTCGAGTGCCTCTGGGACTGCGAGGAGACCACCCGCGAGATCGCCGCCCGGCACGCCGAGACCGGTGACGCCCGGGTCGTGGAGCAGCTCCGCAGGCTCGCCGCCGACCCGGCGGAGGAAGCGGAGGTCCAGACAGCCGTACGGAGCCGGATCGGGCCCGACGCCCCCGCAGTGTGAACGTGGGATGACTCGCGGGTCAGACGGGCATGGACGCCGTCTGACCTGCTCGGGTGTGGAGCGCAACGCTCATGGGACGTTCACCGTTCGCATAGATCCACGTTGACGCGGGCACGTCCAGCACGGCGACAACACGGGTATGCGTGTCGTCATCGTGACCGAATCCTTTCCCCCCGATGTGAACGGCGTGGCCCACTGCGCGCTCCAGACCGCCCGGCACCTCGTGGATCGCGGTCATCATCCGCTCGTCGTCGCGCCGGCCACCTCGGCCGGTAGCGGGCCCGACGCCCAGTCGCCGTGCCCTGTCATCCGTGTCCCCTCCCTACCGCTCCCGGGCTACCCCCAGGTCCGTGTCGCCCTCCCCAGCCGACGCGTCGCCGCGGCCATCACCGAACACCGCGCCGACATCGTGCACCTGGCCAGCCCCTTCATCCTCGGCGTCCGCGGCATGGCCGCCGCGGCCCGGCTCGGCATCCCCGCCGTGGCCGTCTATCAGACCGACCTGGCCGGATACGCCCGTACGTACGTCGGCGCCGGCGAGGCCACCGCCTGGCGGCGCATCCGCTCCGTGCACGCCGCCGCCGACCGCACCCTCGCGCCCTCCAGCGCGGCCCTGGGCGACCTTGAGGCGCACGGTGTGCCCCGGGTCAGGCTCTGGCCGCGCGGGGTGGACACCGAGCGCTTCCGCCCCGAGTACCGGGACGAGGCACTGCGCCGCGAACTCGCCCCGAACGGCGAGCTGATCGTCGGCTACGTCGGCCGGCTCGCCCCCGAGAAGCAGGTCGAACTCCTCGCCGGCGCCTGCGGCCTCAACGGCGTCCGGGTCGTGGTGGTCGGCGACGGACCCAGCCAGCCGCACCTCACCGAGGCGCTGCCGGGCGCGGTCTTCCTCGGCCGGCGTACCGGCGACGAGCTCGCCCGTATCTTCGCCTCGTTGGACATATTCGTGCACACCGGACCTTTTGAGACCTTCTGTCAGACCGTCCAGGAAGCCATGGCCAGCGGCGTTCCCGTCGTCGCGCCCGCCGCCGGCGGACCGCTGGACCTGGTCGCCCACGGGCGCACCGGGTTCCTCTTCCCGCCGCGCGACGAGAACGCGGTGACGGACGCCGTACGGACCCTGGCCGCCGATCCCGCGCTGCGGGCCGAGTACGGCGCCGCCGCGCGGGCCATGGTCGAGGGCCGCACCTGGGCGGCCGTCGGCGACCAACTGATCGCGCACTACGGCGATGTCCTCGCCGCGCGCAAGGTGGTGGTGGCGGCATGAACACCGCTTCGCTGCGGATCGTGCGGCTCGCCAACTTCGTGGCCCCCTCCTCCGGGGGGCTGCGCACCGCCCTGCGCGAGCTGGGCAAGGGCTTCAAGGAGGCCGGGCACGACCCGGTCCTCATCGTGCCCGGCGAGCGTCACACCGACCGCGAGACCGAGCAGGGCCGGGTCATCACCCTGCCCGGCCCGCTGCTGCCCGGCACCGGCGGCTACCGCGTCCTCGCCGACAAGCGGAGCGTGGCCAACCTCCTGGAGCAGCTCGCCCCCGACCGCCTGGAGGTCTCCGACCGTACGACCCTGCGCTGGACCGGCAAGTGGGCCAGGCGGGCCCGCGTCCCCGCCGTGATGGTGTCCCACGAGACCGCCGACGGCGTCCTGCGCACCTGGGGCCTGTCGGAGAACATGTCCCGGCGGACCGCCGACGCCCTCAACGTCCGTACGGCGCACACCTACGCGCGCGTGGTGTGCACCACGGAGTTCGCCGAGCGGGAGTTCGTCCGCATCGGCGCCCGCAATGTCGTACGGGCCCCGCTGGGCGTCGACCTGGTGGGGCGCAGCCCGGCGCTGCGGGACCCGGTGGTGCGCGCGGAGTACGCGCGCGTGGACCAGGTTCTGCTGGTGACCTGCACCAGGCTCTCCGTGGAGAAGAAGCCCGGCACGGCGCTCGACGCCCTGGAGGCGCTGGTACGGCGCGGGCGGCGGGCGGTCCTCGTGGTCGCCGGGGACGGGCCGCTGCGGGCCCGGCTCGAACAGCGGGCGCGGGAGCGCGGGTTGCCGGTCACCTTCCTGGGTCACGTCTCCGACCGGCGGCTGCTCGGCGCGCTCCAGGCCTCCGCCGACGTGTGCCTGGCACCCGGGCCCGCCGAGACCTTCGGGCTCGCCGCGCTGGAGGCGATGGCCTGCGGCACGCCCGTGGTGGCCAGCGCCTCCTCCGCGCTCCCCGAGGTCATCGGCTCCGCCGGCGCCACGGCGGCGGACAACGGCGCGGCCTTCGCGGACGCCGTGGACATGCTGCTCGAACGCCCCGAGGCGGAGCGGAGGGAGATCGCACGCGCGCGTGCGGAGTGTTTCGGCTGGCACACCGCGGTCGACGCGTTCCTCGCCGCACACGACGCGGATGTCCCGGTACGGCGCTTCGTGCCCGGAGTCGTGGCATGAGAACGGTCCGTTTCGTCGCCCTCGGTGACTCGCTCACCGAGGGCGTGGGGGATCCCGTCGGCGAGGCCTGGCGCGGCTGGGCCGCGCTGCTCGCCGACGGGCTGGCCGAACAGCCCGAGGAAACAGTGGAGTTCACGAACCTGGCGGTCAGCGGGGCGCAGTCCCGGGACGTCCTGGAACGGCAGACCCCGGCCGGGCTCACCCTGAACCCGGACGTCGTGTCCGTCGTGATCGGCGTCAACGACACCCTGCGCTGCACCTTCGACATACAGGCCCTCGCCGCCCGCCTCGACAAGGTCTACGCGGCCTTCACCGAGCAGGGCGCGGTCCTGCTCACGGCCTGTCTGCCCGACCCCGGCGCGATGCTCGGCCTGCCGGGCGCGCTGGCCCGCCCGCTGGCCCGGCGGCAGCGGGCGGTGAACACCGTGGTGCACGCGCTCTCCGAGCGGTACGGGGCCGTGCATCTGCACGTGGCCGAGGGCGAGTGGATCATGGACCGGGCGATCTGGAGCGCGGACCGGCTGCACCCCGGCGAGCGGGGTCACCGTCAACTTGCCCTGCGCTTCCACGCGTTGCTCGCCGAGGAGGGCGTGGCCTCGGGGGCCGCACCCTCCCCCGAGCCCGAGTTCCCGGCACCCACCAGGTCGGCCAGCCTGCTGTGGCTGGCGACCGCCGGCACCGGATGGGTGGCCCGCCGCTGCACCGATCTGCTGCCGCAGCTCCTCCGGCTGGCCGCGAACGAGATGCGCCACCGCGCGCGGGGCACCAGCGCGCGGCTCGACCTGAGCGCGTCCCACGCGGTGTCGATGGCGCTGGCCTCCCTTTCGGTGCAGCAGGAACAGCCGGACGCCGCATAGGGCGTACGGGGGCTCAGCGTCGGCGTACGGCCACGAAACGGACCGGGGTGCCGGGCACCGCCTGGGCGGCCGCCGGGAGGTCCGTGGGGCGGACGACGGCGATCACCGGATAGCCGCCGGTGGTCGGATGGTCGGCGAGGAAGACCACCGGGCGGCCGTCCGGTGGCACCTGGACGGCGCCCAGGACCATGCCCTCGCTGGGGAGTTCACCGGTCAGGGCCCGCTCCAGGGCCGGCCCCTCGGTGCGCAGCCCGATGCGGTTGCTCGCCGAGGACACCCGGTAGGCGCGTGAGGTGAACGCGCGGACGGCCTCCGGCGTGAACCAGTCGGCACGAGGCCCCTGGGTCACCCGCAGCACCAGTTCGGCCGGGGGAGCCGGCTGCGGGGCGACGTCCACGCACGCGTGGCGGGTCATCGGCGACCCCAGCGGCAGTATGGCGCCGTTCGTGAGCGGCGGCGGGCCGAGCCCGGACAACAGGTCCGTGGAGCGGCTGCCGAGCACCGGCTCCACGCCGACTCCGCCGGCGAAGGCGACGTAGGAGCGCACTCCGGAGACGGCCGTGCCGATGTCCAGGAGGGCCCCGGCCGGCACATGCACGGGTGCGCCCCAGCCGACGGGCCGTCCGTCCACCGTGACCGGGCACGGTGCGCCGCCGACGGCCACGAGGATCGTTGAACGAGGCCGTACGGCACAGCCGTTGAGGGTCGTCTCCAGGACGGCCGCTTCGGGGGGATTGCCGACCAGCCGGTTGACGATCGCCGCCGCGGGCCCGTCGAGCGCCCCGGAACGCGGCACCCCCAGGTGCGCGTGGCCGGGCCGCCCCAGGTCCTGCACGGTGGTCAGGGCCCCGGCCCGGACGACGGCGAAGGCGCGGTCCGTCATACGTCCGCCACCGGGACGAAGCGCACCCGCGTGCCCGGCGACAGCAGCGCGGCCGGCTCACGGGTGTGGTCCCACAGGACCGCGTCCGTCGTGCCGATGAGCTGCCAGCCGCCCGGCGAGGCACGCGGGTACACGCCGGTGTACGGGCCCGCCAGGCCCACGGCACCGGCATGGACGGCCGTGCGCGGGGTGGCCCTGCGCGGGACGTCGTAGCGGGCCGGGAGGCCGGTGAGGTAGCCGAAACCGGGGGCGAACCCGCAGAAGGCGACACGGAACTCGGTGGCCGCGTGGATGCGGCCCACCTCCCGCTCGGGGACGCCCCACAGGGCGGCGACGTCGGCGAGGTCCGGGCCGTCGTAGCGCACCGGGAGCTCGACCACCTCACGCGCGCGTGGGGGAGCGGGAGGCAGTTCGGACGTGGTCAGTTCGGCGGCGAGACGGGCCGGGTCGGCGAGGCCGTCGAGGAGGACCGTGCGGGCGGCGGGGACGATCTCGCGGACGGTGAGCAGCCCCTCCGCGCGGCGCCGCAGCAGCTCCGCGCGGACAGCCTCGGCCTCCTCCCCGGAGGCGACCTCGACGAGCAGTGCGTCCTCCCCGACGGGCAGGGCCCTCACGCGAAGGCCTCCACCCGGACACCCGACTCCACGAGCCGCTCGCGGACCCTGCGGGCCAGTTCGACGGCGCCGGGCGTGTCCCCGTGCAGGCACAGGGAGCGGGCCCGCACCTCGATGCGCGCCCCGGAGAGCGCGTCGACCGTCCCGGAGCGGGCCAGGCTCAGCGAGCGCTCCACGACGGCCTCGGGGTCGGTGACCACCGCGCCCTCCTGGCGGCGCGGCACGAGCGTGCCCTCGTCGGTGTAGGAACGGTCCGCGAACGCTTCAGGGACGGCCTCCAGTCCCGCCTTCCCGGCCAGGTCGAGCACGACCGAGCCGGGCAGCCCGAGCACCGGCAGCGAGGCGTCGGCGAGGAGCACGCCCTCGATCACCGCGGCGGCCTGCTCCCGGTCGTGCACGATCCGGTTGTAGAGCGCGCCGTGCGGCTTGACGTACGACACGCGCG
Source organism: Streptomyces sp. NPDC051576 (assembly GCF_040681835.1). NCBI lineage: Bacteria > Bacillati > Actinomycetota > Actinomycetes > Kitasatosporales > Streptomycetaceae > Streptomyces > Streptomyces sp. NPDC051576. The sequence continues at coordinate 90,992 of NZ_JBFAZO010000020.1, forward strand.
TGCCCGCAGCGCGGGCGAACACCTCCAAGGCACCGATCTGGTACGCCACTTCGGCCGCCAGCTCGGCGGGCGGCACGTCCATCGCGCGCCGCCCGAACCCCGCCAGGTCCCGGTAGGACACCTGCGCGCCGACCCGTACGCCGCGCTCGGCCGCCAGCTCGCACACCCGCCGCATGGTCACCGCGTCCCCCGCGTGGAAGCCGCAGGCCACGTTGGCGCTGGTGACGACGGACAGGAGCTGTTCGTCGTCGGTGAGATGCCAGCGGCCGAAGCCCTCGCCGAGGTCGGCGTTCAGATCGATCATCATCTCTCCTGGTCAGGCGACGCGGTACTGCTCGTCGCGGGCGTCGGTGACGAACATCTGGCCCGGCGCGTGGGTGATGGCGAACGGCGGGCGGGAGGCCATCACCGCGGCCTGCGGGGTCACTCCGCAGGCCCAGAACACCGGGATGTCGTCCGGGGCCGCGTCCACCGGATCGCCGAAGTCCGGACGCCCGAGGTCCTCGATGCCGAGCCCCGAGGGATCGCCGCAGTGTACGGGGCTGCCGTGCACCGCCGGGAGCAGCGCGGTCTCCCGGATCGCCGTCGCCAGATGCTCCGGCGGCACCGGGCGCATCGACACCACCATCGGGCCGTGCAGCCGCCCCGCCGGGCGGCACGGGCGGCTCGTCACGTACATCGGGACGTTGCGGCCCTGCTCGATGTGCCGGATCGGGACACCCGCCTCGCTCAGCGACCACTCGAAGGTGAAGCTGCAGCCGATCAGGAACGACACCAGATCGTCGCGCCAGTGCGCGCGCACGTCCGTCGGCTCTTCCGTCAACTCGCCGTTCCGCCACACCCGGTAGCGCGGCAGATCGGTGCGCAGGTCCGCGCCGTCGGCCAGCACCGTCCGCCAGGAACCGGCGTCCGTGACGTCGAGCACCGGACAGGGCTTCGGGTTGCGCTGGCAGAACAGCAGCATGTCGTAGGCCCAGTCGGCGGGCACCGAGATCAGGTTGGCCTGGGTGTGGCCCGCCGCGACTCCGGCCGTGGGGCCCGTGACGCCGGCCCGGAAGCGGGCCCGGGCGGTTCGCGGGCTCCACGCGTGCGCGTGCTTGTCGACGAGAGTCAGGGGACGGTCCTCCGTGCGGTTCACTCCAGCTCCTTTCCGCGGGTCTCCGGCAGTCCCAGGAGCGCCAGTGCCGCGATGCCGTATCCGATCGCCCCGAAGACGAGTGCCCCGCCCACACCCCAACTGTCGGCCAGGAAGCCCACCAGGGTCGGGAAGACGGCGCCGACCGCGCGCCCCGTGTTGTACGTGAAGCCCTGCCCGGTGCCGCGCAGCGCCGTCGGGTACAGCTCGCTCAGGTACGAGCCGAAGCCGCTGAAGATCGCCGACATACAGAACCCGAGCGGGAAACCGAGCACCAGGAGAAGGGTGTTGGCGCCGCTGGGAATGTGCGTGTACGCCAGGATGCAGATCGCCGAGAGCAGCGCGAAGAGCCAGATGTTGCGCCTGCGACCCAGCACGTCGGTGAGGTAGCCGCCGGTGAGGTACCCCAGGAAGGCTCCGGAGATCAGGAAGGTCAGATAGCCGCCGGTGCCGACCACCGACAGGCCGCGCTCGGTCTTGAGGTAGGTCGGCACCCAGGTGGCGAGGGTGTAGTAGCCGCCCTGGACGCCGGTGGAGAGCAGACCCGCGAAGACCGTCGTCCGCAGCAGCCCCGGTGCCCCGGCCGTGCCCGGCTTGAAGATGGCCGCGAACGAGCCCTTCCGGGCGTTCTGTTCCCGTACGGCCGTCGCCCCGGGGGCGTCATGGACCCGGCGGCGGACCCAGAGCACCAGCAGCGCGGGCAGCGCACCGGTCCAGAACATCACCCGCCAGGCCAGGTCGTCGCCGAGGAACGAGAAGACCAGCGTGTAGACGACCGCTGCCAGCGCCCAGCCCACCGCCCAGGAGCTCTGGACCGCGCCGAGCGTACGGCCCCGGTGCCTGGCGCTCGCGTACTCGGCGACCAGGATGGCGCCGACCGCCCACTCGCCGCCGAAACCGAGGCCCTGGAGGGCCCGGAGCACCAGCAGGGTCTCGTAGTTGGGCGCGAAGCCGCAGGCCACCGTGAAGACGGCGTAGGTGATCACGGTGATCAGCAGGGCCTTGACGCGGCCGACCCGGTCGGCGAAGACGCCCGCGACGGCGCCGCCGACCGCGGAGACGACCAGCGTGACCGTGGTGAACAGACCGGTCTGGCCGCTGTCCAGACCGAAGTACGCGGCCAGCGCGACCATGCTCAGCGGCAGCGTGAAGTAGTCGTAGGAGTCCAGGGCATAGCCGCCGAACGCGCCGGCGAAGGCGCGGCGGCCGTTCGGACCGAGCGCGCGCAGCCAGGCCAACGCGCCGTCGTCGGCGGTGAGTTCGTCCGAGTCCGGGTGTGCGCCGGTGTTCAGGGCCTGAGGTGGAGGGGTCGTGCTCATGTGCACCTCGCAGAAGGAGGACGGAGGGTGCTGGGACTGAGCCGTGCCGTGCGGAAGCTGTCGGCGCCCGGGGTGAGCGGAGGCGCCTTGGAGAGCAAGTTAGAGGATCGTTGAACGATCCTTCAAGAGGCTTGTTGTTTCGTTCTTGTATCTGCGGTTGAATTCCGGGCATGGCAGAGCAACTGGCGGGACTGGCCGACGACCGCGCCCTCCTGGGCCGTACGAGCACCGCGGAACGGGTCTCGGACATCCTCAGAAACCGCATCGCCGAGGGCTATTTCCCGCCGGGCACCCGGCTGTCGGAGGACGGCATCGGCGGGACGCTCGGTGTGTCGCGCAACACACTCCGCGAGGCGTTCCGGCTGCTCACTCATGAGCGCCTGCTCGTCCACGAGTTGAACCGGGGCGTCTTCGTCCGGGTCCTGACCGTCGAGGACGTCAAGGACATCTACCGCACCCGCCGCCTCGTCGAGTGCGCCGTCGTACGAGGCCTGGGCGAGCCGCCGTACGTCGTCGAACAGCTCGCCGCGGCGGTGACGGAAGGGCAGCTCGCGGCCGTCGAGAATGACTGGAAAGGGGTGGGTACGGCCAATATCCACTTCCACCGGGAACTCGTCGCCCTCGCCGGCAGCGAGCGCACCGACGAGCTGATGCGCAGCGTCTTCGCCGAACTCCGGCTCGCCTTCCACCTCGTGGACGACCCGAAGCGGCTCCACGAGCCCTACCTCCAGCGCAACCGCCTGATCCTCCAGGCCCTCCAGGCGGACGACCGCGTCGAAGCCGAGAAACTGCTCGCGGTCTACCTCGACGACTCCCTGGAACGGGTCGTCGACGCGTACCGGCGGCGGGTCGGCGAGGACGGCACGGCGCTCGGCTGAACCCGCGCGAGGCGATGACGACAGCCGCTCACGAGGCTGTGACGGTAGTCGCTTCTGCGTCGTTTGGGTCGTTGTCAGACCGAGGACCTAGTCTGTGCACCGTGACTTCGCCTGCATCGACGGACAGCGTTCCGCCCCAGTTCAGCGCGGGGCCGCGCCCCGCCCCGGGCCCGGCCGCCGACGAGGGACTGGCGCGGCGGCTGCGCGCGCTCGCCTGCACCGCGCCGCTGCACGACCTCGACGTGCGCAAGGCCAACCTCGCGGGCGAGTACTCGGTGTACGGCATGGCGGAGGTGGCCCTCGCCGCCATCGACCTGGTCACTCTCAACATGGACTTCGACACCGGCGCCGACCACGACCAGATAGTGGCCAGGCTCATCCCGCGCATCGCCGCGCAGGCCCCCCGGCGCCCCGTCGCCGAACACGAGCGCGTGGCCCGCTGGGTCCTGGAGAACCTGATCAACGTCGGCAGCGTCGACCGCGGCTTCCGCACGGTGTACGGCACGTTCGCCCAGGACGGCACCTATGTGCGCCGCGACTACGACTTCAAGCTGATCGAGGAGGTCCCCGGCTACGGCGGCAGCGTCTACCTCCGTACGACGGACGAGGCCGTCAACGTCCTGGTGGGCGCCCTCGACACCGACGTCACCAGCGCGCAGATCGCCGCCGAGGTCAAGCTGGAGGTGCTGATCAGCCGCGGCCGGCTCGCCGACGCCCAACTCGCCGCCGAGCAGGCCCGGTACCGCACCGTGCAGTACTCGGAGACGCTGCGCCGCGCCCTGGACGCCACCCGGCGCAACGTCCGCGCGGTGGACTGGCTCAACGCCGTGCCCGACATGATCGCCGAGGCCCTCGACCACGTCGCCGACCGGTACCGCCACGAGAACGCGATCCTCACCAACATCCGCAAGGCCCGCGACGAGTCCGAGGACCCCGAACAGAAGCGCCGCGCCGCCGAGTTGGTCGACATCGTCAAGGACTGCATCCGACGGCACACCCAGCTCCAGTCGCGCCTCCTGGAGGCCGGGCCGCTGTTCCGCGCCGAGCAGGACCGGCAGGCCTTCGCCACACCCATGACGACGTCCGGGACGGACCTCTACGGACACCTCGTCTCGCCCGTGCTGCCGCTTCCCCTGGAGCAGGCGGTCCGGGTCACGGACACGTTCTTCGCGCACGGGACCGGGCTGCGCACGCCGGTGTCCGTCCGGGTAGGGGACCTCGTCGACATACTGCTGACGCCACCCCAGGAGCGGGAGCACCTCGGCGCGGAGATGCCCGAGCCGGACCTCATCGCCACCCCGGACGACAGCCGTTTCAGCGAGGAGCAGTTGGCCGCGGCGATGGAGCTGCTCGATCTTCCGGCGGACGCGCCTCGGCGGTTGTCGGGACTGCTCGCGGAGGCCCGGGATCAGGACACCGAACTGCCTTACCTGGTCGCCCTGTTGGCCATCCACGCGGCCAGTCCGCCGGTCGGTACGGCGTACCGGCAGGGGGAGCCCAAGCTGCTGTTCGCCGTCGACGACGGGACCGAGCTGGAGGACCCCGAGTTCGGCGGGGCCGATCTCATCGTCGGCACCGCCCTGTTGGACGCGGCCGGGATGGCGGCGGGCCGCACGGAGGCGGCATAGGCCATGACCCACCGCTCACTGAACCACCTCAGCAAGGAGCCCCGACCGTGACCGAGCACGTCGAACGGAGTGAGCCGGAGGCCGTCGCCGCGCCGGTGACCGCCGTCATCACACCCGCCGACGCCGCCGACGCGGCCCGGCTCGTCGCGTTCGGGCTGCAGCCCAAACTGCAGCCCGCGCGGGACCAGGAGTACGCGGAGCTGCTGCGCCGGCACCGGGAGGACCCGCCGTTCGCGCGGCTCGCCGACGCCGTCGCCGCCGGGCTCGGGCTGGTCGTCCTGGAGGTGTCCCCGCGCGCGGGGATGGCCGTGACCGCCGCCGAGGACTCGGTGTTCGCCGTACGCATGGGCGACTACGCGCGCCGCACGTCCGCCGACTCCGGGGACCGCTTCCTGCACGGGCTCGCGCACCTCTGCGTGGCCGCGATGGCGTTCCCGCGCCCCGAGGACCTCGCCGACGACGGCTACATCGGACGTGTCACGGTCAACGGGGTCGACGCCTTCGTACGACAGGCCTGCCGCCGCCTGGAGGAGCGGGCCGACGAACAGGGCCTGAACACCGACCCGGCCACCGACGCGCCCGGCCTGGAGGCCGCCTGGCGGATCTGGGTCAGACGCAGCGCGACCGGAGCCACCAAGGACGCCCGCAGACTGGCCGGTTCGACCACCGGCATCGTCGGCAAGGCGGCCGCCTTCCTCACCGACTCAGGCTTCCTCCAGCGCACGGGCGACGACAACGGCGGTACGTACCGCACCACCGCCCGCTACCAGCTCCAGGTGCGTGACACGGCCGGCAGCGCCGCCATGGCCGAGCTGCTGGAGCTGGGCATCGTCCCCGTCACCGACGGCACCGCGAGCCTGCTGCCCGCCGAGGACACCGAGGATCTGGAGCTGGTGGCCGACGCCGGACTGCCGTTCCACTCCTGAACTCCCCCCACCTGCCGAAGACTTACGACGAGAGTCCGCCATGTACGAGCTGTCCCGGGTCCGCCTCTACTCCATCGGTCCCGCCGGTGCGCGCTACGCCGACACCGTGCTTGACCTGCGTGGCGTGGGCAAGCCCGTGCCCGATCCCGCGCCCACTCAGGCGGAGTTCTTCGAGGACGAGCCCGTCGGGCCGCCGCGCCGCCCCGCACCCGCGGGCGTGCTCTTCCTGGAGAACGGCGGCGGCAAGTCCGTCCTGCTCAAGCTGATCTTCTCGGTGATGCTGCCCGGCCACCGCAACACACTCGGCGGCGCCAGCTCCGGCGTGCTGCGCAAGTTCCTGCTCGCGGACGACTGCGGGCATGTCGCCCTGGAATGGCAGCACACGCTGACCGGTGAATGCGTGGTCGTCGGCAAGGTCAGCGAGTGGCGGGGGCGCCAGGTCTCCAACGATCCGCGGAAGTTCGCCGAGGCCTGGTACTCCTTCCGGCCCGGGCCCGGACTGAGCCTGGACAACCTCCCCGTCGCCGAGGCCACTTCGGTACGGCCGCCCGTCGAGGGCGCGTCCGGTGCGCAGGGCCGCCGACGCACCATGAAGGGCTTCCGGGACGCCATCACCGAGGCCGGCAAGGCGTATCCGCACCTCGAAGTGCACTGGGAGGAGATCCACGACCGCTGGATCGAGCACCTCGGCGACCTCGGCCTCGACCCCGAACTCTTCCGCTACCAGCGGGAGATGAACGCCGACGAGGGTGAGGCCGCCGGACTCTTCGCGGTCAAGAAGGACTCCGACTTCACCGACCTGCTGCTGCGCGCGGTCACCGACACCCGCGACACCGACGGGCTCGCCGACCTGGTCGGCGGCTTCGGCAACAAGCTGGGGCGCCGGGCCGAGCTGATCGCCGAGCGGGACTTCACGGCCGGTTCCGTGGATCTGCTCGGCCGGATCGTCGAGGCCGCCGAGGCACGGGCACGCGCGCGTGACATCCACACCGGCGCCGAGCGCCGTACCCGCACGCTGGCGCGCCGGCTGTCCGCGCGGGGCGCGCAGGAGCGGGTCAGGGCCGCCGACCTCGCCCAGCGGGTCACCGCTGCCGCGTACGCCGTCACGCACTCCGAGGGGGCACGGGAGCGCAGCGCGCTGATCGCCGCCGAACTGGCCTACCGGCACGCCTCGTTGGCACTCGCCACCACGGAGAAGTCCGCCGCCGCCCAGAAGCGCGAACTGGCCGACGCACGCACACTGCACTCCGCCTGGCAGGCAGCCGAGGCCGTCCTGCGCCACCGCGCCGCCGCCGACCGCTCCGCGCGCGTGGCCGTCGCCATCCGCGAGGCCGAGCGGGACGCCGCACCGGCGCTCGCCGCCCGCGCCAAGGCCGCCGTCGATCTCGTACGGGCCCTGCACACGGCCGCGCAGAGCGCCGAGGACCTCGCCAACGAGGGCGAGGAGCGGTCCGCCGCCCTTCAGGAGGTCGGCGAGACCTCCCACCGGGACGCGACGTCCGCCGCCACCGAGGCGCAGCGCGCCCGCAGCGAGATCGGCCATCTGCGCCAGCGCCTGTCCGAGGTCGAGCAGGAGACCGCCGAGGCGGTGCGCGCGGGCTGGCTCGACGACAGCGCCCCCGACGCCGACCCGGCCCGCGCCGCCCTCGCGGCCAGCGACGCCGAGAAGAGCGCCGTGGCCGCCTGGGACACCGCGCGCGAGGCATCCCGCCGGGCGGCCGAGCACGCCCGCGAGGCGGCCTCGGCGGAGTCCCGCGCGGAGCTGACGGCGGCCCGCGCCTCCGATGCGGCCACCGCCGCGGCCCGGACCTACGACGCGGAACGGCGCCTCGCCGAGGGACTGGCGGGGGAGGAGCGGCTCGCGGAGCTACTCAGCTTGCCCGGTGCCGGTCCCGGTGCCGGTGGTGTCCCGGTGCCGCGTGGCGCCGACGAGGTCGCGGCGAGCGGCAGTTCTGCCTCGGACGCGGCCCCCGTCACCCACCCCGGTACCACCAAACCCTCCCGCCCCCTCGCCGAAGGCCCCCTCACCCCTGAGGAACTGGACCGTTTCGCCGACGAGTTGCGCGAGCTGCTCGACGACGGGGTCGCCTCCAGCGAACGCCAGCTCTTCGACCTGCGCACCGCCGCCGCCGACGACTCCCGGATCCTCGGGGCGCTCGGCGACGGCGGACTGCTGCCGCCCGGCCCGGACGTGCTGGCCACCGTGGAGTACCTCGGCGAGCACGGCATCCCGGCCCTGCCCGGCTGGCGCTACCTCGCCCAGGCCGTCGACCCCACCGACCACGCGCGCGTGCTGGCCGCCCGGCCCGAGCTGGTCGACGGGGTGATCATCACCGACCCGGAGACACACGCGCGTGCCCGGGAGGCCCTCGGCGAGGCGGCCCTGCTGCCCCGGTCCGCCGTGGCCGTCGGCACGGCCGCCGCCCTGCTCGCCCCGACTCCGGCGACCGACGCGCGGAGCAGCGACGTCTTCCTGGTCCCGCCGAACCCGGCCATGCACGACGAGCACGCGGCCGACGAGGAGCGGCAGGCACTGCGCGCTCGGGCGGGGCAGCGGGACGAGGAGATCCGCACGCTCGCCGCGCGGCTCGGCAAGGACCGCGAGCTGGCGGCGCGGCTGGCGTCCTGGCGCACCGGCTGCCCGAGCGGGCGGCTGGTCGAGTTGGCACGGGCCGCGCAGGACACGCGCGCATTCGCCGAGGAGGCCGAGGCCGAGCTGGCCGAGGCGCGGACCGTGCGGGCCGAGGCCGACGAAGCCGCCGCCGAGTCGGCCCAGGTGCGCGACGAGCGGCAGGAGGCCGCGCAGAAGGCCCGGCGCGCCGCCGACGCCCTCGCCGGACTCGCCTTCCGGCTGCGCGAACGCGCCGGCTGGCAGGTCAGACTGCGTGAACTCGCCGACGAGGCGGCCGAGTCGGAGGCCCGCGCCCAGTCCTGTCTGGAGCGCGCCCGCGCCGCAGACGAGGACCGCCGCGCCGCCCAGCGTGCGGCCGACGACGCCCGCCGCACGGCCCGTGCGCTGCGCGCCGAGCGCTCCGAGATCGCGGGCGCCCCCGACGACGTACCGGAAGACGACGCAGACGCTCCCAGGCCCGCGCTGGCCGCCCTCCGTGAGGCCTACCGGGCCGCCTCACAGCTCTACGAGAAGGTCGGCGTCGGCGCCGACCTGCGGGCCGAGCAGGCGCGGGCGGAGAGCGACGAGAGCGCGGCCATCGCCGAGTTGGACCGGCTCAGCAACAAGGTCCGCACCCGCGCGGCACAGTTGCTCCAGTCGCCCGACGGCTCCGACGGGCCGTCCCGGCAGGCCGCCGCCGCGCGCGCCGAGGAGCTGGTGCAGCTTCTGGAGACCCGGGTGTCGACCGCGAGCGAGCAACTCGGGCGGCTGCGCGGCGAGGCCGAGCGGCTCGCGCCCGAGGACGGCGAGGCCCACACCGATCTGGCCGAGGACCTGGTTCCGCGCGACGCCGAGCACGCACAGGCCCTGCTGCGCACGGCGACGGCCGAACTCGCCTCCCGCACCGACGCGTTGGGCCAGGCACGCGAGGCGCACGCCGAACTCCTCGATGCCCACCGCGCCGCCGAGGATGGGGCCGGCGGTTTCGACGAGACCGCCGCGCTGCTGCGCGACCTGCTGCGCGAGCACTCCTCGGACGAGGAGCAGGAGGAGCCCGAGCCCTACCCGGGCAGTCTGGAGGAGGCCCGGCACTCCGCCGCCGAGGCCCGCCGCTCGCTGCGCGGCTGCGCCGCCGACCTGTCCGCCGCCGAGAGCGCCGTACGCGAGGCGAGCGATGTGCTCGTGCGGCACGCCAACTCCACGCGGTACGAGCAGGTACGGACCCCCGCGCGGCAGCAGATCCGGGAGCTGCCCGCGTCCGCGCTGCCCGAGCACGCGCAGAAGTGGGCCGACGCCTTCGCACCCCGACTCCGCGTGCTCACCGACGAGTTGGCGCAATTGGAGCGCAACCGCGACTCGATCGTGGACCGGCTCCGCGGGCTCGTCGAGTCGGCCCTTGCGACCCTGCGGTCCGCGCAGCGGCTGTCCCGGCTGCCCGAGGGACTCGGCGAATGGTCGGGGCAGGAGTTCCTGCGCATCCGCTTCGAGGAACCCGACCAGGCCACGCTCACCGAGCGGCTCGGCGAGGTCGTCGACGAGGCGACCCGGGCCGCCGTGAAGAAGAACTCCGACATGCGGCGCGACGGAATGTCCTTGCTGCTGAGGGGAGTCGGCGCGGCGCTCGAACCCAAGGGTGTCGCCGTCGAGATCCTCAAGCCGGACGCCGTGCTGCGGGCCGAGCGCGTGCCCGTCGGACAGATGGGCGACGTGTTCTCCGGCGGTCAACTGCTCACCGCCGCCATCGCGTTGTACTGCACGATGGCGGCGCTGCGCTCCAACGACCGGGGCCGCGACAAGCACCGGCACGCCGGCACGCTCTTCCTCGACAACCCCATCGGGCGCGCCAACGCCACGTATCTGCTGGAGCTCCAGCGCGCTGTGTCCGACGCGCTCGGCGTCCAACTCCTCTACACCACCGGCCTGTTCGACACGACGGCACTGGCCGAGTTCCCGCTGGTCATCCGGCTGCGCAACGACGCCGACCTCAGGGCGGGCCTCAAGTACATCAGCGTGGAGGAACACCTCCGGCCGGGCCTGCCGCAGCAGGCCCCCGCCGGAGAAGGGGAGTCGGTGCACAGCGAGATCACGGCGACCCGCATGTTCAAACGCCCGGCGCCGACCGCCCCGTAGGCGAAAAGCTCAGGAGTGGGCCACCTGCCCGGAGCCGCCCTTGCGGGCTATCCGCTCCTGAGCGCGCTCGGCGGTCCGCGCCTGGCGCTGGGCCCGGCGCCGCTCACGGCGGAGGGCCCTGGCCGTGCTGCTGGGCTCGGAGATCACACCGTTGCGCTGGTTCCACATCTGGCGGGTCACCCAGACGTCGAGGGCGCCCCAGGTGGCCACCACCGTGCTGACCACGCTGCTGATCACCATGGGGAACGCCAGCCAGGACCCGGCCATCGTGCACAGGAAGGCCACCGTCGCCTGGATCAGCGTCACGGCGATGATGATGACCGCCCGCACGGCCGCCGTACGCACCGGATCCGGCAACCGGCGCCGGCGCGCGGGCTCCTCGATCCACAACGGCCGGTAGTACTCCGGCTGTTCGGCCCTCACGCCGACCTCAGGCGCGATGTCGTGATCCGGTGCCTCACGGCGCCGCCGCTCCGTCGACCGCTCCGCCACGCCGTCCTCAAGCGACTCCTGCCGCTCCGCCGTGCCCATCAAGGTGTCCTCCCCGTCGCCGGTAGACCACTCGCCCCGGAGTCCGAAGACTCCGGCTCCCCAGTGGGTGCCCGGCTTGCGCTGTTTTACGCTGCCCAGTTGCGGATGCGGCTCCTGTGGCCGGATCCGCCCCCATTTCCCGTAGAGAAAGACGAACAACTTGCCACGAAGATTCCCAACGGACGAAAAAATCCGGCCAACTGGCCAACTTGGCCGATCCGATGGGATCCGGTGATCCCGGCTGAATCGGGGCGGTAATCTCCCCCAATGCCCGGACAACTCCCCATCTCCCGGCGCTCTTGCGGAAGTTCACGCTCCGGACAGCTCTTCGAGTTACCTGTGTGTCAGTAGTAGGCTCGCGCCGTTTGTTGACGCACATGTGTACCCCCGGTCGGCGGGGGGCCAGCAGGGGGAGGCCATGCGCTTTCGCGGGAAGTCCATCCGCCGGAAGATCGTGGCGCTCCTTCTCGTGCCGCTGGTGTCCCTGACCGCGATCTGGGCGTTCGCCACGGTCCTCACCGGCCGGGCGGCCGGAGCCCTGTTCAACGTGTCGTCGGTCGTGGAGAAGATCGGCTATCCCGCCGAGGACACCGTCCGTGTCATCCAGCAGGAACGCCGGCAGTCGCTCGTCTATCTCGCCGACCCCCGCGCCGCCGACGGCCTCACCGACCTCAGACGCAGCCGTGCCGCGACCGACGAAGCCGTCGCCAAGATCCGCCGGAACGCCGAGAACCCGGACGTCCGCGACGCGATGGGCCAGGCCACCGACAGCCGTGTCTCCGCCGTCCTGGACGCCTTCGACGGCCTCACGTCCCTGCGCCGCAGCGTCGAGGACGGCACCGTCACCCGCGGCCAGGCCCTCGGCCTCTACAACCACCTCGTCGACCCGTGCTACGTGCTGCTCTCCAACCTCCACGTCGTCGACAACGTCGAGATGGACAAGCAGTACCGCGCCCTGGTCAATCTGGCACGCGCGCGTGAACTCCTTTCCCGCGAGGACGCGTTGCTCGGCTCGTCGTTGATCGTCGGCAAGCTCACCCGGGACGAGACCCGCGGCATCTCCGATCTCGTCGCCCAGCGCACGCTGTTGTACGACATCAACCTGCCGCTGCTGCCGTCCTCCGAGCGCGACCACTTCGAACGCTTCTGGACGAACGCGGCCAGCGCCCCGCTGCGCGTGGCCGAGCAGGCCGCCGCGTCCACCACGTCCGGCGAGCCCCGCAACGTCACCGCACAGACCTGGAACACCGCGGCCGGCGGTGTGCTGAGCAAGCTCGCCACCCTCGACGACCAGGCCAACGACCGCTATCAGGACCGCGTCCGCCCGGTCGCGATGAACGTCATCCTCAAGGCCGCCGTCGCCGGCGTCCTCGGTCTGATCGCCCTCCTGTTCTCGCTCTTCCTGTCCGTACGCATCGGCCGCGGCCTCATCCGCGACCTGCGTCAACTGCGCCTGGACGCCCACGAGGCGTCCGGCGTACGGCTGCCCAGCGTGATGCGCCGCCTGTCCGTGGGCGAAGTGGTCGACGTGGAGACCGAGGTACCGCGCCTGGAGTACGACAGGAACGAGATCGGCGACGTCGGCCAGGCCCTGAACACCCTTCAGCGGGCCGCGGTCGAAGCCGCCGTCAAGCAGGCCGAACTGCGCTCCGGTGTCTCCGAGGTCTTCGTCAACCTCGCCCGCCGCAGCCAGGTCCTGCTGCACAAGCAGCTCACCCTGCTCGACACCATGGAGCGCAGGACCGAGGACACCGACGAACTCGCCGACCTGTTCCGCCTCGACCACCTGACCACCCGGATGCGCCGCCACGCCGAGGGCCTGGTGATCCTCTCCGGCGCCGCCCCGTCCCGGCAGTGGCGCAAGCCGGTCCAGCTCATGGACATCGTCCGCGCGGCCGTCGCCGAGGTCGAGGACTACGAGCGCATCGAGGTCCGCCGGCTGCCGCGCATCGCCGTCACCGGTCCCGCCGTCGCCGACCTCACCCACCTCGTCGCCGAACTCCTGGAGAACGCCACGGTGTTCTCCCCGCCGCACACCGCCGTCCAGGTCGTGGGGGAGCGGGTCGCCAACGGCTTCACCCTGGAGATCCACGACCGCGGCCTCGGCATGGCCGCCGACGCGCTCCTGGACGCCAATCTCCGGCTCGCCGAGACACCGGAGTTCGAACTCTCCGACACCGACCGGCTCGGCCTGTTCGTGGTCAGCCGGCTCGCGCAGCGGCAGAACGTCCGCGTCTCCCTCCAGCCCTCTCCCTACGGCGGCACCACTGCCGTCGTATTCATCCCCGACGCCCTGCTGAGCGACGAGATCCCGGACACCAACGGCATCGGCTTCCGCCTCGACCGGCCGCAGCCGACGAAGGAGGGCGAGCTGGAGGACAGCCGCCGCTCCGCGCTCTCCCACGTGCCCGCGAAGCTGCCCGGACTGCCGCCAGCTCTCCTGGACGGTCCGGTCGAACTCGAAGCCCCTGTCGACCTGGACGCCCTCGAAGGCTTCCCCGACGCGCTCGACGACGAGGACGGCGAGCACGGCGGGATCTTCCGCCCGCGCCGCTCCGTCGCCCACCGCGACGATCTCGCCCCCGTCCGCCCTGTGGAGCAGCATCCGCAGGTCTCCGAGGCGCACGACGGGCCGCGCGGGGCGGCCGCGGACGACCACCGGAGCGAACCGCTGCCCCTGCCTCGGCGGCGGACGCCCAAGCTCGTGAGCTCCCATGGACGCCCGGTCGTGGAGCAGCGCTCCCGGCGGGACCCGGAGGACTCCCCAGACGGCGGTTTCGACGGCCCCGCGCCGGCCCCGAGCCTGGGCGGACCCGAGACGGACGGCCCGGCACCGCTGCCGGCCCGGCGTCGCGGTGACACGCCGCTCCGGCGCCGTACCGACGTGCCCGGCGGACGCGCCGAGTCCGCTGCGGCCCAGGCCTCCCCGGGGCGCGGCCGCGCCGAGCCGCCCGACACGCCCGCCCTTCCCAGGCGCACCCGGCGTGCCGAGATCGCGTCCAGCGGCCCGGACTCCGACACCTCGCAGAACCGGACCGGGCCCGACCTGGGAGCGCTGCCCAGACGCGTACGCCAGGCGAACCTGGCACCCCAGTTGAAACAGACCCCGGAGCGGCACGCCGCGACCCCGGCGGAGGTCGCCGAGCGCGACGCCGACGAGGTACGCAGCCGCATGGCCTCGCTGCAGCGCGGCTGGCAGCGCGGCCGCGAGGAGAACGCCGAGGGCGACGACGCCCAGGGCGGCACAGCACAAGGAACGAAGGGGGACGGTCGATGACCGCACCGAAGGCGACCGGCCACAGCGGCGACGAGCGCGGGCTGAACTGGCTCCTCGACGACCTCGTCGAACGCGTCGCCAGCATCCGCAAGGCCGTCGTGCTCTCCGGCGACGGCCTGGCCACCGGCGTGTCCCAGGATCTGACCCGGGAGGACAGCGAGCACCTGGCCGCGGTGGCCTCCGGTTTCCACAGCCTCGCCAAGGGCGTCGGCCGCCACTTCGAGGCGGGCAGCGTGCGGCAGACGGTCGTCGAGCTGGACGAGGCCTTCCTGTTCGTGACGGCGGCCGGTGACGGCAGTTGCCTCGCCGTCCTCGCGGACGCGGACTCGGACGTCGGCCAGGTCGCCTACGAGATGACGCTGCTCGTGAAGCGGGTCGGTGTGCATCTGGGCGCCGCTCCGCGCACCGATCTGTCCTTGGGCGGGTAGTGAAGTGACATGAGCAAAGACGGTCAGGGAAGAGGCCACTGGTTCGACGACGAGGCCGGGCCGGTGGTGCGGCCGTACGCGATGACGCGCGGCCGCACCACCAGTGCGGCCCAGCACCGCCTCGACCTGATCGCGGTGGTGATCGCGGAGGCGCGGACGGACGACTCGGAGGCGGACCAGACGCTGTCCCCGGAACATGTGGACATCGTCGGTCTCTGCCGGGACGCCCCGCAGTCGGTCGCCGAGCTCGCCGCCGAACTCGACCTGCCCATCGGCGTGATACGCGTTCTCATCGGGGACCTCGTCGACGAGGAACTCGTCCATGTCTCGCGGCCCGTACCCCCTGCCGAACTGGTGGACGAGAGTATTCTGCGCGACGTGATCACCGGCCTCCGGGCGCTGTAAGCGGCCCCCCGACCTCACCCCCATCAAGCAGGAGAACAGATCGATGATCTTCGGGCGTTCTGAGCGCGGCAAGCCTCCGGTCGAGCCCGTCACGCTCAAGATCCTGGTGGCCGGCGGCTTCGGCGTGGGCAAGACCACCCTCGTCGGCGCGGTCAGCGAGATCAGGCCGCTGCGCACGGAGGAACTGCTCACCGAGGCAGGGCGTCCGGTCGACGACACCAGCGGTGTGGAGGGCAAGCACACCACCACCGTGGCCATGGACTTCGGCCGCATCACCCTGCGCGAGGACCTGGTGCTGTACCTGTTCGGCACGCCGGGGCAGGAGCGGTTCTGGTTCATGTGGGACGAGCTGTCCGAGGGCTCGCTGGGCGCCGTCGTCCTCGCCGACACCCGCCGCCTGGAGGACTGTTTCGCCGCCCTCGACTACTTCGAGCGGCGCTCCATCCCGTTCGTCGTCGGTGTCAACTGCTTCGAGGGCGCCGACCGTTACCCGGTGGACGCCGTACGCCAGGCCCTCGACCTCGACGAGGACGTACCCCTGATGCTGTGCGACGCGCGCGACCGGGCGTCGGTCAAGGAGGTTCTCATCGAGGTCGTCCAACACGCGATGGCCTACGGCGCGAAGCGCCGCCAGAGCGTCACCAGTTGAGGCGCGGGCGCGGCCCGTACCCCCGCCGACAGGGGTACCGGCCGCGGCTCCTGGAACGAGGCACGCGCGTGTGCCTCGTCGACCACGCACGCGTGTGTGCCTCGTCGACCACGCACGCGTGTGTGCCTAGTTGTCGCCCTCCTCCAGCCAGCCGAAGCTCTTCTCCACGGCCTTGCGCCAGTTGTGGTACTCGCGGTCCCGTACCGACGACTCCATGGACGGCGTCCACTCGACGTCCTTCTGCCAGTGCGACTTCAACTCGTCCAGGCCGCTCCACACACCGGTGGCGAGCCCGGCCGCGTAGGCGGCGCCCAGACAGGTCGTCTCGGAGACCCTGGGCCGGATCACCGGCACCCCGAGAACGTCCGCCTGGTGCTGCATCAGCAGGTTGTTCTTGGTCATGCCGCCGTCCACCTTCAGGGTGGTGATCTGCACCCCGGAGTCCTGGAACATGGCGTCCACGACCTCCCGCGTCTGCCAGCTCGTCGCCTCCAGGACCGCGCGAGCGAGGTGCCCCTTGGTGACGTACCGGGTCAGCCCGGTGACGACACCGCGCGCGTCCGAACGCCAGTAGGGCGCGAACAGACCGGAGAACGCGGGCACGATGTACGCGCCGCCGTTGTCGTCCACGCTCGCGGCGAGGGACTCGATCTCGTCGGCGCTGCGGATGATGCCCAGTTGGTCGCGGAACCACTGAACGAGCGCGCCCGTGATGGCGATCGAGCCCTCCAGACAGTAGACCGGCGCCTCGTCGCCGATCTTGTAGCCCATCGTCGTGAGGAGCCCGTTCTTCGAAGGCACCGGCCGATTACCGGTGTTGAGCAGCAGGAAGCTGCCCGTGCCGTAGGTGTTCTTCGCGGTGCCCACGTCGTAGCAGGCCTGCCCGAACACGGCCGCCTGCTGGTCGCCGAGCGCCGACGCCACGGGCACGCCCGCGAGTTGGCCGACCGCGGTGCCGTAGACCTCGGCGGAGGACCTGATCTCGGGGAGGATCGCCTCGGGCACGTTCATCGCGGAGAGGATGGACGGGTCCCACTGGAGGGTCTCCAGGTTCATCAGCATGGTGCGTCCGGCGTTCGTCACGTCCGTGACGTGCCGGCCGCCGTCGGTGCCGCCGGTGAGGTTCCAGATCAACCAGGAGTCGATCGTGCCGAAGGCGATCTCGCCGCGCTCCGCGCGGTCCCTGAGTCCCGGCACGTTGTCCAGCAGCCAGGCCGCCTTCGGGCCGGAGAAGTAGCTGGCGAGCGGCAGTCCGGTCTGTTCGCGGAAACGGTCCTGCCCGTCCGAGCCGCCGAGTTGGTTGCACAGGGCCGCGGTACGGGTGTCCTGCCACACGATCGCGTTGTGCACGGGTTTGCCGGTGGCGCGGTCCCAGAGGACCGTCGTCTCCCGCTGGTTGGTGATGCCGAGCGCGCTGAGCTGGTCCGCGCGCAGTCCCGCCTTGGCGATCGCCCCGGCGACCACCGCCTGCACCTTGGACCAGATCTCGGTGGCGTCGTGCTCCACCCAGCCCGGCTTGGGGAAGATCTGGCGGTGCTCACGCTGGTCGACGGCGACGATCGCGCCGTCCTGGTTGAAGACGATGCAGCGGCTGGAGGTGGTGCCCTGGTCGATTGCGGCGACGAACCTGTCCGTCATGACGACCCCTTTGTCGTGTCCTTCAGAAGGCTGCGTTGAAGATGACTCCGGCGAGCGCCCCGCCGATGAGCGGCCCGATCACCGGGATCCACGCGTAACTCCAGTCCGAGGTCCCCTTGTTGGGGATCGGGAGCAGCGAGTGGACGATGCGCGGGCCCAGGTCGCGGGCCGGGTTGATGGCGTATCCGGTGGGCCCGCCGAGCGACAGACCGATGCCGACCACGAGGAACGACACGACCAGCACCGCCGTGCCGGACTGGCCCAGTCCCTTGGTGAGCCCGAAGGCCAGGATCGGCAGGACCAGCGAGATGGTCGCGATGATCTCCGTCATCAGGTTCGCCACGACGTTGCGGATCGTGGGCGTGGTGGAGAAGATTCCCAGCGTGGGCTGCGCCATCTCCTCCTCGGCGTTGGCCTGGAACTGCGCGTAGTAGACCAGCCAGCACAGCACCGCGCCGAGCATGGCGCCCACCATCTGCCCCGCGATGTAGATCGGGACCTTGTCCCACTTCCCGGTGTCGATGGCGATGCCGATCGTGACCGCCGGATTGAGCTGCCCGCCGGACAGCGGCGCGGCCGTGTAGGCCCCGGCCATCACGCCGAAGCCCCAGCCGAAGGCGATGACGATCCAACCGGCGTTCTGTGCCTTGGAGTAGTTCAGGACGACGGCGGCGACCACTCCGGCGCCGAACAGGATCAGGATCGCGGTGCCGATGATCTCACCGACGAATATGTCTCCGTTGCTCATGGCGGCTCCTAGGCCCTGGCCCGGGACGTCGGCCCCGGTCCTCCGTGCAGGGTGCGGTTCCCTTGGCGACTTCAGCCGAAGGCAGGGAGGGTCCCGCGCCCCGCCCGGCGTCCGTGACGAGCGTGCCGTCGCAGCCGAGACCGCCCGTGGGGAGTGGGCCTGAGCGCGGGGGAGCCCGCGCGGCACAGTGCCTGGTACGCCGAGAATGTACGGCGATGTCGACCGACACCGGGAAGTGTTCACCGGCGCCCAGGGAGCGTCAAGGTCGCGGACGGCATCGGTGACACCCGCCCTGACGGCCCCTGGAGCCCCCTGGGAAGCCGCCGGGCCGCCTCAGTGCCCGTGGGACTCCGCGGTGGTGCGGTCGGCCCGTAGAGGCGCCGCCGGCGATCCGCGCAGGATCTCGTACTCGCCCAGCCCGGCCTGGCTCAGCACCCAGCTCGTGCCGTCCAGCGCCTTCGCGGCCTTCTTCAGCGGCGCCAGGTACGCGGCGGCCTGCCGGTGGTCGGTCACACTGCCCGGTAGGCACAGGACGGTGGCCAGGGACAGCGTCACGGCCCTGCCGCCCGCCTCCCAGGGCACGTCCAGCACCGTGGTGGCCAGCGGCTCCAGCCCCTCCGGATCGGCGAGCACCAGGAAGTCGTCCCCGCCGATGTGCCCCACGCGCGCGTGCCCGGACGCCGCCCGCTGCAGCGCCCGCCCCACCGAGCGGATCAACTCGTCGCCCGCCGCGAACCCGGCTCCGTCGTTGACCTGTTTGAAGTCGTCGACATCCAGCCAGCTCAGCGCGAACGCCCGCCCCTCCGCGATCCACCGGTCCACCTCACCGGTGATCGCGTCCGAACCGGGCAGCCTGGTGAGCGGATTGAGACCCGCGGCCTCCTCCACCCGCGTCTCGGCCAACGCCCGCACCAGATCCGCCAGTCGTACGACGCCCACGCACCGCCCGTACCGGTCGACGACCGCCACATCGTCCGACGTACGGTCCCGGTCGCCGACCGCGACGACGTCCAGGACCTCCCAGACGCTCGCGTCGACGCCGACCGTCCGGGGCACGTCACCGAGCTTGGCCGCGGGCCGGTCGGCGTACAGGGCGTGGCCGTAGCGCCCCGACATCGACAGCAGGAAGCGGGAGCGGTGCACCGACCGGACCGGCACTCCTTCCCGGTCCACGAGCAGCACCCCGGACACGTCCGGCGAGCCGGTCAGCAGCGCGCGCACCTGACCGGCCGACGCGGTGTCGGGCAGCAGCGCGGCGGGCCGCACGAACTCCCGCACCCACGGCCCCGACAACGGTGTCGCGGCGAGCCCGGGCGGGCGCGGCGGAACGTATACGTCCGCCGCCGGGACCCGCGTCGGCGGCGCGAACAACTCCCCCTGCGCCAACTGGGCCCCGGCTGCCCGCGCGGCCGCGCACTGCGCCTCGGTCTCCACCCCCTCCACGGACAACAGGGCGCCCAGCTCGTCGCAGAGGGTCCGCATGGCCCGCACCGCGGCCGGCCGCTCCAGCAGCGAAGCGTCGAGCTTCACCAGGTCGGGCGCGAGATCCGTGAGCAGCCGCAGGGGTACGTCACCGTCGCCGATGCCGTCCGCGCAGACCCGGAACCCCTGGGCCCGCAGCTCGGACACCGCCTCCAGGAGCGCCCGTTGCGGCACGTGCGTGTACGGCGGGACGATGTCGACCGTCACCTCCCACGGCAGCCGTCCCGCCTCGCGCACCGCGCGGTGCAGCGGGGTGAGCCCGCCGAGGTCGGCGAGCGTGCCGGCGAACACATTGATGTGCAGCGGCAGCAGCGTCTCCTTGCGTGCGGCGGCACGGACCGCCAACACGGCCAGCCTGCCGTCGAGTTCGGGGTCACGCCGGGCCTCGGCCAGGATGTCCCCGGTCTCCGGGCGGACGAGTATCTCCAGCCCGGCGATCCCTCCGGTGGTCAGGTTGACCACCGGTTGGAAGGCGAAGCGGAGAGTGTCCGTCAAGGAGCGCACGGCAGCATGATGACGCTACCGGCGTACGCCGAGGCCCAGTTCATAAGACGTTCACGCAGCCTCTTCGGTCGATCACACGGTGTGAACGGCACTCCGCCGCTCACCGCACAGCCACTACCGCCGACCCGTGCCCGAACAGCCCCTGGTTCGCGGTCATCCCCACCCGCGCCCCCGCGACCTGCCGGTCACCCGCGGCACCCCTCAACTGCCAGGTCAGCTCGCAGACCTGGGCGATCGCCTGCGCCGGAACCGCCTCCCCGAAGGAGGCCAGCCCCCCGCTCGCGTTCACGGGTATACGACCGCCCGGGGCCGTGGCACCCTCCCGGAGCAGCTTGGCGCCCTCGCCCTCGCCGCACAGCCCCAGATCCTCGTACCACTGCAACTCCAGGGCGGTGGACAGGTCGTACACCTCGGCCAGGGAGAGGTCCTCGGGGTCGATTCCCGCCTCCTCGTAGGCCGCGCGCGCGATCGACGCCCTGAAGGCCTCGTCCGGCGGTGCGACGGCCGCCGCGGAATCGGTGGCGATGTCCGGGAGGTCCAGCACCGTGTTGGGATAGCGCGGCGTCACCGTGGACACCGCCCGGATCCGCACCGGGTCCGCCGCTCCGTGGCGGCGCGCGAACTCCATGCTCGACAGCACCAGGGCGGCCCCGCCGTCCGAGGTGGCGCAGATGTCCAGCAGCCGCAGCGGATCGGCGACCACCGCCGAGGAGGCGACCTCCTCGGCGGAGACCCGCCTGCGGTAGCGCGCGTACGGATTCAGCGCGCCTGAGGCGGCGTTCTTCACTTTCACCTGGGCGAAGTCCTCAGGAGTGTCCCCGTAGAGGGCCATCCGCCGGCGCGCGTACAGCCCGAAGTACGTCGGATTCGTCGCCCCCAGCACCCGGAAGCGCAGCCAGTCCGGATCGTCGTGCCGCTCCCCGCCGGCCGGCCGGAAGAACCCCTTGGGCGCGGCATCGGCGCCCACGACCAGCACCACGTCCGCGAGCCCCGAAAGGAGCTGCGCGCGGGCCGCGTTGACGGCCTGGGCCCCGGACGCGCACGCCGCGTACACGCTCGCCACGCGGGCGCCCTGCCAGCCCAGGGCCTTCGCGAACGTCGCGCCCGCCACATACCCCGGATATCCGCCACGGACCGTGTCCGCGCCGACGATCGAGCCGACGTCCCGCCACTCCAGCCCGGCGTCGGCGAGGGCCGCGCGGGCCGCCGCCGTCCCGTACTCGACGAAGCCGCGCCCCCACTTGCCCCAGGGGTGCATGCCCGCGCCGAGCACCGCCACGTCCTCCGTCATACCGCCACCCCCGCAGGCCGCCAGTGCCAGGTCGTCCAGGTCGTCTCCGCGTCCTCACTGAGCACACCGGGGACGACCTCCACCTCCATGCCCACCGTCAGATCGGCGACGGTGATCCCGGGAACCGCCTGTCCCAGCACCACGATCCGCTCGGACTCCAGCTCCACAGCGATCAACGCGTACGGTTCCCACGGAAGTTCCGGGTCGCTCACATACGGTGACGGTGGCCGGTAGCGGCTGTCCGTATACGACCAGACGCGGCCGCGCCGCGACAGCGGGACCTCCTCCAGCTCGCCGCCCCGGCAGGCCGGATTGCGGCAGTGGCCGTCCTCCCGGGGGAAGAAGACCGAGGCGCACGCGGTACAGCGTGTGCCGAGGAGCCGGAACTCGTCCCCGTCCCCGGTGAACCAATCGGTGACCACAGGTGTGCGTGTCCGTGACAACGTCCCTCCACAGCACTGGATCTGACGGAACGTCAGAAGTGTGCCACGGGCAACGGAAAATGAGCAGGGCGTTTCGGTGAACCATGGAGCCGCCTACGGCGTCGTGATAGCGGGAGGGACGGCCGGGGCCCACGGGGGTGGCTCCGGCCGTCCCTCCCGTTCACCCGCGCGGCCCCCGGAAAGATTCCCTCCGCTTGATCGGATACAGTCCGCCGGGTGTCCGAAACTCAAGCCTCCGTCCCCAACTCCGCGCCGGATTCCCACTGTTCGAGCTGCGGATCGCCCTACGGAGAGGGCGTCTCCGGCTGGCCCCGCACCTGCCCGGTCTGCGGCACCGTCGCCTACCGCAACCCGCTGCCCGTGGCCGTCGCACTCCAGCCCGTGTACGACACGAAGGGCACCGCCCTGGTCGTCATCACCCGAACCATCGCCCCCGCGCGCGGAGGCATCGCCCTGCCGGGCGGCTACGTCGACCACCGCGAGGACTGGCGACAGGCACTCGTCCGCGAGCTCAGGGAGGAGACTGGCATCGACGCCGCGAGCCGCGACGTCCGGCTCGTCGACGCCATCAGCTCGCCCGACGGCCACCTCCTGCTCTTCGGAGTCCTCCCGGAGCGCCCCGCCGAAGGCCTGCCCACGTCCGTCGCCACCGACGAGACAGAAGGCTGGCACCTCCTGCGCAGGCCCGAGGAACTCGCCTTCCCGCTGCACACGGTGGCCGTCAGGGCCTGGTTCGAGGGCCGGTACATCTGAGGTCAGCCCGCACCGAGCCCTCGTACCCGCACCGGGTAGGACGGCGCGCTCACGCCGTTGTCCCGCTCCCGCTCCACGACCAGACGCCGGCCCGCCCAGCGGGCGACGTACCGCTCGATCTCCGGCTCGTCCCAGCCGTCGCCCGCGTCCGGCACCACCAGCCCGTCCCCGGTCCGTCCGCGGGCGGGCGCCCACACCTCCAGCTCCAGCCCGCCGTCCGCGCCCCGCACCGGCAGGACGGCACCCGCGCGCGCGAGCACCGGGATCCGCGACAACGGGGCATCGACCAGAATCTGGGCCGGCCCTTCGTACGCCCGCTCCGTCTCCGTGTCGTACCAGCGCCCCCGCGGCAACTGCACCGCACGCCGGTCCGACCCCGGATCCAGCACCGGCGCCACCAGAAGACAGTCGCCCAGCAGGAACGCGTCCTCGCAGTCCCGTAGCGCCCGATCTTCCGGAGCGCCCCACCACAGGGGCCGCACATAGGGCGCCCCGGTCCGCCGTGCCAGATGCGCCAGCGTCATGAAGTACGGCAGCAGCCGTCGCCGTTCGACGAGCGCCACGCGCGCGTGCTCCAGCACCTCGGCACCGAACTCCCAGGGCTCCCGCCGCCCCGCCCGCAGGCTCGCGTGGGTGCGGAACAGCGGCAGATACGCGCCCAGTTGGAACCAGCGCAGATACAGCTCGGGCGAGGGACTCCCGTCGAAGCCGCCCACATCAGGACCCGAATACGGCACCCCGCACAACCCGAGCCCCATGACCAGCGACAGCGAGGCCCGCAGCCCCGGCCAGCCGGTGGCCACATCGCCGGACCAGGTGCCCCCGTAGGACTGCATTCCGGCCCACCCGGAGCGCGAGAAGAGGAACGGCCGCTCCTGGGGGACCAGTTCACGCAGCGCGTCATGAGCGGCCCTGGCCATGCACAGCGCGTACACGTTGTGCGCCTCACGATGGTCACCGCCCCGCCCCTCCAGGTCGTGCCGCGCCGAACGCGGCAGCGTCGACTCCCCGAAGGCGGCGAACGACGTGGGCTCGTTCATGTCGTGCCAGAAACCCGCGAACCCCTGCGCGAGCCGCTCCTCGTAGAGCCCGCCCCACCACTCCCGCACACGCGCGTGCGTGAAGTCCGGGAAAACGGCCTCCCCAGGCCATACGACACCCCGCACCAGCCGCCCCGAGGCGTCCCGTAGGAAGGCGTCCTCGGCCATGCCGCTGTCGTAGACGGCGTTCCCCGGCTCGGCCTTCACCGCGGGGTCGACGATCGACACCAGCCGGATGCCGTCCCGCCGCAACTCCTCGGCGAGCACCGGCAGTTTCGGGAAGCGCTCCTGGTCGACGGTGAACACCTGGTGCTCGTCGTAGTGGTCGATGTCCAGATGGACGGCGTCCAGCGGCAGACCACGCTCCTGGTAGCCGGCGACGATCCGCCGCACCTCCTGCTCACTGCCGAAACCCCACCGCGCGTGATGGTGCCCCAGCGCCCACGCCGGCGGCAGCGCGGGAGCACCGGTCAGCGAGGCCCAGGCGTGCAGCACGCGCGCGGGGGTGCCCACCACCACCCAGCACCGCAGCGGACCGCCGTCCATCCGCAGCTCGGACGCCCCCACCCGGTCGTGCCCGGAACCGGCACCCTCCTCGCCTTCCCGCAGCGTCACCGTGCCGTCCCAGGAGGTGTCGTGGAACACCAGATGCGTGGCGGCGTCGGCCACCACCAACTGCACCGGCATGGTGATGTACAGCGGATCGTCACCCAGCCCGAAGGCCCGCCCGGGGTCGGTGTTCCACAGCCGGTACGTGCCGTCGCGCAAGCGGGGGCCCGACGATCGCCCGCCGAGACCGAAGAACCTGGCGTCCGCCGCCACCTCCGACCGCTGCATCCAGCGTGCCGTGCCGCCGTCCACCGGCTCCCACCAGCGCGGCGGCAGATCCCGGCGCAGCGTCACACCTCCGGGCGTACACACCTCGACCGCCCCGTGCCGCGACACGGTGACCGTCACCCGTTCCGCCACGACCCGCCAGCCGCCGTCCTTGTCCGGCTCCAGGACGGCCCGGGGATCCGGCTCGGGACAACGCCCGCCGAGCGCGTACGAGGGCTCGGGAGCGGCGCCGTCCCAGCCCCAGAAGACGGCCCCGTTCACGGCGACGGTGATACGCAGCTCGGACCGGCTGAACCGGAGGACCCCGCCACCGGGGCCGGGCTCCGCACCCTGAACCTGCCCGGGCACCCGGGCGCGCTCCGCCCCTCGCGACGGCAACCCGGTGGCGTCGGCCCGCCTCCTGCGCCACGCCGCCCGTACGGTACGCAACCCCTGCGCCGCCCCCGCCGAACCGACCACCTTCACCGAACGCACCAGGTCACGACCGTCCATGCTGCTCACCCTGCCATTACGCGCCCCGGATAACCGCGTCGTTCAACTGCCGTTCACCCGTGGTGGGACCACATCTTCACGGCACGGACTGTGTGGGGCGTGCCCTGGTGCAGAAGTCGATCACATGGCATCGTCCGTGTCAGCCGCGTCATGCGCACACCCCTGCCCGTGCGCGACCGACGCACACGACGCGCACAGTCCGGGAGCCGCCCCATGTCGACCGCGAACCCCCTGCCGCTCTGGCAGCCAGATCCGGAACACATCGCCCAGGCACAGGTCACCAAGTTCCAGTCCTGGGCGGCCGAACACCACGGAGCCCCCGCCGACGGCGGCTACGCGGCCCTGCACCGCTGGTCCGTGGACGAACTCGACACGTTCTGGCAGGCCGTCACCGAATGGTTCGACGTCCGCTTCTCGACCCCCTACGCGCGCGTGCTCGGCGACCGCTCGATGCCAGGCGCGCACTGGTTCCCCGGGGCGACCCTCAACTACGCCGAGCATGCCCTGCGGGCGACGGCGACCCGTGCGCACGAACCGGCCCTCCTGTACGTCGACGAGACCCACGAGCCGCGTCCGGTCACCTGGTCGGAGCTGCGCGGCCAAGTCGGCTCCCTCGCCGCCGAACTGCGCACCCTCGGCGTACGCCCCGGAGACCGCGTCAGCGGCTACCTCCCGAATATCCCGCAGGCCGTCGTCGCCCTGCTCGCCACGGCCGCCGTGGGCGGCGTCTGGACGTCCTGCGCACCGGACTTCGGCGCCCGCAGCGTCCTTGACCGCTTCCAACAGGTCGAACCCGTCGTCCTGTTCACCGTCGACGGCTACCGCTACGGCGGCAAGGAGCACGACCGCCGGGACACGGTCGCCGAACTGCGCCGCGAACTGCCCACCCTGCGCGCCGTGATCCACATCCCCCTTCTGGGAACCGATGTCCCCGAAGGCGCCCTGGAATGGTCGTCCCTGACCTCGGCGGACGTGGAACCCGTCTTCGAAGAGGTCCCCTTCGAACACCCCCTGTGGGTGCTCTACTCCTCGGGCACGACCGGCCTCCCCAAGGCCATCGTCCAGTCCCAGGGCGGCATCCTCGTAGAACACCTCAAACAACTCGGCCTGCACTGCGACCTGGGCCCCGAGGACCGCTTCTTCTGGTACACGTCCACCGGCTGGATGATGTGGAACTTCCTCGTCTCCGGCCTCCTCACGGGCACGACGATCGTCCTCTACGACGGCAGCCCCGGGTACCCCGACACAGCCGCCCAGTGGCGCGTGGCCGAACGCACCGGAGCCACCCTCTACGGCACCTCGGCCGCCTACGTCATGGCCTGCCGCAAGGCCGGCGTGCACCCGTCCCGCGACTTCGACCTCTCCGCGATGCGCTGCGTCGCCACCACCGGGTCACCTCTGCCCCCCGACGGGTTCCGCTGGCTGCACGACGAGGTCCGCGACGACCTGTGGATCGCCTCGGTCAGCGGCGGCACCGATGTCTGCTCCTGCTTCGCGGGAGCCGTACCGACCCTCCCCGTGTACATCGGCGAACTCCAGGCACCCGGCCTGGGCACCGACCTCCAGTCCTGGGACCCGAACGGCGAACCCCTGGTCGACGAGGTCGGCGAACTGGTGGTCACCAACCCCATGCCGTCGATGCCGATCCACTTCTGGAACGACCCCGACGGCACGCGCTACCACGACAGTTACTTCGACACCTACCCCGGAGTGTGGCGCCACGGCGACTGGATCACCGTCACCTCCCGAGGCTCCGTCGTCATCCACGGCCGCTCCGACTCCACACTCAACCGCCAAGGCGTCCGCATGGGCTCGGCCGACATCTACGAAGCGGTGGAACGACTCCCGGAGATCAAGGAATCCCTCGTCATCGGCATCGAACAGCCCGACGGCGGCTACTGGATGCCCCTCTTCGTGCACCTCGCCCCCGGAGCCGTCCTCGACGACGCCCTCCTGGGCCGCATCAAGCAGACCATCCGCGAACAGCTCTCCCCACGCCACGTCCCCGACGAGGTCATCGAGGTGCCCGGCGTCCCGCACACCCTCACCGGGAAGCGCATCGAGGTACCCGTCAAACGCCTCCTGCAGGGCACCCCACTGGAGAAGGCCGTCAACCCGGGCTCCATCGACAACCTCACCCTGCTGAGCTTCTACGAGGACCTGGCCCGCAAACGCGCCTGACCACGTTGTCAGTGCGGCCGGTTACTGTGAGTGAGCATTGATCGTTCGCGCACAGGGGGAAACATGGCGCACACCGACCACCGGACCATGCGACGCGTTCTGCGTCGCGAAATCGCCGGCACCATCGGTCTGTTGACCGACGAGCAGGACTTCCGCGCCATGCGGCGCTACCGCAGCTTCACCTTCGACGACCACACCGCCTACCTCGAACAGGTGGAGGCCCTCCTCAGGAGCCGCGCCTCACAGGGCAACCACACCAGCGTGGCCCTCTTCGACCCCGACGAATACGCCGAGTTCTGCGCCGCCGGCGGCCTCGACCCCGACATCCCGTCGAGCCGCACCCGCTTCACGGCCGAACTCGCCGCCACCGGCCCCACCCTGCTCTACGAGGGCCAGCCTCTGGCCGACCTCCTCCCGGCCCTCGTCGACGAGGCCGTCCGCCAGGCGACATGGGAGTACGCGACCACACTCCTGGCCCGCCTCGGCGCCTGCGCCTCCTGTGGAGAGGACATCGGCCGAGCGGCTTTCACCCGGGCCTCCGACCTCGTCACCCGCATCCTCGACACAGCCAGCCCCGGCAACCGACACCTCGTCTGCAGCGTCTCGGGAACACCGGAAACCCTCGTCGCCGTCCTCCACGCCGACGAGGACGAGGACGGATCAACCCACCTCGACGAGGCCGAGGCCCTCGAATTCACCACGGTCCTGGCCCTCGGCATCGCCACCCGAAACCCCGGCGGACTCGTCATGCGCACCACCCACCCCGACACCGCCGACCGCATCTACGGCTGGCGCCTGCGCGGCGAGGGCCTCGAACCCCTCACCGCCGGGGAGGTCTTCGACGCCTACTGCACCGACGTGGAATCCGGAGACCTCATCCCACCGGAGTCGGGCGTCGACTACTGCGTACCGCCCGACCTCGGAGACGAGGGCCCGACCCCAGGAGGACACCACCACTGAACACGTCAGGGGCGCCCCACCCGATGGTGAGGCGCCCCTGAAGCGCAATCACTCGCCGGACAGCACCGCCTGAGCCGCCTTGCGTGCCTCCTCGGCACTGTCCGCGGCCCGGGCGGCCAGCGCGGCCCGCTCGCACTGCGCCAGCGTGTACTTCGCCAGCGTCGTCCGCACATAGGGAATCGAAGCCGCACCCATGGAGAGCGAGGTGACCCCCAGACCGGTCAGCACACAGGCCAGCAGCGGGTCGGACGCGGCCTCACCGCAGACACCACAGCTCTTGCCCTCGGCCTTCGCTCCCTCGGCGGACATCGCGACCAGGTCGAGCAGTGCGGGCTGCCACGGATCCTGCAGCCGGGACACCGCACCCACCTGACGGTCGGCGGCGAAGGTGTACTGCGCGAGGTCGTTGGTCCCCAGCGACAGGAACTCGACCTCCTGCAGAATCGAGCGCGCCCGCAGCGCGGCCGACGGAATCTCCACCATCGCACCGAACTTCGCCCGCAGTCCCGCCTCCCGACACGCGTCCGCGAACGCCTTCGCGTCCGCACGGTCGGCGACCATCGGGGCCATGACCTCAAGGTAGACAGGCAGCCCCTCGGCGGCCTTCGCGAGCGCGGTCAGCTGGGTCCGCAGCACGTCGGGGTGGTCGAGCAGCGAGCGCAGCCCGCGCACACCCAGGGCCGGGTTCGGCTCGTCGGCGGGCGTCAGGAAGTCCAGCGGCTTGTCCGCGCCCGCGTCCAGCACCCGTACGACGACACGCCCCTCGGGGAACGCTTCGAGCACCTGCCGGTAGGCCTCGACCTGCTTCTCCTCGGACGGCGCGTTCTTGCTGTCGTCCAGGAAAAGGAACTCGGTACGGAAGAGCCCCACGCCCTCGGCCCCCGCCTCCAGCGCGGCCGGCACATCAGCGGGACCGCCGACATTGGCCAGCAACGGCACCTTGTGCCCGTCCGAGGTGGCACCCGGACCGGTGGAAGCGGAGAGAGCGGCCCTGCGCGCGGCAGCCGCGGCCTCCAACTCGGCCTTCTTCTCATCACTCGGGTTCACGAAGATCTCACCGGTGCTGCCGTCCACGGCAACCACCGTGCCCTCGGCCAACTCGCCGGCCCCGGGCAGCGCCACCACGGCCGGCACACCGAGCGCCCGCGCCAGGATCGCGCTGTGACTCGTCGGCCCGCCCTCCTCGGTGACGAAACCGAGCACCAGCGTCGGGTCCAACAGCGCCGTATCGGCAGGCGCAAGGTCACGAGCGATAAGGACATACGGCTCGTCGCTGTCCGGAACACCCGGCATCGGCACCCCCAGCAACCGGGCGACGATACGGTTCCGCACGTCATCCAGGTCGGCCACCCGACCGGCCAGATAGTCACCGGCACCCGCCAGCAGAGCACGGTAGGCGGCGAAGGCGTCGTACACAGCCCGCTCGGCTGTGCTGCCGACCGCGATGCGGCGTTCCACATCCGCCATCAGTTCCGGGTCCTGGGCCATCATGGCCTGGGCCTCAAGCACCGCCTGGGCTTCGCCTCCCGCCAGATTGCCGCGCGCCATCAGATCGGCGGCCACAGCGTCCACGGCCTGGCGGGCGCGCCCCTGTTCGCGCTCGGCGTCCTCCACCGGAATCTGCTTGGCAGGCGGTTCCAGAACCGCCGTTCCCATGTGCCGAACCTCGCCGATCGCCACACCGTGGCTCACGCCGACGCCTCGCAGCGTTGTCTCCATCTCACCCGTCTCCGATAGTGCGGCGGGTCCCGCCGCCGCGGTGGTTGTCCTGCTCACCGTCATACGACGGCACTGACGTCACTCCCAGGAGAAGAGACTGTCACCGGCTTTCACGTCGCCGTCCTCGCGGAGGCCGGAGAGGGAGCCGGCCGTGGCCTCAAGTGCCACGATCGGGCACACCGGAGACTTGCCGGCGGCCTCGACGGCTGCCGGGTTCCAGCGCACGACACTCTGGCCCCGGGTCACGGTGTCTCCCTTGTTGACGAGCAGCTCGAAACCCTCGCCGTTGAGCTGCACGGTGTCGATACCGAGGTGAGTGAGCACACCATGCCCCTCGCCGTCCACGACGACGAAGGCGTGCGGGTGGAGGGAGACGATGACTCCGTCCACGGGAGAGACGGCCTCGGAAGGCTCACGTACGGGGTCGATGGCCGTGCCGGGGCCGACCATGGCCCCGGAGAAGACCGGATCCGGCACCTCGGCCAGTCCGATGGCACGTCCTGCAAGAGGGGACGTCACGCTGGTCATGGAGCCTCCCAGAGGTGGATGCGTGATTGAGCCGTCACTGCCTGTCCCAGACGGCACACTGTCCAGCAGGGTATGTCATATGTAGTACCGGTTCCGCCCGAGAGGTCTCGATTAGTGGTCTAGACCACACCTCTAATCGATTTGCACCTGCTCTACGGCCGCATGTACAGTCGTACTCCTGCTTGAGGCCGAGCGACGCGACCAAGCGTCTTTGCTTGGCCTGGCAGCACCCAACTTGTCAGATCCTATCTCGGGGTCACCTTCTGCATGCCTGCAGGACGGTGGTCAGGGGGCCGGAAAAACACTGATAGAGTTTGGAACACCGAAGGGAAGCCCGGAGGAAAGCCCGAGAGGGTGAGTACAAAGGAAGCGTCCGTTCCTTGAGAACTCAACAGCGTGCCAAAATCAACGCCAGATATGTTGATACCCCGTCTCCGGTCACTTTGTGGCTGGGACGAGGTTCCTTTGAAGAACACATACAGCGAGGACGCTGTGAACAGTCGGGCTTATTCCGCCTGACGGTTCCGCTCTCGTGTATGTCGACCGGATATCCGGTAAACATTCACGGAGAGTTTGATCCTGGCTCAGGACGAA
>NZ_JBFAZO010000021.1:0-75429 GCF_040681835.1 Streptomyces sp. NPDC051576
GAACGTCCTCTGGGCACTCCTACGCGATGGACGACGCTACGAGCTCACCCCACCCAGTCCCCTCGCGGCTTGACAAACCGCATTAGGAATCAGTGTACGACGGTGCCCCCACCTGTCGGTTCGGTCCAGTTCAGATCGCTGTGGGCTGGTCCGGCCACAGGTCGAAGTGGAACTCAGAGGAGGCCCTGACCTGCGGTGATTAGCGGTGGCTGCTAAGCCCGGTGCACATCCGGTGCACCTCTTGTCAGGTTCAGTGTCCGGAGCGGGAAAGGCGCCGAGTGAGGCCGGCGATGACGGTGGTAGCCAGGAGCCAACCGGCTATCGCACTCGCCCAGGCGACCCATGCGGTATTTCCGGAGGGCGTGAACGCTTTCTCCTGGCCGAGGTCCAGGACGGGCAAGATGAGGTCGAGGGCGAACGCGACTGGTTGGAAGGCCGGACCGTTGGTGCGGACCGGCTGTGGTGGTATGGCGGCGAAGACGATGGCGACAAGTGTCGTGAGGGCGAAGAGCCATACGAGAGCGCGCCCCGGGCGGTAGCCGTAGCCGACGGTGAGGTCTTCGAAGTACCCCCAGAGTCGGGCTGGCATCTGTGCGGAGTCGCGTCGTCTTCGGTGGCGGGCCAGTTGCACGGTTCGGGCATCGTCGTCATGGCCAAGCTGTCGGTAGTACGCGGCCAGGTGCTCGTACGCGTGAGGGCTGTATCCGTTGCTGCGATCGATCCATGCCAGGCGTTGGGTAGCCGGCAGCAAAGGGCGGAGGTCTTGATAGCTCAGCCCGTCCAGCTCAATTCGCGGTGGCCATGAAGTGGGGGAATCGTCGATACGCCCGATGACTGCGGCACGAAGGTCGTACATGGGGGCCTGCGTGTTGGTCGACGTCATGACCAGGACGCCCACGGTTGCATGCTGCAGATCAATGGTCGACGCATCGCCGAATGCGGAGCCGGACAAGCGCAGCGTTCCCTTGATCTCAGCACGTGGCAGGGTGACGCCGCTCGCGATGGTCGCCTCGTCACCCAAATCGAGGTTTGCCTCAATGTGCGCTCCTGGGGCGCGTAGTGCGTGATTGCCATGCGATGTGAGGGTGCAGCCGGAGAGTTCAATCGATTCTCCGATGGTGGCAGCGAAAAGGTTGACGCCACCGTGTGCTCTCATGCCGTTGCCGTACATGCCTCCGCCAACTCTTACCGAAGGAGCACTGACAGCCCAGCCCGTGTCGTTGCGTACTGCAGCTCCGGTGAACCAGCATTGACCGCCGATCGTCGCCCCAAACAGAGAGATGCCGCCCCCGTCAACGGACAGTTCGGAACAGTGAAGATCCTGCGTGATGCGGAGGCCATCGCAGCGAAGAGCTGTATGACCTGTGCTGCTCAGACAGCCTTTGGTCACCTCAAGGGTGAAAGCCTGAGCGCCCCATAGGTTGATCCCGCCCACGGCGTTGATGGCGCGCGCGTACAGGCCACCGCCGACGCGTAGCTGGGGGGCACGCAAGGCATACCCGGAATCCTCGCTGACCAACTCGGCGCCGTTGAGCCACATGTCACCGGTGATGTCAGATCTGAACAGAGATACCGCTCCGCCAACCGTTCGGACAAGCTTCAGATCCCCGTCTACTTGCAGCCTGTCTGCACTCAAGCCCGGAAGGGAAGAGCCAGTAAGGTCAACAGAGCAGAGTGAGGCGTCGCTCAGGTCGACAGCGTTGTCGAAACGGCAGTCAGTGAAGGCCACAGGAATCTCAACTCTCGCGTGCGACAGCCGCAGATTTCCTGTGATGGTGGCGCCGGTCAGATGTAGTCGGGACACCGCACCAGGTTGCGGAGGCGGAGGTTGTAGTAGGAGTTGGGTGATGGCTTCTGCAGCTACCTCCCGGCCCTGCCCGGTTGGGTTCTCGGACGTAGGAGAGGACAGATCCACAGCCAGGCCTGCGCGTATCGCGTGCCATAACTGCTGAGCGTTTGGCGGCCATTGAGCCGGGGGCGTGGACATAGCTCATTCCACCACCGCTGTCTCGGCGCGATGGCGGGTTGTACAAGATCCTTGCCCCTCAACTGGCACGAACGTCGCTACACGTTGGGTCGAGGAGAACCGCACGATCATGCCGCCGCAGCTGTGGCAAGAGGCGGTAGAGCGCCACGCGCCGACCGGATCTGGCCGCTGCCCCTCAACTGCCGGTCGCCAGAGCGGATGCTCTGACACACTCCTCAACTGACCTGGCAAAGTACTGAATCGGGGGTACGTACGCGATGGCGAAGACGCGAAAAGGGTACTACCGAGCGGCGCACTACGTGCGGCCTACGGCGGTGTCCAGCAACGCCAAGAAGCCAACGTTCTGGGTCGTAGCGATCGGCATCCTTCTGCTGATCGCTGCCTGGAACAGCCTCTTTGGCGGCGACGGGGACAAGACGACTCCGGAACCTCAGCGGACAGCCCAGTCAATCACTGGGTCGCCGTCCCGCTAGCTTTCGGAAGGTTCGCCCCCAGGAGGACGAAACGCGGTTCTTCACGCCCTGGTCCTGGGACTTGTCGGGCTCAGGCACGTTTCCGGCCGAGAGTGCGGATCGCAGTCGTTCCCAGCACGACTGCCAGTCGCTTAGCTGCCCGTCAGGGAGTCCACAGGCGGTCAGATAGACGCCTGTCGTCCGCCATGTCCTTGGCAGATCCTTGCGGTTGAGGAGGCTGCCGACCGTTCCTGTAGCGATTTGTCCACCGGAGCGGTGACTGATGGCTGTGTGCGTGAGGGCGCTGGTGACCCGCACCTGTCTCAACGCATTGAAGAACCCTTCGACAGTGAGGATGGATGCAGGGTCTGGCCACGCGCGGTGGTCGCCATCTCTGTCAATGGGGTTACTGGGCATGGGGGTTCGGCTGAAGACGGGATTCCAGCCCAGCGCGAGTCGGCCGTTGCTATTACGCTCTCGGCCTTGGGGGACTGGGCGGCCCTTTGCCGAGAGCGACTTCCGCAGCTCACGAAAGATGCTGTCGAGATCCAGCCGCTCGGGGCCTCCAGGGATACCGGTTGTGAGAATCGCGAGCAGCTCGCCGGTGAATGCGGTGTGTGACTCCCCGGGTGGAGCGAGTGCCTGCCGGTTCTCCGAGGCCGCGGCGAGCAAGTACGTCCCTTCGACGTCAGCTTGGGCAGCCAACTCCGAAGGTCCCATAGTTCCCAGAGCAAGTCCGCCGTAGCAGCAGTCGAGAATGACGACCGTCCGCTCAGCTCGCCCTTCCAGCAGAGCAGCACGGAGCCAACTGTATGGAATACCTGTTTCGACCCGCTGCTGTTTCGATTGAGGCAACCCTAGATAGAGCTCGCCGTCTGGCGTGACCAGGCCATGCCCCGAGTAGTACACGAGCAGCGTGTCCCTGGCTGTAGCGCCGGCATCGCGCAGGGAGTTCATCGCTGCTGTCGCGCTGGGAGGGTTGGAAAGCACAACGCAGTCGTCTCTGCTGAGACTCCACGACGTGGGTCCGGTAAGCAGCTCGGCCAGGGAGGTCAGGTTGTTGGAGACGGCGGGAAGATCTTCGAGGAAGTCGTATGCGCTTGTTCCGATCAACACCGCCCTCGAAGCGCCAGGATCTGGGAACACGCTCAACCCGCCCAGCCCTCCTCGTCGTTCCGCCGGGCCTCTTGGAGCAGCCGTGTGACTCGCTCGATCTCCTCGTCACTGCAGTCAGTCAACGCGTCAACCAGGTCGTGGTGCCGGATCGTCACGCGAGAGGCACGCGGCCGTGTCTGCTTCCAAGCAGCAAGCGCCAGGGCGAAGTTCGCGGCACTCCACCCGTTCTCCGTGATCAACTGCAGGATGTCGGCGACTGCCCCCATCTCGCCCTCGCGCGGCGCTGGCTCGCACATTTCCACGCTGGCAGTGCGACGGATGTCAGGGTCGCGGCGGAGCCAGGCCAGCAGGGAGCGGAGTTCGTCATCCGCCGGCTCGACACGAATCTCAACGCGCATGTGATCCCCCACTGCTGCACTCCGGGCTTGGCGGTCCCAACCATGTTCGGGCATGTTCGCGCATGGAGTGGTTGTCTTCGGTCAACCGCTCTGTGAAGTGACAGAAGGAGACGGAGAAGGATCTATGCGGCGGCTCGATATCGTCGGCCGATTGCCTCATGGGTCTTCTCGACCGCACCCGTCACGCGATGTACAGGGGTCTAATCGCCGAGTAGGCCGGCGAGGGTGGAGACGAGCGGATCCGGACTGGGGCAAGCACAGCATTGAGGGCCGCCCCCTGATTACTAGGGGGCGGCCCTCAATGCTGTGCTGATGACGAGTCACGCAACTCTCTGGCCGGGTGCGCAGTCACCTGGGAAACGGGCACTACCAACTGGAAACACTGGATGATGTTCCCGCAGGTCACGTCACGTTTCCGCGCCTCCGGCCAAGGTCACCCGACCCTGCGTTTTAGACGTCGAAGTACAGCTCGAACTCGTGCGGGTGCGGACGCAGCTGCAGCGGCGCGATCTCGTTCGTGCGCTTGTAGTCGATCCACGTCTCGATCAGGTCGGACGTGAAGACGTCGCCCGCGAGCAGGAACTCGTGGTCGGCCTCGAGGCGGTCGAGGACGGCCGGGAGGGAGGTCGGGACCTGGGCGACGCCCGCGTGCTCCTCGGGGGCCAGCTCGTAGAGGTCCTTGTCG
The DNA here is from genome assembly GCF_040681835.1 of Streptomyces sp. NPDC051576. Classification (NCBI taxonomy): domain Bacteria; kingdom Bacillati; phylum Actinomycetota; class Actinomycetes; order Kitasatosporales; family Streptomycetaceae; genus Streptomyces; species Streptomyces sp. NPDC051576. The sequence continues at coordinate 4,639 of NZ_JBFAZO010000021.1, forward strand.
ATCGGCTCGGCCGGCTCGATCTTGTTCTTGATGCCGTCCAGGCCCGCGAGGAGCAGGGCCGAGAAGGCGAGGTACGGGTTGCCGGAGGAGTCGGGCGCGCGGAACTCGACGCGCTTGGCCTTCGGGTTGGAGCCCGTGATCGGGATACGCATCGCGGCCGAGCGGTTGCGCTGCGAGTACACCAGGTTGACCGGCGCCTCGAAGCCCGGGACCAGGCGGTGGTACGAGTTCACCGTCGGGTTGGTGAAGGCGAGGAGGGAGGGCGCGTGCTTGAGGATGCCGCCGATGTAGTAGCGGGCGGTGTCCGACAGACCCGCGTAGCCGGCCTCGTCGTAGAAGAGGGGCTGGCCGCCGGTCCACAGGGACTGGTGAACGTGCATGCCCGAGCCGTTGTCACCGAAGATCGGCTTCGGCATGAAGGTCGCGGTCTTGCCGTTGCGCCAGGCCACGTTCTTCACGATGTACTTGAAGAGCTGGAGGTCGTCGGCCGCGGCGAGCAGCGTGTTGAACTTGTAGTTGATCTCGGCCTGGCCGGCGGTGCCCACCTCGTGGTGCTGGCGCTCGACCTGGAGACCGGAGGCTTCCAGCTCCAGGGAGATCTCCGCGCGCAGGTCGGCGAAGTGGTCGACCGGCGGGGTCGGGAAGTAGCCGCCCTTGTAGCGGACCTTGTAGCCGCGGTTGTCCTCGACCGCACCGGTGTTCCAGGCGCCCGCCTCGGAGTCGATGTGGTAGAAGGACTCGTTCGACTTGGTCTCGAAGCGCACGCTGTCGAAGACGTAGAACTCGGCCTCGGGACCGAAGTACGCGGTGTCGGCGATGCCGGTGGAGGCGAGGTACGCCTCGGCCTTCTTCGCCACGTTGCGCGGGTCACGGGAGTACTGCTCGCCCGTGATCGGGTCGTGGATGAAGAAGTTGATGTTGACCGTCTTGTCGCGGCGGAAGGGGTCCACGCGCGCGGTCGACAGGTCGGCGCGGAGCGCCATGTCGGACTCGTGGATGGCCTGGAAGCCGCGGATCGAGGAGCCGTCGAAGGCGAGTTCCTCGTCCGGGTCGAAGGCCGACGCCGGCAGTGTGAAGTGCTGCATCACACCCGGCAGATCGCAGAATCGGACGTCGACGAACTTGACGTCCTCGTCCGCGATGAACTTCTTGGCCTCGTCGGCGTTCTGGAACATCCAGCTCCTCCTACTCCCGACCGTCCGTGCCGGGGTGGTAGTTCGTTCGTGCGGCCAGTGCGGTGGCACACGCTGGACCCGACCTTAGGGACGGGGGATTTCTCAGGCGTGACCCATTTGTTTCGCCCAAGTTAACCGGTCCCGCGCCGCCTGGCCCCTCCTGTCCGTATGGCAAAACGCGGGCAGTACCGTGGACGGGTGGACAACAGGGATGCAATCGGCTCGTGGCTCTCCGGGCCCCGGGAGGCCGCTGAGCGGGCAGGTGTCGATTTCGGGTACCGCGGCGAGCAGCTGGGCCTGCCCGAGGACGGACCCGGCTCGATCGCCCGCCCCGGCCGCCGCTTCGGTGCCCTCGCCGTCGACTGGGGTCTGTGCCTGCTGATCGCATACGGCCTGCTCACCGACGGCTACGGGCAGGCGACCGGCAACTGGGCCCTCCTCGTCTTCTTCGTCCTGAGCGCCCTCACGGTCGGCACGATCGGCTTCACCCCGGGCAAGCGCCTCTTCGGCCTCCGCGTGGCAGCCCTCGACACCGGCCGCCCGAGCCCGCTGCGCGCCCTGCTCCGCACCGCCCTGCTGTGCGTCGCCGTCCCGGCCCTGATCTGGGACCGCGACGGGCGGGGCCTGCACGACCGCTTGGCGCGCACCGTGGAAGTCCGGATCTAGTTCTTCTACGACGTAGGGGGCGCCCGGATCACTCCGGGCGCCCCCTACGTCGTAGAACGGGCGCGCCGGGCGGGTGACGGTGGGCCGCGTACGGCCCGGTGTCCCCTCCCTGGCGTCCCGCGCCCTGGACACTGTCGCCGTTCCCGACGGAAGTGGTGGCCAGGATGTCAGAAGGCGACAAGTCGACGATCGTGACCCGGGCGCCGAAGGTCGCCGAGATCGCGGCCCGGTGCGCGGAGGAGGCGGAGACCGCCCGGCGGCTCTCCCCGCAGGTGATCGAGGCGGTACGGGAGGCCGGCTTCGCCCGGCACTTCGTGCCGCCGGCCCATGGCGGCGAAGCCGGTGGGTTCACCGAGCTGACCTCGGCGGTCGGCCTGGTGGGGGAGGGCTGTACCTCGGCGGCCTGGGCTGCCTCGCTTGCCGCCTACGCCGGGCGGTACGCGGCCTTCCTGCCCGAGGAGGGACAGGCCGAGATCTGGGCGGACGGACCGGACGCGCTGCTGGCCGGCGCGCTCATGCCGTCCGGCAAGGCGGAGCCCGTGGCCGGTGGCTGGCGGCTGAGCGGTGAGTGGAAGTACATCAGCGGGGTGCACTTCGCCGACTGGGCGCTCGCCTGCGCGGCCGTACCCGCCGAGGGCCCGGTGGATCCTGACGCGCGCCCCGAGGTGCGGTTCTTCGCGGTGCCGAGGGCGGACTTCACCATCGAGGACAGCTGGTTCACCGTGGGGATGCGCGGGACCGGCAGCGACACCCTCCTCCTGACCGACGCCTTCGTGCCCGAGCACCGGACACTGTCCCGCTCGGCCGTGCACGCGGGCCGGGCGCCCGCCTCCGACGCGCGTTGCCACATCGTGCCGATGCACGCCGTGAACGCCCTGCCGTTCGCCGCTCCGCTGGTCGGCGCCGCCCGGGGCGCGCTGCGGACCTGGGTCGCCCGGACCGGGTCGCGCGTCGACCGCCGGGGCCAGGCCATGGGCGAGAAGCCCGCGACCCAGGTCTCCCTGGCCCGCTCGGCGGCCGAGGTGGACGCCGCCGAACTCCTGATCCTGCGTACGGCGGCGGTCGCCGACGGCACCGAGTGCCCGCCGGCGGGCGAGGAGGCGGTCCGGGGCGCCCGGGACCTCGCCCTGGCGGTGGAACTGCTGGTCTCGGCCGTCGACCGGGTCTTCCGCGCCGGCGGCACCTCCGGACAGTCCTCGTCCGACCCCGTGCAGCGCTTCTGGCGGGATGTGAACAGCGCCGCCTCGCACGTCGCGCTCTCCTTCGAGACCACGGGCGCGGCCTACGGCGCCTGGGCGCTGTCGGCGGCGGCCCCGCGCTGAGCCGCTCCCGTTCCCGGTTGCCGGTCGCGGTCGCGGGCCGCATAGTCGATCTGAACCCGGGTGACGATCTCGATCACCGTCGGTGAGCCGTTCCGAGGCCGCCGAACCCGCGACGGCCTCCCCGGAGGCCCGACAGGTGGTGCACCGTCATGACGGAGCGTCAGGAAGTACTGGAAGCCGAACTCGCCTTGGAGTCCTTGGAGTCCGTGGAGTCCGTGGAGCCCGAGGACTTCCGGGCGGCCATGGCCCGCTTCCCCTCGGGTGTCGTGGTCGTGACCACGCGCTGCGAGGACGGAACTCCCCGCGGATTCACGGCCAGTTCCTTCTGCTCGGTCTCGCTGGAGCCGCCGATGATCCTGGTGTGCCTGGCGAACTCGGCGGACTCGGCACCCTCCTTCGAGCGCTGCGACCGCTTCGCCGTGAGCGTGCTGGCCCCGGCCCACCGCCCGCTCGCCGTCCGCTTCGCCACCAAGGGCACCGACAAGTTCGCCTCCGGCGGCCTGCGCCACAGCCCGGCCGGCCTGCCCACGGTCGACCGCGCCCTCTCCGAACTGGACTGCACGGCCCACGCACGGCACCCGGCCGGGGACCATACGGTCCTGATCGGCCGGGTGACGGGTGTGCGCCTCGGGGAGGGCTCCCCGATGGTGTACTACGACCGGGCGTTCAGGACCCTGGCCTGAGCGGAGCCGGGAGGCGCGGACATCAGCCGAGCGCCAGCTTGGCGAACCAGGTGGTGTTCGCGCTGATGACCGTGGTGGCGGTGCCGATCGCCGCCCCGCCACCCGCGTAAATGTCGACGCTCCCGTCACTGTTCAGCGCCCAGATGTCCGGGATGGCGTCCCCGGTGACGTCGGGGGTGCCGTAGAAATGGAGCGTCGGCTTCGCGGTCTCGGTCCAGCCGGTGGCGTACGTCGTGTCGACGCCGGTGAGGGAACCGGCCGCGGTCGAGAGCGACGCGATGGTGGAGCCGCCGCCGCTCTCCGCGATGCCGTAGCGGACGTAGAGGTTTCCGGAGGAACCGGAGCGCCAGAGCAGGTCGGGTTCGCCGTCCTTGTTGTGGTCGCCGATGCTCACCAGGTCACGTACGGCCCAGGCCGTGGCGGAGATCTGCGTGGCGGCCGAGAAGGTCGCCCCCGTGTAGCCGCTGAACGCCCACAGGGCGCCGCCGCTGGTGGTGGCGAACAGGTCGGGGCGGCTGTCCAGGTTGTAGTCGCCGAGGATCACCTGGGTGAAGGTCGCCGGGTCGGGGGAGCCGGCGGGCAGCCGGACCGACATGCGCCGTGAGACGTCGACGCTGCCGTAGCCGTCGCCCCGGTAGGCGTACAGGTTCCCGTCCGGCATCCGGGCGATCAGGTCGGTGGCGCCGTCGCCGGGGAGCAGGTCGCCGCCGTGGGCGATCAGGGCGGGGGAGTTGTCGGTGGCCGACTTCCAGTACCCGCTCTCGTCATTGTCGACCAGCGGGACCCCCGCCCGGTGCGCCGCGTCCAGGCTGACGTGCAGATCGCCGGTCGAACTGGCCGGATACAGGCGCAGGTTGCCGTTCTCGTCGATCAGCAGCAGGTCGGGCTTGCCGTCCCCGGTGGTGTCGCCGACGGCGTCGGCGGTGTCCCGCGGGGTGACGTAGAAGAGGTACTTGGTGCCCTCCGAGACATTGCCCGAGGAGTCGACGGCCCGTACGTACAGGATGCTCGGGCCGGCGACCGGGGGCTTGAGCGAGACGGTCCCGGAGGCGCCCGCGGTGACGGTCTTGCTGCCGGAGTAGGCGGTGGAGTTGAAGGAGTACTCGAACTTCGTGACGTCGGTGTCGGCGTCCGGCGCGAACGCGAAGGAGCCGGCGGTGCCGAACTTCACCTTCGACCAGACGCTGCCGTTGTCGTCCGCCTCGGGGAAGTCGGTGGAGGAGACCTTCGGGGAGTTCGGGGCGTCACTGTCGTAGACGAAGCGGCAGACCAGTGGATCGGCGGTGGGCGCGTAGGCGGACCCCGCCCCCTCGGCGTCCAGGGCACGCACCCGCCAGGAGTAGGTGTAGCCGTTGGTGAACTTGGACGAGGCGACCGTGGTCGAGGCGTGGCCGGCGGCGTCGGTGGTCAGCGTCTTGTCGAGGATCTTGCTGTCGCCGTAGCCGGTGCGCCACAACTCGAAGTCCAAGGACGCCAGATTGCCGTCCTTGTCGGAGGAGGTCGCCGCGAAGACCAGATCCGACTTGCCCACGTGCGCGTACGGGGACGTACGGTCGCAGTCCGGACCCGGGGTCATGGTGAGCGAACTAGGAGTGGCCGGCTTCCGGTTGTAGTACGCCTTGATGTACGGGGAGTGGTCGCCGGTCGCCTTGAACTTCTTCCAGGCACCCGCGTCGTCCTCACCGTCCGAGGCCGCCTTCAGCCCGATGGTGATCTTGTCCCAGCCGCCGTCCGCCGCGTCCTGGGCGAGTGACTTGGCGTCGAACTTCACGTAGTCGTCGGGACAGGAACTGCTGTAGCCGTGCGCCAGGTCCTTGGAGTCGATCTGGTTCTTCCAGGACGGCTGGTTGTTCCAGGTCGTCTTCGAGGAGATGGCGCCGGTCTCCCACAACTGGACGGTACGGCCGTTGCAGGACCAGGAGTACGTCTCCAGCGCGGTGATCGAGGCCGAGGTGATCTGCGCCCCCTTCAGGGACGGGCTCCAGTCGAGCCGGAAGAACGAACGCGACTTGCCGTACGTCGTCGACTCGTAGCCGACGCGCGCCTCGCTCGTACCGTCGTTGAAGTTGGTGCCGTTCCAGAAGCTGGACCCGGGGTAGCGGGTGTACGCCGTGGTCCAGGCCTCCTTGTGGCCGACGAAGGGAGGGTCGATGAAGAGGGGCAGCTCGGTGTCCTCGGAGGCGAGGAAGTCGGCGTCCGGGGTGACGGTGAGGGTCGCCGTGTGGCCTCCGCCGTCAGCGTTGTCACTGTCACTCAGGGCGGCGTCGGCGATCGCGGTGGTGCCGCCGATGCCGGGGCCCGCGAGACCGTCCAGGGAGAGGACCTCGTCGGTGGTGAGGGCGGTCGACGTGCGGTAAGCGGCTTGTACGACCGGGGAGTTGGCGGTGCGGTACGCGGCCGGCGACGGGGTGGCGGTATCGCTCTCCGGGCCGGGGGAGTCCGTGCTGGAGGCGCCTGTGTCGGAGGATTCCGTGTCGGCGGAGGGGTCGGCCGTCGGCGCGCTCGTGTCCTCGCTGTCCGAGGGGGCGTCGGTCTCCTCGCCGATCTCCGCGCCCTCTTCCTCCGAGTACGACGGGGAGGGGACCTCGTCGACGGGGGCCGACGGTTCGGGGTCGGCGCCCGCGGTGGTGTCGGGTCTGCCCGCGGAGTCCCACATGTACGGCGTGGGGGAGACCGCGATCTCCGTGCCGTCGGCGTCCTTCGCGGTCACCGCGTCGGTCGTCGGGTCGGCGGTGAAGGTCAGGTCCGGTGAGGTCAGGCCGTAGGTGAGCTTCTTCAGGGCCGAACTCGCCGCGGCGGCACGGGTCTTGACGATCAGGACGTGCGAGAAGCCGGTGTCGCGCGCGGTGAGGAGAAGGTCCACGCCGTCGAGGATGTCCGGGTACAGGGCACGGTCGTCCTGGATCACCGGCTCGGGGACGCTGCCGGGCCAGGTGAGGGTCAGGGTGTGGCCCTCACTGGTGAAGGACACCAACTCGCTCCCGGTCACGGTGGTTTCGGCCGTGTCCTCGGTGTCCGTGGTGAGCACGGCCCGGCGAGCGTCGCGTGCCGCGCGTGATCCAGCGCTGTCGCCGCCCGAGAACACCACCGGACTGTTGGTGGCCTTCGGCTTCCAGTCGCCGTCGCGGGTCCGCGCGAGCGTGGTGTCGATGGCCCGCCACTCGCCGTCCACCCGCGCGCGGATCGCCGCCGTGTGCGCCTGGTACTCGAACCGGCCGTCGGGCAGGGCGTACGTGGTGGTCGTGGCGGTGCGCAGTGCGGTGACCTCCACCCGCTTCCGGGTGCTACGGGCCCTGTCCTGCGCGGTGTCCTCGTCCAGCGGCGCCTTGTTCGACGTGTCCGCTCGGGCGGTACCGGGGGCGGTGGCGTCGGTGTCGAGGAGGGGCAGGGCCGCCAGCCCCAACGCCGCCACCAAGGCGGCCGAAGTCAGGGCAACTCCCTTTCTGCCACGTGGAATCCGAAGTGGTATCCGCTGTCGAATGCCCATAGGGCGCTTTCCCCTCCCGTTGGATTTCCCGGGCAGGGAAAACCAGAAAATGAACGCACGCCAAGCAGCGCTATGAGAATCCTGTGAAAAACCAGTGAACCGGCTTCATCCGTAAGGGATGTGAAGGTGATGTGCGGGCAGATCATGACTCATTGTTGGTCTGCGCGCTACCCGTACTTGGTGCCTCGATGGGGGGTGCGTGGGCATCCCGTGGTCGAGAGTTGGCAGTTCAGGGGTGCAAGTGGGCCCAAATATGCAGGTAGGTCCCATGTGTCCATGTCTGTGTAGTGATCAAGTGCACATATGGAGAAGTTGAGTTGACATCCAGTCGGCTCCGACTCAAAGTTCCGCTCACTGACAACGAGTTTTTCCACGGGTCCGAATTCAATCTCCGGCCCGTCTCATCGGGGGGTTGTTCCGTGCGTCGTGCTGCCTTTTTCCGGAGACCTCTGGAGTTCTGGAGTCGGCGTACCCGCACCCGGACACGCATTGGATTCGCCGTCGCGATCGCATTGCTCGTGGCGCTCCTCCCGGCCCAGGCCTTCGCGCTTCCCCCGGGAGACGGCCGCGCCGACGTCGACCTCATCGACCTCCAGACCGAGGCGACCGCGGCGGACGCCGAGACCGGTGACCTGGAGGAACTGACGGGCGAGGGAACCGTCGAGCCGGTCGAGTACGAACCGGCCAACCCCGAGGCACCGGCCGGGGGCGAGGCCGCCGCCGCTCTCTCCTCGCCCACCCCCGGCACTCTCGTCCAGGCCGGTGACCTGCCCGTCCTGGTCGGCGCCCCCGAGGACGCGACCAGCGCGCAGGCAGCCGCGCTCGCCGGTGACTGGGGCGTCGAACTCGCCTCCGCCACCCAGACGGACGCCGCCGAGGTCAAGGGCGTACTGCTCACCGTCACCCCGCCCGCGAACGCCACGGGCGAGGTCGACATCGCCCTGGACTACAGCGAGTTCGAGCAGCTCTACAGCGCCGACTGGGCCGACCGGATGCAGCTCGTGCAACTGCCGGCCTGCTTCCTCACCACCCCCGACACCGAGGGCTGCACGGACGCCACCTACCTGACCACCGAGAACGACGACGACACCGGCCGCGCGACCGCCGCCCTCGATGTCACCGGTCTGTCCGCGAGCGCGACGGCGTCCACGGCGTCCGCGACCGGTGGCGACGGCACCGTGAGCGACGCCGTCTACCGCGAGAACGCCTCCAGCGGCGGTGCGTTGAAGACCCTGCTCCCCGAGGCGTCCTCGTCCTCCGGTTCAGCGGTCGTCGCCGCCATCGACTCCGGCTCCGGTGCCAAGGGCGACTTCACCGCAACCCCCCTTGCCAGCGCCGGGAGTTGGTCGGCCGGCGGCTCCTCGGGCGCCTTCACCTACACGTACTCGCTGACCTCCCCGACCGTCCCGGCCGGTCCGACCCCGACGGTCGCCTTCCAGTACAACTCCCAGGTCGTGGACGGCCGTACGTCCGTCTCCAACAACCAGGCCTCCTGGGTCGGCGACGGCTGGGACTACAACTCCGGCTCCATCGAGACCACTTACCGCTCCTGCGCCGACGACACCGGCGACGACGCCAACAACAAGGGCATCGACAGCGGCGACCTGTGCTGGGGTTCCGACAACGCGGTGCTGAGCCTCGGCGGCAGTACCACGGAACTCGTCAAGGACGACGAGACAGGGGTGTGGACGACCGCCGACGGCGACGGCTCCAAGGTGGACCTGCTCACCGCGAGCGACGTCGACAACGGCGACAACGAGGGCGAGTACTGGCGCATCACCGCGCGGGACGGCACCAAGTACTACTTCGGCCGCAACACCGCCGGCGGCTGGACCTCGGGCAAGGAGACCACCGACTCCGTCCTCACCGTGCCGGTCGCCGGCAACCAGGTGGGCGAGCCCTGCTACCACGCGGCCTTCAAGGACTCGTTCTGCAAGCAGGCCTGGCGCTGGAACCTCGACTTCGTCGTCGACCCCCAGAACAACGTCATGTCCCTGTGGTGGGACCGCCAGGGCAACTACTACGCCAAGAACAGCAATTACTCCTCGCCCACCTACTACCACCGCGCGAGCACCCTCGACCGCATCGAGTACGGCCAGCGCCTCTCCACGCTCTACACCGCCGAACCGGTCGCCGAGATCGACTTCACCACCCGGCAGCGCTGCTTCACCGCCGACGGAGCGGTCTGCACCGACGCGAACCTCACGTCCGGTGACCCCGGCCTCAACCAGTACTGGTACGACACCCCGGCCGACCTGTACTGCGCCGACCCGGACGAGAACTGCTACGTGGGCTCGCCGACCTTCTTCTCCAACCTGCGCCTGTACTCCGTCACCACCAAGGCCCAGCGGACCAAGGGCGACACCTCCCTCTACAAGGTCGACAGCTACACGCTGGCCCAGTCCTTCCCCAAGACCCTCACCGACACCTCGCCCCCGCTCTGGCTGGAGTCCGTCACCCGCACCGGCTTCGGCCCGGACGCGGACGCCCCGGACGGCGACAGCGAGCCCATGGCGTCGGTGGAGTTCTCGCACAACAACGCCCCCATGCCCAACCGCGTGGTGGAGGGCGCCGACGACCCCCGCCCCGCCTTCGACCGCTTGCGCATCCGACGGATCGTCACCGAGTACGGCGGCGAGATCGACGTCGACTACTCGACGCCGACAGGCGCCTGTTCGACCGGGTCCGGCTTCCCCAAGCCGGAGGAGAACACCGGGCTGTGCTATCCCGTCTACTGGTCGCCCGACCCGGCCCAGGAGACCATCGACTGGTTCAACAAGTACGTCGTCACCTCCGTCACCGAGAAGCCCCGGGTGGACGGCGTCCCGGACGTCGTCACCGGCTACACGTACGACGGCGGCGGGGCCTGGGCCCTGAACCAGACCGAGTTCTCCAAGAAGAAGACGCGCACGTACGACCAGTGGCACGGCTACGGGCTGGTCTACACGACACACGGCAAGACGGATTCCGCCGAGGGCACCGTCCAGTCCAAGTCCGCGACCCGCTACTTCCGCGGCATGGACGGCGATCCACTGCCGGGCAGCCAGGGCGTGCGGGACGTCTCGGTCTACGCCTGGTACGGGACGAAGATCGCGGACGACCACCCCGCCTTCCAGGGCGCGGTCGCCGAGACCATCACCTTCAACAAGGCCACCGACACGGCCATGGGGCCGACCCGGACGGTGACCTACCCCACCGCGGTCGAACTGGGCAACAGGTCCCGCGACAACGGCATCCCGGACCTGATGTCGTACCGCGTCCAGACCGCCCACACCGACACCTACAACCGGATCTCGGGCACCGGCGACGACACCCGCACCTCCGCCCTGGTCCGCGTCTCCACCACCTACGACTCCAACGGCCTGCCCACCCAGATCGACTCCGAGGGCGACACCGGCGTCACCGGGGACGAGACCTGCACGGTCAACGAGTACCTGAACAACACCAGTCAGCACATCATCGGCGCGGTCAAGCAGGTCAGAACCACGACCGGCCGCTGCTCGGCGTACGCCGCCGCGACCGCCGCCGACGTGGTCTCCGGCACCCGCACCGCGTACGACGGCGCCGACTACGGCACCGCCCCCACCTACGGCCTCGCCACGAAGACCTGGACGGTCAACGGCACCGGCGACGGCTGGACCCGTACGTCCACCACGACGTACGACGACTACGGCCGGGTCGCCACGGTGACGGACGCCGGCGACAACCAGGCGAGGACGACGTACTCGCCCACCACCGGCCAGGTCTACTCCACCACCGCGACCAACGCCCTCGGCCACACCTCCACCACGACCGTCGACCCGGGCCGCGGCACCGCCCTGACCACCACCGACGTCAACGGCAACACCACCACGTACGCCTACGACGCACTCGGCCGCGCCACCGCCATGTGGACCGCGTCCCAGGACCCGGACACCGACTCCCCGGCGACGAAGTACGCCTACGACGTCACGGCCGGCGAGCCCACGGCCGTCACCGGCTACACGCTGCGCGACAACGGCACGTACGAGGACTCCGTCACCCTCTACGACGGCCTCGGCCGCGTCCGCCAGACCCAGACCGAGGCGGCCGGCGGCGGCCGGCTGATCACCGACACCCACTACAACTCCAGCGGCACGGTCCGCCGGGTCGACGGCGCCTACCTCGCCAAGGGCGAGCCGACCGGTGAACTCTTCGAGCCGGTCAGCGACTTCGTCTTCCGCTCCTCGACCGTCACGACGTACGACGGCATGGACCGCCCGCTCACCGTCACCCCGTACGAGGCGGGCAGCGCCAAGACCGCCAAGCGGACCACGTACGAGTACGGCTACGACTACACCAAGGTGACCGCCCCCACCGGCGCCGCCTCCACCCGCACCTACACCGACCAACTCGGCCGCGCCGTCCGCGTCGACCACTACACGGACGCCCTGGCGGGCTTCACCTCCACCGCGTACACCTACGACGCCCGCGGCAACCAGGAATCCGCGACGGACGCCGACGGCAACACCTGGCGGTGGGAGTACGACGCGCGCGGTCGGCAGACGGAGACGGTCGACCCCGACACGGGCACGACGATCACGACGTACGACGACCTGGACCGTCCGCTGACGACGAAGAACGCCGACAACATCACGGTCTGGACCGGCTACGACGCGCTCGGCCGCACCACCGGCCAGCGGCTCGACAGCTCCACCGGCACCCCGCTGACGGCCTTCACCTACGACACCGTCTCCGGCGCCCTCGGCCAGCCCGCCAAGTCGACCCGCTACACCGGCGGCAAGGAGTACACGACCGCCGTCACCGGCTACGACAAGGAGTACCGGCCCACCGGCAAGTCGGTCACGATCCCGGAGGCGGACGCCACCAAGGGCCTGTCCGGCACCTACACCTACGGCTACACGTACACCGCGACCGGCAAGCTCGCCTCGACGACGGTCCCGGCGGTCGGCGGCATCGCGCAGGAGGAGGTCGTCACCCGCTACGACGGCGACGGGCTCGCCGTCTCCACCTCGGGTGAGGACTGGTACACCGCCGAGGTCGACTACTCGCCCTACGGCGAGGTCCTGCGCGCGGTCACCGGCGAACAGCCCTACCGCGTGTGGACGACCAACGTCTACGACGAGAGCACCGGACAGCTCGACCGGACGGTCACCGACCGGGAGACCGCCGACGCGCACCGGGTCGACGACCGCACGTACACCTACGACGCGGCCGGCAACATCACCATCCTCACCGACACCGTGCCGGCCACGGCCGACGACGACGCCACCACGGTCAAGACGGACCGGCAGTGCTTCACCTACGACGTGCTCGGCCAACTGTCACAGGCCTGGACATCCAACTCGACGACCTGCGCGGTGACTTCGGCCGGCGCCCCGAACGGCGTCACGGCCACCGCGGACGGCGACGGCTACTGGCAGACGTACCACTACGACGCGATCGGCAACCGCGACCAACTCGTGGACCACTCCGTCGAGTTGGTGAACGGCTCGACGGTCGCGGACGCCACCCTCGACGTCACCACGTCGTACGAGTACGGCATCGACCCGTCCGGCTCCGGCGTCATCGCCCAGCCGCACACCCTGACGTCGATCACCGCCGACTCCTCGACCGTGGACTCGGTCGCGAGCCTCGGCTACGACGCTTCGGGCAACGCGACGACCCGGATGTACGGGGGCGACACCCAGAAGCTGACCTGGACCTGGGACGGCAAGGTCGAGACGGTCTCCGGCTTCGGCGCGGAGGGCGAGGGCCAGGCGGTCAACCCGTCCGGCAAGTGCCTGGACCTGTCGAACGGTTCCACCACCGCGGGCACCGCCCTACAGCTCTACACCTGCAACGGCACCAAGCCGCAGCGGCTGCGCATCGACGCGACCGCCTCCGGGACCGATCCGTCCACCGGCGCGCTCAAGGTCCTCGGCCACTGCGTGATGCCCGCGGGCGGCGCCACCGCCAACAACACCGCGATCGTCATCGCCGACTGCACCGGCGCGGCCAACCAGCAGTGGACGGCGACCAGTTCGAACACCCTCAAGCACGTCGCCTCCGGCAAGTGCCTCGACGTACCCAACGCCGACTACACCACCGGCAAGGACCTCCAGCTCTACACCTGCAACGGCACCAGCCCGCAGACCTGGACCCTCGGCGACGACACCACCTATCTCTACGACGCGGCCGGCAACCGCCTGATCACCACCACGGCCGGCAGCCACACCCTGTACCTGGACGGCCAGGAACTGTCCACGGACGTCAACGGCGCCGTCTCCTACTCCCAGCGGACGTACTCCCAGGCGGGTACGCCGAGCGTGCTCCGCCATTCCACCCGAGGCTCGACCACCACTTCCCTCCTGGCCCTGATCCCCGACCACCAGGGCACCACCCTCTTCACCATCGCCCTGGCCTCGGGCCAGGAGGTCAAACGCACCAAGACCGACCCCTTCGGTGTCGAACGCTCCACCAGCAACACCTGGGCCCTGCACCGCGCGTACATCGGCGGCACCGACGAGAACACCACCGGTCTGATCCACCTCGGCGCCCGCGAGTACGACCCGGAAACCGGCCGCTTCCTCTCGGCCGACCCGGTCCTCGACATCGCCGACCCGCTCTCCCTGAACGGCTACGCGTACAGCAACAACAGCCCTGTCTCGTACGCGGATCCGAGCGGCATGGTGGCGGTACCGGCACAAGGCGGCAGCGGTGGCGGCACCTACGTCGGCTGCCCCAGTCTGAGCAACCCGGCCTGTCCCGAGTACAAGTCCGGCAGCGGAGGCGGAGGCGGTGGCACGGGAACGGACAGCAGCTCCGGCTCCCAGACCGTCACGGTCACCGTCACCAAGACGGTCACGGTCACCAAGCCGGCCCCCGAGTGCAACTGGTGGTGCAAGGCCGGCAACTGGCTGGAGAAGCACAAGACCGAGATCATCACGTTCACCGTCGAGGTCGCGGTCGGCGCCGCCTGCTACGGCGTCGCGGGCGCGGCAGGCGCCGCCACCGGCGGAGCCGGCCTCGCCCTGGCCGCGGGCTGCGGAGCCGTCGCCGGCTTCGCGGGCGGCCTGGTCGGCAACGCCGTTGACGACAACGCGGACCACAGCCTTGGCGGCTATCTGAAGGCCGGCGGCATCGGAGCGGCCGTCGGCGCGGTCGGCGGAGCGGCGGGCGCAGGCATCGGCGCGGGCGCCAAGGCCCTGGCGAAGACGGGGCTGGGGCAGAAGGCGGTCGCGGTCGCACAGAAGGTCCTCGGCAAGAAGCCGGCGAACTGCTTCCTCGCCGGAACCCTGGTCCTCCTCGCCGACGGCTCCACCAAGGCGATCGAGGACGTCGAACTCGGCGACAAGGTTCTGTCCACGGACCCGGAGACCGGCGAAAAGACCGCCGAGGAAGTCACGTCCCTCATCACCACCGAGGGCGACAAGGAGCTCAACGAGCTCACCATCACCACCCCCGACGGCCCCGAGAAGATCACCGCCACCGCGGAACATCCCTTCTGGTCCGAGTCGGAGCACACCTGGCTGGGAGCCGCAGACCTCGCTCCAGGCATGACCTTGGAAACCGCCGACGGCACCAAGGCCACTGTCACGGCCAACCGCGCGTACACGGACCATGTCCGCACGTACAACCTGACCATCGCGGATCTCCACACCTACTATGTGAAGGCTCCGGGAGTAGACGCTGCGGTACTTGTACACAATACGTGCAAGGTGGTCGCGGAAAACCAGGGAGGGCGCTTCGGTGATTTTGATCCCGGAACGCCCGGCGACGGTCTCACCCCGCATCACATGCCTCAGGACGCGCTCCTTCATCTGCCGAGAAACGATGGCGGTGCGGTTGTGATGAAGGAGGCAGATCACAAGCTCACTCGCACATACGGCGGTCGGGGTGGAGGGACCAAGCGGCGTGATGCAAGCCTTCCTTTTCGAACCGTACTGGCGATGGATATTTGGGATATGCGACGAATCGGGCAACTCCAGTACAATGATCCCGGTTACTTCAACAAGGGAATTCTCGAAATGATGACCTACTATCGGAGTATCGGAAAGGTGTAGGAGGCTGGGTGCCAATTCGCGATGAAGTCAATGACCTGATCGAAGCTGGCCCGTTCCCCTCGGAGGAGGCGAGTGAGGAGGAGGTTGTGGAGACGGAGCGACTGCTTGAGCGGGTAACTCCTCCCGTTTCGGATGAAGAGGCTCAGGCGTTGGTCACGGTCTTCGGTCCTGATGATTGCTTTGGCCTGTCCTGGTCTCTGCTGCACCTTATTGAGACCGCTCCTGGTGCCCAGCGGGCGCATTATACGGAAAATCGAGAAAATGCGTGGGTGAAACTTCTGAATTCTCGCGTAGAGTTCGGTAGAAAACGTGATGCCGGCAAGGGTCATAAAGTCTGACGACGATTCTGATGTGCCCGCTACTGATTGGATGAAATTTTATGTCCCCGAAGATATCGGCCAGCATTATTGAGCGCTCGCAAGGGCTCCTGGAGCCCGGTGAGCGTGTGGAGCGGGTTCTTTTGGCTCAGGGCGGTATCAATCCCTGGGCGCAGGTCGGGTTCTTTCTCGTGGGGTTGATCGGGGTTCGGGTCGTGGCCGTCGCCGCGGGGGCGTCAAGTGGGGGCGGGGCGCTCCTCGGGGCGTTCGGTGGACTGGTCGGGATGGCGGCCGCCATGGCCTGGACGACGCGGCGGGTGGTGCTCGCGACCGACCGGGGTGTTGTGGTCCTTGAGTACGGGCGGTTCGGCGGTGTGAAGCCGAGCGGTGTCGTCGCGCGGCTGCCGAAGGGCACCGGCATCGGGACCCTGTCCGGCACCTGGGCGCGGACCGAGTTGGCCGGGGAGCGGCTGTGGGTGCACAAGAAGTGGCACGGCGACGCGGTCGCGTTCGCGGGGCAGCCCGGTTAGGGAGCGGGATCGAGTGGGCCGGGTGTCCGTATGAGGGCACCCGGGCCACACGGAGGGGGCCAAGGGGTCTGCCTCTGCCACCGCCTCGCCGTCGGCCACTGACACGAGCCACCGGCCTCTCACCGAGACCCAGCTCACCAAGGCCCAGTTGGCAAAGGGCGACTTGGCGGGCTACGGCGTCCAAGCGCCGGCGGACCCTGACACCGAGGCACCCCCGGTCGACGCCGACGACGACATATGCGCGGCGGTGTCGATGATGATGTTCTTCTCGCTGAGCGTCGACCCCGAGGCCCGCGTCGGCCAGACGGTGGCCGCCACCTCAGGGGACACGGTGGGCACGGGTACGAGCGTGCTGCTCGCCTCCTACCAGGAAGCCGACGCCAAACAGGGCCTCGCCGACCTCGCCGCCTCCGTGCGGGGCTGCCCGGACGGTTTCGAGGTCACCGAGGAGCTGAAGGCGTCAGCGGTGAAGTCCCTGGACGTGCCGGACGCCGGCGACGAGGCCGTGGCTTTCCGGCTGAGTGGCGGGATGCTCGGCGCGGACACCCCGACCGCGTACACCGTCGTCCGGTCGGGATCGACGCTCGCGGTGTTCTTCGCGGTCGACATGACGGACCCGAAGACCGTCGAGGTCCCGGACGAGGTCGTCACGGCGCAGATCGCCAAGCTGGAGAAGGTGGCGGGCGCGTAGCGTTCGTACGCCTACGACGATGGGGGCGCCCGGAGTGATCCGGGCGCCCCCATCGTCGTAGAAGCCGAGTAGTGGTGCGGGGCTCAGCGGGCCTTGCCGCCGCCCTTGGGGAGTTTCATGCCCTTCGGCATCGGGCCCTTGGGGAGGGGCATGTTGCTCATCAGGTCGCCCATGGCGCGCAGGCGGTCGTTCGTCGCCGTCACCTGGGGGCCGGTCAGGACGCGCGGGAGCTTGAGCATCGTCGTGCGGACCTTCTTCAGCGGGATCTGGCCCTCGCCGGTGCCCACCATCACGTCGTGCACGGGTACGTCCGCGACGATGCGGGCCATCTTCCGCTTCTCGGCGGCCAGCAGGGTCTTCACCCGGTTCGGGTTGCCCTCGGCGACCAGCACGATGCCGGCCTTGCCGACCGCGCGGTGCACCACGTCCTGGCTGCGGTTCATCGCCACCGCCGGAGTCGTCGTCCAGCCCCGGCCGATGTTGTCCAGTACCGCGGCGGCAGCGCCCGGCTGGCCCTCCATCTGCCCGAAGGCGGCCCGCTCGGCCCGGCGTCCGAAGACGATCGCCGTCGCGAGGAAGGCGAGCAGGACGCCCAGAATGCCAAGGTAAATGGGGTGACCGAGCAAGAAGCCGATCGCGAGGAAGACACCGAAGGTGACAATTCCGACAGCCGCGAGTACAAGACCGATCACCTTGTCGGCCTTGCGCGTCATCTTGTACGTCAGGACGATCTGCTTGAGTCGCCCGGGGTTCGCAGCGTTGTCCGCTGTCGTGTCCTTCCTCGCCATGCCAAGAGTCTACGTGGCTCCCGGAGCGCCGACGACGGCGGTGCCCGGGGCGAGGGGTTCAGGAGCGGGAGGTGAGGGACTGCTCCAGGACGAGCTGTGCCTCGACCCGGTCCTTGGCGCGGCGGCGGTCCTCCAGGACGGAGGTCCACGCGTTACGCCGGGCGGTGCGCTGGCCGCTGCTCATCAGCAGCGACTCGACCGCGCGGAGCGCGTCGGTGACGGACGGGATGGCGGTGGCGCGGACGGGTGCGGCCTGCATGGTGGAGGTCCCCCCTCGGAACGGCTCTGGGTGTGAGGCTACGTGCTGTAAGTCGAGTGTCACTGTTTGGTGTTACCAGGGCGTGACCGACCGGTCAAACGCCAATGAAGCCTTGATGCGGTGGGCCGGAACGCCGACGCGGCCCTGATGGACGCCCTCAACTGGGAGGACGGTCAGGGCCGCGTCGGATACGGGTGCTACTCGCTAGTAGTCACTTGTGCGCGAATTCACAGACTCTGCGCTCAGACCGCCTGCGAGGCCACGTACGCGCCCCGCTTCTCTATGGCCATCTGGTAGAGGCGCCCGGCACGGTACGAAGAACGCACCAGCGGGCCGGACATGACCCCGGAGAAGCCGATCTGCTCGGCCTCCTCCTTGAGTTCGACGAACTCGTGCGGCTTCACCCAGCGCTCCACGGGGTGGTGACGCACCGACGGCCGCAGATACTGCGTGATGGTGACCAACTCGCAGCCCGCCTCGTGCAGTTGGCGCAGCGCCTCGCTGACCTCCTCGCGGGTCTCGCCCATGCCGAGGATCAGGTTCGACTTGGTGACCAGGCCGTAGTCGCGGGCCTCGGTGATGACCTTGAGCGAGCGGTCGTAGCGGAAGCCGGGGCGGATGCGCTTGAAGATGCGGGGGACCGTCTCGACGTTGTGCGCGAAGACCTCGGGGCGGGAGGAGAAGACCTCGGCCAACTGCTCGGGGACCGCGTTGAAGTCGGGGGCGAGCAGCTCGACCTTGGTGCGGCCGGACTCGCGGGACGCCGTCTGCTGGTGGATCTGGCGGACCGTCTCGGCGTACAGCCAGGCCCCGCCGTCCTCCAGGTCGTCGCGGGCGACGCCGGTGATCGTGGCGTAGTTCAGGTCCATGGTGACCACGGACTCGCCCACCCGGCGCGGCTCGTCGCGGTCGAGGGCCTCGGGCTTGCCGGTGTCGATCTGGCAGAAGTCGCAGCGGCGCGTGCACTGGTCGCCGCCGATGAGGAAGGTCGCCTCGCGGTCCTCCCAGCACTCGTAGATGTTGGGGCAGCCGGCTTCCTGGCAGACCGTGTGCAGGCCCTCGCTCTTCACCAGCGCCTGCATCTTCGTGTACTCGGGACCCATTTTCGCCCGGGTCTTGATCCACTCGGGCTTGCGCTCGATGGGGGTCTGGGCGTTCCGGACCTCCAGGCGCAGCATCTTGCGTCCGTCGGGTGCGACTGCGGACACGATGGGCTCCCTAGCGATTGATTCTTCGGCGGAACCTAGGTTACGCCCGTTGATTTGGTGGGCGGTGTTGGTGCCGGCCCTGCTGGGGGCTGCCGCCCCCAGGCCCCCGCTTCGGCCTGGACGGCCTCGTCCTCAAACGCCGGACGGGCTGAAAGTCGCTGATGCCTTCTCGGTCGCCCTCGGCCGCAGGTCCGCGTTGCCCAGCGCATCCGCCAGGTGCCGTTCCGCCACCGGGAGTACCTCCGCGATGGTCAGCTCGCGGCCCAGCTCGTGGGAGAGGGACGTGACGCCCGCGTCCCGGATGCCGCACGGGATGATCTTGTCGAAGTTGGATGTGTCCGGGTTCACGTTCAGCGCGAAGCCGTGCATGGTGACGCCCTTGGCGACCCGGATGCCCATGGCGCAGATCTTGCGGTCCTCGCGGCGCTGGCCGGCGTTGGAGGGTGCGTACTCGGGGCCGTTGAGGCGGGGGTCGAACTCCTCGTCGGTGAGCCGGGGGTCGAAGTCGAGGGAGAGTCCGCCGAGGGAGGGACGCTGGTCCACCGGGTCGCCGAGGACCCACACGCCCGCCCTGCCCTCGACCCGGCTGGTCTCGACGCCGAACTCCGCGCAGACCCGGATCATCGCGTCCTCCAGGCGGCGGAGGTGGGCGACGACGTCGACGGGGCGCGGGAGCTTCTGGATGGGGTAGCCCACGAGCTGGCCGAAGCCGTGCCAGGTGATCTTGCCGCCGCGGTCGACGTCGATGACCGGGGTGCCGTCCAGCGGGCGCTCGCTCTCCGCCGTGCGCCGGCCCGCCGTGTACACCGGCGGGTGCTCAAGGAGGAGACAGGTGTCCGGGACCTCGTCCGCGAAGCGGGCCGCGTGCACCCGGCGCTGCTCGTCCCACGCCTCCTGGTACTCGACCGCGTCCGCGCCGAAGCCCATCCGGACGAACCGCAACTCACCCACGGCAAGCGCCTCCCTGGCAGCAACCTACGAGTCGTAAGGCACGAAACATGCCTACGCCACTGTACGACCGACCGCTGACAGCCCACCGGGCGGTCGGGACCGTCAGCCCTACGACCAATCCTCACACGATCGGATGAATGCACGTCGGAATGTGCGACGGGCCGCTTACGCTCCGCTACATTCGCGCCGTTCACGAGGCCAAAAGGGCTGCTCACAGGCAATCCGGGCAGGCGGCGGCCGCATCGGCCGCTGTGAGGCCCGAAAGGCAGGAGACCGCACCGCAGATGACGGAACGACCCGCGCAGCGCACTCCCAACCGCCAGCTCGCCGCGCTCATCGCAGAAGCGGGGTTCTCCAACGCAGGTCTGGCCCGTCGCGTGGACCAGCTCGGTCTGGAGCACGGACTCGACCTCAGATACGACAAGACATCCGTCACCCGGTGGCTGCGCGGCCAGCAGCCCAGGGGCACCACCCCCGCCCTGATCGCCGAGGTCTTCACCCGGCGGCTCGGACGCCGGCTCACCGCGCAGGACCTGGGGCTGGACGCCTGCGCGCCGGTGTACGCGGGGCTCGAATTCGCCGCGACCCCCGAGGAGGCCGTCGACATCGTCAGCGGGCTGTGGCGCAAGGACTCCGGCAGCCACGCCGAGCTGCGCAAGATCGCCTTCACCCCGGCCGGTCTTGTCGTGCCCAGCCGGGACTGGCTGATCGGCCGCGCCGACGACCGGGTCGGCCGCGCCGAACCAGCCGGCCGGGTGCCCCCGCAGGGCCGCCCCGCGGTACCCCGCCAGCGCGGGGCCGGCGAACGCGCTCCCGGCCAGCGGGTCACCGGCGGCGACATCTCCGCGCTCCGCTCGGTCGGCGAACTCTTCCGCACCCTCGACAACGCCTACGGCGGCGGCCACGCCCGGCAGGCCCTCGTGCGCTACCTGGAGCACGAGACCGAGCCGATGCTGCGCGGCGCCTACGGCGAGCAGACCGGCCGGCGCCTCTTCGCGGCCGCGGCCGACCTCACCCGGCTCGCCGGCTGGACGTCGTACGACATCGCCGCGCACGGGCTCGCGCAGCGGTACTTCGTGCAGGCGCTGCGCCTCTCCCAGGCGGCCGGGGACCGGGCCTACGGCTCGTACGTGCTCATCACCATGAGCCGGCAGGCCGTCTACCTCGGGCACGGGCGCGAGGCCGTCCAGCTCGCGCGGGTGGCGCAGCAGGGGGTCGGGACCAGCGCGCCCCCTGTCGTGCAGGCGCTGCTGCACGCCGTGGAGGCGCGGGCGCACGGAGTCCTGGGCGAGGTGCGGGCGTGCACCTCCGCGCTGGTCCGGGCCGAGCGCGCCCTCGAAACCGCGCGCGCCGGGGACGAAGTGCCGTACTGGGCAAGGTTCTTCGACGAGGCGCAGCTCGCCGACGAGTTCGGGCACGCGCACCGGGACCTCCAGCAGTTCCGCGCCGCCGCCCAGCACGCGGAGCGCTCCCTGCAACTGCGGGCGCCCGCCTTCGCCCGCAGCCGGCTGTTCTGCCGGGTCGTCCTCGCCTCCGCCCGGCTCGGCCTCGGCGAACTCGACCAGGCCTGCGCGCTGGGCGCGGAGGCGGCGGGGCAGGCCGCGGAGATGCGGTCGGTCCGGGCGATCGAGTACGTGCGGGACTTCGAGCGGAGGCTTGAGCCGTACAAGGACGCGGCGCCGGTGCGGGGGTATCGCGACAAGGTCGCCGCGTTCGGGTGAGGTGGGGTGAGGGGGGTTCAGGCGGCCTGTGTTGTTTGCGTCGGCTCGGCTCTGTGCAGCGTGCCTGCCGCGCCCAGGTCCTTCAGGATCGCCGTCGACGCCCGGTGTCCCGAATGCAGGGCCCCCTGGACCGTGCTCGTGTCCCGGTGGTCGCCGCACACGTACAGGCCGGCCAGCAGGCGGACCGGCCGGCGCAGGTCGTGCGGCGGCCGCATCACGGGCACGGCCGTCGCCGTGTGGTGCACGGCGAGGGTCTCCCAACGGGCGGTCGAGGTGCCGTAGAGGCGGGACAGGTGCATGCGTACGGCGGTCTCGACGTCCGGTGGGGGAGGGCCCAGGACCGTCGACGAGACGAGCGCGCGGCCGGCCGGGGCGCGGCTCGGGTCCACCTCGCTGACGACCGCGGTGTGCGCGACCGGGCCGCCGCGGTCGGAGTCGACGAGCAGGGCGGCTCCGGTAGTGGGCGGGTCGTCGGTGGTGTGGTGCACGACGGTCACCGGGTGGAAGTCCGGTACGCGCAGGCCGGGCAGGAGTTCGGCCGCCGCGCGCGCGTCCGTCGCGACGAGCACGGCCCGGCAGCGGATCTCGCCGTGTTCGGCGGTGGTCACCGATGTCGTCGCCACGTCCGTCACGCGCACGCCGGTGCGCACGGTGCCCGGTGGCAGCGCCGCGGCGAGCACCTCGGGCAGCATCTCCGCGCCGCCCTCCGGCAGACACAGCCGCCCGCCCGCGAAGGCGCGCAGCGCGAGGTCCGCGCACCGGCTGGAGGTCGTCAACTCCGGGTCGCACAGCAGCGCGGCGAGCAGCGGACGCAGAAACCCCTCGATGGTCCGCGCGGGCACCCCGCGTGCCGCGAGCGCCTGCCCGGCGGGCAACTCGGGCCGCGCCAGCAGCCGTTCGACGGGCGTCCCCGCGAGCCGGGTGAGCGCGGCCCCGAGCCGGGCCTGGTCGACGGGCCCACCGAGCGGGGCACCGGACCGCGGCCGGGGCACGGCGGAGACCCTACGGGCGTCCACCGGCCGGTCCTTGAGCGCGGGGCCGCCCCAGGAGGAGTCCGTGCGGTCGCCGGCGGCCGGCCCGCCCCGGGAGGCACCTGTCCGGTCCCTGAGCACACCCCAGGTGGCGCCGGTCAGCCCGCTCCGGGACGCGGTCCGGTCCTTGGGCGGCCGGGCGCCCGCGGAGGTTCCCGTGCGCTCCTCGGGCACGGACTCGCCGCCGGGTGTCGCCGCCGTCAGGTCCCCCGGGGTGGGGCCCTCCGTCAGGGTCTCCGTACGGGGGGTGTGCGGCGTCGTGTCTCCGGAGGCCGCCACCCGGGTCCCGGGCACGGGCTCTTCCGCGGACGCCGCCGTCCGGCCGGTGAGTGCCGCCCCGGCCCCGGGTGTTGCCCAGCCCCCGGAAACGCCTCCCGGCGCCGCCGCGGCCCAGGCGACGCCCCCACGTCCCCTCGCCGTCGGGCCGCCCCAGAAGGAGCCCCTGCGTGCCGCGCCGCCCCGCACGGACCCCGTCCGCACCCTCGGGCCTGTCCCCGCCCGAGGGGCGCTCGCCAGGGCGCGTACCGCGTGGAGTGCGCCCCATGCGCTCCCTCCGGGCGCCGGAGTGCCGGCGCGGTGGTGGCGGCCGTCGCTGTGGAGCAGGACGCCCGGTGCGAAGGGGCGCAGCACCAGGGCGTCGAGGCCTGGGGTCAGGCGCAGTTCGGGGTACGAGGTGGACAGGAACTGTCCGATCCGGTCGAGCCGGAACCCGTCGACCTTCTCGGTCGACATACGGCCGCCGACGTAAGGGGCGGCCTCCAGGACTACGGTCGTTACTCCTGCGCTGATCAGCCGATGAGCCGCGGCGAGTCCGGCGACCCCGGCTCCCACGACGACGACGTCCGCCTGGTACGCGGGCTCAGACACATGCCCCTCCTCGACGTTGAGCGGCCGGTGGGGACGTCATGCCCCCAACGGCCTTCAGGGATACCCGAGTTCGGGTCGAGGTTAGGGCCGTGACCGGTCAGCGGAAGTCGCGCATCGACAGGGCACGGTCGCACGGCGGTCGCATAGTGGTCACATACGGTCGCCGTGTGTCATCGGCGGGCGTCCGTCCCTTACAGCGCCGCCCTGATCGCCCCTTCGATCTCCGGGAACGCGAAGGTGAACCCCGACTCCAACAGCCGTTTCGGCAGCACCCGTTGACTCCCCAGCACATCCCCCGACATCTCGCCGAGCGCCAGCTTCAGCGCGGGCGCGGGAACAGTGAAGAGGGACGGGCGGTGCAGCACCCGGCCCATCGCCGCCGCGATCTCACGGTTCGTCAGCGGATTCGGGGCGGTGAGGTTGAAGGGCCCCGACAGGCCCTCGGTGTCGATGAGATGCCGGATCGCCGCGACCTCGTCGTGCAGCGCGACGAACGACCAGTACTGCCGCCCGTTCCCGAACCGCCCGCCGATCCCCGCCTTGAAGAGCGGGAACAGCTTGGCCCACGCCCCGCCGTCCCGTGCCACCACCAGCCCGGTCCGCGCGAACACCGTCCGCACGCCGGCCTCCTGCACGGGCGCGGTCGCCTCCTCCCACTCCACGCACAGCGAGGGCAGGAAGCCGTCCCCGGGAGGCGCGTCCTCGTCCACTGCGCGGTCGCCCGTGTCGCCGTAGAAGCCGATCGCGCTGCCGTTCACCCACACCCGCGGCGGCCGGTCCAGCGCGGCCACCGCCTCCGCGAGCGCCGCCGTGCCCAGCACGCGGCTGTCCCGGACGGTCTTCTTGTAGGCGTCCGTCCAGCGGTGGTCGCCGATCCCGGCGCCGGCCAGATTGACCACGGCGTCGCACCCGTCGAGCGCGGCGGCGTCCACGTACTGCCCCTCCGGGTCCCAGCACACCTCGTCCGCGCCCCGAGCGGCCCGCCGCACCAGGCGCACCACCTCGTGCCCGTCCGCGGTCAGGGACCGCACCAGGGCGCTGCCGATCAGACCGGAGGCGCCGGTCACCGCGATTCGCGAGCGTTCCATGGCGCCCATCCTGCCCCGTTGATCCGTAAAAACCCCATGAGGACTCCGCCGTTCGCCGCCGTAGGGTGGCCCCCATGTCCGAGCCGTACATACGCACCGCCCTGCCCGACGACGACGAGGAACTCGGAGCGCTGGACCGCGCCACCTGGTCCCGGCTGCACGCGGTCGTGCCGAAGGCGCAGCCGCCGTACGCGCCCTTCTTCGACGACAAGCACGTGCCCGGTGACTTCCTGGTCGCCGAACTCGACCGCCGGATCGTCGGCTACATCCGGCTGGTTCCCGCCACCTCGCTCGTCTGCAACGCGCATGTCCGGCAGATCCAGGGGCTCGCCGTCGGCGAGGCGGCCCGGGGCCACGGGGTCGGCCGCGCGCTGATCCGCGCCGCCATCACCGAGGCCCGGCGGCAGGGCGCCCGGCGCATCACCCTGCGCGTGCTCGGCCACAACACACCGGCGCGGAAGCTCTACGAGGCCGAGGGCTTCGCCGTCGAGGGCGTACTGCCCGAGGAGTTCCTGCTCGACGGGGAGTACGTGGACGACGTCCTCATGGGCCGCTCGCTGTGAGCTACGACGTGACCAGGTCGCCCGTGTCCACCGGGGCCGTCGCGGTCGCCGCGCTCCTCGCGTCCCCGGAGACCTCGTCGGCCGTCAGCACGTACCCCGTCTCGTCGTCCGAGGTGGAGCGGGCGAAGACCACGCCGTAGACCTTGCCGCCGGTGGTCAGGAGCGGGCCGCCGGAGTTGCCGGGGCGGACCGTGGAGCGGATCGAGTAGATCTCGCGGGTGACCGTCCCGTCGTTGTAGATGTTCTGCCCGGTCGCGTTCACCTGGTTGGCGACGGTCGCGGCCTGGAGATTCAGGTCGCCGTCCTGCGGATAGCCCGCGACCACGGCGGAGTCGCCGCGCGCCGCGTCGTCGTCGAAGCGCAGCACGGGCGCGGACAGCCCCGGCACATACAGCACGGCGACGTCCTTGCTCGGGTCGAAGAGGACCACCCGCGCCTCGTACGACCGCCCGACCCCGCCGATGCGGACGGTCGGGTCGTCGATGCCGGCCACCACATGGGCGTTGGTCATGACGTGCTGCGCGGCGAACACGAAGCCGCTGCCCTCGCGGCCCTCGGTGCCCGAGGAGCCCTCGATCTTGACCGTGCTCCGCTTGGCCGCGTTCGTCGCGGCGGCGGTGACGCTGTCGCCGGTGGGCTTGGCGACCTCGGCCGTCGACGCGTTCTCGAACGGGTTGAAGACCTGCGGGAAGCCCGCCTCGGTGAGTGCGGAGGTGGCGCGCGAGAACCAGGTCGGCGTGGTGTCCGGCATGAGTTTCTGCACGCTGCCCAGCAGCGCCGAGTCCTGGATCGCCGAGGTGACCGTCGCCGACGAAGAAACACCGAGCACGCTCGCGGCCACCCACGCCACGATCATCACCGCCACCGAGTTCGCCGCGGCACCGCCGATCCCGTCGGCCACCCGCAGCGGCCCCTGGTCCAGCTCCTTGCGCAGCTTCAGCGCCAGCCGCCCCGCCAGTTCGTGCCCGACCACCGCCGGGGTCAGCACGGTGAGCACGGCGGTCACCGTCGCCGCCGTCGTCCCCGGTGTCACCAGGTCCATCACCCACGGCAGCACCCACACGCCGACGACCGCACCGCCCACGAACCCGGCGAGCGACACACATCCGGCGACGAGGCCGCGCCGGTACCCGGACGCCGCGTAGGCGAGGATCACCAGCAACAACAGCAGGTCGAGCAGGTCCACGGAGCCGCCTTTCTCTCGGAACCCTTAGTACGCGAGGAACGGGCCCACTGATCAGTCACGCGCGCGTGGCCCCCGGGAACGTGCCCACGCGTGCGTGTACCCGCAGAAACGTGCCGGACCAGGACGATGGTTCCACCGGGTGGCACAGCACACATCGCGGGCGGAGCGTTTCCGGCCGAGAGTGTTGACCATGCGCGTCCTGAGAAGAACGCCGGGTGCACGAAGGCGGCGGCGACGGGTACGAATAGCCCGCGTCCCCCGCTCGGCGGTCCTGCTGCTGGCCTGTCTCCCCGGCCTGGCCGCCGTCCTGGTGCTGGCCCTGTGCGCGAACGGCGTCGGCCGCAAGGCCACGGCCGCCCTGCGCTCCCCGGTCGCCGCCCGCCCCGCGACCGCCCGGCACACCGCCCCCGAGCCGCGCATCGTGCCGCGCTCGGCCTGGCTGGACGCCCTCTCCCGGCACGCGCAGCCACCCCCGCGCTACGACGACAAGGTCGTCGCCGTCTTCGTCCACCACACCGACTCACCGAACCACTACGACTGCGCGGACGCGCCCCGCATCATCCGCTACCTCTACGCCGGCCAGACCGGCGTCCGGGACTGGGACGACATCGGCTACAACTTCCTCGTCGACCGCTGCGGCACGATCTACGAGGGCCGCGCGGGCGGCGTCGACCGCGCGGTCACCGGCGCCCACACCCAGGGCTTCAACCACCGCACCGCGGGCATCGCCGCGATCGGCACGTTCACGGCGGGCGTACCGGTACCGAAGGCCATGACCGACGCGATCGCAGCCCTGGCCGCCTGGAAACTGGGCCTCGCGGACGTCGACCCGCGCACCAAGGCCCACCTGGTCTCCAGCAACAGCCTCAGCCGCTACGCCGCCGGCACCACCGCGACCCTCCCCGCCCTCGCCGCCCACAAGGACGGCTACATGACGAGCTGCCCGGGCGCGGCACTGCTGGCCAGGTTGCCGGAGGTTCGAGAGGCGGCGGCACGGTTGCAGGGGCGTTGACCGCCCCCGCCGCCCCTACCCGCCCCGGCCCCGGGGGGCGGCGCCCCCGGCCCCTGCGCTGCGGGTCGCGGAGGCCGGTCGCGCCCACGCGGCGGAGCCGCACATGGCACAGCCCCGCGCCCGGCGGACTTGCCGGGCGAGCCCGCCGGCCCGTGTGTCTACCTGCGGCTGAGGTAGACCCCCAGCGCGCGCTGGAGCACCTTCCCCTGGACCCCTACGGGCCGTTCCCACTCGCCGAAGTACTCCACGGCCCGGCCGCCCGCGCCGGTCTTGAAGAGGAGCCGGCCGACGAGGCGGTCCTCGGGGACGAGGGACGGGGTGATCGACCGCAGGTCGTACGTGTCCGCGCCCGACTCCAGCGCCTCGCACAGCATCCGCCACAACAGCAGGCTGCTGGGCCGCAGTTCACGTCCCCGGCGGCCGGACGCGGGATAGGAGTGCCAGACGCGGGGGCCGACGCCGATCATGATCGCGGAGGACAGCATCTCGTCGTCGTACTCGGCGAGGTAGATCCGCATCCGGTCGGACTCCTCGGCGTTCAACGCCTGCCACATCCGCCGGAAGTAGTCCAGGGGCCGGGCCTTGAACCCGTCCCGCTCGGCCGTCGCCCGGTACAGGCGGTGGAACGCGGGCAGATCCTCGGCGGACCCCCAGAAGACCCCGACACCGCCCCCCTCCGCGGTCTGCAGGGCCTGCAGCCAGTGCGGAGCGAGACTCCGCCGCAGCTCGTCCACCGACCGCCCCGCCAGGGGGATGTGACACCCGTAGCGCGGCTGTCCGAGCCCGAACCCGCTTCCCTCGTTCTCCTTGCACCGCCGCCACCCCAGCCGCCTGAGTCGCTCGGCGGCATCGAGCGCGTACCCGTCGATCCCGTCCGTCGGCAGATCCCGCAGATGCCGTACGGAGGGGTCGGCGACGCCCGCCGCCACGGTGGCCGCGTCCCAGTGCCGGACGACGAGCGGGGGGCCGATGCGGACCGAGAACGCGCCCTCCTTCTCCAGGTGCGCGACCAGCGGGTCCAGGTACCGCTCCGGGCGCTGGCTGTGCCAGTCGATCGCGGGCCCGTCGGGAAGGTAGGCGAGGCAGCGCCCGGTCCCGGGAAACGCGCGGTACAGCACCAGCGCGACGGCGACCAGGGTGTCGCCCTCGAACCAACCGACGCTCTCCGCGCTCCAGTCGGGCTTCACATCGGCCCACTCCGGGATCTGCAGATGGCTCGCGTCGGGGTGCGTCCGGAGATGCGCGAGATGTTCCTCGCGGGTGATCCCCTTCACGTACGGGCTGGTCATGGGCGCGGCGCTCCTGTTCGGCGGCGGCCACCGTAAGCCGGATGTCACGGCTCCGGTCAAGACCTCAAGTCTGTGAACTGCGCGAACACTTGCCCGTCGGCGCTCACAGGTTTCTCGCAGGCGGCTCACCGGGTTCGCCGAGACAAGCTCCCTATCGTCATGCACACGCACTGACTGGAGGTGGGGAAAATGAACAGCAGTCACACCAACACCACGGAGAAGCCTGCCGGTTGGACCAGGTCCGCCCGCGGCCCCTGGGCGGTCGTCTGCGCGGTCGCGACCGTGATCCTCGGCCCGGCCGCCGTCACGGCCTCCGCGCTGGACCAGGCCAACGCGGCCCCGATGCACCACGCGATCCGGGCCGACCAGACCCAGGCATACATCCCGACGGACACGACCCGGCGCCGCACGGCGGCCTAGGGCCTGTTCCAGGTTTCCCGCCTGCCCCGCGAGGCCCGGCACGCTCCCCCACTGCCTTAAGGGCGTGGGAGGTGCCCCCACTCGCCGCACCGGGCGAAAGCCCACGTACAACCAGTACGCGGACTTCCGCCCGGCACGCCGAGAGCACGCACCGACTGCGACATCAGCCGCTTCCGCGGCGGGCGCAGGGCCCGCCCTCCGGGCGGACGACGGGAAACCTGGAACAGGCCCTAGGGTGCGGCGACCGGTTCCGGCGCTCAGCTCCTGCCCAGGCCCAGGTACTGCTCGCCCGCCGGATCGATGTCGACGCCCAGGCCGTTCAGGAGGCCGGCCAGCATCGTGTAGTAGCCGACCGTCGTGATCAGCTCGACCACCTGACGGTCCGTGAAGTGCTCACGGAGCGTGGCCAACGTGGCGTCCGCGAGGGTGTGTTGGGCCAGCAGCTCCTCCGCCGCGGTCAGCGCCGACCACTCCATCGCGTCGAACTCGCTCTCCTCCGCGCGGAGTTCGACGACGGCGTCCAGCTGGTCGACCGTCACCCCCGCGTGCAGCGCGATCGGCCGGTGCTGCACGAGGCCGTACGCACAGTCCGTGCGCGCCGCCACCGCCATCACCACCAACTCGCGCAACCGCACCGGCAAAGACGACCCCAGCACGGCCATCCCGAGGTCGATCGCCGGACCCGGCAGCTCCGGGGCGTGGGAGAGCATGCGGAACGCGTTCAGCGGGGTGGGGAGCTTGTCGACGGCGTCGGCGGAACGCTCCGGGAACGGTATTCGAGCCACGGTGACGTCCGTACCCTCCTCAGTCCTGCCGGAACCTCTCCCGCAGCTTCGGGAAGCGCTCCGCCAGCACGGCCTCGTTCTCCAGGTCGAGCGGTGCCCCGAGTGGCTCGGCGGGCGCGGGCGGAATCCCCAGGTCGGGGGCGACGACACCGGTGAGCTGTTCGTACGCCTCGTCCGCCGCGTACCCCAGCTCCTCCCCGTCGCCGTCGATCTCCTCGTCGAAGTCGTCGATGAGATCGGCCAGCGAGTCGGCGTCGTGCACCGCGCCCTCGTACACCTCGCGGCCCTGACCGATCAGCCAGCACCGGAAGAAGTCGAACGCGTCGTCGCTCGCCCCGTCCAGCAGCACCCACGCGGCACCCCACAGGTCCCAGGTGTAGGCGCGGTTGTAGCGGGCCTCGAAATGGCGGGCGAAGTCCAGCACCAGCTCCGGATCCAGCAGGAGAAGCCGGTCCACGAGCAGGTCGGCCTGCTCCTCGGGGTCGCCCTCGGCGGCCTCGCGGGTGGCGTCCACCAGCTCCCAGAACTCCGTCTCGTCCATCACGGGTCAAGCATCGGTCCTGGAGGGGTGGTGCGCACGTGGAGTGCAGCGGATTGTCACCTGGCTCGGGGCAGATCGTTATGGGCGGTACAGCGCGGCCAGCCGCCGCGCGTCGCTCACGAACCGCGCCCGCAGACTCTCCGGAGCCAGCACCTCCACCTCCGGCCCCAGCCCCGCGAGCTGTGCGTGGGCCACCTTCTCGGACTCCACCGGCAGGGTCACCGTCACCCACCCGTCCCCGTCCTCCGGCGCCCCCGCGACCTCCAGCGCCTCACGCGCCGCGACCGGATCGACGGCGTACGGCAGTCTTCGCGCGCCGTCGGGGGACACCCGCACCACCACCTCGGCCCGCAGGATCGACCGCGCGAACTGCTCCGCCCGTTCCTCCCAGAACGCCGGAAGATCGAAGTCCTCGTCCCGTACGAAGCGTTCGTCGTCCGGGGAATCCACCGCCGTGAAGCGGTCGATCCGGTACACCCGGAAGGAATCGCCCTCGGCCACCCGTGCGCACAGGTACCAGACGCCCGCCTTGAGCACGAGCCCGTACGGCTCCAGCTCCCGCTCGACATCGGCGTCCCCGCGCCGGTAGCGCGCGAGGACCCTGCGGTCGTCCCACACCGCGTCCGCCACGGCGGGCAGCAGCGGGGGCGTCCCGGGTTCGGTGAACCAGTTCGGGGCGTCGAGATGGAAGCGCTGGGCCGCCGCCCGCGAGGAGTCCTGGAGCGAGGGGAGCAGCGCGGCGGACACCTTGAGCCGGGCCGCGGAGGCGGCGTCCTCCAGCCCCATGTCCCGCAGGGCCCCCGGCAGGCCTGACAGGAACAGTGCCTCGGCCTCGCTGCGCGCCAGCCCGGTCAGCCGCGTCCGGTACCCGCCGACCAGCCGGTACCCGCCGGCCCGCCCCCGCTCCGCGTACACCGGCAGGCCCGCCTCGGACAGCGCCTGCGCGTCCCGTGTCACCGTCCGCTCCGACACCTCCAGCTCCCGCGCGAGCTCGGCGGCGGTCATGGCGGGCCGGGACTGGAGGAGGAGCACCATCTTGATGAGGCGGGCTGCGCGCATGGGACCCATGATGGGCGCACGAACGGCCGCGGGCGTGCGGGGACCGGCCGACCGGCTCCCACACGCCCGCGCTCTACCTGCAACCCTTACAACCCGTACCGCTCCCGCGCTTCCTTCACCGCGGTCGCCTTGACCTCACCGCGCCGAGCCAACTGGGCCAGCGCCGCCACGACGATCGACTCCGCGTCGACGCCGAAGTAACGACGGGCCGCGTCACGCGTGTCCGACAGACCGAAGCCGTCCGCGCCCAGGGACGAATAGTCCTGCTCGACCCACTGCGCGATCTGGTCGGGAACCTGGCGCATGTAGTCGGAGACCGCGAGCACCGGCCCCTCCGCGCCGTGCAGCGCCTGCCGGACGTACGGCACCCGCTCCTCGCCGCGCAGCAGCGCCGCGTCCGCGTCCAGCGCGTCCCGCCGCAGCTCCGTCCACGAGGTGGCCGACCACACGTCCGCCGCCACACCCCACTCCTCGGCGAGCAGCCGCTGCGCCTTCAGCGCCCAGTGGATCGCCGTACCGGAACCGAGGAGCTGGATGCGTGCCGCGTTGGCGTCGGGCGAAAGTCCCGCCGATTCCGCCGTGTTGAAGCGGTACAGGCCCTTGACGATGCCCTCGTCGACACCGAGACCGGCCGGCTTGGCGGGCTGCGGGATCGGCTCGTTGTAGACGGTCAGGTAGTAGAAGACGTTCGGGTCCTCGCCCTGGGCCCCCTCGCCGTACATCCGGCGGATGCCGTCCTTGACGATCGTCGCGACCTCGTAGGCGAAGGCCGGGTCGTACGACAGGGCCGCCGGGTTCGTCGCCGCGATCACCGGCGAGTGGCCGTCCGCGTGCTGGAGGCCCTCGCCGGTCAGCGTCGTACGGCCGGCCGTGGCGCCGACCAGGAAGCCGCGGCCCAGCTGGTCGCCGAGCTGCCACATCTGGTCGGCCGTGCGCTGCCAGCCGAACATCGAGTAGAAGATGTAGAACGGGATCATCGCCTCGCCGTGCGTCGCGTACGACGTGGAAGCGGCGATGAAGTCGGCCATCGAACCGGCCTCGGTGATCCCCTCGTTGAGGATCTGGCCGTTCTTGGCCTCCTTGTAGTACATGAGCTGGTCGCGGTCGACGGGCTCGTACGTCTGCCCCTTGGGGGAGTAGATCCCCAGCGACGGGAACAGGCTCTCCATGCCGAAGGTGCGCGCCTCGTCGGGGACGATCGGCACCCAGCGCCTGCCGGTCTCCTTGTCGCGGACCAGGTCCTTGACCAGGCGGACGAAGGCCATGGTGGTGGCCACGTTCTGCGAGCCGGAGCCCTTGTCGAAGGACGCGAAGGTCTTGTCGGCGGGGGCGGGCAGCGCGGGCAGCGTATGCGTACGGCGGGCCGGGGCCGGACCGCCGAGGGCCGCGCGGCGCTCCTGGAGGTAGCGGACCTCGGGGGAGTCGGCGCCCGGGTGGCCGTAGGGCACCGCCCCGTCGACGAAGTCGCTGTCCTTGATGGGGAGTTCGAGCAGATCACGCATCTGCTTGAACTCGTCCGTCGACAGCTTCTTCATCTGGTGGTTGGCGTTCTTCGAGGCGAAGCCCTCGCCGAGCGTGTGGCCCTTGACCGTCTGCGCCAGGATGACCGTGGGGCCGCCCTTGTGGTCCAGGGCCGCCTTGTAGGCCGCGTACACCTTGCGGGCCTCGTGGCCGCCGCGCGAGAGGTGGAAGCACTCAAGGATCTTGTCGTCGCTCAGCAGCTTCGCCAGCTCGACGAGAGCCGGGTCCTGGCCGAAGAAGTCCTCGCGGATGTAGGCGGCGCCGCGCGTCTGGTACGTCTGCACCTGGGCGTCCGGTACCTCGCGCAGCCGTCGTACCAGCGCGCCCGTGGTGTCGAGCTGGAACAGCTCGTCCCAGGCGTTGCCCCACAGCGACTTGACGACGTTCCAGCCGGCGCCGCGGAACTGGGCCTCCAGCTCCTGCACGATCTTGAAGTTCGCGCGGACCGGGCCGTCGAGGCGCTGGAGGTTGCAGTTGATGACGAAGGTCAGGTTGTCCAGACCCTCGCGGCTCGCCAGGGCGAGGGCCGCCGTCGACTCGGGCTCGTCCATCTCGCCGTCGCCGAGGAACGCCCAGACGTGCGACTGGGAGACGTCCTTGATGCCGCGCGCGGTGAGGTAGCGGTTGAAGCGGGCCTGGTAGATCGCCGACAGCGGGCCGAGGCCCATGGAGACGGTCGGGAACTCCCAGAGCCAGGGCAGCCGGCGCGGGTGCGGGTACGACGGGAGGCCGTTGCCGCCCGCCTCCTGGCGGAAGTTGTCGAGGTGCGCCTCGGTGAGGCGGCCGTCGAGGAAGGCGCGGGCGTAGATGCCGGGGGAGGCGTGGCCCTGGATGTAGAGCTGGTCGCCGGAGCCGTCCGCCTCCTTGCCCCGGAAGAAGTGGTTGAAGCCGGTCTCGTACAGCCAGGCCGCCGAGGCGAAGGTGGCGATGTGGCCGCCGACGCCGTGTTTCGCGCCCCGGGTCACCATCGCCGCCGCGTTCCAGCGGTTCCACGCGGTGATCCGGCGCTCCATCTCCTCGTCACCGGGCGCGGACGGCTCGGCGGCGGTCGGGATGGTGTTGACGTAGTCCGTCTCCAGCAGCTTGGGCAGCGCGATGCCGTTGCCCTCCGCGCGCTCCAGTGTGCGGCGCATCAGGTACGCGGCACGGTGCGGGCCGGCAGCCTTCGTGACGGCGTCCAGGGAGGCCTGCCATTCGGCGGTCTCCTCGGGGTCGCGGTCCGGGAGCTGGTCGAGCTCGCTCGGCTGGATGGCGTAGGGGTCGGTCATGTCGCCGCCTTCCTCAGTCGAAGGGGGGTTCCCTCGTCGGCAAGGGGTTTTCGGGGGTGCCCTTGGTCTTTGGCAGGACAGGGCGGCGGGCTCTGTGGTGGGAGCCCGTCGGTGACTGTAACTCCCTGATCGATGATCGATCAAAGGTTCCCGGGCAAAATATCTTGATTACGAGAAAGTCGGCACGGGGTGCCTCCGGCGGCGGCACCGGGTGTCGTGATCGACCGGGGTTTTCGCAGGTCGGAGGGGGCTTTTGAGCGGGGAAGCGCTCCTGTGCTCGGCGGAGACAGGCCCTCAGGCTCGCGGCGCGCACCCGAGAACGTGCGCCTTCACCAGCTCCGCGATCCGCGGGTCCCGGCGCCGGAACGCGGCCACCAACTCCTCGTGCTCCTCCGCGTACGACTGCTGCACCGTGCCCAGCCAGCGGATCGACAGCGCCGTGAACACCTCGATGCCGAGGCCCTCCCAGGTGTGCAGCAGCACCGAGTTGCCGGCCGCACGGACCAGCTCCCGGTGGAAACCCACCGTGTGGCGGACCTGGCCCGTCCCGTCCGCCGCGCGGTCCGCCTCGTACAGGGCGGCGACATGCGGTTCGAGCGCCGAGCAGTCCTCGGCCAGCTTCTCCGCCGCAAGCTCCGCCGCGATGGCCTCGAGACCGGCCCGCACCGGGTAGCTCTCCTCCAGGTCGGCGGCGGTCAGATTCCGGACGCGTACGCCCTTGTTCGGCGCCGACTCGATCAGCCGCAGCGACTCCAGCTCGCGCAGCGCCTCCCGCACCGGCGTCTGGGAGACCTCCAGCTCGGTCGCGATCCGCCGCTCCACGATCCGCTCGCCCGGCTTCCAGCGCCCGCTGACGATCCCCTCCACGATGTGCTCGCGGATCTGTTCGCGCAGCGAGTGGACGACGGGCGCGGTCATGAGAGCTCCTTAAGGCGTTTGACGTTTAGACAATAAGGCCGCACGCCCGCTCGGGAGGGGCGCACGGGGGCGCTTTCATGCAGGTGAGACGAGACTTACACGCTGCCGGGGCGGTGCGCTCCGCGCGGTGTGGCGGTGGGCGGGAGGCTCGGGCCGGTGGCCGTGGCGGCGCCGGACCCGAGGGTTGCCTGGTGTCGGCCGGCGTCCCGCCGGGCGGTGCGGCCGACCAAGCACGGAATCCCCAGGTCGCGGCCCGAACCGCCCTCGTGGAGGCCCTGTTGGGACTCTCCGGGCCGGGACCAGTGGTGATCGCACGACGGCCGGCGGCGGCACGTAGCGGACGGCTCCGAAGCGGAGGCGACGGACCGTGATCGGCTGCGCCACCCGGCGGGACGCCATCGAGCGACCGCCGGCTCCGGCGCCGTCCCCGTCCTCGCGAAGCGGACGGTGCCCGGAAGCCGGGCCGGGTCGGCCGGCGCATCCGTGTCACCGGCACGAACACGGCATCGGAGCCCGGCACACGACGGGATCGTACGCCCGGACGGAAACGGACGGTGCCCCCGTCCGAAGGTTCCGGACGGGGGCACCGAGGTGGCTGGTTACAGGCCGAGTTCGACCTCGAACTCGCCGGCCTCCAGGATCGCCTTGACGGCCGTCAGGTAGCGGGCCGCGTCGGCGCCGTCCACCAGGCGGT
This sequence comes from Streptomyces sp. NPDC051576, assembly GCF_040681835.1. Lineage (NCBI taxonomy): Bacteria > Bacillati > Actinomycetota > Actinomycetes > Kitasatosporales > Streptomycetaceae > Streptomyces > Streptomyces sp. NPDC051576. The sequence continues at coordinate 40,703 of NZ_JBFAZO010000021.1, forward strand.
GGTCGTAGGAGAGGGTCAGGTACGTCATGTCGCGGACGCCGATGACCGTGCCCTCCTCCGTCTCGATGACGGCCGGGCGCTTGACCGTGGCGCCGATGCCGAGGATCGCGACCTGGTTCGGCGGCACGATGATCGTGTCGAAGAGCGCGCCGCGCGAACCGGTGTTGGAGATGGTGAAGGTCGCGCCGGACAGCTCGTCCGGGGTGATCTTGTTCGCCCGGACCTTGCCCGCGAGCTCGGCGGTGGCCTTGGCGATACCGGCGATGTTCAGGTCGCCCGCGTGCTTGATGACCGGGGTCATCAGGCCCTTCTCGGAGTCCACCGCGATACCGACGCTCTCGGTGTCGAAGTAGGTGATCGTGCCCTCTTCGACGTTGATCCGGGCGTTGATGGCCGGGTGGGCCTTCAGCGCCTGGGCCGCCGCCTTCACGAAGAACGGCATCGGGGAGAGCTTGACGCCCTCGCGCGCGGCGAAGGAGTCCTTGGCCTGGTTGCGCAGCCGCATCAGCCGCGTGACGTCGACCTCGACGACCGAGGAGAGCTGCGCCTGCTCGTGCAGCGCCTTGACCATGTTGTCGCCGATGACCTTGCGGATGCGGGGCATCTTCACGGTCTGGCCGCGGAGGGGAGAGGCCTCCAGGGTCGGCGCCTTCTTGGCGGCCGCGGGAGCGGCGGCAGCGGCCGGAGCCGGAGCAGCGGCGGCGGCCTTCGCGGCCTCGGCGGCGGCCTTCGCGGCCTCGGCGGCGGCGAGGACGTCCTGCTTGCGGATACGGCCACCGACGCCGGTGCCCTTGACGGTGCCCAGGTCGACGCCGTTCTCGGCGGCGAGCTTGCGCACCAGCGGGGTCACATAGGCGCCCTCGTCCGTGGCCTGCGCGGTGGCGGGCGCCGGAGCCGCCGGGGCGACCGGAGCCGGAGCGGCCACCGGCGCGGGGGCCGGGGCGGCGGGGGCGACCGGAGCCGCGGCGACCGGGGCCGGCGCCGGAGCCGGGGTGGGAGCCGGAGCGGCCGGAGCCGGAGCCGGAGGAGCCGCAGGGGCAGCGGCGGCGGGCGCCGGGGCCGGAGCGGCGGGGGCCGGGGCAGCCGCCGGAGCGGCACCCGGGGCGCCGACGACGGCGAGCTTGGCGCCGACCTCGGCGGTCTCGTCCTCGCCGACCAGGATCTCCAGCAGCACACCCGCGACGGGCGAGGGGATCTCGGTGTCGACCTTGTCGGTGGAGACCTCCAGGAGAGGCTCGTCCTCGGAGACCTCCTCGCCGACCTGCTTCAGCCAGCGGGTGACGGTGCCCTCGGTGACGGACTCGCCGAGCGCGGGCAGGACCACGTCCGTGCCCTCGGCGGAGCCGGCGCCCGCGGTGGCCTCGGCGGTGGGCGCCGGGGCCGGGGCGGCCTGCTCGGTGGAGGGGGCGGCGGCCTGCGGGGCAGGCTCCGGAGCGGCCGCCGGAGCGGGCTCCTCGGCCGGGGCCGGGGCGGCTGCGGGGGCGCCGGAGCCGTCGTCGATCACGGCCAGCTCGGCGCCGACCTCGACGGTCTCGTCCTCGGCCACCTTGATGGAGGCCAGCACACCGGCGACGGGCGAGGGGATCTCGGTGTCGACCTTGTCGGTCGACACCTCCAGCAGCGGCTCGTCGGCCTCGACGCGCTCGCCCTCGGCCTTCAGCCAGCGGGTGACAGTGCCCTCGGTGACGCTTTCACCGAGCGCCGGAAGGGTTACGGAAACCGCCATGGTTTCGGTTGCTCCTTACGAATTGCGGAAGTCTGTGTCGTCGTCCGACCGAGGGGTCAGTCGTGGGAGTGGAGAGGCTTGCCGGCCAGCGCCAGGTGGGCCTCGCCGAGCGCTTCGCTCTGCGTCGGGTGGGCGTGGATGAGCTGGGCGACCTCGGCGGGCAGCGCTTCCCAGTTGTAGATCAACTGGGCTTCGCCGACCTGCTCGCCCATACGGTCGCCGACCATGTGGACGCCGACCACGGCACCGTCCTTCACCTGGACGAGCTTGATCTCGCCCGAGGTGTTCAGGATCTTGCTCTTGCCGTTGCCCGCGAGGTTGTACTTCAGAGCGACGACCTTGTCCGCGCCGTAGATCTCCTTGGCCTTGGCCTCGGTGATACCCACGGAGGCGACCTCGGGGTGGCAGTACGTCACCCGGGGGACACCGTCGTAGTCGATCGGAACGGCCTTCAGGCCGGCCAGACGCTCCGCCACCAGGATGCCCTCGGCGAAGCCGACGTGCGCGAGCTGGAGCGTCGGGACCAGGTCACCGACGGCGGAGACGGTCGGCACGTTCGTCCGCATGTACTCGTCGACCAGGACATAGCCGCGGTCCATGGCGACGCCCTGCTCCTCGTAGCCGAGACCGGCGGAGACGGGCCCGCGGCCGACGGCGACGAGCAGTACCTCGGCCTCGAACTCCTTGCCGTCGGCGAGGGTGACCTTCACACCGTTCTGGGTGTACTCGGCCTTCGAGAAGAAGGTGCCCAGGTTGAACTTGATGCCGCGCTTGCGGAAGGCGCGCTCAAGAAGCTTGGAGGAGTTCTCGTCCTCAAGGGGGGCGAGGTGCTTGAGGCCCTCGATGATCGTCACGTCGGCGCCGAAGGACTTCCACGCGGAGGCGAACTCCACGCCGATGACACCGCCGCCCAGGATGATCGCGGACTGCGGTACGCGGTCCAGGACGAGGGCGTGGTCCGAGGAGATGATCCGGTTGCCGTCGATCTCCAGGCCCGGCAGCGACTTCGGCACGGAGCCGGTCGCCAGCAGGACGTGGCGGCCCTGGATGCGCTGGCCGTTGACGTCGACGGAGGTGGGGGAGGAGAGCCTGCCCTCACCCTCGATGTAGTGCACCTTGCGGGATGCGATCAGACCCTGCAGACCCTTGTACAGGCCCGAGATGACGCCGTCCTTGTACTTGTGGACGGCCGGTACGTCGATGCCCTCGAAGGTGGCCTTGACACCGAACTGCTCGCTCTCGCGGGCCTGGTCGGCGATCTCGCCCGCGTGGAGCAGGGCCTTGGTGGGAATGCAACCTCGGTGCAGGCAGGTGCCGCCGACCTTGTCCTTCTCGATCAGGGCGACGTCCAGACCCAGCTGGGCCCCGCGCAGGGCCGCGGCGTAACCGCCACTACCACCGCCGAGGATCACTAGGTCGAAAACGGTGCTGGCGTCGTTCGCCACGTCACGTCCTCCATGCATGTGCGCCACGCCGGTCAGCGGTGACCGGTCGGCGGCTGGTGTCCGGCCGCTCTTTCTTCGGCCCTGTGGTGGGGGCCCTGTCCTGCCGAGAACCCATCTTCGCACTTGTCGGAGGCGTACGAGACGCCGGGCCTGTGTGTGAGACGTCCCACTCCCCGGTCAAGGGAGGACAAAACGGCCCCGGGCGTCGTCCGCCCGGGGCCGTCATGCGGAAGGAGTGAGAGCTAGCCGAGGTCGCCGGCCGCCGTCAGCTCGGCGAGACGCACCAGCGTCCGCACCGCGGAACCCGTACCGCCCTTGGGGGTGTAGCCGAACGGCCCGGACTCGTTGAAGGCCGGTCCGGCGATGTCGAGGTGGGCCCAGGTGATGCCCTCGCCGACGAACTCGCGCAGGAACAGACCGGCGACCAGGCCGCCGCCCATCCGCTCGCCCATGTTGGCGAGGTCCGCGGTGGGGGAGTCCATGCCCTTGCGCAGGTGCTCCGGGAGCGGCATCGGCCAGGACGGCTCGCCGACCTCCTCGGCGGCGTCGACGATCGCCGCGCGGAACGCGTCGTCGTTGGCCATCACACCGAAGGTGCGGGAGCCGAGCGCCAGCACCATCGCGCCGGTCAGCGTCGCCACGTCCACGATCGCGTCGGGCTTCTCCGCGGAGGCCGCCCACAGCGCGTCCGCGAGGACCAGCCGGCCCTCGGCGTCCGTGTTGAGGACCTCGACGGTCTTGCCGCTGTACATGCGCAGCACGTCACCGGGACGGGTCGCGGAGCCGGACGGCATGTTCTCGGCGAGCGCCAGCCAGCCGGTCACGTTGACCTCGAGGCCCAGGCGGGCGGCGGCGACGACGGCGGCGAACACGGCGGCGGCGCCGCTCATGTCGCACTTCATCGTCTCGTTGTGCCCGGCCGGCTTGAGCGAGATGCCGCCCGAGTCGTAGGTGATGCCCTTGCCGACGAACGCGAGGTGCTTGGCCGCCTTGGCGTGCGTGTACGACAGCTTCACCAGGCGCGGGCCGGCCGCGGAACCGGCGCCGACACCGAGGATGCCGCCGTAGCCGCCCTTCTCCAGGGCCTTCTCGTCGAGCACCTCCACCTTGATGCCGTGCTCCTTGGCCGCGGTCTGCGCGACGGCGGCGAAGGCCTCCGGGTCGAGGTCGTTCGGCGGGGTGTTGACGAGGTCGCGGGCGCGGTTCAGCTCCTCGGTGACCGCGAGGGCGCGCTCCACGGCCGCCTTGTGGTCCTTGTCGCGCGGCTTGCCGCCGAGCAGGGCGACCTCGCCGAGCGGGCCCTTGCCGTTGCCCTTCGCGTCCTTCTTGGCCGCGGGCGCGATGCCCTTGTACGCGTCGAAGGAGTACGCGCCGAGCAGCGCGCCCTCGGCGATCGCGCCGAGGTCGGCGGCGTCCGCGACGGGGAGGGCGAAGGCGGCCTTCTTGCTGCCGGTGAGAGCGCGGGCGGCGACACCGGCGGCCCGGCGCAGCGCCTCGGCACCGTACGCCTGGTCGTCCTCGGGCTCGGTGCCGAGCCCCACCGCGAGCACGAGCGGTGTCTTGAAGCCGGCCGGTGCGGGCAGCTTCGTGATCTCGCCCTCGGCACCGGAGGCGCCCAGGGTCTCCAGGATGCCGGCGAGCCTGCCGTCGTACGCCTTGTCCACGGCGTCGGCGCCCGGTGCGAGCACCGGGCCCTTGCCGCCCTTGCCGACACCGATCACGATCGCGTCGGCCCGCAGGCCGGGCGCCGCGGCGGTGCTGAGAGTGAGAGCAGTCACAGTGGTGAATTCTCGCTTCCGATGTGAAGTTGCTGTGGTCGATCGGGGTGGGTCGACCGGGCCCGACAGCCGACCCTATTTCCGACCTGCGGCGGCGGTGGACACAGGGGGGCGGGTGAAGGCCCTGGACGGAGCCTACGCGCGTGTGCGCGCCAGGGCGTTCGCGCGGGGGGCCACCCGCCGGAAGCGGAATGGCCACTTCTCGATCCTCACCCTGGATGTCCTGCGTCACACTCGTGAGGTTCATGTGGGTGACACGCTCATCCGTTTGCATGACTTCCACGAATCCTCCCCGAACCGACCACCGGGAGGACGGCTTGGGGGGGAGGGACGACATGGCACAGAGAGCGCACGGATTAAGAACGGCGGCCGCTGTTCTCGCGGCCGCCGGACTGCTGGTGCTGGGTCTGCAGGCGCCCGGCGCATCGGCCGCGGGCGAGCCCCGCATCGATCTCAGGGTACTGGTCGTGGACAACGGCGACAGTCCCGTCGAGGCCGTCGCCGCCCAGTTGAAGAGCGAGGGCATTCCGTACACGACTGTGAACCTGAACGACTCGGGCCGCCCCACGATCGACGCGGCCTTCCTGAGCGACACGGTCGACGGCACGCCCCGCGCCAAGTACCAGGGCGTGGTCCTGCCCAACGAGGCGCCGTTCGGGGCGGGTTCGGCGGAAGCGACCGCGCTGGACGCCTACGAGACGACGTACGGCATCCCGCAGGTCGACGCCTACACCTGGGCGCACCCGGAGGTCGGTCTCGACTACGCGGCCTACACCGGGACCCTCGACGGGCGCGAGGCAGATGTCACCGCCGACGGCAAGGCGGGCTATTTCGGCTATCTTGACGGGCCGCTCACATTCGAGGACAACTCCGCCTCCGTGCAGGAGAGTTACGGCTTCGTGGCCACGCCGAGGACCGGTTTCACCAGCTACGTCGACACCGCCGTACCGGGCGGCACCGGGCGCGGCAGCCTGGTCGGCGAGTACGCGCACGACGGGCGCCGCGAACTGGTGCTGACCTTCGCGTACAACCAATACCAGGAGCAGTTCCGGGTGTTGGCGCGCGGCATCGTCGAATGGCTGACACAGGGCGTGCACCTGGGCCAGGCGCGCAACTATTTCTCTGTGCATGTCGACGACGTCTTCGCGCCCGACGACCGCTGGGACACCACACTCAACTGCACGCCCGGCGACTACGACTGCACGGGTGGCGGCACCGCGAGCACACCGATCCGGATGACCGCGGCCGACGCGCAGTACGCGGCCCAGTGGGAGCAGGACCACGGCTTCACCTTCGATCTGGCCTTCAACGCGGGCCTGGGCGAGGACTGGAAGAGCGAGAACGGCGGCACCGACGCCCTCACCGACCAACTCCTCGCGGACAAGGCCGACTTCCGCTGGATCAACCACACGTACACACACGAGTTCCTCGGCTGCGTCCAGGACCTGACGACGGTGCCCTGGAGCTGCGCGAAGAACGCGGACGGCACGACCCAGTACATGAGCCAGGCGGAGATCTCCGCGGAGATCGGGAACAACTACGACTGGGCGCTCGCCAACGGACTTCCGGTCGAGCGGGACGAGCTGGTCACCGGTGAGCACTCGGGTCTCAAGACGCTGCCCCAACAGCCCGACGACAACCCGAACCTGGCCGGCGCCCTCGCCGACAACGGCATCAAGTGGACCGGCTCCGACCACTCCCGCGAGGCCGACCAGCGGGCCGTGGGCGACGCCCTCACCGTGCCCCGCTACCCGATGAACGTGTACTACAACACGGGCACCAAGGCCGAGATGGCCGACGAGTACAACTGGATCTACACCTCCAAGGCCGACGGTGGCAGCGGTGTCTGCGAGAACAACCCGGACTCCACCTGCCTGTCCGCGCCCCTGGACACCGCCACCGGCTACGACGACTACATCGTCCCGCAGGAGGTGGCCACCGACCTCGGCCACGCCATCTCCAACGACCCGCTCCCGCACTACGCGCACCAGTCCAACCTGGCCGAGGATCGCGTGCTCTACCCGGTCCTGGACGGGGTACTCGCCGACTACCAGGCCCTGTTCGCCGACAACACCCCGCTGGAGAACCTGCGGGAGAGCGCGATCGGCACCGAACTGCAGAACCGCTCCGCCTGGCAGAGCGCCCTCGCGGACGGTTCCGTCGAGGCGTATCGCGTCGGCACCACCGTCACCGTCAACGCCCCCACAGGGATCCAGATCCCGTTGACCGCACCCGAAGGGACCACCCGGCAACTACCGCTCGGCACCACCGCGTTCGGGACGCCGTACGCGGGAGAGCGCTCGGCCTGGACCACGCCGGAGCTTACGCAGACCGCTCTCACGCTGAACCTGCCCGCCTGACCCCACGACAGCGCAGCGCAGCCAGCCATCTCGCGCACCCCGGCCGCCACCGACCGGCCGGGGTGCGCCAGAGCCGTCCCTAAGTTCCGCAGGGGGGAACTCGCATGATGCGTACCGGCCGTCATGTCACCATGCTCACCGAAGGCACCTATCCGCACGTCCACGGCGGGGTCAGCACCTGGTGCGACCAGCTCGTCAAGGGCATGCCCGAGGTGGACTTCCACGTCCTGTCGCTCACCGGCAGCGGTCGCGAACCCGTGACCTGGGAGCTGCCGCCCAATGTCTACCGGCACACCTCGGTGCCGACCTGGGGCCCGCGGCCCGGCCGCAAACGCGGCCCCTACGGCGCCGCCCGCCGCCGCTTCGTCGACGCCTACGAACGGTTCCTGCTCTCCTTCCTCGACCCCGAGGCGCCCTACGACTTCGGCGAGAGCCTGTACGAGCTGGCCGAACTCGCCCGCGACGGACGCCTGTCGGCGGCCCTGCGCACCGAGACCGCGCTGCGCTCGCTGATGTGGATCTGGACCATGCCGCATCTGGCAACGGCCGCCGCCCGCCCCACGGTTCACGACGCGCTGACGGCAACGGACCTGCTGGAGCACGCACTTCGCCCGCTGGGCGTCCGCATCCCCGAGGACTGTGTCGCGCACGCCGTCAGCAGCGGCCTCGCGACCCTGCCCGCGCTCGCCGCCCACCATCTCGACGGCGTGCCCTTCCTCCTCACCGAGCACGGCATCTACCTGCGCGAGCGCTACCTCGGCTATCGGCGCGACGGCCAACGCTGGCCCGTGAAGGCGTTCATGCTCGGCTTCTACCGCGAACTCAATTCGCACGGCTACAAGGCCGCCGACCTGATCACCCCGTGCAACCAGTACAACCGCCGCTGGGAGGAACGCGGCGGCGCCGACGGCGACAGGATCCGCACCGTCTACAACGGCGTCGACCCGGCCGCCTTCCCGCACGCGGGCCCCGAGCCGGAGATCCCCACGCTCTCGTGGTGCGGCCGCGTCGACCCCATCAAGGATCTTGAAACACTTCTACGCGCGTATGCGGCCGTCCGGGCCGAGATACCCGAGACCCGGCTGCGCCTGTTCGGCCCGGTGCCGCCCGGCGGTGAGGCCTACCGCACCAGGCTGGAGAAGCTCGCCGCCGAACTCGGCGTCACCGACGGGGTGACCTTCGAGGGCCGCATCAGCGAGGTGTGGCGGGCCTACGCGGCCGGTCATGTCGTCATGCTGTCGTCGATCTCCGAGGGCTTCCCGTTCTCCATCATCGAGGCCATGTCCTGCGGCCGTACGACCGTCTCGACCGACGTCGGGGGAGTGAGCGAGGCCGTCGGCGACACCGGACTCGTGGTGCCGCCGCGCGAGCCGGAGAAGATGGCCGCCGCCGCTCTCACTCTGCTCCGGGACGACGAACGCCGCCTGAAATTAGGTGAGTTGTCCCGGCAGAGGGTGATCGAGCGGTTCACGTTGCGTCGCTCGGTGGACAATTTCCGGACTATTTACCAGGAGCTGGCGGGCCGGCCCGAGGTGTACGAGCCCACGATCGAGACCGTCTCCGACTGGACCGCCGAACTGCGCGATCCGTGGTACAAGGCAGTCGCGACGGACGGAACCGACTGGTGACCGGTTCCATCTGGCTGCCACCCGGCGCGAGCCCCGACACCCTGCCCGGCGTCCCCAAGCAACGGCCCTCGCCGAGCTGGGCGGAGCCCGACCCGATCGACGAACTCGCCGAGCGCCTCGACGAGTTCGTCGCCGCGGCCGTACACCCCGACGAGATCGCCGCGCTCCTCGAATCCGACGGCATGTCGGACGACCAGATACGCGAGCGGTACGGCGTCAAGAACTCTTTCGCCCTCGCCGAGGAGCTGTACGAACGCGTCGGCCGCCGCTTCCCCGAACCGGACGGACCCGTCCACGACCCGTGGCAGGTCGGTCTGCTCGGCTGCCTGTTGCGGGGCGTGGTCTTCGCCCTGCCCGGCTTCGGCTACGTCCTCGGGTCACCGCTCCTCGCCGGCCGCCCCGAGGACCTGGGCCTCCCGGCCGGCACCATCCCGCTGCTGGCCGGCGCCCTGGTGGGCTGGACCTGGAACCAGGGGCTCGCCCACCGGGCGTACTCCTGGCTCGGATTGGGCGACCGGAGCGCCGCCCGCCGCAGCCTCCTGACCGGGGCGCCGCTCGGCATGCTGGCCGGTGCTCTGGTCGCGCTCGCCGCCGAGGGCACCGCGCACCCGATCGGGGTGGCCTTCGCCGCCGGCCAGTCCGTCTACCTCGGCGCGGCCACCGTCCTGCTGGTCATGGGCCGCGAACGGGCCCTGCTGGCCGGCCTGTTGCCGATGACGGCAGGCGCGGTCCTCGCCATGGTCCAACCGGTGCCGGACCCCGCGAGACTGGTCCTGCTGCTGGGCTCCCTGACCGCGGTGCTCGTCCTCGCCCTGGTCGAAGTCTCCCCGCCTGTAAGGGACTTGGGGGACGGAAGCTGGACCGCCGGGCTCCGGGCGCTGCTGCGCTTCGGCGCCGCCCCGAACCGGCCGTCCACCGTCGCACCCCGACTCGCCGCCAGCCTCCCCTACGCCCTGTTCGGCCTGAGCAGCGGCGCTCTCGTCCTGTACGCGGCGCTCGGCGACATCCTGGCCGGGCGGACCCACAGCGCGGTGGCCGCACCCGCCGCCGTGGCCCTCACCCTCAGCATGGGCCCCGCGGAATGGCTGCTCTACCGCTTCCGCAGCGGCAGCCTGGCGGGCCTGCGCTCCAGCAGCACCCCGAAGGCCTTCTGGCGCACGACAGGGCTCACCCTCCTCACCTGCCTGACCGGCTATCTGGCCGCCCTCTTCGCCCTCACCTGCCTCGCCACCACCCTCTGGCCCCACACCCCCGCCATCGGCGGAGTCGGCCTCGCCGGTCTGCTCCTGCTCGGCATGGTCCTGTGGACGGGCCTGCTCCTGCAGTCCTTCGGCGCGGTCCTCGGCGCGGCGGCGATCTGCTGCGCCGCCGCCACGGCCCAGACCCTGGCCCTGCTGACCCACGCGACCGGCGGCCCGCACTGGATCGCCCTGTTCGTCAACGGCACCGCCGCAGTGGTCCAAGCGGTCCTGGTCTGCGGCCTGTTGGGCAGGGTAACGGCGCACCGATGAGCCAACTGCTGGTCCCGTACTACGAGCACCCGACCCACCGCCCCGCCGAATGGGCCGCGATCGTGGCGGCGGCCCCCCGCCTCTACGGCGTGATCCTCAACCCGGCCAGCGGCCCCGGCGAAACCCCGGACCCCGCCTTCGCCAATACGGCGGCTCAACTGCGCGACGCGGGCGTGCGACTGCTCGGCTACACGGACACCGACTACGGCCGCCGTCCGTACGCCGATGTCGTCCAGGACCTCACCCACCACCGCGACTGGTACGGCACCGACGGCGTCTTCCTCGACCAAGTCGCCGCAGGACACGACCGGTTCAGGCACTACCAGCGCCTCGCCAAGGCAGCCTGGGGCCTCGGCTGCGGCACGCTCGTCCTCAACCACGGCACCACACCGCACCCGTCGTACGCCCGCATCGCCGACGTCCTGATCACCTTCGAGGGCCCCTGGACGACATACCGCGAGCTGCCCCCGCGACCCTGGCACGGCGCCCCCGGAGCCCGCCTCGGCCACCTCGTCCATGGCGTCCCGCCCGGCGTCGACGTCGAGGCTGTGGCCCGGTCGCGAGGGGCCTCGGTGCACTGCGCGGTACCGGGCGTGGGAGATCATCCCTGGGGTACCTTGCCCCACACCCTGGAGCCCGTTCCGTGAGACGCCCCGCCCCTCTCGTCGCCCTGCTCCTCCTGCTGCTCGCGGGCTGCACCTCCCCCCACGGCGACGAGCCGGACACCGGGAAACGGTGGCAGCCGCGTCCGGGCGTGGCCTGGCAGTGGCAGCTCAGCGGGCGGCTGGACACCTCCGTCGACGTGCCGGTCTACGACATCGACGGCTTCGACCAGTCCAAGGCGACCGTGACCGCGCTGCACGACAAGGGCCGCAAGGTCATCTGCTACCTCTCCACCGGCGCCTGGGAGGACTTCCGCCCGGACGCGAAGAAGTTCCCCAAGTCGGTGCTGGGCAAGGGCAACGGCTGGAAGGGCGAACGCTGGCTCGACATCCGGCGCACCGACGTCCTCGAACCCCTGATGGCGGCCCGCCTCGACATGTGCCGCGACAAGGGCTTCGACGCGGTCGAGCCCGACAACATGGACGGCTACCGCAACACCACCGGCTTCCCCCTCAAGGCCGCCGACCAACTCCGCTACAACCGCCTCATCGCCAGGCTGGCCCACGCCCGGGGCATGGCGGTCGGCCTGAAGAACGACCTCGACCAGATCCCCGCCCTGGTCGGCGACTTCGACTTCGCGGTCAACGAACAGTGCGCCCAGTACGGCGAATGCGACGCCCTGAAGCCCTTCATCACGGCGGACAAGGCGGTCTTCCACGTCGAGTACGAACTCCCGACGAGCCGCTTCTGCGCCGACTCCCGCCGCCTGAAGCTGAGTTCGCTGCAGAAGAAGTACGAGCTGGGGGCGTGGCGCAAGGCCTGTTGAGCGGATCAGTTCAGCGACAGGACGACGAGGGCCGTGGTCGCCGCCGTCTCCGCGAGCCCCCCGAACACGTCCCCGGTGACCCCGCCGAACCGACGCCTGCAGTGCCGCAGAAGAATCTCGGCGACGACCAGCGCCACGACGACGGCGACGACCGCGTGGACCCTGCCGCGCACCCCGAAGAACGGGCCGAGCGCGGCCGACACCACCAGGTAGGACAGGGTCATGGCAACCGCCCCTCCCGCCGGCACCACCCCCGCGACCGCGGCCCCCAGCCCCTCCGGCCGGGCCGCCGGCACCCCGGTGCGGGCGGCCCAGGTCAGTGCGAGCCGCGCCGCGACCGCCGAGACGATCGCGGCGGCGGCACCCCGGCCCCACGAGTCGCCGTAGAGCTGGGCGAGGACCGCCACCTGGGCGAGGAGGACGAGGACCAGGGTGAGGACACCGAACGGGCCGATGTCCGACTGCTTCATGATGCGCAGCGCGTCCTGTGCGGGCTTGCCGCTGCCGAGTCCGTCGGCGGTGTCGGCGAGCCCGTCCAGGTGCAGGCCGCGGGTGAGGACGGCGGGGACGGCGACGGTGGCGACGGCGGCGAGCAGCGGACCCGCGCCCAGGAACAGGAGCAGCAGCCCCAGCCCCGCCGCGCAGCCGCCGACGACCACGCCCACGACCGGGGCCGCCAGCATTCCGGCGCGCGCGGCCTCCCGGTCCCAGCGGGTCACCGTGACCGGGAGGACGGTCAGGGTGCCGAAGGCGAAGCGGAGGCCGTCACGGGGCGGGGTCTTGGACACCGGCGCAGGTTACCCGGCGGTCCGGAGGGCACTCCCGGCGGCCATCGCTAAAGTGCGCATATGGGACATTGGCTGCATCGCAACATCGTCGAACCGGGCAAACTGCCGCTGCTCCTCGCGCTCACCGCCTTCGTCCTGACGTTTCTCATCACCCGTGTCATCACCCGCCTGATCCGCGCGGGCAAGGGCCCCTTCGGCAACGTCAAGGCCGGTGACGTCCACATCCACCACGTGGTCCCCGGCGTGGTCCTCAGCATCCTCGGCGGCTTCGGCGCGGTGGCCAGCAGCCGCTACGGCGTCGGATCGGCCCTGTTCGCGATCGTCTTCGGCATCGGCGCGGGCCTGGTGCTGGACGAGTTCGCGCTGATCCTCTACCTCGACGACGTGTACTGGACCGAGGCAGGCCGCAAGAGCGTCGAGGCGGTGGTGCTCACGGCGGCACTGGTCGGCTTCGTCCTCGCCGGCTTCTCGCCCTTCGGGGTCAACGACCTCAGTGACGCCGAACTCCACGACCGCGCGAACGTGATCGTCAGCGTCGCGGTGAACTTCCTCTTCTCCCTGATCGCCCTCAGCAAGGGCAAGGCCCGCACGGCGGTCTTCGGCATCCTGGTCCCGCTGGTCGCCCTCGTCGGCGCGATCCGCCTCGCCCGCCCCGGTTCTCCCTGGGCCAAGCGCTTCTACCGCACCCGCCGCCACCGGGCCCGAGCCCGCTCCACGCTCCGCGCCTACCACCACGACCGCCGCTGGGCGGGCCCGCGCCGGGCCGTCCAGGACTGGATCGGCGGAAAGCCGGACCCGGAGCCGGTGCGGATCCCCGGCAGACGGTGAGCGCGTCCCGGGCCGCGCCTACCGCACCCGCAGCCGGCGATGCCGTAGCGCCGAAGCCAGGCACAGCAACCCCACGGCGATGATCGCCGCCAGATGTTCCTTGCCCGCGAGGTTGCCCTTCAGCATGACCTCGACGGCCATCGCCCCCGTCACCGCGAGCGCCGTGGCGTACGCGCCGTAGCGCCAGGCGACGAACACGGCGAGGCCGACCACCGCGGCCGAGGGGCCGGTGTCCACGACCAGCCGGTCCGAACTCGGCAGCCCGAACGGGTTGTCGAAGCCGAGCCAGATGCCGAGGCGGGCGTAGAGCGTGCCGGCGAGGGTCGCGGCGTAGGCGATGACCAGCGTGCGCCACCGGCCCAGGCAGATCTCCGCGATGCCGAACACGAACAGGATCTGCGCCAGCGCACCCCACACGGGCAGATCCAGTGCCGGGACGAACAGGGAGAGGGGGGTGCGCAGGAGGGACAGCCAGAGCGGGTCGACGGCCCGCACGCCCCCCACGTTCTGCACGAACCGATAGCCCCACGACTGGTTCTGTACGAACTGGAGCGACGCGGTCAGCAGCACCGCCCCGATGGTCATCGGAATCACCCGCAGGTGCCGCTTCAACAGCGGCTCGCGCACGGTGACGTAGAGCAGTCCCCATTCGGCGCGGGCCCAGCGGGCGAGCCTGGTCATCCGAAGGTCCTCATCTGTGGGTCTCCAGGTGCTTGCGGTGCAGCCACTTCGGCAGTCCCGGCGCCTCCAGGAACCCTTCCGCCCGCGCCGACGCGAGGCCGATGCGCAGCAGGTCCGCGCTCTTCTCGAAGAGCAGGAACCGGGGTTCCCAGATGGGCCGGTACTTGGCGTTGGCGCGGTACAGCGACTCGATCTGCCACCAGCGCGAGAAGAAGCTGAGGAGTGACCTCCACAGCCGCAGCACCGGCCCGGCGCCGATCCGCGCCCCCCGTTCAAAGACCGAGCGGAACATGGCGAAGTTGAGCGAAACCTGGGTGATTCCGATTTCCTGGGCGCGGCGGAGCAGTTCGATCACCATGAACTCCATCAGCCCGTTGTCGGAGTCCCGGTCCCGCCGCATCAGGTCCAGGGACAGCCCGTGCGGCCCCCACGGCACGAAGGACAGCACCGCCTTCAACTCACCGTTCCCGTCCGTGCATTCGAGCATCACGCACTGCCCGTCGTCCGGATCCCCGAGCCGTCCCAGCGCCATGCTGAACCCGCGCTCGGTGGCCCCGTCCCGCCAGTCGTCGGCCCGCTTCAGCAGATACGCCATCTCATCGGCCGGGATGTCCTCGTGCCGCCGGATCCGCACGGTGTACCCGGCCCGCTTCACCCGGTTGTAGGCCTGCCGCACGGTCCGCATGGCGCGCCCCTCCAGCGTGAACTCGGCGACCTCCACGAGGGCTTCGTCCCCGAGTTCGAGGGCGTCGAGCCCGTGCCGCGCGTAGACGGTGCCGGCCTCCTCGCTCGCCCCCATCACGGCCGGAATCCACCCGTGAACCCGCGCCTCCGCCAGCCACGGCTCGATCGCGCCGGGCCACGCCTCCGGGTCGCCGATCGGGTCGCCGGAGGCCAGCGACACCCCGCCGACGACCCGGTAGGCGACGGCCGCCTTGCCGGTCGGCGACCACACCACGCTCTTCTCCCGGCGCAGCGCGAAGTACCCGAGCGAGTCCCGCTCGCCCTGCCGCTCCAGCAGTGCCCGCAGCTTCTTCTCGTCGTCCTCGGTGAGCGGGTCGACGGCACGCCGGGAGCGGAACGCGGCGTAGAACACGGCGAGGACCAGGACGGTGCTGAGCACGTTGATGGTCACGTTGGCCCAGTTCGGGGTCCAGATGCCGGGGAAGCGGTTCTCCGGGGCGGCGATGGACACCAGCCGGAACGCGCCGTAGCGCCAGCGCTCCACGAAGGTCGAACGGGACGCGTCGTGCGCCTGGTTGGTGATGGTCACCAGCAGTCCGGCCAGCAGCGAGGCGGCCACGGTGCCGCCGACCGCGACGACGGCGGCCAGCCGGGGGTTGGACCGGTCGCCCTTCGCGTAGAACTCCCGCCGCCCCACCAGCAGCGCGGCGACGAACGCGGCGGTCAGCCCCAGGGAGATCCAGTTCTGCGCGTAGCGCCGGATCTCCGGGAACGACATCGCGAACCCGAACAACGCCAGGAACAACCCGCTGACCACCAGGTTCAGGATCCACGCGGCCCGTTTGCGGCGGCGCATGGTGATCGCGAGGAACGCCGTGAAGACCCCGGACGCGAATCCCGCCGTCAGCAGGTACGGGGTGAAGAAGTTCTCCTGGTTGTGCCGTCGCACGTCCTGCCCCAGCGAAACCCACGCCGCGCTGAGGAAGTTGATGAACGCGACCGCCCGCAGATACCAGACGGCGAAGGCCGCGGCCCGCCGCGAGGCACCGCCTGAGCTATGACGTTCTTGAACGGGCCCGACCCGGACATCTCCCATGAAGGAGGATCATATGGGCGTTGTTGCGGCGAACAGTTCTTTTCCGTCGCCGCAACGATCACACCCAGGTCACTCTTCGGGCTTCTCGTTCTCGGCGGGGTCGCCGGCCGCCGGCAACTCCTCCGGCCTGAGCGGCGGTTCGGCGGTGAGGGCCGCCGCGGCCTCTCCCGGTCCTGCGGCCGCTTCGGGCTCCACGGTGGCGGACGGCGCATCCGGTGTCGCGGACCTCTCCGCGGTCTCCGGCTGCACGGACCCCTTCGCCACTTCCGGCTCCGCCGACTTCTCCGGCCCCGCCGCCGGCTCCTCCGACTCCTCCGGCTTCAGCGGCAGTTCGGCCGCCAGTGCCGCCGCGGCCTGCACCAGGGGGAGCGCGAGCAGCGCGCCCGCGCCCTCTCCGACGGTCACGCCGTGGTCGAGGAGGGGCTCCAGAGCCATCCGGTCCAGGGCCTTCGCCTGGCCCGGCTCGCCGCTGCTCTGGCCGGCCAGCCACCAGTCCGGGGCCCGGAACGCGACCCGCTGACCGACCAGCGCGCAGGCGGCCGCCACGACCCCGTCCAGGATCACCGGCAACTTCCGTACGGCACTCTGCAGCAGGAACCCGGTCATCGCGGCGAGGTCCGCCCCGCCGACCGTCGCGAGCAACTGCAACTGGTCCCCGAGCACGGGCCGGGCCCGCCGCAGCGCGTCCCGGATCGCCGCGCACTTGCGCATCCAGGCCAGGTCATCGATCGCCAGCCCGCCCCGACCGGTGACCACGGACGCGTCGGTGCCGCACAGCGCGGCGATCAGCACGGAGGCCGGTGTCGTACCGCCCACGCTCACATCGCCGAGGACCACCAGATCCGTACCGGAGTCGGCCTCCTCGTCGGCGACGGCGACGCCGGCGTTGAACGCGGCCTCCGCCTCCTCCAGAGTCAGCGCGTCCTCGATGTCGATCCGCCCGCTGCCCCGCCGTACCCGGTGCTTCACGACCTCGTCGGGCAGCGAGCCGGGCTCGCAGTCCAGGGCCATGTCCACGACCCGCACCGGCACACCGAGCCGCCGGGCCAGCACGGCCGCCGGGCTGCCGCCCTCCAGCAGCGACCGCACCAACTGGTCGGCGGTGCCCGCCTGTCGGGCCGACACGCCGAGTTCGGCGATCCCGTGGTCGCCCGCGAACAGCACCACACGCGGCCGCTCGATGGGCCGCACCGGCACGGCGGACTGCGCGGCCGCCAGCCACTCACCCAGGTCGTCGAGTCGGCCCAGCGCCCCGGGCGGCACGATCTGACGTTCACGACGCGCCTCGGCGTCACGGCGCACACCACCGTCGGGGCGCTCGATCAGATCGGTGAAGTCGTCGAGATTAAGCGAGCTCATTCGCCGAACAGTACCGGCAGCGATCGAACACGTCAGAGCCACATCGCCACCACGCCCCCAGGACGTTCTTACCGCCAAGATCGAGATCCCGTACGTATCGTTTTGCCCCGTATTGTCGTACGTCTTCGGGAGCCGCCCATGAACAGCCTGCGCACCCGCGTCAGCGCCCTCGACGAGCGCCGCCGCCACCGGGTGCTGGCCCGCGCGATCCTGCGGCTCCTCCCCGAACCGGAGAGCTGGCTCGACGTGGGAACGGGAGACGGCCGCTTCCCCGGGACGGCGAAGCAACTCTTCCCGTACACGTCCTTCGACGGCGTCGACCCCACCCCCCGGGTGGTCCGGGCCCGCGCGGCCGAACTCATCGAGGAGGCCTACGCCGGCCTCCTCACCGACCCCCACATCACCACGGCCCTGCGCACCCGCTACGACGTCGTCACCCTCCTCCGCGACCGCTCACCCGCCCCCGACCCCGAAGCGGAACTCCACGCGGCCCTCACGGTCCTGCGCCCCGGCGGCCTCCTCCTCGTGGAAGCCGGCTCCGACGACCTGCGCACGGAACTGGAGTCCCGGGCCTGCACGATCGTCACCGAGCCCCGCCGCCTCCCGGACCGTTTCCCCGCCCCGCGACGGATCATCGCCCGCCGGAACGTGCCGTAGGGCCTGTCCGCCGGATCGTGCCGCAGACGCCGGGCTCGGCACGCCGATCCGTGGTGTCGTCGTCGGTCGCCGACCCCTCCACTCTCGAACGACCTCGCGCGGGCCCCATCGCGCCGACTCCCTCCGCCGCCCTGCACCTCGACGCACCAAGCCCCGCACGTCCGCGCCGACCGGCGACCGCCGCTGTCGTCCGACCCCGATCCGCCGAACCCGCCCGTTGGGCTGTCCGGCGGATCACGCCGCAGACGCGGGGTCCGCCACGCCCACCTGCGGCGTTGTCCTCGGTCGCCGACGTCTCCCAGCCTTCGGCAGGGAGGTGTCCCCACCGCGTCGCCCGCGGCGGCAGCCGCTGGTGTCTGCGCCTCCTCCGCCGTGCAGGTGGACGCACCAGACCCCGCTCACCTCGGCTGATCAGTCACCGCTGCTTTCCTGCGACTTGATCCGCCGAACCCGCCCTAGCCGCGCAGCGCGAGCGCCTGGCCCGCCACCACCAGCAGCACGTGCTCGCACTCACCGGCGATCGCCGCGTTCAACCGCCCCAGCTCGTCCCGGTACCGGCGCCCGGACGCGGTCGACGGCACGATCCCCGAGCCCACCTCGTTCGACACGGCGACGAGGGTCCGGCGCGTGGCGCGCACCGCGGCGGTCAACTCCCGTACCCGCTCCCGGAGCGCCTTCTCGCCGCCGTCCGCCCACTCCGCGTCGTCCCACGCCCCCACGGAGTCCATGGCGTCCGTCAGCCACAGCGACAGACAGTCGACCAGCAGCGGCGGCCCGTCCTCGGCCAGCAGCGGCACCAGATCGCAGGTCTCCGCCGTACGCCACGACCCCGGCCGCCGCTCGCGGTGTGCGGAGACCCGGGCCGCCCACTCGGTGTCCCCGTTGCGCGAGCCGCCGGTCGCGACGTACAGCACATCGGGGAACGCCTCCAGCCGCCGCTCCGCCTCCACGGACTTCCCGGACCGCGCGCCGCCCAGCACCAGCGTCCGGCGCGGCACATCGGGCACGTCCTCGTACACCCCCACGGTCAGCGTCGTCCCGTCCGGCACGGCCCGCGCCCCCACGGCGGCCAGCCGTCGCGTCAACTCCGCGCCCGGCGGCACATCGTGATCGAGATGTACGGCGATCACGTCGGTCGCCGGTCCCATCGCGCCCACCGCCCGCAACTTGGCCAGCGCGTCCGGCCGTTCGACAACATCGGCGAGCACCATGTCGTACGACTCGGCGGCCCCCTCCTCAAGCCCGGCCGGCGCGGCCCCGGGCGGCAGATACAGCACCCGCTGCCCGTCGGGGCCGGTGACCGCGTACCCGGTGCCGGGCGCGTCCATCGCCACCGCCCGCACCCGATGCCCCGTCAACAGCGCCAGCTCCCGCCCGTCCGGCACCCGCCCCGGCTGCGGCAGCCCGGCCGGCACCTCCACCGGGGGCCCGTCGTGCGGATGCGACAACAGCACCTGCCGTACGCCGCCCAGCGAGTGCCCGGCGCGCGCCGCCGCGAAGGCCGCACCCGGGGTCAGATCCAGCAGCAGCGTCCCGTCCACGAGCACCGCGGTGGCCGCCCGCGCGTCCACCCCGAGCGAGACGGCGCAGGCCGCGCAGGGGCAGTGGGGACGCGGGAGTCCCGCGGGGGCGCCGGTGCCGAGCAGAGTGAGTTCCACGGTGCTGATTTTCGCGCGTCTGACCAGGTGTCGCGCATCCGACTACTCTTCTCGGCAGAAGCCGGACCAAGATCCGGCTTCTGCTCTGCATGCGCTGAGACCTTGGAGGCGTACATGGCGGCATGGATCTGGCGGTTCGAGAAGTCCGACGGGACCGAGGTCGAACCCGCGGTCCCGCCGGAGGAGTTCACCACGCAGGGGGACGCGGAGTCCTGGCTCGGCGAGGTGTGGAAGGACCTCGTCGCGGGTGGCGCGGACCAGGTACGGCTGTTCGAGGACTTCACGGAGATCTACGGCCCGATGAGTCTGCACGCCGAGGAGGCGTAACGGGGGGAGGGGCGGCCGCGGAAACTCAGCCGCCCCTTCTCGCTACTGCTCGCCCAGCGTCACATCGACCTTCTTCGACGCACCGTTGCGTGTGTAGGTCACCGTCGTCCTCTGCCCGGGCTTGTCGGACGCCAGCGCCTCCGACAGCGAGGTGATCGTGCTGATGTCCGTGTCGCCGAGCTTCGTGATGATGTCGCCGGCCAGGATCCCGGCCTTGTCCGCGGCCCCACCGCTCTTCACGTCGACAACGGCGACCCCGGCCGCCTGATAACTGGCGTCGACGACCGTACGGCCGGTGATCCCGAGCGCGGCCCGGCCCGAGTCGGTGACCTTGCCGTCCTTGACGATCTGGCCGGCGACCGTCTTCACCATCGACGAGGGGATCGCGAACCCGATCCCGGGCGCGGCACCGCCCCCGAAGCTGGGGTCGGTCGCCGCGAGCGTCGGGATGCCGATGACCTGCCCGTCGAGGTTCACCAGCGCGCCCCCGCTGTTGCCCGGGTTGATCGCGGCCGAAGTCTGCACCATGTTGGCGATGGTCGCGCCCGTACCGCCGTCGCTGCCGCCCTCGCTGACGGTCCGTCCGGTCGCCGACACGATGCCCTGCGTCACGCTGGACGACAGCCCGAGCGGCGAGCCCATCGCGAGGACGATCTGCCCCACCGCGACCTTGGAGGAGTCGGCGAAGGTCGCCGCCTTCAACCCGTCCGGCACCTTGTCCAGCTTGACGACGGCCAGGTCCTGCTCGGGATACGAGTAGACCAGCTTGGCGGTGAGCACGTCCTCGCTGTTCGCGGTGGTCACCTTGAAGGTCTTCTCGTCCCCGACCACGTGCGCGTTGGTGACGATGTGCCCCCGGTCGTCGTAGACCACGCCCGACCCCAGATCACTGCTGGCCTGGATCTGCACGACCGACGGCAGGACCTCCTTGATCACCTTCTGGTAGTCGCTCTGCAGGTCCTCGCCCGACATCGGCACGGCGGCCTGGGCCGCCTGCGCGGTCGAGGCGTCCTTCTTCGACGAGGACCCGGAGCCGGAACATCCGGCGACCAGCGCGAGCGAGCAGACGAGAAGAGCGATGGGCCGGAGGGCACGAGTACGGGGAGAGTCCATACGCCGAGTGTCTCTTTGGGGTGAATGTCCGGCTCGTGCTGCTGGCCCGAACGGGCCCCCGGGGGAAGGGGCGTGCGGTCAGCCCCGCACGCCGCACAGATGCAGCAGCGCGGCCACCGACCGGTACGGATCCGTCCGCCCGGCCCGCTCCTCGACGGCCAGCAGCGACTCCACGTCCGCCGGGATCTCGGCCCCCTCAGGAGCCGTGTCGGTGAAGACCCGCACGCCGTACCAGGAGTGCAGCGGCGCCCCGATCCCCGCCAGCGTCGCCGTCAGGGTGGCCAGCCGGTCCGCCCGCACGTCGAGGCCCAGCCGGTTGCGGTACGCGGTCGAGTCGAACGCGGCCGACGCTCCAGCCCAGTCCCAGGACAGCCCCGGGCGCATCGCCAGCGCGTCGGCGTTCCGCACCAGCAGCGACAGCAGGCCGCCCGGCGCCAGCATCCGCGCCAGTCCCGCGAGCAGCGGGTCGGGCTCGGACACGTACATGAGGACGCCATGACAGAGCACGACGTCAAAGCTGCCCGGCAGGAAGTGCACGCCCGTGTCCCGGCCGTCGCCCTCGATGATCCGCACCCGCTCCCGGATGCCCTCGGGCTCCCCGGACAGCGCCGCACGGGCCGCGGCGACCATCTTCGGTTCCTGCTCGAGCCCGGTCACCTGGTGCCCGGCCCGGGCCAGCCGCAGCGCCTGCGTGCCCTGGCCCATGCCGACGTCGAGCACCCGCAGCCGCTGTCCGACGGGATACCGGCCGGCTATCTGCTCGTCGAGCTGCCGGGCCACCAGCTCCTGTCGTACGACATCCCGCAGCCCACCGAGCTTGTCCAGCCAGGCATCGGCCGCGCCCCCGGTGAAGGAATCCGCGCTCAGGGCTTCTCTCCGCGCTTGACCTGCGGCTTCGGCAGCCGGAGTCGACGCATCTGGAGGGAACGCATCAGCGCGTAGGGCACCGCGCCCTTCCGGTTCTGGTCGGGGAAGCGCTCCGCGAGCCGCTGGCGCAGCCGGTACACGTTCCAGAACGAGTCGACCAGGATCAGGATGATGATCACGAGCCACAGCAGCAGCGCGATGTTCTGCAGCGCGGGCACCTGCACCACGCTGAGCACGAGGATGACCACGGCCATCGGCAGGAAGAACTCGGCCACGTTGAACCGCGCGTCGATGTAGTCACGCGCGAACTTGCGGACCGGCCCCCGGTCACGGACGGGCAGATCCCGCTCGTTGCCACGGCCGGACAGCGCCTGGCGCTGCCGCTCCAACTGCACCCGCCGCTCGTCGCGCTGCCGCTTGGAGGCGTCCTTGCGCGTCAGCGTGGTGTTGGCCACGCTGCGGCGCTGGGTCTGCGACTCACTGCGCTTGGGCGTGGGCCGACCCTTGGGGGCCTGCGGGTCTCTGGGCTGCTTGGAGTCGGTCGGCGAGGCCTTGTCGGCGGTCGCGGCCTTCTCATCCTTGGCACGGCTACGGAACACAAAACCCAAGCTTACGGGGTGGGCGGGGTTGGACCCCAGCCCGGTGGGGAACGATCCGGCAACACCAGTCGTCTGTAGGGGGACAAGAGGGGCGTTGCAGACGGTCGGCTCCGGGCCGTTACCCGGGGAGCACCTACTCCTTACGCCGGAGCGGGGCCGTAGGCAGTCGTCCTTGGGGATGAGCGCATCCGTCCCCGAACAGTGCGGTAATGGATGCAGACCCCGTACCGTGGGTTCTGCAGTAGTCGCTTGAGCTGAAGTCCGTCAGAAGGGGGCGCGCGAAGCCCATGAGCGGTGTCATGAAGCGTATGGGGATGATCTTCCGCGCGAAGGCGAACAAGGCCCTTGACCGGGCCGAGGACCCGCGCGAAACCCTCGATTACTCGTACCAGAAACAGCTGGAGCTGCTTCAGAAGGTGCGCCGTGGTGTGGCCGACGTCGCCACGTCCCGCAAGCGGCTGGAGCTTCAGCTCAACCAGCTCCAGTCGCAGTCCTCCAAGCTGGAGGACCAGGGCCGCAAGGCGCTCGCCCTCGGCCGCGAGGACCTGGCCCGCGAGGCGCTCTCGCGCCGCGCCGCGCTCCAGCAGCAGGTGACGGACCTGGAGACGCAGCACACCACCCTCCAGGGCGAGGAGGAGAAGCTCACCCTCGCGGCCCAGCGCCTCCAGGCCAAGGTGGACGCCTTCCGCACCAAGAAGGAGACCATCAAGGCCACGTACACGGCGGCCCAGGCGCAGACCCGGATCGGCGAGGCCTTCAGCGGCATCTCCGAGGAGATGGGCGACGTCGGCCTGGCCATCCAGCGTGCCGAGGACAAGACCCAGCAGCTCCAGGCCCGCGCCGGCGCCATCGACGAACTGCTCGCCTCCGGTGCCCTCGACGACCCGACCGGCATGGCCAAGGACGACATCCAGGCCGAGCTGGAACGCCTGTCGGGTGGTACGGATGTAGAGCTGGAACTCCAGCGCATGAAGGCGGAGCTGGCCGGCGGTTCGTCCACTCCCCAGCAGGCGATCGAGGGCGGCACCGACAAGGCGCAGCCCCAGCAGCCGCAGGACACTCCGCGCTTCGACAAGCAGTGATCTGATGTGACGGCCCACGCCTGAGGAGGGCGACATGATCGTACGGATCATGGGGGAGGGGCAGGTGAGGCTGGCCGACGGCCACCTCACCGAGCTGAACAAGCTGGACGACGTACTCCTGACCGAGGTACGCGCCGGCGACGGCCCCGCCTTCCGCCAGACCCTCCAGGCCCTCCTGGCGAAGGTCCGCGAACTGGGCGAGCCGCTGCCGGACGACTCCCTGGAGCCGTCGGAGCTGATCCTCCCGTCCCCGGACGCGACCCTGGAGGAGG
Organism: Streptomyces sp. NPDC051576; assembly: GCF_040681835.1. Classification (NCBI taxonomy): domain Bacteria; kingdom Bacillati; phylum Actinomycetota; class Actinomycetes; order Kitasatosporales; family Streptomycetaceae; genus Streptomyces; species Streptomyces sp. NPDC051576. The sequence continues at coordinate 64,591 of NZ_JBFAZO010000021.1, forward strand.
TCCGGGACCTGCTGAGCGACGACGGTCTGATCCCGGGCTGACCTTCTCCACTCCACGGGGACCCCGACACCGGCCACCCACAAGGAGACGCACCGTTGGCCCCCGTTCAGCCCCTGGCGGGAACCCCACTGGACCGCGCCCGCTGCCAGTTGGACGCGCATCCCTCCGCGCTGGACGCCGCCCTCGCCGCCGCCGTGCTCGTGTGCATGGTGGCCGGTTCGTTCGTGGACCCGCACGGTGGTCATGGCCTGAGCTGGGGCATCCGCGTCCCGGACCCGCTCAGCCTGGTGCTCATGGCGGTCGGCGCCGCCGCGCTCGTCTTCCGCCGCCGCGCCCCCATGCTGGTCCTCGCCGTCACCGGCACCGCCTCCCTGATCGAGAGCGTGACCAGTGATCCGCGCGCCCCGGTCGCGATGTGCGCCGTGGTGGCCCTGTTCACCGTCGCCGTCTCCACCGACCGCTCCACCACCTGGCGGGTCGGCCTGCTCACGATGACCGTGCTGACCGGCGCCGCGATGCTCGGCGGCCCCCTCCCGTGGTACGCGCAGGAGAACCTCGGCGTCTTCGCCTGGACCGGCCTGGCGGCCGCCGCCGGTGACGCCGTACGCAGCCGCAAGGAGTTCGTGCACGCCATCCGCGAGCGCGCCGAACGGGCCGAACGCAGCCGCGAGGAGGAGGCCCGCCGCCGTGTCGCCGAGGAGCGGCTGCGGATCGCCCGCGACCTGCACGACGTGGTCGCCCACCACATCGCCCTGGTCAATGTGCAGGCCGGAGTCGCCGCCCACGTCATGGACAAGCGCCCCGACCAGGCCAAGGAGGCCCTCGCCCACGTACGCGAGGCCAGCCGCTCGGCGCTCAACGAACTCCGCGCCACCGTCGGCCTGTTGCGCCAGTCCGGCGACCCCGAGGCACCCACCGAACCGGCCCCGGGCCTGGACCGCCTCGAAGAACTCGCCGACACCTTCCGCAACGCGGGCCTGCACGTCGAGGTGGCCCGCGCCGACAACGGCACCGCCCTCCCCGCCGCCGTGGACCTGGCCGCCTACCGCGTCATCCAGGAAGCCCTCACCAATGTGCGCAAGCACGCCGGTACGCAGGCCAAGGCCGAGGTGAGTGTCGTCCGCGTCGGACCGAACGTGGAGGTCACCGTCCTCGACAACGGCTCCGGCGAGTCCGGCGAGGAGGAGGACCCCGACTCCGGCGGCGGCCACGGCCTGCTCGGCATGCGCGAACGCGTCACCGCCCTGCGCGGCACCCTCACCACCGGTCCCCGGTACGGAGGCGGCTTCCGCGTCCATGCGATCCTGCCGGTCAAGACCCGTCCACGCGCCTCGGGGGACCCCGTATGACGATCCGTGTCCTGCTCGCCGACGACCAGGCCCTGCTGCGCAGCGCCTTCCGCGTGCTCGTCGACTCGGAGCCCGACATGGAGGTCGTGGGAGAGGCCTCGGACGGTGCGCAGGCCGTACGACTGGCGAAGGAGGAGCGGGCCGACGTCGTGCTGATGGACATCCGGATGCCCGGCACGGACGGCCTCGCCGCCACCCGCATGATCAGCGCCGACCCGTCCCTCGCCCAGGTCCGGGTGGTCATCCTGACGACCTTCGAGGTCGACGACTACGTGGTGCAGTCGCTGCGCGCGGGCGCCTCCGGCTTCCTCGGCAAGGGCTCCGAGCCCGAGGAACTCCTCAGCGCGATCAGGATCGCCGCCGCCGGCGAGGCACTTCTCTCTCCGGTGGCCACCAAGGGCCTGATCGCCCGCTTCCTCGCCCAGGGCGACGCCTCGGACGACGACCGCGACCCCGCCCGCGCCGAACGCCTCGAAGCCCTCACCGTGCGCGAGCGCGAGGTCCTCGTCCAGGTCGCCGGCGGCCTCTCGAACGACGAGATCGCCGAACGGCTGGAGGTCAGCCCCCTGACGGTGAAGACCCACGTCAACCGGGCGATGGCGAAACTGGGCGCCCGCGACCGGGCCCAACTCGTCGTCACCGCCTACGAGTCGGGCCTGGTCCGGCCGCGAGTGGAGTAGCAGCCACGTCCGCTACGGCAGCGCCAGCATCCGCTCCAGCGCCAGCTTGGCGAACGCCTCCGTCTCCTTGTCCACCTCGATGCGGTTGACCAGGTTGCCCTCGGCGAGGGACTCCAGGGTCCAGACCAGGTGGGGAAGGTCGATGCGGTTCATGGTCGAGCAGAAGCAGACCGTCTTGTCGAGGAAGACGATCTCCTTGCCCTCGGGCGCGAAACGGTTCGCGAGCCGTCGTACGAGATTCAGCTCGGTGCCGATGGCCCACTTGGAACCGGCCGGGGCCGCCTCAAGTGCCTTGATGATGTACTCCGTCGACCCGACGTAGTCCGCGGCGGCCACGACCTCGTTCTTGCACTCGGGGTGGACGAGGACGTTGACACCGGGGATCCGGGCCCGCACGTCCTCCACCGACTCCAGCGAGAAACGGCCGTGCACCGAGCAGTGGCCGCGCCACAGGATCATCTTCGCGGCCCGCAACTGCTCTGTGGTGAGGCCCCCGTTGGGCTTGTGCGGGTTGTAGACGACACAGTCGTCGAGGCTCATGCCCAGGTCCCGGACGGCGGTGTTGCGGCCCAGGTGCTGGTCGGGCAGGAACAGGACCTTCGTGGTGGAGGGCTCGCCCTGCTCGAAGGCCCACTCCAGGGCGCGCTGCGCGTTCGACGAGGTGCAGATCGTGCCGCCGTGCCTGCCCGTGAACGCCTTGATGTCGGCGGACGAGTTCATGTACGACACGGGCACGACCTGCTCGGCTATACCGGCCTCGGTCAGCACGTCCCAGCACTCGGCGACCTGCTCGGCGGTGGCCATGTCGGCCATCGAGCAGCCGGCCGCGAGGTCGGGAAGGACCACCTTCTGGTCGTCGGAGGTCAGGATGTCCGCCGACTCGGCCATGAAGTGCACACCGCAGAACACGATGTACTCGGCCTCCGGGCGCGCGGCCGCGTCCCGGGCCAGCTTGAAGGAGTCGCCCGTGACGTCGGCGAACTGGATGACCTCGTCGCGCTGGTAGTGGTGGCCGAGCACGAACACCTTGTCGCCGAGCTTCTCCTTGGCCGCGCGGGCCCGCTCGACCAGGTCCGGGTCGGACGGCGAGGGCAGGTCGCCGGGACACTCGACGCCGCGCTCGCTCTTCGGGTCGGCCTCACGGCCGAGGAGCAGCAGGGCGAGGGGCGTCGGCTGTACGTCGAGCTCCTGGGTCTGGGCGGTGGTCACGACACGCACCCTTTCTGTTCTGCGGACCGGCCCGGTAGGGCCTTTTCGTCGAATTGACGTTATCTATCATAACCGCTTCACGTCAGTTTGACGATGTCCATAGCGTCGATGTGACATCAATCCCGGTGGGTGTCCGTCAGGCACACAGCGGGGGACCTTGCGGGGGTGTGCGAGCATGGAGAGAGGTGCCGAGGGAAAGACACCGGACGGGGTCCGGAATGAATCCGCGGCCCCGGCGGTTGACATCGTCGGCAAGCAGTCTCCGTACAACCCGGGAGAGATGTAGATGTCCGTATCGGACGAGACCAGCACCGTCACCGACGGCATCATCCTGTCCGACGCCGCCGCGGCGAAGGTCAAGGCCCTGCTCGACCAGGAAGGCCGTGAGGACCTGGCCCTGCGCGTCGCCGTCCAGCCCGGCGGCTGCTCCGGCCTGCGCTACCAGCTCTTCTTCGACGAGCGGTCGCTCGACGGCGATGTCGTCAAGGACTTCGGCGGCGTCAAGGTCGTCACCGACCGCATGAGCGCCCCGTACCTGGGCGGCGCCTCCATCGACTTCGTCGACACCATCGAGAAGCAGGGCTTCACGATCGACAACCCGAACGCGACGGGCTCCTGCGCCTGCGGCGACTCGTTCAGCTAAGCCCCTCAGCCAAGCCCGACAGGGCGGATGAGCACGGCGAAGGCGGCGGCCCCCTCCGACAGGGCCGCCGCCTTCGGGCTTCTCGTGAGCCCGTTACCGAGCCATCGAGGGTCCCGCCCCCACGCTGGGCTGCGTGCTCTTCTCCACGGGGACGGCCTTGCCGTCCGACCCCACGACCTTCCGGTCGCCCAGCGGTGCCTTCAACTGCACGGTCTGGTGGTAGACCTTGGCGATCATGATGCAGACCTTGTTCGGCCAGGGAGTCGCGGTCACCGTGACCTTCACCTGGTCCGACCCCTCGACGGCCGCCGCCTTGTAGTCCGCGCACACCCCGCCGGTGAAGGCCACGGTCAGGCTCTTCCCGTCGGCCGAGTAACCGTCCACCTTGACGTCGTGCGGCGCCGACTTCGAGGTCGACGTGGGCGTCGGAGTCGGCGTGCCGGCCGAGGCCAGATACTTCGGGTCGATCGCCGGATACGTCACCGTGAAGTCGTCCTGCCCGCTCGACTCCCGCACCTTGAACAGCCAGGACGGCACCAGGACCTGCCGCCCGTCCACGGAGTGCAGCGCGAGCCCGAACACGGCATCCTCGACGGTGGCCTGCGTCGGCGTGGCGGTCGACGACCCGCAGGGCGCCTCCAGCCGGTCCTTCAGCGGTACGGGGCTGGCGCAGCCCCCGATGCCCATGCGGTGGTCGGTCTTCGGCGCCGCGTTCATCAGGTCCAGCGTCTTCTCCGCGCTCAGCACCGGATAGACGTCACCCTTCACCGGCGCCGCCAACTGCCCGCTCCCGCCGACCACTTCACCCTGGGCACTGACGGTCAGCCCGGTGGTCCACCCGTGCGTCGGTAGCCCGCCGAACACCGGGTCGGCGTTCACGACCCGCTGCGCGCCCATGAGTTGGCTCGCGTCCACCTTCGCGTCGTCCTGACCGACGGCCTTCAGCACCGGGGCGGCGGCCTTCTTGGCGACCGCGACTATCACCGGGTCGGTGGCCGAAGTGCCGGGATCGTGCGCGCACTTGAGGGTGTCGGTGCAGTTGTCGGTGCCGGGCGCGTAACGGCTGAACGTCCACATCCCCGGCGCCGCCTTGTTCACCTGCAGACTCGGCCCGCTCCCGTCCTGCCCGCCGACCTTCCAGTACTGCCCCTCGACCACCGGCGTCCCCGCGACACCGAGCGCCTTGGCAAGCCGGACCACGTCGTCCTTGGCGACATCACCCTGAGGCATGTAGACGGCCGCGGACCCCGGCCCACCGGGCAGACTCCCCACCGCCCGATACGTCTCCCCATACGGATTCGGCTCCCCGGACGCGATCCCACTCGTACCGCCCGAGGAGTACCCGTCGAGCGCCAGCACAGGCGGAGTCCCGGTACCGCCGGACCCCGCAGACCCCGTCCCGCCCTCCGAGCCTCCGGACGCGGACGACGCGAGATACGCCCCACCACCTCCGACGAGAAGCACGGCAGCGGCTACGGAGGCGATGACCAGGGGGGAGCGGGGGCGCGCGGGGCGCTTGCCGGGGGTGTGGTCCTCGTCAGTGAGCGTGGGCTGGTGGGCTTCCGGGGTGGGTGCCGCGGTGTCGGTCGCCTTGGTCCGGCCGGCCGCGCCCTCGGATACGGCCAGACCGATCACTTCCGGCCGGTCTGCGTCCGCGCCGGACCCTGCGGTGCTGCTCGCTTCCGGCCGGCCGGACCCGGCGTCGGATGCTGCGGGGCTGACCTCGTCCGTCCGATCGGCTTGCGCCTTCGACGCTGCCAGGTCGGCCTGTTCTGAGGGGGCGGTTTCTACGCCGGTTGCCTCGGGCCCCGTCTGCAAGGACCCGGTCCCCTCCGGCCTGCCACCACCGGCACCGGATGCCCGGCCTGCGCCTTCCGACGGGCCGGCCTTCATGCCGGACACCGCGGAACCGGCCTCTTCATCGGTTGCCTCGGGCCGTGTCTCCACGGGTGCTGTCTCCTCTGGCCGGCCGCCATCGGTGCCGGACGCCCGGACCACGCCTTCTGGCCGGTCGGCCTCAGCGTCCGATGCCGGGCCCGCACCTTCCCATCGGCCGGCCCCGTCCGTCCGATCGGCTTGTGCCTCGGACGTCGAATGGTCGACGTGTTTTGCAGGGGCGGTTTCTACGCCGGCTGCTCCGGGCTGTGTCTCCTCGGCCCCCGTTCCATCCGGTTGCCGGCCAATCTCGGTGCCGGATGCCCGGCCCGTGCCCTCCGGCCGGTCGGCCTTCGTGCCGGACGCCGTGGAACCAACTTCTTCCTCCCCCTCGACCCCGGAACCGGCGCCCGCCTCAACGTCCCCGCCGACAGACGCCGTAGCGCCAGCCGTCTCGTTCAGCCGGGACCCCCCGCCGTCACCCGCTACCCCGCCGCCCCCGGTGCCGTCGACCCCCCGCCCCTCCGCGGAGCCCTTCGCGGCGTCCCCCACGCCCCGCACGTCACCGGACGTGCCGGTCGTGTCGTCGTTGTCGGGTCGCTCGGTGTTCACCGCATCGCTCCTTCGGCTGCGCAACTGTCCCTTGACCCTGACCCGGCCCTGTCAAAGGGGCAGGCAGAAGGGTCGTATCCCGCATCCCCTTTACGGGGGACAGCGATGGGACGCAGCGGGGGAGCGCACGGTTCCCCGAGCGCGCCGACAAGAACGCCGGGAAGAACCTCGGCTCAGTCGCCGTACTCCGACATCCCCTCCAGCAGCCGAGCAGACTTCGACGGCACCGACACGCCGTGGATGAGCGACGGGGACACCGGAAGGGCGGCGATCCGGTCGGGAACCCTCCAGTGGGGAGCCATCCGGGCGCAGTCGCCGCGCAGCGCCGCGAGATCCGCGTCGCCCTCGCCTTCGACGTGGACCGGAGCGGGGCCGGAGAACTTGAGGTTCGTCATACGGCACCGTAGGCATGCCTGACCTCGCGAAGAAAGATCTACTATCGGGTAGTTTTGGCCGCTTCAGAGCCGCCGTGCCGACCGGGTAGCGTGAACTGTCAACGCAGCCTCCCTCAGGAGAGTCCTCGCCGTGCGCATTGCAGTCACCGGCTCCATCGCCACTGACCACCTCATGACCTTCCCCGGCCGCTTCGCGGACCAGCTCGTCGCGGAGCAGTTGCACACGGTCTCGCTCTCCTTCCTGGTCGACAACCTCGACGTCCGCCGGGGCGGGGTCGGCGCCAACATCGCCTTCGGCATGGGCCAACTCGGCACCGCGCCGATCCTGGTCGGCGCCGCCGGCTCCGACTTCGCCGAGTACCGCGACTGGCTCGACCGGCACGGCGTCGACACCGGCTCGGTCCGTATCTCCGAGACGCTGCACACCGCCCGCTTCGTGTGCACCACGGACGCCGACCACAACCAGATCGGCTCCTTCTACACCGGCGCCATGAGCGAGGCCCGCCAGATCGAGCTGAAGACCGTCGCCGACCGCGTGGGCGGCCTCGACCTGGTCCTGATCGGCGCCGACGACCCGGAGGCGATGCTCCGCCACACGGAGGAGTGCCGGACCCGTTCCATCCCCTTCGCCGCCGACTTCTCGCAGCAGATCGCGCGCATGGGCGGCGACGACATCCGCATCCTGCTGGACGGTTCGGCGTACCTCTTCTCGAACGAGTACGAGAAGGGCCTCATCGAGTCCAAGACCGGCTGGAGCGACGAGGAGATCCTCTCCAGGGTCGGCCACCGCGTCACCACCCTCGGCTCGCGCGGCGTCCGCATCGAGAGCGTCGGCGCGGACCCGATCGAGGTCGGCTGCGCCGAGGAGGAGCGCAAGGCCGACCCCACGGGCGTCGGCGACGCCTTCCGCGCCGGCTTCCTCTCAGGGCTCTCCTGGGGCGTCTCCCTGGAGCGCGCGGCGCAGGTCGGCTGCATGCTCGCGACCCTCGTCATCGAGACGGTCGGCACGCAGGAGTACCAGCTCCGCCGCGCCCACTTCATGGACCGCTTCACCAAGGCGTACGGCCACGACGCCACCTCCGAGGTCCGCACCCACCTGGCCTAGCTCAGGCGATACGGCGGACCAGGTACGCGGTGCCTCGGTCCGCCGGCTCTTCGCCGACGTACTCCTGCCCCCGCATCTCGCACCACGCCGGAATGTCCAGCCGCGCCGCCTCGTCGTCGGACAGCACCCTGACCGTCCCGCCGACCGGCACGTCCCCGATGACCTTCGCCAGCTCGATCACCGGGATGGGGCAGCGGCGGCCGAGCGCGTCCACGACGAGCACGTCCTCCTCCACGAGGGCCACCGGCGCCCCCGTCCCGACCTCGGCCCCCACCTTCTCCCGTACGCCCGCCACCGCCCCCGGCAGCACGGCGAGAAACCGCTCGACGTCCTCCTCCGCGGTCCCCGGCGGCAACGACACCCGCACATTCCCCTCACTCAGCACCCCCATCGCCTTCAGCACATGGCTGGGCGTCAGCGTGCTGCTCGTGCAGGACGATCCGGACGAGACGGAGAAACCCTCGCGGTCCAGTTCGTGCAGGAGCGTCTCGCCGTCGACGTAGAGACAGGAGAAGGTGACGATCCCGGGCAGCCGCCGTACCGGATCGCCGACCACCTCCACGCCCGGCACCACCTGCCGTACCCGCGCCCGGATCCGCTCCGTCAGTTCCCGCAGCCGTACCGCCTCCTGGGCCGCCTCCGCACGCACCGCGCGGAGCGAGGCCGCCGCGGCCACCACGGCCGGGATGTTCTCGAACCCGGCGGCCCGCCCCGACTCCCGCTCGTCCACGGGCCCTTGGGCCGCGAACCGCACCCCCTTGCGCACCACCAGCAGCCCGACCCCGGCCGGCCCGCCCCACTTGTGCGCGCTGGCCGCCAGCAGCGACCACGCGCCCTCGACCGGCCCCCAGCCCAGCGACTGCGCCGCGTCGACCAGCAACGGCACCCCCACCGCCCGGCACGCCTCGGCCACCTCGGCGACCGGCTGCACCGTCCCCACCTCGTGGTTGGCCGACTGGAGACACGCCAGCGCGGTGTCGGAGCGCAGGGCGTCCGCGTACGCCGCGACACTCACCGCCCCCGTACGGTCCACCGGAACCTCGGTGGACGAACCGCCCTCCGCGACCAGCGCCTCGGCCGAATGGAGCACGGAAGAGTGTTCAACCGCTGACACGATCAGGTGACGCCCGACGCGCCGCCGTCCCGCCAACGCCCCCGCGATCCCCGTGTGTACGGCCCGGGTTCCGGAGGCCGTGAACACCAACTCGTCGGGGCGACACCCGACGGCCTCGGCGGCCGCCTCCCGAGCGGCGTCCAGCAACATCCGCGCCCGCCGCCCCTCCCGGTACAACCGGGCGGGGTCCGCCCACCCCTCGTCCAGGGACGCCAACAGCGCCTGTCGGGCGACGGGATGAAGCGGAGCGGAGGAGGCGGCATCAAAGTAGGACACACAGCAACGTTAAAACGCGGATCGGTCACGGAGGGGCGCACGACTGTGACATCTGCGGCTCCGCCGCGGGGCGCGAGCAACCACAACGCACCCCCCACCCGCCCAAACCACCCCAACCCGCGAGCTATTAGGCGCCCGGAGTAACCCGCGGCGCGTATGCCACCCTCCCCGCGAACCCTCGGAAGGCGTCGGCTAGGGTTTGGTCCGCATAAACATCCAAACCCCTGCCCGACGCAGGGCGGCGACCGACCCGCGAGAAGGCAGGCCGCAGCCAATCCGCGCGGGCGAGACTCTCGGGAAGGCGCTACGTGAGTCCCAACGGCTCCGACCGCTCGCCGCGGCGCCCGATGCGGCGGAAGCTGCTGCAGGCAATGACTGCGGGCCTGGTCCTGGCGACCGCGACCGGTTGCACATCCAAGGACTTTCCTCGCCTTGGTTTCCCCACCCCCACCACGGAAGAGGGACCGCGGATCCTCTCCCTGTGGCAGGGATCCTGGGCTGCCGCGCTCGCCGTCGGCGTGCTGGTGTGGGGCCTGATCCTGTGGAGCGTCATGTTCCACAGGCGCAGCCGCACCAAGGTCGAGATCCCCCCGCAGACCCGGTACAACATGCCCATCGAGGCGCTGTACACGGTCGTTCCGCTCATCATCGTCTCGGTGTTGTTCTACTTCACCGCCCGCGACGAGACGAAGCTCCTGAGCCTCGACAAGAAGCCCGACGTGACGGTCAACGTCGTCGGCTTCCAGTGGAGCTGGGGCTTCAACTACATCGAGAACGTCGACGGTGTCAGTGGCGACGCGACGACCGACAAGAACCTGGCCGCGATCCCGGACCGGTTCAAGAAGGAGTTCCCGGCGAACGCCGGCGGCGTCTACGACGTCGGTACGCCCGCCACGAAGAACCCGCAGAACGGCAACCCGGGTCCGACCCTCTGGCTCCCCAAGGGCGAGACGGTCCGCTTCGTCCTCACCTCACGTGACGTCATCCACGACTTCTGGGTGGTGCCGTTCCTGATGAAGATGGACGTCGTCCCGGGCCACACCAACGCCTTCCAGGTGACCCCCACCAAGGAGGGCACCTATCGGGGCAAGTGCGCCGAGCTCTGCGGCGTCGACCACTCCCGGATGCTGTTCAACGTGAAGGTCGTCTCGCCGGAGCTTTACCAGCAGCACCTCAAGGACCTCGCGAAGAAGGGGCAGACCGGTTACATCCCCGCTGGCATCGCGCAGACGAGCCACGAGAAGAACCGGGAGACGAACAACCTGTGAGCATCCTCAACGAACCTCAGGGTGCCGCGGCAGCAGAGTCCCACTACGCGGATGAGCTGCCGGTAAGGCGCAAGCAACCCGGTAACGTCGTGATCAAGTGGCTGACGACCACGGACCACAAGACGATCGGCACGCTGTATCTGGTCACGTCGTTCGCGTTCTTCCTGATCGGTGGCGTGATGGCGCTGCTGATGCGCGCCGAGCTGGCGAGGCCGGGTCTGCAGATCCTGTCGAACGAGCAGTTCAACCAGGCGTTCACGATGCACGGCACGATCATGCTGCTGATGTTCGCGACGCCGCTGTTCGCCGGTTT
>NZ_JBFAZO010000022.1:0-59584 GCF_040681835.1 Streptomyces sp. NPDC051576
CCTCGTGGAGGAGTAGGCCGAGGAGCAGGCCGGGGTCTAGCCCTTCGGCTCTTCGGTACGACGACCGGGCCCTCGGATTCCGCCCCCTCACTCGCGTCCTGCGGAGCCGGGCCCTACTGGCCCTGTTGCTCGTCGCGGCGGCGCTGCCAGCGCTGCTCGATACGATCCATCACCGAGCGCCGCTGCCGTCCCTGGCGGCGGGCGTGCGGAGCGCCTGCGGCGGGCTGTTCGCCAGGCTTCGGAGCCTTGCGCCAGCCGGTCACGGCGAGTACCGCACAGCCCAGCATGACGAGGAATCCCACCACGCTGACCCAAATCTGCTGTGCGACCATTCCTGCCATGAGGAGCGCAATACCAACGAGAAAGCCGGCCACCGCCTGGTAGACCCGTCGCCGGGTGTACGTGCGCAGCCCGCTTCCCTCAAGCGCTGTCGCGAACTTGGGATCTTCGGCGTACAGCGCTCGCTCCATCTGCTCGAGCATTCGCTGCTCGTGCTCCGAGAGCGGCACGGAGTCCTCCTCATCGTGCAGTCGCCGGGGCGACCCGGGGGGTCCCTTCAGGATAGGCAGGGAATCGCCCCCGTGAAACCCGCCCCTCTACGCCAATTGACCAACCGGAATCCGCCATGGCCGTCCGGCTCGCTGAAGCTTCCATTCCCCAGCGGCCGTCCTGTCATGCCGGGCGGTCTCCCTCGATCATACGGCGCCGGGCCCGCGATCGGGGGGCCTGTGGCGTACTCCATGTGCGGCCGAGCCGCTGATCAGGGGTCCGGCACGGGAGGCCGCTCACGCCTCGCCGGCACCCCGCGTCACGCCGAGCACGTGAAGCTGCGTGGCCACGGAGTGGAACGCCGGGAGCTCGGCAGCCGCGGCCTCCAGCTTCAGCAGCGCGTCCAGGGCGCCGGGCTCGGTGTCCACGAGCACTCCGGGCACCAGGTCGGCGAAGACCCGCACACCGTGCACGGCGCCGACGTCGAGGCCGGCGCCGTCGACGAACGCGGTGAGCTGCTCGGCCGTGAAGCGGTGCGGGACGGGGTCGCCCTCGCCCCAGCGGCCGTTCGGGTCGTCGAGGGCCTGCCGGGCCTCCGTGAAGTGGCCGGCGAGGGCGCGCGCGAGGACGGCACCGCCGAGTCCGGCGGCGAGCAGGCTGAGGACGCCCTCGGGGCGCAGGGCGGCCACCACGGTGCGGACGCCCTCGGCGGGGTCGTCCACGTACTCCAGGACGCCGTGGCACAGCACCGCGTCGTAGCCGCCGCGCTCGACCACGTCGAAGAGGCCGTGCGCGTCGCCCTGGACGCCCTTGACTCGGTCGGCGACTCCGGCCTCGGCGGCGCGGCGCTCCAGCGCGAACAGCGCGTTCGGGCTGGGGTCGACGACGGTGACGCGGTGGCCGAGGCGGGCGACGGGCACCGCGAAGTTGCCGCTGCCGCCTCCGGTGTCGAGGACGTCCAGCGCGTCCCGACCCGTGGCCTTGACCCGGCGGTCGAGGGCGTCCTGAAGGACGTCCCAGACCACGGCGGTACGGAGGGAGGCGCGGGGGCGGCTCGGGTCCGACACGGCAGTTGACTCCTCGGCGCGGCACCGCCTGTGCACGGCGGAGCGAACGGGCTGCCTCCCCGGTCCCGGTGCGGGCGGAGGGAGGGCTTCAGGCGCCCTCCACCCTATTGCCTCCGGTGCCGTACCCGGTGCTGCGTCTCGCGCGGCGGAACGCCGCCCGCTCAGCCGGCGCGGTCCTCCGGCCGCTCGGGGTCCTGGCGCGGCTGGGGCAGCACCGGCTGGAGGACGAGCATCCGCTCCACCAGGCGCAGGAACATCGCCACGTCGCGTATGAGATCGTCGGCGTCCCGGCGGGTCGCCGCGCCCTGGATGCCCGCCTCCGCCCGGGCCCTGCGCCGGGCGCCGGAGGCGAACAGGGCGCTCCACTCGGTGAGTTCGGGAGCGATCTCGGGGAGTACTTCCCAGGCGCTGCGGATGCGGGCCCGGCGCCGCGTCGATGGCTCCGGATGGACGCGCGCGGCGAGCACCGCGGCGGCGGTGCGCAGGGCGGCGAGATGGGCCGTCGCATAACGCTCGTTCGGCGTTTCGAGGACGGCTGCCTCGTCCAGTCCGGCGCGGGCCTGGGCGAGGAGGTCGAGGGCGGCGGGCGGGGCCGTGGCCCGGCGGAGCACGGGGTGTACGTCGCTCGCCGGGCCGGTCAGTGAGGGGGCAGGGCCGGGGGCGCGGCGCCGACGGGCGGCGGCTGCGGACGAGTTGGCCATGACGAACCTCCTGTCGTCTGTGTGACGGCACTGGTGCCGTATGTGCCCATCGTGAGGTATGGCACTGACAATCCGTTCTGACCTGCGCTTTTGCTTCGATCGAAGGTTCGGGTTAGTTTTTGCACTGACCAGTCAGTTCAAATTCGGGATGGGGAATCCGTGGGTGGGGTCGGTGTCATCACCGAGGACTTCGGGCTCAGGGGGCCGCGCGGCTGGGCGTTCCGGGGGATCTCCCTGGACGCCGGGCCCGGGTCGCTGATCGCCGTCGTGGGGCCGTCCGGGTCGGGGCGTACGAGCCTGCTGCTCGCGCTCACCGGGCGGATGAAGGCGTCCGAAGGGACCGCCTCCGTGGGCGGGTTGACGCTGCCGAAGCAGTCGGCGGCCGTACGGCGGGTCAGTGCCCCGGCCCATGTCGCCGGGGTCACCGACCTCGATCCGGCGCTGACCGTCGGCGAGCATCTGCGTGAACGGGCGCTGCTGCAACGGCGGTTCGGCGACTCCGTGCGCGGGCTGCTGCGGCCGCGGTCCGAGCGGGTGGTCGAGGCGGGGCTGCGGATCGAGCGGGCCGTCACCGCCGCCGGGCTCGACCGCGAGGCGCTCCCCAAGGGGTCCCGGACCGCCGTGCGGGATCTGGAACGGCCGCAGGAGTTGCGGCTGTCCATCGCGCTGGCGCTCATCGGGCGACCCGCGCTGCTCGGCGTGGACGACGTCGATCTCAAGCTCTCGGACGCCGAACGGGACGAGATCTGGGACCTGTTGAGGTCGCTAGCCGATTCCGGAACGACCGTCGTCGCGGTGTCCGCCGAGGGAACGGAGAAGGCCGATGCACGCGTCGAGACTGGCCGCGCTTGAGTTGAGGCGGTTCGGCAGGGGGAAGCTCCCGCGCGCCGCGCTCGTCGCCCTCCTGCTGCTGCCGCTGCTGTACGGCGCCCTGTACCTGTGGTCCTTCTGGGACCCCTACGGCCGCCTGGACCGCATCCCCGTGGCGCTCGTCAACGACGACAAGGGAGCGAGTGCCGACGGGAAGAAGGTCACCGCCGGCGACGACATCACCGAGGGGCTGCGCGACAGCGACACGTTCGACTGGCACGAGGTGAGCGCGGCCACCGCGCGGAAGGGCGTCGAGGACGGCACGTACTACCTGTCCTTGACCATGCCGGCCGACTTCAGTGCGCGCGTCGCCTCCAGTGCGGGCGACTCCCCGGAGACGGGCGCGCTCCAGGTGCGGACGAACGACGCGAACAACTACATCGTCGGGCAGATCTCCCGGACGGTGTTCAGCGAGGTGCGCTCGGCCGCGTCCACCAAGGCCTCGCGGACCTTCCTGGACCGGATCTTCGTCTCGTTCTCCGACATCCACGGGCAGACCGTGAAGGCCGCTGACGGCGCCGACCAGCTGAAGGGCGGCATCGGTACGGCCGAGAAGGGTTCCAAGGATCTCGCCGACGGACTGAAGACCGCCAAGAAGGGAAGCGGCAAGCTCTCCAAGGGCCTGAAGAAGCTCGACACGGGCGCGGGTGACCTGGAGGACGGCTCGAAGCAGGTCGCGGCGGGGACACAGACCCTCGCCGACACGGTCGACGGGGTCGCCGCCAAGGTGGGGCCCTTCCTGAAGGACAACGAGAGGACCATCGGGGACACCGCCCAACTGGTCGCCGATTCCGCCCAGTCGATCCGCTCCAATCTCGACGTGCTGGTGAAGACGGCCCCGGTCGCCGCCAAGGGCGCACACGCGGCCTCGGACACCCTGGACGAGGTCTACAGGGCGCGCTGTGAAACCGCCGTCCTGAAGGATGCCGCCTGTCCCGACCTGAAGAAGGCCGCTCAGGCCGCCTCGGACGTGGCGAAGGTCGCCGACGACGTCGACAGCCTGGTCGCCGACCAGAACGGCGACCTGAAGAAGCTCGACGCGAACCTCGGCACGCTCCAGACGCAGGCCCAGGCACTCGCCGACCGCGCACCGCACCTCTCCGAGGACCTCGACGACGCGGTGGCCAGGATCGACAAGCTCAACGACGGGGCCGGGAAGGTCGCCGCGGGCGCCAAGACCCTGCACACCGGGCTCGGCACGGCCAAGACCGGCGCCGCCGACCTGGACACAGGAGTCGGCAAGCTGAAGACGGGCGCCGTGGACCTGAACGGCGGCCTGTACAAGCTCGTCGACGGCTCCGGGAAGCTCGCCGGCGGACTGCACGACGGCGCCGCGAAGATCCCGGACTACGACCAGCAGGACCGCGACCGGCGCACCGGAGTCATGGCCGACCCGGTCCGACTGGCCTCCCAGGACCTGCACAAGGCGCCCAACTACGGCACCGGATTCGCTCCGTACTTCATCCCGCTGTCCCTGTGGGTGGGCGCGATGGTGGCGTACATGCTGATCACGCCGATGAACCGGCGCGCGCTCGCCGCAGGTGCCCCGGCCTGGCGGATCGGGTTCGCGGGCTGGCTGCCGGTGGTGGCGGTCGGGGTGTTCCAGACGGTGGCCCTGATGGCCGTACTGCACTGGGCGATCGGCCTGGAGATGGCCCACGCGGCCGGCACGGTCGGCTTCCTGTTCCTGGTGACGGCGTGCTTCGCGGCCGTCGTGCAGTGGCTGAACGCGCGCTTCGGGGCGGCGGGCCGGATCCTCGTACTCGCCCTGCTGATGCTCCAGTTGACGTCGGCGGGCGGCACCTATCCGGTGCAGACCAGCCCGGGCTTCTTCAACGCGATCCACCCCTTCCTGCCGATGAGTTACGTGGTCGAGGCGCTACGGAGGCTCATCACGGGCGGTGGTCTCGAACCCGTGTGGCACGCGTGCGTGGTGCTCGTCGCCTTCACCGCGGGAGCGCTCGCACTGACCGCGCTGTCGGCGCGCCGTCGCCAGGTGTGGACGCTGGACCGGCTGCACCCGGAGCTGAGCCTGTGACCTCGCCCAGGACCTCGACACCCGTGCCCGCCGCCGGAGCCGGGCCTGTGACAATCAGGCCCATGGAAAGCAGCAGCACCCCGCCGGGCGGCAGCACGCGCCGCGAGGCCACCCGGCAGAAGCTCTACGAGGCGGCCGTCACGCTCATCGCCGAACAGGGCTTCTCGGCCACCACGGTGGACGAGATCGCCGAGCGTGCCGGGGTCGCGAAGGGCACCGTCTACTACAACTTCGCGAGCAAGTCCGTCCTCTTCGAGGAGCTGCTGCGGCACGGCGTGGGCCTCCTCACCGCCTCCCTCCGCGAGGCGGCCGAGCAGACGGCCCGGGACGGCGGCAGCAAGGTCGACGCCCTGGACGCGATGATCCGCGCGGGCCTCGGCTTCATCGCCCGCTACCCGTCCTTCACCCAGCTCTACGTGGCCGAGCTGTGGCGCACCAACCGCTCCTGGCAGCCCACGCTCATGGTGGTACGGCAGCAGGTGAACGCCGCCATCGAGGACGTGCTGCACGCGGGCGTGGCGAACGGCGAGTTCAGCCCTGAGATCGATGTCCGGCTGACGGCGGCCGCGCTGGTCGGGATGGTCCTGGTCGCCGCCCTGGACTGGCAGTCCTTCCAGCCGGAGCGCTCCCTGGACGACGTCCACTCGGCGCTGTCGCGGCTCCTCCAGGGCCGGGTGAGCGGGAGCCACTGACCGCACACACAGAAGTGCCGGTCCGTGGTGGCCGCGTCCCCCGCGGGCCACCTCGAACCGGCGCCTCCTTGTGCTTCCCCCGTACGTTCCCCCTGTCGGAACCCCCGTGGTCGGTCCCCCGGGTTCCCCCGTGCCTCGCTTCCGCCGGGAATCCGGCGGAAGGAGCGGCCAAGGGCGCGGGCCCCGTTCCGCCGCCCCGTGTCGGCGGTACCGGAGCCGCGCCCCTTTCCGTGTCTCCACTCTCTCGTTCGCGCAGGTCGGACCCCATCCGCGCGCGTACTCAACTCACCCTCTAGGTACGGATACTCAGTCATACGCGCTCAGACCCAGGACGCCCTGTTGCCGAGTGGTTACTATCGCCTCCGTGTCCGTACTCCCCCTGGTCTTCACCAGCGGCTGGGCCAGCGGCATCAACGCCTACGCGGTGGTGCTGCTGCTCGGGATATTCGGCGCGACCGGGGTGAGCGACGCCGTCCCCGAGTCGCTGCAGCGCCCTGAGGTCCTCGTCACGGCCGGTGTGCTGTTCCTGTGCGAGGCGGTCGCCGACAAGATCCCCTACGTCGACTCCGTGTGGGACTCCGTGCACACCGTGATCCGGCCGGCCGCCGGGGCGTGGGTCGGGGCCGTGCTCGCCGGGCACAGCGGTTCGCTGAACGATGTGGCGGCGGGGCTGATCGGCGGTTCGACGGCGCTGGCCAGCCATACGGTCAAGGCAGGGACGCGGATGGCGATCAACACCTCGCCGGAGCCGTTCAGCAACGTGATCATGAGCCTCGCGGAGGATCTCGGGGTCGGCGGGATCGTCTCGTTCGCGATGTTCCATCCCCAGGCGGCGGCGATCATCGCGGCCGTGCTGCTGGCGACCGGCCTCACGATCCTGTTCTTCCTGGTCTCGCGGATCCGCCGGTTCCTGCGCCGCAGGGCCCAGCGCCGGGAGGAGAGACGGCTGGCCGCGCAGGTGGGAGGGGACCCCGACCCACCGCCGTGGTGACGGCCCGTGACCGGACTGTCAGTGGCGGCCGATAAAGTCGCGGGCATGGCAGGGATTGCGGTGATCGGCGCCGGCATGGGCGCGATGGCGGCCGCTGCCCGGCTGGCCGTCGCGGGCCACCGGGTGGCGGTGTACGAGCGTACGGAGACGTACGGCGGTGCGGTGCGCCGCTTCGAGCGGGACGGCTTCGCCTTCGACACCGGTCCCGGACTGCTGCCCGTGCCCGCGGTCTACCGCGACCTGTTCATCAAGACCGGCAAGCAGCCGCTGGAGGATCTGGTCGAGCTGGTCCAGGTCGACCCGTCCTCCCGGCACGTGTTCGCGGACGGCACCGAGGTGTCGTTGCCGAACGCCTCCCGCGCGGGTGTCGTCACGGCCCTGGACGAGGCGCTGGGCGGCGGCGCGGGACAGCGCTGGGGCGACTTCCTCATCCGGGCCCGCGAGGCCTGGGACCGCACCCGCAGGCCCCTCCTGGAGGAGCCCTTGTGGCCCAACTGGTCGGTGCTGGCCGGGCAGGAGCCCTATCCGGCGGTCCCGCACAAGAAGCTGCTGCGCACCCGCCGCGCGGGCACCCTCGCCGAGATCGGCGCCTGGGAGCTGCGCGACGAGCGCCTGACGGCCCTCCTGGAGAGCCACGCGCTCGCCTACGGCCTCAACCCCTACAGCGCTCCGGCGAGCGCGGCCGTGCTGCCGTACATGGAGCACGCCTTCGGCACCTGGTATGTGCGGGGCGGCATGCGGGAGTTGGCGCGCGCGGTGTACGAGCGGTGCGTGGCGCGCAGGGTCGAGTTCGTCTTCGGGGCGGAGGTCACCCGGGTCCTGGAGAAGGACGGGCGGGCGGCGGGAGTCGAGCTGTCGGACGGCTCACTGTTCGACGCGGACCATGTCGTCGCGGACGTGGACCCGGCGCGGCTGCGGGCACTGACGGAGCGTCCGCTGGACGAGGACGGTGATGTGCGGGCCGATCCGGACGCGCCCAGCCCGGTGCGGTGCACGCTCCTGCTGGCCCTGCGCGGCCCCCGCGAGGCCGGCGCCGTCCACCGGACGGTCGTCCACGCACCGGACCGCGAGGCCGAGTTGGACTTCCTGGCCTCCCCGGGCGGCGACGAGCCCCGCTGCCCCACGGTGACGGTGCTGCGCCCCGACGACCCCGCGCTGCGGCCGGACGACGGCCACGAGTCGGCCGTGGTGTCAGCCGTGCTGCCGGGCGAGGCGGGCTGGGCGGACGAGGGCACGGTCCGGCGTTACACCGACTTCCTCCTCAAGGCCGCCGAGTCCGCCGTGCCCGGTCTACGGGAGCGCCTGTTGTGGCACGAGGTGCGCACCCCCAGGGACACGGAGAGCGAGACCGGTGCCCGCTCCGGAGCCGTACCCGCGCCCTCGCTCGCGGCCGGCGGGGGCCGCTTCCTGCATCCGGCGAACACCACGCGGCTGCCCGGTCTGTACCGGGTCGGCGGCTGGTCCCATCCCGGCGGCGGGCTTCCGCACGCCGGTATGTCGGGGGCGCTGGTCGCCGGACTGATCGTGGAGGGACCGCGGTTCAGAGGGTCTCAGTAGGCTTCAGAAACGGTACTGCTCGTCGTAGCCGGTGCCCGACTGCGGCTGCTGCTGTTGCTGCTGGCCGTCGCCCTGGTAGTACTGCTGGTCCGCCGGGAGTTCGCCGCCGTAGGTCTCGTCGCTGCGCTGCTGCGGGACCCACACACCGCCGGCCGGGGTCTCGCCCACATAGCCGTTGTTGGCGTACTGGTCCTGGGTGTAGCCCTGTTGGGGATACTGCTGCTGGCCGTCGTAGCCC
The DNA here is from genome assembly GCF_040681835.1 of Streptomyces sp. NPDC051576. Lineage (NCBI taxonomy): Bacteria > Bacillati > Actinomycetota > Actinomycetes > Kitasatosporales > Streptomycetaceae > Streptomyces > Streptomyces sp. NPDC051576. The sequence continues at coordinate 8,644 of NZ_JBFAZO010000022.1, forward strand.
GTGTCGTACGGGGCGCCACCGTAGGTCTGGGTGCCGATGTACGGGTCGGAGTAGGCCGCGTACTGCTGCTGGCCGGTCGTGTCGTAGCCGTACTGCTGCTGGTCGTATCCCGAGTAGGCGGGGTCGTAGCCGTACTGCTGCTGTTCGCCTGTCGCGTAGGCCTGGTCCTGGGTCTGACCGGCGGCCGCTGCCGCGTAGTTGGGATCGGCGGCGTTCGCGTACGCGGCGTTGCTGTATATGCCGTAGGAGCCGGTGTCGTCCGGCAGGGGCTGCGGTTCGTAGACCGAGGTGGTCTCGGCGGCCGTGGGGTCGAGGGGGCGGTTCGGGGTGAACACGTCGTCGCGGTCGTAGTCGTCGTCCTGGGCGTAGGCCGCCTTGTTCTGGCCGTAGTCCTGGAAGGCGCCCTCGGCCGTCTCTGGGCCGGTGGCCGCCAGGTCCGGGTCCTGCTCGTCCGGTTCGCCGCGGCGGCGCTTGATGCCGCCCGCGCCGGGCCGGCCGGAGACCGCCCAGCCGGCTTCGAAGCCGCGGCGGAACGACAGGGTGACGTAGGTCTGGCCGACGGCGAAGGCCACGGCGCCCAGTCCGATCACGACGACGGAGGGCATCAGCACCCCGAGCACGACGCCCAGGAAGCCCACGAAGGCGAGCAGCCGCCAGCGCAGCCTCGCCTTGTACTGCAGCAACACCTCACCGAGCAACCACAGTGCGACGATGCCGAACGCGATGTAGAGGACCGTCCAGCCCATGTACGCCCCTCTCCCAGTGGCCGCTACGCAGTGTGTCGTATGTCCGGGCGGCCGGTCTAGGCCCGCGGTGGGTGGTGCAGGCCCAGGTTCTCGTAGATTTCCAGCGTCGCCGTGGAGTTGTTGAGCGTGATGAAGTGCAGTCCTGGCACTCCCTCGGCCAGCAGCCGGGCGCAGAACTCCGTGGCGAAGTCGATCCCGATCGAGCGTACAGCCGCCGGATCGTCTTTGGCTGTGAGGATTCGCTCTTTCAAGGCGTCCGGGATGACCGCGTTGCTGAGCTGCGGCAACCGCTCCAGCATCCGCACGCTGGTCACCGGCATGACCTCGGGGATGACCGGGGTGACGCAGCCCGCGGCCTCGACACGGTCGCGCAGGCGAAGATACGACTCCGGGCGGAAGAACATCTGGGTGATCGCGTAGTCGGCGCCGGCCCGGCACTTGTCGACGAAGTTCGTGACGTCCGTGTCCCAGTCCGGGGAGCGCGGGTGCATCTCCGGGAACGCGGCGACGCCTACGCAGAAGTCGCCCGACTCCTTGATGAGCCGGACCAGTTCGGCCGCGTACGTCAGCCCCTGGGGGTGCGCCACCCAGTCGGCCATGGGGTCGCCGGGCGGGTCGCCGCGCACGGCCAGGATGTTGCGGATCCCGGCGTCGGCGTACTGCCCGATGATGTTGCGCAGTTCGGCGACGGAGTGGTCGACCGCGGTGAGGTGGGCGACCGGGGTGAGCGTGGTGTCGGCGACGATCTGCTCGGTCTCCTTGACGGTGCCCGCGCGGGTCGAGCCGCCGGCGCCGTAGGTCACCGAGACGAAGTCGGGGGCCACGGCCTCGACCCTCCGCAGCGCGCTCCACAGATTCCGCTCACCCTTGGGGGTCTTCGGCGCGGAGAACTCGAACGAATACGTCCCCTTGCCGGTCGCGAGCATGTCGCGCACGGTGCGTGCTCGATCAGTCCTGGTGGATGCGGTTCCGAAGGCCATACCCGCAGGTTAGTCAGGGGGCGCCGGTCACCCAACCGGAACCGGGATTTTGCCCGCTTTGTCGTCCTCTTGTCCACCCACCGGACAAAAAGCCCGGCTCCTGGACGGCCCTCAGAGCTGCCGCAGCCGCTTCGCGAACTCCGCCGCCGCCGCGCCCGGGTCGTCCGCCTCCGTGACGGCCCGTACGACGACGACCCGGCGGGCGCCCGCTTCGAGCACCTCGTCGAGGTTGCCGAGGTCGATGCCGCCGATGGCGAACCAGGGGCGGTCGGTGCCCAGAGCGGCCGTGTAGCGGACCAGGTCGAGGCCGGGGGCGTGCCGGCCGGGCTTGGTGGGGGTCGGCCAGCAGGGGCCCGTGCAGAAGTAGTCCACGCCCTCCTGGACGGCGGCCGCGGCGGCCTCGGACTCGGCGTGCGTGGAGCGGCCGATCAGCACCTCCTCGCCCAGGATCGCGCGGGCCGCGGGCACCGGGAGGTCGCCCTGACCCAGGTGCAGTACGTCGGCGCCGGCGGCGTGGGCGACGTCCGCGCGGTCGTTGACCGCGAGGAGCCTGCCGTGCCGGGCGCAGGCGTCGGCGAACACCTGGAGGTGCTCCAGCTCCTCGGCGGCCTCCATGCCCTTGTCGCGCAACTGCACGATGTCGACCCCGCCGGCCAGGACCGCGTCCAGGAACTCCGCGAGGTCGCCCTGGCGCCTGCGGGCGTCCGTGCAGAGGTAGAGCCGGGCGTCGGCGAACTCGGCGCGCGCGGCGGCGGCCGCGGTGGTGTCGGGCATGGGTGTGTCCCCCGTCGTCATGGCGTGGTGGTGCCGTGCACGGGCCGCGGGTGGGCGCGGCCCGTACACCGGTCGGTCGTCCGGGTCAGACGGCGAGCGCCTGGGCGCGGCGCTTCACCTCCGTGCCACGATTCTCGCTCAGCGCCTGCGCGGGGGTGCCGGGCAGGCTGGGGTCGGGGGTGAAGAGCCACTCCAGCATCTCTTCGTCGGAGAAGCCGTCGTCCCGCAGGAGCGTCAGGGTCCCCGTGAGGCCCTTGACGACCTTCTGCTCGGCCCCGTCGATGAAGGCGGCGGGGACATGCAGCGCGCGGTTCTCACCACGGCGTACGGCGATGACTTGGCCCTCCTTGACCAGCTGCCGCACGCGTGTCACCTCGACATCGAGCATCTCTGCGATGTCGGGCAGCGTGAGCCAGGCGGGGACGAGAGCATCGATCTTTGCGTCAATCTCGGTCACGTGAACAGCGTGCCATCCCGGACTGACAGTCGGAAGTCGGGCCGGTCCGACCCGGGGGGTCGAACTAGGCGATAGCGGATTTCATCGGTAGCGAAGGGTCGGCCAGCAGGTCGGGATTCATCGGGGTGCGCGCCTCGATCAGGCGGCGGCCCTGGGCAAGGTCGCGGGGGCGGCCGACCGCCAGGAGGGCCACCAGGCGGTCCTCGCGCAGCCAGCAGACGGTCCAGGCCGGGGCGGACGGGTCACCGCGCCACAGGGTCGTGTCGGCGGACGCGTGGTGGCCGGCGTACTGGACGAAGCGGCCGAACTGCTCGGACCAGAAGTACGGCACCGGGTCGTAGACCGCCGGGACCTCCCCGATGATGTTCGCGGCGACCGTGCGGGGGCCCTGGAGGGCGTTGTCCCAGTGGTGGACCAGAAGGCGCTCGCCGTACCTTCCCGAAGGGAAGGAGGCGCAGTCGCCGACCGCGTACACGTCCGGCACCGAGGTGCGCAGCCGGTCGTCGGCCAGGACCTCGCGGTGCGCGCCCAGTGCGACGCCGGAGCCGGTCAGCCAGGTGGTGGCGGGGCGGGCGCCGATGCCGACCACGACGGCGCCGGCGGGCAGCCGGGAGCCGTCTTCGAGCACCACTTCGCCGGGTTCGACGTGCGCCACGCGCGCGTGCGTCCGCAGCGAGGCTCCGGCATCCGCGTACCAGGCGGCCATCGGCGCGGCGACCTCGGCGGGCAGCGCGCCGGCGAGCGGCCGGTCGGCGGCCTCCACGACGGTCACCGCGCAGCCCGCCTCGCGCGCGGCCGTGGCGAACTCCGCGCCGATCCAGCCCGCGCCGACGACCACGATGTCGTGCTGCCGGGCGAGCACGGGCCGCAGCCGCTCGGCGTCGTCCAGGGTGCGCAGCAGATGCACCCCGGGGATGCCCTCGGCGCCCGGCAGCCGGATCGGCTCGGCACCGGTCGCGAGCACCAGGACGTCGTACGGCACCGGGCCCTCGGCGGTGTCCAGTTCGTGCTCGGCGGGGCGCAGGCCCACCACCTCGCGCCCCAGCCGCACCTCGATGCCGAGCGCCTCGAAGTCGACGTCGAAGGCGGAGCCCTCGGCCTTGCCCAGCAGCACGGCCTTGGACAGCGGCGGCCGGTCGTAGGGCTGATGGGGTTCCGCGCCGATCAGCGTGACCGTCCCGGTGAAGCCCTGCTCCCGCAGGGCGACCGCGGTCTGCACCCCGGCCATGCCCGCGCCGACGACGACCACACCTGTCTGCTCGCTCATCCGATCACCATAGACACCTGACGATTTGTCAGTCAGGGGGCGCGTTCAGTGACCTGTTCCACAACACTCGTCCCGCTGCCCGCCTGCGACTCCCACTCCCAGGTCTCCTCCAGGCGGACGCGTCCGTCGGGCAGCTCGACGACTTCGGACACGCAGTGTCCGCAGGACGTCGTCCCGTCCCGCTTCAACTGCACGTACCGGAAGTCGAGCCGGTCCCCCGCGCGCGTGCCGACGAGATGCCCGCGGACGACGTCGCCGCCCGCGTACTCGGCCCAGATCTCGCCGCCCTTCTCGTGGTAGGCGAACCGGGTGCGCGTCCCGACCTGACCCGGTGCCTGGTCCGCGACGGGCGCGAGGACGAGACCGTCGAGCGAGCGGGCCATGAGCGGAGGCTCCCTTACTGAGACATACGGCACGGGCTAGGGTGGCCAACGTAAAGCACTCGCGGGAGTCCGGACGTACCGGGCTGAGAGGGAGGCTGGCCGGCCTCCGACCGTACGAACCTGATCCGGGTCATGCCGGCGAAGGGAGGGGCTGGACGCCCATGCCTACACGTACGTCAGACGTCCTCGTCGTCGGGGGCGGAATCATCGGCCTGGTCACGGCCTGGCGGGCGGCGCAGCGCGGGTTCGCCACCGCCGTGGTGGACCCCGAGCCGGGCGGCGGGGCCGCCCAGGTGGCCGCCGGCATGCTGGCCGCCGTCACGGAGCTGCACTACGGCGAGCAGACCCTGCTCGCCCTCAACCTGGCCTCGGCGCACCGCTACCCGGACTTCGCTGCCGAGCTGACCGACCTCACCGGGCTGGACCTCGGCTACCGGCGCTGCGGCACGCTCGCCGTCGCCCTGGACGCCGACGACCGCGCCCATCTGCGGGAACTGCACGCGCTGCAACGCCAGTCGGGGCTGGACTCCGAGTGGCTTTCCGGACGTGAGTGCCGACGCCTGGAGCCGATGCTCGCGCCGGGCGTGCGCGGGGGGCTCAGGGTCGACGGCGACCACCAGGTCGATCCCCGGCGGCTGGCCCGCGCCCTGGTGGCCGCCTGCGAGCGGGCGGGGGTCGCCTTCCACCGGACCTGGGCCGAGCGCCTCACGGTCGTACGGGAGCGGGCCGCCGGAATCGTCACGCGGGACGGAGAAGCGCTCGGCGCGGACCAGGTGGTGCTCGCGGCCGGCAGTCTCAGCGGGCGGCTGGAGGGGGTCCCCGAGGACGTCCTGCCGCCCGTACGGCCCGTGAAGGGGCAGGTGCTGCGGCTGACCGTGCCGGAGCGGTACGCGCCCTTCCTGAACCGCACCGTGCGCGCCGTGGTGCGCGGCAGCCAGGTCTATCTGGTGCCGCGCGAGAACGGCGAGCTGGTCGTCGGCGCGACCAGCGAGGAGCTGGGCTGGGACACCACGGTGACCGCCGGCGGTGTCTACGAACTGCTGCGCGACGCCCATGAGTTGATCCCGGGCATCACCGAACTCCCGCTCACCGAGACCCGGGCCGGGCTGCGCCCAGGCTCGCCCGACAACGCGCCGCTGCTCGGCCCGACCGGACTGCCGGGGCTGCTGCTGGCCACCGGGCACTACCGCAACGGCGTGCTGCTCACCCCGGTCACCGGTGACGCCCTCGCGCACGCGCTGGCCACCGGTGAACTGCCGGACGAGGCGCGCCCGTTCACCCCGAAGCGGTTCGCCCTCACGGAGTCGCGCGTATGAACGTCTCCGTCAACGGGGAGCCCCGGGAGATCGCTCCCGGCACGGCTCTCGACACCCTCGTGCGGTCCTTGGCCCCGTCGCCCTCCGGTGTGGCCGCCGCCCTCAACGAAACCGTCGTCCCGCGCGCGCAGTGGCCGTCGACGCCCCTCTCCGAGGGAGACCGCGTCGAGGTCCTCACCGCCGTCCAAGGAGGCTGAACCCATGGCCGACGACCCCTTCGTCCTCGGTGGCACGAACTTCACGTCCCGTCTGATCATGGGCACCGGAGGCGCGCCCAGCCTCGATGTCCTGGAGCGCGCGCTGGTGGCCTCCGGAACGGAGCTGACGACCGTCGCGATGCGGCGTGTAAACGCCTCCGTGCACGGTTCGGTGCTGTCCGTCCTGGAGCGGCTCGGTATCCGGGTGCTGCCCAACACGGCGGGTTGCTTCACCGCAGGCGAGGCCGTGCTGACGGCCCGGCTGGCGCGGGAGGCGCTCGGGACGGCCCTGATCAAGCTTGAGGTGATCGCGGACGAGCGGACCCTGCTGCCCGACCCGATCGAACTGCTCGACGCCGCCGAGACCCTGGTCGACGACGGGTTCACGGTGCTGCCGTACACGAACGACGATCCCGTGCTGGCGCGGAAGCTGGAGGACGTCGGGTGTGCGGCGATCATGCCGCTGGGCTCGCCGATCGGCTCCGGGCTCGGTATCCGCAACCCGCACAACTTCCAGCTCATCACCGAGCACGCGCGCGTGCCGGTGATCCTGGACGCGGGCGCCGGTACGGCGTCGGACGCGGCGTTCGCGATGGAGCTGGGGTGCGCCGGTGTGATGCTCGCCTCGGCGGTGACCCGGGCGCAGGAGCCGGTGCTCATGGCCTCGGCGATGCGGAGCGCGGTGGAGGCGGGACGGCTGGCGTTCCGGGCGGGGCGTATCCCGCGCAGGCACTTCGCCGAGGCGTCGTCCCCCGCGGAGGGCCTGGCCCGGCTGGACCCGGAGCGGCCGGCCTTCTGAACACCCGCTCCACAGCGTGGGATCCGTCACAGCTCGGCTGCAGTACCGCCCCGATCCTGGCCGAAAAGGCGGTGCTGTCAGCCTCGGCTCGTACACTCACCTGCGTGGATACGACCCTTCATGACCCTCTCGTCGGGCAGTTGCTCGACGGCCGGTATCGCGTCGACGCGCGGATCGCCGTCGGCGGGATGGCCACGGTCTACCGGGCCGTGGACACCCGCCTGGACCGAGTCCTCGCGCTCAAGGTGATGCACCCGGGGCTGGCGGCCGACGCCTCCTTCGTCGACCGCTTCATCCGCGAGGCCAAGTCGGTGGCACGGCTGGCGCACCCGAACGTGGTGCAGGTCTTCGACCAGGGCGCCCAGGGGTCGTACGTCTATCTGGCGATGGAGTACGTCGCCGGCTGCACCCTGCGGGACGTGCTGCGCGAGCGCGGGGCGCTCCAGCCGCGGGCCGCCCTCGACATCCTGGAGCCGGTGCTGGCCGCGCTGGGCGCCGCGCACCGGGCCGGGTTCGTGCACCGGGACATGAAGCCGGAGAACGTGCTCATAGGGGACGACGGCCGGGTCAAGGTCGCCGACTTCGGGCTGGTCCGCTCCGTGGACACGGTCACCAGCACCACCGGGGCCGTCCTCGGCACGGTGTCGTATCTCGCGCCGGAGCAGATCGAGGGCACCACCGCCGACCCCCGGGTCGACGTGTACGCGTGCGGTGTCGTCCTCTACGAGATGCTGACCGGCCAGAAGCCGCACGACGGGGACTCCGCCGCGATCGTGCTCTACAAGCATCTGCACGAGGACGTCCCGCCGCCCTCGGCCCTCGTCCCCGGGCTGGCGTACGAGCTGGACGAGCTGGTCGCCACGGCCACCGCGCGCACGCCGGACATCCGGCCCTACGACGCGGTCGCGCTCTTCGGCCTGGTCCGCGAGGCGCGGTCGGGGCTGAGCACCGAGCAGTTGGACGCGGTCCCGCCGCAGGCGCTGACCTCGGAGCATCCCAACTCGGAGAACCGTACGAGTGTGATCCCGCGCTCGCTCACGGTGCCCCGCCCGCTGCCCGTCAACGAGGACGACGAGCCCGGTGACCCGTTCAACCGGACCAGCCGGTTCGAGAGCGGTCCCCCGCTGCCGCCCCGGCGGCGCGATGCTCGACGGCCCCGGCGCGGACTGCTCGCGATCGTCGCCGCCGTGCTGCTGATCCTCGGGGTCGGCGCGGGCGTCTGGTACATCAACTCCGGCCAGTTCACCAAGGTCCCGCCGCTGCTGGCGAAGACCCAGGCGCAGGCGAAGGAGCGGCTGGAGGAGGCCGGTCTCGACGTCAAGACGGTCAAGCACGCCTACAGCGACACGGTGAAGCGCGGCACGGTGATCAGCTCCGACCCGGAGTCGGGCGCCCGCATCCGGGACAACGACTCGGTGACCCTGACCATCTCGGACGGCCCGGAGACCGTGAAGGTGCCCGACCTGACGGGCTACCGCCTGGACAAGGCGCAGGCCCTGCTGAAGCGGGACGGGCTGGCGGCCGGCATGGTCACCAGGGAGTTCAGCGACGACGTCCCCAAGGGCTTCGTGATCGGCACTGCCCCGGAGGCGGGCACGAAGCGTCACGCGGGCTCCGCGATAGCCCTGACCGTCAGCAAGGGCAGCGCGGTGGACGTGCCCGACGTCACCGGCGAGGACCTGGACGACGCGAAGTCCGACCTCCAGGACGCCGGTCTCACGGTGAAGGTGTCGGCCACCGAGGTCACCTCGGAGTACGACGCGGGCCAGGTCGCCCAGCAGACCCCGGCCGGCGACAGCCAGGCCGCCGAGGGCGACACCGTCACGCTGACCGTGTCCAAGGGCCCGGAGATGGTCGAGGTCCCGAGCGTGGTCGGCGCGAGCGTCGACGCAGCGACGAAGCTCCTTGAGCAGTCCGGCTTCAAGGTCAAGGAGGACCGCGGTCTGCTCGGCCTGTTCGGCGACACCGTCAAGAGCCAGTCCGTGGACGCGGGCGAGCAGGCTCCCAAGGGGTCGACGATCACGATCGAGATCCGGTGACGGGGGTGTCCCGCGCGCGTGACACCCTGGACGTGTGAGCAGCCAGTTCCCCTCCCGCAACCCCGTCGGCGGTCATGTCCCCGTGGCCGGCGGCCTGAACTCCGTAGGTCTGTCCTACGCCCGTGACCTCAAGGCCGAGACCGTGCAGGTCTTCGTCGCCAACCCGCGCGGCTGGGCCACCCCGGTCGGAAACCCGCGGCAGGACGAGGAGTTCCGCGCGGCCTGCGAGGCCGGGTCGATCCCGGCGTATGTGCACGCCCCGTACCTGATCAACTTCGGCTCGCACACCGAGGCGACCGTGGAGAAGTCGGTCGACTCGCTGCGGCACTCGCTCAGGCGGGGACGGGAGATCGGCGCGCTCGGCGTGGTCGTGCACACCGGGAGCGCGACGGGCGGCCGGGAGCGGTCGGTGGCCCTGGCGCAGGTGCGGGAGCGTCTGCTGCCGCTGCTGGACGAGCTGACCCACGACGACGACCCGTTCCTGCTGCTGGAGTCCACGGCCGGGCAGGGGGCCTCCCTGTGCTCACGGACCTGGGACTTCGGGCCGTACTTCGAGGCGCTGGACGCCCATCCGAAGCTCGGCGTCTGCCTGGACACGTGCCACATCTTCGCCGCGGGACACGACCTGACCGGCCCGTCCGGCATGCACCAGACCCTCGACCTGCTGGTGGACACGGTCGGCGAGGGCCGGCTGAAGCTGATCCACGCCAACGACTCCAAGGACGTCGTCGGCGCCCACAAGGACCGCCACGAGAACATCGGCTCCGGCCATATCGGCGAGGACCCGTTCCGCGCGCTGATGACCCACCCGGCGACCGCGGGCGTACCGCTGATCATCGAGACGCCCGGGGGCAAGGAAGGGCATGCGGCGGACGTGGAGCGGCTGAAGAAGCTCAGGGACTCGTAGTCCCCGAGGGACTCACAGTTCCGGGCCGTCCTCCGGCCCTTCCTGGTACGAGTACCGCTGCTCCCGCCAGGGATCCCCCACGTTGTGGTAGCCCCGCTCCTCCCAGAACCCGCGCCGGTCCGCCGTCATGTACTCGACGCCCCGAACCCACTTCGGGCCCTTCCAGGCGTACAGGTGGGGGACGACCAGGCGGAGCGGGAAGCCGTGTTCCGCGGTGAGGAGTTCGCCGTCCTTGTGGGTGGCGAACATGGTGGCTTCGGAGGCGAAGTCGGCGAGACGGAGGTTGGCGCTGAAGCCGTACTCCGCCCAGACCATGACATGGGTGACGGCCGGCGCGGGTGGGGCCGTCTCCAGGATGGTGCGGGCGGGGATGCCGCCCCATTCGGCGCCGAGCATGCTGAACTTCGTGACGCAGTGCAGATCGGCCACAACCGAGGCGTAGGGCAGGGCCGTGAACTCGTCGTGGTTCCAGGAGTGCTTGGCGCCGTCGGCGGTGGCGCCGAAGACGCTGAACTCCCAGCGCTCGGGGCGGAACTTGGGCACCGGGCCGTAGTGGGTGACCGGCCAGCCGCGCTGGAGCCGCTGGCCCGGCGGCAGCTCGGACTGTTCGACCCCTCTCTGACCCATGACTCCATCCTGACAGACGGGGGGCGGTGCACATGACCGGCTCTGGGCGGATTCGGGCAACTCCTACTAAGCATGCACTTACTGGACGACGTCTTCGCGCCGGTGCAATCATGCGGCGCAACCCGCCAGTTACCCCCGTTCTGGAAGGAGCCTCTGCAATGCAGGGCGACCCCGAGGTCCTTGAATTCCTCAACGAGCAGCTCACCGGCGAGCTGACCGCGATCAACCAGTACTGGCTGCACTACCGCATCCAGGACAACAACGGCTGGACCAAGCTCGCCAAGTACACGCGTGAAGAGTCCATCGACGAGATGAAGCACGCGGACAGGATCACCGAGCGCATCCTGATGCTCGACGGTCTGCCGAACTACCAGCGGCTGTTCCACGTCCGGGTCGGCCAGACGGTCACCGAGATGTTCCAGGCGGACCGGCAGGTGGAGGTCGAGGCGATCGACCGGCTCAAGCGGGGTATCGAGGTGATGCGCACGAAGGGCGACATCACCTCCGCGAACATCTTCGAGGACATCCTGGAGGACGAGGAGCACCACATCGACTACCTCGACACCCAGCTCCAGTTGATCGAGCAGCTCGGCGAGGCGCTCTACATCGCGCAGCAGATCGAGCAGCCCAGCTAGAGCCCGCCAGGTCCTAGGCGGCTTCCTCCAGGGCGCCGAACACCGGCGCACCCTCCTCCACGAGATCGCGGCGCGGACAGTTGCCGCGGCCGAGGATCGCCTGGATACGGCGGACGCACGAGCCGCAGTCGGTGCCGGCCTTGCAGGCCGAGGCGATCTGGCGGGGCGTGCAGGCACCGGAACCCGCGTGCTGTTGGACCTGCGCCTCGGTCACCTGGAAGCAGCTGCAGACGTACACGCGGATTCACCTCCCGCCGGGATCTTGATAAGGCTAACCTAACCTTACCCGGCACTCGGGAACCGCAAAAGTGGAGTGGGGCGCGGATCGTATGTGATCCGCGCCCCACTTCATCTGCAGGTAACAGGCGAACCCGTTACTGATCTGCTACTGGTCCCTGTACATCTCCGCGACGAGGAACGCCAGGTCGAGCGACTGGCTGCGGTTGAGGCGCGGGTCGCAGGCCGTCTCGTAGCGCTGGTGCAGGTCGTCGACGAAGATCTCGTCGCCGCCGCCCACGCACTCGGTGACATCGTCACCGGTCAGCTCGACGTGGATGCCGCCCGGGTGGGTGCCGAGACCCTTGTGGACCTCGAAGAAGCCCTTGACCTCGTCGAGCACGTCGTCGAAGCGGCGGGTCTTGTGACCGGAGGCCGCCTCGTAGGTGTTGCCGTGCATCGGGTCGGTGATCCAGGCGACGGTCGCGCCGGACGCGGTGACCTTCTCCACCAGCTCGGGCAGCTTGTCGCGGACCTTGTCGGCGCCCATGCGGACGATGAAGGTCAGCCGGCCGGGCTCGCGGTCGGGGTCGAGACGCTCGATGTACTGCAGCGCGTCCTCGGCCGTCGTGGTCGGGCCGAGCTTGATGCCGATCGGGTTGCGGATCTGGGAGGCGAACTCGATGTGCGCGCCGTCCAGTTGGCGGGTGCGCTCGCCGATCCACACCATGTGCCCGGAGACGTCGTAGAGCCTGCCGGTGCGGGAGTCGACCCGGGTCAGGGCCGACTCGTAGTCCAGCAGCAGCGCCTCGTGCGAGGCGTAGAACTCGACGGTCTTGAACTCCTCCGGGTCCGTCCCGCAGGCCCGCATGAAGTTCAGCGCGTTGTCGATCTCGCGGGCGAGCTGCTCGTAGCGCTGGCCGGACGGGGACGACTTCACGAAGTCCTGGTTCCAGGCGTGCACCTGGCGCAGGTCGGCGTAACCGCCGGTGGTGAAGGCGCGCACCAGGTTGAGCGTGGAGGCGGACGCGTTGTACATCCGCTTCAGGCGCTCGGGGTCCGGGATGCGGGCCTCTTCGGTGAAGGCGAAGCCGTTGACGGAGTCGCCGCGGTAGGTCGGCAGGGTCACGCCGTCGCGGGTCTCGGTGGGCTTGGAGCGCGGCTTGGAGTACTGGCCGGCGATCCGGCCGACCTTGACCACCGGCACCGAGGCCGCGTACGTGAGTACGGCGCCCATCTGGAGCAGGGTCTTCAGCTTGTTGCGGATGTGGTCGGCGGACACCGCGTCGAAGGCCTCGGCGCAGTCGCCGCCCTGGAGGAGGAACGCCTCTCCCTTGGCGACGGCCGCCAACCGGGCGCGCAGCTGGTCGCACTCGCCCGCGAAGACGAGCGGCGGATACGACGCGAGGTCCGCGATCACTGCGCGCAGAGCCTCGGTGTCGGGGTACTCGGGCTGCTGCGCCGCGGGCAGGTCTCGCCAGGTGTTGCCAGCGCTGGCGCTGGTCTTAGCGTTCACGGTCACGGACCCAACATTACGGGGTCGTGTCGACCGGTTTTCGCACGGCTCGACAGGTGAGACACCGGCGCGCTCAGCTGCGCGTGGGGTAGGGTGCCTCGCATGTTCGCGCACTCGACCCAGAACACGATCCAGAACTGGTGGTGGACCGCTCATCCGGCGGCCCACTGACTGCGCGTACTCCCAGTACTTCGCGAAGGCCGCCCGAGGGGCGGCCTTCGGTGTTTCCGGGGCCGTTCCTCAACCCACAGATGGCAGAGGAACCATGGACCTGACACAGCTGCTGCACGACGACCGCCCCTTCGCCCTGCTGCGCCGCCGCACACCGGGCCACGACGAGAACATGGTCGAGCTCCTGCTCGGACCGGTCTCCTCCTACGACCGTCTCGCCGACCTCCCGGCCGAGGGCCTGGCCCTGATCCCCTTCCGCCAGATCCGCGAGCGCGGCTTCGACGTCCGCGACGACGGCACCCCCCTGACCTTCCTCACGCCCGAGGAGTCGTACGGCATCCCGCTCGCCGACGCCCTGGAACAGCTGCCCGCGCACGACGTGCGGGTCGAGGGCGGTGGCTTCGACGTCGACGACGAGGCCTACGGCGAGATCGTCGGACGGGTGCTGCGGGAGGAGATCGGGCGGGGCGAGGGCGCCAACTTCGTCATCCGGCGGACGTACGAGGGCGAGATCCCGGGGTACGGCAGGGCGGAGGCGCTGGCGTTGTTCCGGCGGCTGCTGGTGGGTGAGCGGGGCGCGTACTGGACGTTCGTCGTGCACACGGGCGAGCGGACGCTGGTCGGGGCGAGTCCCGAGGTGCACGTCCGGATGTCCGGCGGGACCGTCGTGATGAACCCGATCAGCGGGACCTACCGCTATCCGGCCGAGGGGCCGACGCCCGAGCATCTCCTCTCCTTCCTCGCGGACGGCAAGGAGATCGAGGAGCTGTCGATGGTCGTCGACGAGGAACTCAAGATGATGTGCACGGTCGGCGACATGGGCGGGGTCGTCGTCGGCCCCCGGCTGAAGGAGATGGCCCATCTCGCGCACACCGAGTACGAGTTGCGCGGCCGTTCCTCGCTGGACGTGCGGGAGGTCCTGAAGGAGACGATGTTCGCGGCGACGGTCACCGGGTCGCCGGTGCAGAACGCCTGCCGGGTCATCGAACGGCACGAGGTCGGGGGGCGCGGCTACTACGCCGGTGCGCTGGCGCTGCTCGGCCGTGACTCCGGCGGCGCGCAGACCCTCGACTCCCCCATCCTGATCCGCACCGCCGACATCGACCCGGCCGGGCGGCTGCGGGTCCCGGTCGGCGCCACGCTCGTCCGCGGTTCGGACCCGGCGGGCGAGGTCGCGGAGACCCACGCGAAGGCGGCGGGAGTGCTGGCCGCGCTGGGCGTCCGACCGTCCCGGCCGCGCGGTGAGGACACGCGGCCCCGGCTCGCCGACGATCCCCGGGTGCGGGCCGCGCTCGACGGGCGCCGGTCCTCCCTCGCCCCCTTCTGGCTGCGGATGCAGGAGCGGTCCGAGGAGCTGAGCGGGCACGCGCTGGTCGTCGACGGGGAGGACACCTTCACGGCGATGCTCGCGCATGTGCTGCGCTCCAGCGGGCTGGACGTGACCGTGCGGCGGTACGACGAGGAGGGGCTGCGGGAGGCGGTGCTCGCGCACGAGGGGCCGGTGGTGCTGGGCCCTGGACCGGGCGACCCCTCCGACACGGCCGACCCGAAGATGCGTTTCCTGCGGGCGCTCACCGCCGAGATCGTCCGGGAGAACCGGCACGGTGTCCTCGGGGTGTGCCTCGGGCACGAACTGATCGCGGCGGAGCTGGGGTTGGAGATCGTACGGAAGGAGGTTCCGTACCAGGGAGCGCAGACGACGGTCGACCTGTTCGGGCGGGAGGAGACCGTCGGCTTCTACAACAGCTTCGTGGCGCGCGTCGACGACGAGGCGCTCGGCGAGCTGGCCGCGCACGGGATCGAGGTGAGCCGGAGTGCCCAGGGCGAGGTGCACGCGCTGCGCGGGCCCGGATTCGCCGGGGTGCAGTTCCACCCGGAGTCCGTGCTGACGCTCGACGGGGCCGCGGTCGTACGGGAGTTGGTGGGTCAGCTGCGCGGGACGAGCACGTTCTCGGAGCGGCGGCCCGCCGTGTAACGGGCCTCGTCCTCGAACGCCGGACGGGCTGAGATGCCCGACCGGCGTCGAAGCGTGGACGAACCTCAGCCGAAGAACACCCCGACCTCGTCGTACAGCTTCGGGTCGACCGTCTTCAACCGCGCCGTGGCCTCCGCGATCGGGACCCGGACGATGTCCGTGCCGCGCAGGGCGACCATCTTGCCGAAGTCCCCGTCGCGGACCGCCTCGATGGCGTGCAGGCCGAAGCGGGTGGCGAGCCAGCGGTCGAAGGCGCTCGGCGTACCGCCGCGCTGGATGTGGCCGAGGACCGTGGTGCGGGCCTCCTTGCCGGTGCGCTTCTCGATCTCCTTGGCCAGCCACTCGCCGACCCCGGACAGCCGGACGTGCCCGAAGGAGTCGAGGGTCCCGTCCTTGAGGACGACATCGCCGTCCTTCGGCATGGCCCCTTCCGCCACGACCACGATCGGGGCGTACGACGCCTTGAAGCGGGAGGTGATCCAGCCGCAGACCTGCTCGACGTCGAAGCGCTGCTCGGGGATGAGGATGACGTTGGCGCCGCCCGCGAGCCCGGAGTGGATGGCGATCCAGCCCGCGTGCCGGCCCATGACCTCGCAGACCAGGACCCGCATGTGCGACTCGGCGGTGGTGTGCAGCCGGTCGATGGCCTCGGTGGCGATACCCACGGCGGTGTCGAAGCCGAAGGTGTAGTCGGTGGCGGACAGGTCGTTGTCGATGGTCTTCGGTACGCCGACGCACGGCACCCCGTACTCGTCCGAGAGCCGCCCGGCCACGCCGAGGGTGTCCTCGCCGCCGATCACGATGAGCGCGTCGACCTCCTGCGCGGCGAGGTTGTCCTTGATACGGCGGATGCCGTCCTCCTGTTTCAGGGGGTTCGTCCGCGAGGAGCCGAGGATGGTGCCGCCGCGGGGCAGGATGCCGCGCACCGCGGGGATGTCGAGACGGACGGTGGCGCCTTCGAGCGGACCTCGCCAGCCGTCCCGGTAGCCGACGAAGTCGTAGCCGTACTCCTGCACGCCCTTGCGGACGATGCCCCGGATGACGGCGTTGAGTCCGGGGCAGTCGCCGCCTCCGGTCAGTACTCCTACGCGCATGGAAATATCCCTTCGCCGCAGTTCCCTGTGACAGCCACGCTAATGGTGATCCAGGTCACAGAGGGATGGGCGGGAAGGTCAATTCCAACATCAATTCCGTTGAATTGTCCGGTAGTTGATCTAGCAGCCGGGCCTACGCGTCGTCGAGGCCCCGCTCTATCGCGTACCGGACCAGCTCCACCCGGTTGTGCAACTGGAGCTTGCCCAGGGTGTTCTGGACGTGGTTCTGGACCGTGCGGTGCGAGATGACCAGGCGTTCGGCGATCTGCTTGTAGCTCAGGCCCTTGGCGACCAGGCGCAGCACCTCGGTCTCCCGGTCGGTGAGTTGGGGTGCCTTGGGCTCGTCGCTGCCGACGGCCGGTGCCGGGTCGGAGGCGAGGCGCCGGTACTCGCCGAGGACCAGTCCGGCGAGCCCGGGCGTGAACACCGGGTCGCCGACCGCCGTACGGCGGACCGCGTCCAACAGCTCTTCCGTGGAGGCCGACTTGAGCAGATAACCGGTCGCGCCCGACTTCACCGCCTCCAGTACGTCGGCGTGCTCACCGCTCGCGGAGAGGACCAGGACCCGCAACGCCGGGTTGGCGCCGACCAGTTCCTTGCAGACCTGGACGCCGGGCAGCACCGGCAGGTTCAGGTCGAGAACGAGGACGTCGGGGGCGGCGGCCCGCGCACGACGCACCGCCTGCTCGCCGTCCCCGGCGGTGGCCACCACGTCGAAGCCGGACTCGGCGAGGTCGCGGGCGACCGCGTCGCGCCACATCGGATGGTCGTCGACCACCATGACCCTGATCGGGTCCCGCTGCTCACTCATCGTGTTCCCGCCCTCCCCCGTGCCTTCGGTACTTTCAGCTCAACTTCCGTGCCCTGCCCGGGAATCGAGACCAGCTCGGCGCTGCCGCCGAGGTCCCGCAGCCGGCCCCGGATCGACAGGGCGACCCCGAGCCGCCCCTCCCCCTCGGCCTGCGCGAGCCGGCCCTCGGGGATGCCGGGTCCGTCGTCCCTTACGGTCACGACGACCTCCCCGGGCTCGTCCTCGACCAGGATCCAGGCACGGGCGTCCGCGCCGGCATGTCTGCGCACATTGTCCAGGGCGGCACCGACGGCGGCGGCCAGCTCCTTCGCGGCGGGCACGGGCAGCGGCACCGGGGCGCCGGGCTCGGCGAAACTCACCTTCGCGGCGGCGTACGGGGCGAGCAGCGTGCGCAGGTCCACCAGGCCGTCGTCGTCATCGGGTTCCTCTTCCACGGCTCTCACGACCGCGCCCTCCGCCGCGTCCAGCGACACCCGGGACGGCGGCACCAGACCGCCGGACACCAGGGTGCGCAGGGCGACCTCCTGCTCGCCCGCCATCCGGCCCAGCTCGCCCGCCTCGCCGCCGAGCACGGCACCGCGCCGCTGCACCATGGCCAGCACCTGGAGGACACCGTCGTGGATGTCCCGGGCGAGCCGCTCCCGCTCCCGGGTGGCGGCCTCGATCTCCAGGGCGCGGGCGAGGGTGCGCTCGGAGGCGCGGGCGACCTCCACGACGTAGCCGATGGCGATGGAGGCGACCCAGACGAGGACCACGTTGTGCACGGTGTCGCGGGCCGGGGAGCCGCGCTCGACCAGGTTGGCGAGGGCGACCGGTGTGGAGGCGAACGCGGCCCAGCGCCAGCCGCCCTTGATGGCGTAGGCGAGGACCGAGCCTGCGGTCCATATCGACGGCAGGGTGGGGCCGCCGCTCTGGATGTGGTGGTCGTCGGCCGCGACCGGGGTGAGGACTATGCCGATCAGAGCGATCGCGAGGTCGGCGGCGAGGAAGCGCTTGGTGCAGGCGACCGCGCTCTGCACCCGGGGCAGGGTGGCGAGCGTCCAGACGAACAGGACGACGTAGAAGGCGATGGCGATGCCCGGACGGTCGAACTCGTCGTAGGCGGTGGCGAACAGCCCGACCGCGTACAGCATGGTCAGTACGCGGTAGCCGCTCAGCGCCCGCCAGAGCGGCTGCTCGACGGACATCCTGACGACACGCACACCCTTGGCCAACTCCCCCACCCCCGACACAGACTGCCCCACCTAGGGGCTGGTCTGCTCCTTCTCTGCCTGCGCGAGCGCGGCCTTGGCCGCCTTGTCCGCTTCCTTCTCCGCCTTCGCCGCGTCCGCGATCCGCCGCTTGGCGGCCGTCGCGTAGATGTCGACGTACTCCTGGCCGGAGAGCTTCATGATTTCGTACATGACCTCGTCGGTCACCGCGCGGAGGACGAAACGGTCGTGCTCCATGCCGTTGTACCGGCTGAAGTCGAGCGGCTCGCCGATCCGGATGCCCGGGCGCATCAGCTTCGGCATGACCTTGCCGGGCGGCTGGATCTTCTCCGTGTCGATCATCGCGACCGGGATCACCGGCGCACCGCTGGCGAGCGCCACGCGTGCGAGGCCACCGGGCTTGCCGCGGTAGAGGCGGCCGTCCGGGGAGCGCGTGCCCTCCGGATAGATACCGAACAGCTCACCGCGCTCCAGGACGTCGATCCCGGCCTTGACCGCGGCCTCGCCCGCCCCGCGCGCACCGGAGCGGTCCACGGGAAGCTGGCCGGCGCCCTTGAAGAACGCGGCCGTCAGCTTGCCCTTCACCCCGGGCGTCGTGAAGTACTCGGCCTTCGCGATGAAGGTGACCTTGCGGTCCAGGACCGCGGGCAGGAAGAACGAGTCCGAGAACGAGAGGTGATTGCTCGCCAGGATCGCGGCGCCCTCGGCCGGAATGTTCTCAAGGCCCTCCACCCAGGGCCGGAAGGCGACCTTGAGCGGTCCCCCGATGGCGACCTTCATCGTGCCGTACAACAACCCAGTGCCTCCCGTGTCCGTCGATCAGACCTTAACCCGGAGCACCGTCAAAGGACCCGACGACCCTGGTCGGTGTCAGTGCGGTCGCGTACGGTTAACCGCACCTGGACTTGTTCCACACCCCTCGCACGACCACGCTTCATGAACACGCCCCTCTCATGAACAGGAGACCGAAGGTGCCGGTCCTCCCCGGAGCCGAGCCGTACCGCCACGAGGGCGGGGAGGTCGGAGTTCTCCTCTGCCACGGCTTCACCGGTTCCCCGCAGTCGCTGCGCCCCTGGGCCCAGTATCTGGCCGAGCGCGGCCTCACCGTGTCCCTGCCGCTGCTGCCCGGGCACGGCACCCGCTGGGAGGACATGCAGCTCACCAACTGGCAGGACTGGTACGCGGAGGTGGACCGCGAACTGCGCGCCCTGCGCGAGCGCTGCTCGCGGGTCTTCGTCGCGGGCCTGTCCATGGGCGGCGCGCTGGCACTGCGGCTGGCCGCGAAGCACGGCGACGAGATCAGCGGCGTCGTGGTCGTCAACCCCGGTATCAAGGTGCACGGCATCGCGGCGTACGCCCTTCCGGTGGCCCGCCACTTCGTGCGTACGGCGCCCGGTATCGCCAGCGACATCGCGAAGGAGGGCAGCGAGGAGATCGGGTACGACAAGGTGCCGCTGCACTCCGCGCACTCCCTGCGCAATTTCTTCCGGCTGGTCGACCGTGAGCTTCCGCAGGTCACCCAGCCGCTCCTGCTGCTGCGCAGTCCCCAGGACCATGTGGTTCCGCCGGCCGACTCGGCCCGTGTCCTCAGCCGGGTTTCCTCGGTCGACGTGACGGAGATCCTGCTGGAACAGAGCTACCACGTCGCGACGTTGGACCACGACGCGGACCGGATTTTCGAGGAGAGCTTCGGGTTCATCGGCCGGCTCGCACCCAGTGTCGGCAAGCAGGCGTCCGACACGGGCCGGGTGAGCGAGCAGGAAGGGACGGCCACAGGTGGCTGAGCACGACTCCGACCGCGAGGGCCTCGAACCGGACGAGCAGGGCGTCCCGTTCGACGAGGAGGCCGCGTGGGCCGCGATCGTCGCCGGGTACGGCGAGGAGCCCAAGGATCCGCCGGGCGCCAAGCCGTTCAAGTCGATCGAGGACCTGGCGCTGCTCGATCCCGAGAAGAACGACGAGCAGCCCAAGGCCGAGGAGCAGGACAAGGACAGGCCCAAGGACAAAGGCACGGAGGAGGAGCCGCCCGCCAAGCCGCTGGGCAGCTCGGTCTCCTTCGCGCCCGGTGTCGGCGGCCCGCGTGACTACACCGCGCCGGACTCCTCCGAGGACGATTTCGACGAGGACGACGAGGGCCACTTCGTGCCGCCGGAGCCGCCCCCGTTGCCGGCCGCGGACACCACGGCCAAGTTCGCCTGGCTCGGGGTGATCGGCGGCCCGATCCTCCTGCTGCTTGCGGTGCTGCTCGGCTGGGACATGACCTGGTGGCTGACGACCATCGGCGTCGGCGGCTTCCTGGGCGGCTTCGGCACGCTGGTGATGCGCATGCGGACCGACGAGGACGAGGGCGACGACCCCGGGCGCGGAGCCGTCGTCTAGGCGCTTCTAGTTCGCTGGGATTCTGAGGGCGGCGAGGACCGGGAAGTGGTCCGTGGCCGCCCTCACGTCTGTCTCCGTGATCCCCGGCAGCCCGAGCGGCACCCCGCAGCCGAGCACCTCGATGCCCTTCGAGGCGAAGATCGCGTCGATGCGCTGGAAGGGGTCGCCGGGGGTCCAGGTGTACTCGCCGCCCCAGGGTGCGGTGGCCCAGCAGTCCTGGAGATCCTCGGCCAGCCGCCCGAAGGTCCGGCCGTCGGG
Organism: Streptomyces sp. NPDC051576; assembly: GCF_040681835.1. Classification (NCBI taxonomy): domain Bacteria; kingdom Bacillati; phylum Actinomycetota; class Actinomycetes; order Kitasatosporales; family Streptomycetaceae; genus Streptomyces; species Streptomyces sp. NPDC051576. Next base: position 29,402 of record NZ_JBFAZO010000022.1, read on the forward strand.
GCGGTCGTTGAGGTCGCCGCCCGCGATCGTGTGCTCCACGCCCATGCCGGCCAGCCGGTCGAGGAGCATGCCGCCCTGCTCGTACCGCTCGTCCTGGCGCAGGCTGAGATGGCAGCTCAGCACACCGAGCCGGACGCCCCCGAACCGTACGACGGCGGTCGCGAAGCCGCGCCGGTGCTCGCCGGGCGTCAGTGGCAGGAGCACGTCCTCGGTGCGCTCGACCGTGGCCCGCAGCGAGCACAGCAGGGCGGGGCCGGCCGAGGTGCCGCCGCCGCTGAGCACGACGAGGTCGGACGCGGAGGCCAGCCGGGCGAGCTTCTTGCGCCAGCGGAAGAAGCGGGGGGCTTCCTGGACCAGGACGAGGTCCGGGGCGCAGGCCCTGATCACCCGGGCCAGGGCGTCGGTGTCGTCGCGCATCGAGCGGATGTTGTAGCTCAGGACGCGGACGACGGCGGAACCGTCGGGTTCGGTGCGGGAGTTGGGGAGCAGCGGGGTCGAAGTCGCCATGCGGATCAAGATACGACGAAGCCCGCCGGCCTGAGAGAGGGGCACGGCGGGCTCATCACCTGAGACCCGGGTTCAGGGCACTACATGATCGGGTCGGGCTCCCGCGCCAGGTCGGCCGCGCCCACCATGCCCGCCTTGTTGCCCAGCTGTGCGGCGATCACGTCGGCGACCGGGCGCCAGTTGCCGCCGACCAGCCAGCGCTTGTAGGACTTGCGGATGGGGTCGAGGACCAGCTCGCCCTCGTCCGAGAGGCCGCCGCCGACGATGAACGCGGAGGGGTCGAAGAGGGAGGCCAGGTCGGCGAGGCCCGCGCCGGCCCAGCGGGCCAGCTCGCGGTAGGAGTCGACGGCCACCGGGTCGCCCTGCCGGGCGGCCATGGAGATGTGCTTGCCCTCGATGCCGTCGGGGCTGCCGTCGCCGAGGGACAGCAGGACCTCGGCGGCCTCGGGGGTGGCGTTGGCGCGCTGCTTGGCGTAGCGCACGAGCGCGCGGCCCGACGCGTACTGCTCCCAGCAGCCCTGCGAGCCGCAGCCGCACAGCAGGCCGTCCGGGACCATGCGGATGTGGCCGAACTCGGCGGCCACCCCGAAGTGGCCGCGGCGCAGCTTGTTTCCGATGATGATGCCGCCGCCGAGGCCGGTGCCGAGCGTGATGCAGATGACGTTGCGGTGGCCCTTGCCCGCGCCGAACTTGTACTCGCCCCAGGCCGCGGCGTTCGCGTCGTTCTCCACGACGACGGGGAGGCCCACGCGGGCCTCGACCTTCTCCTTCAGCGGCTCCTGGCGCCAGTCGATGTTCGGCGCGAAGTAGACCGTGGACCGCTGGCGGTTGACGTACCCGGCCGCACCGATGCCCACGCCGACGATCTCGTGCCCGGCGCGCGCTCCGTCGACGGCGGCGGCGATGGCGTCCACGATGCCCTCGGGTGTGCCCGGGGTCGGCACCTGGTGGGTCGAGAGGATGTTGCCTTCCTCGTCGACCACGCCGGCCGCGATCTTCGTGCCGCCGATATCGACGCCGATGGTGAGTCCCATGAATCCCTCAGTTTCGGTCGAGCCCCGCTACGGCCCACCGTACCCGAGGGGCCTCTAGTCCAGGTCGATGCGCTCACCCGGGCCGGAGTCGTCGCCGGGGTCGCGGAGCTTCTTCAGCTCGCTGTCGCGGGCCGTCCAGCGCTGCTCCTGGGCCTGGACGGCGGAGCGGTATGCGGCGAGGAGTTCGTTGCCCGCGGCCGCGAGGTGGTCGAAGACGTCCGGGTTGCGTTCTATGACGGGCTCGACGGCGGCCTTGGCCTGCTGGACGACCTGCTTGACCACCTGCTGGGCGGCCGGTCCGGCGACCTGGCCGAGCAGCGGGGACTGGAGGCCGGACAGCTTGTCCGCGACGGTGTCGACGAGCTTGCGCAGTTCCTCGGCGGCCGAGCCCGGGGGCGGGCCGTACTGGGTGCGGCGGCGGGCCTTCTCCGCCGCGAGGTCTTCAGCGGCCGCCGTCGCCCAGGCGTCGGCGTCGGTCGCCCGTACCTCGTCGAGCGCCTCTTCCTGGCCGGCGTCGGACGGGGGGAGCTCTTCGCTCATGACGGACTCCTGACTACGGTTCGTCTCTACGACGTTACCCGAACGGGCGTAGGTGCTTCACCGTCTCCGTGCCCACGAATACCGGTCACCTTGCCTGCGGCCACAGGCCGGGGTCGGGGGCGAAGCGGATGCGCAGTTCGCCCTCGCGCAGGGCGGCGCCGGCCACGGTGCAGCGGCGCAGGGCCGACGGGAGCGGCACGATCCGGCGGAACTGTCCGACGGCGACGACGAGTTCGTCGCCGCGGCGGACGAGGTCCAGCTCGTCGCGTATCGCGCCGGGCAGCGGGATGTGCCAGACCAGAACGCCGTCCTCGGCGAGCTGGTCCGTGACGGGCCACTCGACCGTGGAGCCGGTCGCGCCGGCTCCGGGCACGGCGAGCGCGGCGAGGTCGTCGGTGCCGCGCGGGTCGTGGCCGAGGTGGCGGACGGGCCGGACGTCGTACGTGCCCTGCCACTCGTCCAGGGACTTGCCCTGCTGGGCGCCGAGGCCGGCGAACCAGGTGTCCGCGACGGACTCGGGCAGCACCCGGTTGGCCACCAGCAGGTCGGGGCGCAGTCCGCGCAGCGCGAGGGCGAGGCCGGCCGCGCGGACGGCGTCGGCGCCGGCCGGTCCGGGCTCGGCGACCAGGCGTACGGCGGTGTTCCGGTCGGCGAGGACGGCTTCCACGGCGGCCAGTTCGACGTCCCAGCGGCCTGCCGTGTCGTAGAGCCACTCGGAGGGCATCGGGACGCCGGCGAGGCGGCCGAGGACCGGGCGCAGGGCGCGGGCGGCCTGTCGTTCTGCGGGCAGGAGGCGGCGCAGATAGCGGCGGAGCTCCTCGGGCAGGGCGAGGAGGGCGAGCGCGTGCGGGGTGGGCGGGAGGTCTACGACGAGCAGGTCGTAGGCGTCCGAGAGGGCCGCGTCGCGCAGGGCGCGCAGGAGGGCGAGTTCCTCGGCGCCGGGGAGCGGGGTGAGTTCTTCGGCGTCGAGGCGGGCGGCGCCGAGGAGTTCGAGGGCGGAGGCGGCGCGTTCCTGGAAGGCGGTGAGGTCGGCGCGGAAGGACTCGGTGGCGTCGGGCCGCCATGCGGTGAGGTGCTCGGCGGCCTCCACGGGCACCGCTCCCGTCACCACGCCCAGGGCGGCGCCGAGGGTGTCCGCGCGGTCGGCACCGAGGACGAGGGTCCGGGTCCCTTCCCGCGCGGCGGCCAGGGCGGTGGCGGCGGCGACCGTGCTACGACCGCTGCCGCCGGGGCCCGTGATCAGGAGAGTGCGCATAGGTGTCAACGCTACCCGGACGCGCGGTGCGGACGGGCCGGGCTACTTCTCGCCCGACTCCGCCGCCTGCTCGCCCGACTCCACGCGCTTCTTCAGTCCAGCCAGCGCCCGGTCGATGATGACCTTCTCGGCCTTGCGCTTGATCATGCCCAGCATGGGGATCTTGACGTCCACCGTCAGGAGGTAGGTGACCTCGGTGGTGCCCGCGGCCGTGGGCTTGAGGAGGTAGGAGCCGTCCAGGGAGCGCAGCATCTGGGACTTGACGAGGGTCCAGGACACCTCGTTGTCGCCGGTCCAGGTGTAGGCGAGGACCTGGTCGTCCTTGATCGCGCCGGCGTCCATGACGAGCCGGACCTGTTCGGCGCGGCCCCGCTCGTCGGTCTTGAGGACGTCCGCCTCCTTCACCTCGCCGGTCCAGTCCGGGTAGCGGGCGAAGTCGGCGATCACCTCCATGACGTCGGCCGGTGCCGCCTCGATCGTGATGCTCGAACTGGTGTGTTCCGCCATCGCTGTGGCTCCTCCAGATGCGGACCGGCAGGGCGTCGTGGTGCGCGTGTGCGTGCAGCGTGAAGGCTACCGCGCGGCCGACCGCCCCACTTCACCCCCTACCTGCGGACATCGGGGGCGGTCACCATTCCAGCGCCCAGGGCTTCCCGCTCCCCGCGAAGTGCCCCACGTTCACGCACTCGGTCGCCCCGATCCGCATCCGCCGTACGAGCGGCTGGTGGACGTGTCCGAAGAGTGAATAGCGGGGCCGGGTGCGGCGGATGGCGTCCAGGAGGGCCCGGCTGCCGCGCTCGAAGCGGCGCGCGACGGTGTCGTAGACCAGCTCGGGGACCTCGGGCGGGATGTGGGTGCACAGGACGTCGACCTCGCCGACGGCCTCGATCTTGGCGGCGTACTCCTCGTCGTCGATCTCGTACGGCGTGCGCATGGGGGTGCGCAGGCCGCCGCCGACGAAGCCGAAGGTCCAGCCGCCGATCTCGATCCGCTCGCCGTCGAGCACGGTCGTGCCGGGTCCGGCGTACTCGGGCCACAGGTTCGGCATGTCGACATTGCCGTAGGTGGCGTACGTCGGGGTGGGGAACGCGGCGAACATCTCCGCGTACTGCTTGCGCACCGCCTTCTCGATCAGGGCCGCGCGGTCCCCGCCGACCGCCTCCCAGAGGCGGGCGCCGAGTACGCGGGCCTCCTCGAAGCGGCGGGCGGTGCGCAGCTCGACCAGGCGGTCGGCGTTCTCCTCGCCGAACAGCTCGGGGAAGATGCCGCGCGTGTGGTCGGCGTAGTCGAGGAAGAGGACCAGGTCGCCCAGGCAGATCAGGGCGTCGGCACCCTCACCGGATCTGGCCAGGTCACGGGCGTTGCCGTGCACATCGCTGACCACATGTACGCGTGTCCCGGAGTTTCCGGATGGTGTGGGTGCCATGGCGATCAAGGGTAGGCGTGTGCGGCAAACGTGAACAGTGGCGGCCGAGCCTGTGGTTACTGGCCAGTGAAGAAAGGGGTGGACTACTGTGCGCGAGGAAACACCAATCTGTGTGACGCAGCGAACATCTCGCCGGGACCCCCTGTCGTAGAGGCCATACCGGCGGGTAACGTCCGGGCAGTCCAGTCGTGCTCAGGATTTCAACCACCGATTCCTGACGCACCTGCCCGAGCCTTGGACCGGACCGTCGCATCACACAACGTCGTGGCGCCGGCGCCCTATGAGGAGCAGCAGTCTTGCGCGAGTTCAGCCTTCCGGCTTTGTACGAGGTCCCTGCGGACGGCAATCTGACCGACATCGTCCGTAGAAACGCCGCGCAGCACCCAGATGTCGCCGTCATCGCCCGCAAGGCGAACGGCGGCTGGCAGGACGTGACCGCCACGGTCTTCCTCGCCGAGGTGCACGCCGCCGCCAAGGGGCTCATCGCCTCCGGCGTCCAGCCCGGCGACCGGGTCGGCCTGATGTCCCGCACGCGGTACGAGTGGACGCTGCTCGACTTCGCGATCTGGTGTGCGGGCGCGATCACCGTGCCGGTGTACGAGACCAGCTCCCCGGAGCAGGTGCAGTGGATCCTGAGCGACTCGGGCGCCACCGCCGTGGTCGTGGAGCAGGACGGGCACGCCGCCGCCGTCGAGTCGGTGCGGGAGCACCTGCCCGCGCTCAAGCACGTCTGGCAGATCGACGCCGGCGCGATCGACGAGCTGGGCCGCGCGGGCAAGGACGTCACCGACGCCACGGTCGAGGAGCGCAGCTCACTGGCGAAGGCCGACGACCCGGCGACCATCGTCTACACCTCCGGTACGACGGGCCGCCCCAAGGGCTGTGTGCTCACTCACCGCAGCTTCTTCGCGGAGTGCGGCAACATCGTGGAGCGGCTGCGCCCGCTGTTCCGCACCGGCGAGTGCTCGGTGCTGCTGTTCCTGCCGCTGGCGCACGTCTTCGGGCGGTTGGTGCAGATCGCCCCGATGATGGCGCCGATCAAGCTGGGCCTGGTCCCGGACATCAAGAACCTCACCGACGAACTGGCCTCGTTCCGGCCGACGTTGATCCTCGGCGTGCCGCGCGTCTTCGAGAAGGTCTACAACTCGGCGCGCGCCAAGGCGCAGGCGGACGGCAAGGGCAAGATCTTCGACAAGGCCGCGGACACCGCGATCATCTACAGTCGCGCGCTGGACACCCCGTCGGGTCCCTCGCTCGGTCTGAAGATCAAGTACAAGACGTTCGACAAGCTCGTCTACAGCAAGCTGCGCGCGGTGCTCGGCGGCCGGGGCGAGTACGCGATCTCCGGCGGCGCCCCGCTGGGCGAGCGCCTGGGTCACTTCTTCCGCGGTATCGGCTTCACGGTCCTCGAGGGCTACGGCCTGACCGAGTCCTGCGCGGCCACCGCGTTCAACCCCTGGGACCGGACGAAGATCGGTACGGTCGGCCAGCCGCTGCCCGGTTCGGTGGTGCGCATCGCGGACGACGGCGAGGTGCTGCTGCACGGCGAGCACCTGTTCAAGGGCTACTGGAACAACGAGGCCGCCACGGCCGAGGCGCTGGCCGACGGCTGGTTCCACACCGGGGACATCGGCACCCTCGACGAGGACGGCTACCTCAGGATCACCGGCCGCAAGAAGGAGATCATCGTCACCGCGGGCGGCAAGAACGTCGCCCCGGCCGTGATCGAGGACCGCATCCGCGCGCACGCGCTGGTCGCGGAGTGCATGGTCGTCGGCGACGGGCGGCCCTTCGTGGGCGCGCTGGTCACCATCGACGACGAGTTCCTGGGCCGCTGGGCGGACGAGCACGGCAAGCCGGCGGGTTCCACCGCGGCGTCGCTGCGCGCGGATCCGGACCTGGTGCAGGCGATCCAGGACGCGGTCGACGACGGCAACGCCGCGGTGTCGAAAGCGGAATCGGTGCGGAAGTTCCGCATTCTGTCCTCCCAGTTCACGGAGGAGTCGGGCCATCTGACGCCGTCGCTGAAGCTCAAGCGCAATGTGGTGGCCAAGGACTACGCGGACGAGATCGAGGCCATCTACCAGAAGTAGACGGGTAGTTGGGGTTCTGCCCGGTGCTCAGAAGTCCTCGGCGAGGACCCGTTCCAGCGTGCGCTCGGCGAGCGCGGTGATGGTGACGAACGGGTTCACGCCGATGTTGCCGGGCACCAGCGAACCGTCCGTGATGTACAGCTTCGAATACCCCTTCACCCGGCCGTAGTTGTCGGTCGCGTTGCCCAACACGCAGCCGCCGAGCGGGTGGTAGCAGAAGTCGTCCGCGAACACCTTGCCGCTCGACCCGAACAGGTCGGACCGGTAGACCGTCACGTTCGCCGAGTTGATCCGGTCGAACAGCTTCTTGGCCATGGCGACCGAGACCGCGCTCTGGGCCGCGGTCCAGCCCAGTTTCACCGTGCCGCTCGCCGAGTCGTAGGTGAAGGACGCCCGTTGGGGGTTCTTGGTGATCGCCAGATAGAGGCTCACCCAGGTCTCGAACCCGATGGGCAGCGGGGCGATCTCCGCGAAGACCGGGTTGTCGGTGTTGGCCCAGTCGTCGATGCCCATGACCGGCATGGTCGCCTGGTTGGCGCCGGTGGTGTCCCAGATGTGGTTGGCGCGGCCCAGCATGGTGTTGCCGTTGGGCCCCCAGCCCGCCCCGACCGAGGAGTTGAGCGCGGGCAGGGTGCCCGTGTCCCGGGCGCGGACGAGGAGTTCGGTGGTGCCGAGGCTGCCGCCGCCGAGGAACAGATAGGTGCAGCTGTACTGCTTGGTCTCGACGACCGCGCCGGTGTTGTCGATCCGGTCGACACTCAGGACGTACGACCCGTCGCTCGCCCGCGTGACGGCCTTGACCTTCTCCAGGGTGTGGATGGTGACCTTGCCGGTGCCGAGCGCGGCGGCGAGATAGGTCTTGTCGAGGCTCTTCTTGCCGTAGTTGTTGCCGTAGATGACCTCCTGCGCGAGCGCGGACTTGGTGGCGGTGCCGGCCGCTTCCTTCTGCATGTAGCCGAAGTCGTAGACGTTGGGCACGAAGGTGGTCTTGAGGCCGGTGTTGGCGGCGGCCTTCCTCGACGTACGGGTGAACTGGTACCACTCGGTCGACTCGAACCAGGTGGGGTCGATGGTGTTGACGCCGAGCATGGTGCGGGCGCGCGGGAAGTACGTGCCGTACATCTGGGTGGCGTCCACGCTCGGGAACTGCTCGGTGAAGTACGACTGGAGCGGGGTGACCGCCATGCCCCCGTTGACCAGCGATCCCCCTCCCACGCCCCGGCCGACGTAGACGGACATGTTGTCGTAGTGCACGCGGTCCAGGACGCCGGGGTAGAGACCGATGTCCTTGTTGACGACGTCCAGCCACAGGAAGGTGGCGAGGGGGGCCTCGGTGCGGGTCTTGAACCACATGGATCTCTGGTCCGGGGCGGCGGTCGAGCAGAAGATCTTGCCGTCGGAGCCGGGGGTGTTCCAGAGCCTGCCCATCTCCAGGACGAGGGTGGTGATGCCGGCCTGGCCGAGCCGGAGGGCGGCGACCGCCCCGCCGTAGCCTGAACCGACGACGATCGCGGGGGCGGATTCGACGGCCGCGGGTTCGGCGGCCTGCGCGGACTGGAGACCGATACGGGTGAGACCGGCCGCGGCGGCGGTCTGGAGGGCGACCATGCCCAGGATTTGACGTCTCGTCAGCTGATGCTGCGTCAGTTTTACTGTCATGTGCGCAGCATGTGCGGATTATTCGGTTCCGCCTAGAGGTACTGCCGAGTACCGGTCACTTTGGTTCGGTCCTTTGTCGGAGCTCTGGCGGAGCCCCTTGCCGCAGCCCCTTACAGCAGCGCCTTACAGCAGCGCCTTCAGCCGCTCGGCGAGGAGGTCCCAGCGCCACCGCTCCTCGACCCAGCGGCGCCCCCGCTCGCCCATGTTCCGCCGCAGCTCCGGGTCGTCGAGCAGCGCGACGATCCGATCGGCGGCCTCCTCAGGGGAGCCGCCCCGCACGACCCAGCCGGTCTCGCCGTCGAGCACCGCGTCGGGCGCGCCGCCGGAGTCACCGGCCACGACGGGCAGCCCGGTGGCGGACGCCTCCAGGTAGACGATGCCGAGCCCCTCCACGTCGAGCCCGCCGCGCCGGGTCCGGCAGGGCATCGCGAAGACGTCACCGGCGCCGTAGTGCGCGGGCAGTTCGGCCCAGGGCACGGAGCCCGTGAAACGCACCGAGTCGCTCACGCCGGTCTCCCGCACGAGCCGGCGCAGGTCCTTCTCGTACGGTCCGCCGCCCACGATCAGCAGGACGGCGTCGGGCTGCCGGGCAAGGATGCGCGGCATGGCGAGGATCAACGTGTCCTGCCCCTTGCGCGGCACGAGCCGCGAGACGCACACCACCACGGGCCGGTCACTCAGCCCGAGCCGCGCCCGGACCTCGTCGCCGCCGGACCCGGGGTGGAAGACCTTCTCGTCGACGCCTGGCGGCAGTTGGACCATCCGAGCGGCGGCCTCCGGACTGAGTGCGGCGGCGATCCGCGACCGCGTGTACTCCCCGAGGTAGGTGATCGTGTCCGTGGACTCCCCGATCCTGCCCAGGAGTTGACGCGAGGCGGGCAACTGCGCCCACCCGGCCTCGTGCCCATGGGTCGTGGCCACCAGCCGCTCGGCACCCGCCTTCCGCAGCGCGGGCGCCATCAGCCCGAGCGGCGCCGCCGCCCCGAACCACACCGCCGTACACCCGTGTTCCCGCAGCAGTCCGACGGCCGTACGGGTCGCCGCGGGCGTCGGCAGCAGCATGGTCGTGGCGTCCCGTACGACGGTGAAGGGCTGCTCGGCGTCGAAGGCGGCGGTCGCCTCGACACCCTCCCGGCCGCGCTTCCAGGTCGAGGCGTAGACGACGAGCCGCTCGGGCTCCAGCCGCAGCGCCATGTTGTGCAGAAAAGCCTGGATGCCACCGGGCCGGGGCGGAAAGTCATTGGTCACGATCAGGGTCTTGCGCACGCGGCAGACCTTACCCGGGGTGGACTCACAGGTCGGCACGGCCGTGCTTCATGGCTCTCGCACAGTCCTTCGGGAGATCATGTGGCCCTCATATGCGGCATCCGGCACGGAACAGGGGCTGACGTGGAGATTGCGGGCGCGAGACGGCGGCTGGCGGCGCTGCTGGGGACCTGGGGCCTGACTCGGGTCGTCCTGCTGCTGTTCGTCTTCAAGGTGCTCGTGTTCCCGGGGCCGGACGTCACCAGCGACGTGTCGGTGATCTACCAGGGGTGGTTCGAGACGCTGCGCCACGGCGGTTTCCCGCTGGACGACGTCACCTGGCAGTACCCGCCCGCCGCGGCCCTCCCGATCCTCGCCCCCGCGCTCCTGGGCTTCCTGGACTACGCCTCGGCGTTCTTCGTCCTCGCCTTCCTCGCCGACCTGACCGTCCTGGCCCTGCTCCTGTACACGGGCCTGCGCCCCGGCCGCACCCTGCGCGGTGCCTGGGTGTGGGTGGCGGGCGTACCGCTCCTCGGCCCGACCGTGTACGCGCGCTACGACGTGATGGTGACCGCGGTCGCCGTGGCCGCGCTGCTCGCGGGCGCCCGCCATCCCCGGGTGATGGGCGCCCTCGTCGGCTTCGGGGCGCTGCTGAAGGTATGGCCCGCACTGCTTCTGCTGGGCGCGGTCAAGCGCCGGGCGTGGGGCGCGGCGGCGGTGACCGTGGTGGTGGTCGCCTCCCTCTTCGCGGTGTCGATGCCGGGCGCGTTCGCGTTCCTGACCTTCCAGCGCGAGCGGGGCACGGAGGTGGAGTCGCTGGGCTCGCTGGTCTTCCACGTGGCCCGGCACTTCGGCTGGCAGGGCCAAGTGCTCCTGAACTACGGCTCGGTGGAGTTCGTCGGCCCCTACGTCAACTGGGTCAGCACGGCAGCCCTCGGCCTCACCGCGATCGCCTTCGGCTGGCTGATGCTCTGGCGCCTGATGGCGGCCCGCTTCCTCCCCCACACTCTCGCGGACGCGGCCTTCGTGGCGGTCCTGATGTTCACGGTCACCAGCCGGGTGATCAGCCCCCAGTACGTCGTCTGGCTGATCGGCCTCGCCGCCGTCTGCTCCTGCTTCCGGGCCAGCCGTATGAAACTCCCGGTCACACTGGTCCTGGCGGCCGCCTTCGTCACGGTTCTGGAGTTCCCCATCTGGTTCGCCCACGTGGTCGCCAGCGACGGCACGGGCATCACCCTCCTGCTCCTCCGCAACGGCCTGCTGATCGCCGCGGCCATCACGGCGGCACGCGAACTGTGGCGGGCATCGGTCACCTGGGCGGACGTACCGCCACTACCGAGTCAGGCGACGCGCTCGAAGGCGACTTCGGCGTCATCCTGAGGCCGGGCGCGCCGCGGAAACAGGAGGGCGACGACGGCGCACTGCACCCGCATCGCGAGCGCCAGCGCCAAAGTCGGACCACGGCGAACTCCGGCGAACCTCGATCACCTGGCCAGACGCCCCACCCCTCCCCACTCAAGCAACCCGCCCAAAGGCAACCTCAACACCCTCCCGGGACCGAGCCCGCCGCCAGAACAACACGGCCACCACCGCACACTGCACCCCCATCGCGCCCGCCAACGCCAGACACACCCCGACCAACCCGAGCCCCAACAACCCATACGCCAACAGCAGTTGGACCACCGTGCCGAGCACCGTCACCCGTAGGAGCACCCCCGCTCCCCCGCTCCCCTCGAAAACCCCGCCCAGCGCGATGAAGCCGGCCATCAGCAGCAGGTAGGGGCCGATGCAGCGCAGGAACAGGGCGCCCTGGTGGGCGACTTGGGGGCCGGCGCCGAAGGCGGACATGATCCAGGGGGCGGTGGCGCAGAGCAGCAGGGTCGCCGTCACGCCCAGCGCGCCGGACACGAGCAGTGCCTCGCGGCCGATCGCCCGGCGCTCGTCCCGGCCCGCCCCGCGCAGTCGCGCGGTGTGAATGGCGGCGGCCTGCCGCACGGAGTAGAAGGCCATCGTCGCCACGTACAGGACCTTGTAGGCGATGGCGTACGCGGCCACCGCCGTCACCCCGAGCCGTGCCACGATCGCGACCAGGGCCAGCGTGCCGGTCTGCCGGACGGTGAAGTCCGCGGACATGGGCAGGCCGGTGGTGAGCGTCCGGCGCAGGGCGGCAGCCACGGGCTCGGCGGGGGCGGCCCTGGTCGTCCGCAGCAGGGCGTTGCGGCGCAAGGCGCGCAGCCCCACCCCCAGCGCCACCGCCCTGCACAGCACGGTCGAGGCGGCCGCGCCCCGGACGCCGTAGAGGTGGATGAGGAACGGGTCGCAGCCGAGGATCAGGCCGTTGGCCAGCAGGGCCAGCCGCATCGGGGTTCTCGTGTCGCCCGCGCCCTTGAGGATGCCGTCGACGAGCTGCTGGACGTAGAAGACGGCGATGCCCGGGAGCGAGATCGCGAAGTAGGCGACCGCGAGCGGGAGTTCGGGGCCCGTGCCGCCGAGGACGAGGCGGGCCAGGGGTTCGCGGAGCAGGAAGCCGGCCGTGACGACCACCGGTGTGACCAGGGCGCACAGGGCCCAGCCACCACGCACGGCGGACCGTACGGCGGCCGGGTCACGGGCTCCTCTCGCATGGGCGACCAGCACGGTCGTACCGGAGGCGAAGACCAGGGCGACGCCCAGCAGGACGTTCTCGACGTTGGTCGCGACGGCCACGGCGGCGACGGCCGGGCCGCCGAGCCGGGAGACCCAGACGGTGTTGATGATCCCGGCGGCGACGGAGGCGAGGAGCGAGAAGTAGACGGGATGGGCGAGCGATACGAGCTGCTTGCGGTGGGTGTTCACGACCACCGGACCCCCTCGACACGAGCTACTGGCTACCTCTATTCGAGGTAGCTCGATAAGAGGTAGCATCAGTCGCATCGAGTGCGCAAGGAGAAACATGCTGGAGCTGTCGATCCTCGGCTTCCTGGCCGAACAACCGCTGCACGGCTACGAGTTGAAGGAACGCATCAAGGCGCTCAGCGGCCACGTCCGCCCGGTCAGCGACGGCGCGCTCTACCCGGCGATCACCCGCCTGGTCACCGCCGGCAAGCTAGACCAGCGCACGGAGGAGGGCGCGAGCGCGGCCCCGCGCCGGGTCCTGTCCCTCACCGACAGGGGCCGCGAGGACCTGCTGGAACGGCTCCGGCACCCCAGGCAGGCCGAGATCACGGACCACGTCCGCTTCAACACGATCCTGGCCTTCCTGCGGCACCTGCCCGACCCTCACGAACAGGCCGCCGTGCTGCGCCGTCGGCTGGACTTCCTGGAGACCCCGGCCAGCTTCTTCTACCGGGACGGCGAGCCCGTACGGGCGGAAGAGACCGAAGACCTGTTCCGGCAGGGCATGTTGAGGGTCGCGCGGGCGACGGGCGCGGCCGAGCGGGAGTGGCTCGCGGAGGCCATCGGCCAACTGGATCAGGCGAGTTGAGTCTTCAGGTAGTCGCGCCACTGTGCGGTGAAGTCGTCCAGTGAGATGCCGAGGACGTTCTTCATCGCGTCCTCCACCGCGCCTGCTCGCTGCTTGTGGGTGCCAACGGCCCGGTAGAACCTGCCTAGTTGGGCCGTGCCCCAGCGGTCCTCGATCATTCGGCAGGCCAGCCAGCCACCCTCGTAGGCCTGTGCCAAGTCGGTGGCCTCGCCGCTGAAGCCGAAGTCCTTGTCGGTGGGGAGGGCGGTCGGGAGGATGCCGTCCTGGACGGCATGGGACAGCTCGGGGGCGGCCTGGGTCGCGGTGCGGCCCGTGCCCCGGTAGCCGATCCAGTCGGCGTAGCCCTCCGAGAGCCAGAGGGGGGTGGCGGGCGTGGTGTTGGCCCGGGTGGCGACATGGGTCGTCTCGTGGGTCAGCACGACCTGCTTGCCGACCGGGCCGAGGAGGGCGTACGCGTCCGGGTTGACGATGATCCGGTCCGCCGGTGCGTGGCCCGAACCGCCCGCCTCCCCCGTGGTCACCGCGGCGATGCCCCGGTAGGAGGCCGCCGGTGAGCCCAGGAGCCCCGCCATGCCGTCCAGGGAGCCGGGGACGAGCACGACGACGTGCCGGGTCCAGTCCGTGCCCCAGGCGTCCGACACGGCCGGTACGGCGTGGTCGGCGAGGGAGCGGTAGTCACGCAGGCTGTCGGCGTCCTGCCCGACCCCCATCACGACGCTGTGCGCGCCCTTGAGGACGCTCACCTTCCCCTGGTCCCAGAGCTGCTGGCCGGACTTCTTCGCGGGCTTGTCGGAGTCGACGTACCACTGCCCGTCCGCGGTGAGCCGGAGGGTGAGCGTACGGCCGACGGTGACGGGTGAGGTGTCGTAGCCCCGGACGCGGTAACCGAGTTCGGCGGCGGCGGTCGCGGTGGCGCCGGTGCGGTGCAGCGAGGTGAGCCGGTAGGACCAGGCCGCCAGCGGTACGGCGCTCAGGTTCTCGTACGCCGTGCGCGAGCCGGTCCGCGCGTACGCCGTCTCGTCGTGGTGCAGGACGGCCGTCGCCTGGGCGTCCAGGAGGCGCTGCACCTCCGCCTTGGCGCTGTCCGCCGCCGGTTGTCCGCCGCAGCCCACGAGGGAGCCGAGCAGCAGACACAGCGCGAGCACTCCGGAGCTCGACGCCCGCCTACGACCAGTCACTTCCCGATCGTACGACCCTTTCGCGCGGGTTCAGACCCTCGTGACCGACGAGACCGGCATCATCCCGACCGGGTCGTAACGCACGGGTGCGCCGGGGTAGGGCGCGTGGATCACCTGGCCGTTGCCGACGTACATCGCGACATGGCTGGCGTCGGAGCGGTAGACGACCAGGTCGCCGGGCTGGGCCTGGGAGAGCGGGATCTGCCGGCCGGCGTAGCGCTGCTGCTGCGAGGTGCGCGGGAGGTGGACTCCTGCCTGGGCGTACGACCACTGCATCAGGCCGGAGCAGTCGAAGCCGCCGGGGCCGTTGGCGCCCCAGATGTAGGGCTTGCCGAGGGCGGACTGGGCGGCGGCCACCGCGGCGGCGGCGCGGCCCGAGGAGGGGACGCCGGCGCCGAGGTCGGGGATGTCCTCGCGGGAGGAGCGGGAGGCCCGGTCGAAGGCGGCGCGTTCGCCGAGCGGCATCCGGTTGAGCAGTTGCCGGGCCTTGGCGAGTTTCCGTTCGACGGTCTTCTTGTGGGTGGCGACGGCCTTGCGGCTGCGCTCCAGTTCGGCGAGGTGCCCGGCGGCCTCGGTGCGCTCCTGGGCGAGTTCGCGCATGGCGTCCTGGAGGTCCTTGAGCTCACCCGCCTGCTGGGTGGTGATCCGGTCGAGGACGGAGGCCTTGTCGAGGTAGTCGGCCGGGTCGTCGGAGAACAGCAGCGCGACGGTGGGGTCGATGCCGCCGGAGCGGTACTGGGCGCCGGCGAGTGAACCCAGCGCGTCCCGCATGGTGTTGATGCGCTGCTGCTGGCGGGCGATCCGGTCCTGGGCGTCGCTCACCTGCCGGTGCAGCTGCCCGGCGCGCTCGTCGGCCTTGTCGTAGGCCTCGGTCGCCTTTTCTGCCTCCTGGTAGAGCCGGTCCACCTCGGCCCGGCTGTCGTCGTGCGGCGCGGCCACGGCGGAGGTGGCCGGCAGGGCGCCGAGGGCCGCCGCGGCGGCGGACAGAACACACACCGCGGCACTGGCGCCTCGGTCGAACCCGGACGGTGCAAGGCGACGACGGGATCCCACGGGAAGCCGCACTCCTTCCGCTGGCGGACACGGACCGCTCCCCCGGTGCGGGGAAACGCGCCAGACAGTAGCTCTGTGAAGGGGTGCGGGCCAAAGACCTCCGCGGGCACACAACGTGACACCCCGCCTATGACGCAGGTCATGGGCGGGGCGTGGAGTCAGCGTGGTGTGTCGTAATTCGCCCGTTCGGGCGGACCGGAAGGACCGGACGAGGACCGGATCAGATCCGGACGCCGAACTCGAAGGTCATGTTGCTGATCGACTCGTAGCGCACCACGGCACCGGTGTGCGGCGCGTGCAGCACCTGGCCGTTGCCCGCGTAGAGGCCGACGTGGTGGTAGTCGCCGTAGAAGATGACGAGGTCGCCGACCTTGAGGTCGCTCTGGCTGTAGATGCGGGTGCCGGCGTTCGCCTGCGCCTCGGAGGTGCGCGGGATGGAGACGCCGGCCTGCGCGTAGGCCCAGGAGGTGAGGCCGGAGCAGTCGAAGGAGGACGGGCCGGAGGCGCCGTAGACGTACGGCGAGCCGATCACGGACTGGGCGGCGGCGAAGGCGGAGGCGGCGCGGCCGGAGGCGGAACCGGTGCTGCCGAGGTCCACCCGGGAGGTGGAACGGCTGGCGGCCTGGGCCTGCTCCTGGTCGAGGGCGGCCTTCTCGGCGGCCGTCAGCGTGTTCAGCAGCTTCTGGGCCGCCGCCAGCTTGGCCTTGACCTCGTCCTTCTTCTTCTTGAGCTCGGTGCGGGTGGCGGAGAGGTCCTTGAGCTTGGTGCTCGCCTCCGCGCGCTCCTGGGCGAGTTCGCGCTGCTTGCCCTGGATCTTCGTCAGTGCCTCGACCTGCTGAGCGCTCAACTGGTCCATGGTGGACGCCTTGTCGAGGTAGTCGCTCGGGTCCGAGGACAGGAAGAGCTGGATCGACGGGTCGATGCCGCCGGTGCGGTACTGGGCGCTCGCCATCGTGCCGAGGCCGTCGCGGAGCTTGTTGAGCTCCTCCTGGCCGCGGGCGACATTGTCCTGGATGGTCGAGATCTCTTTCTGGAGCTTGTCCTGCTTCTCCTGAGCCCCGTCCAGCTTCTCGGTGGCCTGCTCGGCCTGCTCGTAGAGGGCGTCGACCTTCGCCTTGACCTCGTCCTTGCTGGGCTTCTCGCTCGGCGCGGCGTTGGCGGCCTGGGCACTGAGAGCAACGGCGGCTGCGGCTGCGGTGGTCAGCACGGTGACACGCGCGCGGCTCGGCTGCTTCGGTCGACGATGGGACGCCACGGAGTCGAGCTCCTTCTATTGAGTGATCACCCGTTCGGAGGTTCGAGGCATGACCCTAGTGACGTTCCTGTGATCAGTTCAAATCCTCACACGAAAAAATGCCGTCACTCAAAGCATTCTTTGCACATAACCCACATGCAGTGATGGCCGGTTGACGCTACGTTGCGTGACGGTTCGGTCAATTCCGGCATTAAACCTGTACGTTGACCTTCACGACACTCGTCATGACAGTCGCTTGAGGAGTACCGCGGAAGCGACGGGCCGCGCGCCCGCCTTCGCGATGCCGTCGGCCACCTCGCGGTCGGTCGAGGCGACGATGACCGGCCGGCCCGGCGGCTCCGCGCGCACCAACTGGCGGATCAACTCGTCGGCGGTGACGCCCGGTTTGGAGAACAGCACCCGCACTCCGCGCGGCGGCGCGAGCAGCACCGGCGCGGCCAGCTCGGCCCCGTCGAAGACACAGGTGACCTCGGCGCCGGTCTGCGCGGCGAGCTGGGAGAGCTGCCCCAGGAGTCTCAACCGCTGTTTCTCCAGGGGCATTTGGGGATAGCCGGTCTTGGTGACGTTGTAGCCGTCGACAACCAGGTGCGCCTGCGGCAGCGCGAGCAGTTGGTCGAGGATCGCGGGGTCGTGCTCGGACAGCGCCCGCGCGGCGATGTCCTTCGGGGTCATTCGTCCCGGTTCGACCGCGTCGACGGTCTCGGCGGGCCGTACGGAGACGGGCGGCAGCGCCAGTTCGCGGCGCAGCCCCTGGGTCGCCTCCAGCACGGTGTCGAGCAGCAGCCGGACCCGCATGTCCTCGACGCTGCGCCCCTCCCGGGCCGCCTTGCGGGTGGCCTCCAGAGCCGCCTCCGCCTCACTGAGCCGCGCCTTGAGCCGCCGGGTCTCGATCTCGCCCGCGGACAGCTGCGCCTGCCCCTCGGCGCGCGCGGCGTCCGTCTCGGCCCGCAGCTTGCGCAGCGCGGCCTCGCCGCGCTTGATGTCGCTGTGGGCGGAGCGCAGCTTGCGGTGAAGCGATTCCGCTTCCTTCTTCGCCGCGTCCAGCTCGGTGCGCAGCCGCTCGGTCTCGGTCCGGGTCGCGTCCCGCGCCTGGGCCAACTCCTCGCGCATCCGCTCCAGTTCGGCCCGGCTCTCCTCGTCCGCGCGCTCGGCGTCGGCGCGCAGCGCCTCCTCGCCGGCGGCGGTCACCAGCTTCACCCAGCCGGTGGGGCGCAGAACATAGGCCGCGGCCGCCACGTCCAGCGGATCCGCGGCCGGGGGCGGCGAGCCGGAGTCGAGAGCGCCGGTGAGTTCCGGCTGGGCCTCTCTGAGCTTCTCCCCGATCCGCTGCCGGAACAGTGGATCGGTCTCCAGGGCGGCGGCCATGGCGTTGCCGGCGAACTTGGCGCGCCGGTTGGGGGCGAAGCGGGCGTACTGCCGTAGCTGCGTGGGCAGTTCGGCGACGGTGAGCCCACCGAAGCCGTCGGAGACGATCTGTACGACCCTCCTCCGCACGCCGTCGGGCAGCGGACGGTCGAGCACCTCGGCGGCGCCGTCGCCCGGCCCCCCGCCTGAGTTCTCGTCCATCCCTCACACCCCAAGCTGCGTCTTCTCAACGCGTGTGCGGGGCCGCTCCCTCTCAGGAGTCGGCGCCCGGCCTGTCCACCAGTTCCACCTGATCCACGGCGTTGCACCAGCGGCAGCGCACCGACTCGATGGTCTCACTGACCACCTCGCGCTCCTCCACCTTCGGCTCACCGGCCAGGTCCAGGTGGAGGTACTCCACGACCTTCGACGAGCGCGTCACATCGAAGCGCGTGAGGTTGCCGCAGAGGGTGCAGCGCCACCGCGTCGAGGCGGTCGGCAGGGGAACCGTCATCGTGGCTGTCCGCTTCCTTCTTGTTCGAGTTTCCGTGATCGCCGATTTCCCCGGCGATCGTGGCTCGTAACCCTACGGCCTGGCGGGTACTCGCCGCTCGGCCGTCCACAGCGGCGAGGCACTCTGTCCGGACACGTCCCGTTACGTCATGCTCTGTATCCATGATCAGGAACTGGGGAACAGCGGGTGTCCGGGCGATCCGGAACACCTCGGCACCGATGACATACGCGCTGATCGCCCTGTGCTGCCTGATCTTCGCCCTCGGCCCGGCCTCGGGCTTCGTCCCGTCCTACGGCACCGGGGACGCCCTGCTCAGCGCCCAGCGGGCGTATTTCCGCCACTGGGGCGTGGTACCGGCCGACCTGTTCGCGAGCCCCACCCGGGATGCCCTCACCCCGGTCACGGCCCTTTTCATCCACGGTAGCTGGGTCCATCTGCTCGGCAACATGCTCTTCCTCTACGTCTTCGGAGCGATGACCGAGGAGCGGCTGGGCCGGGTCGAGTTCACCCTGTTCTACGTGTGCTTCGGCTACCTGGCGCTGCTGGGCTACGCGGTGGCCAACGCCGACTCCGCACAGTCACTGGTCGGCGCGTCCGGGGCGATCTCGGCGGTCCTCGGGGCGTTCCTGTACTTGTTCCCCCGGGCCCGCGTGACGAGTCTCCTCCCCTTCCTCTTCTTCCTGCCGCTGCGCTTTCCCGCCTGGGTCGTCCTGCCGTTCTGGGCGGCCCTGCAGTGGCTGGCGGCGGGCCAGGCCGCCCAGGGGCCGGGGGTGGCGTACCTCGCCCACCTCGTCGGCTTCACGCTGGGCTTCTGCTACGCGTGGGTCAGATTCGGTCGTACGACTAGAGTGAAACCCGCCCCAGCAACGGTCCCCGAGGGAGAGAACCAGCCGTGATCACCGCGATCGTCCTCATCAAGACCAGCGTGGACCGGATTCCGGAGATCGCCGAGTCGATCGCCGCGCTGGATTGCGTGAGCGAGGTCTTCTCCGTCACCGGTACGTACGACCTGATCGCGATGGTCCGGGTGCGCCGGCACGAGGACCTGGCCGAGGTCATCCCCGGCCGGATCAGCAAGATCCCCGGGGTGGAGGGGACGGACACGCACGTGGCGTTCCGGACGTACTCCCAGCACGACCTGGAGGCGGCGTTCGCGATCGGGCTGGACTCCTAGCGGGCGCTCAGCCGCTTCCACAGGGTGACCAGCGCGCCCCAGTTCACGACCTCCCAGGCCGGTAACTCGGTGCGGTGACCATCAGCGTCCTGCAGGGAGAGCCGGGCGTCGTGCGGCCGCAGCCACCACGCGGACGGGATCGGCCAGTCGGGCACGTCGACGTCGAGACACGGCTCCCGCAGTTCGTCCCACCGGTACACAGACCGACCGCCTGGGCCGAACACCCCACGCGCGTCCGCCGTGAGCGGGCCGAAGGTGATCTGTCGGCCCGCCTCGATACGGTCCAGCATCGCGGGCACCTGAGCGTCGGCCACACGCCACCGTACGTGGTCCACGACGGACCGTACGAGACGGTTCTCGGGACGCTCCCGGTCCGCCGCCCCGAACTCGATCTGCCACTCGTCGAGAAGGAAGCCCTGTTCCGTCCCGTCGCCGAACCGCAGCCGGTGACGGTGGCCCAAGGTGTACCAGCCCATGTCGTGGCGCTCGTCGGCCACTCTGACGTTCACGTCGACGGTCGAGCGCCAGTGCGTCACGTCCGCCCAGCGCCGGACCCGCGCACCACGTACGAACCCCTCCTCGTACAGCTGGACGGGCCTGCCTCCGAGGAGCCGCGGCGCACGCCGTACGACCGCCTCGGCCAGCGGCTCGCCCAGTCCCGTCGGAGTCCCCACCCCTGAATGGTCACACGGCAGGCACGCAACGGCCGTCCTGCGTACGGTAGTTCCACTTCGCGCCGTCGTTCACCAGCTCCGTCACCGCGGTCACGAAACGCTCCACGTGCTCGTCCGGGGTGCCCGCGCCGAAGCTCACCCGGATCGCGTTGAGGGACTTCTCGCCGGGGGCGGCCTCGGGGGCGCCGCACTCGCCCTGGGTCTGCGGGTCGCTGCCGAGCAGGGTGCGGACCAGCGGGTGGGCGCAGAAGAGGCCGTCGCGGACGCCGATGCCGTACTCGGCGGAGAGGGCGGCGGCGAAGTGGGAGCTGTTCCAGCCCTCGACGACGAAGGAGATGACGCCGACGCGCGGGGCGTCGTCGCCGAAGAGGGAGAGCACCTTGACCTGCGGGACCTCGGCCAGGCCCGCGCGGACCTTCTCGATCAGGTGCCGCTCGCGCGCGACCAGTGTGTCGAAGCCGGCCTCGGTCAGCGCCTTGCAGGCCGACGCGATGGAGTAGGCGCCGATGACGTTCGGGGAGCCGGCCTCGTGCCGGGCCGCGCTGTCGTGCCACTCCACGTCCACTCCCCCGTCCTCGCGCCGGCTGACCTTGCGGCTGGCGCCGCCGCCCGCGAGGTAGGGGTCGGCGGCCTGGAGCCAGTCGGCTCGGCCTGCCAGGACACCGGAACCGAAGGGGGCGTACAGCTTGTGGCCGGAGAAGGCGACCCAGTCGACGTCGAGGTCCTGGACGGAGACCGGGTGGTGCGGGGCGAGTTGGGCGGCGTCCAGGACGATCCGGGCGCCGTGGGCGTGCGCGGCGGCGGCGAGTTCACGGACCGGCCACAGCTCGCCGGTGACGTTCGAGGCACCGGTCACGCAGACCAGGGCCGGGCCCTTCGGGTCCCGGGCGGCGAGGGCCCGCTCCAGGGTGTCGACCGCCTGGCGCGGGGTGCGCGGGGCGTCGAGGTAGGTGACCTCGGCGTCCTTCCACGGCAGCAGGGACGCGTGGTGCTCGGTCTCGAAGACGAAGACCTGGCAGTCGGCGGGGAGGGCCGCGGCGAGGAGGTTGAGGGAGTCGGTGGTGGAGCGGGTGAAGATCAGCTGGTCGTCGGGGCGGCAGCCGAGGAACTCCTCGACCGTCCTGCGGGCGTTCTCGAAGAGATCCGTGGAGAGCTGCGAGAGATAGCCGGCGCCGCGGTGGACGCTGCCGTAGTAGGGGGCGTAGGCCGCCACGTCGTCCCAGACGCGCTGGAGGGCGGGGGCGCTGGCCGCGTAGTCGAGCGCCGCGTAGGTGACCTCGCCGCCCGTGACGAGCGGGACGGTGACATCACGGCCGAGAACGGGCAGCGGCCCTGAAATGTCACTGCAAATGGTGCGGGCGGCGGCAGCGGTGGAGACAGACATGGCGCACTCCTGTGAGAGGCAAGGAAAAGTGAAAGGGGGACGCGGAAGCGGGGCTCAACGCCCTATCGCATTCGCTTGCTCACAGAGGGCTCCCTCGATGACCAGGACCCCTGGTGTCTTTCGAGGGGCCCGCGCTTGCCGCAGACCTCGCTGCCTACGGCCTGGTCTTCACCCGGGGCACCCCGCCACGGACGGAGGGTTGCCGGACAGTCGGCCGGGGCCGTATGACTGTCACTCATGACCTGACGCGAAAACTTACGTGAGGTGATCGTCGTCCCGCAACCCGTGTCCGGATCGCGGGACGACGACCGCCGTACCGCTATGCGTTGGTCGCGGCCGCCCAACGCTCCAGAGTGCGCTTGGCGGCCCCCGAGTCGATCGACTCCGCGGCCTTCTCCATCCCGCCCCGGATCCGGTCCGCCAGCGGCCCGTCCCCCGGTTCCAGGGCCACCAGGGCGGCCGCCGAGTTCAGGAGTACGGCGTCCCGCACCGGGCCCGTCTCGCCGTCCAGGAGACGGCGGGCGACGCCCGCGTTGTACTCGGGGTCGGCGCCGCGCAGGGCCGCCACGGGGACCAGTTCGAGGCCGACGTCCCGGGGGTCGAAGGACTCCTCGGTGACCTTGCCGTCGCGGACGATCCACACCCGGGAGGTGGCGGTGGTCGTCAGCTCGTCGAGGCCGTCGTCACCTCGGAACACCAGCGCGGACGAACCGCGTTCGGCGAGCACCCCGGCGATCAGCCCCGACATCCGGGTGTCGAAGCAGCCGACCGCCGAGGCGGTGACCCGGGCCGGGTTGGTGAGCGGGCCGAGGAGGTTGAACGCAGTCGGGATCGCCAGGTCCCGCCGGACCGCGCCGACGAACCGCATCGAGGGGTGGAACTTGGCCGCGAAGCAGAAGGTGATCCCGGCCTCCTCCGCCACCCGCGCCACCTGCTCGGTCGGCAGGTCCAGGTTGATGCCGAGCTTCTCCAGCACGTCGGAGGAGCCGCTCGCCGAGGACGAGGCGCGGTTGCCGTGCTTGACGACCTTCGCACCGGTGCCTGCGATCACGATCGCGGACATCGTCGAGATGTTGACCGTCTTGGCCCGGTCGCCGCCCGTACCGACGATGTCGACGGCCGGCCCCGGGATGTCCAGCGGCTTGGCGTGCGCGTACATCGCCTCGACGAGACCGGTGATCTCCTCGACCGTCTCCCCCTTGGCGCGCAGCGCCACCAGGAAACCGGCGACCTGCGCGTCCGCCGCCTCACCGCTCATGATGCGGTCCATCGCCCAGGCCGTGTCGGCGGTGCCGAGGTCATGACCGGCGAGCAGGGAACTGAGGAGATCGGGCCAGGAACGGCCCGCCGCGGTGTCGCCTCCAGCGGGGGTCACAGCGCTCATACGGCCGCTCCTGGGTGTCGTACTTCAAATAATGGTGTGAGTCCCACCCTATCCAGCCGGGGGTACGGCAAAGGGCCCCGTCCGGGGTTCGGACGGGGCCCTTCGACCGTGGCGTGGCGACGCCTCAGCGATCAGTGGTGGCCGTGGCCGCTCGTGATCTCCTTGTACTCCTCGACGGTGGGCTTGGGGATCTGGGACTCCTCGCCGTAGTACGCCTCGCTCAGCTTGGCGCGCAGCTTCTCGGAGCCCTTCACCTTGCGCTCGACACCGTTCTCGTCGACCGTCGCACCGATCGCGGCCGGCACGTACTGCTCGTGCGCGGTGAGCGTGTGCAGCGCGTCCTGGCTGAGCGGCTCGTGGATCTCGACGAACTCACCGTGCGGCAGGCGCTTGATGATGCCGGACTCGCGGCCGTGCAGCACCTTGTCCTTGTCGCGGCGCTGGAGGCCGAGGCAGACCCGCTTGGTGGCGAGGAAGACCAGCACCGGCACCACGAAGAAACCGACGCGCACGAACCAGGTGATCGAGTTGATCGACAGGTGGAAGTGCGTGGCCCAGATGTCGTTGCCGCCACCGACGAGCAGGACGAAGTACCACGAGATCCACGCGGCACCGAAGGCCGTACGGGTCGGGACGTTGCGCGGGCGGTCCAGGATGTGGTGCTCGCGCTTGTCGCCGGTGACCCAGGACTCGATGAACGGGTAGACCGCGATCGCGACCAGGACCAGCGGGAAGACCACCAGCGGGATGAACACGCCCAGGACGAGCGTGTGGCCCCAGAAGTTGATCTCCCAGCCCGGCATGACACGGATCAGGCCCTCGGAGAAGCCCATGTACCAGTCGGGCTGGGCGCCCGTGGACACCATGTCAGGACGGTAGGGGCCCATGGCCCAGATCGGGTTGATCGAGGCGATCGCCGCGACGGCCGCGATGACACCGAAGACCAGGAAGAAGAAGCCTCCGGCCTTGGCCATGTAGACCGGCAGCAGCGGCATGCCGACGACGTTGTTGTTCGTCTTTCCGGGGCCCGCGAACTGCGTGTGCTTGTGGTAGAAGACCAGGATCAGGTGGCCGACCACCAGACCGAGCATGATGCCCGGCAGCAGCAGGATGTGGATCGAGTAGAACCGGGCCACGAAGTCGCCGCCCGGGAACTCCCCGCCGAAGAGGAAGAACGACATGTACGTGCCGACGATCGGCACGGACAGGACCGCGCCCTCCATGAAGCGGACACCGGTGCCGGAGAGCAGGTCGTCCGGGAGCGAGTAACCGGTGAAGCCGGTGAACATGCCCAGGACGAACAGCAGGAACCCGAACAGCCAGTTGACCTCACGCGGCTTGCGGAACGCGCCCGTGAAGAACACGCGCATCATGTGTACGAACATGGCCGCGAGGAAGATCAGCGCCGCCCAGTGGTGGATCTGGCGGATCAGCAGACCACCGCGCACATCGAAGGAGATGTGCATGGTCGAGTTGAACGCCTCCGACATCAGCTGCCCCTGGAGCGGGACATAGCTGCCGTGGTACGTCACCTCGTTCATCGACGGGTGGAAGAACAGCGTCAGATACACACCCGTGAGGATGATGATGATGAAGCTGTAGAGGCAGACCTCGCCCAGCATGAACGACCAGTGGTCGGGGAAGATCTTGCGCATGTTGGACTTGGCCAGGGAGTAGATCCCCAGGCGTCCGTCCGCCCAGTCGGCTACGCGCTCGCCGGCCGGTGCCTTGTCGCGCCGCTCGCCCGCCGCGGCAGCGGCCGATGTCTGTGTCTCGTTGGTGCTCATCCGCGCTCCCAGAATGCAGGACCGACGGGCTCCTCGAAGTCGCCGAGCGCTTCGAGGTAACCCTCGTCGCTCACGCCGATGCGCAGCTGCGGCAGGGCGTGACCGGCCGGGCCGAAGATGACTCGGGCACCGTCGGAGAGGTCGAAGGTGGACTGGTGGCACGGGCACAGCACGTGGTGCGTCTGCTGCTCGTACAGGGAGATCGGGCACCCGACGTGGGTGCAGATCTTCGAGAAGGCCACGATGCCCTCGTGCGCCCACTCCAGTTCGCGCTTGTCCTTGATGTTCTCCGGCTGGAGCCGGACGATCATCAGCGCCGACTTGGCGATCTCGGTCTGGAACTCCTCGTCGGTCTCCTCCAGGCCCTCGGGCTTGGCGAAGGTGAGCGAGCCGACGGCCACGTCCGAGGGACGCAGCGGCAGGTTCGTGTTCATGTTGACGAGCAGCTTGCCCTTGGACCACAGGGTGTGGCGGAGCTTGGTGCCGGGCAGCGGGCCGAGGTCGCGCAGCAGCATGACGCCGGAGAGCGGGAACAGGGCCAGCGCGCCGAACATCGTGTTGCGGATCAGCTTGCGACGGCCGAGCGCCGACTCCTTGGCACCGTCCTTGAAGTCGGCCATGACCTTGGCCTTGACCTCGGGGGGCGCCTCGATCGCGTGCCGCTCGTCGGCGATCTCCACGTCGGACATCAGGGTGCGGGCCCAGTGGACCGCGCCCGCGCCGATGGTGAAGAGCGCTCCGCCGAGGGTCAGGCCCAGCGCGAAGTTCAGCGCGCTGATGTGACCGATCGGGAAGACGAAGATCGACTTGTCGGCGGGGATCGCCACGTACGAGGCGATGAAGCCGACCGTAAGGAGCATCGACAGCGTGAACAGGAAGGCGACGACGCGCTCGGACCGCTTGGCGGCCCGCTCGTCGATGTCCTGGACACGGTGCTCGTGCGGCGGCAGTCCCGGGTCGGCGAACGGGTCGTGCTCGTCCGCGACCGACACCGCGCCGTGCGCGTCCTGCTCAGCGGGCAGGTTCTCTTCTGGAATGTCTTGGCTACTCATGACTTCTTGGCCTTTGCGGTCCGAGCGGCGACCCAGACGGCTACCGCGATCAGCGCACCCAGACCGAAGATCCAGGCGAAGAGACCCTCACTGACCGGCCCGAGACCGCCCAGCTCAAGACCGCCGGGGCTCTCGGTGTTGTCGCCGTTGACCGCGTTGAGGTACGCGATGATGTCCTTCTTGTTCTTCGACGACAGCGTGGTGTCGGGGAAGGAAGGCATGTTCTGCGGGCCGGTCTGCATGGCCTCGTAGATGTGCTTCGGGGCAACGCCTTCGAGGCTCGGCGCGAACTTGCCGTGCGTCAGCGCGCCACCCTTGCCGGTGAAGTTGTGGCACTGGGCGCAGTTGGTGCGGAACAGCTCGCCGCCCTTGGCGATGTCCGAACCCTCCGGCCCGTACTCGTTCTTCGTCGGGATGACCGGACCGGCGCCCAGCGAGGCGATGTACGCCGCGAGCTGGTCGATCTCGGCCTGCGAGTAGATGACCTTCTTGGCCGGGATCTGAGCGCCCGGCTGCTGGGCCGGCATCCGGCCGGTGCCGACCTGGAAGTCGACCGCCGCGGACCCGACACCCACGAGGCTCGGAGCGTCGGAGGAGCCCTGACCGCCGGTGCCGTGGCAGCTGGCGCAGCCGACGGCGTAGAGCTTCTTGCCCTCGTCGATGGCGAGGGACTGGGCCGACTCGTCGGCCTGCGCCTTGCTCGCGGGCGCGAAGAAGGAGTACAGCACCCCAGTCGTCGCCAGCGCGAAGAGTAGGACGACGACCGCCGCCAGCGGATGGCGTCGTCGGGTGGAGAGCTTTTTCACGGATTACCCCGGTGTCAGGATCTTCTGCGTCGATGCTTCTGGAATGTGCGCTTCTTGGCTGCGCTCGGGATCGCGCCCGACTACTTGATCAAGTAGATCGTGGCGAAGAGGCCGATCCAGACGACATCGACGAAGTGCCAGTAGTAGGACACGACGATGGCCGCGGTCGCCTGTTCGTGGGTGAACCTCTTCGCCGCGTAGGTGCGGCCGAGGACGAACAGGAAGGCGATGAGGCCGCCCGTCACGTGCATGCCGTGGAAGCCGGTGGTCAGGTAGAACACCGAGCCGTACGGGTCGGAGGACAGCGACAGGCCGTCCTTCTTCACCAGCTCCGTGTACTCGAAGATCTGACCGCCGATGAAGATCGCACCCATCACGAACGTGATGATGAACCAGCCCCTGAGCTTCTTCACGTCCCCGCGCTCGGCGGCGAAGACGCCGAGCTGGCAGGTGAGGGAGGAGAGCACCAGGATCGTGGTGTTGGTCGCGGAGAACGGAAGGTTGAGATGGCTCGCCATCTCCTTCCAGTGATCCGGACCGGTCACCGATCGCAGGGTGAAGTACATCGCGAAGAGGGCCGCGAAGAACATCAGCTCGGAACTCAGCCAGATGATGGTTCCGACGCTGGTGAGGTTCGGCCGGTTGACCGACGGGTGCGCGTGCCCGGTTTCTACTGTCGTTGCTGTCGCCACGACCGACATTATGTCGGTCGCTTATCCCGCCCTCACTCCGGGGGGTGCCGTTCGGAGTGTCCGCACCGTGTGTACTGCCCGTATGGCCCATCGAAGCGGTGTTCCAACAGGTGTTGACGGCGTGTTCAAGGGAGTAGCATCCGCGCAACGGACCTTGGAACGGACCTTCGGAGGAAGCATGCAGCCGACCGCCACGGTGCTGGTCTACAGCGACGACTCCAACACCCGGGAGCAGGTACGGCTGGCCACCGGCAGGCGGCCGGCTCCGGACGCCCCGTTGGTCGAGTTCCTGGAGTGCGCCACGCCCGCCGCGGTCGTCAAGGAGCTGGACCGGGGTGGCATCGACGTCTGCGTCTTCGACGGCGAGTCCGTGCCGATGGGAGGCATGGGGTTGTGCCGTCAGGTCAAGGACGAAGTCTTCAACTGCCCGCCGGTGCTGGTCCTGATCGGGCGGCCGCAGGATGCCTGGCTGGCCACGTGGAGCCGCGCTGACGCGGCTGTGACGCTGCCGGTGGACCCTGTCGAGTTCGCGGCCTCGCTGGCCTCTCTGCTGCGCGAGAAGCGGGCCTTGAACGCCTAGTGGAACGAGGCGGCCCGCAGCCACGAGGCTGCGGGCCGTTCGTTGTTCCTCGCGTCCTTCCGGGGCGCGCCTCACACCGACTCTGGGCGCAGCCGTGCCACGTCCTGCGGCTTCGGGCCGTCCGGGGTTCCACCGACCAGGGCGCTGCCGCTCCGCCAGTTCTTCCAGCCCAGGTTCCAGTCGCCGAAACCGTTGCCGAACGGTTCCATCTCGTCGCCGTTCGAATTCACGACCTTCACCACATCACCCTCATGGATGGTGTCGAAGAACCACTCGGCGTTGCTGGTACTCATGCCGGTGCAGCCGTGGCTGACGTTCGCCGAGCCCTGGGAGCCGACGGACCAGGGGGCGGCGTGGACGTACTCGCCGCTCCAGGTGACGCGGGTGGCGTAGTACACGGGGAGGTCGTACGAGTCCGAGGAGCCCTCGGAGATGCCGACGGTGGTACCGCGCATCCGTACGAAGTACTCCTTGCCCAGTACGACCTTGACGCCGTTTCGGGTCTCGAAGCCGGGCTTGCCGGTGGTGACGGGGATCTCGTTGATCTCCTCGCCGTTCTTGTAGACCGTCATCGAGTGCGACGAGGCGTCCGTCACGGCGACGATCTTGTCGCCGGTGGTGAGCTTGAGGTCCTTGGACCTGCCGCCCCACAGGCGGTCGCTGATCTTCACGCCGTCGAGGTTGCTGTGGGCCTGGATGGTGGCGTGGACGGGCCAGAAGTCCTTGGGGCGGTAGTGGAGCGTCTTGTCGTCCACCCAGTGCCAGGCGCCCTCCACGGCGGGCACCGAGTCCACCCTGAGGGCGCGTTCCACGATGGCCCGCTGCGCCTTGTCCTTGACCGGCTTGTTCAGTTCGGCGGTGACCGGCTGCCCGACGCCGTACTGGCCCGCGTCCGGACCGAACTTCACGGTCAGGCTCTTCTTGGTGGTGGGCTTGCTGGTGTCGAAGGCGAGGACCTTGCGGCCGGGGGCGCCGTCCTCGTCCTCCGTGCTCACCCGCACCGTGTAGTGGGCGTTGGCGGCCAGCGGGGAGGTGCTGTGCCAGCGGCTGCCGTCGGCGGCGAGTTCGCCCGTGACGTAGCGTCCCGTGGCGTCCACGGCCGTCACGTCCGTGATACGCCCGTCGTCACCGGAGGCGGTGACCACCAGGGGCTTGTCCGGATCGGCCTTCTTGCCGTGGCCCGACGGGCCGTTGAAGGAGATCTGCCCTGCCGCGTCGTACGGCTTGGCCGACAGCGGGTTGCCGTCGGACCCGCAGGCGGTGACGCCCGCGCCGAGCGAGATCACCAGCAGGGTGCAGCCGACGACGGTGCGGGTGCGGGGAGTGTGGCTCATGACCTCACGCTAGGAAGCCTCGCCGGTTGCCGCGCGGTGGGTAACCCGGACGAGGGACCGGCGCTGCGGCAAAAGCGGGAGCCCGGACCCTCCTGACGGAGTGTCCGGGCTCCCGGCGGTGCGGTGCGTGCTACTGGGTGCGGTTTTCACCGCGGTAGTACTCGAAGACCCAGCCGAACAGGCCGATCATGATGAGCGGTGCCGAGAAGTACAGCAGCCACCAGCCGATGGCCACGCCGAGGAAGGCCAGCGCGCCGCCGATGCCGAGGGCGAGGGGCTGCCAGCTGTGCGGGCTGAAGAAGCCGACCTCGCCGGCCTCGTCCGCGACGTCGGCCTCCTTGTTGTCCTGCGCGAGCGTGTCGATCCGCCGGGCCGTGAAGCCCAGGTAGAAGCCGACCATGATGCACAGGCCGAAGGCCATGAAGAGGGCCGTGGTACCGGCCGCCTCCTTGGACCAGACGCCGTAGACGACGGCCGTGGCGAGCACGAAGACGCTCAGCCACATGAACATCCTGCCCTGGACCTTCACTTGCCCGCCTCCTTGCCGCCGGCGAGGGCCTTGTCACCGTGGTGCGCGTTCTCCAGCTGGTCCAGAGCGGCGATCTCCGGGTGGTGGAGGTCGAACGCCGGGGATTCGCTGCGGATGCGCGGGAGGGTGAGGAAGTTGTGCCGCGGGGGCGGGCAGGACGTGGCCCACTCCAGGGAGCGGCCGTAGCCCCACGGGTCGTCGACCTCGACCTTCTTGCCGTA
>NZ_JBFAZO010000023.1:0-52414 GCF_040681835.1 Streptomyces sp. NPDC051576
TGTCGGGCCCCTCTTTTTTCCCCCGGGGTGTTGGGGTGGGGGGGGGGGGGGGGGGCGGGCGGCGGGGGGGCGCCTGCGGGGGGGGGGGCGGGGGGGCGGGGCGCCGCGCCCACTCCCGGGGAGGAGGGTGTACGAGTGGCGCATGGGTGGGGCTACTTGGCCTGGAAGCCGCCGTCGATGTTGAGGATCGCGCCGGCGACGAAGGAGGATTCCTCGGACAGGAGCCAGTGGATGCCGGCGGCGATTTCTTGGGGGCGCCCCATGCGGCCGATGGGGTGCATGGCGGTGATGGTGTCCTCGTCGTACTGCCCGAGTGCGATGGCCTTGGCGATGATGTCGGTCTTGATCGCGCCGGGGGCGACTGCGTTGACGCGTACGCCCTGGGAGGAGTACTCCAGTCCCGCGGTCTTGGTGAGGCCGACGACCGCGTGCTTGGTGGCCGCGTAGGGGCCGCTCCAGGGGATGCCGTTGAGGCCGGCGATGGAGGCCAGGTTGACGATGGAGCCGCCGTTGCCGCCGGCCAGCATCTCCTGGATCTCGCGCTGCAGGCACAGGAACAGGCCCATGACGTTGGTGGAGAGCATCTCCTGGAACTTCACCGGGTCGGCGTCGGCGATGACGGCCGTCTCGTTGGCGAGGCCGGCGTTGTTGACCGCGAGGTCGAGGCGGCCGTGGTCGGCCAGGACCGAGTCGAACAGGGCCTTGATGCTTTTGGGCGAGTCCATGTCCGCGACCGTGAACGAGGCGCTGCCGCCGTTCTCGGTCAGTTCCTCGACGGCCTGCGCGCCGACGTCCGCGCGCCGTCCGCTGAGGACGACGTGTACACCGTCGGCGACCAGGAGCCGGGCGGTCTCCTTGCCGATGCCCGTCGCTCCGCCGGTGATGACCGCGACCTTCTTGTCACTGTTGTTGCTGCTCATGATGGGGGTCTCCTTGAGGAGTCGTTGACGGATGTCCCGCGCCCCGGTCCTTTAACGGACCGGCGGTCTCTTGTGTTGAACTTAAAGTACCGCCGGTCTGATGTCAACAGACCGGCGGTCTGTAGGATGGGGTGATGGCAACCTTTCAACGCGCCCGCAGTGATGAGCAGCGGGAGATCCGGCGGCGGGCGATCCTGGAGACGACGGCCGCGATGCTCGACGAGATGCCGGTGGCCGAGGTCAGTCTCAATGAGCTGAGCCGACGGGTCGGGCTGGCCAAGTCGAACGTGCTGCGCTACTTCGAGTCCCGCGAGGCGATCCTGCTGGAGCTGCTGGACAGCGCCTGGAATCAGTGGACGGCCGACCTGCCCGGCCGGCTCGCCGCCGGCATCGACCCCGCTCACCCGGCCGGCCGGCGCGGCGACGCGTTCGCGGCGGTGTTCGCACACTCCCTCGCCGAGCGGCGGGTGCTGTGTGATCTGCTCAGCGCGCAGGCCGGTGTCCTGGAGCACAACGTGTCCGCGCAGGTCGCCGCCCGGTACAAGAAGGCGGCCCTCGCCAACACCGCCGCGCTGGCCGATCTGGCGCGCCGGTACCTGCCGGAACTGGGCGAGGGGGCCGGGCAGCTCGGCGGGCAGGTCTACATGGCGGCCGGCGCCGTATGGACCCATGCCCGGCCCTCCCCAGGCATGCTCGCCGCCTACGACGCGGACCCGTCCCTGGCCGCCCTGCGCATGGACTTCACCTCCTCGCTGCAGGAGATGGTGGCCACCCTCATCGCCGGCACCCTCGCCCGTAGGGCGTAGGCGCCGGGGGCCGGGGCGGATCCGGGGCGGCGGTCCACCGGCGGGATCGTCGTCTGCCGGCCGGGGAGGCTTCCCGCCCTGCCTGCACCGGTGGGGTCGGCGCCGGCTCGCCGTGCTCGTCGGCCGGCCGTCAGCTTGAGGTCGGCGGGGCCGAGCCTGGCCAGATCCGTGCCGAGGGGGAGCGGGGAGCCGGCCGACGACCGCAGGCTCAGCTGAGTCTGCCGCTCGTCGGGGGCCGGTCCGCCGTCGCTGCTGTTCGTGAGGACGCCGGTCGCGGCCGGGAAACCGATCACCGTGGCAGAGCCTTGATCACATACCCTCTCCTGGCACGCACACGACAAGGGGAGGGTCATGAGAGGCAGAACGGCCTGGGCCGCGGCCGGTGGGGCGGCGGCATTGGTGCTGGTGACGGCGACCGGGGCGCATGCGGAGGGGCGGGGCGACGTCCGGGTGGTGAAGACCGTCGTCAACGGCGGCGCCAACGTCATCGTGGGAACGTCGAAGGCGATCCGCTACCCGGTCGACATCACCGTCAAGGACAACTCGGGGGTGAAGGGGCTCACGCACGTCAGCACCTTCAACAGGGCGAACGCCTACACCTTCGCGACCTGGAACGACGACTCGTCGTGCACGAAGAAGAGCGCGACGACCTCGGTGTGCCGGGCCACGCTGAGCATCGACCCCGCCTGGATCGCGGACAGCGACGACATCGACTCCAACAAGCTCGCCGGCGTCTGGCAGGTCAACGCGACCGTCAAGGCGAACGACGGCGACTACTGGATCTCCGACGACATCGCCGAGTACAAGATCAAGCGCGCCGCCCAGCTCCCGACGGTGATCGCACCGGAGAAGGTCGCCAAGAACGCCAAGGTGACCGTCACCGGCAAGCTGTCGCGGGCCAACTGGGAGGACCGCAAGTACCACGGGTTCCCCGGGCAGCAGGTCAAGCTCCAGTTCAGGAAGAAGGGCGCCGCCCACTACAGCACGGTCAAGACCGTCACGACGGGCAACACCGGGCAGCTGACCACCAAGGTGACCGTCACCTCGGCAGGCAGCTGGCGCTGGTACTTCCCCGGCACCACGACCACCTCACTGAAGGCGTCGGCCGGGGACACCCTCGACCTCAAGTAGCGATGCACTCCTGCGCGCTGCGGTCCACGACTCAACGGAGATGGACCAGGATCCGGCCGGCGTTGGTCGGATCCGTCTCCACACGGGTGTAGAGCTTCTTGAGGTGCTTCTGCGCCAGGACCGCCAGCACCCGCTTCTTCAACTGGCCCGTCCCCTTGCCCGGGATGATCTGGACGGTGTCGACCCCGGTGGCGGCGGCCTTGAAGAGGGTCTGCCGCAGAGCCGTGTCGATGGCGCGATCGCTGCGGAAGACAGGGTGCAGATCCAGGGTCAGCAGGGCCATCGCCTCCGATGAACTCGGGCCCCGGCCGACGCCGGGTCCCCGTGGGGCTCGTCGTGCTCGTCGCACGGTCGCAGCGTATGTGATCCTCCGGGCCCCGTCCCCTCCGTGACCGAATCGGGGCAGCCCGCTCCCACGCGGCCTGCTCGACGCCCTCAGCTCAGGCGGCATCCGGTGCTGGGCCGAGAGGGCGAACAGGCCATGGCCATCCTCAAGTCCTGGCGCCGGCTGCGGAACCTCCGGGGCAGCGCCACCGCGCCACCGACCTCGTCAAGGCCGTCCTCACCCGGGAGTTGACCGTCTCAACCTGAGGAGGAAGCCCCCCCTGCCTCCTATACTCCTGGCGTGTTTGATACACCGAACCGCTTCCATGTTTCGTCTGTGCTCAATCGGCAGTCGATCGCACAGCACGGCCTGGATTGGACCCGGATGGGCGCCGCACCGGGAATCGCCGGCAGCCGCCGCCCTGAGGTGGAGGGGATCTTCGTCTGCCGGGGCGAGGAGGAAGCAGAGTTCTTCCTTCAGATCAACAACACCGATGGGCCGGTTGATCTCTGGTCCGTGGACGGCATCGATGAGGGGTTGCTCCTCGACAACGGCAACGGATTCGTCTACCTGCCCGCCCGCATACCGGCCGCGCGAGTCCGCCTGGTGCGATCAGACGTTCCTCCGCAGCTTGGTTTTTGACTTCGCGCGGTGGCACGGCCGGTGCAGGCCGCCGGGTTGGGTCCTGGGCTTCGGCTCGTGTCCGGGCTGTCGGACTGTCGGCCGCGGGTGTCAGGTTTCCGGGTGCGTGTATGTGGCGCCGAAGCGGAAGTGGCGTGGCCGGCCGGGCTCCAGGGACAGGGCGGCGGCGTGTTCCGGGCGGTTGAAGGCGTCGGTCGTCGCCTCGACGGGTTCCAGCGCGATGGAGGCGCGGCGGTCGCGTGCCAGAGTGTCTCCGGTGAAGACGTGCATGTACCCGCCGTACTGCCATATCCGTAGTTCGCCACCGGTCGCCGGGTCGTTCAGTACGGTCTCGGTCCGGCCGGTGGGGCCGGGGATCAGGTCCGCGTAGCAGGCGTCGATGACGGCGTCGCCCAGTTGTCTCGGTGAACGGAAGTCCATGCCGGGGCACCGGTCGAGGGGGATGAGGCTGTCCTCGCCGCGGAGGGGGATGAGGGACGCGTCGGTCTGGATCAGGGTGTGTGCGGGGATGTGCAGGGTCAGGTCGTCGATGGGGCGGGACAGGGTGAAGTAGGGGTGCCAGCCCGCCGCGTAGGGGGCGGTGGTGTCGCCCACGTTCGTCGCGCGGACCTCGATGCTCAACTCCCGGCTGCTGACGGTGTACTCCACCTCCAGGTCGACGGCGAACGGGTAACCGGGGTACCGGCCCGGTCTGATGCTCGTGCTGCGCAGCAGCAGTCGCGCGGAGTCGGCTGCCGTGGCGGCGTCGGCGAGTTCGAACGGTGCCTGGCGGGCGAAGCCGTGGTAGATGAGGCGGTCGGTGTGGCGGTCGGGCAGCAGGTCGTGGTCCTGCCCGTCCCAGGTGTAGCGGCCGTCGGCGACGCGGTTGGGGAAGGGGGCCAGCAGACCGGCCCGTACGCCGTCCTGCGCCAGCAGCTCCTTCTCGTCGCGGTAGCCGTCCGTCAGCTCCGTGAGTCCGGTGTGCCCGGCCGTCCCGGACCTGACCTGCCAGCTCAGGAGCGTCGCACCGCGCAGGGCGAGGACGGCGCGCGCGGAGCCGTCCGGCGCGGAGACGACAAGGGTGGGTTCGCCGCCGAGGCGGTCCTCGGCGATCCGGTACTCGGCGGTCATTCCCCTGGTGTTCCCTTCAGCTCGCTTCGGGGGCGAGCTTCTTCGCGCCCGTCATGATGGCCACCGCGTCCTCCATGGAGTGCGACTGCGGGGTGATGACGCCCGCGCAGCCGCCGAGTCGCTGGATGTGGATGCGGTCGGCGACCTCGAAGACGTTGGGCATGTTGTGGCTGATGAGGATGATGCCGAGGCCCTGGTCGCGGAGGTCGCGGACGAGTTTGAGGACCTGGCCGGTCTCGCGGACGCCGAGGGCGGCGGTGGGTTCGTCGAGGATCACCACCCGGCCGCCGAAGGCCGCTGTGCGGGCGACGGCGACGGACTGGCGCTGGCCGCCGGAGAGCGTCTCCACGGCTTGGCTGATGTTCTGCAGGGTGCCGATGCCGAGCCGCTTCATGTGGTCGGCGGCCTGCTTCTTCATCTCGCCGGTGTCCAGCATGCGGAAGACCGAGCCGAGGATTCCCTTGCGGCGGATCTCGCGGGCGAGGAAGAGGTTGCTGGCGATGTCCAGCGCGGGGGCGACGGCGAGAGTCTGGTACACCGTCTCGATGCCGGCCTCGCGGGCGTCCTGCGGGCGCTTGAAGTTCACCTCCTTGTCGTCGACGAGGATGCTGCCCTGGTCGGGGACGAGGGCCCCGGACAGGCACTTGATCAGGGTGGACTTGCCGGCGCCGTTGTCGCCGATGACGGCAAGGATTTCGCCGGGGTGGAGGGTGAGGTCGACATCGTTCAGGCCGACGACCCTCCCGAAGACCTTGACCAGGCCCTTGGCTTCGAGAACGGGGGCGGTGGCGGTCGTCACGACTTCACACTCCGGATCCACTGGTCGACGGAGACAGCCGCGATCACCAGGACGCCGACTGCGAGGACTTGGTAGTTGGGGTCGATGCCGGCCAGTGCGAGGCCGTTGACGAAGACCTGGACGATCAGCGCGCCGATCAGCGAGCCGAAGACCACTCCGCGTCCGCCGAACAGGCTGGTGCCGCCGATCACGACGGCGGTGATGGACTGGAGGTTGGCGTTGAGGCCGCTGTTGGGGTCGCCGCCGCCGACGCGGCCGACGAGGATCCAGGCGCCCACGGCGATGGCGAAGCCGCCCACCATGTAGGCGCTGAGCAGGACCCGGTTGACGGAGATGCCGGCCAGTCGGGCGGCCTCGGCGTCGTCGCCGACCGCGTAGAGGTGGCGTCCCCAGGCGGTGTAGCGCAGGGCGTAGCCGATCACCGCGTACAGGGCGATCATGAGGAGGACACCGTAGGTCAGGTTCAACTGCCCGAGGGAGACGGTCTGGCCGCTCCACAGCAGGATGTTGCCCGGCTGGAGCGCCACCGTCTGGCCCTTGGCGTAGATGAGGGTGATCGCGGTGAAGACGCTGAGGGTGCCGAGGGTGACGATGAACGGCGGCAGTTTGATCTTGGTGACCAGGAACCCGTTGACGGCCTGTGCGGCTATCGCGACGACCGCTCCGGCCAGCAGGGCGAACACGCCGGGCCAGCCGTTGTCCGCGACGAGCTTCGACATGAGCAGCGAGGAGAGCACCATCACCGCGCCGATCGACAGATCGATGCCCGCGGTGAGGATGATGACCGTCTGCCCGACGGCGAGCGAGCCGATGACGGCGACCTGCTGGGCGACGAGCGACAGGTTCTGCAACGCGTAGAAGCGCTCGTTCACCAGGGAGAACACGATGGCGGCGAGCACGAGGACGATGGCCGGGCTGAGCGCCGGCTGGCGGTGCAGCACCGCGTGGATGCGCTGGCTGGGGGTGGCGGGCCGGTTGAGGAAATCCTCCGCCGGTGCCGATGTGGCTTGACTGTCCACGTGAGTGGTCACAGGGGGTCCTTCCGGTGTCTTCCCTGGTACGGGCTCATGGGCTCGTGCGGTGCGGGTGCGACGCCGGTGCCGTGACGGCTTCCGGCGTCGCACCCGGTCCGGGTGTCAGCTGCCCCAGCAGGCGGAGGCGGCCTGCGAGGGGGACTGCACGGTCTGGCCGTCCAGAGACTTGGCGGCGACGAGGGCGGTGCCGGTGTCGTAGAAGGACTTGCCGTTGGTCACGCTGGGCTTGCTGCCGCCGCGGGCCAGCTTGGCGATGGAGCTGACGCCGAGGGCGGCCATCTTGCCCGGGTACTGCACGGCGTCGGCGGCGAACTTCCCGCTGGTGACGTTCTTCAGGCCGGAGCAGCTGCCGTCGATCGCGTAGATCGCGGCGTTCTTCTCCTTGCCGGCCGCCTTCAGCGCGTTGTACGCGCCCTCGCCCGCGGGCTCGTTGATCGCGTAGACGACGTTGATGTCCGGGTTGGCCGACAGGCAGTTCTCCATCGCGGTGCGTCCGCCGTCGATGGCGCCCTGGGTGGGCTGGTGGCAGGCGACGGTGTACGTGCCGCCCTTGCCGCCGGTGTACTTGCCCGACTTGGCTTCCTTGCCGTTCTCGGTCTTGCTGCCGGGGTCGATGCCCATGCCTTCCAGGAAGCCGTGGTCGCGGTCGATGTCGACGGAGACGACCTGGTTGTTGAACAGGTCGAGCATGGCGATGACGGCCGGCTTGCCGTTCAGGGCGGCCGCGGCGTACTGGCCGTCGAGCTTGCCCGCCTGCTCGTTGTCGGTGGCGTAGGTGATGTCCGCGATGCTCGCCGGGTTCGGCGCGGTGTCCAGTGCGATCACGAAGAGGCCGGCCTGCTTGGCGCGGGTCAGCGCGGTGTTCACCGCGTCGCCGTTGGTGGTGATCAGGATGCCCTTGTCGCCGCGCGATATGGCGTTGTCGATGGCCGTGATCTGGGTCTGGGTGTCGCCGTCGGTGGTGCCCGCCGCGACCGTGAGGCCCACGTTGTCCTTGGCCGCCTGGGTCTTGGCGTCCTTCTCCATGCTCACGAAGTACGGGTTGGTGAGTGTCTTCAGGATCAGCGAGACACCCACCTTGCCACCGCCGCCCGAGGCGGAGGAGGAGCTTCCGTCGGAGGAACCGCAGGCTGCCAGCGCGACGCCGAGGCACACGGTGATGCCGATCGCCGCCGCCCGAGTACGCCGGCTGCTGCGGCCCGACCCCTGGCTGGTGGAGGTGTTCATAGCGTGATCCCTTTCGGAGCCCGTCCCTTGGCCGACGCTGAGACAACGTTGACTGGACGGGATAGTGGTCCCGTATGGACGGAGGCGTCAAGGGGCTGATAGACATGCGTCCGCAACGAGTAGGTAACGCACAGTCGGTTGGAGACAACGATGACTCAGGGCGAACCGCCGCTCCGGTCGACCCGCAGCCGCCCCACCATGCGCGAGGTGGCAGCGCTCGCCGGCGTGGCCATCAAGACGGTTTCCCGCGTGGTCAACGGCGTTCCGACCGTCGATCCGGCGATCGTGGCCCGGGTCCGCGAGGCCGCCGACAAACTGGGGTACCGGCCCAACCTGACCGCAAGCAGCCTGCGCCGCGGGGACGGCCGTACGGCCACCATCGGCATGCTGGTGGAGGACGCGGCGAACCCCTTCTCGGCCGCGCTGACCCGCACCGTCGAGAACGTGGCCCGGGAACGCGGTGTCCTGGTCCTCGTCGGCAGTCTCGACGAAGACCCCGCCAGGGAGCGGGAGTTGGCCCGGGCGCTCATCGACCGGCGGGTCGACGGGCTCGTGATCGTCCCCGCGGGTCGCGACCAGAGCTACCTGATCAGTGAGCAGTACTCCGGCACCTGCATGGTCTTCGTCGACCGGGAAGCGGGCCTGCTCGACGCGGACGCCGTCGTCTCCGACAACCGGCAGGGCGCCATCACCGCCGTCAACCACCTGCTGCAGACCGGCCACCGCCGTATCGCTTATCTCGGCGACCGGGCGTCCATCCCCACCGCCGCCCAGCGCTTCGACGGCTACCGGCACGCCCTGGAAGTCGCACACATCGACTACGACGACGAGATCGTCCGGCACACGGGTTCCAGCGAGGAGGCCGCCATCGCCGCCACCGAGCAGCTCCTCGCGCTGCCGAACCCGCCCACCGCTCTGTTCACCAGCCAGAACCTCGTCACCATAGGGGCCGTCCGCGCGCTGCGTGCCCTGGGCCGGCAGCACAGTGTCGCCCAGGTGGGCTTTGACGACTTCCCGCTGGCCGACATCCTCAGCCCGGGGATCACGGTCATCGCCCAGGACGTCGAGCAGATGGGCCGGACCGCCGCCGAGATGCTCTTCCGCCGGCTGGACGGCGACGAGTCAC
The DNA here is from genome assembly GCF_040681835.1 of Streptomyces sp. NPDC051576. NCBI lineage: Bacteria > Bacillati > Actinomycetota > Actinomycetes > Kitasatosporales > Streptomycetaceae > Streptomyces > Streptomyces sp. NPDC051576. The sequence continues at coordinate 9,121 of NZ_JBFAZO010000023.1, forward strand.
CCGCCCGCACCGTCACCGTGCCGACCCGGCTGATCGAGCGGGGCTCCGGCGAGATCCCGGGCGGAGGCCCCGGCCAGGGCTGAGCCGCCGCGGGCGACGGGTCAGTTCCCGGGCGGAGCGTGATCGGCGAAGCTCATCGATCTGGTCCGGCTCGATAGGCTTGGGTCGGCCGAACTGTGGTAGTTGGGCGGTGAGTTGGGTGCATCTGGGCTGTCGGCTCGAACGGCTGATCTGTCTGGCCGGTTTGCCGCTGGCGTGGACGCTGCTCGGCGGGCAGGTCCACATGGCGGCCGGTGTCGTGTCGGCCCATGCCCGGCATTCCCCGGGGATGCTCGCCGCCTACGAGGCGGACCCGTCCCTGGTGGGCGGGTTGGTAAAGGGTGGGGGGCGGGGAGTGTCCGGGTGGCTGCGGTCGCTGCTGTCCTGCACTTCGGCTCGGTCGTCTCGTGGGCATTGTCGGCCGGCGAGCACATCCACGCCGCCGTCCAACGGCTGCGCGCCGGCGGTACGGCACTGATCAGCTACGACCCCAACGTCCGCCCCGCCCTCCTGGGCGACCCGGTGCGCGGCGGGCAGGCCGTCGAAAGCGGCGTCGGCGTCGCCCACATCGTCAAGGTGAGCCGCGAGGACGTCGAGTGGCTCTGTCCCGGCACCCCGATCGAGCGGATCGCCGCGCGCTGGCTGGGACTCGGCGCGCTCCTGATCGTCGTCACCGATGGCCGGACGGTGCGCACACCTTCCACGTGACGGCGGGAAGCGTGACTCCCCCTGGCCGGAAGGTCACGGTGGTGGACACCCGTGAGAGCCTGCGGGCTGTTCGGTGCCCTGCTCCGCCATGGGCCGCACACTCCGGAGGGCGTCGCGGCCACCGCGGCCGTGCTGGTGACCGCCGTCGACGACGGGGTCCTGGTTTCGGCGCTCACCTGCGAGCGCATGGGCGCCGGCCCGCCCACCGCACGATCTCGTCCCGACCTGCCCGCCTCCTCACCCCTGCGAGTGACCGACCTCGCCTTTCCCGACGGCCCCGGCCCGGCGGGCTCAGGGAGTCGGCCACTGGAGGTCCCGCAGGGCGGTCGGTGAGACGAGGTGTGCCGCCAGGGCACCGACGTGCCCTGGCGGCACACCCAGGGACCGATCACTTCCAGACGGAGGCCAGTTGCCATGCCTGCATGCTGGTGAGTGTGGCGGTTCCGTTGTCGGCGAAGACGTCGATGCCGGTGCTGGAGGGGTCGGGGAAGATCTGGTCGGTGAGGACGACCTGTTCGCCGAGCGCGTTCTCGGCGTAGACCTCGACGGACGACGCGTCGACGAGGACGTGCAGGCTCAGGGGCTTGCCGTCGAGGGCGAGCGGGGCGCGTTCGGTACTGGAGAAGGTGGGGTCGAAGCCGACGTCGCCGGAGGCGGTGCGGTCGAGGTGGACCTCGCCGGTGGTGGTGTCGTAGCCGATTCGCGTGCGCTGTCCGGCTCCGGTGCGCACGTCGAGGCCGAAGTGGTCGGCGGTGCCCGGGGTGAGTTCCGCCTGCAGTTCCAGGGTGCTGCCATTGACGCCCAGCGGCACGGTGCCGTTGCTGACGGCGGTGGCCGGGACATCGGTTTCCGTGCCGCGGAGGGTGTTCAGTTCGCTGACGGGCTGCTGGATCAGCTGGGTCGTGCCGTTGACGGTTTGCAGTGAGAGTTGGCGGGGGAAGGTGTCGGCGCTGCGCCAGGGGCTGGTGGGGATGGTCTGGCCGTAGTTCCAGCTGTTCATCCAGGCGATCATGACGCGGCGTCCGTCGGGGGCGTCGGTGAAGCTGTTGGCGGCGTAGAAGTCCTGGCCGTAGTCGAGCCAGTGGGCGCGCTGGGTGAGGGACAGGGCGGGTTTGTCGGCGGCGGTGAACTGGTCGGCGAGGACGTGTCCCCAGCTGCCGGTGTTCGCATCGACGTCGGCGTCGACGATCTGGAGCTGGACCTGCTTGCCCTTGTAGGCGGTGGTGTTGAAGGAGGCCCAGTCCAGGTTTTCGGAGTTGGTGCCGGTGGCGCTCTGCACGATCTTGCCGTCGACCAGGAGGTTGACGCCGGTTTCGGTGGAGTGGGGCTGTGCCTGGGTGTCGGAGAGGACGACCTGGTCGAGATTGATGTGGCCCCAACTGCCCGTGTCGGAGTCCACGACCTTGATCTGGGCCTGCTTGCCCTGTAGGTCGGACAGGTCCCAGGAGGTCCAGTCCAGGGCCTCGGCGTTGGTGCCGGTGGCAGAGCGCACCACCTTGCCGTCGACGATGAGTTCGACGGCCGTGGGGGTGTCGGAACTTGCTGGGTGGTAGCCGCCGCCGATGAGGAAGTCCAGGTACTTCTTGTCGATGGTGAAGGTCGGTGAGGTGAGGGTGCCGGTGGTGGCGTCGCCGTTCAGATAGCTGTTGACGAGTCCGTTGCCGAGGTAGCCGGTGACCTGCTGCTGGTCGGGGAGGGTGCCCTGGGCCGGGCCGGTGCCGAAGGCGTCGCCGGTGGTGGTCCAGTCGCCGAGGGAGCTGGAGTAGGTGCTGCCCTCGAAGTCGGCGAGTGTCTCGCCGGTCGGTGTCGGTTCGTCGCCCAGGACGGAGCCGGTCCGGTACGGATGGTTGCCGCCGCCGACCTTGAAGTTGATGTAGTTGCTCGTCACGGTGAACGCGGGCGAGGTCAGCGTGCCGGTGGTGGCGTCGCCGCCGTGGAAGCTGTTGGCCAGGCCCGTCCCGTCGAAGCCGGTGACCGTGCTCTGGCCGTCCAGTGCCCCGGCCGCCGGCGCGCTGCCGAACGCACTTCCGGCGGCCGTCCAGTCGCCGAAGGAGCCGGACTCGAAGTCCTGCGTGACGGTGCCGCTCGGCGGGGTGTATATGCCGCTGTCGTCGGCGGTGAACTTCGTGCCGTCGAAGTCGCCGACGAAGTACTGGGCGCCGGAACCGCCCGCGATGGCACCGGGGTTGAGGTTGACCGCCAGGACCCACTTGGTCCTGCTCGGGTCGCCGTCCACGGGCAGCGGGAACAGGTCCGGGCACTCCCACACCCCGCCGGTCGCCCCGGCCGGGCCGAAGTCGCTCAGATGGGTCCAGTTCTTGAGGTCGGGCGAGCTGTAGAAGGAGATCTTGTGCTGGTCGGAGAGGGCAACCGTCATCAGCCAGCTCTTGGTGGGTGCGTACCAGAAGACCTTCGGGTCGCGGAAGTTGACGGAGTTCAGGTCCAGGACCGGGTTGCCGGAGTACTTGGTCCAGGTGGTGCCGCCGTCGGTGCTGTACGCCAGGGACTGCCGCTGGACGCCGGTGGACTTCACCAGGCTGGTGTAGACGGCGACCAGCGGCGGGTTGGCCGTGGTCCCGAAGCCGGTGGTGTTGTTCTCGTCCAGCACCACGCTGCCGGAGAAGACCATCTCGTCGTCGTCCTGGGGGATGGCCACCGGGAGCTGTTCCCAGTGGACGAGGTCGGTGCTGACGGCGTGGCCCCAGGACATGTTGCCCCAGGTGTTGCCGGACGGGTTGTACTGGAAGAACAGGTGGTACCGGCCCTTGTACCAGATGAGGCCGTTGGGGTCGTTCATCCAGTTCTGGGCCGGGGTGAAGTGGAACTGCGGGCGGTACTGCTCCTGGTAGAGGGTGTCGGCGGCGGCCGGCGTGGCGGCGAGCAGGCCCAGCCCGGCCAGGACGGTCAGGGCCGTGAGAAGTCTGCGGCGGGGACGGGTGGTTGGGGACATGGCGCTCCTTGTGCGGGAATCGAGTGGTGCGCGTGGGGGAGGGGCGTCTTGGGGTGCGGTGGCGGGGACGGGCTCCGCGGGGGGCGGCGAGGTTCCACGCCTGGAGGCTGAAGTCGGCGGACCGGGCCCGCGGGGACCAGGGGGGCGTCGGAGAGCGGGTAGAAGCGCGGGGTCAGGGCTTCTCCGGTGCTGAGGGAGAGTTCGAGGACGGACCGGTCGGCCGCCATGTGCGGTTCGACCGGAGCCCCGGGGTGGGCCGCCGGGCAGGGGATGCGGTAAGTGCCGCCCGCCGCTCAGCGATCCGGGAGGTGGAGCGGTCGATGAGGTCCCCGTCGTAACTGTGCAGTTGAGGGGAGTAGGCGTAGGGCCACCACTCGCCGCTGTCGCCGGTCTGCATGTCCAGCGCGTTCTTGAACGTGCCACCGGCGTTGATCCTGGCCGGCGCCGCGTCGAAATCGTCCTTCGTCCTAGGCTTGTCGAGGGCGGGGACGCGGATGCCGTACGTCGTCAGGACCCACGTGCGGGTGAACATCGTCAGGTCGACATCGTGGAAGCCGAACGGGTGGACCTTGACCTTGTACCGGCCCACGGTGCTGGGCAGTTGGTCGGCCACCTTGACCTTGCCGCCGGACAGGTCGAGCGGGGCGAGGCAGTTATCCCAGGCCCAGTTGGGCACGTTCGGTCCGTCGCTGTCCAGGACGCACGGCAGCTTGTTGGCGGATGCCGCGGCCATCACAGAGGTGCGCTTGACCACGCCGGGTTCGGCAAAGTCGCTGGCGTTGTGGGTCCACAGGGTGATGGTGTCGGCGCCGGTGCCCGGGCCGCTGCCGACGGTCGCCGACGCACAGCCGGCCACGGGTGCGACGGCGGCGAGGGTGGCTAAGCTCGCGCAGGCGCGGCGCCTCGTTGTACGGGCCATGGAACGGGTTCCTCCATATCACTGGATGGGGGTGCGACCCCGTCCTTGCGGCCAGTGTTGAAGGCCGCCGCAAGGGTGAGAGCCTTGCCGTCCGGACTCACGATCCGGGCGGGGAGGCGACCGATGCCCGGGGCACCAGCGGACAGCGCAACGCTTCCTGCTCCGCCGGGACCGCGGCCCCGGCCGACGGCTCGATGAGGCCCAGCAGTAGACGGACCGCCCGGACACCCATCTCGTAATGCGGCAGAGCGACCGTGGTGAGCGCCGGGTACAGGCCCTCGCAGATCAGCTCCTGGTTGTCGAAGCCCACCACCGACACGTCGTCGGGGATCGACAGCCCCAGGTCGTCGGCGGCCCGGTAGGCGCCCATCGCCATCCGGTCGTTGAAGCAGAACAGCGCGGTCGGCCTCTCCGGGCGGTCCAGCAGCTCCAGCGCCACGTCGTATCCCCCGCGGGCGTCGGACGCGCCGGCCACCACCAACGACGGGTCGAACGGCAGCCCGGCCTCGGACAACGCGGCCCGGTACCCCTCCAGCCGGCCGTGCGTGGCCGGGATGTCGTCCACGTTGGTGGCGAACCCGATGCGCCGGTGTCCGTGAGCGATCAGCTCACGGACCGCGGTGTGGCCTCCCTGCCGCTCATCAGGGACCACGCACGGCACGTCGGCTCCGACGCTGCGCGCGTCCAGCACCACCGTCGGCACCTGCTTCAGTTGCTGCGGCAGCTCCACCAGCCTGTGGTACATCGCCGCGTACAGCACGCCCTCCACCTGGCGCTCCAGCAGCAGGTCGATGCCGCGACGCTCCAGGTCGTGGCTTCCGCCGGTGTTGACCAGCAGCAGGACCAGCCCGTGCCGGGCCGCCTCCTCCTGGGCGCCGAGAATCAGCCGTCCGGCGAACGGCGTGGTGGCGATCTCGTCGCTGACGAAGCCGACCGTCCCCGAACGCCGCAGCCGCAGGCCCCGGGCGAGCCCGTTGGGGCGGTACCCCAGTTCGTCGGCGGCCCTGAGGACCCGGTCCCGGGTCTCGGGACGGATCCGCGCGCCGTCGACTTCGTTGAGGATGTGGGAGACGGTCGTCACGGACACCCCGGCAGCAGCCGCCACGTCCTTGATTCCGGTACGCCGCTTTCCCATACCCTGCCCAAACGTTTTGGCGATTGGTCAGCGAGCAGAGTGCACCGCCGTCGACACGTGCGTCAATGGCGTGTTACGAGCCCGTGTCCGGTAAGGGGATCGAGGTGATCCCGATCGGCCGTTGCGACGTGCCGAGCCCGAAAGCGCGGCTGGTCTCGCCGTACCTTGGCGCACCCGTGCCAGGGGGCTTGCGGCGCCTGTCACGCCCGCCAGGCCGGTCATCGAGACCGGATGCCGGCTGATCGGTCCGCGGCGGGTGGTGATGGGCGCGATGGTTGAGTGATCCCGGAAGGGCTGCACCGCAGCGCATCCCTCGGTCGGGACTGTCTGGTGATCCGCCGGCTGTCCTCCTGCGTCGGCACCGGTTTCTCCGTCTGGTTCACCCCCGAAGTCCAGCAGGCCGCCCGCCTGGTCAACGACATTTACGGCTCGGTCTGCGGCATCTTCGGCGCCTGGCGCGATCTGGGTCTCGGCCGAGGTATCCCGCCCGCCCTGGTCTCGGCCCTCGCCCGGGAACTCCACTTGTCCCTGCCCGACGTTCTCACGAAGCCGCCCGTACCCCGTAGGCCGGGTGCCGCAGCCCCGGTACGAGATGGTGCTCGTCAGCCCGTGGGTGTGCCGATCTGGTTGCGTTCGAGCACGGAGCGCAGCTTGGAGAGGGCCTGTGCGGCGGCCGTCGCTGAGGCGCTGTCGAGAGTGCCTCCGATCAGCTCGGCCACTTCGGCGGTGAAGGTTTTCTCTGCCGCGCCGACGAGTTGGGCGCCGTTGTCGGTCAGGGCCAGCAGCGAGGAGCGTCGGTCGGCTGGGTTCGGCTGTCGGGCGGCCCAACCCTGCCTCTCCAGGCGGTCGATGGTTTTGCTGGTCGCCCCGATACCGATGGCGAATTCGGCGGCGAGGTCCGCCACCCGGGACCCTGGGTGGTCGCGCAGGTAGCGCAGGGCCTCGAACTGCGAGGTGACGATCCCGTGCCGCTCGCGGAGGCGATCGTTGAGGGCGTTGTACAGACGCGTCTCGCATCGGACCAGGTCGGCGAAGAAGCCCGAGAGCTCGACCGTCCCGCCGCTCGATGTGGATGCCATGGCATATAGTCTAACTTATATTCCACGGCATATAGTTCCATGGAAGTCACCTACGGCGGGAGCGTACCTATGAGCAAGGAACAGCGCGCGAAGGTCGACGCGATGCTGCGGCAGCCCCGACCAGAGGGTCCCCGGTCGGTCGAGGAGATCCGAGCCGGATTTAAGGCGCTGATGACCCAGATGACCGTGCCCGACGGCATCCGCACCACGCAGACCACGCTCGGCGACCGACCCGCACTGTATGTCGAGCCGGACAACGGGCCGCGCGCCGGGACGATCCTGTACTTCCATGGCGGCGGCTGGGTGTTCGGCTCTCCCGAGACCGCCCTGTCACTGACGGGACACCTCGTGGCCAAGACCGGCCTCGGGGCGTACTCGCTGGACTACCGGCTCGCTCCCGAGCACCCGTTCCCGGCCGCAATCGAAGACACGCTGAGCGCGTACCGCGCCCTGCTCGACAGCGGCAAGGACCCTTCGACCATCGCGTTCGCCGGCGACTCCGCCGGCGGCGGACTCACCGTCACCACCTGCCTCGCCGCCCGCGACGCGGGCCTCCCACTGCCCGCCGCCATCGTGGCGTTCTCCCCGGGCCTCGACGCCACCCGAACCGGCGAGAGCATGGACACCAAAACGGGCATCGACCCGATCTTCACCCGCGAGGCCGTTGAACACACCGGAGCCATGTACCTCGCCGGAGCCGACCCGCATCAGCCCCTGGTCAGCCCGGCCGTCCTCGCCGACCTGACCACCTTCCCCCCGATGCTGATCCAGGTAGGCACCAACGAGATCCTGCTGGACGACTCCACGCGCCTGGCCACGCGTGCGAGGGCAGCCGGAGTGGACGTCGTCCTGGATATCACCGCCGACGTGCCGCACGTGTTCCAGTCCTTCGCCGGCGTCCTGGACGAGGCGGACGAGGCACTGGACCGCGCAGCACTCTTCCTCGGCCAGCGCATCCGCGCCGCGAGCGCAGCGCACACGTCAGCAGAGTAGGGCCAGCCCCGGCCTCACTCGGGCCGCGACCTCCACCCCGGGCCTTGCTCGCCATTCCCTTCCATGTGGTCGACCCGGGGCCCGTTCCTCCCCTTGGGCCTCCCGCCCGAGTCACCGAGAAACAGCCCCTCTGGGGCCTGAGACAGCCAGTCTTGACTATTGCTCGACCCACTCCTGGGCGCCTTCGCTCTGCCGGTCACGAAGCCGTCCGTGCCGTCCTCCGCGCAGGCCGCTGCGCTGTCCTCGAACCGGTCGTCGGTCTCCATCGGCATGAGGGTCATCATGCTCGAGGTCCCGCACAGCCGACGGCAGTTTGGTCAGCCCGCTGATCCTGGATCGAGCGCCCCACCGGGCCACCTGCCATCGCATCTGCGTGCGGACGGTCGGCTACTTCACTTCGACATTCGCTCCGGTACGGGGCGAGGCATCGGGCGCACGCGCCGCCCGAGAGGCTACCCAGGACCTCAGGCGCTTGGCGTCTCTGACCGCCGGACGGAGATGAACCGGCTGGTACAGGAATGGACCCTTGCTGTTCAACTGGCCGGGGCTGCAGGCGGATTGAGGGACGCAGGCTCAGGCTTTCTCCCACGGGCGTGGAACAGCGTCCGCATGTCACGGTCCGGGGGTGTCGCGCATCCTGCGAGGCAACCCCCGCCAGTCCTCCATGGCCCCGCTCACCAATGCTTCGACCCGCTCCTGTCCCTCGGCCTTCAGCACATCCAGGAGGCAGGCGCAGTGGGCGAGGTCACCGCCGAGGACGCATACGCAGATGCCGGCGATCTGTAACCCACGCGCCGCGGCGGCGAGATGGGCCTCGACCGGCATCATGATGAGGCGGCTCGTGATCTCTCCGATGAAAGCGTCGATGAACCTGTTCCGGTGAATTCCAGTCAGGCTGTCCCGGACGCTCTCCCTTGCCTTGAGGAGCGACTGCGCTGCTGCGGCGAGATCGTCGCATCCACCAGGCCGCCGGTGGTACCCCACCAGATCCTGCCAGACGCGGTCCGTCACGCATTCGGCTGCGCGCGCGGGCGATCACCTCGGCGGCGGCCTTGTCCAGAAGGTCGGCGCACCAACCGGCGAGTTCCGGTGGGAGGTGGTCACGAGGCACTGTGGCCCGGGGGAGGGGTCTGCCTTGTGCCGCGTTTCGGACCGAGGCATCGAACTTCGGCTGCCCGCGATGCCGCCAACACCGCAGCCCTGCTTCCCGCACCCTGTTTCGGCAAGCCTTCCGCTTCTTTGTCGCTCCACCGCACTGGCTCCCCATTCCCCGAGTGTCGAAAGCTGATCTTTGGCCGGCAACATCACGTCTGACGCAGCATCACATCCCGGCCTCGGTCACTCGGCTGGAATCTGCCACCGGGTTGAACGTTCGGCGACAGAACCCCGCCCCGGCCGAAGACCACCGCCGCACACACCGCACCCGTCGCCCACACCACCGCCCCGATCCGGCCCTTACCCGCCTGCCCATATCGACGCGATGCCCCTCGCCTTTCTGGTAGAGCCCGCACCCGGCTCTACCAGAAAGGCGAGGGGCATGGGCGGCCGCGCGCCGTAGCCGGCCTGCCGCAGGCACTCGGGTGCGCCACCCGTGCGTGAAGCAGGAAGGGTCAGTTTCGCGTCCGCCGCGGTCCCGGATCACTGCAGTGACTTATGGAACGGGCGTATCTCGGCCGTTCTGAGACCGGGATGGGTTCGGTTGTGGAGGCCGGACGACTATTCACCGCTGTGCCCGGTCGAGGTGATCAGGGCGATGAGGACGAGGAGGCAGGCCGTGAGAGTGATGACCTGCTGAGGGCGATCCCTGCTGGAGGGTCAGGGCTAAGGCGACGGTGATGGCGTAGAGCCATGAACGGCGCTGCAGCTGCGGGGAGTTGGGATTGGGCATGCGGGTCTCTGGTGATCGGCTGGTGTGCTGGAGACCTACGGTCATCCGGACGGCACCGTCCACGTCACGGTGGACTGACAGGGAACACGCTCCCTGAGACGTCCGGACCCAGGGCATGAGGCTTCAAGCCGCAGAAGTGCGACCGGACTGCATGTTTTGCCGCAAATGACCCGTGATCATTGCCACTTCGGCTTGGTGAAACCATATGGAGCACTTGTGTATCTCTTTAAAGATCGCTTAGAACCTCCTTTACGTTTTGTTCACCGAGGTGGGGGGCCCGTGCGTCCGGCGCGTCCGCTTGTTGTTGCTGTTGCCTTCGTTCTGGCCGTGCTGGCGGGAACCGAGCAGGCCGCGCTGGCAGTTGGCCAGTCAGCGGCAGGCTCCGGCGGACAGGCACCCGACCAGGTGTGGGGTTCGGCGGCGGGCCGTGGGCACAGCACGTCGGCGGACGCCACGGACGCCTCCGCGAAGGGCGGCAACAAGGGGGCGCTCAAGGGGCGGGGTGAGCTGTCCGCCGATCAGGCGGACGGTGTCACTGACCTCGGTGGCACGGCGAAGCTGCCGAAGCCCGGTCGTGTCCAGAAGGCCGAGGTGCCCGGCGCGGCTGCGGCCCACGGCTTCGACGCCAAGCGCAGCAAGGAAGTCACGGGCGAGCGCGGCGAGCGGCAGCGCACCTACCGTAATCCGGACGGCACCTACACCACCCGCTTCTACACCGAGCCCGTCAACGCTACGACGGCCTCGGCCGCCAGATGGAGACGACCGACGCCACCAACCGGCGCACAACCACCGCGTACGACGCTCTCGACGACGTCACCGCGAACACCGACTACGGCACCGGCACCACCGCGCTGCGCACGGCAACCGCCGAGTACGACGCCGAAGGCAACCGGACGGCCGTCGTCTCCGCCCAGACCAAGGCCCGCACCACGTACACCTACGACGCCCTGGGCCAACTGACCACGCAGATCGAACCCGTCTCCGCCACGGCATCGATCACGACGTCCTTCGGCCACGACGCGGCAGGCAACCGAACCCGTCTCACCGACGGCCGAGGTAACAAGACCGTCTACACCTTCAACAGCTGGGGCCTGCCCGAGTCCACCATCGAACCGTCCACCACCGCCCACCCCAACGCGGCCGACCGCACCTGGACAACCCTCTACGACAAGGCCGGACAGGACGTCACGGAACTGCTCCCCGGCGGCGTCAAGCGCGAGCGCACCTACGACGGCCTCGGCCGTCTCACCCGCGAGACCGGCACCGGCGCACAGGCGACCACCACCGACCGCACCCTGGCCTACGACCTCGCCGGCCGCCTCACCGCGACCGGTACCGCCGACGGCCTCACCCAGAACACCTACACCTACAACGACCGCGGCCAGCTCCTGACCGCCGCCGGGCCCGGCGGCGCCGCCAGCTACACCTACAACGCCGACAGCGCCATGACACTGCGCAAGACCACGGCCGGGACAGCCTCCTACGGCTACGACAACGCCGGACGCATCGACTGGGTCCAGGACCCGGCCACCGGCAGTCAGATCTGGTACGACTTCGACGCCGCCGGACGCCCGCGCCTGGAGCAGTACGCCACCAAGGCCACCGGCGCCACCTCGTACACGGCCACGGCCAAGCGCACCTACGGCTACGACGACCTCGGCCGCCTGAACACCGATGCCGTCACCAGCCTCGACGGCGCGACCACCCTCGCCTCGTCCACCTACGGCTACGACCTGGACGACAACCTGACGTCGAAGAAGACGACGGGCACGGCCGCAGCCGGCACCAACACCTACGGCTACGACTACGCGAACCGCATGACGTCCTGGACCAACGATGCCGCCACGACGTCGTACGAGTGGGACGCCGCCGGCAACCGCACCAAGGCCGGTTCGACCACATCGACCTTCGACGCCCGCAACCGCCAACTGACCGACGGCACAACCAAGTTCACGTATTCGGCGCGCGGCACGCTGACATCGGTCGACACCGGCACCACCCCCCGCACGCTGACCTTCGACGCTTTCGAACGCAAGGCCACCGACAGCGGCACGACATACACCTACGACTCGCTGGACCGCGTCCAGACCCGCGGGACGACAACCTTCACCTACGACGGTGGCTCCAACAACCTCGCGGGCGACGGCACCACCAGCTACAACCGCACTCCTGACGGTGCCCTGCTCTCGATGTCCACCGGCACCACCAAGCAGTGGGCCCTGACCGACCAGCACACCGCCCTCGTCGCCGGCCTCGCCGCCGACGGCAAACAGATCACCGGCTCGACGGCCTACGACCCCTTCGGTACGGAGACCGCCACCAATGGCACCACCCCCGCCGTCGGCTACCAGTCCGGCTGGACCGACCCCACCAGCGGCGACGTCAACATGGCAGCCAGCTGGTACCAGCCCGGCACCGGCTCCTTCGGCTCGCGCGACACCTGGCAACTCAGCCCGTCGCCGTCGACCCAGTCCAACCGGTACGCCTACGCCAACGGCGGACCGCTCAACGGCACCGACCCCACCGGCCACGACACCAAGGTCCGCGACGTCCCGTACCGGAGGACCGTGCGGTTCCAGCCCAAGAGTGACTGGCTCGACCGGAACATCGGCAACCTCTTCAGGTACGCCAGGATGTTCACCGGGCGCGGCTACGGTCTCGCGGCGGAGATCTTCCTGAACGTATGGGGCTGGAACAGCCCCAGCTACAACGACGGTTACACGGCGGTCAGCCAGCCGCAGGGCTCCTCGGCACTCGTCTACACAGGCCCGAGCCAATCACCGGGCTCCTCGGCGCTCGTCTACACCGGAACCAGGACAGGAACCGGTACAGGTACGGGAACCGGCTCCGGCGGCTGCTCGTACAACTGCGTCATCACGCCGCCCGCACCGCCCATCGACCAGAACCCCAACAATGGGCCCAACCCCGAGCCCGCACCCACCCGCACGAAGCCCAAGGCGGAGTGGACCGACGAGACGTGGAACACCAAGAAGGGCGTCGATGCGACGGTCGATCCGGAGACCATGCGCGGTCTCCTGGACGACGGCGAGTACACGCCTGCGGACCTCGCAACCCTCGATGCTCCAGAGCCTGTTCCCGGACCAGGACATTGACCCGGACTTCGGCTTCGGCAAGTCCGGCGCGGACCCCAACGCTCAACGGACGAGGAACCGGTGCTCCCGGGACTTCCCTTCCACCGACCCCTCCTTCTACTACGCCCCCATGACCCGGTTCGGAGCCGGCCCCGACGACTGCCGGGCCACTGGAGCGGTCGCGTACATCGACTCCTACGATCTGCGGGCCTGGCGTCTCGACCCGAAGTGGAAGCCCGCCGGGTACGAGAGACTGCCAGTCAGCAACCGGGCCGCCCTGCACCTGATCGGCAACCAGATGGGCGGTGCCAACGACACCCTGCGGAACTTCGTGGCGGGTTACCAGACCCCTGCGAACTCCCCGCACATGCGCTCACTGGAGGACGAGATCACCAGCACGGTGAGATCGGGCCAGCGTGTCGCGCTCGGTGTGCTCCCTGTGTACAACGGCACCGATCCGGCGATCCCGACTGAGATCAAGATGTACGCGGTCGGAGACGGCGGATACGGCCTGAACTGCACGGTCTACAATCGGGCGTCCGGCGGTTACTCCTGTACCGAAAGGTCATCCGGTGGAACTCTCTCGGTTCCGTGAGCTCCTCGGCGAGCCCTCGGTGAACGGTGACGTGGAACGCGACTGGCGGGCGCTGGAGGACCGCGCCGGGATCGAATTCCCTGACGACTACAAGGGGTTCGTCTCGGCATACGGTTCCGGCTGCCTGAACGACCAGCTCTACCTGTTCCACCCGAGGGGAGTGGCGGGGGACGACGGGTTGCGCCTCGAATCCCTGTGGGAGCAGGCGGGATACGCGTACGCGGAACTCTCCCGGAACGCCCCGGACATGTATCCGTACGCTGTCTATCCGGCGGCGGACGGATGCCTGCCGATCGCCCGCTCGTCATCCGGAAACCACGTTTTCCTGTCCCCGCCGAAGGCCGGCGGGAAGGACTGGTCCGTCGTCATCGACATGGGTGAATGGGGCGAATTGCCGTTGTCCTTCACGGACTTCCTCTGGACGGCGCTCCGGGGCGACCTGGAGATCCCGATCATCGAGGACGAGCCGTCGTTCGAGCCTGTGGGTGCACTCGAACCCTGAACGGGCGGCGAACCGCAGTGGTGCCTTCGTCGTCCCTGACCTCCCTCCTGGGCCCTTCTGAACGCCTGCACCCCGCGCCTCCTCAGGCGTGGCGTTCCGTGGAGGAGTGGCTCGGCCGCGAACTCCCCGCGGACTACAAGGAGTTCGTGGATGGATACGGCGATGCCTTGCTCTACGGCCACCTGTTTGTTCCGCATCCCGAAGGGGCCGACCCCCTCCTCACGTTCATGCGCGAGGAGCGCGACAGCTTCCGGGCGGCCTACGGCGGCCTCCGGGACATTCCGCCGGCCCTGACGGCAGTATGGGAGGACATCGTTCCGTGGGCATACCACGACTGGAACGGCGACGTGTGTCTGCTCTTCCCCGACGCTGGGACGAGGCTGTGGAGGGTGGCCGTGGCATTCCGCCAGTGCCCGGAATTCCTCCTGCTCGACGGAGGCGTTACCGAATTCCTGGAGAAGATCCTGAGGCAGGAGAAACTCCCCCGGGGTTGGCCCGCCAAGGAGCCGCGATGGCAGTCCATGCCTGACAGTCCCGTGATCTGAAGGCATACCAGGCTGTGTTCCACGCGAAGATGGGAACGATGGGGCAGTGCTGACTGCCCGGGGCGGTGACGGAGGGGATGGAGAACTACGTCGAGCGCGTCCTGGAGATGCTCGGTGAGCCCGCGTGGCGGTATCGGGATCCCGAGGCGTGGCGCACGCTGGAGAGAGAGCTTGGTACGGGCCTCCCGGCGGACTACAAGGAGATCGTCGACGCGTACGCCCCGGTCCAGATCAACGGGCACCTGTACCTGAGCCATCCAGCCACCGAACGCTGGAATCTGGGCGAGAACATTCGCACGACGTCCCGGTCCTGGGCGGAGATCGAATGGGACGAAGGGGAGCCTGAGGGAGATCCCCGCATCTCGCTTGGCGTCTCCGAACTGGCCTTCGGCACTCCTGAGGGTCTGATCCCGATCGCGGGAACCGACCGGGCCGAGGCGATCTTCTACGCACCCAAGGGCGCGTCGGGGAAGGGATCGCTCTTCGTGGAGGGGGGCGACTACGAGTTCTTCGAGTTTTCGTGCTCGTTCGCGGAGTGGCTCTACCGCTGGCTGATGGGCGAGGAGATGACGGGCCCAGGCGGCTCCGCCTTCTACCCGGGCCCCGTTGCCCTCCAGGACCTGCCGATGGCCGCGGATGATCGTCCGGAGACGCGGTACGGCCCGCCCCGTGGGATGTGATGGCCGGACAGCAGGTTGAACGGCACCGGCACACGTCGGCCTCCCTGGGGCTGATCTGAAGCAGACTCTCGGCCACAGAGACATCTCGCTGCAGCAACTCGCACACTCTGAGATGTGGTCCTGGTGATGTCGGAAGTAACTCACCGCACCGCAGGTCGCGAGCAAGGATGCCTACTTTGCGCCCACTGCGTCGATCCATGCGTTGCCGGGCGGGGGGACGAAGAAGTAGCCGCCCCCGACCGTGAGAGCGTATTTGGCCATGGCTTCGCCCTGCAGTCGGCGTTGGACGGCTTCGAAGCCTTTCTCCAGGTCGCGTTGGAAACAGGAGAAGATGAGCCCGGTGTCGCCGTTGCCGTGGTCGTAGTTGTATCCGCGGCGG
Source organism: Streptomyces sp. NPDC051576 (assembly GCF_040681835.1). Classification (NCBI taxonomy): domain Bacteria; kingdom Bacillati; phylum Actinomycetota; class Actinomycetes; order Kitasatosporales; family Streptomycetaceae; genus Streptomyces; species Streptomyces sp. NPDC051576. The sequence goes on from NZ_JBFAZO010000023.1 coordinate 24,625, forward strand.
ACGAGGGGCGGTGGGTTGCGCCGGTCGGGAGCAGCCCTGCGCACGTGCGCGTCGAGCGGCGTGGTCCTGCCGTGAGGATCGGCGGCGAAGACGGGTTGCTCGGTGCTGGGAGTGCCGTCCAGCCAACGGCCGTTCCTGCGGCGGCCGATGATGCGCTCCTGTTCGTGGATGGTGTCCCGGTCCCAGAAGTCGGTGGCGAGCCGGATGATCCGTATGACCTGGTAGCTGCCGCCCACCGCCCAAGGCGGCTCACCCTGGGCTGCGGTGACGGTCGCACGCTCCTCAACGCCACTTGGCGTGGCGGGGTTTCCGTAGCCCTCGGTGAAATGGAAAGGGTTGCGGGCCAGCCCTCTGCCGTCTTCCGTGCGATTTTCTGGGCGCATGCCGTCTATTCGCCAGCGTATCCGCCACTGAGGCAACTCACGAAGCGCCTGCGCGATTGCGCTCTGTACTGCCTTGGGCGAGGTTCCTGTGATCTGGAGCAGGAGATCTCCGTGCGACTGCGCAGGATCCAACAGGTCCCCAGGAAACGCCGGCATTTGTCTAAGGTGCTGGGGCCTTAACGTCGACGCGGGAAGAGCACTTTCTCCTAGGGCCAGCCAGGCGGCTATCTTGCCGCCGTCCATTGTTTTAATGACATGGTGTGCGGCATGCAGCGAATCGCCGCGGTGGCTTCTACTGATGAGGTCGAGAGCCGCTATCTGCGCGTACTGCAACGGGGCTGAGCCCCGCAGAGGAGATGGCATCTGGTTCTGATGCGCGGGATTGTTGCCAGATGCGACGATGCCAGCGGCCGTGATGCCACCTGTGCCGACAGCGGCAGCGGCGACCGAGGCGCGCAGCAATCCTCTCCTACTTGTGGTCATGTGACACCGTCACCCAAGGTTCGCGTCGTCAGGCGTTCGCCGACCTTTTGTAGCGCTGCGTCTGCAGAATCCAGAGCCCATCTCTTCAAAACATTGAGGATACGTCGATCTGTTACGGAAGCAGCGAGAGCCGTGAGATCCTCCGGGCTAGGGGACTCTTCGGTCAGTAGCCGGTTCAAAATGTCCAGGGACAGGTCCATGCCGCACGCCGTATACAGGGTGGCCATGTTGGGATAGAGGCCTGGATCACCGTGGAGAGCACTTCTGGTCAGGGACTTAGCGACCTCTCTCCTGATTTCCTCCGGGGCGTCATCGACGAGCCCCCATACGGAATCGATCGAGGTTCCGCGGCCTCCGCCTGCGACCAGCCAACTCAAGAGTATGGCGGCATCGGGGGACTCGTAAAACCTGCGCTGCGCCATTGTGTTGCCCGGTTCCGCGTGCCGAGCGGCTGTCCACCGTGACATAGCGTCAGGAAGATCGACGGCATGGTCGGCGAGTTCTAGATCATCCCGCCTGATATCCAGTCTCACGCGGCCATCATGTGTAACCCCGAGGACGAGAGCTCGTATCTCTGCGCCCATACGGGGCCAATTTTCCCCACTGGTCGAAGTCGGGGCTATGTGTCCGAGATCGATGTAGCCGCGAAACTCTTCGTCGATTTCTACAATCAGTCCGTAACTGCGATGTGCTGTCACGGTACAGCAGATCGTTGAGTATCGCGGGAATCTCTCTTTGAGGCTGTTTTCCTCTTCCACTACGGACTCCATGGGTACCGATCAAATGTGTTCAGCTCTTCGAACAGCTCCCGGGGGATCACGTATTCGATGTTATCGGGAGTGATGTCCGGGTAGCGATTAATGGTGCCCGCCTCGATGTGCCGTTCCAGCCATTCTGTCGGAACCTCGATTCTGTAGCCGGGGCCGTGTGTATCCGTGTGCCCCCTGAGGAAGTCTAGGACGCGTTCCGCATTTCCGAAGTAGGCCGACCCGTCATCGAATTCGTTCCGCGGGAACCGGTCGAGGTCCAGTCCGTGTGTGATCTCGTCTGCGTGCTCGTGTCGTGCGACACGGTAGAGCGGGGTAGTGCAGTTGTGGACCAGGACAGCCGTGGTACCAGCTGCTGCGTAGTAGGTATGGAAGCCGTCGACCGTGAGGTTGTAGACCGAGGTCGTCTGGACGCGGTGGTGGACGGCGGTGATCTGGACCCAGGTGCCGGCGCTGGTCTGCAGCCACTGTCCGGCCGCGAGGTCTCCAGCTTCGACCCACTGGTGGAGTGCCGGGACCCAGAAGGGGTGGCCCTCAGTGGCCGTGAGGGCGTTTGTCTTAGTCCCGGCGGATCCGTCGGTGTCGAGGGTGATGTCGACGAGTTGTTTGTCTCCGTCGCCCTTGATCAGGGCGGTGACTTTGCGGGGTCCGGTTTCTCCGGTGTCGGGGTCGGTGGCGAGGACGATGTCGCCGATGGCGACGTCCTTGATGGGTTTGCGGGTGCCGTCGGCCATCAGGACGGGGGTATCACCGGTGAAGCTGTTGGGGGTTGCGCATCCGGCTACGCGGGAGCCTGCTCCGCCTTCGGCGAGGGCGCCGAGGCCTTCGCCGAGCATGCCGGCGAGGCAGCCAGTGGCGGCGGATTGGCCGACCTGTCCCCAGTTGACTTTGCGTCCGGACAGGCGCTGGGTGAGCCAGTCAAGGCCGCCGTCCATGAGACCCCCGACGACGCACGCGGCGATCATGGGGTTGTTGCCGGAGGGGTCGGTGTAGGTGGTGGGAGAAGAGAGGGCGTACTCGTAGAGGTTGGTGCCGCCGGCTTGGCCGCTGGGGTCCTGGGAGATGAACCGGCCGGTCTGGGGGTCGTAGTAGCGGTCGCGGTAATACAGCAGGCCGGTGCCGTCGTCCTCGCGGCCGGTGAACGTGTACGGGCTCGTCGTTGCCGCGCCGGAGGCGGTGGGCGTGCCATTGGGGTCGTAGGCGTAGGTGGTCGCGACCGTGCCGTCGGAGTTGGCGAGGCCGACCACGCTGCCCAGGGCGTCGGTCAGGTAGACCTGGGTCTTGCCGCTCTCCGTGCGGGTGAGGAACTCATCCAGCCCGGAGGTGGTCACCGTGGCCTTTGTGGTTCCTGAACTGTCCTGCTCCGCCAGTGGGTTGGTGCCGTCGGTCAGGTAGCGGCTGGTGGTGGTGCCGGTGGTCTTGGAGATGCGGCCGCCGAGCGGGTCGTAGCCGAACGACGAGGCGGTTCCGGCTTTGCTCAGGCTGGTGAGTTCGCCGCGGGTGTTCCAGGTGTAGGTGCGCTGGCCGTCGCCGGTGAGTTGGCCGTTGGCGTCGTAGGTGAACGTGCGCCCGTCGTAGCTGGTGATCCGGTTGTCCTTGCCGAACTGTGTCCCGGTCTCGGCGGCGGGCAGGGCCACCTTGGCCAGCGAGCCCGTCAGACCGGTCTGCAGGGCGCGTTCGTCCCGCGTGTACGTCAAGTTGCCGATGGACTTGGTGCCTTGGGCGTATGAGATGGAGGTGATGAGGCCGGTGGTGTCGTAGCCGGTGGTGCGGGTGATGCCGCCGGGCAGCGTGGCGGTCTTCTCTCGGCCCACCGCGTCGAGGCCGAGGGCGACCTGCTGCGATCCCGAGGTGACGGACGTGAGCATGCTCGACTTGTCGTAGCCGTACGTCGTGGTCGTTGCGGCTGCCGTCATCTGGGTGCGGCGGTCGTCGGCGTCGTAGACGTAGCCGACAGTGCCGGTGGGGCCGGTGGTGGAGGCCAGGCGGTTGTGGGCGTCGTAGGTGAAGGACTGGTTGCCGGCCTGGCTGTCAGTGATCTGCTGGGGCCGGTCTTTGCCGTCATAGGTGTAGGTGACGGTCGATTCTGCCTGGCCCAGGTCGTCGACACCGTACTGGACGGTCTTGGTGCGCCCCAGCAGGTCGTAGTCGGCCGTGGCCGCCTGTCCCGACCGGCTGGTCGCCTTCTTCAGGAACCCGGCCGCGTCGTAGGTGAACAGTGCCTGCGCGCCGAGCGGGTCGGTGGCCGATTTGGGGCGGTCGGCGTCATCGTAGGCCCAGGCGGCGGTGTTGCCACGAGGGTCGGTGAGGGCGGTGAGGTTGCCGTTGTCGTCGTAGCCGAGGGTCGTGGTGTCACCGAGGGGGTCGGTGATCTCCCGTGTCTGGTTGAGCTGGTCGTAGGTGACCGTGGTGAGCGAGCCCGCTTCGTCCGTCAGGGCGCTGACGCGGCCGGCGGCATCCGTGAACTGCTTCGTCGTGCGCCCCTCGGCGTCCTTCACCGCGGTCAGGTCACCGTGGCTATAGGTGTACTGGGTTTGGGCGTTCGCGTTGTCGGTGACGGTTTTGACCTGGCCGTCCGTTCCGAAGGTGAAGGCGGTGGCGCGGCCTTCCGGGTCGGTGGCGGTCTGCAGGTTGCCGGTGGCGTCGTAGGAGAAGACAGTGGCGTTGCCCAGGGGGTCGGTGGACTTGGTGGGCTGGTCGTAGGGACCGTCGAACGTGGTCGTGCCCGTCGAGCGGGCATCGGCCGTGCCGGCCAGCTCCAGAGCCGAGGTCACATGCCCGTTGGCGTCGTAGGACAGCTCGGTGCGCCGCCCGTAGGGGTCCACGACCGCGGTGACCCTGTGGTTCGTGCCCCGTTCGTAGACCGTCTTGCGGGCCAGCGTGGTGCCGTACGCCTCGGTGTCGGTGACGCCGAAGCCGGAGTCGTCGAACTCCACCCGGCGGATCGCCCCTCCCGGCTGGGTCACCTCGGCCGCTGTGATCTGGCCGGTGCCCGTCTGGGTGTAGGCGAAGGAGTACTCCTGCCCCTCGGGCAGTGTCTGGTGCTTGACCCGGCCGTCGGCGTCGTAGGTGTTGCTCAGGTAGACGATGCCGCGGGCGTCCTTGGCGGTGGCGATGCGGTTGGAGGTGCCGTCGTAGGTGTACGAACTCACCTTGCCCGCCGGGTCGGTGACCGTCTGGAGCCGCCCGGTGCTGTCGTACGTGTAGGACGTCGTACGGCCGGTGTTGTCCCGTGTCCCCGTGACGCGGTGCTGGCTGTCGTAGGCCAGCGAGATCCAGCGCCCGCCGGGCGTGGTGATGTTGGTGACGTCGCCCTTTGTTCCGTCGGACCGGGTGAGGCGGATGACGTTGCCGAAGCGGTCGCGGATCTCCCTGAGCGGCCCGTACCAGGGGAAGACATAGTCGGTGCCGTCGCGCAGGCGCAGGTGCCAACCGCCCGATTCCTGCTGGATCTTGGAGCCGTTCAGGGCGGTGGGGGTGCCCTGGGGTTCGAAGACCGCGTCGCCGTAGCTGGTGCCTGCCGACGTGCGGACGAAGTGGACCTTCTTGCCGCCCGGTATATACAGGTCCACCTCGGTGTAGAGGTGCTGGGACTGCAGATACATGTTGTACGACAGGTCGCGTCCGATACCGAAGGCGCGGGAGCGAGAATCGCCCTGCCAGTAGGTGCGGGTGACTTCGGCCGGGCCGAGCGGGTCCGTCACGCCCAGGTCGGTGCGGGAGTCGGTGAGCAGGCCGGTCTGAAGGTCGACGGGGTCGCCCGAGAGCCAGTCGAAGATATCCGCGATGCCGGAGATGTCGAAGGGGATGATGTCCGAGACGCTGAGCATCGCGCCGGTGAAGGCCCAGATGCGGGTCTTCTTGTCGGGGACGACCTGCTTGCCGTCGCGGGTGACGGTGCCGTGGCCGTAGGTGTGCCAGCCCTTGCCCGCAGGGTCGTAGGCGAGGAAGTCGATGCGGGCGCCGGGGGCTTCGTGGGTGTAGTTCGGGTAGACGACCTGCGCGCCCTCGGGGAAGACGTAGGTGCCGCCTGGCTGGACGGTGAAGAACACCGGTACGGCGCTGTTCTTGGGCAGAGGGAACGGCGGCCGGTCGACCGGGATCGCGGTGATGCCCAGCTCGGTGACCGTCTTGCCGTGCTCGTCGCGGATCACCGAGCCCTTGGGGATGCGGACCTCAAGCCCCGGGATCTGCGGGGTGGTCAGCGTGATGTCACGCTTGGCCGGGGCGTCGAAGGTGACGGTGTGCTTGGTGTCCAGCGGGGTCATCCAGACCGGAAAGCCCAGGTCGGTGCTGTGGCCTGCCACCGGGTGGATGCGGATGTCGTAGCGTCCGTGGGTGCGCTGCCGGGTGTTCGCGCTCGCGCCGTCCACGACCACCGTGGTGGCGTCGGCGCTGGTGCCCGCAAGGACGAAGCGGCCCTTGGCGTCGGTGCGCGTGGTCTTCGTGCCGGCGCGGACGGTGACCTTGGCCAGCGGTGTGCCGTCCAGTTTGAGGACATGCCCGCTCAGCGCGGTGCTGCCGGGCGGGGCGCGCAGCCGCGCCGGAGCCTTCGGGGCGGCGCCCCGGCCGGTGATCCAGTCACGGCCCTTCAGGTTCTCGGCGCCCGGCTGCCAGGCGTCCGGGCCCGTGGGCACGATACCGGCTGCCTTCTTGGCCTTGGCCGCCTTGACCTCGGCCTGCTTCTGCAGGGCATCGCACTTGTCGGCGTGCACCTGGACCGAGTCCGGGATAGGGAGGGCGAAACGCAGGCTGAAGCAGACCGCGTTGAGTGAATAGTGCGGTGCGCCGGTGGTGAGGGCTGTGGTGGCGGCCGCGGCCGTCGCTGTTTTGAGCGTGAGGTCGACGGTGCCGGTGGCCGCATTGCTGGGATTGATCCGCACGGTGTAGGTGCCGGACTCGGCAACATTGGTCAGCGCGATGGTTCCGGAGGCGCCGGCTGCGATCAGGCGGTTGCTGATCACCGTGGCGCCGGACGGCGCGAGCACGGTCACCGACAGGGTCTTGGCGAACGTGTTCGCCGCCAGCCCCAGTGACAGGTTGCTGCCCGCCTGCGCGCTGAACGAGGCGTTGATGTTTTGCCCGGGCCGGGCCACTGCCCCTCTGACGGCAGCTGCGCCGAGGGTCAGGGTGCCGATGTCCGCGGGCTTCGACAGGGTCAGGGTCACCTTGCCGGTCCCCACCTTGTAGCCGGCCACGCGCACCGTGTAGGTGCCGGCGGCCGCCAGGGCGGCGCTGTCCCAGTCGGCGTCACGGCCGGGGGCCGCGGTGAAACTGCCTACGCTGCTGCCGGTCGGCCCGGTGACCGTGACCGTGACGTACGAGGGCACGGTGGTTCCGGTGGCGCCCAGGCTCAGATAGTCCCCGGCCTGCGCGGTGAAGGTGACCTGGCCGTCCTGACCGGGCGAAGCCAGGTCCAGGGTGGTCGACGCCGCGGTGGGATCGAGCGTGCCCTTGGCGTAGTGGGCGAGAGACAGCTTCACGGTGCCGGTACCGGCGGAGTCGGGATCGCAGCGCAGCGTGTACTGCCCGTCCTGAGGCAGGGAGTCGACGTCCGCCGAGTTGCTGTCACCGTTGGGCACAGGCAGATAGGTCGACTGCGTGCCGTCCGGGAGATAGATGTAGCAGCGCAGGTATCCGCCCATCGCCGTGCCGTCGATGCCGAGGCTCAGTGAATCGCCCTTGGCCGCGGCGAACGTCCAGGCTCCGTCCTGCCCCATCCGCGACAGATTCGTGGTCACCGTCGGCCCGCCGAAGGCCAGCGTCCCGCCGGCCGGCGCGGACAGCAGCACCGCGACCGAACCGACGTCGCTGCTGCGCGGGGCGATGACCAACTGGTACGTCCCCGGCTCCGGCAGACCGGTCACCTCCCAGTCCGCCAGCGTGCTCAGGAAGTTGGAGGCCGCGACAGTCGTACCCTGTGGCGAGACCACCGTGATGTCGGAGCGGGAGGTGAACGAGGCCCCCTGCAGACCGAACCCGATCGCATCACCTTTCTCGGCGTCGAAGAGGATCCGCGCCTTGTGCCCGGGGGTCACCACCGAGACCTGTGACGGATCCGGGTCGGTGACCGCGGCGCGCATCGTCGTGTCGAACAGCGCCTCCTGAGCGTCCTGGGTGACGGTGAAATCGCCGGGCGCTGTCGCTGACCCGTCCGGGGTGTCCAACGCCACGCTTCCGGTACGGGCGTTGGGCGGAACCTCGACCGTCAGCGAGGTAGCAGTGTGCGCCTTGACCTCGGCGACGATGCCATTGAACCGGACCACATTCTCCGTCGCGCTCGCAGCGAATCCGGTGCCGGAGAGGGTGACTTGGGTACCGGACACGCCGGATACCGGGTCGATCTTCGAGATGGCGGGACCGGCTGAGGCGACCGTGAACGACTCCGTCGCCTCGACGCTCGAACCACCGACGGTGACAATGGCCTTTCCACTGACCGCGTCCGCCGGAACGGTCACGACGAGACGGGTCGCGGAGGCCGAGGCGACGGCTGCCGCCTTGTCGCCGAGCGTCACCGTGTTGCCGGCGGCGGTGGCGGAGAAGCCGGTACCGGACAGAGTGACCTTGGCGCCGGGCGCGGCACGCACGGGGACCACCGACAGCACGGACAGTGTGCTGGAGGCGAACCGGTCGACCCCGAGCCGGTTGCCGGCCTTGTCGTAGCGGTAGCGGGCCGTCTGTCCAGCCGGGTCCGTGACACCGACGAGACGGCCCACCGCGTCATAGGCGTAGACAGCGTTGTCGGTGGTCGGCTCGGCAGCAGCCGCATCCGGCTGCGCGGAGGAGACGGCATCAGGCCGGGGCGTCGTCGTCCCGGTGGACGGGGCGGACTTGACCGAATCCGGTTGCGGAGGCAGTGCCTGGTTAGACATGGTCCCCGTGGCCAGCGCGAGCACGAGCGTGCCTGCCGTGATCAGCCGGTACCGGCCCTGTCTGATGGCACGAAAGACCCCGCCCCGTGACCGCATGCGCCCTCCCCAGAGCACCGCATGGGACGCGCACGCCCCATGACCCCCACACTCATCGCGCGATGCGTCACACCGTAGGCACTGAAGGTCATGTACGCGACATGTGCGTGGGATGTGGCCGAGACCGGCCTTACCGCACCGGCGCCGCCGGAATGGTGCCTGCACGGACGGCGTCTGTGCCTCTGGCTGCGGCGGACCAGCCTGAGCGAGACAACAGGGCCACCAAGTGGAAGGCGCGGCAGCGGTACGGCTGATGGCTCGAATCCGGCGAGGGGGCGAAAGCCGCACTCAGCGGTCGGACTGTGGCGCGCGTTGGCTGGCCCTGCTGCAGTTGCGCCAGGAGTTCTAGGCCTTGCCCGGTGCGGTGGGGTGGGTGTGGATCCAGGAGAGGCCGCCGAGGTCGAGGTGGTGACGGGCGCGGGTGACGGCGACGTAGGCGAGGCGTGCGTCGGTGTCGCTGACGGGTTCGGGGACGGGGCGGCCCTGGTCGTCGTGCTGGTCGGTGTCCTTGGGGGGCGGGAAGTCGTCGCCGATCTGGACGGTGGGCCATTCGCGGCCTTTGGCGGTGTGGGCGGTGCAGACAGTGGCGTCGGCGTCCTTCTCGTCGGTGAGCTGGTTGACCGCGGTGAGGATGGCGTCGGGGCCATGGGTGTCGATGAGGTCGACGAAGGGCTGCAGATCGCGTCCGGCGGGATCGTGGGCGGCATAGTCCTGCAGTTCGCCCCAGGACGAAAAGAGGACGAGTTCGGGGTGGGTGGTGCGTTGGCCGTCTTTGAGGGTGCGGGCTGTGAGGGCGAGCGCGGCCAGCTGCTGGCTGCCGCGGGTGAGGGCGACGCGGTGGCCGGCGGCGAGCAGGCGCATGACTTCGGTCATGGCGTCGATGTTGGTCCGGCACAGCACCGCGTCCGGGCGGTCCAGGCCGCCGACTTCGGTTGCGATGGTGTCGGTGCCGGTCAGGCGGATGGGGGCGTCGGCGAGTGTGAGCCACCGGTTGGCCTCCTCGGCGATCAGGGGGCCGAAGCGGAAGGAGCGGGTCAGGGTGAGGGGAGTGGCGTCGAAGCCGGTCATCACGTCGCGGGCGCCGCGCCAGCCGTAGATGGCCTGGGCGGAGTCGCCGACCACGACGAGCTGGGCGTGGCCGCGCTGGGCGGCGAAGACCTCCTCCAGGACGAGATCGGTGATGTCGAGGAAGATGGAGGCACCGTATGACGGGTCCTTCCTACACGTCGGACCCGGCGGAGATCGTCAACGGCAGTCGTGTCATCGAGGATCTCGGCGGCTATGCCGTGGAGGTCGGTGTGTCGGCCCGTGCTGCCCTGGCGGACACGAGTTGGACCGGCGATGACGGCTATGGCCGGCAGCTGAGGAAGGAGTTCGTCCGGACCCGTGACTCCGTCCTCGCTACCATCGATGCCATCGCCGCGGGTATCTCGGCCGTGGGTGAGGGCACTCTCGGTAATCTGCGCTCGATCCGGGGTACCCAGGGCGGGATCCTGGACGCCATCCATGAACAGGGCGGGCGGAGCGGGAGCCGACCGTAACGTGGCTATCGTCGTCTCTCCCAAGCTCAACTGGCTGTTCTTCATCCTTATCGGGGAGGAGTTCCTGGAGGCTGACGAGGACCGTGCCTACGACGCCAGCCAGTCGTTCGGCCTGCTCCAGCAGCAGGTCGGTGCGCTGAAGTCGCGGGCGAAGCAAGCGGTACTGGCGGTGGGAGAGGGCCTTCCCAGGGGGACCGCCGACCAGTTCATCGGGGCGATCGACCAGGTACTGCCCTATCTCGACCAGTTCGAGGCCGACCTGAGCAAGGTGACCGAGAACCAGGTCAACATCGCCATGCAGATCCGCGAGGCGAAGTGGAACATCATCGCCGAACTCATCCGCCTGTTCATCGAGCTCGCGATTCTCGCGGTGATGTCGTTCTTCACCGGTGGCGCCAGTGCCACCGAGGCGGCGGTGGCACGTGCCCGCAGCCGGGTGTTCATCCTGGAGGTCCTGCTCGAACTCGCGCACCGCACACACCTGTTGCCGGGCTTTCTGGAGGCCGCCGAGGAGGCGTTCATGACGCTGGCGGTCCGGCTGGCGATGATGGCGGGTGCTCCCGAGGGGCAGCGGCCGTCGTCGGTCGACTGGGGCGATGTGGGTCTCAGCGCCGTGTTCGGGGCTGTTGCGGGGTTCCTCGCGCCGATCTTCACGAAGACGATGAAGAACGTCACGAACAACCTCAAGAACCTCGGTGACCTGGGGAAGAAGTTCGACGACGTCGATCTGGGCGGTCTGAAGACACCGAAGCCCAACAGCCGCGACCTGAACCTGCCGGACAGGCCGAAGCCCGGCCCGGCGCCGGGACCCGCGACCCACGTCCCGAAGACGACTCCCACTGTCACCCCGCACGTGACGCCGACACCCCACGGCAACGAGAGCCTCTTCGGCAAGGGGCTTGAGCAGGGCGGCGAGTTCGTCGCGGACGGTGCCTCGGAGACGCTGGCCGAGTCGCTCGTGATGGGCGCGTTCTTCGGCGACTTCACGCCGAGTTGGCAGACGTTCGTCGGATCGGGCCTGAGCGAGCGGTTCGAGGCGGGAGCCGAGCACGCGGTCACCAACAGCGCCGACTGGCTCAAGAACTTCGGGAACCCGCCGCCGGTCTCCGCGCCGGTCTCCGCGCCGGTCTCCGTGCCGGTCTCCGCACGGGATTCCGGCGACGGAGACTCCGGCGCCGGCGGTCGGGGCCCCGGCTCGGGGCGGAGCGGCGACACGTCGTCCGGGGGAGGGGGGACCGCCGGGACGTACCCGCCGGCCGCCACGGTGGTCGGCGGCCCCGAGTCCGGTGCGGGAAGCGGCCCTCACCCGCCCGTGGACCTGGGTCCGGGACCGAGCCAGGGCACGGACACGGACATCGGCACGGACACCGGCATCCACATCGACACGGGCGCCGGCTCATCGACGAGTGTGCTGCCTCTCACGGTCCTCGACCCGCCGCCCCGCACGTCCGTCCCGGTCACTCCGCCGCCTGTGGTGGGGTCTTCAACGCCGGTGGTTCCGCCAGTGGTTGGGGCGTCCGCGCCGCCGACTGCCCCCGTGACGGTCACGCCGACTGCCCCGCCGGTCCGGCCGGTCGTCCCGACCGTCGCCGGCGGTAGTGGGGCGTCCGCGTCGCCCGTCGTGACGCACGGCAGTACCGGTAACGGCAGTGAACCTCCGGCGCAGAACCACGACTTGAACACCCCCGGCGCGGGGTCGACCGGAACAACTGGGACCGAGCCGCCCCTGTTCCCGGTGGTCACCGGGACGACCGCTCCTGCCATTGCGGCCCGGCTGGGGGAGGGCGTGGACATGAATCCGCCCCTGGACCGGGACCCTGTTGTCGAGCCGTCTGCCACGGAGTTGCCGCCGTCCGTGGTGACGTCGTCCTCCGGGGTGGCCACGGTCGGGACCACAATTCCACCCGGGGTCACCCACAATGACGTGTCTGGGCAGGGGAGTTCGAGCAACGGTACGGGCAGCGGCAGTACGACCCCGCACCCTGCCCAAGCCCCGACTCCGAGCCGCACTCCGGCCACGGACACCGGCACATCCACCGGCACCGGCAAGGGCAAGGCCGTGGCTCCGCCGACAACGGACGCCACCGATCCCGCCACCGGCATCGACCCCGGCACCGGCAAGGGCAAGGCCGTGGCTCCGCCGACAACGGACGCCACCGACCCCGTCACCGATCCCGCCACCGCTATCGATCCCGCCACCGTCACCGGCCCCGTCACCGTCGCCGACCGCGCTTCGGTCGTCGGTGCGGCCCACGATGCCCATGCCGAGGCCGTACGGTCGCTGCGGGACGCGGTGGACTCCGCGGAACGGCTCCGCGTGCGGGTCGGGTCCGGCGAGGGGACGAGCCGCGACGCCGCCGCGCTGCACGACGCGGACGACAAGGTGCGCCAGGCCCAGACTGACCTCTCGCGGACGCAGACGCGGCTGCGCGCACTGGGCGAGGTTCCGCGTCCCCACGCCGACCCCGCCCTGGACCCTGGCCCCGGCCCGTCGGAACCGGCCTCCGCCATCATCCCCGTGGTGCAACGCTCCGACGCCCAACGGCACTGGATCGCCTCGCAGTTGACCGAGGCGGACCTGCCGCACGACTTCTCCGCCGCCGGCCTCCCGACCGGCGATGTCGAGGTGGACGTTGCCGCCCTGTCCTCCACCGGAGCGGCCCTCACCGTCGAGCAGCAGACCCAGGCCATCCTGGGGAGCGGCCTCCTGTCCCTGCTGGAGGGCGGACTCACGCCCTTGCAGCAGGCCAAGGCGCTGATGCTGCGGCCCGGTCCGTGGCCCGGACACCTCGACACCGCGGCCGCCGCGGCCAGCAGGCGCCTGTGGGACGACGCGTTCTCGGACTTCGCGCTGAGCCTGCCCGAGTCGACTCCGGACAGTGCACGCGGGTTCTGGGACACCGGCACCGCGCTGGTGCTGCCGCTGGAACTGCACCCCGTGCTCGCGGACTCGCGGCATGCGATCGAGTCGTACCGAGGCGCGGTACGCCTGGTCGCCGATCTGCTGGCCGCGGGCGGGACGCGTGCGGAGGCGACCGTGCTCGCCGACGGTCTCCGCCGGGGCCTCGGGCTGCCGCAGCGGCTGCGCGGCGGTGCCCCCAAGCCCGAGGTGTCCGAGGAGTCCTTGGATGTTGCGCAGCCCGTGGTCACCTGGAGCGGCCAGACACCCCAAGTCCAGACGACGTCCACCACGTCCACGACGACCGGTTCGACGACCACGTCCACCACGTCCATCACGTCCACGACGACCGGTTCGGCGACCACTTTCACGGAGGTGCCGTTCGACGGACTGGTCAAGTCCGGGGAGGACAAGCCGGCTTCGGTCCCTCCCCGCGACCCGGACGATCCCCCGGAGAAGCCCCGTCGGCAGCGCCCGCCCCGCAAGGGCGCACCGCCGAACCGTCGTACCCCCTTGCTCGCACCCATCGACGAGGATGCCGAGGCCGAGTTCACCGCCGTGCCGGTGAAGAAGCCCGCCGCGCCGGGGCCGGCCTGGGTGGTGCACGACCTGGACTCCCGCCGGCCGCCCCGTGTCGATCTCGACCTGCCTCCGGCGCCGTACAGCGGCGGCGGGCCCGCGTCGTTCACCGACGGGGCCAGACTGCCCCTCTACATGGGTGGCATCGGCGCGTTGCTGCGCGGGTTGCCGCGCAACCTGCTGCGCCGTTCCTATGTCCTGGGCCAGGGGGACCGCGTCCTGCGCGGCGTCGACGCCGTCGTGGAGCGGCTCGGTCTCAGCCTCCGGCAGCCGCCCGGCGTCCGGCCCCGTCCCGCGCGCGCCGGCGGCATCCGCACCGGTGACGGGCTCCTCGACGACGTACGGCATGCCCTCGTCCACCATCCGAACGGGTTCTTCGGCGACGGGCAGCAGTTCAACTACCGCACGGTGGACGGCAGGTCGCGGGTTCTGACGGTGACGGCCCGGCCGTACGGGCAGTGGGAGAGGTTCACCTTCGGCTACGCCAATCCTGTGAAGATCGACACGATGCAGCGCAACACCGCTCTCACCGGCCGGGTCGCGGTGAACAGCACGTCGGCGTCGCTGGCGCCGACCGCGCCGCTGGGACCGGTGAAGACGCTGTTCGCGCCCTGGGGGCGGGTGTTCGCGCAGTTCTCCTGGACCAAGCGGGTCGAGTACAACCTGCAGAACCTCGTGGTGAACCAGAACGAGACCCGCACGACCGACGGTTCGCACGCCCATCTCGACGACGTCTGGTACGAGTTCAAGGTCACCGATCCGGCCGGACGCCCCGTGGATGGGACGGGCAAGGCGATCGGGCCCAGGTCCGGCGCGCGTGGTCAGGTCGCCTTCGGATTCGCCGTCAGGGACGGGCTGTTCGTGCGCATCGCCGACAGCCTGACCCGGCCCGAGCCGCCCGCCGACCGGCTGCCGCCGCGGATGCGGCTCGGCCGGGGCTCCCACTACCGCATGATGAACACGGAGAGTTTCGGCCCGGTCGCGCACATCCGGGACTGGGCGCTCCAGCAGGTCGCCACGGACACGAACAGCATGGCCGGCAAGCAGATCAGCTCGTTCTTCTCCACGGACGGGTTCCACCGCATGAGCCGGGTCATGGCGGCCGGGACGGTCACGTCGCCGCCGCTGTTCAAGGACGATTCGGGGCGCGAGCCGCTCGGTGTGTTCTCGGTCCGGGTGACGCCCGGCGAGGCCGTCCTCATCAGCGAGACCACCGCCGCCGAACTGCGGGACATCTCCCAGACGACGGTCCGCAACGAGCGGACCACCGGCAGGTCCTCGGGCGTCGACGTCGGTGGTGCCCTCGGGCCCGCATTCCAGCTTCTCGGCATCGACCAGGGCATGTTCGACCTGCGGCTGCTCGCCGGTCTCAACTTCCGCTACGGCGCCTCCCGCAACCGCGCCTCCACCACCGGCGGAACCGGCGCGGTGAAGTCGGCCGGGCAGGCGAAGGGCGACCCGACGGGCCTCTATCTGGTGCAGAAGACCGTCACGGTCACCGCACCGCCCGACACCAAGGCAGCGCTGCCCGACCGCAGGCGCGACGATACGAGCGCGACGCCCGGCAAGCTGCGCAAGAACCCCCCGCGGACGTGGAGCCAGGCGCCGCGGACCCGTACGTTCCAGACGTGGGCGGTGGAACGGCTCACCCGCACCGAGGCCCGCCGTCTCGCCGGTGAGGCGAGCCCCGCGCCCGGTACCCCGCCCAGGGTGCCGCCGTACCTCACCCCAGACGCGCCGCCCACCCTCGGCATGAGCAGGGTCGAGGAGTTCACGTTCGCCGACGGCTCCTACGTACGGGACATCGACGGCCAGGACCGCACGTTCCTCGACCACTTCAGCGACCAGGTCCTTCAAGAGGTCGCGCGCGCCTACCCGGACCTCGTCGCGCCGCTGTCCGAACTCGACCCCGCCAATCCCCGCTGGCGCGGCGCCGACCACTTCCAGATGGCCCTCTCCAACACCCTGGAGGTGCTGGGCACCCTCGCCTTCCACAGCATGGCGGGCAACCTGGAGACGATGATGACCACGGGGCTGCGGATCTCCCTGGTCGACTCCCGCCGTACCACCCGGGCGCACCGGTACGTGTGGGTGGACGCCGCCCTGTCCGGCCGGCGTTTCGAGGGCACGCAGAAGGACCTGCGGCTGCGGTTCAGCGCACCGGGCAGCGAGAACCTCGGCGGGCGGCAGAACAGCGCGCGCGGCGCGCACATCGGCGCGGAGGGGCTGGTGTCGCTGCGGGACGCGGCGACCGACGAGGCGGGCGGCCCGCTGCACGCGGGCACCGGTTCCCTCGGCGCGCGCTGGGGCGGCCGCAGCGACTCGGAGAGCGGCTACGGGGCCGCCGCCACGCACGAGGCCATGTCGATCGGCACCAAGGGCACCCACCTCTACAGCTACGAGGTCACCCTCACCGCACGGCGCGGCGGCTTCCGCCGCTTCCGCGGCCTGCTGCGCGGTGTCCTCTTCCTCAACCTGCTGGGCACGCGGCCGTTCGTCTTCACCGAGCGGGAGAAGAACCTCATCGGCCCGGCCGGCGTGCCCGCGCCGGGCCCGGCCCGCTCCGGGCCGGGTGCCAAGGGGCCCGCCGTCGGACGCGTGCTGCTCGGCGTGCCCGTCGAGCACACGCCCGTCCGCGACACCGCACGCCCGCACCACCCCCTGCACGGTGTGCCCCTTAAGACCACCGGGCCGGCCGCACGGGACCTGGCGCTCGCCACCCGCGGCCTGTTCGAGCGGGCCGGCCGCCGGGGTGGCGAGGAGTACCGGCGCCACCCCCACCTGACCCTCGCGGTCGTCGCCGACCCCGCCCTCGCCCGGGCCGCCGAGGACGTCCTCAAGGAGTCGTCGGGCAACTCCTGGATGCTGACCCACCAGGGCGCGCCCGTCCACGACGCGGCGCTGCGCGTGTTCCAGAGCCAGTTCCTGACCGCGAACTTCGACCAGTCGTCCGCCCCGACCGGCTGGCGTGCCTCCGGGCTGTGGGCGAAGGCCCCCTACCTGGACCGCTCCTCGGTCCTCGCCCACCGCACCCGCCTGCGCCCCGGGAGCCTGACCGCCGTGACGGGCGCCATCCCGATCGAGGCGGAGACGACCGTCGGCGGCGCCACCCAGGCCTCCGGACGCCACACCAGCACCAGCACGCTGTTCTTCGGCGGCCAGCTCGTCTACCTCCACTCGCACGACACCGGCACCGGCACCACCGGCAACTACGGTCTCGTCGCCAGCCCCTACCGCCTCGACAAATCCCGCTTCCGGGCCGTCTCCCGGACCGCGCTCGCCGAGATCAACCGCAAGGACCAGGGCCGGCAGGTCCTCGTCACCGGTGACGTCGACCACGAGATCGCCGCCACCTCCACCCTCGTCGGTGAACGCGCCACAGGCGTACGGCGGTTGCCCCGCCGGCTCGCCGGCGCGTCCGGGCGGCGGGTTCTGGTCAACGACGGCTGGGTCGGCCACGTTCCGGAGAAGAGCGCCTACCGGATGGGACTGCTCCACGACCGCTGGGGCGACGTCCCCCTCTACACCCGCCGCCCCTGGTCGCCCCAGCCCTGGCTCCTGGACCACCCGTTCGGCAGCTTCCCGCTCACCGCGCTCGACACCGCGACCGTACTGGGCGACTTCGACCGGCAGCTGAGGCCGCTCGGACTGCCGGCCGGCGACCGGGACATGGTGCACCGGCTGATGTCGGAACGCGTCGTGCGCGCCCTCGGCAAGGAGATGACCGGCGGCAACTCCTCCGTGCCCGCCCGCGTGGGCCGTTGGGGCTCGTCCACCGCCAATGTGTGGATCGGCAGCCGCAAGGTGCGGGCGCGCGCGGAGCTGATCCCGGTCAAGGTGCCCGCCGGCAGGCCCGCACCGGACGGCAGCGGCTTCGGCGGCCTGGGACACAGCGTGGAGTTCGAGGAGCACCGGCACGCCGTGGAGATTGTGCAGGAGGGCCGCGGCCGAGCCTCCGGCGCCAGCGTCGGCACCACCGTCACGCAGGGCGCGCACACCGGCAACGACACCGTACGGATGGCCGGACCGACGTACGCGGAGGTCGGCTCCACCCAGCAGACCGCCGCCCAGAACCGGTCCGAGGGCAGCGTGCGGATCGCCACCGCGACGACGACCCAGGGCCACGCCGAGTACGTCACCCGCTACCGGATGCGGCTCACCCTGGAGGTCACCGACACCCGCGAGGCGAAGCCCGGCACCGGCGCCTCCGCCTGGGTCCAGCGGGCCGCGCACCGCACCTGGCGCGGAATCTCGGGCCGGCGCCTGCTGCGCATCAGCTCCGAGGGCGACGTCGGAGAACTCGTCGAGCACTACCCGCTCAGCCTCATGCGCCCCGACCCCGTCGACCCCGCCGCCGAACGCGACGACCCGCTCGCCCCCGCCCCCCTCGACACGCCAGGCCCCTCCCGCCGTGTCGCGCCGCCCGCCACGACCGGCCCCGGCGGCTGGCTCGACACGCTCCACCCCGACGACAGCATGAAGCCGTTCACCATGCCGCCGGACGGTTTCAAGGTCCGCCGGATCGTCGGCGTCGACCACCTCCACACCGCCAACTCCCTTGTCCTGGCCTCCGCCTACGACACCTCCTTCCCGCTCACCGGCCCGGTCGACGACGACCTGGTCGCCCGCGCCCAGGACACCCCGCTCACCCGCGCCGGCACCGGGCCCGCCCAGAACCTGGAGGACGGCACCGGCAACGGCGCCCTCAGCGCCTTCTACGAACGCACCCTCGACCCCGGCGGCTACGAGGTGGCGGGCCTGAGCGAACGCGGCTTCTTCGGCGGCACGGACGCCGACCTGCGGCTGTACTCCCGGCCGCAGTTCCGCCAGGCCCGGCTGCTCGCCGTCACCGACGGCATGAAGCACGAAGCACCCAAGCGCCACGTCGAGGGCGGCGGCGCCACCGCAGGGCGCGTCGGGCAGAGCGAGTCATCCATCGGCGGCGGCCCCGCCACGTCGACGGCGGCCACCGGCACCAACCAGATGGGCGCCTCGGGACCGGGCGACGCCTCGACCGAGTCCGACACCCTCGCCTCGGCCGGCGACCGCCTCGCCTCGGTGAACGTCAAACCGAACACCACCCGTACGTTCCTCTTCGCCATCCCCACGACCTGGCTGAGCGTCGCCGCGGTCCACCACCACGTCAAGGACTCCGCGCCGGTGCGGGCGATGCGCAGCCCCTTCGGCAACCCGCAGCGCGCCCCGCAGGCACGCGAGACCGAGACCACCGTCCTGGCCTGGGTCCGCGAGGACGTCGCACGCGAACTGGGCCTCGTGGCGGACGACGGGTTCCCGCCGGTGGCCGGCAAGGCGTGGGACGCGGTCACCAGGGCCGACAAGGAGTGGACGGGTGCCGACAAGAAGTACTGGGAGCTGCGCCGTGAGGAGGGCCCGCGCCGCGAGAGCGCGCTCACGGACGCCGAGACCCTGCTCACCACCCTCACCGCCCGCGACCCCGAGACCCTGCCCCAGGTGATCGCCGCACGGGGCGAACTCGCCCGCCTGGAAGCGGAGAACGACGGCGCGGAACCCGCCCACGACGGCTGGGCGGAACTGCACGACGCGGAACGCGACGCCGCACACGACCGCGTGAGAGCCCTGCTGCGGGCGGCCGACGACGAGATCACCGCGGCCCGCACGGCCCGCGACACGGCCCGCGACCAACTGGACGCCTTCACAGCGGAGTTGGGTGAACGACGCGCCTTCGCCGAGGCGCTCGCCGACGAGTACGCACGCGTCCGGGAAACCGCCGACCGCCTGACCCGCTGGCACCAGCTCGCGGCCACACCGGCCGGACGCGCCCAGCTCGGCACGACCCCGGAACCGGACGAGGTCGTCTTCCGGGCACCACCGGCACCGGGCACCGCGAAGGCACCGGTGACGGAGAGCAAGGCTGCCATCGAGACGACCGACAAGAAGACCACCGACAAGAGCACCGACAAAGAGGCGGAGAAGAACGACGGCAACAAGGCCAGCGACAAGGACGGCAACAAGGCCAGCGACAGGGACGGCGACAAGGACGGCGACAGGAAGGACGGTGGGAAGCAGGACGAGGCGGCGGGCGGCGCCGAGCTGCGTCCCGCGTTCAGCCGCCCCCCGTGGGAGACGGCCGGCACCCCGGACCCGTCGCTGCGCCGCTTCGACGCGGCCCAGGACCACCGCACCCTGACCGCCACCGATCCCGACGGCCAAAGCTGGGTCTACGACCTGCACGAACCCGACGGTGACGGCAACGGGTTCTTCACGGCGGTCCTCGGTGTCGCGGACCGCGGCGGCCCGACGGCCGTGTCCGAGGTCCGCCGTGCCGCACTGGCCGGCCGCGTGGCCCGGAGCGTCGACATGCCCGCGGACGTGGCGCTCGACCCGCGAGCCGTGTTCCGTACGTCCGAACTGACCAGCCGGCTCGGCGAGCACTTCCGGCGCGATCCCGCCCTGTCCGGCACCATCGAGGAGAACGGCGGCCGGCTGCCCGACGCCCTCCTCACCGCTCTCACCCCGGCCCAGCGGCAGAGTCTCGTACGGCTGCACGTGCGGCGCGCCCGTCGTTGGGACGACGCGACGGCGGACCTCGCCGCGGACCTGACGGCGCGTTCCCTCGGGGTGGACATCACGGTCGTGGGGGAGGACGGCGGCTACCGGTTCTTCCCGGGCTCCACCGACCGGGCGGCCGGACCGCTCCGGCAGGTGACCGTCTACCGGCGCGGTGACAGCTACCTGTCGGCCCGTCCCCGTTCCACAACACCGGTGCCGGCGCCGCCGGTTCGGGGCACCGAACCGCCGCAGGACAAGGGCAAGGAGAAGGGCAAGGGCAGCGAGGGCAAGGGAGCCAAGAGCGACCAGGACACGAAGTCCAAGGACACGAAGGCCAAGGACACGCAGGGCAAGGACACGAAGTCCAAGGCCACGCAGTCCAAGGACAAGCCCGACTCCGACGCACAGGTCAAGACCGTCGGCGACAAGCAGCCGCCGCCTGCCCGGACTGTCCTCGTGGACGGACGGCAGATGACCCTCCAGAACGTGCGCCCCGACGGCAACTGCCTGTTCTCCGCCGTCCTCGGCGGCCTCGGCGCCCAGCACCCCGGCCACACCGTGCGCGGCAGGACCGTACACACGATGTCCGTCGCCGACCTGCGCAACGACACCGCCGACTGGTACGGGACGTCCGCTGCCGCCCACCAGCACGCCGCGCGGGACCCGTTGGACACGATCGTCCACGACCGGTACCCGGACCTGCACAGCCTGCAGCCCCTGCTCGCCGCGCTGGGCCTGCGGAGGTACCCTCCGCTGACGCCCGGGCAACAGGCGGGCATCCAGGCCCAGTTGAAGGCCGAGGGACTGGAGGGCGTCACGGGGCCCGGAGCGGATGCCCGACGGCGCGCGCTGACCGACCGGGTGCACGGGGACAACGTGCGCCACCTGGTCCTGCGTACCCTGCACGGTCCCGCCACGGCGGCGTCGCGGGCGCTGTGGCGGGAGATCCGCAGCCACCTGCCGGCCGTCGTGCCCGCCACCCCGGCGCAGACGGTCACCCTGGGGGAGCGTGGGCTGGTCGAGCGCGCGATCCGCTCGGCCGAACTGTGGCACACACCCTTCTACGACGAGGTGCCCCTGCTGCTCGCCCATTCGCTGGGCATCGACCTCGTCGTCGTCCAGCCCGACGGCCACGGCGGATCCTTGCTGCACCGCCTCTCCGAAGACGCGGGCGGGCCCACCGTGTACGTCGGTTACAACGGCATCGACCACTACGAGACGTTGCTGCCGACGGCGCCGCAGCCCGGTCCGGGCGTTGACCTCACCGCCGGTTTCGGCGACCCCGTGATGCCGAAGCGGGTGAAGGACGAGGAACGCGACGACGACGGCGACGTACGGGCGAACCCGCTGTGGATCCCCCTCGAAGAGACGGACCCCGACCTGCTGATCACCGGCAACCACGACGCGGTGTGGCTGTACACGGTGACCGACGACGGCCGGGTCCTGCTCGGCAGCGAGGCCCCGTCGCAGGTGATGGCGCAGGACCGGTTCGACGCGCTGCTCGCCGGCGTCCGTACCCGACGCCCCGGTGTGACGGCGCAGTCGCTGCGGGCGGAGATCGACGGCCTCGGACACACCGGCATCGCCGCCGTGTTCGAGGAGGGCGGTCGTACGCGGCCCGGCGCGAGCCGTGTGTCGGGCGAGTTCCGCTGGAACGAGAGCCTGCGGTCGTGGACCGTGAACGACAAGTCCGGCCGCTACATGAGCAAGTCGGTACGGCCGGGCATCGACCCGGCGGTCGCGGCCGGCTGGCTGGACAACGTCGCCGCACTCTTCACCGCCCGTCTCGGTGTCCAAGTCGCCCCGGACCAGGTCAAGTCGAGCCCCACGAAGGCCCCTGACCCGCAGCCCGCAGACACCCAGAACCCGTCCGAGCCCTTGTCCATGACGCTGCGTCGGCCCGCGCACGGCGGCGACTGGTTGCCGGCCGGGCTGGTCGACGCCCTGAGGAAGAAGGGGTCCGACCCGCTCGGCCGGCCGGGACTCGGCGCTCTCCTCGGGGGACCGGACCCCTCCGGCGCGCTGCACGGCTGGACCGAGTTCCGGCTCGCGGCGCCGGACGCCGCGGCGCGGGTGCCCCGCCTGGCCGCCGCCGACTGGGCGGGTCCGGCGCACACGACGGTGCCGCTCGACGACCTCGCCGCGGTGGGCGTGACCCCGACACCCGACCAGGCAGCGTTCGCAGCACTGACCGGCGCGCTCCCGCTCGGCGACCTCACCCTGACGCTCGCGCAGCGCTACCGGCTGCTGCGCCGCTGGGCGGACCGCGAGGAGCTTCTCACCGAGATCACCGCGGCCACCGCGGCCCGCGACCTCGGAATCGTCCTGACACTGGTCACCGGCGACGGGACGGTACGCCGCTTTGAGCCGTGAGGGCGCCCCCAGCACTCACCCGTCTGAAGAAACTCATGCGGCATCAGCAATATCCACGCTCAAAACGCATGATCGCGTAGGGTGGCTGCATGAGGATGACGCTCGGGGAGAGTGTGCGCGCGGCCGCCGCCGCGCTGATGCGGATCACGGGGGAGTCGCAGACGGACCTCGCCGCCGCGCTGGGAGTGAGCCAGACCCAGATCAGCCGCCGCCAGTCCGGCAGCGCAGCATGGAGCCTGAACGACTGCGAGGCCCTCGCAGCGCACTACGGTGTCGACGTTCTCGACCTGCTCGCGGGCCCCACCCGGGCCTGCGACGCACTGGCCCCGCAGCGGCGCAGCACTACGCGTACCGCCGCCGAGCCCACCGCTCCCGCCCCCGCCCAGGGACCCCTGCGATGACCGACTTCGACGCCATCGACGCGCTCCTGGCCGACGCCCGCCGCCAGCCCGCCCTGCCCCCCGCCGAGCAGCGGCGCGCCCTGCGCGAGGCACTGGACCTCTCACGCGCCCAGGTGGCCCAGGCCCTGGGCGTCAGCCCTTCCACGATGGCCGGCTGGGAACAGGGACGCGACCCCGGCGGGGCGGTCCGCGAGAGATACGCCTACTTCCTCCAGAGCGCTCAGGACAAACTCCGGACCCAGACCGCAGCACCCACCCCCACCGCCTCCCGGACCGAGCCCGCCGGCCACACCCAGGCACAGACCCCGGCCCCCGACCACACCACAGGCCGCAACCCCGGCCCGCACCAGGACCAGGACCAGGACCAGGATCCCGACCGCTTGCCCGCACCCGCACCCTGCGTCCTGTGCGGGGCCCCGGCCACCCACCACGTGGAGGGCTACCCCCAGCACCTGAACCCCGCCGACTGCACCCAGCCCCACCCCCCCCAACAGCCGGCCCCCCAGACCTCCGCCCCCCTCACCCCCACCACCAGCACCACCGCTCCCGGACCGGAACAGGACCCGCCCCCCGCCCCCCGCCGTCCGCCGGGCACCCGCAACCGCCCCCGCAACGGCGGATCCGCGGCCCGCACCCCGGACCTGATCGCCTCCGCCGTCACGGCCGCGCTCGCCGAGCACGCCGGAGACGTCGACGCGGCCGCCGCAGCGCTGGTGAAGCGCGCGATCCCGGACGCCATGGCCCTGCTGGACACCTGCCGCATCGGCGCGCGCTACGACATCGTCGGCCACCCCCCGCTGCCCGACGTCCTGCGCAAGAAGTCCGCCCACGGCGCGGACGGGGTATGGGAAGCCCGCCCGCACTGGACCCGCCCCGGCACACCCCCCGGCCCGGCCGAGGTGACCGCCCTCGACATCAACGGCGCCTACCTGTCCGCACTGAAAACCCATCTCCCGCTCGGCGCCCTGGAATACTCCACCGGAAATATCCATTCCCGCCGCCGCTCGGGAATCCATCTCATCACCCCGCCCGACTGGGACCACCACACCCACCTGCCCAACCCCCTCGGCGACCGCGACGAACCAGGCCCGGTATGGGTGACCGAACCCACCCTCCGCCTCCTCCAGCGCCTCGCAGGAGAAAACCACGGCCCGCTGTGCGACCCCCCGGTCATCCACGAATCATGGACATCCGGATCGACGGAACAACTCTTCGAAAAATTCCGCCAGATCCTCCGCGATGCCCGCGAAAAAGCCATCACCGAAAACGACGAAGTCACCCTGGAATACGTGAAATCCATGTATTCTAAGTTCGTGTCCACCATGGGAGAATCGAACTTCAACAGGGCGCTCTACCGCCCCGACTGGATGCACATCATCCGCTCACAGGCATTCGTCAACCTGTGGCTGAAAGCGCACAAAGCACACACCGCCGGACTCACCGTCATGCGCGTCATGGGCACGGACGAACTCCACCTCGCCGGCAACTGGCGACAAGTATTCACCGAAGGACGCGGCGTCTCCCAGGTGAAAATCAAAGACGTCTACACCCCCGACACCGGCGAACGGTAAACACCCCACATGCCCGACAGGACACACGACTTCGGACACTACGGCGCCCAGGGCGAACGCGGCAGCCAGGCCGCAGCCCGCATCCTGGACTCCCTCGCCGCAGGCATCGCCTCCCCGGTCACCTCACGCCGCGGCCTCGCCGCCCGCCTGCGCTACCTCACCCGCTCAGACACCGGCCGCAACGCCATGACAGAGGCCGGCATCACCGTCACCCCCCGCACCCTCAAAGCCTGGCTCACCGGAAAACAAACCCCCAACAAAGCCAACCTCACCAAAATCGACACCGCCTACCGCACCCTGCGCCGCCACAACGTCGCCCGCTACCTCCTCGGACGACTCAACGCCAACGGCGGCACCCGCGTCGAAATCCACCCCCTCGACCAGACCCACGTACCCACCCCACACCAACGCGTCCTCGAATACCGCAGACTCAACATCCGCAACTGGGACGCCATCATCGACGCCTGGGCCCAGCAGAACACCCAGGCACTCGACAACGCCTGGATCGACCAAATCGTCAACCTCGGCTCCCAATGGGGCAAATACGAATACGTCGGCTCCATCGGATTCGCCGCCTGAGACAACCGAAGCACCTCCGCCGACCCCAGCCCGAACCTGTCAGACACAAAACGAGGAACACCCTGAACGAGGCCGGCGAACGAGTAGTGAGACGGCCAGGAGCTCAACCACAGAAGCCGACCATCGAACGACGCCGCCGCGAAGCAAAACCACAGCCCGCCAAGCCCCCCCCCGCGGACCAGAAAACGGGCCCAGACTGCCATTCGCCCCTCGCCCACGGAAATACCAGGACCAAGATCCAGCAACCGTCTCCCGGCGCCACGCCCACCATCGCCGAGGCACCGCACAAGCGCTCTGCAGGACGAATCCCCGACACTCTTGAAAAACCCGCCAGGCCGGCCCACAGCACAGTCGACCTGCCACTCCACATCGCCCGGTCAGGCCCGCGCACCTACGACCTCGACCGGCCCTGACAGCGCATCAGCCCTCTCGTGGCGCGTTCTTCCGAGGCTGTCGGCTCACTGATCCGTGTTGCTCAGCCAGCCGGCCTCGTCATCGCCCGCGGCCGTACCGCCGGTTCCAGCAGCGACAGCGCCCGCTGCTGCGCGTCGAGAGCAACACGGATCCCGACCGGCATCGGCAGATTCGGGCCGGCGTGTCCGAACTCGACGTTGCCCAGGACGGGGATGTCACGGTCACCAAGGACGTCGAGGACGATCTCGCGCAAGGTCGGAGACACGTCGGGCGAGTCGAGTCCGTCGATCGCCTCCGGAATGCCCACGACCATGCCGGAGATCCGATCGAGAATGCCGGCGTGCCGCAGCACCTGGAGATAGCTCCACACATACGACGCCTGGCCGCCCGCCTCCTCCCAGAACAGCACCGCGCCGTCGAACCAGTCGAGCGGCAGCGCGAAGGGCGTCGCCTGCGCCAGCACGATGCGGTTGATCACCCCGCCGATCAGGCGGCCTTCGGCGCGACCGGCACGCCAGCACTCCCACATCGAGGTAGCGGGCAGCGCGCCGATCGGCTCCGTACCGGTCAGCAGCGTCGAGTAGAGCTTTTCAAGTTCCGCCCTGCGTGCTGCGGTCACACGCTGCCAGTGCCCGCCGAGCCCAGAGGTGGCCAGGTCCGCATGGAAACCCACCAGACCCGTGCGCGCGTAGAGCACCAGGTGCAGCAGCGAAATGTCGCTGTAGCCGAGGATCGGCTTGGGGTCGGCCACGATCGCCTCGACGTCGATCAGATCGAGGTAGCCCAGCGCCGTCTGGCCGCCGTCATGCGCGACGATGGCACGCACTTCGGGATCCCGCAGAAGAGCGTTGAGCTCTTCGGCGATCTCCGCCGGCCGAGCCGCGCTCCACCAACGGCGCCGCCCTGCCTCAAGGAGCGGTGCCCGACGCACACGAAATCCCATCCGCTCAAGCACAACCACCGCCTCCTCGAGGTCACGCTCGTAAGCGGCATGGAGCGGCCCGGACAGCGATGCGATCACGACGAGATCTCCGAGCCCCAGGGCACGAGGTCGAAGCAGTCGAGGCAGTGCAGCAAAGGTCACCGAGGCAGTATCCCGACACCCCCAATAACACGCGACACATTTACCGGCGGCTATCCACGAAGCCCCTGGGCCCAGAGCAAGCCGCCCTCCAGAGCCACTTCACGACGCCTGATCTTTGCGAATCATCCCCAAACCGGAGCCAGTTGGAGTCGCCCGGGTGGGGCCCAATAGCGCCGCCCTAGCCAGAAGGACAACGTGCGGACATCGCCGCCTTCTGACGGACGTCCTCGCGATCGGCACCCGATAATCGAAATGCTGGGGGCCGTGGCCAGCTCCGCCTCGACGACCTGCGAGACCCCCTTGGCACCACTCAGCGAATCGACGACGAGGAGTTCGAGACCTACGGCCTGTCTCCAGACACGATCTCAGAACTCCGACAGTGGGCCCACCAGTGAGTCAGCGACCTTGAGCACCGGCTGAACACGGCAATGAACGACGAGCTCAACGACTGCCGGCGCATCCTCGCTCCACCGCCGATGGCAGCACATTACTGGTGCTGCGGTTTCTCGGAATCCGCGGAGCGACAGCACCTACCTCGGCATGCCACATCTGAGCGAGACGGAACCCAACACCCGCTCGTGCGCCTCCTATTGGGCCGTGCCGATGTCGTCCGCCGCCATGCTCTGCTCACCACTGAGGGTGGCCCGGCTGCTTGCGGCCGGCCGACGGACTCTGCCCATGGAACCGCAGTAGCAGGGCAGGGCAACACCTCTGCCGGCATACGAGCTCCGGGTGATCGACGCGTGAGCGCGCCCCGCCAGTTGGAAGCTCGGCATCGGAAGGTTCGGGACAGTGTGACGCCCCGTCCGTTTGCTCCGAGTGACTGATGGGCGAGGCTTTGCCGTGGGGGAGTAATCCGCGGGCCGGAGATTCAAGGGAGTTGAAATATTTCCTATACACCGCACTCGGCATAAGACACGTTACAAGAATTGGAGATATTTTTCGGATCGAACAAGATCCGTTTTATGACGGACAGTCAAATCCCAATGGAGCAGAACAAGCGAATCTGCAATTCAGAATCTGATGAAGAGTCAGACCGGAAGGATGACCCCTTGTTGCTGCGGCTTTCAGGAATTCGCGGAGCGAATTCCGTCGGCGTCACGGAGTGACGCCGCATCAACTTCCTTGCGGAGCAAGGAAGTTGGAGCCGCGTAGCGGCTCGGGGTCTTCCGGCCCGTAGGGCCGGCGCGTCGTGCCCGCGGAGCGTGGCCGCGCGC
>NZ_JBFAZO010000024.1:0-8327 GCF_040681835.1 Streptomyces sp. NPDC051576
CTGGTCGAGCCCGTCCTGGCGCCACAGGCCGAAGTAGTAGAACACCGCCGACCAGGACGGCAGATCATGCGGGAGGTAACGCCACTGGCAGCCCGTCGGTTCTGGTAGAAGATCGCGTTCACGACCTCCCGCAGATCGCAGGATCCGTGATCTCCGGTCGCCGACCGGGCCACCCGGTCCTGCTTCCAGGCCGTGATCATCGGCTCGATCAACGCCCACTGCTCGTCCGCTAAGTCGCTGGGGTACGGCTCTCGCTCCATGCCCGCATCTCAGCATGCACATGCCTATCAGATGGCCTACCCGAGGATCAGTACCTCGATCGAGCGATCACGAACCGAGGAAGATCGGACTTAACGTCCACTCAGCCCCGCTTTGTCGTTCATCGCGCCGACATGCTCCCCGGCCGCAGTGCGAACCCGGTGATGACGCCTTCCATGTAGCCGGTTCCGGCCCCGATGCCCAGGACGGCCCATACGGACAGGTCCGGATGGGCCACCAGCACCAAGAGAATCGTGCTCAGACCGAGCGCGGTCCCGACGAACGATGCAATCAAGGAGATGTTCACCCACGACGTCAGCCGATCTACCGTCGCACCGATGAGACGCAACATCACATAGCCAGCCAGGACTATGACGAATTCTTGGCCGGTATTCGCTCGGGGCCCTGCGATGATGGCGGTGACAATCCCGCCGCCGCAGATGATGGCCGTCGTGACGGTGGCGAGCCGAGCAGCCGAAACAAGAGGCCGGCTATTGACAGCCTGTCCAACGGCAAAGGCGCCGAGGGCGGCAACGCGCACAGCGATCAACATGCCCGGCCACCATGAATGAACAAACGGATCAGGCAGCGTCATCGCCGACAACCCGAGCATCACACCGACGATCTCGATACGCGGACGGTTCGTCATCCTCGGCCAGTCCTTTTGCTGTTGAGCGGCTGTCCATGAGATCAGCCCGTCGAGCGAGGAACGTAACTCAGGGTCGCCGGGACCCGTCCCGCGTCCGGGATCGCCCGGGTGGCTGCCGCTCACGCGAACCCATCGAACGCGCACCGGTCGAGCACGGCTTCGCTCACCTCAAGAACTGACGGATCCTCACCGAGCTCCACACCGATCCTGCCTGCGCCCCGCCTCCTGCGCGCCCTGCTCGTTCTGACCACCGCGAAGTCAACCGCTGACAGACGATCTACTCCGTAGACTGCCACCCACCACCAGCCAGAGCAGGCCGAGAACCGGTCACACCAGCCCGTTGACCTGCGACTTCAAGTTGGCGGATGCTCAGTGAAGATCTCTAGCGGACAACGCCGCTGTTGTCTTTGAAACTGGCGACAGTGCCTTCGGGCTGGTTGTTTTCGGGGCCCGAGTAGGGACGGACCAGGAAACCGGTATTGCTGTCAGAAGTTTTGACGGCCCGTGATCCGGGCCACGTGCTGGAACGAGGATGACGGTGCCCGGGGCGCTCAGCGTGCCGGGCACCGTGCGTGAGCGGCAGCGGCGGAACTACCGGGAGAGCCGCAGATCCCAGCCGTTGCTGGTCCGGGTCAGGGTGGGGGCGTAGGTGGCGGGCGCAGGGTGCTTTGCGCCCGCTCAGGTAGGTTCACGGCAGGTTGGTCCACTGGCTGGACGATATCGAGTCGTTCATGTTGGTCACGCCGTCGTCATAGGCGAAATTCGCGAGGTTGGAGATCGAGACGCCGTTGTAGATGCCACGCCGCTGGCCGAGGTAATTCGCGTCCTGGTACATCCATACGTCATCCAAGTTCCCCGGGTACCCGCTGTTGATCACCGAGGAGGCTATGTCGTTGCAGCCGATGGTCTGGTAGTTGCGTACGTTGCCTCCCGCTTTGTAGCACTCGTAGGCGAAGCCCGCGTCCAGGTAGATGTGGAAGTAGCCGTCCCCCGCGGCGGGCACCGCGGCCTCCTGGGCCGCATGCGGCTCCGCCTCCGCGACGATCGGCGTGCCCGCCAGCAGTAGGACCGAGGCACCGGTCGCCAGCAGAAGCCTGGTCAGTTTCCTCATAGTGTTTCTTCCTCTCTCTTTCTTCCTTGTTCGGCCCTCGGGCTGTTGCCTGATCGAGGGAGCAGTGGGGGGAGTTCCTCACGAAGTCCGGGAGGATGAGGAGGCGCTGCGGTTGCCCGGGCTCGCGGTGGCGGAGGGAGGGACGGTCGGGCCGACGGTCGGATTGGCGGCGAGGATCGTGCGGGCCCGGCGAAGGGCCGCGAGACGCAGTCGGCGCTCGGCGACGGCAAGCGTCCAGTGGGACCGCCTCAACGACCCCATGTACTTTTCGTCGAGCGCGTCGGCGGTCCTGGCCAGCCCCGAGGTGCCGGCACAGCGGGCCTCCGCCATGGCGAGAGTCCTCTCCTGGAAGGCGGACAGCGCCGGCTTCTGCGCGGCCGTGTGCTTCCGCAGATCTGATGGGCTCGCGTAAGGGTGGCCGGCCGCGCGCATGCACACGGCCCAGGCGCGGACCTTCGCGGTGAACCGGGCGTCATTCAGCACTCGCTGACTGGCCATCACCGACAGGGCGTCCATGGTCGACCTGGCCTTGAACCAGGTGTCCAGATTCCCGTAGAGGATGCGCTCCGACTCGGCCTGGCAGCCTTCGCTGCTGCGGGAGACCCGGGCGCCATCGGGGGTGGTGACCGTGAGGTCCATCCGGCTGCCGTTGGCCGCAGCCAGGGCCTCGCGCCTGCGTTCTTCCGGCAGAGACTGAAAGTAGCGCTGATTGGGGTCTTCCTCCTTGAGCCGGGCGATCGCACGGTCGATGTCCGTGCCGTATCCATGTGCCCGGGCCCAGGCCACGTCCTCGATCACGTAAGGGAAGTCCGGCTTCACGGGAATGTTCCCGGTGGCGGGACGGTAGACGAAGCCGTGACGCCGCATGCAGTCGCGCAGCAAGTACTGCTCCGCAGTGCGAAGTACGGATCCCTCCTGCGACGTGACTTCGCGCGGCAGGGGCTCCCGGGCGGACGTCCCCGCGTCCGCCGAAAGGACGGCGAAGCGCAGAACGAAGGCGATAAGGATCAGCAGAGCGGCTGTCGCCGTCAGGGCGGCGCCCGTCTTGATCCGCACGTCCTTCCCCTTCCTGCCCACTCGGACCGTCCGGTGGACGATGGATAAATCCGCCAAGTATGAATAAAAGATGATGAATAATTTTGGCCACTATGTTGTAAAAGGCTGGCGCGGCGTGATGAGAAAATGGCGCGTCCCTACTCGACTGTTTCGTGCACCACCCTTTGCCGTCCCCTCAGCCCCTCAGAATCCGGGCGCCCAGGGATCCGAGGGCAGGCCGGAGGGCTATGTCCCTGATGGCTTCCTCGATCTCGTCGTTGGTGGGGTGCATCAGCGGGCTGAAGCGATCACCCGTGATGTGGGCGGAAGTGATGGCGCATCCAGTGACGGGCCACGTGGGCGCGAGGGCCTGTTGCGGGCCGTGCGCAGGGGCGACTACGGGGTTAGGCCGCCGAAGCCGCGTACGCGGAACTGCATGACGTGATACGGCCATCCGGTCTGAGTGTTCCACTGGCTCACCGACAGGTGGAGGTCGTCGAGTGTCGAGCCCGGGATGACGTAGCCGCCGTACAGCTGGGCAACATGTGTATCGTCCTCGCTGCCCCAGGCGCCGCCCCAGATGAGTGTTTCGCGGCGGGCGGTGTACAGGTTCGAGGTGGGGGTGTCCATGATGATGCCGTCGATGCGGTAGTCGCCGGCGTTGAACCAGGTCAGGATCCACTTGCCGTCGAGGGGGCGCAGACACAGTTCGCCGAACTTCCCCTCCAGGATCGGGGTGGGCGGGTTGCCCCAGGCCCAGGCGCCGTCGCGCCACCCCCAGGGCTCGTAGGCGTTCAGGTCGGTGAGTCGGCCGCTGGGCACGCGGTGCAGGATGATCGGCTTGTCGCGCTGGAAGCCGGTCGAGTAGACGTACACGTAATCGTCGTTGCCGAGTCCCCAGGTGAACAGCTGGAACATGCCGCCGTGCAGGTCGGCGGGGAACTTGGCGCCGGTGTGGGTCCAGGTCGCGCCGGAGTCGTCCGAGCGCCAGATCTCGGTCCACACGACGTTGCCGAGGCCCTTGTTCACCATGGCGTGCAGATAGATCGTGCCGCCGATGGTGATCACGTCGGAGGGCAGCACGGTGGAGAAGACCGGGTTGTCGTGCTCGTAGGCCCACAGCTGCTGGGCCTGTTCCCCGCCGACCGCGCCCGTCCAGACCACCCTGTCGGTGAGCAGCGCCTTCTGACCCCACAGCGCCACGGGGGAGCGCCACCAGCCACCTCCGACCGTCGCGTTTTGAAAGGTGTCCCCGAATATGAAGAGATGCCGGCCGTCGGGTGTACGGACGGGGATGCCGAGGTCGGTGGCTTCCATCCCGAAGCGGGTCGTGTTGCCGGGACCGGTGAGATCGGCGACCTTGGTGACCTGAAGCGCGGCGGCGTCCGCCCGGGCGGACGCCGCGGATCCCAGCGCTGGGACACCTGTGAGCACAACTCCCGCCGTGGCCTTGAGGAACGTCTTGCGGCTGATCGGTGTGGCGTGCATGAGTACTTCCTGTCTGGGATGGCCACAAGGCACAGAAGGGGGATGCCTGCCGGGGATGCCTGCCCGCGGCAGGCACGGTTCGGCTATCGCCAGTAGTGGTCGGCCCAGTTGCCGCAGGGCCACTGGATCACCGCTGCGCCTTCGTCCTTGCTCGCGCCGGGGATGCCGAGGCACTGCCGGCTGTTGTAGTTGACGATCTGGTACAGGCCGTTAGCCTCGGCGAAGTGCCAGTAGTGATCGGGCCAGTTGCCGCAGGGCCACTGGATGACCTGCAGTCCGGCTTCCGTGCTGGCGCCGGGAACACCCAGACACTGGCCGCTGTAGGCGTTGACGACGTGGTACCAGTCGTCCCCGTTTTGATCCGTAAAGCCGTCCTCGAGGCTCCAGTACTGGGAGCTGTAGTTGTCGTTGCAGGACCACTGGATCAACTTCTCGCCTGCTGTGGTACTGCCGCCCGGGTCCACGAGGCACTTGCCACTGTTGTTGTTGATGATGTGTGAGATGACCTGAGCGGCCACGTCCGACTTGACCGGTTTCAACTCGCTCACCGATCGTTTGGCTACGCCGGGTTGGTCCTGGGCGACAGCTCCCGGAGCCGACAACCCCACGAGCGCGGCTACGGCGAACATGGCCGCAACGTATCTGGCTCGGATCTTCACGAGATCCTCCTCCCGTTTTCGGTGCGCGGAACGCACGTCCTCGACAAGGTTGTAGCTGTCACTCGTTGTTCGGAATCGGACCGCGGGTACTGAACAAACGGATGGTGAACAACGCAGTCAACTCGGGGGAGGTGGCCACTGTGCCGCGTGGTGAGCGTCCGTTGGATCCCGAGGGCGGGCCCTTGGCGGAGTTCGCTCTTCGATTACGGGAGTTGCGGCAGATGGCGGGGAACCCCACCTACAGGGACCTCGCCAAGCGGGCGCACTACTCGCTCGCAACGCTCTCCAGCGCCGCGAGCGGTCGCCAACTGCCCACCTTGGTGGTGACCTTGGCGTACGTACGCGCCTGTGGTGGCGACGAGGAGCAGTGGGCGCGGGCCTGGCACGAGACCGCCACGCAGCTCGCCGCCGAACCGCGTCCACCATCGGCCTCGACCGCCTCTGACGCAACAGGTGAATCCGAAGAGGACGCCGCGTGCCCGCCCTACGTCGGCCTCGCCCCCTTCCAACGCGCCGATACCGACTGCTTCTTCGGCCGTGAACGCCTCGTTGCCGATCTCGCCGACCGACTTCGGCACGGCCGATTACTCGCCTTGTTCGGAGCCTCGGGCTCGGGCAAGTCCTCGATCCTGCGGGCCGGACTGCTGCCCCTCGTCGCCGAGGCAGTGGTGTTCACCCCCGGCCCCCATCCTCTGGAAGAGTGCGTGATTCACTTGGCGGCACTCGCTTGCGACACCCCCGGCCGTCTCCTCGCCGAATTGTCGGCCGACCCGCTCAACCTCCACCGTGTCGTACGCCAGATCCTGACCAACCGTCCCGACGACGCCGAACTGGTCCTCGTCATCGACCAGTTCGAGGAAATCTTCACCCTCTGCACCGACCCTGACGAGCGCACCGCCTTCATCACCGCTCTCGTGACCGCCGCACAGGCCCCCACCAGCCGCTGCCGCATCGTGCTCGCCGTCCGCGCGGACTTCTACGCCCACTGCACCCGCCACCCCGACCTGGTCGACGCCCTGCGCGACGCCCAGGTCCCCGTGGGCCCCATGACCACTGGGGAACTGCGCCGCGCCGTCGTACAACCTGCCGTCCGCGCCGGCCTCACCGTCGAAGGCGCCCTCCTCGCCCACCTCACCGCCGAGGCCAAGGGGCAGCCCGGAGTGCTCCCGCTCCTGTCCCACGCCCTGCTCGAAACCTGGCACCGCAGACGCGGCAACGCACTCACCTTCACCGCATTCCAGCAGGCGGGCGGAATCGAAGGCGCCCTTGCGCAGACCGCCGAAGCCTTCTACACCCAACTCACCCGGCACCAACAGGGGCTCGCCCGGCAGATCTTCCTGCGCCTGACCGCACTCGGCGACGGCACCGAGGACACCAAACGCCGTCTGGTGCGTTCCGAACTCGACGACACCGCCGATACTGCCCTCGTCCTCGAGCAGGCCGCACGCGCCCGCCTGCTCACCCTTGACGACAACCGTGTGGAGATCGCCCACGAGGCGCTGATCCGCTGCTGGCCCCGCCTGACCCGCTGGCTCACCGAAGACCGCGACCGGCTCCGTGAACACCGACGCCTCGCCGAGGCCACCGAAATCTGGGAATCTCTCGACCGCGACCCCGGCGCCCTCTACCGCGGCACCCGCCTCGCCGCCGCACGGGAACTCCCGCCCACGGACCTCACCCGCCGCGAACGCGACTTCCTCGACGCCGGCACGGCCGCCGAAATCACCCAAGCAACCCTCGTACGCCGCCGGTTACGACGCGCGCGCCAGTTCGCAGTGCTCCTCGTCGCCCTCCTCCTGGCCGCCGGAACAGCCATGGGGTATGCCATGCATGCCCAGAACTCCCTCCGACACCAACGCGACGTCATCCTCGCCCAGCGCGTCGCGGAGCAGGCGGCGGCACTGCGCCAGGACGACCCGTCACTCGCCGCACAATTGAGCCTCGCCGCCTACCGCCTCGCCCCCGACAACATCACCCGCGACGGACTGCTCAGCGCCACAGCGACTACCCTCACGGGCAGCGCCGCGGGACTGAGCACCGTGGCACCGGAACGCGGCGGGCACACCCTGGCCACCAGCAGCTACGACGGCACCGTCCGCCTCTGGGACATCACCGACCCGCACCACCCGCTCGTACTGTCCACCTTCACCGCCCACCCCGGCGCCAGCGCCGTCATCGCCCTCAGCCCCGTCGGCACCACCCTGGTCAGCGGTGGCTCCGACACCACGCTGCGACTGTGGGACCTCTCCGATCCCCGGCATCCGGCCTCGTACGGCCCCGCCCTGCACGGACACACACAGTACGTCTACTCGGTCGCCTTCAGCCCGGACGGAAAGACCGTGGCCAGCGGCAGCTACGACCACACGGTACGGCTGTGGGATGTCACCGCCCCCCACCACCCGGCCCCCCTGGCGGCCCTCACTGGACACACCCTCAACGTCAAACCCGTCGCTTTCAGCCCCCACGGCCGCATCCTCGCCTCGGGCAGCGACGACCACACCATCCGCCTGTGGAACGTGACCGACCTACGCCACCCAACCCTGCTGGCCACTCTCACCGGCCACAAGGACTTCGTGGACACCCTTGCCTTCAGCCCGGACGGCCGGACCCTGGCGACCGGCAGCGACGACCGCACCGTGCGCCTGTGGAACATCACCGACCCCCGCCATCCCACCCTGTCCGCAATCCTGACGGGGTACGCCGACGTGGTCACCCACGTGGCGTTCAGCCCGGACGGCCGAACTTTGGCGACCGGCAGCTACGACCG
This sequence comes from Streptomyces sp. NPDC051576, assembly GCF_040681835.1. Lineage (NCBI taxonomy): Bacteria > Bacillati > Actinomycetota > Actinomycetes > Kitasatosporales > Streptomycetaceae > Streptomyces > Streptomyces sp. NPDC051576. The sequence goes on from NZ_JBFAZO010000024.1 coordinate 7,968, forward strand.
CACCGTGCGCCTGTGGAACGTGGCCGACCCCCACGGGCCCGCCCTACTGGCCACGTTCACCGGAGACACCGGCGCAGTCCAGTCTGTCGCCTTCACCGCCGACGGCACCCGAGTGATCAGCGGCAGCGCCGACCGCACGGTACAGATCTGGGAAACCACCGTCCCCGCGGCCACCGCCCGCGCTTGCGCCCTGAGCCGCCACAAGATCACCACCGCTCAGTGGCGACGTTACCTGCCCGGCACCGACTACCGGCCTCCCTGTCTCACCTCTCCTCCCGGCCGGAGGGCCACTGACTGAACTGCTTCCGTGAAGCCCCGGGCCTTCGGGAAGCCTCCGAACCGTGTCGCTCCGGCATCCCT
>NZ_JBFAZO010000025.1:0-4096 GCF_040681835.1 Streptomyces sp. NPDC051576
GTGGCGCGGCCCGGTGGCGCGGCCCGGTGGCGCGGCCCGGTGGCGCGGCCCGGTGCTGGCTTCGCCGCACCGGACGCCGCCGTGAAGCAGGTGGGCCTTCGCGGGCCGGCCTGGGGTTCTCAGCGCCGGGCGGGGCGGGACAGGAGTACGAGGCTGCGGGGCTCGACCAGTAGGTCCGTGTTCGCCTTGTGTTCGGTCTCGTCGGGGGTGCCCTCGGGGTCGGCGGTGTCGATCAGGGTTGTCCAGCGTTCGCCGTAGGTGGCGTCGGGGAGGCGGAAGTCGACGGGCTCCCAGTAGCTGTTGAGGAGGAGCAGGAAGGAGTCGTCGACGACGGGTCCGCCGTGCGGGTCGCGTTCGGCGATGGCGTCGCCGTTGAGGAAGACCCCCACGCTGTGGGCGTCGGAGCGCTGCCAGTCGTGGTCGGTCATCTCCTGGGCGTCGGGCAGCAGCCAGACCAGGTCGGGCAGCGGCTGTCCGGCGTGCGTGGCGGTCTCGCCGCGGAAGAAACGGCGCCGGCGCAGCACGGGATGCGCGGCGCGCAGCCCGATCACGTACCGGGTGAACGCGGCGAGTCGGCGCTGCTCGTCGCTCAACTCCCAGTCGATCCAGGAGACTTCGTTGTCCTGGCAGTAGGCGTTGTTGTTGCCGCCCTGACTGCGGCCCAGTTCGTCGCCGTGGCTCAGCATCGGGATGCCCTGCGAAAGGAGCAGTGTGGCAAGGAAGTTGCGCTGCTGGCGGGCGCGCAGTTCCAGTACGACGGGGTCGTCGGTCCTGCCCTCCGCACCGCAGTTCCAGGACCGGTTGTCGCTCTCGCCGTCCCGATCGCCCTCCCCGTTGGCCTCGTTGTGTTTGTCGTTGTACGAGACCAGGTCACGCAGGGTGAAACCGTCGTGCGCGGTGACGAAGTTGACGCTCGCGCGTGGCCGGCGACGACTGTGCTGGTACAGGTCGGAGGAGCCGGTGAGCCGGGACGCGAACTCGCCGAGCGTGTGCTCGCCGCCCCGCCAGAAGTCCCGTACGGCGTCCCGGTATCTGCCGTTCCACTCCGACCACAGCGGCGGGAAGTTGCCCACCTGATAGCCGCCCTCACCCACGTCCCAGGGCTCCGCGATGAGCTTGACGCGGCTGATCACCGGGTCCTGCTGGATCAGGTCGAAGAACGCCGAGAGCCGGTCGACCTCGTGGAACTGCCGGGCCAGGGTGGCCGCGAGGTCGAAGCGGAAGCCGTCGACATGCATCTCGGTGACCCAGTGGCGCAGCGAGTCCATGATGAGCTGGAGGACATAGGGGTGCCGCATCAGCAGGCTGTTCCCGGTGCCCGTCGTGTCGTAGTAGTGGCCCCAGTCGCCGTCCACCAGACGGTAGTAGGAGGCGTTGTCGATGCCCCGGAAGGACAGGGTGGGGCCCTTCTCGTTGCCCTCGGCGGTGTGGTTGTAGACGACGTCGAGGATGACTTCGAGCCCGGCGGCGTGCAGCGCCTTCACCATGGACTTGAACTCGGTGACCTGCTGCCCGCGTTCGCGGTGCGCGGCGTAGGCGTTGTGGGGCGCGAAGTAGCCGATCGTGTTGTAGCCCCAGTAGTTGGACAGCCCCCGGTCCTGGAGCACCCCGTCCTGCACGAACTGGTGCACCGGCATCAGCTCGACGGCGGTGACCCCGAGCGAGACCAGGTGGTCGATCACCGCGGGGTGGGCCAGTCCCGCGTACGTGCCGCGGAGTTCCTCGGGCACGTCCGGGTGGGTGCGGGTCAGGCCCTTCACATGGGCCTCGTAGATCACCGTGTCGGCGTACGGGCGCCGGGGCGGCCGGTCCTCGCCCCAGTCGAAGGCCGGGTCGGCGACCACGCCGAGCATGCCGTGCCCGGCGCTGTCGCCGGGAGTGGGACCGGCCGAACGCTCGTACAGCGAGGGGTCGTTGTCGATCTGCCCGTCCACGGCACCGGCGTACGGGTCGAGGAGCAGTTTCGCCGGGTTGCAGCGGTGTCCGGCGCTCGGATGCCACGGGCCGTGCACCCGATAGCCGTAGCGCTGCCCCGGTCCGATTCCCGGGAGATAGCAGTGCCACACGAAGCCGTCGGCCTCGGTCAGCCGAATGTTCCGGTGGCTGCCGTCGTCCTCGACGAGGACGAGGTCGACGCGCTCGGCGACCTCGCTGAACAGCGCGAAGTTGGTGCCTTTCCCGTCGAAGGAGGCACCCAATGGACAGGGGTGCCCGCTCCAGACGGGCACCCCTTTCCGGGACGGGCGCGCGGTCACCGGGCGTCCTCCAGGACGCCGTGCGTGGCGCGGGCCGGCAGGTCGGCCGGTACCTCGCGGGGAAGCTGGAGCATCTCCCGAATGCGGGGCACGGGAGTCGTGGGGACGCGGGGGACGCGTTCGCCGCTGCGGGCACGCTGCGAGAACCAGATGACCTTGCTTCCGGTGTCGGTGGCGCAGCATCCCCAGCCGTCGCTCATCGCGGCGATCCGGGCGAGGCAGGCACGCAGGTCCAGGTCCGGGCGCAGATCGCGGTCGTTGTCGCCGATGGCGGTGATCAGGTGCTGGCCGTTCCACCACAGCTCGATGGACGTGTGCTTGTCCGTCGCGTGCTCGTCGATGGCCCGCAGCAGCAGCTCGGCGCCGCGGCAGACGGGATCCACGAGGATCTCCAGGTCCCAGAGCCGGAGATGGGCGGCCAGGATGCGCCTGACCTGCCCGACCCGTTCCGGGCTGACTTCCACGTCGAGGTGGTAGTAGCAGGGCACTGCGGTCTTCATCTTCGTTGCTCCCTACCGGCGAAGCTCGCGCTTCCCCTCGCCCTGCGGGGCCGGGGCCCCGAACACGAAGCGTGAGCACTGATCGCTTCCGAGTCACCTCCACAGTGCGAGCGCTAGGCCATTCGTGCAACACGAGCGACGGACGGGGTAGTTGAAGATCCAACAAGACGCTTGGTCATCATCTGTGCACCATGAGTGAAAGCCTCGACTGCCGTGACGGAGCCATGCCGCTCCGTGCACGGCCGCCACCCGATGGTCGGGAAACGCGGTCCGCGAGGCGGAAGGTGAACAGCGCCATGCTGCTACCCGCCAAAGCAGAAGTAGCCCGCCACCTGCGGCGCTACCGGGTGTGGGAACGCGTGATGCTCGCGTCGCCGGGCGACCGGACCGCGCGGGCCACCTTCGAGGACTCGGGCTACACCTTGTGCGTGCTGATGGGAAAACGCTGCGCGCGCGAGGCCGCGGACGCCGCCGAGCGCTATCTGCGCAGCTCCGTGGGCACGTACCTCCAGGAGCAGAACGGACGCCCCCTGACGACGGCCGTCGCCCACCGCGCGCCGCCCGTCGCCGTAGACCGGCGTTCCCCGGCGGGAAGATAGTCCCCCTTCCGGCGCAGCTTGGATCCCCGGCCGGGCGAACAGCCCGGCCACGAGCACGGCGGAGGTGAGACCCATGAACACGACCCCCGCGGCCATCGGTCGCATTCCGGTACGTGACGTACGCCCAGCCGTGGACAGCGGCGCGCGCCCGGCGAAGGCGGTGGTGGGCGAGACGTTCGAGGTCACCGCCACCGTGTTCCGCGAGGGCCACGACACGATCGGCGCCAACGTCGTCCTCTACGACCCGGACGGCCGTCCCGGTCCATGGACCCTGATGCGGGAACTCGCCCCCGGCAGCGACCGCTGGGGCGCCGAGGTCACGCCGGACGCGACGGGCCGCTGGTCGTACGTCGTGGAGGCCTGGGGCGATCCCGTCGCCACCTGGCGCCGCGCCGCCCGCATCAAGATTCCGGCCGGCATCGACATCGGCCTGATGCTGGAGGAGGGCGCGGAGCTGCACGCGCGAGCCGCCGCCGGCGTGCCCGAGGGACCGGCACGCGCCACGGTGCTGGCCGCCGCGGAGACGCTGCGCGACGACTCGCTGCCGGTGGGGACGCGTTTCGTGGCCGCGTTGACGCCGGAGGTCATGCGGGCACTGGCCCGGTATCCGCTGCGCGAACTGGTCACGGTCTCCGAGCCTCGTGCGCTGCTGGTGGAGCGGGAGCGGGCGCTGTACGGCGCCTGGTACGAGTTCTTCCCGCGCTCCGAGGGCACGGCGGCCGAGCCGCACGGCACGTTCCGT
>NZ_JBFAZO010000026.1:0-2095 GCF_040681835.1 Streptomyces sp. NPDC051576
GGGGCGAGGCGCCTGCGGATGCCGATGTTGGCGCGCATACGCGGGTCCTTCGCGTATTCGGCCCACATGTAGTCGCGTTCCTCGTCGGTGACCATCTCCAGGGTCAGTTCGTCGTGGTTGCGCAGGAAGATGCCCCACTGGCAGCCGGAGGGGATCGCGGGGGTCTTGGCGAGGATTTCCGAGACCGGGTAGCGGGATTCGCGGCGGACGGCCATGAAGATGCGGGGCATGACGGGGAAGTGGAATGCCATGTGGCATTCGTCGCCGCCGCTCTGGAAGTCGCCGAAGTAGTCGACGACGTCCTCGGGCCACTGGTTCGCCTCCGCCAGCACCACCGTGTCCGGGTACTGGGCGTCGATCTCCTTGCGCACCCGGCGGAGGAACTCGTGGGTTGCCGGAAGGTTTTCGCAGTTGGTGCCCTCGGCCGCGAAGAGGTACGGGACCGCATCCAGGCGGAAGCCGTCGATGCCCAGGTCCAGCCAGAACTTCAGCGCCGAGAGGATCTCCTCCTGGACGGCCGGGTTCTCGTAGTTGAGGTCCGGTTGGTGGGAGAAGAAGCGGTGCCAGAAGTACTGCTTGCGGACGGGGTCGAAGGTCCAGTTGGAGGCTTCGGTGTCGACGAAGATGATGCGGGCGTCGGGGTACTGCTTGTCGTCGTCGGCCCACATGTAGTAGTCGCCGTAGGGGCCGTCGGGGTCTTTCCTCGACTCCTGGAACCACGGGTGCTGGTCGCTGGTGTGGTTCATGACGAAGTCGATGATCACGCGCATGCCCCGCTGGTGCGCGGAGTCGACGAACTCGACGAAGTCCGCCAGGTCCCCGAATTCGGGGAGGACGGCGGTGTAGTCGGAGACGTCGTAACCGCCGTCGCGGAGGGGGGATTTGAAGAAGGGTGGCAACCAGAGGCAGTCGACTCCTAGCCACTGGAGGTAGTCGAGTTTGGCGGTGATGCCCTTGAGGTCACCGACGCCGTCGCCGTTGCTGTCCTGGAAGGAGCGGACCAGGACCTCGTAGAAGACGGCGCGTTTGAACCAGTCGGGGTCCCGGTCCTTGGCGGGAGTGTCCTCGAAGGTGTCCGGGACGGGCTCGTTGACGATCATATTGTGGGTGACCCTCCGATCTGCGGGGACGGTCGCAGGACGGTGAGGATGTGTGCGGGCCGGTTGCCCGGTTCCAGGCGCACATAGTTGGCCCTGCCCCAGTGATAGGTCTCACCGGTGAGCTCGTCGCGCACCGGTACCGACTCGTGCCATTCCAGGCCGAGTTGCGGCATGTCCAACGAGACCGTGGCCTCCTGGGTGTGGTGAGGGTCGAGGTTCGCGACCACCAGAACCGTGTTCGAACCACTCCGCTTCGAGTACACGATCACCGCCTCCTGATCCGCGTGATGGAAGTGGAGGTCGCGCAACTGCCGCAACGCGGGGCTGCGGTGCCGGATGGCGTTGAGCTTGCCCAGCAGTGGCGCGATGCTACGTCCTTCCCGCTCGGCCGACGCCCAGTCGCGGGGGCGGAGTTGGTACTTCTCGGAGTTCAGATACTCCTCGCTGCCGGGCCGCAACGGAGTGTTCTCGCACAACTCATACCCGCTGTACACCCCCCAGGTCGGGGAGAGGGTGGCGGCGAGGACGGCTCGGAGTTCGAAGGCGGGGCGGCCGCCGTCCTGGAGGAACTCGTGCAGGATGTCGGGGGTGTTCACGAAGAAGTTGGGCCGCATGTAGGCGGCCGCCTCGCCCGACAACTCGCTGAGGTATTCGGTGAGTTCCTGCTTGGTGTTGCGCCAGGTGAAGTAGGTGTACGACTGCTGGAAGCCGACCTGCGCGAGGGTGGCCATCATCGCGGGGCGGGTGAAGGCCTCGGCGAGGAAGATGATGTCGGGGTCGGTGCGGTTGATCTCCGCGATGACCCGCTCCCAGAACACGACCGGTTTGGTGTGCGGGTTGTCGACGCGGAAGATCCGCACCCCGTGGTCCATCCAGTGCCGCAGCACCCGCAGCGTCTCTGCGATCAGGCCGTCCATGTCCCGGTCGAAGGCGATCGGGTAGATGTCCTGGTACTTCTTCGGCGGGTTCTCCGCGTACGCGATCGTCCCGTCGGG
>NZ_JBFAZO010000027.1:0-1443 GCF_040681835.1 Streptomyces sp. NPDC051576
CACTGATTCCTAATGCGGTTTGTCAAGCCGCGAGGGGACTGGGTGGGGTGAGCTCGTAGCGTCGTCCATCGCGTAGGAGTGCCCAGAGGACGTTCACGCGGCGGCGGGCCAGGGCGAGCACGGCCTGGGTATGACGCTTGCCCTCACCGCGTTTGCGGTCATAGAACCGGCGCGACTCGTCGCAGTGGCGGATGCTGAACAACGCCGAGATGTAGAAGACGCGTTGGAGCCGGCGGTTGTAGCGCCGCGGGCGCCGCAGGTTGCCGCTGATCTTCCCGGAGTCGCGAGGCACAGGTGCGACGCCGCCGAAGCCGGCGAGACGGTCTGCCGTGCCGAAGACCGTCATGTCGCCGCCGGTGGCGGCCAGGAACTCGGCGCCGAGGATGACGCCCAGCCCCGGCATGCTGGTGATCACGTCGAAGGCGTGGTGCTGGCGAAACCGGGTCTCAATGACTTTGTCGAGCTCGGCGACCTGCTGGTTGAGGCTCATCACCTCCCTCGCCAGTGTGTGCACCAGTTCCGCAGCCAGTTTCTCGCCGGGCAGGCTGGTGTGCTGGCGTTCGGCGGCCTGGACGGCGATCTCGGCGAGCCGGTCGGCGCGTACGACGTGACGGTTGCGCAGCCAGGTCTGAAGACGCTTGGCACCGATGCGGCGGATGGCCGCGGGGGTCTGGTAGCCGGTCAGCAGGGTGAGCGGGCCTGTGTTGGTGAGGTCCAAAGCCCGTTCCAGGCCGGGCAAGACGCTCGTGAGCTGGGCTCGCAGACGGTTGACCGTGCGGGTGCGGTCGGCGACCATGTCCGTGCGCCGGCCGGTGAGGAGTTTGAGGTCGGTGACGGTGGCGTCGCCGGCATGTAAGGGGTGCAGGTCGCGGCGGATGCGGACCTGGTCGGCGATGACGGCGGCGTCCTTGGCGTCGGTCTTGCCCTCGCCGCGGTAGCTCTCGGAGGCGCGGTGGATGGCCCGGCCGGAGATGTAGTGCACCAGCTGGTCGTTGTTGAGGAGGACGGCGATGGCCAGGGCGGCTCCGCCGTCGGCCAGGTCGATGCCCCAGGTCACCTCGTCGCCCAAAGCCAGGACGTCGGCGAGGAGTTCGAGGATTTCGGGCTCGTCATTGGCGACGCGACGTGACAGCAGCCGACGGCCGCTCTCATCGATCACTACGCAATGGTGATGGGTCTTGCCTGCGTCGATGCCGGCCCAGATCGCGGCCATGTGATGCCTCCGTGCGGTGTGATGCTGATGCCTCCCGACGGACGACCTCGCTGTCGATTCCCTACTCAGCGATCATTCGCAATTCCTAATTGGCAGCCGAGTCGTCGTGGGGCACCGGGCGGCCAATCAGTGAAAGCCACAAGCGGCAGAGCGTTTTCAACCACACCCGGCGCCCCTGGGTAGGTGAACCATACGAGGGGCTCACCACAGCCCGCAGAACAACGTAGGGA
>NZ_JBFAZO010000028.1:0-1413 GCF_040681835.1 Streptomyces sp. NPDC051576
TGAGACCTGATGCCGAGCCGATTGTGGTGAAGTGGATGATCCTATGCTGTCGAGAAAAGCCTCTAGCGAGTTTCATGGCGGCCCGTACCCTAAACCGACTCAGGTGGTCAGGTAGAGAATACCGAGGCGTTCGGGTGAACTATGGTTAAGGAACTCGGCAAAATGCCCCCGTAACTTCGGGAGAAGGGGGGCCATCACCGGTGAAGGCACTTGCTGTCTGAGCTGGGGGTGGCCGCAGAGACCAGCGAGAAGCGACTGTTTACTAAAAACACAGGTCCGTGCGAAGCCGTAAGGCGATGTATACGGACTGACGCCTGCCCGGTGCTGGAACGTTAAGGGGACCGGTTAGTCACTCTTCGGGGTGGCGAAGCTGAGAACTTAAGCGCCAGTAAACGGCGGTGGTAACTATAACCATCCTAAGGTAGCGAAATTCCTTGTCGGGTAAGTTCCGACCTGCACGAATGGCGTAACGACTTCTCGACTGTCTCAACCATAGGCCCGGTGAAATTGCACTACGAGTAAAGATGCTCGTTTCGCGCAGCAGGACGGAAAGACCCCGGGACCTTTACTACAGTTTGATATTGGTGTTCGGTTCGGCTTGTGTAGGATAGCTGGGAGACTGTGAAGCTTGGACGCCAGTTCAGGTGGAGTCGTCGTTGAAATACCAGTCTGGTCGTGCTGGATGTCTAACCTGGGTCCGTGATCCGGATCAGGGACAGTGTCTGATGGGTAGTTTAACTGGGGCGGTTGCCTCCTAAAGAGTAACGGAGGCGCCCAAAGGTTCCCTCAGCCTGGTTGGCAATCAGGTGTTGAGTGTAAGTGCACAAGGGAGCTTGACTGTGAGACCGACGGGTCGAGCAGGGACGAAAGTCGGGACTAGTGATCCGGCGGTGGCTTGTGGAAGCGCCGTCGCTCAACGGATAAAAGGTACCCCGGGGATAACAGGCTGATCTTCCCCAAGAGTCCATATCGACGGGATGGTTTGGCACCTCGATGTCGGCTCGTCGCATCCTGGGGCTGGAGTCGGTCCCAAGGGTTGGGCTGTTCGCCCATTAAAGCGGTACGCGAGCTGGGTTTAGAACGTCGTGAGACAGTTCGGTCCCTATCCGCTGCGCGCGCAGGAACATTGAGAAGGGCTGTCCCTAGTACGAGAGGACCGGGACGGACGAACCTCTGGTGTGCCAGTTGTTCTGCCAAGGGCATGGCTGGTTGGCTACGTTCGGGAGGGATAACCGCTGAAAGCATCTAAGCGGGAAGCCTGCTTCGAGATGAGTGTTCCCACCCCCTTGAGGGGTTAAGGCTCCCAGTAGACGACTGGGTTGATAGGCCGGATCTGGAAGGCGGGTAACCGCTGGAGGTGACCGGTACTAATAGGCCGAGGGCTTGTCCTCAGTTGCTCGCGTCCACTGTGTT